>DATBYM010000065.1:0-53045 GCA_036513715.1 Terriglobales bacterium
GATCCTGCGCGGCACACACTCCGCGAGCCACGCCAACCACCGCCGCAATTCCGAGACAGGCGTGAAAAAGCAGACGCATTCTACGATTTGCCCAGGCTGTATTGATTGACCAAGACATGAAAGCTCTGTACCTTCCCTGCCAGTGTGCGCGGAATATCGACCGAGAACGGTTCGGACGTTTCAGGCGGTAACGCCTGATCGACATAGCCATCCGAAACCCATATCACTTTGCCGCTGTTGTCGTAAAAACTCGCAATCACATGCGGAATGTTGATCGTCTCCCCGCTCTGATTGAGCAATTCTCCGCGCAGGACGCTCCTGCCCTGTACGTCCGCGTCAATTTTTTGATTCATCACGCCAATCACGGGATCGGCCGATGCCGGCACCAGAGACGCCTTGATATCCATGTGTACATTCTTGACCTTACCCAGGTCGATGCCCGGAAAGTCGATGCGGTAGGGCGTGATCTGCTTCGGCAAAAGCACATGGTCAATTTTGTCAAAGCTGTTCTCATCGTCAATCGCATTGCCCGCGCCATCGACCAGCATGGCGTTTACATTCACAAACGCCGGAACGGTGTCTTCGTTCACGACCTCGCCCATCACCACCGAGCCTTCTGCCGAGTTGACTGCATTCATCGACACAATACGCACATGTGGCGGATCGATGTTGCGCGCGCCCCATTCATCCTTCCCGCCGCCCGTCACGACGTCCCATCGCAAGTAAGTGACCGGAATGACTCGGGCCGGAACGTTCTCCACCTGTTGCTTTGGCCACACGACTTTCCACGTGCCGCCCTCACGGATCAGATGAAAATCGCGCACATCCTCGATCGGACCCACCGGCGTAGTCCAACGCAGGCGAGCGCGAGTTTGGGCGTCATCGTTCGTTGCGTGCACGGGGCGCAACTCATCACCCTCAAGATTTGAAAAAGTCCGCAGACTGCCATTCGAGCCCTGCCATTCCTCGCGGAAGGTTTGCTCATCGACCGAGCTTGTTTTCGACAAGGCCGAATACGCCTCGCTCCAACGGCGCTTCCGCACATCGTTCAGCAGGTTCGCGACCGCCTGCTCCGGCGTGTCGGCTTTTGGAGTCAACCCCGGCAAGGCAGAACCGGTCGCAAAGCCGATCGTGCCCGCCTTGGTTTGGTCAGCGCCTAGAAGTCCCACCGCTATCAGCGCGACGGTAGCGACGACGATGGTCAAAATTGTTTTCATGTCCCTCCCGCAGGCCACTTGTGTCTCACGCAACATAGGGCTGCCGCACGCGAACCGGTACCCCGGCGGCCACGAAGACGCGGCGTCTCTCGGGCAGCCACAATTCAAGAAAGATCGCTATGAAACTCACGCCCATCGGCAGCGTTCCCCACAACACTCCCTCCCACGGCGCAGGCACGGCGTCCGACGAAATCGGATGAGCGGGCGGCACATCGTCTTTCGACCAGGCGGTGATTTCGCCATTGTCGAAAGTCTCGATCTTCCGCCAGCCGGCAAAAGTCAGCAGCGGCTCATAGTACGAATCGTGAACGAAAATGAATTTGAGGCCATAGCGGTTCGCGTGCTCAAGCATCGCCCTTAGCGACGCCATTCCGGCAGAGCCATAAAACTTCGCGTTGGTCAGCTGGGCCGAACCGTAGTGCGTCATCTCCGGCAGCAGGCGCGCCGAGTTATAGTCGCCGTCGACGCTGGTTGCATTCGTATAAGTTGAAACCTGCGCCAGTTCGCTTCCCAAACCAAGAGTGATGTAGCGATAAGAATCGTGGCCGTCGCGGTTCAGGAACGCAATCACAGGATTGACGTCCACGATTGCAGTTGGCCGGTAAGGATTGGCATTCAACCACCACAGCGCTGCGCCCAAAGTGGCCACCGACGCGAGGGCCAGTGCAGCCGCGGCCTTGCTGGAAAAGCGATCGAGCAGACTCACAGCGACCGCGCCCAGCAGCGGCATCGCCAAGAGCGTCGCCCAGAAAGTAAAGCGCTCGAAGGTCAAAATTTCGAAGGCGCGTCCGAGCAGCCATCGCGGCAATGGTGTTGTGCCGCCTAATCCAAAGATAAATGCGAGCCAAAAGCCAAACAGCAGCGGTCGCAGGCGTCGCACCCTGGCTCCCCGCACGAGGATGAAAGGAATCGCAAGAATCAGTGCTCCATAAGGAATCACGAAGTAGTTGATCGCCGTGGTCGAGTTCAGCAGAAAGTTAGACCGGCTGTCGTGCGGAATCGGCATTTGCCGAACCGGATGGCGAAGAATGCTGATCCAATAAGGAGCGAGGACTATGCCGATCCCAAGTCCAACAATCAGCGCAAACGCAGCCGTCCGCAACAGCACGCCACGAACCGCGCCCGGCACCCGTTCTTTTTCGTCTGTAACACGAACGTCAGGATCGCGCGCATCAACATCCTCAACCGGCTCCCGGGCATCGAGAATCGCGACCCACAGCACCGGCAGTGCAAAAAATACGACGCCGAAAATCAAGGTAACGTGATGGGCTGCGGCAGCCGTCCAGCTGATGGCGACGCCCTTGAGAAGGGAACGGCTCGCAGCAGTCGTGATCCATTCGTAGAGATAGGGCAACGCATTCAGGTAGAGAGCGGTCGAAGTGACAGTCGCCAGCTGTCCAGCCTGATAGACCAGAAAAGCCAACGCGCCAAGAAATACACTGCCCAGCGCCGCGTAGCTGGCCGCTCGCTCATTGACCCAGATTTTGGCGAAACGAAATACGCCCACCGGCAGCAGCATCACCGCGATCAACTGCACCAACATGTACCCCATCTTCAAACCAACCACATTCGACAGCAGAGCAATCCATTGGTGAGTCAGGGGCGGATAAGTAGTTTGCGAAAAGCCGGCAAACCACTTCGCGTTCCACGGATCGAACCAGTGACTGGCATAGTGCGAGGCGAAAAAAATATGGAAATTGGTGTCGAACGAACCAGCGGGGAGCTGCATGAACAAAAGAGGTCCGTGGACCGCCAGCGCCACTAACACGATGGCAAACAGCGGAATCGGACGAGAGTAACTTTCGGTAGTGCTCACGATAGTGGCTCCATTTTTCGGTCGGCAGAGGTTGGATTCGCAATGGTGGCCAAGGGTTTACTGCTGATTTCCAGCGTTCGCGGGCGCAAACGAGCAGGGATAATGATGCAGTTTTTTGCAAAGCAGCCCTAACTCCGGGAGTCGCATCTGAAGAACACCGCAGAAAATTATCAAGGGGATGCGGGAGGTAGGCTGAAGATTTATCGCATGGTGAACCAGTGAAAAGCCGCTTCGTCAGCCGCTCGATCATCTTTTTTCTTGTGAGCTCAGGGTTGAGCTTCCCACCAGCCTACGCTCTCGGTCAGACCTACGATGTCAACCAGGGCGGTAGCGCCGCGCCCGCGAATCAGCGGAATTCTTCAAGCGAAGCGACAACGAACGGTGACGCACAACAGAACGGCTCGAACCTGGGTTGGGGATCGAGCATCGACGTCGCTCGTCGCGCCCGGGCTGCGCAGGAAGCCTTGCAGAGAAATGACTATGCGGCTGCCGTAACCTTCGCCGAGCAGGCGGCCAAATCGGCGCCGCAGAATGCCGAGCTCTGGTTCTTGCTCGGATACGCCGACCGCCTCGCCGAGCACTATCCAGCCTCGGTCGATGCCTACAACCGCGGACTTCAGCTTCAGCCCGGATCTGTCCGAGGTTTGGCCGGCCTGGCGCAGACCTATGCCAAGATGGGCCGCGACTCCGAAGCAGAACAATTGCTGCGCCGGGTCGTCGACGCGAATCCGAAAGATGCGAACAGCCTGCAACTGGCCGGAGAGCTTCTGCTGCGTTCAGACGCTCAACGCGCTCTAGATTCGCTGTTGCGAGCCGATGCCCTGCAGCCCACTCCGCATACCGAAATCTTGATTGCGCACGCTTATCAGCAACTGGGAAACATCAACGACTCTTCCCGCTATCTAACTCGCGCCCGCAATCGCGCCCCAAAAGATCCCGAAGTTTTGCGCGCGGTCGCCGGTCAATATCGCGACCAGGGTCAATATGATCAGGCGATCGCCAGCCTGCAAGCAATCCCCAATAAAAACTCAGACGTTCAGGCCGAACTGGCCTACACCTATCAACTAGCAGGCAAGCCGCAAGAGGCGGCCGATCTCTATGTTCGGCTGGCAAAAGGTGCCAAAGGGAATCTCGGGCTCGATCTCAGCGCTGCGCAGGCATTGGTGAATGTAGGCCAAGCCGATGCCGCGCGTGGTTTTCTTGAGGATGCCCGCCGAGTTGATCTCAACAATTATCGCCTGCACGCAATTCTCGGTGCGATTGCCGAGTCAGAAGATCGAACCGCCGACGCCAGCACGGAATACAATCTTGCGCTCAGCAATCTGCCCAAGCGCGTTCCCGAAGGGCCGCTCTATCCGATTGAGCTTCGCCTTAATTTGTACGAAGCCGATGTGCGATTGGAAGATCAAGCCGCCGCGACGCAGCAACTCGACGCTGCTGCTGCAGAGATCAATCAAATCCAGGTGCCCGATGCCGCGCGGCCGGAAATGCTGCGTTTACGCGCTTCTATCGAAGCCGCATCGGGCAACCTTGACGCGTCGAATAAAGATTTGAAAGAGGCCCTGGCACTCGCGCCGTCGAATCTCAATTCGCTTCTCAACTACGGTAGCCTGCAATGGAAGCTGGGCCAGAAAGACGCGGCTCGCGAAACATTCGCTAAAGTCCTCGAAGCCGATCCGAACAACCGCACCGCGCTCTCGGCTGTCGGCTATCTGGCGCGCGATCAGGGCGACCCGAAGCTCGCCGAATCTTATTTCACACGCGCAGCCAAGGCGCATCCCAAAGACTTTTCGCCCTATCTCGCGCTCGGCGATTTATACACCTCAGAAAAGAATCTTCCCGCCGCAGAGACGGCTTATGAGGCCGCATACCAGGGCGCGAATACGAACGCTCTGATCGTGTCGGGAGGCGCCAACGCCGCCCTCGAAGCCCACAATTTTGATCTGGCAAAGCAGTGGCTCGATCGTGCCGACGCCAAGATGAATGAACGGCCACAAGTCGAACGGGAGCGTGAACGCTACCTCACTCTGAAAGCTGATTACGCGGAATCGGCGAAACTCGGCTATGCGGTTCTTGAGAAGTTGCCCAACGACCGTGAAGGCGCCGTCTATCTCGCCTACGATCTCTACTATCTTGGCCACTATGACGAAGCTCTGGCATTGGCCAACAAATACGATTCGGTTCTCGCCAACGACAAAGATCTACCTCTGATCAAAGGTTATGTGCACGCGCATGACGGTCATTTGCAAGAGGCGCTCGCCGATTTTACTCGCGCTCTCGAAATCGACCCCAACATGGCGCCCGGCTTTGAGGCGCGCGGATACGTATTGAATGATTTGCGCGAGCCGGCGAAAGCCCTAGCCGATTTCCGCACTGCGTTGCGCCTGCAGCCGAACTATGGCGAAGCGCATCTCGGTTTGGCCTACGCCGATCTCCAATTGCATCGTCCGCAGCCCGCGCTGGTTCAATTAGAAGTCGCACAAAAGCTCCTGGGCAAGTCACATGCCTATCATTTGGCCCGGGCAGAAGCCTATCGTCAGGAGCAGAATTTTTCACGCGCCGAGCCGGAATACCGGGCAGCGCTGGCGGAAGAACCTAACGAATTGCCAACGCGCCTAGCCTATGCGGACACACTTTTCCGACTGCGTCGCTACCCGCAATCGCTTGCTGAAATTGATCTTGCGGCGAAGCTCTCACCGAACGATCCGGCACTCTATGCCTTGCGGGCGCAGGTGCATGCCAAGCAGGGCAACCGCGAGGCCGCGCATCAAGACATCCAGTCGGCCGAACAATACGGCAACAACAAACTTGAGATTCTTATGGCCGTCGGCGATGCCTCGTTAAGCCTCGGCGAACAAGACGCGGCCATGCAGAGATTCGCGCGCGCGTTGGATGATCCGAGCGGAGACCGCATCGGTGTGCGCCTCGCGGTCGCCCAGGTCTTTCTGCGGCAAGGCAATTTCGATGAGGCACGTCACCAGGTTGCTCTCGGTTTCGCCGAGGCGCGCGCCGGTTCATCTGCGGTGACCGCCGACGACATCCTGGCCGCCGCTAACATTTTTCTAGCGATGCACGATTTCGATTTAGCCGAAACCTACTTCGACAAAGCTCGCCTCGCGGGAGCCAATCCGCTCAACGTTGCCATCGGCCTGACCAACACGTATCTCGCCGAAGGTAAAACAAGCAAAGCTCAGGAGGAATTGGCGAGCCTAGGCCCGGCGGACGACTTCCGCGATGACTACGACTACATGATGGCGTCGGCAAACTTGGCTCGCCAGCGGCAGGACACGGTCCACGCTCTCTCCGCGTTCGCCCAGGCAAGCACCGTCGCCGGCGAGGAAAATAACAACAACGAAACCGCCCAGCTGGCGCAGTATCAATTAGCCGACGAAGAAGGCAGGCAGATTAATCGCGTCGTGAGTTTTCTGCCCGACGCTTCATTCGCACCAGTGCTCGAGGACATCAACGTTTACACTCTGGATGCACGGCTCTTGAGGGTGACCGATCCGTCTCTGCTCCCGCCTCCACGCCACTCGTTTCAAAGCATGGCCGAGTCCCACTATCGCATCCACATCGAGGGCCTGCCGCCAATTTCCGGCTTTGTCGGCGAGAGTCTAACCGACGGCACACTCTTATTTCCGAGCGTGAATGTCATCCAAACTCGCCACACCTTCGACACTTTCTTCAACGGTGGTATTGCACCCGTACTTCATTTCGGATCGAACTCCATCAACTTCAACGGCGGAATTCAATTCACCGTCCGGCGCGACACAGTTTCTCCCGTGTACATGAGCCAGAACTTGTTCAGGCAGTTTCTCTACCTATCCACGAGCTCATTTTTCAATTGGCTTTCCGTGACCGGCAGCGCGGTTCGGGAGGCAGGCCCATTCCTCGATCAGGACCTGCACTCGCGCGATGCTTCGGCAAACATCGAATTCACAGTTGGACGGCCATGGGGCAGCACTTCTCTGATCACCGGATACTCGGCGCGCGATCTGCTCTTCCGGCCGACGGTTACAGAATACTTCAACACTTCCACCTATGCCGGGCTCCAGCATAAGTTCGGCAACCGGATCACGGCCGCAATTTTGGCGGAAGACCTGCGTTCCTGGGAGGTGAACGGCACGCGCTACGTTACCGCGCAGGCGCTACTGCCGGGCGGTCGCTTCGATTTCCGCGTTAATCCGCGCTGGAGTGTGCAGAGCTCTTTCGTGCTTTCAAGAGGGCTGGGCTATCACGAATATGACAACGCGCAAAGCGAGTTTCTTGTCTCTTACGTACGCCCGGTTCACGGAAGTCTGAAGGATGGCAGCGCCGATGTGCCGGTGTCCTATCCGATCCGCCTGTCCTTTGGCGTCCAACAGCAGACTTTCTACGACTTCGCCGGATCATCGCGAAGCACTCTGCTTCCGGTCGTGCGCTTCACCTTATTTTAGAACCGTTGCGAGGGCCCCGGATGTCATGATGATCGAAGCGAATCCCGAAACGAGCGCAACTAAAGACGCGAACGAAGCAGCCGTCGCTTCGGGAACGGTCAGCCCGATCGTCGCAACGGCTGCCGCCGCGAGCGCTGCCGTCGCCACGAAGAAGGTGCGCTCGAAACTCTTGGGCGGAACGCTCACGCTGCTCGCCGGATCTGGGTTTGTGGGCGTCACCAACCTGATCTACAACGTGGCGACCGCCCGCCTGCTTGGTCCCTCGGGATTCGCGCACGCCACCGCCGTCTACACCATGCTCATGCTGATGTCGGCGGTCACACTCTCATTCCAGACGGTGTGCGCGAAGTATATTGCCCGCTACACAACGACCGAGGATCGCGTCGCCGTTTTCGTCAGTTTGCATCAGCGCGCCTGGGCGGCGGGAGTCAGTCTTGGCCTCGTAATCTTCCTCTTTGGCCACGCCCTCACCAGTTATTTAAATCTGCCCGATCTCGTCCTGGTCAGGCTGCTCGCACTGGGTACCGCCTTCTACATTCCGCTCGGGGTGCGCCGCGGATACATCCAAGGTATCCACGCCTTCAAGCCTCTGGCGTTTAACTTCATGCTGGAGGGACTGGTTCGAGTGGGCGGCATCGTCCTGCTGACCAGCCTTGGCTTGGGTGTGAAAGGGGCCGTGCTGGCCAGTGTTCTGGCCATTGTCGTCTCTTATTTTTTCGCTTATCCCACTCCGAGCGTCGCCCAGCTCAATCTTCGCCGCATCCCCGGCTCTTTTCGCGAAGGCCTGCAGGCGATCGTCTTTTTTTCCAGCCAGACCGTCATCAACAACTTCGACATCATTTTGGTGAAGCACTTCTTCCCTCCGAATGAAGCGGGTCTCTACGCCGCCGTCGCGCTGGTGGGCCGTCTGGTAAATATGTGCGCCTGGTCGGTGGTCAATACGATGTTCCCGGTTTCCGCCGCCGCCGCCCCCGGTGAACAAGAGGATAGGTCTGTATTGTTCCTCTCCTTCGGCATGGTGTTCGTGATCTTGACCGTTCTCATCTGCGGCCTGTGGATGGTCCCCAACTTTCTTTGGAAAACTCTTTTCGGCGCTCATTTTGCCATGGCCAACTATGGCTCCCTGGCTTCGCTGCTCATCCTCTATGCCATAACCACCGGCGTGTATTCGCTGAGTTCGGTGATTATCACCTACGAGATGTCGCGCAAGATTGCGAACACCAGTTGGCTGCAGTTGGCCTTTAGCGCCATGCTGACGCTCGGCGTCTACGCTTTCCACCAGACGCTGCGTGAAGTGATTCTGGTCCAACTGGCGCTTATGGTGGTGCTGCTGCTGACGCTGCTCGCTCCGCTTTTGCTGCATCAGGCCACATCCGTAGTATTGAACACTTATGGCAGCCTGCGTCTGCTGCGCCCCTTAAGCGAAGACGAGGTCATTGCCGACTTTCTCAAGAGCGAGTTCCATCATTCGGAGTTTGATGGATATCGCGGCGAGTTCGAAGAACTCGTTAGCCGCCCCGACACCTCCAATTCGAAGGAGAATGCCGTGCGGCGGGCGCTGCTCTTCCTGCGGCGAGGCGCCATGTGGCGCGAGTTGCCGCTCGACACTAAATGGTTCGAGGTCGAACTCACTTCCGAAGACCTCGCGCGCATCCGCTTTTTCCCGCGCGCGCAGTGGCGGCGCGTCGCTCAGGGCAGTTTTTATCTGACAGATGTGGTCGAGCGCATACGAAAGAAATTGGAAGGCCCTGTCGACGACGACGAATTTCTCCAGAAACTACGCCGCGTCAGCAGCGGTGTTCAGGAAGGCAGTGTTAATCCAACGGTTCTGCTCATTGGCGTCGGCGACAAAGGACCACTGACGATTCTCGATGGCAATCATCGCGTGGCCGCCGCGATGTTGTCGCAGCTGCCCGTGCTGCTGAATCGCTTCCAGTTTGTATGCGGCTTTTCGCCCGATATGACCAACTGCTGCTGGTATTACACCAGCGTCAACACGCTGTTGCGCTACTTCAAGAATCTCGTGCGCTATTTCTCCTACGATCCGGAATCGGACATCGGACGCTTCCTCGAGATGGAAAGCGATTCGTAAACCGCGGATTGAGTCGGCGTTGAGTCATTGAATCGCTGCGCTCAATCACTCCAATGATGCAACCCCTCGATGACTCAATAGCTCAGCGGTTGTGCGGCGGTTCCAGTGGATTTTCCACCGGCTGCAACGGCTTAGCCGGTGGGGAACTCGGCTCCTGCACCATCGAATTATCCCGGTGTCGCAGTCCGATCGGTTCTCCTTCGAGCGGCCGCGCCGCCCGCTCCTCGCCCACTTTGGTCTCGACCTTGGTGTCGCTGTCTTCGGCAACCTCAAATAGCTTGCGACCCTCGGCCGCGCGCCGCGTTGCCAGGACGACCTTCTCGTTCGCTCCCGCGGCCTTCCGTGCGCTGTTGTAGAAAAATTCCGCCGTCTCCCGGTCGCCCTCCAACTCAGACACATACCCAATATTGTTAAGCGCAAATGCGTTGCTCGGATCGATTGCATAAGCTTTGCGGAAATCTTCATTCGCCGCGGCCGGGTCGTTACGATTGACCGCCGATACGCCGCGCAGATTCAATTCCGCTACGCGCGCCTCTGGAGTATTGTGCGTTTCCATATGGCGGTTCAGCGCCTTGGCATTCTCTGCCGCCATGTCGCTGGCAGCTTTTCCTCTCCACGAACGAGCTATTGTCACCACAGCAGCGGCGCTCGAATGACGATCGGCAGCGGCGCGGTAATATTGCAGCGCCTCCAGCGATTCGCCCTGCATCTCTTTGGCGACGCCCAGATTATTCAGCGTGAATACATTGTTAGGATCCTTTTTCAACGTCTGCTGCAACAGCAAGTCTGCTTCCGAACCGCGCCCCTCGGAAAGCAGCCGCACCGCCTCAACGTTGTCGTGATTAATTTGTAGCGGCAGTTCCGGAACCGCGAGCGCCTCATTGATCGGCCGACCCTTCACTAGCTTTGACGTCGATTGGTCGATGATCGCATCCGTGGCCTGCTTCGCCGCTAGAACATAAAAGTTCTGTGCCCGCTCTACCTGCCCTTGTAGCTCCGAAGTGTAGCCGAGATTGTTGAGCGTGAAGGGATCGTTCGGATCGAGCAGATAAGCCTTATAGAAAAGCGATTCGGCCTTCTTGTAATTGCGCTTCTTGACGGCCTCAACGCCCTCGCGATTCAAGCGTTGTACAGGCGTAAGGTGACTGCGCCTGGGCAGATTGATTTTGAGATCTCCCGCTCGCGCGTGCGGGGCCACGACGGCCGTTACTCCCATCACCAAAGCGATCATCCCCCATCGCGCGCAGCGCATCATCCGCCATCGATTCCAAGACATTAAGCCATCCCTCAACTGCGTAAATGTCACGATATTTTCGGCGTATATTCGATGCCGGGGCAGGGAATTTGTTTGTCATCCAGTCGCTCTTTTTCGCGCGAATTATGGCTACCCTGCGTTCGTCACCCGGCATCCAATAACAGCTTCAAGCAGACAAAGAATCGGGGAGAGATACGTGCGCAATAATTTGCTGATTTGTTTTCTGATGCTGGTCGGCATCGCCAGTGGGCAAGCGGCTCCGCTGCAGCCCGGCCAGCCGCCATCATTGGCCGAAGTTCCGCCGGCCGCGGTTCCGCCGTCGGCAGCATTGTCGCCCTCCACTTCTACGTCCGCGACGTCTGCGCCCGCACCGTCCAAGGCAGACAAGGGAGAAGAGGCGCTCACCGCCGAAGGCGCTGCGGACAACACATCGTCGGATAACGCGATCGACCCCGCCAGCCTTCTGCCGGATCTGCCGCCGCTTTCCAAGTCAAAAGTAACGCTGGTTGGTGGCACCATTGAGAAGCTTGATCGGGTGCGCGATCAGCTCACCGTGCGTCCGTTCGGCGGCGGAGGCCGCATGAAGATCCTCTTCGACGCGCGCACTCGTGTCTACCGCGACGGCCAGGTAACTTCGCCGACCGACTTGAAAAAAGGTGATCGTGTTTATGTCGATACCATTTTGAACGGCACAGCCGTCTTCGCTCGCAACATTCGCTTCAATACCCATGCGGCACAAGGTGAGAGTCAGGGATCGGTGGTTTCATATAATCCAGGTCGGGGTGAGTTGTTGGTGAGCGATGCGCTCTCACCGCAACCGATGCGCGTTCGACTGAACTCATCTACTCGCATCCTGCAAGGAGAACGCACGGTTCCCGCAACCGAGCTAGAACCCGGAACCCTGGTCAACGTGAAATTCGATTCCGAAAATAATGGCCGCGATGCGGCCCGCGAGATCTCAGTCCTCGCTCTCCCAGGAGCCACGTTTACTTTTGCCGGCGAGGTCGTCGCCGTGAATCTGCGTTCCGGCCTTTTGGTATTAAACTCGGTCACCGATCACAAGACCTATGAAATTAACTTCGATCCGTCGAAGTTCGCCGTAGACGACAATTGGCGGCAGGGGGCCGACGTCAGCGTGCAGACGCGCTTCGACGGCACTCGCTATACGGCCAAAAACGTTACTATCATTTCACCGGCGAAGCCGTAAGAGTTCAGAAAATATCAGAGCTAAGATCAGGTTGCGGAGTGTTAAGACCGAGGCTAGCCGCTGACCGATCCGGCCAGATGCACTAACTATTACCCGTCGTTATTGCATGTCAACCACCTACCCGGAGGCTGTAATCTCGCCCGTAACGAGTTAATACCTTAGTTCCCGCAACCGAAGTAACCTTACGTCACCTGCAATCCTCTGCTACGCTCATCTCGTTTTTTAAACTCCCGGTCAATTCATAGGAAATTTGCAGGCGGGCGCCGCCTCCCTACTGTTTTGGCCGATGTGTGATTTGAGCTAGCAAAGCGAACCTCGGCTCGCTAGCGCTTTTGAGGCCCGATGTTTAAACGGTTTGTTAATGTAGTCATACTCGTGGCATTGCCAGCGGTGTGTTCGGCGGGGAACTATGTCGTGCCGACCACAACGCTCGCCGCTCAAACCTCCAATAACACAAGCGCGGCGAACACCTTCGTGAGCCAGTCCAATGGCAACTTAGGGGCAGGAAATATCAGTAAGGACGACATTCACACTCTGCTCTATTCTGGGGCGACGACTAAGATCTATGCCCACTTAATGCTCTGGTTTGGACAAAACAATCACATGGATGTCGGCTACAGCTCAACCGATCCCGCGCAGATCAAGAGCCAAATCACGGATATGATCAGCCGAGGCATAACTGGAGTGATCATCGACTGGTATGGCCCTAATAACTCGATCGACCAGGCAACGCAACTCGTCATGGCGGAAGCGGAAAATCATCCCGGCTTTACGTTTGCAATTATGGTTGACCAGGGCGCAATCAAATGGGATTCCTGCCCCGGTTGCTCTCCGCAGCAGGCGCTGATAGAGCAATTGCAATACATCGAACAAACTTATTTTCCTTCGCCCGCTTATATGACAATCGAAGGAAAGCCAATGATCACTAACTTCAATATTGACCTTTCCTATTCGATCGACTGGAATGCAGTCGCCGCCGCGCTGAGCACGCAGCCCGCCTTTCTATTTCAAAATAACAACGGTTTTACGCATACGCTCAGCGATGGCAGTTATTCATGGGTAATGCCGACGACCTCCGACTACGGCATGAGTTATCTCACCAGCTTCTACGATACCGGGATGACATTCCCCAGTGAGCAAACCGTGGGCGCAAGTTATAAGGGATTCAACGATACCCTGGCGTCCTGGGGATCCGACCGGATCATGTCCCAGCAATGCGGCCAGACGTGGTTGCAGACACTCTCTGAAATCAATGGCCTCTACAATTCCGCGAAGCCGCTACCCGAGCTGCAACTTGTAACCTGGAACGATTACGAAGAGGGTACTGAGATCGAGTCAGGCATCACTAACTGCTTTACCATCACCCCATCTCTTTCCGCTGACACCCTGCAATGGGCGATCAGCGGAAGTGAGAGCACTATCGATTCTTATCGCGTGTATATAAGCACTGACGGTCAGGATCTCATGCAGTTGGCCGAATTTGCCCCTGGTCTGCACTCGCTTAATTTGTGCAGTTATCCAATTCCGACGGGTGCCTATCAATTGTTCGTGCAAGCAGTCGGCAAGCCGACTATGGCGAACCACATGGCGGGGCCGATCAGTTACTCGCCGGCGTGCAGTGGAGGCGGCACCAACACCGTAACCTTCGATGCTTCTCCCGCGGCGCTGACGCTCGCCTCCGGCCAATCCGCCGCGCTCACCGTGACCGCGACGCCGCAATCCGGGGCCTTCAACAACGCCATCACGCTTTCCTGCGCCGGTCTTCCCAGTTCGCTAAGCTGCTCCTTCTCGCCCATCACTATTACTCCCGGCGCGAGCCGCGCGGTTTCCACCCTTACCATTTCCGCCGCTCCCGTGGTCGGGGCGCAAAGCCAGCGCAGCGGCAACCCGCTCTTCGCGACTTTCTTGCTGCCCTTCGGAATTGCCGGGTTCGTGTCCGTCGCCACTCTCGGCCGCCGCGCTTCGCAATGCCGATACCTGCTTCGCCGCCTGGCTCTGCTGTGTGCCGTCGGAATCAGCATGGTTGCCGTTTCTTGCGGTGGCGCAGGTTCCGCGACCCAGGCCGTTCCCGCTCCGAACACCTACTCCGTCACCATTGCCGGAAGCTCTACTCCCATACAACTCTCCACGACTGTTACCGTCACCGTCCAATAGATTGTTCCCATCTCGGGCATGCAAAGGCGAGCGCGGCATAGCTGAACGATAAAACCGACTCAGCGAGTCGCGTGTGATTGTGCGCAGTAGCAGTGATTTCGACGGTATCCAATTGGGCAGCCTGCGCACCTTCGCCGCATATTTCAGCGCCTGAGTCCGTTGTTGCAACTCGAAATGGCGAAGATACTTCTGCACAATGTTTGGCATCGTCATACGCAACGCGGCCGAAAAATTCTGATTTGCCATCGCCTGCTGTTGCGCCGGGTCTTCAAGAAAACGAATCAGACAGTCGGCGAGATCTGCCGCATTCCCCGGCTTGTAAAAGCCTATCGCCAACTCTTCGCCCTCTGCCATCTGTCGGAAATCTGCTAGGTCCGCACACACGATGGGCACACCGTAAGCGCAGGCCAGATGCGCGACTCCGCTGCAGCCCGCGGAAGAGGAATAAGGCATCACGGCCACGGACGAACTCTGAAAAAGATTGGGCAGATCGTCCTCCTGAACGTAGCCCGTGAATTCAATTTTCGGGTTCCATTTCCACTGTTCTTTGAGAGATTCGACATAACCGCTTGCCTGCGGATGATTGCCTCCCGCGATGATCAGCCGGGCGTTGGGTACCTTCGTGGCGATGAGGTTGAAGGCGTCGATCATCAGTTCCAGCCGTTTGTAAGTGCCCCACTTCCCGAAGGCGAGGATGCGGTGTTCGGGATTGCCACGCCGCGAGAAGTCAGGCGGCTCCGGCCGTCGCGTCAGAATGCCGTGGGATCGCACATCCACGTTGTCGCTGCCATATTTCTCCGCGAGGATCTTGCGATATCCGGGCATGAGCACCGACACAGAATTCGACAGCAACAGAATTCTCGTGGCCACTGCGCCCGCCCAACGATAGGTCCGCGCGAACCGAACGCCCGCGTCCCGCAGATCAACGGTATCCATCAGATGATGCAGCGTGACATGGGTGTAGCACCCATTCAACCGCGCAAGAAGAGGTGTCATCAGTCCAGAGAAAGCAACCAACGGATTGCGCCCGAACGTGCTGAACAGCAGATTGAACCAGACTACATCCGGTTTCAGGTCGCGTATCGCCTTGACGATCCGGCTCACGCTCCCCGGATCATTGAATGACCAGCAGCGTTGCACAGAAAACTCCGGCAGCTCCGCCTGTCCGCTGTCAATTCTATCGGCGAGAATCGTAAGGCTTAAGAACGGATTGCACTGTAACTCCTGGGCAATGTGAAGCCCGTACTCACTGAGTCCCCCATGGCTCGGCGGAAAACTGGTCACCAGACAAATCTTCATTCTTTTTCCCGCCTCACCAACGGTCTAGCTTCGATGAGCTATCCCCCATAGATGTTGCTGTATGGAGCGCGATCCATCAATTAGAAATTCAGTAACTCGAAATTTATTAATTAGATGCGTGGTAGGAGCCAGCCGACAACGAAGGGTTGATCTGAAAAACTTTAATTAACCTAGCGCTGAAACTGTAGAAAAGCCCGCGGCCGCCGGCGGCAATTGGTTCGCGAGCGCTCCTGCCACTTTGGCTTTGGTCGCTTCCGCTGAGAGCGGATCGATCAGAGTCATGTGGCCACTCAGCCGGCTCAAGGCAAGATAAGATTCACGATTTCGCCGGACAAATTCGAGAGGATATTCTGGTTTTCGTTCATGCGCCAGAACCGGATCGGCGTCGATCAGAAAGGCCACGTCCGCCTTAGGAATCAGCTTCAACACCAGGTGCGCAAACCCCCGCGGCAGCCAGCGATTCAGCGGCACATTCACCAGTTCGTCGTAAATATAGCGATCAAAGATCACTACGTTCACGTCGCCTTTCTGCATTCGATGTACCTTGAGCTTGAGATTCAACGCGTCGGCGAAGTAAAGAAAAAATCGCACCGCCACGACCGGCCACGACGATACATTCTTATCGCGCCGGTGTAAGGGTTTTGTCGGAGTTCCAATCCCTCGATCGCCTTTGAACGCCTTATAACTTACGGCTTCTCTGAATTTCGCGAGAATCACAACATCGTCCCAAAAGGTGAGCAGTTTAACACGCAGCCCGGCCTGCTCGAGTCGGCACTTGAGAGCGTCGATCTGGGTGCTCTTCCCGGCGCCATCGATTCCAGAGAAAGATATGATCTTTACCGACCGCTCTGACATGGCTGAGATGATTCCCCACGAGATGCTCATCAGGATTAGTGCGCTCCTGACGGCTTGCTCGATGTAGCTTCGCTCAATGCCACCACAGTTCCAATGGCCACGCCCGCGCCGATAATCGCTCCCGTCCTTATTAGAATGGTGCGAAGCCGGCGCTGTTTGGCCGGCGCGATCGCAACGCCCGCTGGTTGAGACGCCGCGACGCCGCTCACATAAGGTGCCTCAGCCGCTGCCGTACCCACTGGCCTCTGCGGAGCAACCGGAGAATCCGGCGGCGCCTGGGCTTGCGCTAGCATAGGCGTTCCCGACGATTGTTTGTCCGAGGCGGACACTCCAGCTGTTGCGCCTGGGCTATCTGGCAGCGCGCTGGCGCCAGACGACTGTGACTGCCCAAGATTATCCGCGGAGGGTTGCTGTCCAAGAGCGGGTAACACCTCTCCGAACGACGACCAAAGGAGCAACCCGCTCCAGACGACATGGGCGAGTATCTTGTGCCGTAGAATCATTGTCATCTCCCGCGTTCCCGTCTAACGTCGTCTCTAACACCGACAAATCGTGCCTAGCTGGCCGCTTTGAGATCCGCGAAGGCTCCGTAAACGCCCGAGGTTGGCTCAGTTTGCGGAATCGTGGGCATGGTGAAGGCATGGAAGCTTTGCACCGCTTCATCAGTGGTCTCGAAGGTTTCAAACAAGCGGTCGACCCGCATCAACTCCAGAATCGTGGCCGCCGCCGGAGAAACCGCCGCCAGCTTTAGATCTCCGTCGCGCTTCATCGCTTCCTGCACGCAGCGCAGCAACATCTCCACTCCGGCGCTGTCCATATACTGGACCAGCGAGCAGTCGAGAACGATGCGGGGACGGTCGGATTCGAGGATTGGATCCAGTTCGCTCGAACAGGTTTGCACGTCCCGGTGGTTCAATCTTTCCGGCAGCTGCATGATGATTACGGGCCCACTCTTATGCATTGTCATTCACCCCTTGGCTAAAATTGGCATGCAGTCCTCATGGCGCGAACTGCGTGCTTTGTAACATCGTCGACTTCCTGCTTCCTGGTGAGGCCGAAAAACTCAGCCCCTTCAGGCGCAACCAATCATGGCAAGATTTGCCTTCGCCTCTTTCTTGACCACCTTGTTTACCCGGATCAAACTCGGGTCGGCAATCTCCAGCGAGACGTTGTGCGCCAGATTCAAAAGCTGGTTGCCTTGCACAACCGCATGACACATGTCGAGCCAAATCCCGACATAGGTATTCGTAAGAATTGAACTATCCTCGATCACAGTTCCGCAATCGACGAATGAAAAACTTTCAATATTGCTGAAGCGCGTAATCAAAGTGTCCTCCCTGATGGTTGATCTGCAGCCCAGGTAAGCCGGAGCCACGACCCGAGCGCGCCGGTCGATCTGCGCTCCCTCATCGACCCAAACTCCCGGCCTGATTTCCTGACCCACCGGAATTACCCCGCAGCGTCTGCGAAAAGCATCGCCTACCAGTCGCCGCAGGTCTCGTGGGTGCGCGAGCCGATTGACATATTCCTTTACGAAATAAGTTATCGGCCAGCCCCCGTCTTTGCCCGTTCGCGGCGTGGTTTCAGGATCGGTAAACATGGCCTGGGCAGACTCACCGCAACACGCGATCCACAAATCCAAGAATCCGTCGTTATCGGAGGCACGTGTCACTGTCTGCCTGGTCTGCCGGTGGAACTGAAAAAGATCGATGAGATCGGCTTCCACGTATGCGTTTGCCCTGCAGACGAACGCATAATCGATGCCGCTCTCGGAAAATTGTCGTAGGGCCTGAGCCACTCCTATCCACAAGTCATCCGCCACACGGATGCCAACGTTCTTGAACGACGTTCGGAACGTCGGCAGCAGATGAAGCGCGCCTGCCTGCACTTGCACTGAAATTGTTTCCACATCAGCTTTAGCGAAACGCTCGATGGTACGCTCCACCACCGATCGCCCAAGAATTTCGACACAACTTAGAGGGCCGCTGGCAAGAAAGTCTGTTCGCTCGACATACGAAGCCTCGGGATTGCCTATATTCTCGAAGGCCTTCCCGCTTTCTGGCTCCACTACTAGAATGGCCCCTAAAGCTACAGACATTGGTCCTCTCAAATTCAGGTCTTCGTCCCAACTCCGTTAGCTATTCGCTGGCTGCGCTGTCATATGTGCCATACAAGCCAGACAATTGGCCGAGGGTGTCGCTGTTCCAAACCGCTGCTTCCTCCGACGCCTGTACGGTCTGACGGCGGCGAATTGCCTTCTTCTTCGGAAACAGCAGGTCGCGCATTTTCAGCTTCGCTTTGTGAAGCTGCGATTTGGAGTTGCCGATCGAGCAGTCCAGCAGCTGGGCAATCTCGTGATGCTGATAGCCTTCGACCTCGTGCAGGGCGAAGACCGTCCGGCAGCCTTCTGGAAGCTCCTGGATCGCGCGGCGCAGAGCGATGCGGTCAATCGCGCCTGAAAGGGCCGGATCATTCTGGCCGTAATCGCGCCGGATGTTCGAATCCGGCGACACCGGCTGATCAAGAGAAATCGCTGGCGGAGATTTTCGGCGACGAAGCTTCATCAGCACCGTGTTCACCGCGACCCGATACAGCCAGGTGGAGAACGCCGAGTCCCCTCGGAAACTGCCGATCGCGCGAAAAACCTGCAGGAATGCTTCTTGCGTCAAGTCTTCTGCTTCGGCCACATCTTTTGTCATCAGCAAGCACACCGAGTAGACGCGTTTCTGATGCATCTGAAACAAAGTAGCAAAGGCTTGCTCGTCGCCTGCTTGCGCGCGCTGAACAAGGGTGCGCTGGGAATCGTCCCAACTGGCTTGTTTCTTGGCAGGAACATCGGGAACCACGCTAGGAACCACGTTCGGTGCTGTCGCGGAAATTACGCAAGTCGCCACGGTAGTCTCTCCTTCAACGCTTATTGCTCTTATAAATTTCGGGAGCATTCAGCTTTCAAAAAGAGATTAGAGAAAATGGCGCCTTCCTCGTATCGGGTTGGCTCTGTAATTGACTGCAAGCCTCGCTGTACGACTATTGCTTTTTCGGATGAGAACGAACTATTCCAGGAGGACAACCGCGCAACTTTTTCCAGAAGACGACGAAAACCGTGCAACTTTTTCCCGCCAAGCGAGGGTGCGAGAAGAAATCCAGGCTGTCTCCCTACGTATTACTACAGTAAATCGTGGGGGTGAGGCCGGGGTGGGCAGTAGGAGCCGGCTCCACCCGACTTAGGATCAATACAGCTTGAATCCCACCTCTACACTGATCTGCACATTCACCGGCTTGCCATCTTTCATCGCCGGCGCAAAACGCCACTGCTTGACCGCTTCCACCGCTTTTGCTTCCAGTCCATGTCCCAGCCCGTGAACCACGCGAATATCCCGGGGATGCCCCTCGGTATCGACGATCAACCACAGAATGCACGTGCCTTGTGTCTTGGCGTTGCGCGCTTCTTCCGTGTACTGCGCCTCCGGCGTCGAAACCGGCTTGGGAGCGGAGATTCCGCCGCCCACTTTGAAGACTCCTCCGCCAATGCCGCCGCCAGCGCCCTGACCAACGCCCGGTCCGTGGCCTACTCCGACGCCGCTGCCAGTGCCCGATCCAATGCCACCACCCGAGCCGATCCCATTCGACGGCGGCGCGGAAGGAAGCGCGCTCATCGGATTCCCCAAAGACGGCATGCGGTTCTCCGCAACCCGTATTTGTGGCGGGGCAACCACTGTGGGTTCGACCGCTAACTTCGGAGCTTCATTCCGCACAACGATCTGGGGTGGCGTGATCTGCTTCATCGCCATTTTCGGCAATTTTCCTTTAGGTGCCTCCAAACGCGCATGCTCGCCACCTCCGCCGCCTCCGCTAACCTCTTCTTTTGCAGGAGCCAACGTATACGTGTCTGGCGAGGGCGCGATTAGCGTGACCGTTTCGTGCGGCTGAATCTTCTCTGCGATTTGTGAATGGAACGTCGCGCCCCACAAAATCAATCCGATCAGGACTGCATGCACCACCGTCGATACCGCGAGGCCATTGGACCGATAGTTATTGTAATGGCCCCAAATGGCGTCCGGCCCCGCGTTCGATAGACTCGGAGCGCGATCGGCGGCGGAACGATCAGCGCGTTCATCGGCAGCGCGTGAACCTCCGCGGCTCGCCGCTGACGGCGCAAACGGCGCTCGAGCGGCATAGCTTACACTTTCCTGGTTCGACATTGGCGCTCCTTCTTGGTCCCCAATCTCTATTTTCTTCGCAGCTTTTTTCGCGCTTGGTTCTCGCCGCCTACCCAATTCATCTTTATTAGGACACGCCTAAGATGCGCCATACGGTTGAGCGGTTTACGCAGGGCAATAATCTCCGCGTCGCCAGGGAGATGTGATTTTGGTTTTCCTGACACCTGTCACCTAAGACCTGCCACCTGCTCTTTAGGAAGGGGCAGGCGCCGGATCCTCCCGCGGACCCGGCACCTGCTAATGGAGGGCGTCGTATCGAGGAACTCAGAATAGCCGCGTAGCTCTATGGCCTCAATACCATCGGCACTGTATTTCCGGGGTAGATGTCTAGGAAAAACCGGGAAAATCTCTCACTCTTTTCAATGAGCCGGCTTTTCAATAAACCGGGGGTCGCGGGAATCATCTAAGGGAGTTGCCTGAAAAGAGTTCCGCGAAGTGCCACCGCGACTATCCCTGGGCGTTGAGCACCGCAACTTCGCTTGCCGTGGACTTACTGACAGGAACTATGAGCTCAACTAGCGTGCCAGGATTCGTATTGATCAGCCGCAGCTCTCCGCCAAATTCCTTGGCTCGTTGCTTCATTCCGCCGATGCCGACTCCCACGCTGTCCGGTTGCAGCTCCGCAACTCTCTGTTCGATTCCTTTGCCGTCGTCCCGAACGGCAATCACGGTGGCGTCTCCTCTTTGCGTCAATCCGATCCAAACGTTGCGCGCCTCCGCATGGCGGAAGACGTTGGTGAGCGCCTCTTGAACAATGCGGAAAATCGCAGTCTCCACATCCGACGTCAGCCGTGGGAAATCGCTCGGCTGAACATCCAGATAAGTTTCAATACCGCTGCGCTCGGTCAGACCGTCGAGATACCAGTGCAGCGCCGAGATTAATCCGACTTCGTCGAGCAATGGCGGATGCAGAAGATGTGACAGGCTGCGCACCTGCTGAATCGCGCGATCGATAATGTCGCTGGCCTCGATTGAAGCTTGCGTTTCCGCTCCCCCCGGCTTCCGCTGAGCGGTTTTGTCGAGCACCATCTTGGCGACGGCCAGTTCCTGTCCCAAACCATCGTGCAGATCGCGCGCAATGCGGCGGCGCTCCTCGTCCTGCATGGTCATTAACCGCACAGAAAGCCGGCGCAGAGCGGCCGTTCGCTCATCCACCATCTTTTCCAGTTCAGCCGCACTGTCGCGAATCGATTGCTCCAACAATTTGCTGTCATGAATGTCGGAACAGGTTCCGTACCACTTCACAACGTTTCCTTCGTCATCGCGGATCGGCACCGCCCGCGACCGAAACCAGCGGTACTCACCGCCCTTTCCGCGCATCCGATATTCCGCCTCGTAATTGGTCCCGGAGTGATCAGAATCCAACCAGCCCTGTAGGCTGCGTTCGCGATCGTCGGAATGCACGTAATCCCACCAACCGTGACCAATTGCCTTTTCTGGGTCGGCGCCGGTAAATTCATAGAATCGATCGCTGATGTAATCTCTGGCGCCGTCCGATTGTTTACTGAAAATGATGTCGGGAGCGGTGCGCACAATCGCATCCAGTTCTTGGTTCTTGTTCGCCAGTTCGCGATTGAGTAACAGTAAGGCCTGCGCCTTGCTCTCTAATTCCTCCGTTCGTTCAGCGACTCGCCGTTCCAATTCTTGATTCAGCGCTTCCAGTTGGCGAGTCTTGCGATGCAGTTCGGCAAAGATGCGGACCTTGGCCCGCAAAAGCTCCGGAACCACAGGAACGGAAATATAATCCACTGCCCCATGCTTGTATCCCTTGAGCCGGTCGAGGTCCGTCAGATGGACGGCGGAGATGAAGATGATCGCGGTTTTCTGAAAGCGCGGATGCTGGCGAATCATCGTCGCCAATTCAAAACCATCCAGCTCCGGCATGCTCACATCCATCAGTACGACGGCCACGTCGGTCTTGAGTAAATGTTCGAGAGCTTCTTTCCCGGATGTGGCCTGGATAAGATTTTCGTTCAGTTCCCCCAGCATGACCTCATAGCTCAATAACTTGGCGGGCTGATCGTCCACCATGAGGATATTGATCTTTTCCTTCGTGGTCATTTGTTTCTCCGCGACAATTTGTCCAAATTTCCGAACCTAATTTACTGCCCTCGACGGATGCACCGCCCAAAGCGAAGAGTTACCGGTGCAGCCACATGCGAAGAGCCGACAGCAGCTGCTCTGTATTAACCGGCTTCGCCAGATATTCCGAAGCGCCCGCTTCAAGACACTTTTCGCGATCGCCCTTCATCGCTTTCGCCGTCAACGCAATGATCGGCAAGCGGCGCAGTGCAGATTTTCGCCGAATCACCTGCATCGTCTCATAACCGTCCATCTCCGGCATCATGATATCCATCAATACAATCGCCACATCCGGCGTGGATTCAAGGGTCGAAATGGCCTCACGGCCTGTCCCGGCAGTGAGCACCGTCATCCCCCGGCGTTCCAGCACACTGCTCAGCGCGAAAATGTTTCTTACGTCATCATCCACCACCAGCACCTTTCTTCCGGCCAGCGCGTCATCCGTGCTATGCAGCCGGTCGAGCATCTTCTGTTTTTCGATCGGAAGATCGGCCACGACGCGATGCAGGAACAGTGCCGTCTCGTCCAGCAGCCTTTCCGGTGACTCGACTCCCTTCACCACGACGCTGCGTGCCAGATTGTGCAGCTGTGCGTCTTCGTCGGGCGAGAGTTCCTTCCCGGTAAAGACCACCACTGGCAAGTCACTCAGCGCAGGAGTATCGCGGAACCTTTCCAGCACGTCGAAGCCCGACATATCCGGCAACCGCAGATCGAGCACAACGCAGTCGAAGCTCTCTTCGTGAACGGCAGCGATCGCCTCCGCGCCCGTCGAAACCACCGTGATATCGATGTCTTCATATCCCAGCAGTTCGCGAATCGTGAACTGCTCGGCGGCATTGTCCTCCACCACCAGCAAGCGCTTCCGCCGCGGGGTCGCATACTGCTTGATCCGCGTCAACGCCGCTTCGATTCCTTCATGCGTCGTGGGCTTGGTTACAAACGCGAACGCCCCTCGCGCCAGTCCGTGATGCCGGTCTTCATCGAGCGTCAGCATCTGCACCGGGATGTGCCGCGTTGCCGGATCCTGCTTCAGGTGGTTGAGCACCGTCCAACCCAGCATGTCCGGCAGAAACACATCCAACGATACTGCGGTCGGCTGATACTCGCGAGCCAATTCCAGCGCCTCGGCGCCGCGTGTCGCCACCAAGACCTTAAATCCCCGGTCGCGGGAAAGGTCGCACAATACGCGAGCATAATGAACATCGTCCTCAACAATCAGCAGGACAGCATCGCCCGGCTGAAGATTCTTTCGGTCGTCGGCAATGCTCTCGACGACCGGACGTTCCGGCACCCGAACCGCCGACAGCGGAGGAGTGGAAGCCGACGATCTCTGATCCGAGGACCGGCTCGCCGACGCCCCTACGTAAGTCTGCGGCAGGTAAAGAGTAAACGTGCTACCCACGCCCGGTGCGCTGCGCAGCTGAATTTCTCCGCCGAGCAGGCTGGCCAATTCGCGGCTGATTGCCAGCCCCAGGCCAGTGCCGCCGAACTTGCGGCTGGTGCCGGCATCGGCCTGCTGGAACGCCTCGAAAATGATTCTCTGCTTCTCCAGCGGAATGCCGATGCCCGTATCCGCAACTTCGAAAGCCACAACTGTTGCGGCATTCCCAAGAATCGGGTGATCCTCGCTCCACCCATCCTTGGCTACCGATACCGACAGTTTCACGCCTCCTTGTTCTGTGAACTTGAATGCGTTCGACAGCAGATTTTTCAACACCTGCTGCAAGCGCTTCGAGTCGGTGACCACACTCGGAGAAAGGTTCGGATCTGTCTGCACCTCGAAGTTGAGGTGCCGGTTTTCTGCCTCATGCCGGAACGGACGTTCCACCATGTCGAGCAGATTGGAAACGAAGACTTCTTCCGCTTCGACCGAAACCGTTCCCGACTCGATCTTCGACAGATCGAGAATGTCTGTGATCAGGTTGAGCAAATCCGTGCCCGCGCCATGAATGGTGCGCGAGAACTCCACCTGCTTCGGCGTCAGGTTGCCATCCGGATTGTCGCTGAGCTGCTGGCCCAGCACCAGAATGCTGTTGAGTGGTGTACGCAACTCGTGCGACATATTGGCCAGGAATTCCGACTTGTACTTTGAAGTCAGCGCCAGCTCCTTTGCCTTTTCTTCCAAGGCGCGCCGCGCCTGCTCAATTTCTTGGTTCTTGCGTTCCACTTCGACGTTCTGTTCGGCGAGCTGTTGCGCTTTTTGCGCCAGCTGCTCGTTCGTCTGCTGCAACTCCTTCTGCTGCATCTGGAGTTCGGTGGCCAGCTGTTGCGATTGCTTCAACAAACCTTCCGTCTGCATCGTGGCCTCAATACTGTTGAGCACGATGCCGATGCTGGCCGTCAGCTGTTCGAGAAATGCCAGATGCGAAGTTGTGAAGTTGCTCAGCGACGCGAGTTCGATAACCGCCTTCACGCGATCCTCGAACAGCACCGGCAGCACGATCACGTTTTGCGGAACCGCCTCGAACAATCCCGAGCGAATCGCGATTGTATTGGGCGGCAATTCCGAGATCAACATCCGCCGCTTTTCTGAAGCGCATTGTCCAACCAGCCCTTCGCCAAGTTTCAGTCGACGCAGATGCCCATCCTCGCCGTCGCCCGCAAACGCCGAGAGCAGCACCATCTCCGCCGATTCTTCCGACCCCATCTGGTAAATGACGCCTTGTTGCGCGTTGACCAGAGGAGACAGTTCCGACAGAAGCATGCGTCCGACCGTCGTCAGATCGCGTTGCCCCTGCAACATGCCGGTGAAGCGCGCCAGGTTCGTTTTCAGCCAATCCTGCTCCGTATTGCGATCGGTCGTCAGGCGGAGGTTGTCGATCATGGTGTTGATGTTGTCTTTCAATTCCGCCACTTCGCCGCTCGCTTCCACTTGAATCGACCGAGTCAGATCGCCCTTAGTAACTGCGGTTGCGACCTCAGCGATCGCGCGCACCTGGTTAGTCAGGTTATCGGCCAGCAGGTTCACGTTGCCGGTGAGATCTTTCCACGTACCGGCGGCGCCCGGCACGTTAGCCTGTCCGCCCAGCCGGCCTTCCACGCCAACTTCGCGAGCCACCGTCGTAACCTGGTCGGCGAACGTGGCTAGCGTGTCTGTCATGTTGTTGATGGTTTCCGCGAGAGCCGCAACTTCGCCCTTCGCGTTCACCGTCAGCTTTTGAGTAAGTTCACCGTTAGCGACGGCAGTTACGACCTTCACAATGCCGCGCACCTGCTCGGTAAGGTTGGCGGCCATGACGTTCACGTTGTCGGTAAGATCCTTCCACGTTCCGGCCACACCCGGCACCTGCGCCTGTCCGCCCAGCTTGCCTTCCGTACCGACTTCGCGCGCCACGCGCGTTACTTCGGCCGCGAATGCATTGAGCTGGTCGACCATTGTGTTGATGGTGTTCTTGAGTTCGAGAATTTCGCCCTTCACGTCGACCGTGATCTTGCGCGACAAATCGCCGCGCGCCACAGCCGTAGTAACTTCCGCGATATTTCGCACCTGGCCAGTAAGGTTACCGGCCATCGCATTCACCGAATCCGTAAGATCCTTCCACGTACCGGCCACGCCGGACACGTTCGCCTGTCCGCCGAGTCGCCCTTCGCTACCCACTTCCCGAGCCACGCGCGTAACTTCGGCAGCGAACGATCGCAACTGTTCGACCATCGTGTTCAGCGTTTCCTTGAGCTGCAGGATTTCGCCGCGCACATCCACCGTGATTTTCTTCGAGAGATCGCCGTTAGCAATAGCCGTAGCGACCTCGGCGATGTTACGCACCTGGCCCGTAAGGTTGCTGGCCATGAAATTCACGTTGTCGGTTAGATCTTTCCATGTTCCGGCGACGCCCGGAACTTGCGCCTGACCGCCAAGCTTGCCGTCGGTGCCGACTTCGCGAGCCACACGGGTAACTTCGCCAGCGAATGCATTCAGTTGGTCCACCATCGTATTAATGGTGTTCTTGAGTTCGAGAATCTCGCCCTTCACATCGACCGTAATCTTGCGCGACAAGTCGCCGCGTGCCACAGCCGTAGTGACTTCGGCGATGTTACGAACCTGGCCAGTAAGGTTGCCGGCCATCGAGTTCACTGAGTCGGTAAGATCCTTCCACGTTCCGGCGACTCCAGGCACGTTCGCCTGTCCACCGAGTCGCCCTTCGCTACCCACTTCGCGGGCCACGCGCGTTACTTCGCCGGCGAACGCGTTCAGCTGATCCACCATCGTGTTGATGGTCTCTTTCAGCAACAGGATTTCGCCGCTGACGTTAACGGTGATTTTCTTTGACAAATCGCCGCTGGCAATAGCCGTCGAAACTTCGGCGATGTTACGCACCTGGCCAGTAAGGTTGCTAGCCATCGAGTTCACGGAGTCCGTGAGATCCTTCCACGTTCCGCCGACGCCCGGAACCTGCGCCTGTCCGCCCAGTTTGCCGTCCGTACCCACCTCGCGAGCCACGCGCGTAACTTCCGACGCGAACGATCGCAGTTGATCCACCATCGTGTTAATGGTGTCTTTCAGTTCGAGTATTTCGCCCTTCACGTCGACCGTGATTTTGCGCGACAGATCGCCGCGGGCCACGGCGGTTGCGACTTCGGCGATGTTACGCACCTGGCCCGTAAGGTTACTGGCCATGAAATTCACGTTGTCGGTTAGATCTTTCCATGTTCCGGCGACCCCGGGCACCTGAGCCTGGCCGCCCAGCTTGCCTTCAGTCCCGACTTCGCGAGCCACGCGAGTAACTTCGCCGGCGAACGCGTTCAGTTGGTCCACCATCGTGTTGATGGTGTTCTTGAGCTCAAGAATTTCACCTTTCACATCGACCGTAATCTTGCGTGACAAGTCGCCGCGAGCCACAGCCGTAGTGACTTCGGCAATATTACGCACCTGGCCAGTAAGGTTGCCAGCCATCGAGTTCACCGAGTCCGTGAGATCCTTCCACGTACCCGCGACTCCAGGCACGTTCGCCTGTCCGCCAAGTCGCCCTTCGCTGCCCACCTCGCGAGCCACGCGCGTAACTTCACCAGCGAAACGGTTGAGCTGATCGACCATCGTGTTTAGCGTTTCTTTCAGCTGCAAAATTTCGCCGCGCACGTCGACCGTGATCTTTCGTGAAAGATCGCCATTTGCAATAGCCGTAGCCACTTCAGCAATATTCCGGACCTGACCAGTAAGGTTGCTGGCCATGAAATTGACGTTATCCGTGAGATCCTTCCATGTTCCGCCGACGCCCGGCACCTGCGCCTGTCCGCCGAGTTTGCCTTCCGTACCCACTTCGCGGGCCACGCGCGTGACCTCGCCGGCGAATGCATTGAGCTGGTCGACCATCGTGTTGATGGTGTCTTTGAGTTCAAGAATTTCGCCCTTCACGTCGACCGTAATCTTGCGCGACAAATCGCCGCGTGCCACAGCCGTAGTCACCTCGGCGATGTTGCGCACTTGCGCCGTCAAGTTGCCGGCCATGGCGTTGACTGAGTCGGTAAGATCCTTCCAAGTTCCGGCCACGCCGACCACAACCGCCTGCCCGCCGAGTTTGCCGTCGGTACCGACTTCGCGAGCCACGCGCGTCACTTCCGAAGCAAACGATCGAAGCTGATCCACCATCGTATTGATGGCTTCTTTGAGCTGTAGAATTTCGCCGCGCACATCCACCGTGATCTTGCGCGACAAGTCGCCACTCGCCACGGCCGTAGCCACTTCGGCGATGTTGCGCACCTGGCCAGTAAGATTGCTGGCCATAGAGTTGACTGAGTCTGTAAGATCTTTCCACGTGCCGGCAACACCCGGCACCAGCGCCTGTCCGCCGAGTTTGCCATCCGTTCCGACTTCGCGGGCCACGCGCGTCACTTCTGCCGTGAACACGCCCAACTGTTGAATCATGGTGTTGACGATATTCGCCGAGCGCAAAAACTCGCCTTCGAGCGGCCGCCCGTCAACGTCGAGTCGCACCGTCTGCGTCAGATTGCCCTGCGCGACGGCGGCAATAGCGCGCGTAACTTCGGCGGTAGGACGAAGCAAATCTTCAACGAGAGTATTAACCGAGACTTCCATCTCGCCCCACGCACCCCTCGACTGATGAAAGCGCGTGCGTTCGCGAGTCCGTCCTTCTTTGCCGACCACCTGTCCGACGCGCTTCAATTCCAGCGCGATGTGCTGGTTGGCCGCAACGATTTCATTGAACGTATCGGCAATCTTCCCCGGCAGTCCAGTCCACGATCCAGGCAACCGCACCGAGAACTCTCCATCCCGCATCGTCTGCAGGCTCGCCAGAATCGCCGTCAGCTCCGACGAAACCCCGTCTCCAGCCCGCACTGCCAGTTCACCGCCCACTTGGTGAATGTCGCCATTCCCATTCCCACGGTTTGCATCCGACTCGCCATTGGCGACCGCCGTTCCACCATTTCGGGGGGTGGTATCTGTCCCTCTATTAGCGACCGCCGTTGCAACATTCCTAGTACTTCTTTTCATGCATCCCCCATTTGCCCTGCATGTTCCTTCTTGAAAGGGAAGAAGGAGAAACCTGAGTCGTGATGTAACCACAGTCCGAGATTTTCCCAGGCCCCCAGACGCAGCCAAAAAGCGGCCTCGAACTGAACTGTCGGGTACCAGAAACGCGACTGTAGATGAAACTACAGGAATCCACGGACCACTTTAATTAGGTAACACGATGTTCGCGAACTTGACTCTAGGGTGTTTACTGTAGCGGACGACGGCCCTCTGTTCCACAGCGCCCTTATCCGATGGCTTTCGGAGGATCGGCCGACGACCACTACAGGATCAACCCTAGTTTCAACTACAACGCAATACTGTAGTTTGTTTTGATCGCTGCCCATCTACTGGGTGTGTGGAGGCCGCGTAGCTATGCTGGCTTCCAGAAAGTTCTCCATTCCGGGCGATTCTGGAGACTGCTCATGATCCTAAATAAGCCAGCCGCTTACGGACTCTATTCTCAGGATGTTGCCCTGCGCGAAGTGATAGGAACTTTGAACCAAGCCGGCTTCGGAAATGAAGACATCTGTGTCATGCTCTCCCCTACGCATCCCATCTCCACCATCGTTCGCGGCGCCCGTATCCTCGATCCGGAGCGCAAGACGACCCTCAGCGCCGGAATGATTGGCTGGCTCTCGAAGTTCGGCGCCGTCTTGATCCCGACCGTAGGCTTCTTCGCCCGCTCCCAGGCTTTCTTTCACGCCATGATGGCGGGCATGGATTCGCCCGCCTTGTGCGCGAGTGCAAGAACTTTGGTAATCCTCGGCTTCCCCGAATTCGAAGCAGAGCGCTTAGAAGACCAACTTCACCGGCGCGGTGCCCTGATCTACGTCTCTTGCGCCGAAGCCGCCAAGACGAATTGGGCCATTCAGTTGTTGCAAGGCACTGGAGCCCGAGAAACTGCGACCTTGGATTTGGACGGTGATAAAAGCAAAAAACTGATGTCCGGAGCCGCTGCCTAAGCCCTCCAAGGTTAGCCGCCAGAAGCCCCTTGTCCTGTCCCTGCCTCGGTGCACTCTGCCTCCTCTGCGCTCAAGGTTCCCCCGACCCGCAAGAAATCTGCTATGCACGCGAAAATAGGAGCAAAGACCCGCAGCAATTCCAAATGTTATCTTTATGATGGCAACGAGCCGCCCAACTCACCCTACATGGAAGTTCTGAAACGACTCTTCGAGCGCCATTTCCAAAAGCCTGTCGAGCGCGTGCAGCCGCTGCAAGGCCAGCTGGGCGGGTCGGGCCGCAAAATCATTCGTCTCTCGAACGAAAAACTTAGCGCCATTGGCATTCTCTACGGCGTTCGCGAAGAGAACATCGCTTTCCTCGAATTCTCCCGTCACTTTCGCCGCCACGGCCTGCCCGTCCCTGAGATTTATGGTGAAGACTTAAACCAGGGCGCCTATCTGGAAGAAGATCTCGGCGATACAACCCTTTTTGAATTCCTCTCTGATCATCGTCAAGGCGCGACCATCGCGCCCGAGGCCATGACTGCATATCGCCAAGTGGTAGCCTTGCTGCCGCGCTTTCAGGTTGAAGCCGGCCGCGACCTGAATTATAAAGTAAGCTATCCGCGCGCCAGCTTCGATCGGCAATCCATAGCGTGGGACCTGAATTACTTTAAGTATTACTTTCTGCGCCTGGCCGGCATCTCCTTCAACGAGCAGGCTCTCGAAGACGATTTCAGCCGCCTCACCAAATTCCTTCTCAGCGCCAGCCGCGATTTTTTTCTTTATCGCGACTTCCAATCGCGCAACATCATGCTGCGGGCCGGCCTTCCATTTTTCCTCGACTATCAAGGTGGCCGCAAAGGCGCCCTGCAATACGATATTGCCTCTCTTCTATATGACGCGAAAGCCGACCTGCCTCCCGATCTTCGCCAGCAACTGCTCGATCATTATCTAGATAGCCTGGCAGATTTCCTCGATCTCGATCGTCCCGCCTTCCTGCATTTCTATTACGCCTACGTCTATGTTCGCATCATGCAAGCTCTCGGTGCCTATGGTTTTCGCGGCTTCTACGAACGCAAAGAACACTTCTTGCAAAGCGTGCCCTACGCGCTAAAAAACCTGCGCTGGCTGCTGCACAACGTCGAATTGCCGGTGGCGCTCCCGGCGCTCATGGAAGCCTTTAAGAGCATGGTGGCGTCTGATAAGTTGCAGCGCCTGGCCTCTGACCCGGGGAAAACCGAAAAACTAACCGTGCACATTTTCAGTTTTTCCTTTCACCGCGGTCTGCCGCAGGACGACTCCGGCAATGGCGGCGGATTCGTTTTTGATGGCCGCAGCCTCCCCAATCCTGGTCGCGAAGAGCGTTTCAAATCCCTCACCGGCAAAGACGCGCCGGTGATCGAATATCTCAACCAGCAGGAGAGCGTTCATCAGTTTCTGGCCAACGCGCAGTCGCTCGTAGACGCGAGCGTGACTGCCTATCAACGTCGCGGATTCAAGCACCTCATGGTTTCATTCGGCTGCACCGGAGGCCAGCATCGCTCCGTCTATCTTGCCGAACAATTGGCTAAGCATCTTCGCGACACCGACGGAATCGGCGTGATCGTGCATCATCGCGAACAGGAGCAGCTCAATTCATGAAGGCTATGAAAGTGCCGACCCAATGAAAGCGATGATCCTCGCCGCCGGTCTCGGCACGCGTTTGCGTCCGCTCACTGACGATCGTCCCAAAGCGCTGGTCGAAATCAACGGCCGCACACTGCTTGCGATCACGCTAGTGCGCCTGCGCAGCGCTGGAGTCAATGAAGTGATAATCAACGTCCATCATTTTGCAGACATGATTGTCGAATACCTAAAGGTGAACGACAACTTCAGAATGCGCATTGAAATCTCGCGCGAGGATGTGTTGCTCGACACTGGCGGCGGCCTTAAGAAGGCCGGCCATTTTTTTCTAGCGGATTCCCGCCTTGACGAACCGTTCATCATGCACAACGTCGACGTCCTCAGCACGATTGACTTACAGCGCATGGTGAAATTTCACGTTGAAGATCGGGCTCTAGCGACGCTCGCGGTGCAGGACCGCAAAACCTCCCGCTATCTGTTGTTCGACGAGCAGCTCGGTCTTTGTGGTCGTCAATCCGATGGCAATCGGCCAGAATTTGTGCGCGGTTGTCAGAAAGTGCAGCCGCTGGCCTTCGCCGGAATACACATAATCTCGCCGCGTCTCCTTAAGATGATGATTGAGGACGGCGCATTCTCCATCATCACGACGTATCTGCGTCTTGCAGCCCAAGGAGAGAACATTCTCGCCTTCCGCGCCGACGAATATTATTGGCGGGATCTCGGCAAGCCCGTGAATATTGCCCAAGCTACCGAGGATCTAAAACAAAATTTAATCGCACTCGGCATCTAGGTCTTCCCGGTGGGGTTTTCCTGCGTGTTCCTCCGTGTCCTCCCTGGTGAAGTGTTTTCTCGGCTGCCGCAACCCCATCGCCGGAGGACGACACGGTTTGAGCCCCCCGCACTCGGCCGCCAACTGATACTCTCAATCAAGACGCCAACATCTTCGGAGACTGCAATCATTGCCCCCTATATCGCCGCCCATTGCCAACGCCCAGGGAATCACCAAGGCCTTCGGAGCCAATCCGCTCTTTCAAAATGTCTCTTTTACCATTTCTGAGGGCGATCGCATCGGCCTGATCGGTCCCAACGGCTCCGGCAAATCCACCCTGCTTAGAATTCTCGCTGGCGATGTCGCTCCCGATAGCGGTGAGGTCTCGCTCCGCAGACGCACTCGGCTAGCCTGTGTTGAGCAGGATTCGCGATTTGCGCCCGAATCCACTGTGCGCTCGATAATCGAAAACGCCCTCGACCGCGCTGGCGTCTCCGGAACCGAGCGCGGCTCCCGCTTCTCCGAAACCCTCGGCCGCGCCGGCTTCGAAAATGTAGAAGCCCGAGCCATCGAATTATCCGGAGGCTGGCAAAAACGCCTGGCCATCGTCGAGGCGCTCGTGCAGCATCCTGACATTCTTCTTCTCGATGAACCCACGAACCATCTCGATCTTCCCGGAATCACATGGCTCGAAGATCTCTTGGAGCAGGCCGCCTTCGCCAGCTTAATTGTTAGCCACGATCGCTATTTTCTAGAGAATGTCACCACCGCCATGGTCGAGCTCAATCGCATTTATCCCGAGGGTTCCCTTCGCGTCCAGGGCAACTACAGCACTTTCCTCGAAAAAAAAGAAGAATTCCTGCACGCTCAATCCAAGCGCCACGAGGCGCTGGAGAATCTCGTTCACGGAGAAATCGAATGGCTTCGCCGCGGTGCGAAAGCTCGCACCCGCAAGTCGAAAGCCCGCATCAGCAAAGCCGGCGAGCTCATGGGAGAGCTGGCCGATCTAAATGCAAGAACCCGCAGCGCCACCGCGCAGATCGATTTCTCCGCCACTGACCGCAAAACAAAACGCCTCGTCGAACTTCAGGATGTCGCGTGCGCGATGGGAACCAAAGTCCTTTTCGAAAATCTCAACTTCATCTTGACCGCCGGAATGCGCGTAGGCCTGGTAGGCCCCAACGGTAGCGGCAAGACCACGCTGCTACGCTTGTTGCAAGGCAATCTCGCGCCGAGTGCAGGCGAGATTCGCCGCGCCGACTGGCTGCGCATCGTCTACTTCGATCAAACTCGCACTCTCGATCCCGACGTAACCCTGCGCCGCGCCCTCGCGCCCGACGGCGATTCCGTCATCTATCGCGACCGCGTAATTCACGTCGCCGGATGGGCGGCAAGATTCCTCTTCACCGGCGAGCAACTAAGCCAGCCCGTAGGCCGCCTCTCAGGAGGCGAGCGTGCCCGCGTCCTGATCGGGCAGCTGATGCTGCAGCCGGCCGATATTCTCCTGCTCGATGAACCGACCAATGACCTCGATATTCCAACTCTCGAAATCCTGGAAGAAAGTCTCATCGATTTTCCCGGCTCACTCGTTCTCGTAACCCACGACCGCTACATGCTCGACCGCGTCTCCACCATCGTCCTTGGGCTGAACGGAAAAGGCGGAGCCAACACCTTCGCCGATTACGCACAATGGGAGCAGTGGCAAGCGCGGCGCCAGAAATCAAACGAGGTAAGCCCCGCTGCCTTGCAGTCGTCAGCCGGCTCAGCGCAAGCTGTGCCCACGAGGAAGAAGCTCTCCTACATCGAGGCGCGTGAATACGCGACCATTGAGCAGCGCGTGGAAGAAGCCGAGCAGTTGGTGAAAGCCAAGCGCGCAGAACTCGAAGACCCGGCGAACGCGACGGATGCTTCGCGTCTTGTAGCCGCGCAAGCCGAACTCGAAGCCGCTCAAGAAGCGCTCGATACCCTCTACGGGCGCTGGGCCGAACTGGAAAGGAAGAACGGCTGAGAGCCGCTCCAGCCACGGCTTCCAACTCTCTTAAGGGGCGAGTCAGCTATTTTGCCCGTTTCACCGCGATCCCCATGATCTCGAAGTGCGCGCCTCGAACCAAACTCGCGACTCCGATAAAGGCCCGAGCTGGAAACTGATCGTGGAAGTAGGTTCGATAGACGCCATTAAACCTGTCATAGAGGGTGAAGTCGGTGCAGAACACTTGCACCGAGACCAAGTCATCCATGGCCATGCCTTCGCTTTCGATGACTCGCTTGAGCCCGTCCATGGCGAGCTTGGCTTCCTCCTCCGCGCTCGCTGGTGGCTTGCCTGTGCTGTCGAAACCGACGGTTCCGGCGACGTAAAGAGTGTTTCCCACCAGAACGGCATCGCTGAAGGGGAGGGCGTTGCGCTCAGCCGACGGATTCAGAACCACATGTTTGCGGTCAGTCTCCGCGGCCAACGATGTTATTGAAACCAACTGGAGAAAAACCAGCCCGAAGATAAGCGGTTTCATGGGACCTCGTTTCGTGGATTGGTAATGCGGGAGCAGAGTACCAGTTCAGCGGATCGAGAAACAAATAGTCGCGGTGCAGAAGGTCGATCATCGTTCTCCAAATGCGCCCGATTGATTGAATCCGGATCGCGAAACGACGTGCAAAGATCTGTCCGTGAAGGCGCTCTCCTATCCTTCCGCCATTCACTCGGTAGGAGAGCGCACATTCAAGTTCTTAACTCACGCGGCGACGCTATTACAAATGATGCGGCTTCTTGACTTCCTTCCCCGAAGGTTGGCTTTCTCCTGCCTGCGGCGCCACTTGACTTCCGCCTTTCCCCCGGAGTTGCTTTTGGGGGGGCACCAACTTCGTCCCCTGGATGTGGTCGAAAGGCACCGTTTGCGCAAACGTCGGCAAATTGTGCGCCCGCACCTGCGTGACCGCTTCGAACCCCGAGGCTAAAGTGATGAGCGTAGGTTCGCTGAATGCCGTCCCAAAGAAACTAACGCCCATCGGCGCGCCAAATGCCATGCCCGCCGGCACCTGAATCACCGGATAACCTTCCGGCGCCGCCAGGCCCGACGTGCCATAAATAAAGTGATCGCCATAGAGCAGGTCCGTGGCCCACGCCGGATTGTCGGTAGCGCTGACAACTGCGTCGAGATTGAACTGGCTGAGCGCCGCATCAATTCCCATGACCCCGGAGGCCTGATCGATAGCGAGTGCCTGGTTATAGGTCATTCCTCCAAACGCCGGTTGCGGATCATTAGGCCCCGTCGCGAGCGAAGCGGTCAGAGTCCAAACATCCTGATTAAAGAACGGCATCTCTTCATCGGCATGGGCGATATTGAAATTAATGGCGTCATTCAATGTCTTGCCCGCCATCGGTACGCCAACCCGCGAAGCGAAATACTTCTGCACGTCGTTTCTGAAATCGAAACACAGCACCAGTGTCTCGCCTGTAGCCGAGGGAAAAACAAATCCTGCGGCATCCAGATCGATGATCGTGGCGCCCGCCGCGCTCATGGCGTTGATCGCCGCTTCGAATTGCGCCAGTACCACGGGCGGAGTCGGATAATTCGGATCGAATCCGGTGAGCCCTGCCCGGGTCACGCCAAGAACCGCGCCTTGCAGCCCGTTGGGGTTAAGGAACTGCGTGTAGTCGGTAGGGATATTCGTCGGACGCGTGAACCGTCCCTGCCATCCCAGCGGAACGCCTCCCGTCGCCGGATCGCGACCGTCGTAAGTCCGGCTCTGTGCCACGCCCAGCGCCACCGCAACATCCGACACGTGTCGCCCGTGCGGACCGACCGTGTCCTGCGTATGCGAAATCGGCACCACGCCCGCCCGGCTGGTCAGACCAACCGTTGGCTTAAGGCCGACTACGCCGTTCGCATTCGCCGGACACACAATGCTGCCGTCGGTCTCCGTTCCAAACGACACAGCTGTGAAGTTTGACGACACCCCTGCCGCCGACCCCGCACTCGAGCCACACGGATTGCGAGCGATGCCATAAGGATTATTCGTCTGTCCGCCCCAGCCCGACCATCCGCTGATGGATTCGAAAGAGCGAAAATTCGCCCACTCCGAAAGATTCGTTTTTCCCAAAATCACCGCGCCGCCGTTGCGCAGATTTTCTGCAACCGTCGAGTCGATCAGCGCTGGCTTTCCCAGCAGAGCATAGGACCCTGCTGTCGTCTGCATCTTGTCGCCGGTGTCAATATTTCCTTTGAGGAGCACGGGAATGCCGTGCATGGGCCCAAGTATGATGCCGTGCTTCCTCAGCAAGTCCGCGTTGCGCGCCATATTGAGCGCATCGGGATTCAGTTCGATCACCGCATTCACTCCCGGACCGTTCTGGTCAATGGCGATAATGCGCGTGATGTATTCCTTGGTTAACTCCACCGAGGTGAGAGTGCCTGCAGCCATCGCCGCCTCGAGTTGCACCACCGTCCATTCGTTGTGCGCTGGTGGAAAGTCCTTCGGTTCGCCGTTTTGCTTGACATCATCTGCTGCCGCCAGAGGAAGCGCCAGCAAAGCTGCCACGAGGAGAGTGCCTACCGTTCTCACGATCATCTTGGTCCTCCTGGGGGATTTGTGGAAAATGCGATGCCGGGAATCCTGCTACTCGCCAATCAGTTTGTCAAGCGATTGCGGCATATGCGTTCTACCGCACACAGACAAGGGAATCCCGCCTCCCGCTTGGCTTCCCGACGTTCCGCACCAAGGGTCAAATGTAAACATTTTGTCAACGATTACTATGAGCGGCGAGCGCTTGATACTTTCTCCATGGCAGCAACAGGAACGCACTTCGTCTTAGCGGAGGGTAATCTGTCGCAAAATTAAATCCGGCGCGGAGCACCGATTAAAACCCCCGCTCGATATTTCTTAGGCTCTTGCAAAATCAATAAACCCGTGTTGCACGTCAGTCCGCGTTAGCTTCGCACGCAACCTATCTCCTACGTGTAATCCTTGCCCTCCCTGCGCCAGCAGACCTTCCATGTGCGGCTGCAGCACGCGAACAAATGTCCCCTTTGCAGTAACTCCCGTGACGACGGCATCGAACGTCTCACCTACATGATGGCTCATCGCCACGGCCGCCAGCCGCTTCGACATATCTCGCTCCACTTTGCGCGCTGCATCTCCTTTCGCCGTGCAATTAACCGCGATCGCAGCAAGCTCGCCGTCAGAATAAGGATTAGGTTTCCCGTCCAGCAAAGATTTGATCAACCTCTGCGTGACAATGTCCGCAAAGCGCCGGTTGGGCGCGGTCGAGTGCGTGTAGTCCTGCACGGCAAGCCCAAAATGCCCCTGCTCAGGATCGCCCGGACGCTCCAGCACATATTCACCCGGCCCAATCAGCTTGATGACCGCCAGCGACAAATCGGCAAAGTGATCGGGATCGGCCGCTCTGCGCTTCAAAAGAAAATTGTTGAGCGCCTTCGAATCAGGTTGTGCGGGCAGCTTTTCCCCCTGCGCCGCCGCCAGACGCACAATTCCGTCCCAGTGCTCGGGAGTTTTGACGATGCGCCGCAGTGAAGAGATTTTTTCGAGCAGTCGCGCCACCACGCCATTCACGGCGATCATGAAGTCTTCGATCAATTCGGTCGCGCGATTTTTCTCCACCGTCGCGACTCCCGTCACCTGCTGGTCGAGCAGCAGCGGGATCACTTCGGCCGTGTCAAGGTTCAGCGCGCCGTTGTCAAAACGCAGCTTCCGGAGAGTTTGCGCGACTTCGTCCTGCAACTTGAGCTGAGCTTGTAACTCGGCAGATGCAGCAACTTTCGGCGGAGCCGGACCCGTGCCTTCCAGCCAGGCTCCAACCGCCTTATAAGTGAGTTGCGCCTTGTTGCGCACCACCGCTCGATACACGTTGCTCGAACTCAGCGCACCCTTGCCATCGACCACGAACTCCGTGACCACTGCCAGCCTGTCCACGTCTGGGAGCAGTGATGACGCGCCCGTCGAGAGCTCCACCGGCAGCATGGGGAAAATGCTGATCCCAGTGTAAACAGTGGTCGCCTCCTTCGCCGCGTACTGATCGATGGCGGAATCCTTCGCCACAAATGCGTCCACGTCAGCAATGCCCACCATCACCTTGATGGCCCCATCAGGGTGGCGTTCAGCCACCTCGATCTGGTCCAGGTCTCTTGAAGTGTCGTTATCAATCGAAGACCAAAGCAGGCCGCGCAGATCACACACCTTCTCCGAGGGCGTGAGCGATGGCGGGTGCGCCTTGATCGCGGCCAATTGCTGCTGTGTCGCCGGAGGAAAATTAGGGTCGAAGCCACGCGCCAGCATCACCTGCCGCGCCATCGCCTGAAGATCAACCGTAGGAGTCCGAGAATCGCTCATGCGTCTCAAAGGCTATCACGATCCGCCAGCCTGCCCCTTCGTGAACCTTAGTGCCCGTTAGTGGTGTAAGGTTTTCCCTGTGCCACCCTGTGTCCCCCGTGGTAACGCTTCTGACCTTAGCAGCGGCCGCAAGGATAATGAGTAGGGATGAAGACGTGTTATCCTACTAACAGCAGCTGCGTCTTCTTCCTATTGGATCGATTCCCGCAGTTCCCTGAATATCATGATTTCAGTCGGCAATGTGTCCATGCGCTACGGCGCTAAAATTCTGTTCGACGAAGTTTCCACCGGTTTTACGCCCGGGAAACGTTACGGTCTCACCGGCCCCAACGGCGCCGGCAAATCCACTTTCATGAAGCTTCTCACCGGAGAACTGGAGCCGCAGAAGGGAACCGTGGTCCGCCCGCGCAAACTGGGCGTGTTGAGCCAGGATCAATTCGCCTTCGATAAGTATCGCGTCATCGATGCGGTGATCATGGGCAACCGACGTCTGTGGGCCGCCCTCGAAGAGCGCGAAATCATCTACGCGAAACACGAAATGACCGACGCCGATGGCATGAGACTAGGCGAACTCGAAGGCATCGTCGGCGAAGAAGACGGCTACACTGCAGAATCCGACGCGGCAATCCTGCTCCAGGGCCTCGATATTCCCGATGCGATGCACGAGCGCAAAATGTCAGAACTGCCGGGCGGACAAAAGATGCGAGTGCTTCTCGCCCAGGCTCTCTTCGGGCATCCGCAGGCGCTGCTGCTCGATGAACCCACAAACCACCTCGATCTCGACTCGATTCACTGGCTAAAGAATTTTCTCAACCAATATGAAGGCGTGCTGATCGTGATTTCGCATGATCGCCATTTTCTCAACGGTGTTTGCACTCACATTGCGGACATCGATTACGAGACCATCATTACTTATACCGGCACCTACGACGACATGGTGATCGCGAAGACCCAGATTCGTTCGCAGATCGAATCGCAGAATGCGCAGCGCGAAAAGAAAATTTCGCAGTTGAATGAATTCATCGCCCGCTTCGCCGCCGGAACCCGCTCCAGTCAGGTGCAGTCGAGACGCAAGGAAGTTGAGCGCCTGCAGGTCACCGAGCTTGCGAGGTCGAACATTCAGCGTCCGTATCTGAAGTTCGACCAGAAACGGCCTTCCGGCAAACACATTCTCGAAGTCGAAGGCGTCAGCAAGTCTTATGGCGAAGCCAAAGTAATTTCCGGCTTTACCGCAAGCGTGCTCCGCGGAGAAAAAATCGCGCTCATGGGCCGCAACGGCTCCGGCAAGACGACTCTAGTCAATGCACTGCTCGCCAACGCTCCGACCATCTCAGAATCGGAGCTGCGAAAAACCAGCGGCTACGAGGGGCTATTTCTCGACAGCGGAAAAGTTATTTGGGGTCACGAGGCAGCGGTCGGATATTTCGCCCAGGATCACAAAGCGCTGATCGAGCCCGGCATCAAGGTGCTGGAATGGCTTCATCAGTGGGATCCATCCGCCTCCACCGAAGAAATCCGCGGCATCCTCGGCCAAATGCTTTTCCCGCGCGATGACGCGGAGAAGCGCACGGACGTGCTCTCCGGCGGAGAAGCTGCCCGCTTGCTCTTCTGCAAGCTAATGCTGCAAAAGCCGAACCTGCTCGTCCTCGACGAGCCCACCAACCACCTCGACCTCGAATCGATCAACGCGCTAAACATTTCGTTGCAGCGCTATCAGGGAACGGTGTTGCTGGTCACGCATGATGAAGATTTGATCGATGAAGTGGCAACCCGCATCTGGCACTTCGAAGGCTCTCACGAAATCACCGATTTCAAAGGCGCCTACAGTGAATACGACGCGGTGCTCGCTCAATCCCCTGCATTATCGGTAAAAGGGTAACTAAAAGACTTGTCATCCTGCGCGAAGCGAAGGATCTGCTTTTTTTACAACGATTTCTCTATCGCGACGAAGCCATCCTCATCGCCGGCTCGCCGATTTCGTCGTGCGACTCGCCTTCCAGGCAAACCCGATGCCACCATTCAAGATTGAGCAATCGCCAGATACGATCGGCATTGTCGCGATGTTGCGTCTCATGTTCTCTGAATAACTTCTCGACCGCCTCGCGCCGGAAATAGCCGCGATCCAGGCTGCGCGGTTCCAGTAACAGCGCACGAATCGCTTCGAGTCGCTGCCCAGCCAGCCACCCGCTCCATGGCGTCGGAAAGCCCATCTTCTGCCGGTAGAGAATCGAGTGCGGCAGCAAATCTTCGACTGCCTTTTTCAAAATCCGTTTGCCCGCCAATCCTTGAATCTGCACTTCGCGCGGAATTCGCGTCGCGAATTCCGCCAGCACATGATCCAGAAAGGGCACGCGGCTCTCGATCGACGCCGCCATGCTCATGTTGTCCTGTTTCATGAGCAGTTCGACCAGGTAAGTCTTGCTGTCGGTATAAAGCAACCGCTGGAGCATTTCGCCTGACGAATGGTTCCAGTAATCCAGAACATTTTTATACGCCGTGTTGGGTGCGGCTTCTCGCGCGAACGCTTCCGCCAATAATCCGCGCTGCTCCGCTTCGCCGAAGGCGGAAAAGAAATTATCGAAGTAAAAAGAAGCCCACGAGTTTCCATCCTTGGCAAGAAATGTATGTTCCAGTTTTCGGCGTGCCGTCGCTCCTAGTAGAGAAGAGTTCGCGACCATGTTGCGTAACCCGCGGCGCAAGAAGCTCGGCACCACGCTCCGATACGCGCGATCCATCGCCGCATTCTTCAGAGTGAAGGCATAACGCGTGTAGCCGGCCAGCGTTTCATCCGCGCCCTCCCCAGTCAGCACCACGGTGACCCGTTCGCGCGCCAGCTTGGCCACAAAATAAAGCGACACGCTCGACGGCCACACGATGGGCTCATCTTCGTGCCAGATCAAATGCGGCAGCGCCCCAAAGAAATCTTGTTCGCTGACCAGCACTTCATGATGTCGGGAATGAATGTGATCCGCCACCGTCTGCGCGAAGGGCAACTCGCTTTGCGCCTGCTCGGCGTAGCCTACCGAAAAAGTCTCAACCGGTTCGCGCCGCAGTTTGGTCATTAGCGCCGCCACCGCGCTCGAATCCACGCCGCCACTCAAAAATACGCCCAGCGGCACATCGCTCATCAGGTGGCTCTGGACGGCCCCTTCCAGCAACTCACGATAGCTCTGCACATAATAGCTTTCATCCCGCGACTCATGCGGCATCGACGCGTCCAAATCCCAGTACCGCTGAATCTCCGGCTTGCCCGTTGGACCAATGGTCATCGCATGGCCGGGTAGCAGTTTGCCGATTCCGGCGTAGAAACTTTCCGCGCCCGACAAATATCCAAACGCCAGATATTCCGGCAAGGCCGCGCGATTGATTTCTGGACGAATCCCACCATGCGCCAATAGCGCTTTGATTTCCGATCCAAACAGCAGTCGCTCCGGCGTCAGTTTGTAATAAAGAGGTTTAATGCCTAGTCGGTCGCGCGCAATAAAGAGAGTTCGCGTATTGCGATTCCAGATGGCAAATGCGAACATGCCGCGCAGATGTTGAACGCAATCCGCGCCGTATTCTTCAAAGAGATGAATGATGGTTTCGGTATCACTTTGCGTAACGTAGCGATGGCCGCGTGCGATCAGTTGCTCGCGCAAGGCGAGATGGTTATAGATCTCGCCGTTGAATACGATCCACAGCGCGCCATCTTCATTTGAAATCGGTTGGTGGCCGCCCGCCACATCGACGATACTGAGCCGCCGCATCCCGATTCCCAGCGGACCGTCGGTATAAAAGCCTTCGTCGTCCGGTCCCCGATGGCTGATGACGCGGCACATCTCACGCAGCGCCCCGGCGCTTGCCCGCGCATCGCGTCCGAATTCAAGAATGCCAGCGATCCCGCACATTGAGCGCCTTCCCGCGTAGCTAGCCGAGCTTTACTCCGCAGAACTATGAGTAAAATCGAGCGACAAACCCGAACCGCCTGCCAATTTTTCGAATGCAGATGTGACCGAAAAGGCGTCGGCGTTTGTGTTCATAACCCCATCCTCTTGCCGCCATTCGAAAAAGTCCGATGAACCCACCGCCTTCAGCAGTGGCTGCTCCTGCCATGCGACGGACGTGCCGCCGATTATGACCAGATGAGCGAGTTTCTCTTTGTCGATTCGGCAATACAGCACTCGCGCATCCGAAGACCACGGGCCAAAAGCCCACGCCGCGTCGCCCATCGCGAAAAAGAAGCCGTGGCTCTGGCCATCATAATCCAGTTCGTAAACTTGCACCGCCGCGTGCGCCATGGAAACCAGCCTGGGTTTGTTCGCCCCCTTACTTTTCTCGAAGTTGGCGTCACTCGATCGACGTTCCTGCCCGATGGGGCAGGTGCGAGCTAGCAGCGCCGTCGCCGTCTCGGCCGGCAGCGTCACCTTCGCATGGCTTCGCACCAGCGGCGCAGGCTGAAACGCGCCATAGGCGGGCGATAGCAGAGTCCGCGAAACTTCCGTCGTCCAGACCGTTTCTTCGGGAACAATCATCGTCAGCCGAGTCTCACTGGCAGCGCTGTCCGCAGCGTCGCCAACCCGCGTATCCGGTCTCGATATCTCTAACCGCGACGGTCCCGCCTTCTGAACCATGAGATCAGGCGCGCAGTGCCACCGTATCTCCAATTCATGTTTAGCTTGACCGAGCGCCAAATCGCGCACCAGCCAAAGTCCGCCCGCAATCTTCAGCACGTGCCGCCGATGCAAGACCGGATCCGCCAGCCGCGAATACCCATTATGACTGCCCACAAAGTAAGTGAAGCTTTTTCCAACGATCCAGTTCTCCGCTTCGCAGGTCGGAATGTGCGTCCAGGAAAAAGGTTCATCCGCAACCGCTTGGTCCGCTCCATCCACGCGCATCGTGTTGTGCGCGCCCGTGCCGCGAAACACGTCTCGGTCCGCCGGATCTTTCGAGATATAGACGCCGCTCCCAGCGTCCACCAACCAGCGCTGTCCATCCATCGTGAGCCGCAGGCTGAGCGCATCGGCGTGTCCGTGCCCCGAACGTCCCTCGCCATGCGGGCCCGCGTCCACCAGCAAGGTCTGCGGGTACGGTTCGGAGTCGGCCAACACATAAAGCCCGCCATTGCGAAACGCCCTCGATCGCACCTTCGCGTTTGTCACTTTGCGCGCAAGTTCGTCGACGGCGCGCTGGCCGAACAACCAGATCGATTCTTCCGTCAAACGTGCTGCGGAAAACCCTTTCGAGTAGGTCAGCGTCCCGATCGCCAGCGGATCCGTCATCTGCTCCGTCCGATTTCGCCCCGGATTCCACAACCGTCCGCCATCGTCGTCTCCGAAACCCTCCGCCGGACCAGCCTGCGCGAGCGCCTCCAGCACATCCAGCATTCGTTCGAGCACCGTGTCGTACGCAGGCGGAATTTTCATGCCATTGCGCGCCGCCAGCAGCCGCGCATACAGAAAAAAATCGAGCGCATAAACGTGATAGTGCAGCGACTGCTCGAAATAAACTCCGTCCGGACGCACCTGCCGTCCCGCCTCTTGCCGCACAATCCGCCATCCCGATTCCTGCCAGCGAGCAGCCCGCGGCATCCGCGGATATAACGTCCCGAGGATAAACAGCGTCAACGCTTCTCCCAGCAAGTGTGTGTTAGGAGAAAAATGCGTAGAGAGATAGCGCTCAATATACCGTCCGTGAAAGGCCAGCGCGGGCGCCATTGCCGAACGAAACTCCGCTCCAGCATCCGCGCCTCCTTTCGCTCCCGTCAGCAACTGATCTACCCAAACCCACGACAAACTGCGGAAGGCAACCTCCAGCGTGCTTCCCCAGTTAATGCCCAGCGGATACGGATTGGCCTTGTTCCAACTGCGCCACTGCGCCATCAGTTCGCGTGTGTATCTCTCGTCCCCGCTCAACAGTCGCGCCTTGGCGAGCGTCACCAGGTGCTGGTGCCGGTTCAACTCCCAAATAATTTTGTGATCTCCCACCACCGCGAAATCGAGAAATGGAATCTTGAACCAAGGCTCCAACGCGGCGCGCTTTTCATGAATCGGATCGAAATGCCAGTCGACCTGGTTTGCGCCATCCTGCCTCCGCTCATTCGCAGGATTGAGAGCGAACCTAAGGTTTTCGTAACCCAGCAAGCGAAAGCGATGCTCGCAAATCTTATCGGCCTCGCGCAAGATCTCGGCCGCTTCGTTCGGCAGATATTGGCGCAATAGTTCCGCGCGCGCCGCAACTTCAGAGCCAGAAGACTCGCTCTTCGAGATCTCGCTCGCCGCACAAAAGAAATGTCCCGGCCGCCCTGCCCGACCTCCATTGAGCCGAATCGACCCAGTCTGCACGCCCAACCTGTGCAACAGCAGGTCGCGCCGTTTGCCGACGCTTTGGCCCAGGCGCACACGCACCTCTCCCCAGTCCATTCGGGAGATCCGCGCAATCATGTTGTGCCATCCAGCGGCCATCGGGTTCCTTTATCTTACATGCCAGCAAAAGACCGCCCTCGTAACTGTCGGTTACTCTGGTTATCCCGCGCCGGTCGTGACTTTGACGGCCGCGCTGGCCGCCGCGTTAGGATCAATGTCTGGGCAATTTGGCCCCAAGAGTTCCACTCGGAGTGGAAAGAAGTTGTCTATTTTTGCCTGTCGGCGCCGCATTTCAATGTCGCGCCGAGAATTCTCCGCCAAAATTGTGAAAATAATGAAGTTGTTGAGCGCTGTTTCGGCGCGTTCAGAAGCACAGGGGCGAACTATTTGCTAACGTTCACCGGGGCATTGGTATAGTTCATAAGCAGAGTATACGGGGCCAATTCTCTGTTTGAGGACATTGCCAGCGCCGTTCTGATTCCCTCAAAATATGCGCCGCTGGGCTGAACGCACAGACTACCGCTAAGGAGAATTCGATTGGGTTCGTCGGTCAGTATTTTTGGGTTGGGATACGTCGGGTCTGTGTCGGCGGCCTGCTTCGCCTCCATGGGTCACCGGGTTGTCGGCGTCGACGTAAGCCGCGCCAAGGTCGAGATGATGGGATCGGGCCGCACTCCGATCATCGAAGCGCGCATGGCGGAGATGGTCGCCAAAGCCCACCGCGCGGGCCTGCTGCACGCAACCAGCGACGCGAACCAGGCGGTGATGAATTCCGAAGTCTCGTTTGTCTGCGTGGGCACGCCCAGCTTAAAGAATGGCAAGCTTGATCTCAGCCACATCGAGCACGTGGCCAAGGAGATCGGCGCTGCCATCCGGCAGAAAAAATCGCCCCACGTTTTTGTTCTGCGCAGCACCGTGCTGCCCGGCACCACCGAGAAGGTCGTGCTCCCCATCCTCGAAAAGGAAAGCGGCAAGAAATGTGGAGAGGATTTCACCGTTTGCTATAACCCGGAGTTCATGCGCGAGGGCAGCGCGGTTGCCGATTTTCTCAATCCGCCGTACACGATTCTCGGTGCCAGCGATACGCAACATCTTGCGCCGCTGCGTGAACTTTATAAACAGACTCCCGGGACACTTTATGAAACGACGATTCCCGTCGCTGAAATGGTTAAGTATTTTTCCAACTGCTATCACGCGGTGAAAGTCGGGTTCGCCAACGAGATGGGCACAATGTGCAAGCATCTCGGTGTCGATGCGCACGCGGTCACGAAAATCTTCACTTCTGACACCAAGCTGAATATTTCTCCCGCGTATCTCTCTCCCGGTTTCGCCTTCGGTGGTTCGTGCCTGCCGAAAGATTTGCGCGCGATCACCTATAAAGCGAAAGAACTCGATCTCAAACTGCCGTTGCTCGAGTCGCTCATGCCGAGCAACGCCGAGCACGTCGATCGCGCCGTCGAAATGGTCTTGAGCACCGGCAAAAAGAAAATTGCCCAACTCGGACTGAGCTTCAAAGCAGGCACCGACGATTTGCGCGAGAGTCCGCAGGTGCAGTTGATCAAGCGTCTTCTCGGCGAAGGCCTCGAAGTCAAAGTCTGGGACGAAGACGTTTCTCTGGGCCGCTTGGCTGGAGCCAATCGCCAGTACATCGAAGAAGTGATCCCCCACATCGGATCCGTGCTCTCCGCCGACCTCGAAGCGGTGCTGCGCACGGCCGAAGTCGTAATCCTCGGCAATAAGTCGGCGAGCAGGGATCAGCTCGCCAAACACCTACGCCCCGAGCACATCGTGATCGACCTGATCCACCTCGATAAGACGCGCCGCCCCGAAGGCGCGAAGTCTTACGAAGGAATTTGCTGGTAACGGTTAATCGCAGCTTGAAGTGTTTCCGTGTGATCGAAGCCGAGAAGAACGAACCGCTGACAAGAAAATAAGGCGGAAGAAAAGCCGAAGCCGCGAATCGATGCGATAACATGGCCGCACGCCTCATCAGCGCAACTTCCGCACCAGAGACACTCCGACCGCACCGTCTGCCACTCTCCGATCCTCACTGACAATCTTAGGGAAGCTTCGTTACATTGGCCGCCTGCGGCCCTTTCTGTCCCTGCACAATCTCAAACTCCACCTTATCTCCCTCCTGCAGGCTCTTGTAGCCCTCGGTGGTGATCGAGCTGTAGTGGATGAATACATCCGGTCCATCGTCTCGCCCCAGGAAACCATATCCCTTGGCGTTGTTGAACCACTTGACGGTGCCTTTCAAACGTTCCACGTTCGGCCCCCCCTTTTCTTGCGGATTGGCCCGAAAAGGCGCGATTCCGGGGTCCGCAAAAAATTGTGTAGGCATTGTGCTGCTCACCGGCAGGACTGTCAAGGATTAGCGTCAGACCGCTGTGTCTGCCCTCAGCAGGCAGGAATCGGCCACTTTTGTAGCGATCGGATTGGGCGACAACCGCAAGCTTGTCCTACCGCGCCAGACGCGCCATCTCAGCCAGCCAAAGGATGCCGCAGATGGTCTTCGCATCCTGTATGCGTCCGTGGAGCGCCATTTGTTTCGCCTCCGTCAAACCGAGAAATTTGACGGCGATACGCTCATCTGCTTCGGGCTGGGCGATTCCGGCCCGCAGTCCCCGCGCCAGATAAATAGTCATCGTTTCGTCGAGAAAACCGGGGCTTACATAGAAATGCAGAATTCTCTTCCATCGGCGCGCGGTGTAGCCGGTCTCTTCCAGCAACTCGCGCTTGGCCGCGGTGAGCGCTGTCTCCCCGTCGTCGATGCGGCCGGCGGGCAGCTCCCACATCATCGAATGTGCGGCATGTCGATATTGCCGCTCCAGCAGGATGCGCGGCTCGGCGCTTCGGGAGCCCTTCTTCGAGCTAGCTTGTGTCCCGTCATCAATTGCCCGAACGTCTTTTGCGCCGTCGTCGACGGCGAGCACAACAATCGATCCGGAATGCCGCACCACGTCGCGCCGTGCGCGCACGCAGCCCGGTTCTTCGACCTCGTCCGTAGTAACGCTGAATACTGGACCCTGATAACTTACGCGAGAGGAGAGCACGCGAGCCTGCGCTGATTTTGATCCGATCGTTTTCGCCATCTTCATTCCTGATGATTTCGCCATGACAACAATATAAGGTATGCTGCGCCGTGAGCCGAAGCGATGACGATGAGCGGCAGCGAATGCTTCGAAATCTGATGACCCAAAAAACGGCGCCTAAGCCAAGCGTGGCCATCGTCGGGGCTGGCAGCCTGGCCACTTTTCTGGCCGTGGCGCTCGATGACGCGGCCTTCACCATCAGCGAGATTATCGCGCGCGATTCCGCGCCGTCGCTGCAGAGAGCGCGCCCGCTCGCCGCGAAAGTCAGTGCGCAAGCAGTCACCGCCCACTCCGCGCGCCTCGACGCCACCCTATTATGGTTCTGCGTGCCCGACCGCGAGATTCGCCGCGCCGCGTCGACTCTGGCCGATCAGCTCATTGCGCGCACCCGTCTTAACCAGAAAGCGAAAGTCTACTTCGCCCTTCATTCCAGCGGCGCTCTCTCCAGCCGCGAACTCGATCCTCTGCGCAAGGCTGGTGTCGCGGTCGCGTCGGCGCATCCGCTAATGACCTTCGTCGCCGGAGCTCATCCTTCTCTATCAAGTGTCCCGTTCGCCCTCGAAGGTGACGATGCGGCCATGCAGGTCGCGCGCCAGATTGTTCGCACGCTGGGAGGCGAAAGTTTCCGATTATCCGCAGCTCGCAAAGCCGCCTATCACGCTTGGGCGATGATGACCTCGCCGCTGCTGGTTGCGTTCCTGGTTTCGCTCGAAGATGCCGCCAGCGCCGCCGGATTCGCGCCCGAAAGCGCCCGCCGCAAAAGTCTACCGATCATCAGGCAGACTTTAGAAAACTACTCGCGCCTCGGTCCGGCGAAATCTCTTAGCGGCCCTTTAACTCGCGGCGACGCCGAAACCGTGGCAAAACATCTCGCAGTTCTGAAAAAAAATCCCGGAGCCCGCCAGGTCTACATAGCCCTCGCCCAAGTCGCCCTGCGCAAATTGCCAGTAAAGAATCGAGCCGCGCTGCAGCGCCTGTTGCACAGTGCCTCTTCGTAAAGAGTGCCCCGTTTCAGCCGCGGAAGAAGTCCCGGCCTTGTCTTTGGGGGTCACCGCGTCGCCGCCGCGATTCCGAAGTGTCGGGAACGCGGCTTCCGGCGCTGCGGGGCCATTGCGCCACCCCCAAATCTTCGCCAGACCTTAATGTTCGCCCTTGCGGCTCGTGAACAGATGCCCCAGCTTCTCCTGCTTCGTCTTCAAATACTCCTCGGTAAACTCAGTGGGCGCGACTTCGCAGGGCACGCGTTCCGTTACCTGAATCCCCGCGCGCTCCAGCGCCGCCACTTTGTCAGGATTATTCGAAAGCAGCCGCACGCGCCGTATGTCTAGCGCTTTCAAAATCTCAACCGGCATCAGAAACTCCCGTTGATCGGGTTTGAATCCCAGCCGCTCATTCGCCTCCACCGTGTCAAATCCGCTATCCTGCAACGCGTAGGCTTGGAGCTTCGCCATCAGTCCAATGCCGCGCCCCTCCTGTTGTTCATAGATCAGGACGCCCGCGCCCTCATGTGCAATCATCGACAGCGCCATTTCCAATTGCTGCCGGCAGTCGCAGCGCAGGGAACCAAACACGTCGCCCGTCAGACACTGCGAGTGAATCCGCACCAGCGGCGATCCCGAATGCACCTCGCCCATCACCAGCGCCACCGCTTCTTCCGTCTTCGCGCCATCACCCGTCGCCGAAGCCCGCGTAGCGAATCCGTGAATCAGGAAATGTCCCCAGCGTGTAGGAAAGTCCGCCGATGCCACTTGTTTTACCTTCAAAGAGCTCACGATTAAATTATAGTCTGTAGATTTCAAGCATCCCATTTTAGAAACCTTCGACTTTGCTTTTCCTGGCACCTATCACCTGTCACCCGAGGCCCGTCACCTGGCTCTGCATATAGGCGAAATCCAGCGACGCTGCTAAAATTAAACTCACCGCCCAAGGGGGCTATAGCTCAGCTGGGAGAGCGCATCGTTCGCAACGATGAGGTCGTCGGTTCGATCCCGACTAGCTCCACCAAATATTTCCCAATAAAAATGCGACTCTGCGATGGGTACACAAGAAAATGTACCCAAATCGTACCCATGTGGGTACAGTGCATTGTTCTTCCAGGTAGCACGAAAATTGACCAACCCGGCCACCGTTAGATCGCGGAAGCGATTTAGGCCGCGGTGCTTCGCGCAGGGAAGAAACTGCTTTTCAAAAAGCCCAGGATGCCGGAAACAGACGGCAGACTTGGTCCGTCTGCGAGAACTGTGCCGTACAGAATCAACAAATCGCTCAGCTAACCCGTCAGATTGGAGTAAGCGGGGACTTCGCCGGGGCCAAACTCCTGCGCCTTGGCAGTCATTTCAGCAGCGGTTTCATATTGTCCCAAGGCGGCATACTCTTCGCCAAGACTGAAGTACGCGGTCGCGCTTCGCGGGTACGTCTCAATCATCTCGTGGAAAGTTCGCGCCGCCTTGTCATGCTCGCCCGTCACGGTGGAATAGTAGTTCCCGGTAATCATGAGCCTCGAACGATCGTTGGCGTGTTGCCGCAGTTCGAAGGCCTTGGTGTAGTACTGGCTGGCGCGCCCTAGTTGGTTGAGGCTGAAGTAATCGTCGCCCACGTCGTAATACGCCATTGCAAAATTGGGGTCAAGTTCAATGGCCCGTTGATCAAGCGCGAGAGATGCCTGGACGCCTTGTTCGTTGTATGCCTTCAGGGCGCTCGCATATGCGCTCAGTGCCTCGAGAGAGGAAGTCGTTGCCTCAGACAATGGCACATCGAACTTCTGGACCGTTGACGGCAGCTCTCCGAGTTCAGCGCGCAATTTCCTGGAAGCTCGCCCGATCGTATCGAGGACGTCCGTCTTGCCGGCCGCAGTCATTTCCTCACGGGCTACAGTCTTTCCACTTTGGCAGTTCACGGCGTTCAGGGCTACGACGTACTTGCTGTCCGAGCCGCCAATCGAACCTGCGACGTACATTTTGCTTCCTGCCCGTTGGCAAAGCTCGCGGGCTAAACCGGCGGTGAGGTTCGCATTGGACGGCAGACCCATTTGCTTCGATATGGCGCTGACCCTGTCATTCGAAAGCACGTTTACGAAGGGTGATTCGGTGAGAGCCACATTCAGCCCAATCTTCAGCGTACTGTCGAACAGCGGTTCGCCCGTGCCGTTCGTGAAGTCCGCCAGGAGTACAGTATCTGCGTCGGTGAGAGTCTGTTTTCCGCCCGTCCGAGAGTAGAACTCTCGAACCATCAGGGCAGCCATTAACAGCGCTGCCAACCCGCCGATGGGTAGCCACAACCTAGTGGCGAGCATCCGCATGGTCAGCTCTCGCGCTTTCGCAACTGCCACTTTCGTGGCGGATGGGGTCGTTATCGGCGAATACGCAGCAGGCTTTTGATAAAGGCTGCTGTCGGTATCGCGCTTCAGCCTCTGCAGGTCGGCCCGCAACTCCGAGGCGTGTTGATAACGAAGGTTGCAGTCCTTCTCCAGCGCCTTTCGGATGACTGCTTCCAGCCCCGGAACGATTTGCGGATTTGCCTGAGATGGTGGTGGAGGTTCATCGCGCAGAATCGCACTGCAAATCTCTCCCGGACTCGATCCCTCGAAACGCAGCTTGCCAGTTGCCATCTCGTAGAGCACGGCGCCGAAGGAGAACAGGTCTGTGCGGGCATCCAGGTCTTTGGCCTTCACCTGTTCCGGCGACATGTAACTGACCGTCCCCAACATCGCTCCGGGACTGGTCAAGTGCAGGGCATCCGGATATGCGATGGTTTCAGCATGGCTACGGGTCGCGGCGGTCTTGCCGGTCACTTTCGCCAGACCGAAGTCGAGTATCTTGGCGTGGCCGCGCCGCGTTACGAAAACATTTCCAGGTTTGATATCGCGGTGCACGATGCCTTCGCTGTGAGCCGCGTCGAGAGCGTCCGCGATGTCAATCGCGATGGGGAGAAGCCTGTCCGTTTCAACTGGACGACCCGCGATGAAGTGGCTCAGCGTTAGACCATCGAGGAACTCCATGACCATAAAAGCGCGGCCATCGCGTTCGCCGATGTCGTGAATGGTGCAAATATTGGGATGGTTCAGGGCCGAAGCAGCCCGAGCTTCGCGGCGAAAGCGCTCCAGCGCCGCGGAATCGTGAGCCACGCTATCGGGCAGAAACTTGAGGGCGACAAACCTGCCGAGGCGAGTGTCCTCTGCCTTATAGACCACGCCCATGCCACCCGCACCCAGCGGGGACTGGATTTCGTAGGGACCAAGTTTCGCGCCAGGGGTGAGGTCCATCCGTGGGCGTAATTATAGCGTGTGCAGCACGTTGCACGCCGGAGGCGATGATTCCGGGTGTGTTACCGAGTTTTGAGTTCGGCGACGAGTTGCTGGAAGTTTGAGTTCGGGCGGAGCTTCTCCAGATCAGGTCGGCCATCAGGCCGTCGGCATCTTTGTACCCGCGATTGATGGCTGCACGCAAACACTGCAGCGCGTCATCGAGGTGGTTGGCAGCCAACTGTCCCGCCAAAATACTCTCTCCTTGACCAACTAGGAGAGTTCTGTTAAGGTCTCTCCTAGACACACAAGGAGAGACGTGGGCAAAGCGATTGATTTGCTGCAAGGCACACTGGACATGCTGATCCTCAAAGCGGTCTCGCTTGGCCCGCTGCACGGCTACGGGGTTTTGTTGCGCATTCAGCAGATCTCTGGCGAACAACTGGAGATCCAGCAGGGCTCGTTATATCCAGCGCTCTATCGGCTGGAACATCAGGGTTGGATCGCCAGCGAGTGGGGGGAATCGGACAACAAACGCAAGGCGAAGTTCTACAGCCTGACTGCAGCCGGGCGGCGCCAACTC
>DATBYM010000066.1:0-21924 GCA_036513715.1 Terriglobales bacterium
GCAACTGAAAAAGCGGAGGCAGGTTTGCCGACGAGAAGCGCCATCGCGTGCTCGTACTGAGCTCGCAGAATACCGAGGTTTGTATCCAGCGCTTCGGTTGCTTCGAGCTGCGTTTCGGCCTGCGCCACCGATTCGTCGGAGTCAATGCCGGTCTCATATAGCGCCTTGGTCAGGTTCAAGGACTCTTGATACGCCTTCACCGTCGCATCCAACAACTCTTTGAGTGCGTCTTGTCCGCGAAGTTGGAAATAATCGACTGCCAGTTCTGCCTGCGCAGTCAGCCGCGTATTCTCCAGGTCGGCCGCGCTCGCTTGCGCACTCGCGACGTTGGCGCGAACCTGGTTGCGCACGCGTCCAAACAAATCGGGCGTCCAGGAAGCGTCAAACGGCAGCACGAATTCGTTGAAAGTCGTCCCGGTGGTCTGGCCGTTGGTGTTTGCCACCGCGGTACGCTGACGTGTGGCGCTGGGGCCCACAGTAAGAGTTGGGAAATATTGTGCTCGAGCCTCGCGCACGATCGCCCGGGCCGCCATGAAGTTGGCGAAGGCAGAGGCAACATTCTGGTTGGAAATGCTGACCTGGTCTTCGAGCGCGTTCAGTTGCGGATCGCCAAAGATCTCCCACCACTTGCCGTGCAGCGCGCTGTCCTGCGGTTGCGCGACTTTCCAGCCGTCCATTTTCTTAAGATCGTCGGGGGTCACCTCTTTGAATGTCCCGGGCGTGTCGACCGACGCACGATGATAATGCGGACCAACGACACAGCCTGAGAGGAAAAGCGTGCCGCAGAGAAGCGCTGCCGCTGCCCGAGTTTTATTCGATGCCTTCATCGCTGGGTGAAACTCCTTGTTATGCTACGCTGTCCCGCGCTGCCGATTCCGTTCGTGCCGCGCATAGAGATCGTCATCCTAAAGTTTCAATCTCTCTCTGCCCCTGCATCCTTCCGTGCGCCCGCAGCCATTTCACCCGCAAGCGATCAAGCGAGAGATAAACCACCGGCGTGGTGTAGAGGGTCAGTATCTGACTCAAAATCAGCCCGCCAATAATCGCGATACCCAGTGGATTGCGCAGTTCCGAACCTGTCCCTCGGCCTAAAGCCAGCGGCAACGCGCCGAAGAGCGCAGCCATGGTGGTCATGAGAATCGGCCGAAAGCGGAGGATGCAAGCCTGAAAAATCGCATCTCGTGGGGTCATGCCATCGCTGCGTTCCGCCGCGAGCGCAAAGTCGATCATCATAATCGCGTTTTTCTTAACGATGCCAATCAACAGAATAATGCCGATCATTGCAATAATGCTGAGGTCCTTGTGAAAAATCATCAGCGCCAGGACAGCTCCCACTCCTGCCGACGGAAGCGTAGAGAGAATCGTGATGGGGTGTATGTAACTTTCGTAAAGAATGCCCAGCACGATATAGACAGCCATTAGAGCCGTGATGATAAGAAAAGGTTGCGTCGCCAGCGAAGACTGAAAAGCCTGCAGCGTGCCTGAGAACATGCCGGTAATCGTATTGGGCATACCAATTGTCTGTTCCATATTAATGATCGCCGCGGACGCCTGGCTAAGCGCGACACCGGGCGCAAGATTAAAAGAGATAGTGACGGACGGATATTGCCCCTGGTGATTGACGGCCAACGGAGCCGTCGCTGGCTCGTAATGGGCGATGGCGCTAAGTGGAATGACCTTCCCCTGCGACGCCCGTATGTATACGTCTTTCAAATTCACCGGCGATTCCCAGAACCGCGGAGCGACCTCCAAGACCACGTGGTATTGATTGATCGCCGTGTACATGGTCGAAACCTGCGCCTGCCCAAAGGCTTCATAGAGTGAATTGTCGATCATCTGCGGCGTTATGCCCATCCGCGATGCAGTGGCCCGGTCATACGCCAATCGGGCCTGAAGGCCGCTGTTCTGCTGATCAGTATTGACGTCGGTGAGGATCGGAATTTTTCGCATCTGCTTTAAGAGCACAGGCCCCCAATCCACCAGATCCTGAATGTTATCGCTCTGAATGGTGTACTGATATTGGGCGCTGCTCGAGCGCCCGCCGATACGAAGGTCTTGCCCAGCTTGCAGAAAAGTATTCGCGCCCGTCGCTGAGAGTTTGGGACGAAGACGGTCAATCACCTGGTTCGCGTTCGCGTCGCGTTGATCCAGCGGCTTCAAACCCATGTAGATGAAACCGCCATTGGTGGGCCCGCCGCCACCCGTGAATGCCATGGCATTGGCCACAGCCGGATCGGCTTTAACAATATTGATAATGCGCGCGGTCGCTTTTTGCATTGCCTGGAAAGAAACATCCTGCGAACCCTGGAGACCACCGAAGACGGTGCCATTATCCTGCTGCGGGAAAAACCCTTTGGGCACGACCATAAAAAGGTAGATATTGATCGCGATGGTGATGCCGAGAACCACCAGCGTCAGCTGCGAATGTTCGAGCACCCAGCCCAGGCTGCGCTCATATGCCCCGAGTAGCGAGTTGAAGGCGCGCTCGCTGGCTCGGTACGCTTTGCCATGATCTTCATCCCGAAGGTGTCGCAACAGGCGGGAACACATCATGGGCGTGGTAGTAAGGGAGATCGCGAGCGACACCAGGATGGCAACCGACAGCGTCACCGCAAATTCCCGGAACAACCGCCCGACAATGCCACCCATCATCAGAATCGGAATGAACACGGCTACAAGAGAGATACTGATGGACAGCACAGTAAAGCCAATTTCGCTAGCTCCCTTGAGCGCCGCCTGCATCGGCGCCATCCCCTGCTCGAGATAGCGAGTGATGTTTTCGATGACCACAATCGCATCGTCCACCACAAAGCCGGTCGAAATAGTGAGCGCCATCAGTGAGAGATTGTCGATGCTGTAGTGACAGAGGTACATCACGCCAAACGTCCCGATCAGTGAGACCGGAACGGCGACGCTCGGAATCAGTGTGGCGCGCACATTACGCAAAAAGAGAAATACCACCAGAATGACCAGCGAAATCGAGATCATCAGGGTGCGCTCGACATCGCGAACCGAAGCGCGAATCGTGAGCGTGCGGTCGAGCACGATTTCCGTATCAATGGCGGTAGGGATCGACGCCTTCAGCGACGGCAGCGCGGCGCGGATGCGATCCACGGTGTCGATGATGTTGGCGCCGGGCTGGCGGAAAATGATGATGAGCACTGCCGTCTTGCCGTTGACGAATCCGGCGGCACGTATATTTTCTGTAGAGTCGGTGACGTTTGCGATGTCTGACAATTTAACGGCAGCGCCCTTGTGATAGCCGACCACCAGCGGCATGTAGTCGACGGCTTTCAAAAGCTGGTCGTTGGTAGTGACGTCCGCACTCGCCGTGTCGTCTACCATTTGTCCCTTCGGACTGTTGGCATTCTGCTGGCTCAGCATCGAGGCAACATCCTGCAATCCGAGGCCGTAGCTATTGAGTTGCGTCGGATTCACGTCTACACGCACTCCTGGCAGCGAACTGCCGCCAACCGTCACTTGCCCTACTCCATTAATTTGCGAAAGGCGCTGTTGCATGATGGTGGAGGCCGCGTCATACAGCGTGCCCCGGTCGTACACCGAAGAGGTCAGCCCCACAATCATGATGGGCGCGTCAGCGGGATTAACCTTGCGATACGTGGGATTGCCTGGGAGATTCGTGGGCAAGTAACTGCGCGCCGCGTTGATCGCCGCTTGCACATCGCGAGCGGCGCCATCGATATTGCGGTTTAAATCAAACTGCAACGTGACGCTGGTCGTCCCGAGAAAGCTCGAAGATGTCATCTCCGTGATCCCGGCAATTCTTCCGAACTGGCGCTCCAGCGGCGTGGCGATCGACGACGCCATGATCTCGGGACTCGCGCCCGGCAAACTGGCGCCTACCGAGATTGTAGGAAAATCGATCTGCGGAAGCGGCGAAACCGGCAACTCCCGAAACGCCACCGCGCCCGCCAGCGCAATCGCGGCCGTCAGAAGCGTTGTGGCCACCGGCCGTCGAATAAATGGAGAAGAGAGACTCATCTAAATTGATCCGCACTAATCAGCAGGGACCGCCTCCGGCCCACGATCCCGTGCATGGCGCGAAGAATAACGATGCGCCAGCCGGTCGAAGAAAATGTAAATCACCGGCGTCGTATACAGCGTAAGCACCTGACTTAAGAGCAACCCGCCGACCATCGAGATGCCCAGGGGCCGCCGTAGTTCCGAGCCGATGCCGGTGCCGAGCGCGAGCGGCAATCCCCCCAGCAGCGCGGCCATCGTCGTCATCATGATCGGACGGAAACGCAGCAGGCACGCTTCATAAATCGCGTCTTCCGGCCTCTTGCCCTCTTTGCGCTCCGCCTCCAGCGCAAAGTCGATCATCATAATTCCGTTCTTCTTCACGATTCCTATAAGAAGGATGATCCCAATAAGCGCCACCACACTCAGTTCCTGCCCGCAAATTAACAGGGCAAGAATCGCCCCCACGCCGGCCGATGGCAGCGTCGATAAAATCGTGATGGGGTGTATGTAGCTTTCATAGAGAACGCCGAGCACGATGTAAACCGTGATCAGTGCCGCCAGAATCAAGAGCGGCTCATTCGACAGCGAAGCTTGAAACGATGCGGCAGTTCCCTGAAACGCGCTCTGCACACTAAGCGGCATGCCGATTTCCTGCTGCGCCTTGTCAATGGCCTTGGTCGCTTCTCCGAGCGACGCACCGGGAGCCAGGTTGAACGAGATCGTTACGACGGGAAACTGTCCCTGATGATTGACCGAGAGCGGGCTGCTCTTCATTTCAAATCGCGTAATGGCACTCAACGGAATGCCGCCGCCATTCACCGAAGCTACCGCGCTCGGATTGGACGAACCCGAACTGGTAGCGGTGTTCGGAGCGGCCGACGGACTCGGAGCCGCCGACGACGCGGAATTACCCGAAGCCGTTGTCGCAGTCACCGTGCCCGTACCAGAACTCGTGGTAAGTGCCGTCGGCGCCAAGGCGGAGCGAACGTAAATATCACTCAATTTCGTAGGATTCTTCTGATACTCGGGCAGAGTCTCCAGCACGATGTGGTATTGGTTCAGCTGCGTGTAAAGCGTCGAAACCTGCCGCTGCCCATACGCGTCATAAAGCAGCTGATCGATCGCTTGCGGCGTGATGCCCATGCGCGAAGCCGTCACCCGGTCGATGGTGAGTGAAGCAGCGAGACCTGACGTCTGCTGATCGGTGGCGAGATCGCGCAACGCCGGAATGGTTTGCAATTTGGCCATCAGCTTGGCCGTCCAAAAATTCAATTCGCGCTGATCGGGATCCTCCAGCGTGTACTGATATTGCGTGCGGCTCACACGATCTTCAACCGTGAGATCTTGCACCGGCTGCATGTAGAGCGTGATGCCATCGATCTTTTCTAGTTTCGGCTGCAGACGTCGAATCACATCCGAGGCATTGATCTTGCGATCTTCGAGCGGCTTCAAATTGATTTGAATGCGACCGCTGTTCAACGTCGTATTCGTCCCATCAATCCCGATAAACGAGGAAAGACTTTCTACCGCCGGATCCTCCAAAATCACGTGGGTAAGTTGCTGCTGCTTTTCCGACATCGCGGGAAACGAAATGGACTGCGTGGCTTCCGAAATGCCTTGTATAATGCCCGTGTCCTGCACCGGGAAAAAGCCCTTCGGCACGATGACATAAAGAACGATCGTCAGCACCAGCGTCGCGGCTGCTACCAGAAGCGTGGCGGTTTGTCGTTTCAACACCCACTGCAACGTTCTGCCGTAAAAAGCAATGATGCGCTCGAAAGCGTTCTCCGAAACCACATAGAAACGGGTTTGCTTCTGCCCATGCGTGCTTTTCAAGAGACGCGAGCACATCATGGGGGTGAGAGTCAGGGAAACCACCGCCGAAACAAGAATGGTGACACTCAACGTAATGGCAAATTCGCGGAAGAGCCGCCCCACGATGTCCCCCATAAAGAGGAGCGGAATCAACACAGCGATCAGCGAAATAGTCAGCGATACGATGGTGAAGCCAATTTGCTCCGATCCTTTGAGCGCCGCTTCAAGCGGCGGATCCCCCTCTTCGATGAAGCGAATGATGTTCTCAATCATCACGATGGCATCGTCAACCACAAAGCCTGTCGAAATGGTCAGAGCCATTAACGTGAGATTGTTCAAGCTGAAACCGGCGAGATACATGACACCGAACGTGCCGACGATGGAGAGAGGAACCGCAACGCTCGGAATAATCGTCGCAGAAACGTTGCGCAGAAAAAGAAATATAACCATGACGACCAGCGCCACGGTGAGCATGAGTTCAAACTCAACGTCTTTCACGGATGCGCGAATCGTGGTAGTCCGGTCCGTCAGTTCGTCGATTTGAATGGCGGCGGGAAGATTGCTTTTCAGCAGCGGCAACAGCTTTTTGATGCGGTCGACCACCTGAATAATGTTCGCCCCCGGCTGGCGTTGAATATTCACGATGACCGCGGGAGTTTCATTCATCCACGCTGCCTGGCGAACGTTTTCCACGTCGTTGTCGACAGTAGCCACATCCGAAAGCTTGACTGGCGAACCGTTGTGGTAGGCGATCACAACCTTCTCGAAATCGGCAGCGCTAAGTAATTGGTCGTTCGATTGGATCTGATAATCCTGTTGCGGGCCGTCGAAGTTCCCAATCGCCTGGTCAAGGCTGGTCTGTTGCAAAGCCGTGCGCACATCCTCGAGGTTGATGCCGTAAGACGAGAGAGCAGTCGGATTCACGCGCACCCGAACCGCGGGCTTCTGTCCGCCGCTGATGCTGACCAGCCCTACGCCGGGAAGCTGCGATATTTTTTGCGAGAAGCGCGTGTCTGCCAGGTCCTCGACCTCTGACAGCGGCATGGTTTTCGAAGAAAGCGCCAGGGTGAGAATCGGCGTGTCGGCCGGATTCGTTTTGCTGTAAATCGGCGGGACCGGCAAATCGGAAGGCAGATAAGTTTGCGCCGCGTTGATGGCCGCTTGCACTTCCTGTTCAGCGACATCGATGTTCAGTTCGAGCGCAAACTGCAAAACAATAATCGAGCTCCCATCGGAACTCGTGGAAGTCATCTGATTCAGGCCCGGAACCTGCCCGAACTGGCGCTCGAGCGGAGCCGTCACAGCCGAAGCCATCACATCCGGACTGGCGCCGGGATAAAACGTGACCACCTGAATCGTGGGGTAATCGACCTCAGGCAGCGCGGATACCGGCAATTGCAGATAGGCGACGAAGCCCGCAAGCAATATCGCCGCCATCAAGAGTGACGTCGCTACCGGCCGTAAAATGAACGGGCGAGACGGACTCACCTAGACCTGCCTCCCTGGTTGCCTCCGGAGGCGCTTCCTCCCTGCTTTCCGGACGGAGCCGATTGTTCCCCTGAGCTCTTCGGCTGCTGCTGGCCCTGTCCTGGCGCACCGTTGCCACCTGCCGGCGGACGAATCATAACCTTGGCCCCGTCCAGCAGTCTGTCGAATCCGTTAACCGCAACCACTTCCTGCGCTTCAACCCCTTCGACCGCGGTCACTGTTCCATCCGTGGTGCCGGGCGTAATCGACCGCAGCGACGCGGTCTGCCCATTCTTGATCACGTAAACAAACGCCCCTTGCGCATTGCGCTGAATTGCCGGACTCGGAATCAAAGTCACGTTACGCTGCGTATCGACGAGCAGCTTTATATTCACGAATTGGCTCGGGAAAAGAACTCCGTCCCGGTTATCGAAGATCGCTTTAAGTTTTAAAGTTCCGGTGGTCGGATCGATCACGTTATCGAGCGTGAGCAACGTGCCGGAAGCCAGCTTCCTGCTTTCATCACGGTCATAAGCCTCCACCGTCAACTTCTTCCCCTTGCGCAGTTGCTGTTGAATCTGGGAGAGCTGGTCTTCGGCAATGCTGAAAATAACCGTAATCGGCTGCAACTGCGTAATCACCACCAGTGCAGTGGTGCTATTCGCCTGCACGATATTTCCCGGATCGACCAGCCTCAGACCCACCCTCCCGGCGATCGGCGCCGTGATGTGCGTATACACGAGGTTGACCTTGGCGTTCGCCAGCTGGCCCTCGTCGTTCTTAACCGTGCCTTCATCCTGAAAGACGACCTGCTCTTGATCGTCGTATTGCTGTTTGGCGATAGCGTTGCGATTGAGAGCTTCTTTGTAGCGTTGCAAATCGATCTTGGCTTCGTTCAACACCGCCTGATCGTGCGCCAGTTGTCCCTCAACTTGCGTCAACGCCGCTTGATAGGGACGCGGATCGATCTCGACGAGCGGATCGCCTTTCTGCACCATCTGCCCTTCGCGGTAGTAGACCTGCGTAATCTCGCCCTGCACGCGGCTCATCACGGTCACCGTATAGACGGGCGTGACCGCGCCTAATGCGCTCAAGTTGATCCCAATGTCGCCTTGATGCGCTACCGCCGTCGACACCAAGACTGGCCGAGAGGCCATGTCTCCCATGCCCTTCGCCGCGGTATCGGTCCCGCGCCGGGTCCACCACGCCACCGCGCAAAGTAGAACCACCACGACAAGCACCCAAATCCACCAGTGCTTCCTTGGTTTGGTTAAATCACCGTTCGGGTCCCGCTCAAACTGGGGCTCAACTAGGTCGGGTGGTTGTTCCGCCGGTCGTCGCTCTATCACTCGTTGTTCTGTCAATCGCACTCCTCATCGGTTAGGGGAGGTTCTCTGCTGGTTTTGAAGTTGAGCTGCGCCGTAAGGCGGTGCTGGGACAAACTTTCCGTGGAAAGATGCAGCCCAACGCATGCTTCTCCGCCGGGTCTTTATCTGCTGCATCTTATCACTTATATTTCATCATGTTTTGACGTGCGAGAGAGCCGAATCGGGTCAACTTTTTTGTGAAGAATTGTCAACACCTCCATCTTCGTCCGAGTCGCACGCGCGTATAATTCAGCCCGTGATCGTCGTCGATGGCAACAAATCGACCGCCAAAACCGGCCCCCGCCTCCCACCAGCCACTCGACGGCCGTTCGTTTGGCGATCACGCCTCTCGCGGTCGTTGCTGTCCCTGGTCGTCCTTTTATTGATCGCCTATGTTGCAGATTATTGCGTCTTTCGATATCGCGTTTCCGCCGATCGCCGGCCCTTTGGCAGCATAACCGTCGAACATTACGACGCGATCGCGCATAAAGATGGCAAGGCCGAGCTTATTTTTGATCCGCCCGTGCAGCAAACCTGTGTGCACACACTTTTCCCGCACGCCGGCGATCCTCCCTGCTGGTATCTCAGCCGCCATGCCGAACAGCGAACTGACATTTAATCAACATCGTGCCTAGTCCGATCCCTGCCTAATCCAAATCAATGGCTGACCGAAATCAGTGATTAATCAAAATCCATGACCGCAGCCATCCGAGCGACCGTACCCAATGGATCTCGCGGCCCTCGCGCAATTTCTCAACCGCGTCTACCAGTTCGACCCTTCAGACCATCACGCTGATTGAGATTTGCTGGAATGGAAATACCTGCTGCGGCAGCCCAAAGGCAATCGCACCTGCTCGAAAAGAATGGCCTGATCATCGCCCACTGCGGAACCTGCCCCGTCGCCTGATCGACCTGGTAGTGGATTCAGAAGACGCGGAAGACTGGAACTTCGCCTGTGCCGTAATAACGGAGGCGGCCAAACTCAACCCCGAAGTCTGTCGAATTCGCTCTCTCGCCGCCTTTCCAATTCTGCGCCTGGCGCCGAAATCGAGTGGCTACTGGTGCCAATACCGGGAACCGTTTAACAAGCCGGGCGATTTGAATCTGGATTAACATCGGCTCTTAGGCTGCCCACTTACTCGGGATTTACTTCTCAGACACTTCGAGCAATAAGACACCATTAACCGGCAGTTGTAAGTCGATGACCCCTTTCGATAGCCGCATACTTTCAACCGACATGTCTTCCGCCACACGATTCAGTTCCCCGACCTGCGCCCGCGTCGGATATTGCGGACTGCCCATCTTCTGATAAGCGGCCAGTGTATTTCCATGTTCAGAGTCCGCGCGGCGCAAGCGAACCCGACTGTTTGGTGGCACGCCATGAATCTCGAACTCGACCTGGCGTGCCGATCCCTTCTTGTCTGGATCAGCCAGATTCCAGGCGGCGATAACCAGCGAACCATCGCGCTCGCGAGTAACTAGAATATTGGAAGGATCCGATTCCTCCACAATCCGCTCCGGCCCCAACTTATGCAGCAAAGCAAAGGCTGCGTAACTCGGCTTCTTGATTCCGCCGAGTGCCACTAATCCGAAACTCCCGTCAAAAGGTTCGTGCTTCGGCCCGTCCTCTTCAAACACGTCACTGAACGTCCAGAATGACATCATGTCCACCAACCCATCGCATTGCCGTATGTCATCTGCCAGCGCGGCACCAACATAAGTAGTGTCTCTCGCATGAAGCATTCCAAAGGACGCGACATTCCACTCAGTCCACATCAGCGGCAAACCCGGCCGCGCCGAACTCACAATCTGATCGTGCACCTTTCTAATAGCGAGACAGACTCTTTGGTCCATCGGGATATCTTCACTCGTCCCGAAGAGATCTTGCGCCGTGTCATCGGCGTAACCGTGGCTGGAAATAAAGTCAGTTGGAACATTTTTGGCAGCGGCGTATCGAATAAACGCATCGACCCAGTGCGCCGACGACGTTGCCGGTCCGCCGACACGCAGGCGCGGACTGACTTCCTTCAAAGCCCTCGCCGTGTGATCATATAACTCGAAGTAAGTCGATTGCTTCGGCTCGCCTGACCAGAAATCGATGTTAGGCTCATTCCACACTTCGAAATACCACTTGCTTACTTCGTCGAGCCCATAACGATCTACGAGATGCTGCGCCAGCGTATGTATGAGATCGTCCCATTTCTTATAGTCCTTTGGCGGAGAGACGATCTGCTTATACCAGAAAGGATGGATATCCTGGCGCAACGCCAGTTTCTTCGGCATAAAGCTGATTTCGACAAATGGCCGAACACCATTCTGCAACAAACCGTCGTAGATCTGATCGACATAAGCGAAGTTATAAATAGGATGACCTTGAGCATCTTCGTCATAGACACCATCTTCGTCATGTAAGATGTTGTGAAAGCGGACGTAACTAAACTCAGTTACTTTCTTGACTTCGCGAAGGTCATTCCGGTAACTCTCACGCAACGTGAGAATCGCGCGTCCCGACCCAAACGTCTGTTCCCAGAAATGAGGGAACGGCCGTCCTGGCGCACGAGCATCGATCACAACTTTTTGGGGCGGAACCTGCGCCGGACAGAAGGCAACAAAAAACGTCGCAGTCAAAAGAACGCCACGGGCGGAGCGAAAACAATTCATATGGGATTCTCTACGGTGAGATTTCCAGCTGAGCAGCCGACCCGGTTGCGGAATCAGGACTGATCCAAACCGTCACCTTAGCAGGCTCGACCACATATTGGTTCCGGTCATTCCATATTGCAAAGGCGTCTGGAGCCAGACGAAATGTAACTTGCATCGTTTGTCCCGAGGCTAACGCAACTCGCTGAAATCCCTTCAGTGCGCGCACCGGCTGAGCAGTGCTCGTACCTTGCAGCCGGACATACAGTTGAACTAACTCTTCACCTGCCCGTGAGCCAGTATTAGAGATCGAAGCCTCGACAGTAAGCGCATCTATCGCCTCAGCGCGACCACTCAAGTTCGCATTGAGATCCTTAGCACTAAGTCGAGATTTATCGATGTTAGTCGATCCATAACTGAAGCTGGTATAAGAAAGCCCATAGCCAAAGGGAAACTGCGGCGAGTTCTGCTCATCGATATAGCGCGAAACGTACTTTGACTCCACGTCGGTCGGCGGGCTTGTGAGGTCGACATTCCCATGTGGCCTTCCCGTGCTGAGAGCATTGTAATAAAGCGGTTCCTGCCCGACGCTGCGCGGCCAACTTACCACCAACTTACCGCTAGGCTTCGATTCGCCGAAAAGCGTGCGGGCCAGCGCCGGGCCCGCTTCGGTTCCGGGAAACCATGCAGCCAGCGCCGCCGGCACATGCTCAAAGGCCCAAGGCGCCGTAAGCGGGCGCCCGCTAAAAAGAATAAGAACAACCGGCTTGCCAGTATTGACGACGGCCTCGAGCAGTTCCTCCTGCTGCCCAGGCAAACCCAGATGCGCGCGCGATGCCGCTTCCCCGCTCATCGCGGGAGACTCGCCGAGCGTGAGGATCGCCACGTCGGCGTGCTTGGCTACGGCAACCGCCGCCGCAATCTCCTCGTCGCTGGCTTTAAGAATCCCACCGCCCCTGGCGCGAAACACATTGCTCTCACCGAGGCGTCGCGCCAATTCGTCAGGAAAAGATAAGACGCCGGCCTTCGGAGCGCTGGATGTTCCCTCGGGATCGGAAGGATTATCAGCCAGCGGCCCGATGACCGCCACCGTCTTCACGTCCTTCGAGAGCGGAAGGAGCGGTTTGCGCATAACCGGTGCATTTTTCAGAAGAACGAAAGAACGCTCCGCAATGGTCTCCGCTAACTGCAAGCTCTCCGGCAAAAAGAAAGCCCGCTGAGCGCGACGTTCCTCCACATAAGGATGCTCGAAAAGTCCGAGCGCCAGCTTTACCCGCAAAACCCGGCGCACACTTTCGTCAACGTTCGCGATCGGCACGGCACCCGATTGCACGAGTTGTGCCAGTTGATCGTGATACAGGCTGCTCGCCATGTCCATATCGACACCAGCCAGCAGCGCCTTGCGCGCTGCAGTAGCATCGTCGACGGCAATCCCATGCGCCACCAGTTCGCCGATCGAAGACCAGTCGCTGACGACCATCCCCTTAAAGCCCCACTCCTTCCGCAAAATTTCTGTGAGCGTAAATGGATTTGCCGAAGCTGGCACGCTATTGAGAGAGTTAAACGCGCTCATCACAGTCGCCGCACCGGCATCGATCGCCGCATGAAATGGCGGTAGATAAAATTCGCGCAAGGTGTGCTCAGAAATCTCGGTCGAGTTGTAATCTCGGCCAGCCTCCACCGCGCCGTAGCCAACGTAATGTTTGACGCACGCCGCCATTGTGTCCGGCGCGTTCAGCCGTGCACCTTGATAGCCGCGCACATACGCCACCGCCATTGCCGACCCAAGAAACGGATCTTCTCCCGCGCCTTCCGCAATGCGCCCCCAGCGCGCATCGCGAGCAATATCGACCATCGGAGAAAACGTCCAGCGGATGCCGATGGCCGATGCCTCCGACGCCGCCACGCGAGCTGCCTTCTCTACGAGATCCGGGTCCCAGGTCGAAGCCATCCCCAACGGAATCGGAAATTCCGTCCTGAAGCCGTGAAGCACATCTAGGCCGAAGAGCAGCGGAATATGCAATCGCGATTTTTCAATCGCAATCCGCTGATACTCATTGATCAGCGGAGTCTCAATCACATTCAGCAGAGCGCCAATCTGCCCCCGCGCAATCATCTCTTTGTAGTCGCTCCGTCCCGTTCCCGGCCCCGTCGGCTGCCCGGCGGAATATTGCACCAGTTGTCCAATTTTTTCGTCTAGCGTCATGCTCCGGAGCAGCGATTCGACCCGCGCATCACGCTTCGGGTCGGCTACACCGGTTTCGCGCGCGGTTTTCGGTTTTTCAAAATCTGGCGCGTGCTCTTGAGCTGACAATCCCGAATAGCCGAGGCAAACCACCGCGAAAAGCAGCGCCCACGCTTGCCGCCTCCACCATTTCGGCCGGACACCAACAATCGCCGTCCCTCGCCCCGCAAGCCCCATTCTTCAGCACCTCGAACAAATTCGATTCTGTACTCAACTAAATCGCATTAGTTCAACGACGACGGTCTGTATCAAACTACGTTCTTGTCTCCGCTGTCAATAGTGCGGAAAGAATCGAGCCCAACTCGCACCAAGAACCCTGCTTGCCCCCACGATTTCATTGTGCGAGACTGCGCCGGTGCCAATAAAAAAATCCAAGCCCAGCGAAACCACGGCACACTCCACCCGCCGGCCCATGAGCCTCAAAAAACTCGCTGAGCACCTCGATCTTTCTCCGGCCACCGTCTCCCTCGTCATCAACCGCTCCAGCGTCGCCGACTCTATTCCGCAAGAAACTAAGGACCGCATCTTCGCCGCCGCGCGCAAATTCAAATACCGCGCCAATTTCTTTGCCCGCTCCCTACGGACCCAGCGCAGCTTCACCGTTGGCGTCATCGTCCCCGAGGTCAGCGACGGTTATTCCGCCTCCGTCATGAGCGGGGTCGAAGACTACCTCCTCCAGGAAGGCTACTTCTATTTCGTCGCCAGCCACCGCCATCGCGCCGATCTCATCGACGAATACCCGCGCATGTTCCTCGAGCGCTCCGTCGACGGCCTAATTGCCGTCGATACTCCCTGGCACCTCAATCTCTCCGTCCCTGTCGTCACCGTCTCCGGACACAACGAGGTGAAGGGCGTCACCAACATCGTCCTTAACCACCGGCGTGCCGCAGAGCTAGCATTGAAGCATCTTTTTCATCTCGGTCACCGGCGCATTGCCTTCATGAAGGGCCAGGAGTTCAGTTCCGATACCCAGGTCCGCTGGTCCAACATCGAGCGTGTAGCGGAGCAAATCGGCCTGAAGATCAATCCCCGCCTGGTCACGCAACTCCAGGGCGATTCTCCCTCTCCACAGCTTGGTTACATCGCCACCAAGATTTTGTTGGCGCCACGCACTCCGTTCTCCGCACTTTTCGCTTTCAACGACATTTCAGCCATGGGCGCGATTCGTGCCTTGCGCGAAGCGGGCAGGCAGGTTCCAGAAGATGTATCGGTCATCGGATTTGACGACATTCAAAGTGCCGCCTTCCAAAATCCTGGATTAACCACCGTCCGCCAGCCCTTGCGCGAGATGGGCAGGGCGGCCGCCGAAATTCTGCTCAAACGCATCAACCGTCCCGGCTCCGAACTTCGCGATCAACACATCGTGGAACCAGAATTGGTGATACGGGAAACCACCCATCCCGCGCCCACCGGAACCCCAGTGGCCGGAAAATGGCGGACGTAGCCCACCTATCGCTTCTCCTAGCAATCTCCGCATTTTCATAGATGCGACCTGCGTTTCATAGACGCGAATTTCAAAACAGCCCTCGCCCCCAGCTCCTTGACCACCTAAATTCAACCGTGCTATAAGTTTGCGGCAGACATTTACTAAATCGCTTTTTTAAAGATTCAGTAAAGAATTGGTATACGGTTTGCAAACGCGTCACGATGGCTTTGGCAAGAGCCAAATTCATCGGCGACGAATTCAGTGGCAAAGAGTTTGGCGGTCCGCCGCCAAGGCGTTTGGGAAACCAGTGAGCAATTTTGCACAGACTAATCCACGCCCAGACATCTAGGGTGTTGGATTGCTTAACTCCGCTACTTGTAAAAACGTGCCGGTCATCTATGCATCAACTGGGATCAACCAAACGCACTTTTTGATTTGAGGAGAACTCCATGAGGCGTTCCGCTTTGGCAGTCCGTGTAGCACTGCTGATCGTTAGCATCGTTGCATCGAGCGCATTGGTCCAGGCGCAATATCGCGCTTCTCTCCGTGGAACGGTGACCGATTCACAAGGCGCCGTGGTTTCTGGTGCGACCGTAACTCTTGTTGACAGCGACACGAACGAGACCATGGTGTCCACCTCCGATGCCAATGGCATTTACGTTTTCAATGCTCTGTCGCCGGCCCCCTACCGCCTCACTGTGGAGCACACAGGATTCAAGGAGAAGGTGCTTGAGCACGTGGTGATTATTCCCGAGCAGCTCAATGCGCTGGATCTGCAACTTGAGGTAGGCCAGGTTCAGCAAACCGTAACCGTGTCCGGCACGACTTCGGCATTGGATACAGAGACGGCCACGCTGAGCGCGACGATCACCAGCAACCAGATTCAGCACATGCCGTCATTTAACCGCGACGTGTTTCAACTCGCACAACTAACGCCTGGAGTTTTCGGAGATGGTTCGCAGGGAAGTGGCGGCGGCTCTTACACTTTGCCAGGAATGCAGGGGGTAAGCGGCTCTACCAACGGCAGCGCGGGTATTTTCCAGATCGAGAACGCCCCGCAAATCCAGAATGGCGGCGGCCAGGGCGTTACCAACAGCATCACCATTGACGGCATCAGCACGGTGAGTGCCGTTTGGGGCGGCGCGTCCGTCATCACTCCCAGTGAAGATTCCGTGCAAGATATGAAGGTGGTTTCCAATAGTTACGACGCCGAGAGTGGCCGCTTCAGCGGCGCGCAAATTCAGGTGACCTCGAAAAGCGGCACCAACGCCCTGCACGGCAGCGCGTTCTTCAAGGCGTCAAGGCCCGGATTAAATGCATATCAACGCTGGAACGGGACCCAGTCTAATATCCCGGGCACGCCGGCGGCACGCGGCCTGAATAAAGATGACGCCCGTTTCAACAATTACGGCGGCAGTCTGGGCGGGCCGATCTGGAAAAATAAGATATTCGCCTTCTTCAACTGGGAGACCAGTCCACTTTCCTCTATCACGACGGCGCAAGGCTGGTATGAGACTTCGCAGTTTGATTCCACGGCCGCGCCATCGGGGAGCATTGCGGCAAAGTATCTCTCCTATCCGGGAAATGCCCCGTCCGCGAGTGGCATCACGTATAAAACATGCGCAAACATCGGCCTGACAGAAGGAGTGAACTGCGCCACCATTGGCCCATCGACCGCGCCACTCGGGTTGGATGTGGGCTCACCACTAACGACGGGCCTCGGCGTGCAAGATCTGACTTACGGCGGCAGCGCAAACTCACCCGGCGTAGGCTCGGGACTGGATGGAGTACCGGATATAGCGTTCTTCAACACGCTGAACCCCACGACAATATCGCAAAGTCAATACAACGGCCGTTTAGACGCCGATGTCACAAATAAGGATAGGCTATCTTTCACGATCTACTGGGTGCCGTCGAACACCACTTTTTTTAACAACAATCAGCGTCCTGAGAACCTCTGGCATCACTCGGTGGTCAATGATGCAACTTCGTTGATCTGGACGCACATCTTCTCGCCGACACTACTCAACCAGGCGCGCGCCAATGCCGCAGGCTGGCGCTACAACGAACTCGCCAGCAATTCGCAGGAGGCCTTTGGATTGCCCCAGGCCAATATCGGGCAAATCGGCTCCGCCTCTCTTGCGGCCTTCGGAGCCCCAGGACCAGGCGAATACAACCAGTGGACCTACAGCTACAATGACGTCCTTACCAAAATCCTCGGTCGCCACAGCCTCAAGGTCGGCGGCGAACTCACCCGGCTCTTTTATGCGAATGTAAACCTCGGTGGCGCACGGCCCAATTTCAACTTTGAAAACCTGTGGGACTTTGCCAACGATGCTCCCTATTTCGAGGGCGGCCAGTTCAACGCCAAGACCGGCGTGCCCTTCGCCAATCGCCAGGACAATCGCGAAAATCTGTGGGGCGTGTTTGTGCAGGATGATTTCAAAGTCCGGTCAAACTTAACCATCAACCTCGGACTGCGCTGGTCTTACTTTGGCGGAATGTACTCCAAGCAGAACAACCTGGACGTAGCGCAGCTAGGACAGGGTGCGGACACGCTGACTGGGTTAAACGTCCGCGTAGGTGGACACCTTTACAATCCGCAGAAGAACAACTTCGGTCCGGTGCTCGGATTTGCGTGGCAACCCAGCAAGGACAATGGGAAGCTGGTGATTCGTGGTGGATTTGGCATTGCTTACAATCAAAACGAAATCGCCATTCAGGCCAATGGCAATGGGAACCCTCCGAATGCGGTGAACGGAAATTTCAACTGCGCCTACATCACCTTCGCCACCAACCCATCTTGCGCGGGTGACGGAATCCTCTACGAGACTGCCACCGACCTTCACTCTATCTTTGACTACGCGCCCAACACCGCCGCGATAACGACTTTCGGTCCCAACAACCTGCCGATCTGCCCGTCCCCGTGCGGAGCGCCAATCACTGTGGTGGCTTACCCGTCGGCCCCGAAGACGATTTCCAACTATCACTATTCGCTGGACATGCAATATCAGTTGCCCTTTGACTCGGTGATGTCCGTGGGATATCAAGGCAATGAGACGCGACACATGTTGGTGTTGGAGAATTGGGATGCGATCGCAGCTCAAAATGGGATTGCGCTGAATCCCGTAGTGAACAACGTACTGTTCTGGCAGAACACCGGCAGCGGCAACTTCAATGCCTTGAATGCTTCCATCCGCCACAACTTCTCGCATGAGTTTCAATTAGCAGCGCAATACACTTGGTCGAAGGCGAACGACGAGAATTCGGGCCCGTACTATGAGGACCCTTACCCGTACGACACCAGCGCGGCCTATGGGCGAGCAAACTATAACGTGCAGAACGCATTCAAGATCTTTGGGTTGTGGCAGCCAGTGTTCTTCCGTGGCAGCCGTAGCTGGCTTGAGAAAGTGGCGGGAGGCTGGTCTCTGAGCGGCATCTGGAACATACACTCAGGCTTCCCATGGAATCCCTACTACAACACCGCCGGCCAGGTGTATTACGGAAGCAGCGGTTACGGTAACGTCCGCCCCTCGGGTGTTCTGCCTGGAGCGGGCACAAGCACGGATAACGAAGCATTCATGCACTCGACTAACCCAAATTACGGCGGTAATGGCACTAACTTTTTCGTGGCTCCAACGTATACCGCCGGGCCGGCCTTTCCAGCCACCGCACCTGGGCCGTTGCCTGGAATCCATCGCAATGTTCTAGATGGACCTGGCTATAGCGACGTGGACCTCAGCATCGCCAAGGGCTTCGGCCTTCCGAAGATCCGAGGCCTTGGTGAGAACGCGAAGTTCGAAATCCGCGCTGACATTTACAACTTCTTCAACAAGTTGAATATCAATACTCAGTCTATCGACGCTAATGTGGGGCAGGTGGCGCCGAACGGAACGATCACCCAGGTTAACGGGGACTTCGGCGTGGCGGGCAATGCGCTAGGCAGCAGAACGATCCAGTTGCAAGCTCGCTTCAGCTTCTGACGCTCGAGCTTCCAGCCCTTCCCCCAAGCGCACTCGAATCCCGAGTGCGCGTTTTCTTATTTGCGTCTCTCGACGCGCCCGCTCGCGCATCGTTTCCTCCGCGCGAATCGGCTTTGCGCGAAATCCACACGCGATGTTTATTTTGCTGAAGTTGGACTCTGCGGCTTTTTTGCAGACGGCGCTTTGCGGGGCGACGGTGTCAACGTCGGTGGCGGCGGAATGGGCGCAACTGCTTCGGGCGGCGCCTCGGTTAATACTTTTTGAAAAAATCCGGCGGGCACGACCGCAGTGAGAATGGCTCGATCGCCCGACTGCTGCACTTTGAGGCTATCGAAGAAGGTCTTTACATCCGGATCCGTACCGTGCACTCCGACGCTGCCTTCCGCGGCGTGAAAGAGGCTGAGAAAAGTGGCCGTCTTCTCGGTGATCGCCTGCGCGTCGGCATCGCTATCGGTGAAAGCTACCGCGCGCAGGTGCAGCGCGCGAATATAGCGAGCGGAAATTACGGCGACCGCAGGCTTCGGAAAGAGAAAGCTCCAACTGCCTAGGCCATCCAGCGAGCCCATCTCGGGTGTCACGCGCAGCACTGCAAACGACAGGCTCGCCAACGGCACTTCTTTATAGAACTTTCGCAGCAGCCACGGGCCGCCAAAGGGCGACGCCAGTTTGCGAGACCGGTCGAGAATCCCGCGAATCACGTCGGGATTAGGATGGTTCGAGACCGCGACGCTGTCATACGACAGAAGCACCACTCGCACCGTGCGCCCTTCGAGCGGAATATTGTAAATCTCGAACCCGCGGTAATCGTCGACCGAAGAAGACAGCTTCTTGAGGTACGTGGTCAGCCGAGGGGAGTCGAACTTCCCGACGAAGACCTCCGAGAAGCGTAGCTCCGAAGATGTACCGGACCCGACCTTTCCCCAACTCTGCGGATAGTGTATGGCGAAGGCCGCTTGCTCCAGATCGCGTTCCCACTGGAAGCCCGTCTGATCGACAAAATTTTGATATTCCGGTTCGTGGGATACCGGCGGCAGATGACCGGCGGCGTTAAATGTCCGAATCCATTTAAGATTGACATAGAAGAAGCCATCGGCTCCCGGCAGCAGGCGCGCCGCTTCCGGCGGAGCGTGCTTGCGCAGCGTGATAATCAATGCGACAGCCGCCACAACCAATAACAGGACAACAAAGATAGGGAGGCGGCGGCGAATGCGCATCGAATTTCGGGGGACGTTCTTCTCACCCGCTGTGATCACACGGTGAGCGAAATAATGATAGCACCCGTCGGCCCGGCGGGCTCTCGGCGGGTTTCCCCGCGAGAATTGCGGCCCACTTTCGGTTGCACGTCAATTGCCCTTGTGATAACTTAAATAATTGTCCCGGACATCAGGAAGGGATCGGGGAAGTATTGTGTCCGAAAGGACTTGCTTCCACCTGCTGGCGTAGCTCAGTCGGTAGAGCATCTGATTTGTAATCAGAGGGTCGGGGGTTCGATTCCCTTCGCCAGCTCCAGATAAACAAGATTCCGGAAACAGCGAGGTTTTGGCAACGCGCGCTGGCGGCGCGGTTTGAAAGCACTCCTTCAGTTTATTTTTCCGGCGAGTGTAGGTGTCAGGCGGGAGTTCTCGCATTCAGTTTCCCGAGCTGAGAGTTTGCTGTACCGTGTCAGTGTTGTTTGCGCACAGCGGTGTTTTCGGATTTGCACAGGTGGGTGAGTGGTTAAAGCCAACAGACTGTAAATCTGTCCCTCTCAGGAGGTACGGAGGTTCGAATCCTCCCCTGTGCACCAGAGTCAAGTGGTCGATGGCGAAGCAGTGACGATCAAGAAGAAGTTCGTGCTGGCAATGATGGCGTATGCGGTGCTGGGAGTTTTAGCCTGCACGACGCTGTCGGACGAGCCGATGCAAATCTTCAATGCGAGCATCAGACTGCGAACCGGTACTCTTCTGATCCTCGGATTGTTTGCCTTTCGAGCGGCTCTGTATTACTGGCGAACCCGAATCGATGAAGAGCAGGCGAACGCCAAGCCGATTGAAGACTGATCTGAGCGATGTTTTTTGAGCGATACGATTTTGAGCGTTACAGCGAGCCGATGTAGCTCAGTTGGTAGAGCACTCCCTTGGTAAGGGAGAGGTCATCAGTTCAATCCTGATCATCGGCTCCATAAAGATTTAGGTCGGCGGAAGTTTAAGGTTGAGGGTTTGTGATAAGGGCATGGCTTTAGCCATGCCGCTGAGAGTCACAATGCAAGCGGCTTTAGCCGCTGAGGCTGAGCGGGAGTAACTCAGTGGTAGAGTCACAGCCTTCCAAGCTGTTGGTCGCGGGTTCGATCCCCGTCTCCCGCTCCAGAGTTTGAGCATTTTATGGAATTTGGCGTTTTGGATGGAAACGGTGACCGTGAAGTTCGAGCAAGGGATAATTAAAGTCGAAAAAGAACGCGAGTTCGACGCCCTAATGCGTGCGATCGAGAAAGCATTCGCCGCAGAGCGAGTTAAGAAGTATTTGAAGGAGCTCGACAGCCGCAAGATTCGAATCCGCAATCTGGATTCAGCGTTCGCAGCTGACGCGATCGACCGAGCAACGGGCGACAAGGCTGGAACGGCGCGAACTTTACATGCGGCGTTGCCGGTTTCGGATCAGGCGCAAGTGCGGGAGTTTTATCTCTCGAAGGTCGAAGAAGTTGATCCGGCACTGCGCGCGAAGTTTCACAAGCTGTATCAGTACTACTGAGTGGATCTCAGGACGACCATTGATTCGCGAAACAGCCGGCGAGACGCCGGCGCAACAGAGGAAAAAAGCAAAATGGCGAAAGAAAAATTTGAACGGAATAAGCCGCACTGCAACGTGGGGACGATTGGTCACATCGACCACGGCAAGACGACATTGACGGCGGCCATCACAAAGGTTTTGCAGAAGCACAACCCGAAGATTGTTTTTCGGTCGTTTGATTCGATTGACAACGCTCCGGAAGAGAAGGCGCGCGGCATCACCATTGCCACG
>DATBYM010000067.1:0-431654 GCA_036513715.1 Terriglobales bacterium
GCTTTGGACAAAGCGCGGATCCTCGCGAAGCAGCATCATCTGTTCCATGGAGCCATTGCGCGTGTAGATGACGCGGCGGTGGCTCCAATCGCGCGGGCCACCAAGATCCGATGGCGAAGCGGCAGAAGAGCTCTCTTGTGCCGGCATGGCAAACGAAATCGCCAGCACTATCGCGAAACAGAACGCGCCGGCTTTCGCGGAACGAAGCATCCAGCTCATAACCTCTCCCTTGGGGGATAGTTTGGAGATTATACGAAGGGGTTACGGCCTCCCGGTAGTGCCCGTTAGTTCTTTGATAGTGCCCGTTAGTAATGACGATTGGGGCTGAGAAATCAGGAGTTTAGGAAGCTCAATTGCAATGCGGACGGGCAAGAGGGTGCGCTACGGATCACCAGTTAACTTGCGGCTCGACCAATCCCTACGGCGCGGTCTGGGCTGACCCAAGCTGGGTTGAACTAAAGATTGCGGGCGGAGAAACCCGCGTTTCCGCACGCATTTGTTCCCTCCGTGGCCGGAGCCTGCCTGCCCACGAGCGCAGTCGAAGGGTGCCCTTCGTGGTTAAAGGGCTTGCGCCACTAGTTCCCCGCCTCCACTTGCTTCACCATGAGCGCGGGCACATCCTGCTGTTTCACCAGGTTGTTATAGCTCGCCACGTCGGTCGAAAGAATCGCCTTCCATTTCGCCAACTGTTCATCGACCTCTTTCGTGAGCATGTCGAACACCTCATACGACTGCTTCGTCGGAGCCGTGTCCGCGCTCTCCACCACCCCTCCCAACGCCACCAGGTCGTTGTTCAAGCGCACCGGAAAATTAAGCACATCCTGCCCACTCTTAGCCTTGGTCTGGATCAGCGCCTCTTCCACCACCGTCATCTTCGTGTCCACCGCCTTCCCGGCATCCGCAATCACCTTGGCGCGCGGATCATTTTTCAGACGCGCGTTGATCGCAGTGATCTGCTCACGCATGTCGCGCATCTGAATGATGGCATCATCGGTCTCCGTGACCTTCTCGCGAATCTTGAGCAGCAGATCGAATTGTTTCGCCAGATCGTCCGCACTCACCTTCAGCCGTGGATCGGCCTTGATCTCAAGCGGAGCCGTGTAGCTCTTGCCGAGCACCGTCAACCGCACCTGATACATGCCGGGCAGCGCCTCCGGACCGTCCGTGCTCCCTCCCCACAGCGGAGCCTTCGGCACCTTCGTCGCTCCTTCGTATCGCAGATCCCACACAAAGCGATTCAACCCAGCGTCGGCTGGCAGAGGCCCCGCGTTGCCGCCGCGGCTGAAGAAATCTTCCTCCTCGTCGCCACCGCCGCCCGCCTCCTCCTTCTTCGGAAACTTGCGTATCACCTTGCCCGAAGGATCAAGTACTTCGAGCGTGATCTTCGGAGCCTCAGCATCCGCGTCAGTTTTCTTAGCGTCAGCCGAAGGAGCTGTCGCGCCCGCGTCAGTCTTCGCCGCACCCTCAGCCCCGGCAGCTTTAGCCTTGCCATCCTCCGGCTTTTTCAGCGAGGTCTTCAGCCAATAACTGATTACCGCGCCTGCCGGCGGATTCTTGCCCACATTTCCGCTGGCGGCGAGAAACGACCCGCGAAAAACCGTATGGTTCGCCGCGCCGGGCGCGAACAAATGCGCCTCCTGCTGCGCAATCGAATCCTCGTATTGCTCCAGCGGAGTGATATCGTCGAGCACCCAGAAGCTGCGTCCGTGCGTTGCCAACACCAGGTCGGCGTTCTTGATCACCAGATCGTTGACCGGCACGGTCGGCAGATTCAGTCGCAACGGCTTCCATTGCGCGCCATCGTCGAACGAAACGTAAACGCCTTCCTCAGTTCCGGCAAAAAGCAGACTGGGATGCCGCGGATCAATCCTGACTGCGTGCACATAATCATTCGCCGGAATCCCCGCCCCCAGCTTCGTCCAGCCCTTACCAAAGTCCGTAGTCTTAAAAATGTAAGGAGCAAGATCATCCGCCTTGTGCCGTTCCACCGCGAGAATAGCCGTTCCCGCATCGTGCGCAGAAACCTCGATCATGCTCACCGTGCCCCACTCCGGCATGGCCTTAGGAGTGACATTTTCCCAATGCTGTCCGCCGTCGCGCGTGAGCTGAACTAATCCATCGTCGGTGCCCGCCCAGATCAGATCTTTCTGCACCGGCGACTCCACCACCGAAAAAATTGTGTCGTAAACTTCGACGCCGGTATTGTCCTTGGTGATCGGACCGCCCGACGCCACCTGCTTCGATTTGTCGTTGCGCGTCAGGTCGGGACTGATAATCGTCCAACTCATTCCAGCATCGGTCGTCTTGAACAGCACCTCGCCGGCAAAATACATCGTCTTCGGATCATGCGGCGAAAATACAATGGGCTCCGTCCACTGGAAGCGGTGTTTCACATCCGCCGCCGCCCACCCGATCGGATTCACCGGCCAGGGATTGACCGCCTGCTCTTCATGCGTACGGTGATCGAGCCGCGTGATCTCGCCGCCGTAGGAGCCCGCATACACAATCTCCGGATCGGTCGGATCGGGCGCAATGTACCCGCTTTCGCCGCCGCCTACGTCATACCATTCCGGACGATCGATTCCGCCCGGCGCGGCGCTGGCAATCGCCACGGTCGAGTTGTCCTGCTGCGCTCCGTAAATGTAATAAGGAAACCGGTCATCGGTGATGACGTGATAAAACTGCGCCGTCGGCTGGTTATAAACAGTGCTCCAGGTGTTGCCGCCATCCGTAGAAATCGTCGCGCCGCCATCGTTGCCGTTGATGAGGCGCTGAGGATTCGCAGGATCGATCCACAGCCCGTGGTTATCTCCGTGAGGCGCGCGCAGCCGGCTGAATGTCTTGCCTCCATCATTCGAGCGATACGCGCCCGTGTTGAGAATGTAGACCGTGTCCGCCGATTTGGGATCGGCGAAAATGTGCGAGTAATACCACGCCCGCTGCCGAAAAAGGTGGTTGTCGTTCATCAAGTGCCAGGAATCGCCACCGTCCTCCGACCGATAAATCCCGCCCTTCTCCGCCTCGACCACCGCCCACACTCGATTCGAATTCGCCCCAGAAACAGTCACGCCAATGCGCCCGAGAGTTCCCTCCGGCAAGCCGTGCCCCTTTTGTTCCTTCCAAGTTGTACCGCCATCAATAGAACGATAGAGCCCGCTCCCCGGCCCGCCGCTGTCCATCCCCCAAGGCGTGCGCCGCGCCTGCCAGAGCGCCGCAAACAATATGTTCGAGTTGCTCGGATCGAACACCACGTCGATGCCGCCGCTCTTCGCGTCCTTATACAGCACCTTCTGCCAGGTCTTGCCGCCGTCCGTGGTGCGGAAAATTCCCCGCTCTTCGTTGTCGCCAAACGGATGTCCCAGCGCCGCCACAAATGCGACGTCCGGATTCTTCGGATTCACCGCCAGCCGCCCGATGGCATGAGAATCGGCGAGGCCAATAAATTTCCACGTCTTGCCCGCATCGATCGACTTGTAAACGCCGTTGCCCCCCACGATGTTTCCGCGAATGCACGCTTCGCCCGTTCCCACGTAAATTACATTCGGATCGGACTCCGAAACTGCGATCGCGCCAATCGCCGGCGACGCGTCTTTCTGCTTGTCGAATATCGGCCGCCAGTTGAGCCCGCCATCCGTCGTTTTCCAAACGCCGCCCGCAGTCGACCCGAAATAATAGACGTTCTCATTATCTTTGCCGACGACGCCCGCCACCGCGACCACCCGCCCGCCGCGAAATGGACCGACTAGCCGATACTGCAAGCCTTTCCAGGGTCCCTCCTCGTCGTCATTCTTATCGGCCTGGCTATCGCCGGCCGGCGCCGTTTTCTCCTGCTGGTCCGCCGCCGTCTGACCAGGATCCGCGGCTTTCTTGGCTGGCTTTTTTTGCGCGGGCGCTAAAGTGACAAGACATGCAAGCAGAAAGGCGAGAATCGTGGTTCGCAATTTTTGTTCCTCCGGAAACGTAAACAATAAATCCAGCAGCCCCGACTTCTCAACTGGAAAGGCTTAAGACTCGAACAGAGCAGCCGTCCAAGTCTATACGCTCGCAGCCATTTGACCAGCAGGTCCCTGCGAATTACTCTTCGGTACGAATCTCAAACGCAATCTCTCATGCCGATCAGCCGTCACCGCCAGCTTCCAGATCAAGGAGAAACTCCGTGAAGCGATGGACAACGTACGCACTTTTCTTACTCGCAACTGTCGGTCTCGTTTCCGCCCAGCCATCATCGACGAATCAGCAGACGAACCAGAAAATGGCCGACCCTTATCAGCTCACGTTGAATCGTCTCGAGTCGCTGACCAGTCTGCCGTTCCCTGATTGGCGGTTCCACGCCGACGTTCCTCACCCCGAAGATTCCTCCCTGGATGACTCCAGCTGGGAAACCATGAAAGTCGGCGACCAATGGTCGACCGGCTCTCGCGTGCTGCGCCGCTGGATTGAAATTCCCGAAAAAATCGACGGATACGCCGTCCTTCACACGCGCGCCCGCTTGGACCTCGGTTTCGATTTCATGTGGAACAACAAGGGTCCGGCAATCATCTCCGTCTTTTCCAACGGATCGCTCGTCTCGCGCGGAGACGACGACATGCAGCAGCCGATTCTGCTCACCGAGAACGCGCAGCCCGGACAAAAATTTCTCATCGCCGTCCGCATTGACGCCCCCGATGTCGACACTCTCTTTCAGCACGCAAAGTTGACCATCGAACCCGCGGCGGGCCGGCCGGATCCGGCCATGGTGCGCACCGAGATTCTCGCGGCGCGTCCCATGATTGCCGCGTACGAAGAGGGGCGAGCGGAACGCCAGCAACAACTCGATGCGGCCGTTAACGCCATCGACTTCACTCCTCTCGACAAGGGTGACCAGGCCGCCTTCGATGCCTCTCTTCGTGCGGCGCAAGCCAAGCTGCAATCGCTGAATCCGTGGCTGAAACAATTTACCGTGCGCGCCATAGGAAATTCACACATCGACATGGCGTGGCTGTGGCCGTGGACCGAGACCGTCGAAGTGGTGCGCAATACCTTCCAGAGCGTTTTGGATTTGATGCGCGAGTATCCCGATTTAAAGTTCACCATGTCCTCGGCGCGAACCTACGAATGGATGCAGGAAAAATATCCTGACCTATTCGACCAGATCAAACAGCGCGTGAAAGAAGGCCGCTGGGAGGTGATCGGCGGCATGTGGGTCGAGCCCGACCTCAACATGCCCGACGGCGAGTCGCTGGTGCGCCAAATTCTTGTCGGCAAAAGATATTTTAAAAAAAACTTTGGCGCCGATATCAAAATCGGCTGGAACCCTGATTCCTTCGGCTACAACTGGCAGCTTCCGCAAATCTACAAGAAGTCGGGCATCGATTATTTCGTCAGCAGTAAGCTCCTCTGGGCCACCGACTACACAAAATTTCCTTACCGGCTCTTCTGGTGGCAAGCTCCCGATGGCAGCCGCCTCTTGACCTATTTCCCCCACGAATACGCCAATGATTTCGATCCGCAGCGGCTCACGCAAGATCTGTCCTTCTACGCCCCCTCAATTTACGGCAGCAAATTCAACGATTCCCCCCAGATGCTGTACCTCTATGGAATCGGCGACCATGGCGGCGGCCCCACCCGAACCATGCTCGACGAGGCCAATCGCCTCCGTGACCCGAACACAGTTTTCCCGAAGATTGAGTTCAGCACCGCGAAAGATTTTTTCGCCGACCTGCAGCAGGAACTTCCCGATCTCAAAGTTCCCACCTGGAAAGATGAACTCTATTTCGAATATCACCGCGGCGTGCTCACCACCCAGGCGGACACGAAACAAAGAATTCGTCACGACGAAGAACTGATGCTCGACGCCGAAAAGTATGCCTCGCTGGCGTCACTCTTCGGCCGTCCCTACGCTCACGATCAATTCGAGCTCGCCTGGAAGAATCTGCTATTCGACCACTTTCACGATGTCATGCCCGGCTCCGGCATCGCGGTCAACTATCTCGACGCCAAGCGAAACCTGGAAGACGTTGCCCGCTCCGCGCAACTGATTACCGACGCGTCCCTCGACGAGCTGCTCGCGCACGTCAACACGCAAGGCGCCAACGTCCGCGGAGACGGCGTCGCGGTTGTCGTTTTCAATTCCCTCTCCTGGCCGAGAACCGAAGTGGTTGAGGCCGAGGTGCAACTTCCCGGCTCGGCAAGAGAGGTTCTGGTCCTCGATGGCGCCGGCGAACCCGTCGCGCACCAACTCCTCGCCATGGACTCGTCAACCAATCGCGCGCGTCTTCTTATCGTTGCCAACGTGCCGGCGCTCGGCTACACAACCTATTTTGTTCGCGCCGCCGCGCAAGCCGGAGTCTCCCACGATGCGCACACGTCGCACCGATCCGGCGCAGTAAGCGTATCGAGCAGCACATCCGCCAGCACCTTGGAGAACGGCTCCATCCGCGTCACCGTCGATCCGCACACCGGCTGCATCACCAGCCTCTTCGATCTGCATACCCAAACCGAAGCGCTGGCCCCCTCCGAAACCGACAGCGGCGGCCCCAGGACATCCGCTTGCGGCAATCTCCTGCAAACTTTTACCGACAAACCAAAACTATGGGATGCCTGGAATATCGATTCCGATTTCGAAAAACAACATTGGGATCTGGATAAAGCCGACGAAGTCAAGATCATCGAGCGCGGCCCCCTGCGCGCCGTGGTCCGAGTCAAGAAGCAGTTTCAAAACTCGAACTTCGTGCAGGACATCACCATGTATGCCGGCGAGCCGCGCGTCGATGTAAAGATGCAAGCCGACTGGCACGAGAAACACATCCTGCTCAAAGTGACATTCCCTCTGAGCGCCCATAGCGATAAGGCGACTTTTGAAATTCCCTATGGCTCCATCGAGCGTCCCACCACGCGCAACACGCCCGCCGAGCAGGCAAAGTTCGAAGTCCCCGGGCTGCGCTGGGCCGATCTTTCTAGTGACAGACCTGCCGACGCGAAGCACGGCTTCAGCCTGCTCAACGACTGCAAGTATGGATACGACGTCAAGGGCAACGTCCTGCGTCTATCGTTGCTGCGCTCGCCGGAATGGCCCGATCCCCACGCCGACGAAGGCCGTCACGAATTCACGTACGCGCTGTATGCGCACGCCGGAACTTGGCGGGATGCGCAGACCGTTCGTCGCGGCTACGAACTCAATTACAAGCTGATCGCCCGGCCTTCGCAGAAGCACAGCGGATCACTCCCCGGCGAACATTCTTTCCTGCGCATTGAACCCGATAACGTCGTGCTCACTGCCGTCAAGAAATCAGAAGATGACGATTCTCTCATCCTGCGTTTTTATGAGTGGGCAGGCAAAGAAGCCGACGTAAAACTTCAACTTCCGGCGGGCGCGCAATCGGCCTCGGAAACCGACTTGATGGAAAGGCCGACCGCCGATCTTGCCGTGAAGAGCAACGCCGTTACAGTTCATACCAAGCCGTATGAGATCAAAACGCTGAAAGTGAAATTTGCGCAGCACTCAAGCGTTCAGTGAGCCTCCATCTGTCCAGAGGCCGCGAACTAGTATCGGCGGAGCAAAGCGAACTAGCGACGAGGCGACAACCCGCGTCGTTCCCTCGTTCGCAATCTACCATCCAAATCAAACGCGCAAATCTATTGCGCGTTCGTGATGCCCAGGTAGTTGTTCACAATATCGACCGGTAGGCTGAGCGTGCTCGCGATCTGCGGTACTTGCTGCCCCCGCTGGTAGAGTTGGGTCACCTGCTGTGACTGGCTCAATTTAACCGTATCCGCTGCATGGTTCGTGGTTGATTGAGTTCGCGGAGCTGGTGTCGAATTCGTGTCAAGGTTGACGGCAGAGACCGATGCGGGCGGCAGCGAATTGGATATGGAAATACTCATAGGGAGCACCTTTCCTCTTACACCTGACCTCTTACGCCTGAATGGATCGGCCCACCCTGGTCGCCTGATGAGTCAAATCTCCTTCATCTTCGCAGGAACCGCCGTCTCGATCATTCCAAAAAGGGAACAATGAAAATATTGGAAAGTCGCCCGAGGCCTATTCGGCTTCGCCGTCGTCCTCGCATTCGACCTGCCGTCCCTGCACTTGCGACCTTTCTCCGAACTAAAATAAGCCCATGCAGAACCCGACCCCGTTTGACATTGCGGTGCTTGCGCTCGAACTCGCCCCCGCCGCTTTGTTCGGGTTTGCCGGAGACCGAGTCGCCCAGGCTTGCGCGCGCTGGCCGATAGCGCTCCGCACTTTATTGCCCGTGCTCTGCGCCCTGCCTTATGCTCTGATTTCCTCGGCACACCACATGTTTTCCTGGAAATGGTGTGCTCTCTACGCCGTCCTCCCGGTCGTGATCGCGTGGCTGCTCGCTCAGGCCGCGACCGCCGATCCCGAGCCGCGCGGCAATTGGCGGGACGCTCTCATCCTTCTCCCGCTCGGCCTGGCCATTGATTTGCGCTGGCTCGAACTCGCGTGGCCAAGCGGCCTGGCCGGCCTCGGCAAACTCCTCGTTGTCGATGCCGCGCTCTACGGATTCGTCGCGATCCGCCACCTCCCCGGCACCGGTTTCGACTTTCACTTTCGCTGGAGCGACTGGAAAACCGGCCTCCGCGAACTGGTTTTCTTTGCCCCTTTGGTCATCGGCCTGGGATGGGCCCTCGGCTTTCTCCACCCCCATCGCGCCCCGCTCCAGTTCTCCATGATCTACAAATGGATTTATATCTTCATCTTCGTCGCCGTCCCCGAGGAGCTTTACTTTCGCGCCTGGGTGCAGAACCTGCTCGAACGCCGGGTCGGCCGCCGCGCCGCGCTTTGCCTTACCGCGCTCGTATTCGGCCTCTCGCATTTCAATAAACGCTCAACCCACTTCAACTGGACCTATGTCTTCCTTGCCAGCATCGCCGGAATCTTCTACGGCCGCGCCTGGCGCGAGCAGCGCAGAGTGCCCGCATCGGCGATCACCCACGCCAGCGTCGATGCCATCTGGACGTTCTGGTTTTAACCGGCTGGTTTTTTCCTAATTTGCTTGTTTTTTTCACCACCGAGTCATGGGACAGAGAGAAACCGAGCTGCAGGACAAAGGCTTCTCGTTTTGGCTCTTGCAGGTTCACGGTTCTCTCCGTGACTCGGTGGATCCGTGGTGAGAATAAGGAGTTGGGGAGCTAGTGTTTTTAACACTCTGGATTTAACTCGCAGCCGCCGAGATGAAAATGTAAAGATAGTCACAATGGCCCTGAAGTCAAAACCCTTCCCTTCCGAGCTAACACTCTCTCGCCGCTTCTTTATCTGGGCCCAGATCGTAATCGTCTTCGTGCTTCTCGAATTCGCGCTGTGGGCGCCGACCACGCACCTCCGAAACCGCTGGGCCGCCATCGCAGCAATCACGCTTCTTGTTCTGGTCAGCCTCGACGTGCTTATTGACCCCTCCCCGCGCTCCTCATTCGCTCGCCTCGGCCTCGGATTCCCCAAAGCATCCGGCGCCGCGGCGGTGCTGGGCCTCGGTTTCGCGGCGCTGCTTTTGATGGTGATTCCGGTGCGCTGGGTCGGTGGCCAGATTCCCGCCAATCCGGCATGGTTTCCGAACTTGCCATCGGTATGGGGCTACGCCTTGTGGGCCCTGATGCAGGAATTCATTCTGCAATCGTTTTTCTTCAACCGCTTCGAAGAGCTCTATGGAAGCTCGCCCGCCGTCTGGGTCGCCTCCGCCCTCTTCGCCGCCGTCCATCTTCCGAGCCCGGTCCTCACCACCGCCACCCTGATCGGCGCCCTCTTCTTCTGCGAAATGTTCCGCCGCTATCGCAGCCTCTATCCCATCGCGCTCGTGCACGCCATGCTCGGCCTGACCATCGCCTTAGTTGTCCCCGACAGCCTGCTGCACCACATGCGGGTAGGCATCGGATACCTGCAGTATTACTAAAACGCCCTTGTTCCGCACCGGTTGAGACTCTGTCTCTGCTGTTCAGATTCTGTCTCTGCCCCAAGGGAAAAAGGAACGTCGAGGTTATCCGAGGGCTGGGTATTGTCATATGGAGACAGGACTTGCGAGCACAACCGTTGACAATGGTGTTGCGGCTGGGCTATTCTGGTATCTCTTTGGAAGTCCTGCGGCTGCCCGCCTGGAACACCTAGCGCGCGTTCTGCGTGGATATCACGGATACGGCAATCAGGCATTAGGGCTAGGTTTAGGGCGATCATTTTGGGGCAGTCAGCGGTCTTCGTCGTCATAACGTTCTTTTAATTCTGGGAGATTTCCAATGGCAACCTATTTCCCCAAAGAGGGAGATATTGCGCGTAAATGGTTTGTGGTGGATGCGAGCGGGCTGGCGCTTGGCCGCCTTGCCTCGCGCGTGGCCCGCATCCTGATGGGCAAAGAGAATCCGAAATACACGCCCTTTATCGATACGGGCGATCACGTCGTGATTATCAATGCCGAGAAGATCAAGATTACCGGCATGAAGGCTGATCAGAAGATGTATCACCGCTATACGGGATATCCCGGCGGGCTGCGCTCAGAAGAGATGAAAAAGCGCCTGGTGCGGAAGCCGGAACTGATCATTGAAGACGCGGTTTCGCGCATGCTGCCGAAGAATAAGCTCGGCAAGCAGATGTTTACGAAGCTGAAGGTTTATCGCGGGGATAAGCATCCGCATGACGCGCAAAAACCGGAAGCGAAGGTGTTTGCGTAGTGAAGCTGGTGACAGGTTGCAGGTGACGGTGTTGGGAAGACCTGCGGCACTGAATTTTTGAAAGGGTAGGCGCGGTCGGTCAGCTGACGGCTGAGCGCTGAAGGGTTAAATGGCTGAAACTGTTCAATACTACGGAACTGGGCGCCGCAAGACGGCGATCGCGCGAGTCTTTCTTCGGCCGGGCAGCGGCGAGCTCAAGGTCAACGGCAAGTCGTTCGATGAATACTTTGTGACGCCGTCGCAGCGCATTGCGGCGAAGCGGGCTTTGGTCTCGACCGATACGGGAGCCACGTTCAACGTGCTGGCGAACGTTTGCGGCGGCGGGGTCGCTGGACAAGCCGATGCGGTGCGTCTCGGCATTACGCGCGCTCTCATGCTGTTCAACGCGGAACTGCGCGGGAAGCTCAAGGCCGAGGGCATGGTGACGCGTGATCCGCGGGCCAAAGAGCGCAAGAAGTATGGGCAGAAGGGCGCGAGAAAGAGATTCCAGTTCAGCAAGAGATAGTCGGGAGTTGTTTGTCGGTGGTCGTTTGCGAACGACTAGCGACCGACGACAAACGACTGGTTTTTAGGAATTCAATTCATCCCCCCACCTCCCCTGAGATGGGGTGGAAGGGAATGGCAATCCGGATCTTTTCAGCATCCGGATGCAGACCAACTGAGGAGGTTGATTGGCGAACATCACGATGAAGGAGTTGCTCGAAGCGGGCGTTCACTTCGGGCACCAGACGAAGCGGTGGAACCCAAAGATGAAGGAGTACATTTTTGGCGAGCGCAATGGGATCTACATCATCGATTTGCAGAAGACGCTGAAGATGTTCAAAGAGGCGTCGAAGTTTGTGCAGGATCTGGCCGCCGACGGCCGCATCATTCTCTTCGTGGGCACCAAGCGCCAGGCGCAGGATGCGATTGCCGAAGAGGCGCAGCGCTGCTCGATGTTCTACGTGAACCAGCGCTGGCTGGGCGGCCTCTTGACCAATTGGGTCACGGTGCAGAAATCGGTGAAGCGGCTCAAGGAACTTGACGAAATGGCCACGGATGGCCGTTACGATCTGCTGCCGAAAAAAGAAGTGATCAAGCTCGAGCGCGAGCGCAAGCATTTGCAGGCGAATCTCGCCGGCATCAAAAACATGACGCGGCTGCCCGATGCGATTTTTGTGATCGATTCGAACAAAGAGCAGATCGCAGTGCGCGAATCGCGCAAGCTGGGGATTCCGGTGGTTGCGGTGGTCGACACGAACTGCGATCCGAGCGAAGTGGATTATGTGATTCCCGGCAATGATGACGCGTTGCGGGCGATCCGACTGTTTACGTCGAAGATTTCGGAGTCGATTGCCGAGGGCGTGCACGCGCGGGACGACAAGCAGATAGCGGACATTCAGGCTGTCGCCGAGCCTGAAGCGGCGGCTGAGACTGTGGTTCCGGAATCTGAGGAACTGTTCGCTGCGGCTGCGGCGGACGGCGAAGCTGTTCCTGCTGCGGTCGATGGCACGGGCGAAGAGATACGGATGGAAGATGTGCTGGGCAAGGGCACGCGCAAGCGTCCATCAGCGGCGACGGAAGACGTCGACGAGTTGCAGGCTGAGACGCGGCGGTTTTGAGGTCGGCTGCCAGCTTTTAGTGTCGTGTCCCGGAAATTCGCGGCATGACGACTCGGGCCGTTGTCACTCACGTGAGACGCGTTGGTACTGCGAACAAAATACACAGGTCTTTCGCTTCGCCCAGGATGACAATCGGAATTTTGATGCGAACTTGGGGACGGGACACTAGCTGCCGGTAATCACTAGCGATTTGGCCCGCGCAGTTCGACTGTGCGCGGGTCGAGTTTTGTGAGAACCAAGTTTTAAGCGAAGGAAGAATTACGAATGAGCACTACTATGGCGAACATTTCTGCTGCACAGGTGAAAGAGCTCCGGGAAAAAACCGGGGCGCCGATGATGGATTGCAAGACCGCTTTGACGGAAGCGAAGGGCATCCTGGAGGACGCGATTGTGTTGCTGCGTAAAAAGGGCGTGTCGGTTGCAGCCAAGAAGGCGACGCGGGTGACGAGTGAAGGTTCGGTGGGGTACTACATTCACGCGGGCGGCAAGATTGGCGTGCTGGTCGAGGTCAACTGCGAGAGCGATTTTGTGGCGCGTACGGAGGACTTCAAAGAACTGGTGCACGACATCGCCATGCACATCGCGGCGAGCGATCCAAAGTTTGTCCGCAAAGAGGATGTGACGCCCCAAGACTACGCTCGCGAGAAGGACATTTATCTCGCGAAGGCCATCGCCAGCGGCAAGCCGGCAAACATCGCGGAAAAGATGGTCGCTGGCATGATGGAAAAATATTATGAAGAGGTTTGCCTGCTGGAGCAGCCTTTCATCAAGGACCAGACCATCAACATCTCGCAGCTGATTGCGGCAAAGATCGGCAAGCTCGGTGAGAACATTGCGGTGCGGCGGTTTGCGCGGTTTAAGGTGGGCGATGCGGGCGAGACGATTGCCGTAACTAAGCCGGCGGAGCCGAAGGCGGAGTAGAAAAGCACTGGAAGCCGCCGCCGAGTTATTGGCCGAGTTATTTGACGACGGCAGGCCCTGAGCGGATCATTTAAGTATCATCCCAACGGTTATGACTTCGTCATGCTGCTGGCCCCAGTTCCCCAGTGGATCTGGGTTTTGTTTTTAGAGCAAAGATTTGTGTTCTGGTAGACGGGTTCAACTTCTAACAGCACTGGATACAGGCAGCCCAGAAAACTTTTCCAGCGAGGAAAATTGACGTCAACCTTGCCGAGCTTCGCTCGGCTGGGCAATCCTGCGCGAGCCGTGTGCGATTTACAGAGTTGCGGACCTGTCTGCTATCAGTTTCTTGATTTTTTCTACGAAGTCGATTATTGGCATGTCTTCGGTTTTTTCTTTGCCTCTCGTGCGGACATTCACTTTGTTGGCTTCGGATTCTTTGTCGCCTACTACTAAGAGGAATGGGATTTTCTGCATCGCGTGCTCGCGGATTTTTGCGTTCATCTTTTCGTTGCGCGAATCTACTTCAACCCGCACTCCGGTGGAGCGAAGCTGTTCGGCTACCTTTTCGGCGTAGGCGGAATGGCGCTCGGCTATCGGGATCATCGCTACCTGGATGGGGGAGAGCCAGACGGGGAAGGCTCCGGCGTAGTGTTCGATTAAGACGCCGAAGAAGCGCTCGACGGATCCGTAGAGGGCGCGGTGGACCATAACGGGCTGTTTGCGGGTTCCGTCTTCTGCCACATATTCGAGATCGAAACGCTGCGGCAGGTTGAAGTCGAACTGCACGGTGGAGAGTTGCCAGAGGCGGCCGATGGCGTCGACCAGCTTGATGTCGATTTTGGGGCCGTAGAAGGCGGCTTCGCCGGGGATGGTTTTGTATTCGATGTTCAACTCTTTCAAAACTTTTTCTAGCGAATGGGTGGCGCGGTTCCATTGCTCTTCGCTGCCGACGAAATTCTTGCGGTCTTTGGGATCCCAGGTGGAGAGCTCGGTTTGGAACTTGTCGAAGCCGAAATCTTTGAGTACATCGCGGGCGAACTCGACGCAGTCGGCGATTTCTTTTTCGATTTGTTCGGGAGTGCAGAAGATGTGGGCGTCATCCTGAGTGAATCCGCGGACGCGCAGCAGGCCGTGCATGACTCCGGAACGCTCGTAGCGATAGACGGTGCCGAGCTCTCCGAGACGCACCGGGAGATCGCGGTAGGAGTGGAGGGAATCCTTGTATATAAGGATGTGGCCGGGGCAGTTCATCGGCTTCAGGCGATACTCGGCGTCGTCGAGTTCCATGGCATCGAACATGTTTTGCGCGTAGTAGCCTTCGTGGCCGGAGGTCTGCCATAGCTGCTTGCGCATGACGTGCGGAGTGTAGACGAGGGAATAGCCGCGCTTGACGTACTGATCGCGCATCCAGTCTTCCATCTCTTTGCGGATGATGCCGCCCTTGGGATGCCAGAAGATGAGGCCTGGACCGGCTAGTTCTTGGATGGAGAAGAGATCGAGCTGCTTGCCGAGAACGCGATGGTCGCGCTTTTTGGCCTCTTCGATGCTGTTGAGGTAGGCGTCTAAATCTTTCTTCGAAAAAAATGAGGTGCCGTAGATGCGCTGGAGATGCTGATTTTTTTCGTCTCCCAGCCAGTAAGCGCCGGCTACGTTGAGAACTTTGAAGGCTTTGATTTTTCCGGTCGAAGGGATGTGAGGGCCGCGGCAGAAATCCTGGAACTTGCCAGTCTTGTAGATGGAAATTTTTTCATCGGGCTTGGTGAATTGCTCAATGAAATGGCACTTCATGAAGTCGCCTTCGACCTTGAATTTCTCGAGGCCTTCCTGGCGCGGCAGGAATTCGCGGGCGTAGGGAAGGTTCTGCTGGACTAGCTCCTGCATTTTCTTTTCAATTTTATCGAGATCTTCGGGGGTGAAAGGGGTCTCGCGATAGAAGTCGTAGAAGAATCCGTTTTCGGTGGCGGGGCCGTGGCCGAGTTTGGTTTCGGGGAAAAGTTCGAGGACGGCGGCGGCCAACAGGTGGGCGGAGGAGTGGCGGTAGACTTCGAGCGCCTCGGGATCTCTCTCGGTGATGATGCGGAGGTCGCTGTCTTTATCTAGCGGGCGAGTCAGGTCGATCAGATCGCCATTGCTTTTGGCGGCTAGCGCGGCGTCGGCCAGGCGCGGGCTGATGGATTTGGCTACGTCGAGGGCGGTGGTGCCTTTGGCGACCTCTTTGGTGGTGCCGTCGGGGAGTTTTAGATGAATGGCTTCGGACATGGAAAGAACCTTTGTATTCTGATGAATTTTAAAGTTTATCATTTGCTCGCTCGCGAAAAGCTTTAACCACGGCGGCACGGAGGAACGCAGGGGCTGGGCCGACCGGCGCTTTGTGGCGTGCGCTACAATGTTTGAATGTCGCAAACTGCTTCGGCGATTGTCCGCAGCCCCGCGGAGGTCGTGCAAAATAGCCCGGTTTCGCAGGCTCCTAATGGCATTTGTTATGCCCGGTCGGGCGAGATTACTCTTGCCGACAACGATTTGGAACGGATGATTGCGGCGGTACCGGTGCCGGTGGCGTCGGCGCTTAGCCGCAAGGCGTATTACTTTGTGCCGCTCACCGTGACGCAGGGCGATGAGACGGTGATTGCCGATCGCTATGACGTCGCGCTCAGCGACAATGCGGTTTGCCATCGCAATCTGAATCTGGGCGACGCACAGTGCGTGTTTATTTCTACGCGGCTGATGGACGATAAATTTTCGGTGGCGTTCGAGTTTTATATCAATGTGGGGCATGCGCTGGTGGAGCGCGCGGGGGTGTCGCAGAGTTTCGCCGACCTGGCGTGGCAGCAGGTGGAGGCGAAGGTGCGCGGCGAGACTTCGCTGGATGCCTGGGAGGCGAGGAAGTTCGCAACGGCGTATGGCCCGGATGCGGAGAAGTATAAGAATGAATATTTGACGGCGAGCTTCGCGGACGCGATTTCGATTTATCTGCTGGCGATTTATCTCGATGTGGATTACTACGATCTGCGGGAGCGGGATTATCCGCTACTGGCGCCGGCGGCGATGGCGGAGCGGCTGCGGAAGGTGGCGGAGGTTTTTCCGCCGAATCCGGGATTTGAATTCAATATTTATTATCGGCGGCGGGCGTAGAGAAATCCTCGTTGGGTTCTGGGTGCTCTCGCGTTACATCACAATCGTTGAGGACTACGGCAAGGCGAAGTAGGTCAGTGGGGCAGAGTACGAGTCTGCCAGAGCGGGAATGAACGCTACCTCTACAGTGGGTATGATTTTGGGGCTAGTGGGAGTGCTGAACGTCTTTGGTCAAAGTTACGGTCTGTCGCAGCAAGCACCGTTAAGCCCAGCCCCGGCCGAAGTCACAGCCCCAAAGGCAAATAAGCCCGCGCCGACGCCCAGCAACAATGCTGGTAACTATGCCGGAGACGAGGCATGCGGCGCGTGCCATCGAGAAAAGGTCGAAACCTTTCATCAAACAGGTCATTACCTCACTTCCAAACTACCTGGTGACGACACCCTCCTCGGCAAGTTCTCTCCCGACAGGAATGTGCTCAAGACTTCCAACCCCGAGTTATCTTTTCGGATGGATAAGAGGGAAGACGGTTTTTTCCAGACGGCCGTGCAGGGTATGCCTCCGTACATCACAGAGCGCACCGAGCGGTTTGGCCTGGTAGTGGGGTCCGGAGGTAAGGGACAAACATACTTGTTCTGGAAAGGCGATCAGCTGTTTCAACTACCCGTTTCCTACTGGACAGAGCTGGGGTGGGTGAACAGCCCGGGGTACCGCGATGGCATCGCGAATTTCGATCGCCCTATAATTCCACGTTGTCTGGAGTGTCATGCCACCTACTTCCAGTCGGTCCCGCCCCCGCCGAATCGGTATGGTAAGGCTGGCTTCGTAGTGGGCATCACGTGTGAAAAATGTCATGGGCCGGGACGCGAACACGTGCAGCGTGAAAATTCCAAAGTCCCCGGATCTCCCGGCTCAGCCATACTGAATCCCGCAAAATTCTCTCGCGACAGACAGATCGACCTTTGCTCCTGGTGCCATGCAGGCCACGGGGTTGCGCTTGCTGGAGCTTTCTCCTATCTTCCGGGCGAACCGATCGACAAATACCTTAAACTGCCGCAGCCAGATCCGAGTGCGAAGGTTGACGTGCACGGCAGCCAGGTCGAGTTGCTCGAGAAGAGCCGCTGCTTCCAGTCATCGGCAATGACATGTCTGACTTGCCACGACGTTCACACTGAACAGCATGATCTGTCAGTGTTCTCGCAGCGTTGTTTGAGTTGCCACAAACCTGAGACTCCTACGTTCGCGAAGCCGGGCCACCAGGCCACCAGCAGCTGTATTGATTGCCATATGCCGAGGCAGGAGACGAGTCTTATCGTTTTTGACTCGAACGGTAAGAAGGCCAGGCCCCAGGTACGGACTCATTGGATAAAAATTTATCCAGCGACGACTCCGCCCCAGTGATACCACGTCCTCTCGCCCCTGGCGCGAGCACACCTTTACCCAGCAGACCTGGCGCCACGCTCACTTGCTGGAGAGGACGAACTGATTCCCATCAGCGTCCTTGAACACCGACGATGTTCCCCACGATTCTTTCTTTGGGTCTGCCGCGAACTCGACTCCCTTGGACTTCAGCGTATGGGCGGTCGCAAACACATCATCCGTCCAGAACGTGATCGGCTGAAATCCGCCGATGCGGTCTTCGAAGCCATCGGGAGTGAATAGAACGAGCTGGGATTCGGCGCCGGGGATGCCGAGTTCGATCCAGCGCTGCTTGCCGAAGGGCTGGTCGGTCATTACGCGGAAGCCGAGTTTTTCGGTGTAGAACTTCAAGGCACGATCCTGATCGCGAGTCGGAACGCAGGCGAACTTGATGCCACGAATCATTTTCATTCTCCTTAGCGATGGTGGAGCGGTTTGAGGATAGAAAAGTGCGGGGGAGGATGCAATCTGGTAGTTAGTGCTATATTTATGGTCGGTATAGCAAAAATTGGTCGGTAGTCGGTGGTCATTAGTCGGCGGCCACCAATTCCTCGCGATCGACTGACGACCTTACCTTATGATTTCGCTCGATGACTATGTGATCGATGTTTTGATGCGCGACCTGGTTGGGCACGACCGGCGCGTAGTGAGCTTCCTTGTCTATCTGTGGTTTGCCGGAGAGCAGCGAAAAGGAAGTGTGGTCGAGGCCAGTTACCGGCAGATTGCCGAGAGCATCGGAGTGTCGAAGAGTTCGGCGCAGGCCGCGGTGGGGTGGCTGATCAAACGAAAATTGCTCGCCGCGACCAAGAAAACGGTTACGGCGACGCCGCGATATAGAGTGCTGGCTCCGTGGAGAGAGAGAGTATGAGAGCCGCGGGCGGGGTGCGAATAGCGGAAAAATCAGGGGCCGGGTGTGGGGCCAACCCCTGTTTCGATGAGCTCAGCCCGCCGTTCCGGCACCCTTTGCCCCGTTTACTTCGCCCACGACTCTGAGCGTCGAATGGCGCGCTGAACTCGTTGAAGCCGGTTTACAATCTGCTCCTCCGAAAATCTAGCCCCGGAAAATCCTTGAGTTGTCAAGGAAATGTCACTTTCTTGTCAATTCGTGGATTGAGGAAAGGGTCAACCACCGAGGGCAACCTTCGAGCTGACTCGCGGCCCTCCGTTTTGATTGTCCTCGCGACAGCTGCGGGTAACGGTGGTGCCCTTGGCGCTAGGCGCGATTAGAGCTTATTCTGAAAGAAGGGAAAGGGTCAGGTTTTATTTATCGATGATTTCGCTTCGCCTTTATAGCCTGGCGCTGGGAATGATTGCCGTGGCGCTGGCTGGCTACGCGCTGTTGCGGCGCAAACCTGTTAGTGCCGACGATGTCGAGCGGCAGCGGCGCGGCTGGCTGAATACGGTTGGGCGCATTACGGATGGCACGGTGATCGACGTGCAAGAGATTGTGACGGCTCTCGGCCGGCCGGCGACCATGCTGATTTATCAGTATGACGTGGCTGGTGTTTCTTATGAGGCTTCGCAAGATGTTACTTATCTTCGGCAGTGGATCAATCTGCATTCGTGCCGGCTGGGCGTGCCTACTTCGGTGAAATATGATGCGCGCAATCCGGGGAATTCGATGGTGATCGCTGAGGGGTGGGTGGGGCTGAGACAGTAGTCAGAGTCAGAGGTGAGATTGCAGAGGTAAAAGTGTGAGAATTGATTTGGTTGGCTTTTACCTCTGCAATCTGACCTCTCACCTCCGACCTTCTATGGAAGATATCCCACTGCGATCAGAACCATGTAGATAACTTGGGCGGCGGCCAGGGTGATCCAGATTCTCTGGCGGATGCGGGAGCGCCGGAGATCGCGGAGGAGTTCGGCGGCAGTGGGCTCTTTGACCAGAGCTTCGGCGAGGGCTTCGCGCTTTTCCTCGGGGATCGGCATCGGTTGCAGGTTGAGGGGACGCGCCGCGTCGGTGGGCTTTGGCTTGTCCGGATAGAAAACCTTGGGTCCATCGACTACTTCAGACCATAGCGGCAGAAGGATCCACGATTTTGGAATGATGTCCTGAATCGGCTTGGCTGTTAGTTGGAGCGCGGGCTGCGTTTCTGGCGCCACGCGATCGGCCAGGTTGCGCAGCAGCGACCCCCACCAGAAATGGCTAAGCTGGTCGGTGATGAGTTCGCCGACATCGACGGGGCGGGACTCGAGTTCGAGGGGCGGCAGGGCTTCGGGCGAGAGAACGTCGCCGATGTTGGTGAAGACGGTGCGAAACCAAGGCATGCGCAGGCGCTCGCCGAGAGACAGGCCGACGGCGACGGGGCGGGAGGTCAGGTTGAGGGGCGGAAGCTTTTCGGGCGCGAAGCGGTCGCGGAGATTGCCGACTAACGAGCGCCAGAGGGGCTGGGTCAGGGACGGCGGTGGAAGCAGATCGAGTGGGATATCGGAGTCTGACGGCGGGTCGGGATACCAGGCTTCGGCAGCGTTTGAACGGTACGGCATAAGGGTCTGAGGGTCGCGAGTACATCCTTGATGTTAGAGGGCGCGGGGCGATCTGTCACGCAACTTTACAGTGTGGCGGAAAATCGTCTTTGTGCGGCCCGCCCCTCAGCGGCTTAAAGCCGGACTTGAAGACAAGCCTCTTATCGCAGCGGTGAGCCGCTGCGCCCGCCAAAGGCACAGACAAAATCGAATTTCCCAGCAAGCTGTTTGGCCAGAGTTGCAGGTTGGGAAAGGGCGGCGGTTTGATGCCCCGCCCCTTCCCGCTTATTGGCCGGTTCCGGAGAGCTTGACGTTCTGCGGGCTGCCGGAGGCGTTGTGTGTGATGGTCAGGGCGCCGGGGATAGTGCCCGACTGCGCGGGGGTGAACGTCACATCGAGGGTGCAGGTGCTGTGAGGGTTGACGGTAGTTCCGCAGGGTTTTGTTCCGCCGGGAGCGGCGTGGAATTGTCCGCTGGCTGCGATACCACTCAGGGTTAGCGAGCTGCTCTGGTTGTTGCTTATGGTGAGAGTCTTGGCGGCGCTGGTTTTGCCCAGCGTTTGCGAGGCAAAGGTCAGCGATACGGGAGAGAAAGTGACGGGCAGAATTCCGGTGGCGGACAGGTCATAGAGCTGCGTGTTGACGGAGGCATTGTCCATGAAGACGACGGAGCCTTCGAGCTTGGCCGCTACGGACGGGCTGAATGTGACCGCGACGGAGCAGGTGGCGCCCGCTCGCAGGGTGCCGCTGCAGGGAGTCGATCCGCTGCCGGTGACGCTATAGTCGGCGCTGGCAACGAAGTTGGTGATGTTTACGGTGGAGGCGCTGGCGTTGGTAACGGTGACAGTTACGGGTGATGAAGTCGCTCCGACCAGAGTGTTGGCGACCTTGAAGGTAGTCGGCGAGAAGGTTAGAGGAGCGGTTGCGCCGCCCGATCCCGAGCCCGAGAGGGTGGCTAATTGTGTGGGGAAGGAAGCGCTGGAGACAGCGAGGCTGCCGTCGGCTGTTCCGTTGGCTGTGGGAGTGAAAGTTACGCTGACGGTGCATTTCGCCTTCTTCGCTAATGTGCCGTTGCAGGGGCTTTTCCCGCTTCCAGCTACGGCGTAATTCGAACTGGCGAGGAAGGCGTAATCGAGCGTTCCGCTGGTGTTATTGGTCAGGGTCATCGTCTTTACTGCGCTGGTTGTGCCGACGGCGACGGTGCCGAAGCTCTCGCTCGCCGGCGAAATTGAAAGCTCGGGCAGGCCAGTTCCAGAGAGAGCCAGGACCTGCGGAGTGTTCAGGGCATTGTCGATGATGGTCAGGGCCCCGGTAATCGATCCTGTGAGCGAAGGCGTAAAGGTAATCGAGACAGTGCAAGTTTTGCTCGGCGGGATTGTTTGTCCGGCGCAGGTGTCGGTCTCCGAAAAGTCGCCGCTCACGCTCACCGAGTTGATGCTGAGGCTAAAGCTGCCGGAGTTCGTCAAAGTAATTGTTTTTGAAGCGCTCGACTGCCCGACCAGAGTGCTGGTCAATTTCAAGCTCGAGGGCGAGAGGCCGGCGACTGGAAAGATCGACGGGGCGAGTCCCCAAAAATTAGCCGAGTTGGGCGCGTCGGCGACAAACGTTGCTGCCCCGGTAGTTGTATCCAACGTGTAGAGAGCAACCGGAGAACCGCTGTTTCCAGCATAGAGCGTGCCGTTTTCAAAGACCATGGCACCGACGGCTGTTAGCCCGGTGCTGCCGATCTCCGTCGCCGCCGCTGTACTGGTGTTGATCGAGTACAACTCGCCCGCTCCATCCATGAAGTACAACGTATCGGAGCCGGTCGAGGTGCCGGTAGTGCCGGCCATGCTCAGGCCGGTCGATCCGATCAGGGTCGTAGCTCCAGTGGTGGTGTTAACAGAATAGAAATTAGCGTTGTTGTCGAAGGCGTAGACGCCGCTGGTGGTGGAACCCATGCCGTAATACTCGGGCAGGCCGGAAGTTCCAACAGCGGCCACGGTTCCGTTCGCCGGGTTCACCTGGTATAGAGTGGTGCCCTCGAAAAGGCCTCCATACAACAGGCCTCCAGGGCCCACGCCTAAGCCTGTAATGAGTTCACCGGTGTTACCGGTCTGGCTGAATGCACCGGTCGTCAGGTCGATGGTGCCCCAGTTTTCCGCGCGGCCCACGAAATCATAAGCCATCGGATCTTGGGCACTGGCCGCCGCCGCCATTACGAGCAGGAAAACGATGATGAGAAGCGCTCCGGAGATGCTTCTTGGGTATTGCCGGTTCAAGTTCCTGCGGGGATGGATTTCACTTCGTGCAGAGTCAAAGAAGCGAGGCGCAAGGGTCTGGGTGGCTAGCATAAAAATTCTCCTTTAGGTGAGTGGGGGCCGTCTTGCGTAGGGGAGGCAGCCATATTACACCCGTTTCGCCAAGGAAAAGAAGACTTGCGACTGAAAAATGCAGCATTTGCCGCCAAGTCGGAGGCGTTTGGGGCCTTTTCGAAGGGTCTCGTCGGTGGTACATGGCCTTTGATGCCGTTGAGGAAACGGGTTGCGGTGAAGCACAATCGCAAGTCGGCCTTGGATAGAAGAGGAACGGAGAAATGGATTGAGCGATCAGGCACGAGCTATAGCCAAGGCGCAGAGGCCGTCGCGGCGCTTTCCCAGGTACCGGTTCGATGCGCGGGTTGAGGCGTCGGTATTTCGCGACGGGGTTACGATCACCTTGTGGGGGCGAACCAATGAACTGGCGCAGGATGGGCTGGGGGTGACGCTCAGCGGGGCGGTGCAGGCGGGCGAAGTGATATCGCTGGAGTTTCCTATTCCGGCTGCGCCGCACGCGATGAAGGTGCGAGGCGTGGTGCGGTATAGCGATGGGTTGCGCTGCGGGGTGGAGTTTCTGGTCGTGACGGACGAGCAAAAGCTCACTTTGCGGCAGGTCTGCGTGCTGCTGTCGAACGCTTCCTGAGGCGTTTTTCTTTCCCGATTTGTTTCCCAAATTGAAAATTTCTATTACCGCCGTAACTACCGGCGAGCGGCCCGCCCCACTTACCATCACATTAGAGCCACCAGCCGAGGGGAAAGAACAGTATGGGGGAGAAAATCGCCCCGGCAGCCAGTTCGAAAGAGCTGCCGGTGAAAGCACTGCGCGATGTTCTCGAGCGTGATGCGCAGGCGATGTTTGCGAACCCGCCTTCCTCTATCTCTTCTTCTCATGCCTCTTCTTCTCACACGTCCTCTTCTGACAGCTCGGATCGCATTCCTGCTCACGACTTCCCGCCGGCGTTAGAAGCCAGACCCAACAACGGCGACGCCGTGGAAACGTCGCTGACGCTGGAAAAGGCTTACTTCGAACAACTCATCGAAAACGCGCCGGAAGCGATCAGCATTATTGACGAGGAACGGCGGATCTTGCGCATCAATGGGGAGTTCACGCGAGTCTTCGGCTTCAGCGCGGATGAAGCGGCGGGAAAACCGCTGGACCAACTCATTGTTCCGCCGGACCGTTATGCGGAAACGGCGTGGATTGGCGAGTGCATCAAGACACAAAGCAAACTTTCGGTGGAGACGCGGCGGCGGCGGAAGGATGGATCGCTGGTCGAGGTGCAGCTCTCAACCTCACCGGTGATGTTGAACGGCAAGAGAGTGGGAGCCTATGCATCCTATCGCGACATCACCGAACAAAAGCGCGCGGAGGAGTTGAACGCGGCACTGTATGCGATCGCGGCGCGCAGCCAGTCAGCGGAGGATTTGCAGCAGTTTTTTGCGGCGATTCACAATATTGTCGGGCAGTTGATGAATGCGCGGAACTTTTACGTTGCGCTCTACGATCCGCAGTCGCAGTTGCTGAGCTTTCCTTATTTTGTGGATGAAGAGGATCCGACGCCCGTACCGAAGGCTCTGGGGCGCGGTTTGACGGAATATGTGTTGCGATCGGGCGAGCCGTTGTTGGCGACGCCGGCAGTTTTTTCGGAGCTGGTGCGGCGGGGTGAAGTGGAGCTGATTGGAGCTTCGTCGGTCGACTGGCTGGGGGTTCCGCTGAAGAGCGGCGCGAACTGCATTGGAGCGCTGGTGGTGCAGAGCTACAGCGAGAACACGCGCTTCGGAGAACGGGATCGCGAGATTCTGAAATTTGTTTCGCAGCAACTGGCGGCCGCGATCGAGCACAAGCGCTATGAAGAAGCGCTGCGGCGGTCGGAAGCGCGTTCGCGGTCGTTGATTTTGAGCGCGGCGTTTGGCATTTGCCGGTGCACGCTCGGCGGAAGGTTTCTGGATGTGAATCCGGCGCTCATCACCATGCTGGGATATGGATCGGTGGAAGATCTGCTGGCACTGGATGTGCGGCGGGATGTTTTTGTGAGTCCCCAGGAACTGGACCGGCTGGCGGAGGATAATCACCGGACGGGAAGCTTGAACGGGGTGGAAGTGCAGTGGAAGCGCAAAGAAGGGCGAGTTATCATCGTGCGGCTCAGCGGCTGCGCGGCCACGTTCAGCGATGAACCTGAGGAGGTGCTGGAGCTGATTGCGGAAGACATCACCGATCGGCGGCAACTGGAAGAGCAGCTTCGCCAGGCACAGAAGATGGATGCGGTGGGGAGGCTCGCCGGCGGCGTCGCACATGACTTCAACAATCTGCTGATGGTGATTAACGGATACACAGAGGTATTGCTGGAAGAATTGGATAAGGATGGTCCGCTGCACGATAAGGTGCATTCGATCCAACAGGCGGCGGATCGAGCGGCGACGCTTACACGGCAGTTGCTGGCTTTCAGCCGCAAGCAATTGCTGGAGCTGAAAGTGGTCGACGTCAATAAGGTCGTCGGCGACATGGAGCGGCTGTTGCGGCCGTTGATCGGGGAAAACATTGAGCTGGTGACCAGACTCTCCACCCAGACCGGTCACACTCGCGCCGATTCGAGCCAACTGGAGCAGGTCATCATGAACCTGGTGGTGAATGCCAAAGATGCGATGCTTGAAGGCGGCAAGCTCACTTTGCAAAGTGCGGATGTTACGGTTGGTCCAAACTTCAGCCAGCATCGATTCATACAGCCGGGGCGTTATGCGGTGATCTCGGTTTCGGACACCGGGCACGGGATGGATAAGGAAACGCAGACGCGCATCTTCGAGCCATTCTTTACTACGAAGGAAAAAGGGAAAGGCACCGGGCTCGGGCTGTCGACCGTGTATGGAATTGTGAAGCAGAGCAATGGCTACGTGTTCGCGCAAAGTGAGATCGGCGCGGGGACGACGTTTTACGTCTATCTGCCGCGGGTGGAAGATGCGGCTGAAGAGACAAGCCCGGTTACGGCGCCTCCGAATGAGGCCGGGGGAACGGAGACCGTGCTCCTGGTGGAGGACGAAGAATCGGTGCGCGAACTGGTGCATCTGACGCTCGTCTCTCGCGGCTACAAAGTGATCGAGGCTGAAAATGGCGAAGCGGGTTTGCGGGTGGCCGCGGAATGCAAAGAACCGATCGACATCCTGATCACCGATGTGATGATGCCGGGGATGGGAGGGCGTGACCTAGCCAAGCAATTGCTGGAGCTGCGTCCGGGCATCGGCGTGTTATATCTGTCGGGCTACACGGAAGACGCCATCGCTACGCAAGGGGTGGTGAGCCCGGGGACCGCGTTTCTGCAGAAACCTTTCACGCTGCAAAATCTTGCCAAGAAGGTGCGCGAAGTTCTGCGGGCGAAGCCGGGGATGAAGTCGGTCGCGAAGTCGGCGGGGAACTGACGCCTGGATTCCTCCAATCTAAACAAAATCATTTACCACAGAGGACACTAAGGAGCGGGAAGGGTGGAGTAACTTTCTTGCTCGTTCGCGCGTCCTATATTGTAGGTGCGAATTGGCCGGTGGAGACATCCACGGCCGCGCGGCATGCGTACTTCGACCGGGACTAAGACTGTTTGGTGAATTATGTTGATCGGGAAACCGGGTGGGATTCCTTCTTCGGAAATTACTCCCAAGTCGGTCTTTTTAAACCGGCGCAAGTTTCTGGCGGGGGTGGGATTGGCGGCGGTTGGCGGAGTGGGCTTGCGTGATATTGGTGACCTTCTCAATCCGCCGCTGACCGCTTACGCTAACGCGAAGATTGATGGGATCCAAAAGAGCAGCTTCAACACTACGGAAGCGCAGACTCCTTATAAGGATGTGACGAATTACAACAATTTTTACGAATTCTCTACGGACAAATATGAGCCGGCGGGGCTGGCCAAGGATTTCAAGACGCGTCCGTGGACGTTGAAGATTGAGGGCGATGTCAAGCAGAAGCAGGTGCTCGATGTCGACGCGATCATGAAAATGGCGGCGCCCGAGGAGCGCATCTATCGGCATCGTTGTGTCGAGGGATGGTCGATTGTGGTGCCGTGGGTGGGATTTTCGCTGAGCGAATTGATCAAACGCGTCGATCCGCTGCCGAAGGCGAAGTTTGTGGAGTTCACGACGATCTACGATCCGAAGCAGATGCCGGGGCAACGCAGCAATGTCTTGCAGTGGCCTTATGTCGAGGGGCTGCGCATGGATGAGGCGATGCACCCGCTGTGCCTGCTGTGTTTTGGCATGTATGGCGAGGTGCTGCCGAATCAGGATGGGGCGCCGCTGCGGATTGTGGTTCCGTGGAAGTATGGATTCAAGAGTGCGAAGTCGATTGTGCGGATTCGCTTCACCGGCAGTCAGCCTTTGAACACTTGGCAGCAATCCAACTCCCACGAGTATGGTTTCTATTCGAATGTGAATCCTACGGTCGATCATCCGCGCTGGAGCCAGGCCAAGGAACGAAGGCTGGGAGAATTTTTCAAGCGGTCGACGCTGATGTTTAATGGCTACGATCAGGTGGCGAGCCTGTATGCGGGGATGGATCTTAGGAAGAATTTTTGAAAGCAATTCTCGGTTCTCGGTTGTCAGTTCTCAGTGAGAGCTGGACCTTCTGAGAGCCGAGAATTTTTTTGACCTCTAACCTTTGACCACTGCAATTCTTATGAACCGACTGCGCATCCTTAAGGTCTTCATTTTTCTTGCCGCGCTCATTCCGCTCGGGCTGCTGGGGTGGAAGGCGTTTCATGATGGGCTGGGCGCGAATCCTATTGAGGTCATCACCCACGCTACAGGGGACTGGACGCTGCGGCTGATTCTTGTCACGCTGGGGATTACGCCGCTGCGGCGGATCAGCCGGCAATATTGGTTGATTGGGGTGCGGCGGATGGTGGGGCTGTTTGCATTCCTTTACGCAACTTTACATTTTTTTACTTATATCTGGCTGGATAAATTTTTCGATGTGCATGAGATGGTGAAGGACGTTGCCAAGCGGCCGTTTATTACGGTGGGATTTTCGGCTTTTATTCTGATGATTCCGCTGGCGCTGACTTCGACGGCGTGGTCGATTCGGCGGCTAGGCGGGAAAAACTGGCAGCGGCTGCATCGGTTGATTTATCTCACCGCGATTCTTGGCGTAGTGCATTACCTGTGGCTGGTGAAGGCCGATCACACGAAGCCTATTGAATATGGGATTTTGCTGGGCATTCTGCTGGCCTATCGGGTGGGAGTGTGGGCATCGGATAAGGCCGCGGAGAGGCGGAGGCAGGCTGCGCCTCCGGCGCCGGTTGGAGCGGGAGTTTAGTCTGGTTGAGACGATCGCAGCAAAAATTAAGGCGGTTGAAACGCAACGTCCCTCCGCTCCGGATGACGGATTACAAAAGTAAGGGGAAACGATCCTGTTAATTTTTTTCACCGAAACTTTCTCATACAATCTGGGTTAGCGCATCCAACGTAATAAAAGACAGGAGTGTCTTATGAAATCCCTTGCCAGCAGCAAGTGTGCCGGAGGCCTGCTCGTGGCTTTGGCAATGGCCAGCCTTTCTTTGATGACGGCGTGCGGTTCGAGCAACAACATCGTCACGCCCAACCAGGGCGGCTTCGGCGACGGCAATCTCACTGGCACGTATGTTATTTCGATAACGGGAACGGATATCAATACCAGTAACGGCGCCGTGGTCCCTTTTGCAATCGCGGGGACCGTAGTAGCCAACGGCACCGGCGGAATCGAGAGCGGCACGCTTGACATCAACGACCCCGGTAACATCGGTGTGGACCTCGGCGAGGCCGTCAGTTCGACCAGCGCTTACCAAATCGGCAAGGATGGTCGTGGCACCGGCACGCTTGTGACGACGGTGGGGAGCTTTAACGTCGATTTCGTGATGATCACATCCAGTCACGGGCTGATCAGCCGCTTCGACACCTTGGGCACTGGTAGCGGAACCATTGATTTGCAGACCCCCACTCCGAGTATCAGCGGAGCCTATGCTTTCTCTCTCGCCGGCACTGACTTTGTACAGAATCCGCAGGGTAACCCGCTTGGCACGGTCGGAGCGTTCGCGGTCAACGGCAACAGCATCGGCGGCATTGAGGACTTCAACAACGACGGCTCTTCTAACGACCTCACGAGCTTGACTCTCAGCGGGCAGTTGGCTGTGGGCGCGTCGGGTGCCCCCAGCACGGCGACACTAACAACCAACTTCGGCTCGCTGGGTTTTGACGTATGGGTGATCGACTCCACGCATTTGAAGTTTATCGAGACCGATACGGACGAGTCGTTGATTCTGCTAGCGGGTGACGCGTTCACGCAAGTAACCTCTCTCGCTCCGGGTCAACTGGTGTTCGTGCTTGGCGGTATGGACGGCGGCGGGCTTCCAGTCTCGGCGGGTGGTTACGCGACGACGGACGCCAATGGCAACCTGACTAACGGCTTCGAAGATTACAACGATGCCGGCACAGTCGGTTTGGCGAAGCCCTTTTCAACCTCGACTGCCGGCTGCGTCGCGGGACGTTGCGTATTGACTTTGGCCGGATTCACCAATGGTGATGCGAGTGTTACGGGATTTGTCGTGTATCCCTCGAGCGGCGGAGGGCAGGCCCTGGAAATCGATAGTCTTGGATTGTTGCAAGGCGCTTCCTTTTCACAATCGGCTACGGCCTTCACCGACTCGGGAGGTTACGGGCTCAACTTTTCCGGCCAGAACAATGTTGACGGTAACGCCCCGGGCATCGTCAACGACATCGCCCAGTTCGACGCCGGCGCTCCCGATGCCAGTTTTACCGGAACCCCAACCCCAAACATGACCGGAGTCCTGGACGAAAATGACCTTGATGATTTGCGGTCAAGTTCGACCATGTCCGGAGTCTACGTTCCGGATTCACCCGTGGACGGCCGCGGCACGATCGAATCCAACAACAACAACACGGAACTGGGCGGGTTCACGCTGCAGTACTACGTCGTCGACCCGTCCACCGTCGTCTTTATCGACGTGGATTCTGAAGCGGTCAATGGCGTTGGTTCCCAGCTTGGAGTGGGAACGTTCGAGGCGCAGAGCTCATCGGGTGGACAAGCGGCTCGAGGAGCAGCGGCGCGGTCGCACGTCGTGATTGTGCATCCGGCGATTCGGGCGCACGGCGCGTTTGAGCGGAAGTGAGCTTGGCGATCGCGGAAGTGATCAGGGGCGCGGCTTAAGAGCCGCGCCCTTACTAGTTTCTGCGGGGCTCAATGAAGAGTTGGCAGAGCTGAGCGGCACGCTGAAGAGGTTGCCGAAAACTCGTTCGGCACGCGTACTATCCCTCAGCGGCTAAAGCCGGTGCTGAAAGGGAGCCTTTTATCGCAGCGGTGAACCGCTGCGCCACCCAAAGGCAAGGACAAAGTCGAGTTATTCAGCGAGCTGTGAAGCCGTGCCCTTTCAACGCAAGAATCTACTTGATGGCTTCGGCGGCTATTCTTTCGGTTACGAAGGCTTCGATTACGTCGCCGGCTTTGATGTCGCCGTAGTTTTGGATGGAGATGCCGCACTCCATGCCGCTGGTGACCTGGCTGGCGTCGTCTTTGAAGCGGCGCAGAGAGGCTACCTTGCCTTTGAAGACGACTACGTCGTCGCGCAGCAAGCGGACTTCGGAATCACGCTTGATGAGGCCGTCGCTTACGCGGCAGCCGGCGATGGTTCCGACTTTGGGGATGCGGAAGGTTTCGAGAACTGCGGCGCGTCCCTGGTAAACCTCTTTGATGGTCGGTTCGAGCAGGCCGGTCATGGCGCGCTTAATCTCGTCTTGCAGTTCGTAAATGATCGAGTGCAGGCGGATGTCGACTTTTTCCTGGTCGGCGAGTTCTTGTGCCTTGCGCTCGGGACGCACGTTGAAGCCGATGATGACGGCGTTCGAGGCGGAGGCGAGGAGAACGTCGGTCTCGGTAATGGCTCCGATACCGGAGCGGAGAAGCTTGAGGCGAACTTTTTCGTTGGAGAGGCGACCGAGCAAATCGCCTAGCACTTCGACGGAGCCTTGCACGTCGGCTTTCAGGATGACGTTCAGCTCTTTCATGCCCGCCGTTTTTAATTGTTCGGCCAGGCCTTCTAGCGATACACGGGAACTCTTTGCCAGCGTGGCTTCGCGGGCTTTCTGTTCGCGGTATTCGGAGATGTCGCGAGCTTTTTCGCGGTCGGTGACGACCACGAATTGATCTCCGGCCTGGGGCAGGCCTTCGAGGCCGATGATTTCTACAGGGGTTGAGGGCGGCGCTTCTTTCAGGGCCTTGCCGCGATCGTCGAACATCGCGCGAACTTTTCCGTAGACGTTGCCGACTACGAAGTTGTCGCCGGCGCGGAGGGTGCCGTTCTGCACGAGGATGGTGCCTACGGGGCCGCGTCCGCGATCGAGTTTGGCTTCGAGGACGAGGCCGCTGGCGGCGCGTCCCGGAGTGGCTTTCAATTCCTGGAGGTCGGCGGTGAGCAGGATCATTTCCATGAGCAGATTGAGGTTGGTTTTCTGCTTGGCGGAGACGTCGACGAATACGGTTTTGCCGCCCCAGTCTTCGGGGACGAGGCCGCGGTCGGCGAGCTGCTTTTTGACGCGCTCGGGCAGCGCCCCGGGCTTATCGATTTTGTTGACGGCGACGATGATGGGAACTTCGGCGGCGTGGGCGTGGTCGATGGCCTCGACGGTCTGCGGCATTACGCCGTCATCGGCGGCGGTGACGAGGACGACGATGTCGGTGGCTTTCGCTCCGCGAGAACGCATGCGGGTGAAGGCCTCGTGACCGGGGGTATCGAGGAAGACGATCTCACGGCCGTAAGCGGGAGACGCGGTGTCGGTGATGCGAACCTTGTAAGCGCCGATGTGCTGCGTGATGCCGCCAGCTTCGCCACCGGCGACGTTGGTGGAGCGGATGGAATCGAGGAGCGTGGTTTTGCCGTGATCGACGTGGCCCATGATGGTGACGACGGGCGGACGCGGGATGGCTTCGGCGCCTTCTTCGCTGCTCTCGGTGGCTTCGGTTGTGTCTTTAGCGGCTTGCTCTTCGAAGGTGATGACTTCGGTATCGGCTCCGAAGAAGCGGGCCATTTCGCTGGCGAGTTCGGCGTCGAGAGTTTGATTGATGGTGGCGAAGACGCCGCGGACTACCAGGCGCGCGATTAAATCTTTGGCGCGAATGCCGAGTTTCTCAGCGAGATCCTTCACCGAGATGCCTTCGGTGATGGTGATGTTGCGCGTGATGGGCGCGGGCTCATTGCTGACAATCATGCGCGGGGGCGGAGTGTAGCCCTTCATCGGGCCTTCCTTCACACCTCGCGGAACGTAGCGCTGGCCGGGACGACGCGACGGGCCGCCCGGACGAGCTCCGGGACGCGTGGGACCGGGTGGCGGAAGAGCGCCACCGGGGCCTACTCCGAGCGGACGCGAACCCGCGGGCGCGACGCGCGTGGGATGCATCGGACGGCGTTCACCGGGACGAAGCGGGGGACGGGGTGCGCCTGCTCCTGCGCCGGGAGCTGGCGGGCGCGCGGTGCGCTGAAAAATTGGCTGGCCGGGGACGGGGCGTCCGGGCGCGGGGCGTGAAGTTGCACCGGGCGCGGCGGCACTGGGCGGCGGTATGGGTGCTTTGTAGACCGGACGGGGGCCCGTCTGGGGCATGATCATGCGCGGCGGCGGAGCGACCGGAGCGGAAGGCCTGGGCGCGGCGGCGGGCTGCATTTGCGTCACGTTGCTGGGCAGATGGCTCGCGGCGCTGGGGGAGCTGCTCGGAACTCCGCTCGGAATGCTGCTTGGCGCGGCGGTGGTTGAGGACGGCGGCGTAGCTCGCGGCGGAACGGCAGTGATCGGTGGTGTGGCGCTGGTCGAGATCGGAGTGCCGGCGACGGGCGGTGTCGCGGGAGTCTTCGGCGGAATCACGACCACCGACGGCGGGCGATATGTGGCCGCAACGGAAGCAGGAGTGACGAATCTTGGCGTCGACGGAGATTGTGTGGGTGCGGCTGTTTCTGGCTTCGGCGGAAATGCCTTCGGAGCGGACGACGATGATGGGGCCGCGGACGTTGGCGCCGACGGAGCTTCCGCTCTCGTTTCGACCGCGGGCGGTTTGGCTACCGGACGCACTACGGGGGACTCGACGGTTGCCTTTCGCTGCTGGATGGCGCGGAGCACGTCTCCGGGCTGCGAGATGTGCGAGAGGTCGATCTTGGTCTTGATTTCGTCTTCGCCGGTGCCGTGACTGGCGCGGGAGGAGGACCGCGCGGAACTTGCAGAGGCATCGGAGCGGCCACGAAGGTGTTTGCGCACCAGGTCGGCTTCGTGGTCTTCCAGAGAACTGGAGTGTGTTTTTTTCTCGGTGACGCCCACCGTGGTCAGGACGTCAAGGATTTCCCTGCTCTTGACTTCCAACTCACGGGCCAGATCATTGATTCGAATCTTACTCATCCGCTCTCGTTTCCTCTTCTTATTACTCGTCTGGTGTGCCTAGGTTCGCATGTCTAATCCTCGTGGATCGTGCTTCCGATAGCCTTATCAATTTTACTCGACAGTTTTAGTCAACAACTTACTCAAACATGGTTTCCGGCTGGCGAGCCTCGTGCCTACGGTTCGGATCAAACTCCGAACTCGCCACGCTCAGGCCTCAGCTCTGCTTGTCTTCCGGAACTTCTTCTGTCGCGGCTTCTTCGGCCGCGGATGCTTCAGGTTCGGGGCTCTCTTCAGTTGCTTCTTCGCCGCTCGCCTCGGCTTCGCCGGATAGTGCGTCTGCCTCAAAGGTGCCTTCTTCGATCGTCGCTTCGTCAACCGGGGCTTCGTCGACGGGAACTGCTTCTGCCGAATTTGCTTCAACCAAATTCTCGGGCAACGCTTCCTCGGCGATTCCGGCTTCGGACGCGGCTTCCGCGGCTTCGTCGGTAGCTACGGCTTCGCCACCATCGAGAGTGGCAAAGTAATTATTGACCGCGATGCTGATTTTTTCCACCGTCTTCGGGCCGATGCCTTCAATCGCCTCGAGCTGCTCGGGCGTCATATCGGCTAGCGATTCGACGGTGTTGACGCCGGCGGCTTTGAGCTTCTCGACGAGACCCTCACCGAGTCCGGTAACAATTTCGAGCGGCGTGACGGTCTGCGTGACCAGCGCCGACATCTGTTGCTCGACTTCCTGGCGCTTCTCTTCTTCGCTCTTAATGTCGATCTTCCAGCCGAGGAGCTTGGCCGCCAGGCGCACGTTCTGGCCCTTCTTGCCGATGGCGAGCGAGAGTTGCGTATCGTCGACGACGACTTCGAGGTGCTTGTCGGCGGCATCGACCACGGTTACGCGGCTAACCTTCGCGGGTTGCAGAGCTTTCTCGGCGAAGGAAACGGGATCCTCGTGATACTCGATGATGTCGATTTTTTCTCCACGCAATTCGCGGATGATCGACTGCACGCGCATGCCCTTCATGCCGACGCAGGCGCCGACGGCGTCGACATCTTTGTCTTTCGACATGACCGCGATCTTGGTGCGCTCGCCGGCTTCGCGGGCGATGGCGCGGATGACTACGGTGCCGTCATAAATTTCCGGCACTTCGGTCTGAAACAGATGCTGGACTAATTCCGGCGCGGAGCGCGAGGCGATTACGCCCGGACCTTTCGTTGCTTTTTCTACGCGCACAATGACGACGCGGATGCGCTCGCCTACGGCGAAGGATTCGAGGCGGGACTGCTCTTTGCGGCCCATGCGGGCTTCGGCCTTGCCAATATCGAGAATGACGTCGGGCCCTTCGAGGCGCTTCACGGTCGCATTCACGATTTCGTTTACGTGGCCGATGTATTCGTTATAGACGGTGTCGCGTTCGGCCTCGCGCACTTTTTGAAAGATGACTTGCTTCGCAAGTTGCGCGGCAATGCGGCCGAGAATGCCTTCGGTCGCTTTCGGGATGAGGAGTTCGCCGCCGGCTTCGGCGCTCGGATCGAGCTTGCGCGCCTGGTCGACAGTCACTTGAAGATTCGGATCTTCGACCTGCTCGGGGTTTTCGACGATCGACTTCACCGCGTAGGCATTGATCTTGCCGCTGTCCTTGTCGAGCACGGCGCGCAGGTTTTCCTGCGTCTTGTAGTATTTGCGCGTGGCGACGACGATGGCGTCTTCTACGGCACTGACTACGATCTGCGGATCGATGCCCTTTTCGCGGCTGACCCCTTCGATGATGTTGTAGAGCTCACTTGCCATATAAAGTCCGGGTGACAGGTTGCAGGTCACGGGTCACAGGAAAAGCTCGAAACCAGGAAAAGCTTGCTCTTAGATTTCTGGTACTAAATTCGCCTTCTCCACGTTCTGGAATTCAATTTCTACTTTTTGCGACTCGCCTTCCTTGGGGCGCATTTTCTTCTTGCGCGCCGCGCTTAGGTCGAGCAGCAGTTTGGCATTCTCGAAGCCTTCCAGCCTGCCTTCAAAATGCCGGTTGTTGTTGACCGGTTCGCGCGTCGTCAACTTTACGCGCTGTCCGCGAAAGCGTTCGAAATCGGACGCCTTCGTCAGCTTACGATCGAGGCCCGGAGATGAAACTTCCAGGACATACGATCCGCCCGGCAACACATCCTCAACGTCGACGATGGTGCCGAACTCGCGGCTGAACTGCGAGCAATCTTCGTGCGTCACTCCATCGGGACGGCCCGGTGTGGGCGCCGCTCCGGGGCGGTCGATGAAGACGCGCAACATGCGATGCTTGCCCGCGCCAGCGATCTCGACATCGACTACTTCCAGCCCACTCGAGCTTGCCACGCGCTCGGCAATCTGCCGGATCTTATCGAAATCAAACACCATGTTTTCAGCAATTTGCGTCGAGTGGTCGGGTCGGAGTCGGCACCAAGTAAAAAGTGGGCTTGCGCCCACTGGTGTGCTCCGACACTCCTCGCACTACGACACAACAGTACGTTCACGACTATACGCTCCCGATATGGAAAACACAAACGGGCGGTGACTGGACGCGCAGTTTGCCAGAGTGTTTACCACGGGTCACTGGGGAAAGTCTTGCGGCCGAAACGTTGGGTGGAAGACGATGGTTGTCTTGACCGTTCGCTAGGGTGCGGCGGTTCCTTGGGCGGAGAGGCGCTGCTTGAGCTGGGCAGCGAATTGTTTTGTCTGTTCATCGGAGAATTGCAGTTGGCCGTCGAGGACCAGGTTTAGTTGATCGGCGCCGGCATCCTGAAATTGCGCTTTTTGCAGCGTGACCGTTTGTTGCGCTACGGGCGGCAGGGTGCTTTTGATGTCGGCGGATTTCTGCAACGCGGCTAGGAGGGATGCGGCGATTTCGTCGCGCAGGGTGGTTCCGAGATCGCCGGAGCGGAGCGAGTTGCGGAGCATGCCGTTGGCTTCGACGCGAGTGATTTCGGAAACAAGCTTCAATTGCGCCGCTTCCAGCGATGGGGTGAGCTTGACCTCCAGCGTTGCATTGCCGTCGGCGACTTCGGTCGGGGGCGGAGAGCCGAGGCCTCCGTGAGTCTGACCACTGGGACAGACCCAGCGTTCGAAGTGCAGCTCCGCGATGGCGAGGCTCGAATCGGGCGCTAGCGGCGTGAGCGAAGCTTGTTGAATCTCGATGCGTTCGCCGCAACGGGGAGAGCGGTTGAGCGCGGCGCGCAGAATGGCGGTGATATTTTGCTGCACGTCGGAGAGATCGGCGACGAACTTGAGACCGAAAAGATTACGGCTGTTGTCGGCGGAAGCTGTGGCGGAGGTTGTGGATCGATTTGCAGGTGACCGCCGAAAAACGGCGCCGGACGCGGGGATAGCAATATTCTCGCCGTCGATGGTGATCGAGTTGGTGACGGGAGGAAGACTGAAGGTGACGTCGTCTCCGGCAGCGTCAAAGAGGATGCTCATTTCCCTGGCCAGCGCGAGTTGTTCGCCTTGGAAGGCGGCGAGCGCTTTTTCGAGCGCAGCGGCGGCGCTCGAAATCTGCTCGCTGTCTGGTTTCGCGGACGGGAAGATTTGATCGAGTGCCTTGATTTGCCGGTCTAGTTCGGAATCGGCTTTGGCTAGTTTGCGGGTGAAATCCTGGAGACCGGATTTTTGCGTGGCGGAAAAGGAGGCGAGGAAATTCTGGTTGCTGGCGCGCGCTTTTTCTATAGCCTGATCGAGAGTGGCGGCGCGCTCGGTGTCTCGCTGAAGAGACTTGCGAAGGGCCTGGAGTTGATTGCCGGCGGCCTCGGCATATTGCGAAATCTTCGCGAACGCCGCGCGTTGTTCAGCGGTAGCTTGCAGGGCCATGGAGCGGCGAAAATTCTTGAGCGTGTCTTCAGTGTTGAGGGTTTCGATAGCGGGGCAATCGTAGACGCAGACGACGGGCTGGTTGACGTGGGCTCCGCCGCCGCGCTGGGCGAGCATTTTAGAAGGAGTGGCGAGGAGTGTGATGACGGCGACCAGCAATGCCGCCATTGGTGTGGGCCGATTGAGCAGGCGCGCTCGAAGTGCGGGGCGAGCATCGAGAGCAATCTCTATATTAAGAATAGGATTTTTTGGGTGGAACATAACCAAGGCTCACTGGATATTATAAGGGCGAACGGAGTCAAACGAGAGTCGTCTTATCCGGCGGGGATGCGGGGTTGTCGCAGGTGCTGGCAGTTGCCGTGCTTTGCTCGGCTGGACAGATGGGGGCGCCTGTCCCTACTGATTATTGCGGGCGCGGGATTCTTGATATTGGCGGAAGGTTGAGAGCGGGGTGGGACGCGTCTTTTCGTCGGGCCGCTATTACTCAGGTACTCACGCGGGCGGCGAAAAAAATGCGACAATAGGAAACAGTGATTGCAACTCCATAATTTACGTAACTTTACGAAGGATTTTCGTTGCAAGAGCTTGTTCGCCAGCCGTTCGTCGAAGAAGTTCTTTGCGGGTTACGCAACCACGGAGTCTGCGTGTGTCTCTAAGCTTGTAGCTCTGCCTGATGCCGGTTACCCAAATTCCGTCCCGCGATCCACAGTCTCGCGAAGCGTTGTCCGGTAGTTCAAGGGCGGGGGGTTCCTCGTCCAGCGATCCCTCGAATGCGCCGGTCGATCAGCGCGATCTGTTTGAGGCGGAGCATTGGGAATCGGCTTACCGCGGCTTTAATCCTGACGATGTTCCGCATCTGCTGATTCAATTACAAGACGATCTTTCGCGAGCGCGGAAGCGCGAGGCGCTGTGGTTGTCAGTCATCCTGCATCTGTTCGTGATTATTCTGTTTTTGAATCTGCCCAAGTTGCTGGATCTTTTGCCGCATCGGAGGGTCGATCTGGCGATTACCGCGAACGACAAGTCGAAAGACGCAACGTTTCTGGAGTTGCCGCCGGATGCGCAGAAGCTGACGCGGCGTCCGGACGCGAAGGTGATTTCAGATAAGGACCGCATCGCGACCAGCAAAGCGCCGCAGATCAATCGTGAAGATTTGAAGAAGTTATTGCAGAGCCGGCATCCGGGACAGCCGGGCGCGAATGTGCCGCAGCCGCCGGCCGAAAGCCAGCCTCCGCAGAATCAAGTGGCGCAGAACCAGCCCGCGCCGAATCCGCAGCCGCCGCAGCAGAGTTCGGGTTTCACGCCCCCGCAGAACGATCAGACGGCGAGGCTACAAACGCCTCCGCAGAATCGGCCCATGCCGAATTTTAATACTCCGCTGACGGCAGGATCGGCGATTGAGCAGGCGGAACGTGCGGCGGCGGAAAACCGCGGACGCATCGGTGGAGGGGTGGCCGGCGACTATGGGCTGAGTCAGGGTCGCAGCGGCGCGAAGACACTGGATCAGATGGAGATTCTGACCGACACGATGGGCGTGGATTTTGGGCCTTATCTGACGCAGATCACGCAAAGAGTGCGCCAGAACTGGTATACCCTGATGCCGCCATCGGTATATCCGCCGATTTTGAAGCAGGGCAAGGTGGCGATTGAATTCGTCATCCTTAAGGATGGCACGGTTAGTGCGATGGCGAGGGACGTGTCATCCAACGACGTGGGGCTCGACCGAGCCGCGTGGGGCAGCATCACGATGTCCGCCCCGTTCCCGCCACTGCCGAAGGAGTTTCCAGGCAAACTTCTCGGGCTGCGTTTCTATTATTTTTACAACCCTCCGCCTGGGACCTTTGAAGTGAAGTAAGGTTCGCGGAATCGAAGACTCACGCATGCCCCCTCCTTCTACTTTTTTCAAAACAAACAGGTTGGCTGGCGTTTGCGCCGGCTTCGGTTTCTAGTTTGGTGTTGACGTTGCTGTTGTCCTAGGCCTGGATGCCGCGTCGACCGTCTCCCTCAGCGGCTCTACAGAGTGCTGGCTAAACCCGCGAGTAAAAGACAAGCCTTCTATCGTAGCCGTGAACGCTGTGTCACCCCAAAAGCAAGAGCCAAGTCGTGAGTCGAAATGCGGTTAAGTCGAATATAGTGGGGAGAAGAATGGGGACAGATTGCAGGGTGGTTATTCGATGGGCGGTCGCTCTTTGGGCGATGTGCGTTTTGGGCTGCGCCGGCGTTTCGGCGGAGAATGGGCATTGGGCGACGGATAAGGCTAATCGGTGGTATGCGCGACAGCCTTGGCGGGTGGGTAGTAACTACATCACGAGCACGGCTATTAATGAACTGGAAATGTGGCAGGCGGACACGTTTGACTTGCCGACGATTGATCGCGAGTTGGGATGGGCGCAGGGCTTGGGGATGAACACGATGCGAGTGTTTCTCCACAATCTTTTGTGGCAACAGGATTCGCAGGGTTTTCTGCATCGCATGGATCAGTTCGTGGAGGTCGCGGACCAGCATCATATTCGCGTCACGTTTGTGTTGTTGGATTCGGTTTGGAATCCGCGGCCGCATCTCGGCAAACAACCGGCTCCAAAGCCGCACGTGCATAACTCAGGATGGGTGCAGGCGCCGGGCGCCGACATTCTGAAAGATGAGTCGCGCTGGAACTCGGAATTGAAACCTTACATTGTGGGAGTGCTCACACATTTTCGCGATGACCGGCGCGTTTTGATGTGGGACCTGATGAATGAACCAGACAATCAAAACGACGTCTATAAGACTACGGAACTGGCTGACAAGCCGATGCGCGCTATGAGGCTGTTGAAAGAAGAATGGGGTTGGGCACGCGAAGCCAATCCGTCGCAGCCGCTTACGAGCGGCGTGTGGCAGGGAGATTGGGAGAACGACGCCGCACTGAGCGAGATGTCGCGGTTTCAATTGCAGAATTCCGACGTGATTACATTTCATAGCTATGAGCCTCCGGAAGTGATGAAGCGGCGGATCGACTCGTTGCGGCGGTTCGGTCGGCCGGTCGTGTGCACGGAGTACATGGCGCGGCCGCGGGGGAGCACGTTCGCCGCGATTTTGCCGCTGCTGAAAAAAGAACATGTGGGTGCTTACAACTGGGGATTCGTGAATGGAAAGTCGCAGACGATTTATCCGTGGGATTCGTGGGAGAAGTCTTATGCGGGCGAGCCGGCGTTGTGGTTCCACGATATTTTCCGGCAGGATGGTACGCCGTACGATGCGAAGGAAGTAGTGTTGATACGTCAGTTGACGGGGGCGGGCGCTATGAAGAAATTCCAGACGGGAGGGATGGTTCCAGCGGATTGATCGACATGCACTTGGAGGCGGTCGCCGTTTGGGGGTTGCGCCTGGCAAGGTCGGCTGACGAGGACCGTGAGAATAAGAAAATGAACCTCCATGAAGCTTTCTCCGCGAGTGAGCGTGGACCCGCGAATGCGTAGTCTTGATCGCGAATTCCTCGCGTCCTGCTAGCGGGCGGAGAAGCTGAAGATCGTTACCGTATGGTAGCGCTGGCCCGGCTTCAACTCGGTTGATGGGAAATCCGGGTGATTTGGAGAGTCGGGAAAGTGCTGCGTCTCCAGGCAGAGCGCCGCGTGTTGTCCATAGGGTTTGCCGCCCTTGCCTTTGACGGATCCATCTAGAAAATTTCCGCTATAAAACTGGATTCCTGGCTGGTCAGTCAGAACTTTCAACACTCGACCGCTGCTGGGGTCGAAGAGTTCGGCGGCTTCTGCCAATTTTCCGGTCTTATTATCGGGCACCCAGTTGTGGTCATAGCCGCGACCAAGATGAAGTTGCTCATCGTCGGCGTTGATGCGCGCGCCGACCGCGGTGGCTTTGCGAAAATCGAAGGCAGTGGATTCCACGGGCTTCCGTTCGCCGGTGGGAATCAATCCAGCGTCGACGGGCGTGAAGCGAGAGGCGTGGAGGGTGAGTTCATGCTGCAGAATGTCGCCTTGTGCGGCGAGATTGAAATAGGAGTGATTGGTTAGGTTGACGACAGTGTCTTTGTCGGTGGTGGCCTCATATTCGATGCGCAGGTCGTTCTTCAGCAATGTATAGCGAACGATCGCGGTGAGATTGCCGGGGAATCCTGCCTCGCCGTCTTTGCTCGGATAAGTCAGCTCCACTCCGTTTGCGATCGGTTTTGCCTTCCAGACAACGTTGTTGAAGCCATGCGGGCCGCTGTGGAGAGTGTTGTCGCCATTGTTTTTGGGCAGGGAGTATTTTTGGCCATCGAGAGTAAAGCTGGCATGCGCGATGCGATTGGCATAGCGGCCGATGATCGCTCCAAAGAAGGCGTTGGAAGGGCTGTTGAAGTTGCTTACGTAGCCGTCGAGATCGTCGAAGCCGAGCACTACGTCGGCTGACTTGCCGCTGCGGTCAGGAGCCTTCATCGAAACCAAGATGCCGCCGTAGGTGGCGATTCTTGCTTCGTATGGGCCGTCGCTCAGCGTGTAGATTTCTACGGGAGCTCCGTCCGGCATTTTTCCAAAGGGCTGGCTGGTCACTTTTGTTTTTGCCTCCGCGATAACGGCGATCGCCGTTAGCAGTACTCCTATTGCCAGTGCGCGCCGGATCTTTTGAACGGTCATGGTGGGCTCCTCGTTTTGAATTTCAATGTGCTGCCATCTAATGCGTTGTCTGGCCGGCCACGGACGCTGCCACGGCGATTAATTTTGGAAGCACAACGCTTAGAGGATCGCCGTTGGGCTGCCCCAAGGTGAAATAGAGCTTGCTATATAAAGGATACAGCTCGGCGTAAATACGTTGCGCGGATTCCTGCGGCACAAAAGTGCGGTGCGGGGGGCAAATTTTGTCTTGCGCAACTTCGATGGTCGGGAAAGTTTTTGCCGCCAAAAAAGCGAAAATCGCGGAGCCGAGACTGACCACACTTTTGCTGGGAACCAGCACCGGGCGGCCTAGTACGTTGGCGTAGACCTGATTCAATACATCGTTCTTCTGCGGAATGCCGCCGGCGTTGATCACACGCTTCACTTCCACGCCGTGGTCGGCCATGCGATCGAGGATTACGCGGGTGTGAAAGGCGGTACCTTCGATGGCGGCGAACAGTTCATCTTGCGCCGTGCTCTGCAGATTCCAGCCGAGCGTTACGCCGCGGAGGTTGGGATTGACGAGGACGGTGCGATCGCCGTTATCCCAGGTCATGCGTAGCAAGCCAGTCTGGCCAGCGCGATAATTTTCTAAGCCGCTCGTCAGGGCTTGGACGGTGGTGCCGGCGCGGGTTGCGATGGCGCTGAAGATGTCTCCGGCGGCGGAAAGGCCGGCTTCGATTCCGGTGCGGAGCGGATGCACGCTGCCCTGCACGACGCCGCAGACGCCGGGAACGAGATTGACGGAGGGAGTGACTCCGATGATGCAGGTCGAAGTGCCGATGACGTTGACCATATCATCGGTGAGGCAACCGGCGCCGATGGCGTCCCAATGCGCGTCGAAGGCGCCGACGGGGATGGGAATGCCGGGCTTGAGGCCGAGTTTTTCTGCCCAGAATTCGCTGAGCGTGCCGGCGATTTGATCGGAGGTTGTGTATTCGCCGTCGAGTTTTTCACGGACTCCCTGTAAGACAGGGTCGACCTTAACGAGAAAGCTTTCGGGGGGTAGGCCGCCCAGCGCGCGATTCCAGAGCCATTTGTGGCCCATGGCGCAGACGCTGCGCTTAACTTTTTTCGGATCGGTGATTCCGCAAAGTGTGGCGGCGACCATGTCGCAATGTTCGAAGGCGGAAACGAAGTCGGGCCGCTTATCTGGATTGTGGCGAAGCCAGTGGAGGAGTTTTGAAAATCCCCACTCTGAGGAGTAGACGCCGCCGCACCATTGAATCGCTTCGAGGCTTTCGCGATGGGCGGCTTCGGTGATCTCGGCCGCCTCGCCCTTGGCGCGATGATCGCACCAAAGATAATACTCGCCGAGCGGCTGCATGTTTTTGCCGACGGGAATCACGGATGAACCGGTGGTGTCGAGGGCGATGGCCTCGACTTGATCGCCGCTGGTGCCGGCCTTTTTCAGCGCTTCGCGCGTGGCGGCGGTGAGGGCGCGCATGTGATCGTCGTGGGATTGTGTGGCGTATTCCGGATCTTCGCGCTTGCGATGGAGCGGATATTCCTGAATAGCGGATTGCAGCAGGCCGCGTTCGCTATCTACGAGGGAGACGCGCACGCTGAGCGTTCCGAAATCTACGCCCGCCACGATGGCCATCAGCAGGCTCCGTTATCGCGCCCGTGGAAGTACATATCCCAGCCGAGATAGCGCGTGGCGGCTTCGTAGACTGCGGATGCGACAGTCGATGCTTCCGGGGAAAGGTTGGCGGCCACGTGGTGCTCGAAACCGCGTTCGCAAATGTAGCGAAGCAGCTTTTGCATGTGCGCGATCTCGACGACGCCCGCGCCACCGAAGGTGTTGAGCGGGTCGTCGGTGAATCGGCCTTGGCCGACGTAGCCGCGCATTCGGCCAGCCGTGTCGTCGGTGGAGAAGCGGGCGAAGCTCATCTTTTCGGGCTTGATGAGGCCGACGCAGGTGCCAAATGTGTTTTCTTTGCCTACGGTGCCGGCGATGATCTCCTGGAAATCCATCTTGACGGTGCGAAAAAAATGTTTGGGCAGATTAGAGCAGTGGAAGCAGACGGCTTTATTCGGATCCGATCCGTAATTGTTATTCCAATCGAGAAGCGCTGACGGAGTGCCAGAGGCGAGTTGCAGGGCGTGCATTCCGAGGACGCCGCAAATGTCGACCTCGCAGGCACTGGACAGGAGTTCATTGCTCATCATGCTCATGACCGTGCAGGGCACGACGCCGAGGTTCTCTTCGATCGACGTCCAGCATTGGACGGCGCTGATGGTGACCTCGGTCGCGGCCATCCATTGGTCGACGACCGCACCGAGCTTTGCCATTTTCAGTAAGGCAGGAGCGGGAACGTTGCTGGAATCCACATACTTCTTGATGGCGGTTAACTTCGCTTGCGCATGGTCGTCGTTGTCTTTCATGCGTTCGATGCGGCCGAGGACTTCGGAGAGGTCGAGGGTTTCGATGGAGATGCCCTGCGATTCGAGAATTTTCTCGCTGTAGCGGACAGTGTTGAAGGCGGCGGGGCGCGCGCCGATGGCGCCTACTCGGAGGTTGCGAAATCCTTTTACCACGCGGCAGACAGCTGCGAACCACTGGAGATCGTGGGTAAACTCCGGGGAACTGGGGCTCTCGGTGTGCAGGGTGGTGATGGAATAGGGGATGCCATACTGGCGAAGGTTGTTACATGCCGACATCTTGCCGCAGAAACTGTCGCGGCGAGAAGCAATCGTCATCTTAGCGGGATCGTCCGGCGTGGCCTGAATGAGAACCGGGACTCGGAGATCGGCTAGACGCAAGGCGTCGGCGATGGCGCGTTCTTCACCGAAGTTGGGTAAGGTGACAATAACTCCATCGATGCGATCGCGACTACGCTTGAATAAGTCAGCACAGCGGCGCGATTCTTCGCGAGTCTCGACTGCGCCGTACTTGCTCTCTTCTGGAGTAAGTGCCACCGCCTCGATGCCGGCCGTTTGAAGCACTCGCAGAATTTCTTCCCTTCCGCTTTTGGCTAAGTGGTCGGGAAAAAAGCCGCGGTTTCCGACAATAACTCCCATTACCAGTTTTCTTTGATTGGACGGCATCTTACTCTCCACCTATGTCACGAATTACGTTTCGGCGCGAATTTAAGACAATAACCGATGCCGAATACAAGCAACGCGGCTCCCCACCATACATTGGCGTGCAGATGAAAGAGCACCACTCCGGGATTTGCTGGCGGATTCACCAATTGGTAGATTCCTGCGGCTAGGATCAGCGCACCGTTCACGGCTAGCGAAATTCCGATGAAGAACCAGATTGAAATCATGGCGATTGCCTCCGATGTATCCAAGAACGTTTACCAGAAAATAATATTCAGTACGAAGAACACCACAGTGACGATGGCCGCCCAAAAAAGCGGCTTCTGATACAGGGGGATATCGCCCACGGAAGGAACTTCCGTCAAGCCATAAACCAATCCGGTCAATGCGGTGTCAGGCACGGGTTTCGTCGCCAGACTTACGACCACGGTTACGGTGACGCACACTATGAAAGACCAGAGGGCCTGATACATATCCTGCGCCAAACCTTTGGCATGGGGAGAGAGCGCCACATAACGGAGCGCGGTTGGATCGACCTTTACCCAAGCCCACATACTGATGGAAGAAAGCGTGCCGCAGAGCAAGCCCCAGAAGCCGCCCGGGCCGGTTGCCCGTTTCCAGAGCATTCCGAGCACGACTGTGCCGAAGAGCGGCGCGATGAAGAAGCTGAATAATGCCTGCACGTAATCCATGATGCTGGCGAATTGCATTACCAGATAAGCGGTTCCCACGCTGATCAGGACACCGATTATCGTAGTCCAGCGACCCACGTTCACATAATGATGGTCGCTTCCTTTACTGTTGAAGAATGGACGATAGATGTCATAAGTCCAAACGGTGGTGAAAGCACTTACATTACCTGCCATGCCGGACATGAAGCCGGCGATCAGTGCGGTAACTCCAAGGCCGAGCAGGCCCGGTCCGCAGTAACGTGCCAGCATAAGTGGTAGGACGTCGTTGTAACTGTGGCCTCCGGTTAGCGTGGCTACTGATTCGGGCACTAACTTCTCGGGTAACACGGCCAGGCCGATGAGGCCGGGCAGGATCACGATGATGGGTACAAACATCTTGAAGGCGGCGCCAATGATTGGCGCCATTTCCGCGCTGCGAATATCTTTTGCGGCCAGAATGCGCTGAACTACCAAGAAATCGGTGGTCCAGTAACCCATCGAGAGAATCGCGCCCAAACCGAAGACGATGCCGGTCCAATGAATGCCCATGGGATTGGTAGAGAACGAACCCAAACCGGACCAGAGGTGAACGTACTCCGACGATGCTCTTTGCGCGATTTGCAGTTTGAGGTTTGTCCAGCCGCCAGCTTCGTATAAGCCGAGGATGGGAATGAGCAGAGCGCCCGCCCAGATGAGAAAGAACTGAAGCACTTCATTAAAGATGGCGGAGCGCAGGCCACCGAGAGTTACGTAGATGGCGACAGTCAACGAGGACACCCAGATGCTGAAGTTGATATCCCATCCGAGGACGATTTGCATGACCTTGGCCATGGCAAACATATTGACGCCGCTCATGAGCACGGTCATGAAAGCGAACGAAATCGCGGAGAGGGCGCGACTGGGCTCGCCGAAACGAAGTTTAAGGTAGCCGGGAACGGAGTGGGTTTTGGAGATGTAATAGAACGGCATCATGACCAGCGCGAGGAAGAGCATGGCCGGGATGGCGCCGATCCAATACCAGTGAGTGGCCAGAATGCCGTATTGGTAGGCCGATCCGGCCCAGCCCATCAGTTCGAGGGCGCCCAGATTGGCGGAGAGAAAACTGAGACCGGCGACCCACGCTGTCATTTCTCGGCCGGCCATGAAGAAGTCTTCGCCCGTGTTAGCGCGGCCTTTTAAGTACCATCCGATCGAGAGCACGAGGGCAAAATAAAAAACCACGATGACAATATCAATCGGAGCGAGACGGACGAGGCGGGCGGGAACTTCGGTCGCGAGCAGCAAGATCATTGTTCGTCCTTGTCAGGATACCTTGGTCAGGATTCTTGTTTTTGCTTCTGGTCCCGAGCCTTATTCGCGGACTGTCCGTTGGACTGTCCATAATATGCATCTTTGCCGTGTTTTCGGAGGTAATGCTTGTTGTGCAGCGCGGTTCCTATTGGTTGCGCGGTTGCATTGATACCAAGCGTGAGATAAGCCATGCGCGCAATCGACTCCAGAATGACGGCGTTGTGAGCGGCTTCGCGCGGATCCTTACCCCAAGTGAACGGCCCATGGTTAGCGACCAAAATACCGGGTAGGGTTAACGGACCGTCGGTTGGCAAACTGCGGACAATCACGTCACCGGTGTTCTTTTCGTAGCCTTCGGCAATTTCGGAGTGGGACATCTCTGAAGTCACGGGCACGGGGCCATGGAAGTAATCGGCGTGAGTTGTTCCGAAGCACGGAATGGGTTTGCGGGCCTGGGCCCAGGCGGTCGCGTATTCCGAGTGAGTGTGGGTGATGCCGCCGACTTCAGGGAATTCTCGATAGAGTACGAGATGGGTGGGCAGGTCGGAGGAGGGACGTAAATGGCCCTCGACTATGTTGCCAAGCAAATCGGCGACGACGAGATGGTCTGGCCTCATGTCCTTATAAGGGACGCCGCTGGGCTTGATGACGACCAATCCTTCGGAACGCGAAATGCCGCTGGCGTTGCCGAACGTATAGAGGACCAGACCTTGGCGCACGAGTTCGAGGTTGGCTTCGAGGACCTGTTCCTTCAAATGTTGCAGCATGGTTTGTCGACTTCTCCGGGTAATGATTTTATCCAAAATGTGCCAATCCAGACTATTCGTGGGGGTTGCCTCTTGCAGTGATTGCGGACGAAGAAATCGGCGTTCGAGGTGAGCAGACTTTTGGGAACCGGGTTCGAGCTGGCGGCGCCGGCGGCGGGATTGAGCGTGGAATTCGTGCGCGGAGAAGTTGACTGTGCTCGCAAATATTTTGAAGACAGGGCGGCGGCAGCGGCCGGCAGGAATTCACGCCGTCCTACCGCCCGGTCAGAGCGGTCTTTGCCGCCGCCGGCAGAGCAGGTCACGCTTGTCCTGCCGACAGTTCTGTTCGCAGCGTCACTTTGCTTTTTGTTCTGCGATCCATTTGTCGGTGCGGGCTTCCAGGAGATCGAGCGGGAGGGTTCCGCCGTCCAGCATCTCGTCGTGGAAGGTGCGGATGTCGAACTTCGCGCCCAATTCTTTTTTGGCGCGCTCGCGGAGTTCGCGGATTTTGAGCTGGCCGAGCTTATAACTCAGAGCCTGCGCTGGCCAGGAGATGTAGCGATCGGTTTCGGATTGGATGGTGGGCTCGTCGACGGCTCCGGATTTGCGGAAGAAGTCGACGACTTGGTCGCGGGACCATCCTTTCGAGTGAATGCCAGTGTCGACAACCAGACGGACGGCGCGAAAAAGTTCGGAGGAGAGACGGCCATAGTCGGAGACGGGATCCTGATAGAAGCCGACCTCTTTGCCGAGTTCTTCGGCATAGAGCGCCCAGCCTTCGATGTAGGCGTTGAAGCCCAGGCCGTGGAGGCGGAATTTGGGGAGTCCGGTGAGCTGCTGCTGGACGGAAAGCTGCATGTGATGGCCGGGAATGCCTTCATGATAAGCGATAGCCTCGTCGTTGATGAGGGAGCGAGTTGCGAAGTCGGAGGTTGCTACGACTACGCGGCCGGGGCGTTTGCCGTCGGGCGTGCCGGTGACGTAGTGAGTCGCGGCGGCGGATTGGAAGGCGGGAATGGCTTCGACGGTGACGGGCGATTTCGGAAGCAGGGTGAAGAGCTCGGGAAGCTTCGGCTCCATCTGGGCGATGTAGTGGCGGAAGTCGTCGAGAATTTGGTCGGCGGACGTCGGGATGTATTTGGGATTCGTCTTTAGCGAGGCGCGGAAAGAGGCCAGGTCAGGGAAGCCTTCTTTTTTGGCGATCACCAACATCTCGGTCTGGATGCGATCGATCTCGCGGAGTCCGAGTTGATGAATTTCATCCGGCGTCATGTGGGTGGTGGTACGGGCGTAGATGTCGTTTTCGTAGCGGCGCTGGCCGTCGGGGAGGGATGTGATCGAGAGAGTAGTGCGGCCTTCGGGAGCGTAGACGGTGCGGAGAAAATCGGCGAACGTTTTGTAGGCGGGGATGACGTCGGTGTTAATGGCGTCGGTTATCTGCTGGGTGAGGCGCTGCTGATCTTCGGCGGAGATGCCGGCGGGATATTTTTTTGTTGGCTGAAGGAAAGGATCGGCGTCGATGATGCCCTGGCATTGCACGGGAAGTTTTTCGGCTAGAAAGCGGACGGGCATGAGTTTGTCTTTCATGCCGGCGCGGAGGACTACGGTGGTTTGGCTGAGGACGCGCGGAACCTGATGGAGGCGGGCGATGTAGTCTTCGTAGTGCTTGACCGAGTCGAAGGGAACGGATAAGGGCAGATCGGCTAGGCTGGTATGAATGCCACCCTGCTGGTTGATGGGCATTTCATATTCCTTGAGACCGTAGTCGGTGATGCGCTGCTGGAGGACGCGGACGAGGAGGTCGTGGGAGAGCTGATCCTGATCGGAGAAGCCGGTGGTGGAGATAGCGTTGAGGCGCGTCAGGAACGACTCATCGGTTTTGTGGCGCTGGGCGATGGCTTCGAGCGAGTAGTCGGCTAGCTTGTCGTTGTAGCGATAGTCGCCGAATGCGGTGGCGCGCTCGGGGAAGTTGCGGAGATCGGTTTCGTATTGCTCGTCGAAGATGGCGTTTTGGGCGGCTAGGCGGTCGGCTGCGGGCTGGGCGGTTTGGGCGAAGAGGGAGCTGACTGCGACGAGGAGAAAGAGGATGTGGTAGCGCATAGATAATTGCAGGGTACCAGAAGTTGCGGCGGGGGGAAATCGACGACGGGGCTGAGTTAAGGTCGTCTTGCAGCTTGCGAGATCTTTACCACAGAGGTCACGAAGGTCCGCGGAGGAAATTCGAGAAAAGTGATTTCTTCCAGTAGACTGACTATCCAAGATTGACTTTCAAAGAATGAACATTCAGCGAGGGATCGCTTTGCATAAACGCAAGCTTTGCTTTCATCGCAACATAGTTGCGCTCTTTTTTATTTTTCTTGTGGCCGGGTCGGCGATGGGGCAGGTGCCGGCGGAGCTTTTCAATGGGCTGAAATGGCGGCTGATTGGGCCATTTCGCGGGGGCCGCGCGGTTGCTGTCGAGGGCGTGGCGGGCGACTCTACTACTTTTTATTTTGGCGGGGTCAATGGGGGCGTCTGGAAGACTACGGACGCTGGGACGGTTTGGACTCCGATTTTTGATAGTCAGCCGGTGGGGTCGATTGGGGCGATTGCGGTTGCGCCTTCGGACCCTCGGACGATTTACGTCGGGACGGGCGAGTCGGACATTCGATCTAATCTCGCCTCGGGAATCGGCGTTTATAAATCTACTGACGCTGGATCGACTTGGACGCATATTGGATTGGAGGACACGCGGCAGATCAGCCGGATGGTGGTGGATCCGCGGGATTCGAATGTCGTTTATGTCGGGGCGTTGGGACACGCTTACGGGCCGAATGAAGAGCGTGGAGTTTATAAGTCGGTGGATGGCGGAGCGCATTGGAATAAGGTGCTCGATGCGGGGAGCGAGATTGGGATTTCGGATTTGGCGATTTGTGGGGGGAACCCGCAGGTGTTGTTCGCGGGGACGTGGCATACGCATCGTCCGCCGTGGAGCACTTACGCTCCGATAGGTGGGCCGGGGGGCGGGCTGTTTCGGTCGGTGGATGCGGGGACGAGTTGGACTCAGCTTAAGGGGAACGGTTTGCCGGATGGCGATTGGGGACGAATTGGAGTGGATGTTGCTCCGGATGGGAAGCGCGTGTACGCGCTGATTGAGGCGAAGAAGGCTGGACTGTATCGGTCGGACGATGGCGGCGACACTTGGACTCTGGAGAACGCGGACTCGCGGCTTACCAGTCGGGCGTGGTATTTCAACGGGATCACGATTGATCCGAATAATGCGGATGTCTTCTATGTGCCGAATGTCGCGCTCTATCGGTCGGAGGATGGCGGGAAGACGATATCGATTGTGCGCGGGGCTCCGGGCGGGGACGACTACCATCAGATTTGGGTTGATCCGAAGAATTCTTCGAGCATGGTGCTGGGGACGGATCAGGGAACTAGCATCAGTCTTGATCGCGGGCAGACCTGGAGCACTTGGTATAACCAGCCTACGGCTCAGCTCTATCACGTAATCACCGATAATCAGTTTCCTTACGTCGTCTATGGGGCGCAACAAGATAGCGGAAGTGCTGCGGTGCTCAGCCGCACTGACCATGGTCAGATTACGCCTCGCGATTGGTTTCCGGCGGGTGGGAGCGAGAGCGGATATATGGTGCCTGATCCGCGGGATCCGAACATTATTTATTTGAGTGAAACTTACGGAGGCGTTTCGCGGTTTAACAGAAAGACGGGATTCAGCCAGAACGTCAGCCCGTGGCCGATGCCTACGTTTGGCACGGAAATTAATCTGCACAAATATCGGGATCCGTGGACGCCGGTGCTGGTGCTTTCGCCGGCTGACTCGAGGACGCTTTATCTCGGGACGCAATATGTGATGAAGACGGTTGATGGCGGGCTGAATTGGCAGACGATCAGCCCTGATCTTACTGGCGCGATGGCGGGCGCGACGACGGCGGCGCAGGGAAAAGCTGAGGGGCCGGTTTCGGTTGCGAACGCTAAGGAGCGCGGGTATGGAGTGGTGTTTACGATCGCGCCTTCGAAGCTGAATCGAAATTTGATTTGGGCAGGGAGCGACACGGGATTGATTCACATCACGCGCGATGGCGGCAAAAGCTGGAAGGATGTTACTCCGCGTGGGCTGACTGCTTGGAGCAAGCTTTCGATGATTGAGGCTTCGCATTTTGATCCGGCTGTCGCCTATGCGGCGGTTGATCGCAGCCGGCTGGATGATCAGACTCCTTATCTTTATCGGACGCGGGATTATGGGGCGACTTGGCAGGTAATTACGGAGGGGATTGCGGGGCGTGCTTTTTTGCGAGCGATTCGCGAAGATACGGCGAACAAGGGACTGCTTTTTGCCGGGACGGAGACGGGAGTTTATGTGTCGTTCGACGATGGCGATCACTGGCAGTCGTTGCAGCTGAATCTGCCGGTGAGTTCGATGCGCGATCTTGCGATTCACGGCGACGATTTGATTGTGGCTACGCATGGGCGGTCGTTCTGGATTCTCGATAATATTGCGCCGCTGCGGCAGGCGTCTGAGGCTCGGAAGGTGAATGGTTTCTGGCTTTATCATCCGGCGACGGTGATTCGCGTGGACAATGATTTTTTCTCGGGCACGCCGCTGCCGCCGGAGGAACCGACGGCGGAGAATCCTCCTAGTGGCGCGATGATTGATTATTTTCTGAAGTCGGCGGCGAGAAAGATCACGCTGGAGATTTTTGATGGGCAGCGGAGGCTGGTCGGCAGGTTTTCGTCGGATCAGAAACATTCGAAGAAGCAGGCTTTGCTTCCGATTGCGGACCGTTGGCTTCCGAAGCCGGAAGAGCTGGAGACAATGCCGGGGATGCATCGTTTCGTTTGGAATCTGGCGTGGGGGAATGCTGAAACGAATGCTGACGAGGACTATGAGAACCGCAATCCCAGCGGGCCGAAGGTGGTGCCGGGGAGTTATCAGGTGCGGTTGACGGTGGATGGGCGAATGCAGAATCAGATGCTGAAAGTGGTTATGGATCCGCGGTGTACTGCGACGCCGGCGATATTGCAGCGACAATTGGAGCTGGGGCTGAAGATGTTCGCGGAAGCACGGGCGGCGCGGCGCGCGCTGGGTGAGATCGGCTCTGTGCGGAAGGAGTTGGCCGATATTCGGCAGAAAGTTGGTGAAGGGAACGGGGCGGTTACGTCGGCTATCGCGGAGGCTCAGGCCGAGATTACGAAGATTGTGACGAACAAGGAGAGCGCTCCCGGGGAGCCTGCTGGGTTGCAGGCTGCTTTCACCGGATTGGGTTCGGCGTTGCGCGTAGTTGAGAGTGGAGATCGCGAGGTGCCTTCGCAGTCGGTAGCTCTTTATCAAGAGTCGAGCGAGCGCGCGAAGGTGGGGATCGCAGCGTGGGAGAAATTCAAGCAGACGACGTTGCGCGAGCTCAATGTGAAATTGCAGGAGAATAATATCGCTCCGGTGACGGTGGCGGAGATTGAGCAGGACGTTCAAGCGGAATAGTCAGACGAGTGCAAGACAAAAAGGGGGGCGTTTTGCGCACCAGGTTCTGGGCGGTGCTGCGGCTGGCGATGTTCCTGGCGATTGCTGCTACAGCGCTCGCTCAAGCGCCTGCGGGCGTGCCGAAGATCCGGACTGTGACTGCGTTCATACAGTTGGATCGCAGCCGCTATCGGGAGCAGATTGCCGAGACACTGATCAAGTTGCGGCAGGCGAAGGTGGCGTTTGAGCGGGCTGGCTACGAAGTGCAAACGATTCGCATTACAACGCAGCCGTTTCCGGAGTATGTGCGCGGGCTTTCGAAAGAGCGGGCGCTGGCTTTCTTTCGCGACTACGACGCGTTGGCTCGCAAGGAGAATTTTGCGGCGTCGATTGGGCCGGCGATGCGATCAGCGGGTGACGGCGGAGCTTCGGCTGAACTGCTGGACGAGATTTTGAGCACTACAACGCTGAACGGCAGCATTATCGTGGCGGGTGAAGATGGCGTTCGCTGGGATGCGGTGCGTGCCGCCGCGCACTTGATGAAATATCTCGAGGAGCACACGGATCACAGCCGAGGGAATTTTAATTTTGCGGCAACCGCGATGCTGCCTGCGCACGCGCCATTTTTCCCTGGCTCGTATCATGACGACGGAGGCGGAGAATTTGCGGTGGGCCTGCAGTCGGCGAATGTGGTGGCGGCGGCGTTTGCTTCGGCTTCCGATGCTGGAGCCGCCGGGAAGGCGCTCGAAAGTGCGCTGGGGGCGCATGCACGGACGATCGAGGAAGTTGCGCGGCAGATCGAAAGCAAAATCGGATGGAAGTATATGGGGCTGGATCTTTCTCCCGCTCCGCTGAAAGATGTTTCGATTGGCGCGGCGATTGAAGATCTGACTCATGCGCGATTTGGATCGAGTGGAACCATGAACGCGGTCGCGACGATCACGGGCGTTCTGCGCGGGCTGCCGGTGCAACACGCGGGCTACTCGGGCTTGATGCTGCCGATTCTGGAGGACAGTGTTTTGACGCAGAGGTGGAGCGAGGGCAGGCTGAATGTGGATGACATGCTGGCCTATTCGGCAATTTGCGGTACCGGGCTCGACACCATTCCGCTGCCCGGCGATGTCACACAGGAGCAACTGGAAAAGATGATTGGCGACATGGCCACCCTGGCGGTGAAACTGCACAAGCCGCTTTCGGCGCGGCTGCTGCCGGTGAGCGGGAAGAAAGCGGGCGATCGCACGGAATTCGACAATCCTTTTCTCGGGAATGCGACACTGCAGCCTTTGCCGTAATCAGATTCGGGTCGACTGCCCAACGCAAACGGCGACTGCGTCCAATCCAAATCCCTAGAAACATCCTTCTGCGAGCGGGGAACCGCTGCGCCACCCGCAAGGCAAAAAGGCCATCCTGTCGAGAGATTTCCTTTTGACATTTCAGCGGTCTTATAGCTATATATGTCTATGCGACATATTGCTTCCCGTAAGTTGGACCGCGAATTGAAGAAGGGCAGCGCCGAGTTGCTCATCCTTTCGATGGTGGAAGACCGCCCGCGACACGGCTATGAAATTGGCAAGCTGATCGAGATGCGATCGGGCGGCATCCTTCGCTTCAATGTGGCGTCGCTTTATCCGCTGCTGTATCGGCTCGAAGATCGCGGGTGGATTGCGGGGCGCTGGGTGGAAAAGGCGGGCCAGCGGAGACGGCGGTATTACCGGCTTACGGCGGAAGGCAAGAAGGTTTTGCAATCGCAACGCGGGACGTGGGTGGCGTTTGCGGCGGCGATCAGCCGCATCGCAGGGGTGGAACATGCCTGAGTGGAAGGAAGAAGTTCGCCAGCGCCTAGCTACATTGAAGCTCGATCCGATGCGAGAGAATGAACTGGCCGATGAAATCGCGCAGCACTTGCAGGATCGTTACAACGAACTGGTGTCAGGCGGCGCGGAGCCGGGGCAAGCGCAGCGTGCGGTGCTCGAGGAGTGGAGCGCGCGGGAACTGACGGAAGCACTACGCAGACGCGAACCGGAGTATCGCGAGCCGATCGTGACTGGAGCGACGGCACGGAGTCATCTGCTGGCCGATCTTTGGCAGGACGTCCTCTACGGCATACGTTTGCTGCGGTTGAATCCTGGCTTTGCGGCGATTGCCATTCTTTCGCTGACGCTCGGAATCGGCGCCAATACTACGATCTTCCAGTTGCTTGATTCCATCCGCCTGACGGCGCTTCCGCTTAAGCATCCCGAGCAGTTGGCGGAGGTGCGCATTATTCAGCCGCATGGGAGGACAGGAGACTTCACGTCGTCGCATCCGAATCTGACAAACCCGCAATGGGAGCAGATTCGCGCGCAGCAGCAAGGGTTTTCGGGGATGTTTGCCTGGGGGCAGGATCGCTTTAACATCGCGCCCAGCGGTGAGACGCATAACGTCGACGGCCTTTACGTGAGTGGAGATTTCTTTCGCGTGCTCGGCGTGCAGCCGGAATTGGGACGGTTGTTCACCGAGGAAGACGATCAGCGCGGATGCGGCTCGCCTGGAGTTGTGCTCAGCAATGCGTTCTGGCGGCGCGAATACGGCGGCGAAGCATCGGCGATTGGGCGAAAGATAGCGATCGAGCATCATCCGTTTGAAATCGTCGGCGTCACACCCGCCAGCTTTTATGGGCTCGAGGTGGGCAAGCAATTTGACTTGGCGATACCGATCTGCGCTGATCCCGTGATCCGTGGCGAGTATGCGCGGCTGGACGTGCCGCATGAGTGGTGGCTTTCTGTCATGGGGCGCTTGAAACCAGGCTGGACGATCGAGCGCGCGACGGCCCAGCTGGCTGCGGCGTCTCCAGGAATATTCGAAGCAACCCGCATTACGACGTTTGGCGCGGAGGAGGAGAAACACTACCTCACCTTTCATCTCGGAGTGCTTCCCGCGGGCACCGGTGTCTCGGATATGCGCAAAGACTACGAGACGCCACTGGATTTGCTGTTGGCGATTGCCGGATTTGTGTTGCTGATTGCGTGCGCGAATCTCGCGAGCCTGATGCTGGCGCGAGCCAGTTCGCGCGCGCGCGAAATCGCCATTCGATTGGCGCTCGGAGCTTCGCGCGGACGGCTGATCCGGCAACTGATGGCGGAGAGCTTTCTGGTTGCGGCGACTGGGGCAGGTCTTGGGCTTTTGCTTTCGCGCGTGCTGGGTGGGTTTCTGGTTTCGTTGATCAGCACAGAGCATAATCGCGCATTTCTGGATCTCGCGCCCGATTGGCGCGTGCTCGGCTTCACCCTGGGGCTCGCCGTTCTAACCTGCTTTTTATTCGGGCTGGCTCCGGCTTTGCGGGCGACGCGCACGGGGCCATCGGAAGCGTTGAAGGCGGGAGTGCGGGGGAACACGGCGGGTCGCGAACGGTTCGGATTGCGGCGCGTGCTGGTGACGGTGCAGGTGGCGTTGTCGCTGGTGCTCATGGTGGGCGCGTTGCTGTTTTCCCGCACCTTGGGAAAGCTGCTGAGCGTCGACCCGGGCTTTCGCGCGAATGGCATCCTCATCACTAACTTGGACCTTACACAATTGCAGCTTGCGCTGGACCGGCGGCAACCGTTCAAACACGAACTGCTCGAACAGGTGCGCGCCATTCCCGGCGTGGACGCCGCCGCGGCGACGGGAGTTGTTCCTCTTAGCGGCAGCTTGTCCAACAACGATATTTGGATGGACGGGCAGGACTCCAGGCAAAAGAAAACGGTGGACGGAAGCTGGATCAGTCCGGATTACTTCAAGACTATGGAAACTGCGCTTCTCGCCGGCCGCGATTTCGATGAGCGCGACACGGCCACTTCTCCTAAGGTGGCCATCGTCAATCAATCCTTTGCGCGCGCCATGACGCACGGAGCCAATCCCATCGGCATGAGTTTCCACTCGCCTGTGGGACCGCATCGTCCTGAATTCATCATTCAAATCGTCGGACTGGTCAAGGACACCAAGTATCACGATCTCCGTGACGAGAACATTCCAATCGCCTACATTCCGGTTGCGCAGGCGGAAAATCCCGATGCATTCGATACTTTTCTGATCCGCTCGCACGCGCCGGTGGGGGACACGATCTCGGCCGTGAAGAGGCGGCTGGCCGAGGCCAATCCGGAGATCAGCCTCACGTTTCACGTTTTCGAATCGGACATTCGCAATGGTCTTTTGCGCGAGCGGCTGATGGCTACGCTATCTGGCTTCTTCGGGCTGCTCGCGACTGTGCTGGCGGTGATCGGCTTATATGGGGTGATGTCATATATGGTGCAGCGGCGCACGAATGAAGTGGGCATTCGCCTGGCACTCGGTGCGGGACGGTTGCGCATACTGGGGATGATTTTGTTCGAGACTCTGGTGCTTTTGGCGATTGGTATTGGCGTGGGGCTTGCGCTCTCGATTGCGCTCGGGAAGACAGCCAGTTCGTTGCTATTTGGAGTGAAGCCGGCTGACCCAATTACGCTTGGGTTGGCGGCGGCTCTGCTGGCTTTGGTGGCGGCAGCGGCCAGCTATTTTCCGGCGCGGCGCGCATCGAAGTTTGATCCGATGACGGCGCTGCGTTATGAGTAGGAACCTTGTCCATTTCCGGACACCATCGTCCGGTTCGGGATAGAAGATACTGTTCTCACTGTCGGTGTTGCCGCTATATCCCCATATTTTTGAAGACTTACCGTTCCGCCGACAATGGCCTCCCAGTTGCCGTGCCCTCATTGAAATGGATATCGCTCGGCCTGAATTCAAGACTCAAAAAAGACGGCGGCAGGCAGTGATTGTGGCGGTCATTGTTATTGGTGTCGCTGCGGTTTCGGTGGGAGTTTCGCGGCTGAAGCCGGCGGCTCCGACGGTCGAACGCGGCACGGTTTGGACGGACACGGTGAAGCGCGGGTCGATGCTGCGGCAGGTGCGCGGGCTGGGAACGCTGGTGCCTAGCCAGGAATCGGTGCGGCAGATTCCGGCGGAGACGGAAGCGACGGTAGTGCGGATTCACTTGCTGCCGGGATCCCAGGTGAAGGCGGATACGATTTTGCTCGATATGAGCAATCCGCAGACGGAGCAGGCGGCGGTCGATGCGCAACTGCAATTGAAGGCGGCGGAGGCGGAGTACCAGAACCTGCGAGTGAAGCTGGAAAGCGATTTGATGAACCAGAAGGCGGGTGCGGCGACGGTTCACGACGATGACGCGCAGGCCCAACGGCAGGCACAGACGGACAAGGCGCTTTTCGAGTTGGGAGTTATTTCGGGGATGGCTTACAAGACTTCGAAGGATAAGGCGGACGAGCTGACTACGCGGAATGATCTGGAGAATCAGGTCCTGGCGGCGAATCAGCGGGCGATTGAGTCGCAGATGGCGGAGCAGCAGGCGAAGGTCGATCAGATGAAGACGCTGTATCAGCTGAAACAAAAACAATTGGATGAGTTGAGAGTGCGGGCGGGGATTGATGGAGTGCTGGTCGATTTACCGCTGCAGGTGGGGCAACACGTTTTGCCGGGAACGATGCTGGCGAAGGTGGTGGAACCGAATCATCTGATGGCGACCTTGAAGGTTGCGGAGACGCAGGCGCGCGATGTGCAGATTGGCGAGCCGGCTTCGGTGGACACGCACAATGGGGTGATTGCGGGGACGGTGATGAGGGTTGATCCGGCGGTGCAAAACGGAACGGTGACGGTGGACGTCAAACTAACGGGGGAGTTGCCGAAGGGCGCTCGGCCGGATTTGAGCGTGGATGGAACGATCGATCTGGAGCGGCTGGACAACGTGCTTTATGTGGGGCGTCCGGCATTTGGGCAGGAGAACAGCACGATCAGTTTGTTCAAGCTCAGTGGGGATGGACAGGGAGCTTTGCGAGTGCCGGTGAAGGTGGGGCGAGCTTCGGTGAATTCGATTCAGGTGATGGAAGGGCTGAACGAGGGGGACACGGTAATTTTGTCGGACATGTCGCGGTGGGATAACACGGATCGGATACGGCTGGAGTAATTTTCGGCTCGAGCAGGCAGGGGCGATTCATCGGGCTCGACCAAAAGACAAAAACTTAAGAGCGAGGGAGCAGCAATGATTGAAACAGCAAGCAGCGAAGCCGCAAAGATCGAAGCGGGACAGCCACTTATTCAGATTTCGGATCTGACCAAAGTTTTCTACACCGATGAGATCGAAACGCATGCATTGTCGGGGATTCATCTTTCGATTGCGAAGGGCGAGTATGTCGCGATGTCGGGGCCGTCGGGCTGCGGAAAATCGACGCTGCTTTCGATCATTGGGCTGCTGGATACGCCGACGGCGGGACGGTATTCGCTGAATGGGAAGACGGTGGAGAATCTGGATTTCGCGGAGCGGTCGCGGATACGGAACCAGGAGATTGGGTTCATCTTTCAAAGTTTTAATTTGATTGGCGATCTCACGGTTTATGAAAACGTGGAGTTGCCGCTGACTTATCGGCAGAGGATGCCGGCCGCGGATCGCAAGGCGCGGGTGATGGAGGCGCTCGAGCGGGTGGGGATGGCGCATAGGGTGCGGCATTATCCATCGCAGCTTTCGGGTGGTCAGCAGCAGCGCGTGGCGGTGGCGCGCGCGTTGGGCGGGAAACCTTCGATTCTGCTGGCGGATGAACCTACGGGAAATCTGGATTCGCGCAATGGCGAAGCGGTGATGGAGTTGCTGCAGGAGCTTCATCGCGAGGGCGCGACGATCTGCATGGTGACGCATGATCCGCGATTTGCGAAGCATGCGCAACGCGAAGTGCATTTGTTCGACGGCAAGGTCGTGGCGGAAGAGGAGTTGAAGAAGCTGCTGGCGGAGACGAGCGCATGAGTGGGGCGTTGCAGGACGCGCGTTATGCGTTGCGGCAGTTGCGCAAGAACCCAGGGTTCACTGCGGTAGTGGTATTCACTCTTGCCCTGGGTATTGGAGCCAATACAGCCGTCTTCAGCGTGATCGAGGCTGTGCTTTTGCATCCGCTGCCATTTCGTGCGCCTGACAGATTGGTTTGGCTTAACGGAAAGTTTCCGCAGACCGACGAGGCTGGGGTTTCTCCGCCTGATTTTCGAGACTACCGGGCATCCAACAGGAGCTTCGATCAGATGGCGGCGTTTGGATATAGCGCCAAGCCGGCGAACTTGTCGGGCGACAAGCCGGAGCAGGTGCTCGCCGCGCTTGCATCCGCCTATTTCTTTGAGTGCCTTGGAATTCGTCCGCTGCTTGGCCGCGACTTTCTTTTGTCGGACGAGCAGGAAGCGACGCCACAGGTTGCAATTCTTGGCTATGGACTTTGGCAGCGCAACTTTGGCGGCGATCGAAACATTGTGGGACGAACGGTCAGGTTGGATGGCCAGAATCTGACCGTTGTCGGTGTGCTGCCGTCGGATGTGCCAGTTCTGAGCGAAGCCCAGATGTGGGTTCCAATGGCGATGCTGCAGCAGTGGATGAACATACGGATGGGGCATTCGCTAAAAATGATTGGGCGGCTTAAGCCGGGAGTCAGCCTCCCACAAGCCCAGACCGATCTGGACGCGATCGCGCTGCGACTGGCCCAGCAGTATCCGGTTTCGAATCTGGGATGGTCGATGCGACAGCGGCCGCTGGCGGACGTTCTGGTTGGGCCGGTGCGTTCGGGACTCCTGCTGATGTTCGGCGCGGTTGGGATTCTCTTGCTGATCGCGTGCGTCAATGTGGCGAACTTGTTGCTGGCGCGGTCGATCACGAGGGAAAAGGAATTTGCTCTGCGGGGAGCGCTCGGCGCAGGGCGCGGACGCATGATACGGCAAGCGCTGACGGAGAGTGTGATGCTGGCTCTGGCCGGCGCCGGATTGGGCGTGCTGGCTGCCGCCTGGGGAGTGCACACACTGCATTCCTTGGGGTCATTGAATGTTCCACGTTTGGGCGAGAGCAAAATAAATCTCGGCGTGCTGGCCTTCACGATTGGAATCTCGTTGTTGACGGGCGTGGTGTTTGGGCTGGTTCCCGCATTGCAGGTTTCGAGCGGGAAGTTTTCGCAGGGGCTGAGAGAGACAAATCGCACTTCCGCGCCTGCTCCGCACAAACGGCTCGGTAGCGCGCTGGTGATTGTTGAAATTGCGATGTCGTTGACGTTGCTGGTGAGCGCGGGATTGTTGCTGAAGAGTTTCTGGCGGCTGATCCATGTGGCGCCGGGCTTTCAGACAGATCACGTGATGACGGCGCGCCTGAGCTTAAACGGACCGGCCAATGGAAAGTATGGCGATCCGCAAAATCGGGTGAAATTCTGGAGGGAGTTTGAAGAGCAGGTGCGGTCTCTGCCGGGAGTGGACGCGGTGGGCGCAACTTCGGAGTTGCCTCTTAGCGGCGAACACAGCGACAACCCATTCCGCATACCGGGACGGAGCTATGGGCCGAGCGAGTTCGATGATGCCGAAGTGCGCCAGGTTACGCCCAACTATTTTTCCGCGATGCGCATTCCGCTATTGACCGGGCGATGGTTCGATGAGCGAGACAATTCGGATTCACCGGGAGTGATGGTCGTCAATCAAGCTTTTGTGAAGCGGTTTTTTGGCAGCGAGAACGGGGTGGGCAAACGGCTGGAGATCATGGGCGATCCAAAGGCGCAGCGCGCAATTGTAGGGGTGGTCGGGAATATCAGCCACCGCGCGCTGAGTGATCCGCAACGGCCGGAGATGTACGTTCCTTACGCGCAATATGCGCCGCCGATGATGGACATCGTGGTACGCGCGGCAGCCAACCCGATGAATCTCGCCGCCGCGTTACGCGATCGGCTGAGCACGGTCGATAAGGAAAGGACGCTCTCCGCGGTGAGGTCAATGGATGACGTGGTGGGAATGTCGATTTCTCAACCGCGTTTCTCATCGCAATTACTCGCCGTATTTGCCGCGCTCGCGCTTCTGCTGGCTACGATCGGGCTCTACGGTCTGTTGGCCTATTCGGTAACGCAACGACGGAATGAGATCGGCATCCGGCTCGCTCTCGGTGCGATGCCCGAGGACATTCTACGACTTGTACTCAAACACGGTACGGTGTTGGCGCTCGTGGGAATCGGAATTGGATTGATTACATCGATGGCAGCGACGCGCGTTTTGTCGAGCATGCTGTTCGCCGTGAGCCCGACCGACTGGCAAACTTTCCTGGCGGTTGCCGTACTGCTACTGGGCGTTGCGCTGGGAGCTTGCTTCATCCCCGCACGGCGTGCGGCGAAGGTCGATCCCATGGTGGCGTTGAGGTACGAGTGAGGAGAAAGTCGTGAGCGGTCTATTTCAAGATCTTCGCTATGCAGTGCGGCAGATGCGCAAGAGCCCGGGGTTCGCTTTCGTCGCGGTGATTACGCTGGCGCTGGGGATTGGGGCGAATACGGCGGTGTTTAGCGTGATGGATGCGGTGCTGTTGCGGATGTTGCCGGTGCGCGATCCGGAGCGGCTTTACCATTTGCAGATTGCGAGTGGCGGCCAGCCGCGAGGAGCGCGCAATACGGGGAATGGGGACACTTCGTTTTCGCAGCCGGTATTTGAAGCTCTTCGCCAGCGCACTGATGTGCTGGATGATGTCATCGGTTATGTGCCGCTGGCTATCGGTAGAGTTGCGGTGCGCTATGGGGAGGCGCCGGAAGCGGCGCAGGGTGATGAAGTCAGCGGAAATTTCTTTTCTGCTTTGACGGCTGGAATATCGCGAGGCCGGGGATTGTCGCTGGAGGACGAGAGAGATCACTCGCAAATCGTTGTGATCAGCCATGACTATTGGACGCGGCGTTTTGCGGGGAGCGCGGCGGTTCTCGGGACAACTCTCTTCATCAAGAATGTTCCTTTCACCATCGTCGGCATTGCTGCGCAAGGGTTTCGCGGACTTGAACCGGCAGCGTCAACCGATTTTTGGATTCCTCTGCAAAACCGGGCGGATTTGAATGCCTGGGGGAATGCCGCGGGGGAGGACAGCCTTTATGCGCCGAAATGCTGGTGCATGCCGCTGCTGGTTCGGCTCAAGCGGGGCGTTACGCCGGGGCAAGCGCAGAATGCTTTGGAATCGACATTTGGCGAAGCGGCGAAGATTGGAGTCGGCACGATTGATCCGAAGGAGTGGAAGCCGCTGCTGAATTTTGATCCCGCGAGGGGAATTCAGGGCTTCAACCAGCAATACAAGCAGCCGGTACGAATCTTGATGGGGCTGGTGTTGCTGGTTTTGCTGATCGCGTGCTCGAATGTGGCGTTGCTGATCACGGCGCGGAATGAGGCGAGGCAACGGGAGTTTAGCCTGCGCATGGCGGTGGGGGCGGAGCGAGGACATCTTTTCCGCCAGCTGCTGACGGAGAGTTCGCTGCTGGTGATGGCGGGAGCGGGGCTTGGCTGGGCGTTCGCCATTCTGGCAACGGAGGCGCTGGCGGCTTGGTCGGGAATTGAGACTGGGCTCGCACCGAATGGCAACGTGTTGCTTTTCACGCTGGGGATTTCGGCGGTCAGCGCGCTGGCCTTCGGCATAGCGCCGTTGTGGATTGCGCTGCGGTCACCGGTTTCCGGCGTACTGCGGGCCACCGCAACCAACATGACCCAAGACAGGCGCCGCGCTTTCGGCGGAAGAGTGCTGATGTCGGCGCAAATAGCAGTCTGCATGTTGCTGCTCGTCTCTGCCGTGCTTTTGTTGCGCACGCTTCGAAATTATGAGACGCAAGACTTGGGCATGCGCGCCGATGGTTTGCTGGTTTTTGGAATCACCCCTCAGACTGCTCACACTCCGTCGGAGACGCTCACGTTTTATCGCACGCTGCTCGAACGGATTCGCGCGGTGCCGGGGGTTGAATCGGCCACGCTTATGGAGAACCGCATCGGGTCGGGATGGAGCAGCAACAATGATGATGATGCTTTAGACGGCGTCTCGCTTAAGGGCAGATTTAGTTCAACGCTGGTACGAAGCAATGATGTTGGGCCGGATTTTTTCCACGTGCTCGGAGTACCTGTCCTCGAAGGCCGCGATATTACCGACGCCGACACGCCGTCATCTTTGCCAGTTGTCGTGGTGAATGAAACGTTCGTGAAGAAGTTCTTGCCGAATACAAATCCGCTGGGGCATAAGTTTCGTGATAACAGAACCATCATTGGAGTTGCGAAGGATAGCAAGTATAGAGCCGTCGACGAGAAGCCGGTGCCGATGGCTTATTTCCCGACCTTCCAGACGCTGGACCGTGGGGACACCATGCACATTGAGGTGAGAGTGAAGGGCGAACCGCTGAGCATGCTGCCGACGATGCGCCAGGTGGTGCATGACATGGATCCCGATGTTCCGCTGCAGAAGCCGATGACGCAGGTTGCTCAATTCGAGCAGTCTTACTCGCAGCCGAAAATGTTTGCGCGGCTGGGAGGATTTTTTGGCGGGCTGGCGGCGCTGTTGGTGGCGACTGGACTTTACGGCACTTTGTCTTACCGGACGAACCGGCGCACGGCGGAGATCGGAACACGCATGGCGCTGGGCGCGCAACGCCAGCAAATGCTGTGGATGGTGATGCGGGAGAGTCTGCTCATCAGCTGCGTCGGGACGGTGGTGGGGCTGCCGCTGGCGATTTTATCCGTGCGCTTTTTGGGAGCGATGCTTTATCAGTTATCTCCGTTCGATCCGCTGAGCTTTGCGCTGGCAATGTGCTGCGTTGCGCTGGTCACGAGTGTGGCGGCGTTTCTGCCGGCGTGGCGAGCGGCAAATGTCGATCCCATGGTGGCGCTGCGGTACGAGTGAGGAGAGATTAATGAACGGATTACTTCAGGATCTTCGCTACGCGCTGCGGCAGATGCTTAAGAGCCCCGGGTTTACGTTGGTGGCGGTGACGACGCTGGCGTTGGGGATTGGGGCGAATACGGCGGTGTTCAGCGTGATCGATGCGGTGATGCTGCGCCCGCTGCCGTACTACCAGCCGGAGCGGCTGATTGCAGCAGAATCGGTCAACACTCGTGCCCCTGGTTTTGGCGCTTTGTCGTATCCGGATTTCTTCGATTGGCGGAGCCGAAACCATACGCTGACACACCTGGTGTCGTACCACGATATTGGGTTCACTCTGAGCGGCCTCGATCAACCCGTCCACGTCGAGGGCCAGGTTGTCTCGTGGGACTTCCTCCCCGCACTCGGGGTCAGTCCAGAACTTGGTCGCGGTTTTCAGTCGGACGAGGAAAAAGCCGGTAGCCGCGTCGTGCTGATCAGCCATGCGCTGTGGGCGTCGCAATTCGCGTCAGATAAGTCGATCCTCGGACGCCAACTCAAGTTCAACGGAAATCTCTACACGGTCGTCGGAGTGATGCCGCTGTCGTTTCGGTTCCCGGTCAATGAGGCCAAGAACAGTTTTTGGACCACTCTGGCGGTGGACGATGATCCGAGCGATCCGGAATCGAATACGACGATGCGCGGGTCTCATTTCCTCGCTGTGTTTGGACGCGTGAAGCCGGGTGTCACCGTCGAACAAGCGGACCAGGATCTGAAGGCAATCGCGACCAACCTTGCGAAAGAATACCCGAACACCAATACGCGCCACGACTCGGCCCGCACACAGACTGCCATTGCTGCCTTGATTGGTGACACACGAACGCCGCTTCTGATCGTACTCGGCGCGGTCGTGCTGGTGTTGCTGATTGCTTGCGGCAATATCGCGAACCTGATGCTGGCTCGCATGCGTGAGCGGCAGCGTGAAATCGCGATGCGCTCCGCCCTGGGAGCTGGGCGCAATCGCATTGTCCGGCAGTTGCTTGTGGAAAGCCTCGCCTTGAGTGTGTCCGGAGGTCTCGCCGGATGTGGACTAGCCTTCCTCTGCACGCCCGTGATTCTTCGTTTGATAGGCGATAGCGTTCCGCGGGCGGCGGACGCCGGAGTTGACTTGCGCGTGCTGGCTTTCTCAGTGCTGCTGTCGCTGGCTTCCGGATTGATCTTCGGCATCATCCCAGCCATGATGTCTTCGCGAAGCAATCTTGTCTGCACCTTGAAAGAGGGCGGACGCAGCGAGATAGCCGGATCGGACTGGCTGCGCTCATCGCTGATCGTGGCGCAAGTGGCTCTTGGTCTCATGCTCACGGCTGGAGCAGGCCTATTGATTAGCAGCTTCGCAAATCTGCAGCGCGTCAATGAAGGTTTCAATCCGAACAATCTGCTGACGGTAGGTTTCGAAACACCGGACTCGCGCTATAAGACGACACGCTCGCAATTTTATCGCGAGTATTTCGACAGGGTTCGCTCCATCCCCGGTGTGCAATCCGCGGGCGGCATAGAAATTCTTCCCATGACCGACGATGTTGCCGTCATCTCCTTTGAAGATCCGGAACATCCCATGCCCGCAGGACAGCACTCTGCCACCGACTTTACGCCTGTCTCTCCACAATACTTCAGCACGATGCAAATCCCAATGCTCGAAGGTCGCGACTTTACCGAACGGGATGACGGCGACGCTAGGCAGGTGATAATTGTCAACGAGGCGTTCGCGCGGAGGTACTTCCCAGGAGAGCAGGTGCTCGGAAAGAAGATCAAACCGGGCGCTGGCAATGGCAAGCCGGAAGGACCACCGTGGCGTGAGATCGTCGGGGTGGTAGGAGATGTACGGCTCTCCATGACACAACGCGAGATGCGACCGGCGATGTACGTGCCGGCCAGCCAACTTGACAGTTGGTGCTGTTTGAACTCCGTCGTGCGCTCCACCGTTGACCCGATCAGTCTCGCGCAATCAATTCGGCAGGTTGTCGCCTCCATGGACAAGGAGATACCGGTGACGCGGTTTCGGACCCTGCGCGAACTAATGTCCACAGGACTTTCGCAGCCGCGATTCACGATGGTGCTATTGGGCAGCTTTGCCGGTCTCGCGATCACGCTCACAATTGTCGGTCTCTACGGAGTCATGACGTATTCGGTGACGAGGCGAACGCGCGAGATCGGTGTCCGCATGGCGCTGGGAGCGCAACGCGTAGTGGTGTTGACCATGGTGCTGCGCGATGCGGCTGTCCTGCTCGCGTTGGGAATTGGCGTCGGGATGGCAGCCGTCCTGGCTTCTGCGTCCGTGCTCCAAAGCATGCTCTATGGAACGGGACCGCGGGATCCGTTGGTGCTGACGCTCGTGTGCATTGGAGTAGCATTCGCCGGTCTAGTGGCGGCTTACATTCCGTCTTTTCGCGCCGCGCGCGTCGATCCCATGGTGGCGCTGCGGTACGAGTGAGGAAGGATTTATGAGGCGACTATTTCAAGATCTTCGCTATGCGCTGCGTCAGATGGGCAAGAGCCCGGGATTTACTTTCGTCGTGATGATTACGCTGGCGCTCGGGATTGGGGCGACCACGTCGGTGTTCAGCGTGGTGGATGAGGTGTTGTTGCATCCGCTGGCATATCCGGATTCGAACCGGATTGTGAAGGTTTCGCAGACGTTTCAAGGCGTATGGAATGATGACGCCTCGCCTGCGAACTATCTGGATTGGGTTGCGCAGAACACGGTGTTCGCGGAGATGGCGACGTCGCGAGGATGGCCGGCGAGTTTATCGGCGGGCGATCATCCGGAACGAGTGCGAGGGACGATGGCAGCGCCTAGTTTTTTCGCGTTGTTCGGAGTCAATCCGATTCTGGGGCGCGGGTTGGAGGAGAGCGACGCGCGGGCGGGCAACGATCATGTGGTGGTGCTGGGATATGGGCTGTGGCGGCGCTCCTTTGGCGGCGATCGCGGGATTGTTGGCCGGAACGTGCAGCTGAATGGAGAGCAATACAGCGTGGTTGGCGTGATGCCGCCGAATTTTTCCCCGGACGATTATGGCGAGCTGTGGGTGACTTCGCCTTGGGGAGTGCCGAGCCATCCGCTGGCACCGGATAAGGATCCGCGGCAGTTTAGGGATCGCAACTATCTCGACGTGTGGGGGCGGCTGAAGCCGGGAGTGACGATGCCGCAGGCGCGCGCGGAGCTTGACACGATCGGACGGCGGCTGGAGAAGCAGTATCCGAACGAGGACGACAAGATGGGAGTCAGTTTTTTGCCGCTGCATGAATATGTGGTGGGCGACATTCGTCCGGTGCTGCTGGTGTTGCTGGCGGCGGTAGTGGTTGTGCTGCTGATTGGGTGCGCGAATGTGGCGAATCTTTTGCTGGCGCGGGCGGCGGTGCGCGGGAGGGAAATTTCGATACGCACGACGATGGGAGCGAGCCGGCAACGATTGTTGCGGCAATTGCTCACGGAGAGCGTGGTGCTGGCGCTGTTAGGCGGAGGGTTGGGACTGCTGCTGGCGGCGGTGGCGGTTCCTTCGCTGTTGGCGCTGAGCCCGCCGGATATACGACGGTTTCAGGAGATTGGAATTAATCGGGAGGTGCTGGCGTTCAGCTTTCTTGCTTCGATTATTTGCGGAATTGTTTTTGGGTTGGTGCCGGCGTTGCAGGCTTCGCGATCGAATCCCAGCGAATGTTTGAAAGAGGGCGAGCGTGGGAGCACGGCGAACCGGGGGCGAACCCGCTCGGTGCTGCTGGTCGCGGAGGTGGGATTGTCGCTGGTGCTGCTGGTTGGGGCAGGCCTGCTGGTGAAGAGTTTCGCGCGGCTGATGGATGTTGATCCGGGATTCGATGCCGATCGTCTGCTGACCTTTAATGTTGCACTGCCGTCGTCAACGGATGCGGCGCAGCAATTTGCGTTTTTTCGGGATGTGATGCAGCGGCTTCAAGCGTTGCCGGGTGTGCGATCGGTGGGCGCTGTGAGCCGGTTGCCACTGGCGGGAGGGAACAGTTCACGGAGCTTTAATGTTCCGGGAAGTGATAAGGATTACGACGCGGATATTCGCGTGAGCACCGCCGATTATTTTCGGACGATGGGGATTCCGTTGCTGAAGGGGCGGAACTTCAGCGACAGCGACCTGGGAAGTTCGGTGCATGTGGCGATCGTGAATGACGCGCTGGCGCGCGCGGCTTTTCCGGGGCAGGATGCGATTGGGAGACAGCTTACAAAGTTTGGGCCGGACAATTTGACACTGGAGATTGTCGGCGTCGTTGGCAATGTGCGGCATGTGGGACTGGATACGGCTCCGCGGTCGGAGATTTATCAGTTGCTGGGGCAGGCGCAGTGGCCGTCGATGTTTGTGGCGATGCAGAGCGCGACCTCGGATCCGACGAGCTTGACTTCGCTGGCGCAGAACGCGGTTTGGAGTGTGAATAAAGATGTGCCGCTGGCCAATATACGCACGATGCAGGAACTGATCGCGAACTCGGTGCAGCGGCGGAGATTCAGCATGTTGCTGCTGGCGATTTTTGCGGCGGTGGCGATGGCGCTGGCCGCGATTGGACTCTATGGGGTCATGTCTTATTCGGTGGCGCAACGGACGAAGGAGATTGGGATTCGGATGGCGCTCGGAGCGCGGCGGCCGGACGTAGTTGCGCTGGTGGTGAAGCAGGGGATGATGCTGGTGCTGATGGGAATTGTGGCGGGGACGGTGCTTTCGCTGGCGATGACGCGGCTGATTGCCGGAATGCTGTTTGGGATTTCGGCGACCGATCCGCTGACGTTCGCGGGCGTGGCGATGTTGCTGGGAGGGGTAGCGTTTTTTGCCAACTATCTGCCGGCGCGGCGCGGAGCGTCGGTCGATCCGATGGTGGCGCTGCGATATGAGTGAGGAGCGAGCATGAACGGATTGCTTCAGGATTTCAGGTACGCGGTGCGGCAGTTGCGGAAGTCGCCGGGGTTTGCGGCCGTGGCGATTGTGACGCTGGCGCTGGGGATTGGCGCGAACACCGCGATTTTCAGTTTGCTCGATCAGGCGCTGCTGCGCAGCCTTCCCGTGAAGGATGTGGATCGCCTGGTGATTCTGAATTATTCGGGGAGCAATAGGGGACGGCTAAATTCTCGGGCGGACGGGCATTTTTATTTTTCGTATCCCATGTATCGGGATCTGCGCGACCGTAATTCTGTTTTCAGCGGGATGATCGCTACGGATTTTACGCAGGTGGGAGTGCAGTGGCATAACCAGCCGGATCTGGTGGGAGCGGAGCTCGTCTCGGGAAATTATTTTGATGTGCTTGGGCTGCGGCCGGCTGCGGGGCGATTGTTCGTTTCGGCGGACGATGTAGTGGCGGATGCGAATCCGGTGACGGTGTTGAGTTTCAGTTATTGGCAGCGGCGGTTTGGCAGCGATCCGGGAATTTTGAACCAGAGCGTTCTGGTGAATGGGCAACCGTTTACGGTGGTGGGAGTGGCGCCGCCGGGCTTTCACAGCGTGGTGATGGGCGATACGCCCGACGTGTTTGTGCCGATGATGATGAAGGCGGAGGTGATTCCGGGAAGTAAAGACTTGGAGGATCGGCGATCGAGTTGGCTGAATATTGTGGGGAAACTGAAACCAGGTGTGAGCCGCGAGCAGGCGGAGGCGGGAGTTGGGCCGCTGTGGTCGGCGATTCGCAGCGATGAACTGAAGGAGATCAAGGGTGGGTCGGAGAATTTTCGCGACCGGTTTGTAAATAAATCACATTTGTTTGTGCTCGATGGGGCGCGGGGATTTTCGCCGCTGCGCAGCGACGTGCAGATGCCGCTTTTGATTGTGATGGGCATGGTGGGATTAGTGGCGCTGATGGCGTGCGCCAATGTGGGCAGCCTGCTGCTGGTGCGCGGGGCGGGGCGAATTCGCGAAATGTCGGTGCGCTACGCACTCGGCGCGAAGCAGAAGCGGGTGATACAGCAATTGCTGGTCGAGGGATTGCTGCTCGGAACTGCCGGAGGATTGTTTGGCATGCTGCTGGCGCCGCGAGTTTCCGCGGTCCTGATCACGATGATCTGGGGAGGCGGGACGGGCGATTTGCCGTTTTCCGCGAAACCCGATCTGCGCATCATGCTCTTTAATTGTGGGTTGGCGTTGCTGGCGAGTCTACTTTTCAGTTTGGCTCCGGCGTTGCAGTTCTGGCGGCCTGATCTGGCTCCGGCACTGAAGCAGCAAGGGATGACGGCGCGGAGCAGTCCGCTGCGGTTTCGGCGGATTTCGGTGGCGGTGCAGATTGGGCTGAGCCTGATGCTGCTGGTGGGGGCGGGGCTGTTTGTACGTACACTGCACAATCTTCGAGCGCTGAATGCGGGATTTGCGACGGATCATCTGCTGACATTTGGAGTGGATCCGAGGATGGCTGGGTACGAGCCGGCGCGCACGTTTGCGCTCTACCAGAGGATGTTTGAAACGTTGAGAGGCTTGCCTGGAGTGCGCGCGGTGGCCGCGACCACTGATGCGGAGCTGGCGAATGAAAACGAGACCGGGAACGTAACCGTTTCAGGATATGCGGACAAACCGGACGAGAATATGCAGGTCGAGCAGCCGAATGTGAGCGTCGATTACTTCTCAACGATGCAGATGCCGCTGCTGGCGGGGCGCGTGTTTACGGATCAGGATAAGGAGGGATCGCAGAAAGTGGCGATCGTGAATGAGAGTTTTGCCCGGCATTATTTTGTGGATGCGCAACAGGCACTCGGACATTTCGTGGCGAACGGCGGCGGCAAAGGAGTGAAGCCGGACATTGCCATCGTTGGCGTCGTGAAAGATGCGAAGCACACCAGTTTGCGGGAGCCGGTGATGCGCACGGTGTTCACCCCTTATCTGCAAACGCAGGAGCCGCATGCGATGACATTTTATGTGCGGACGTGGCAGCTGCCGGAAAGCGCGGAGAGCACGATCCGCCGCGCGATGCAGGCGCTGGATGCCAATCTCGTGCTCGACACTTTTCGGACGATGGATGAGCAGATCGACAACAATCTGACGGCGGAGCGCGTGATTGCGTTGCTGGCATCGGGCTTTGGAGTGCTTGCGGCGCTGATGGCGGCGGTGGGGTTGTATGGAGTGCTGGCGTATTCGACGACGCAGAGGACGAGCGAGATAGGGATTCGCATGGCGCTCGGAGCGACGCGCGGGTCGGTGGTGAGGATGGTGATGTTTGAGGTGTTGTGGCTGGCGGGGATCAGTATTGCGATTGCGCTGCCGGTGTCGCTGCTGTTGATGAGCGCCGTGAGAAGCCAGTTGTATGGGATTTCGAGCAGCGATCCGCTGACGCTCAGCTTGACGATTGTGGTGGTGACTTTGGTTGCGATTGCGTCGGCCATGTTGCCGGCTCGGCGAGCGTCGCGAGTGGAGCCGATGAAAGCGCTGCGCTACGAGTAGGAGGTTCTGGCTATGAATGGATTTCGACAAGATCTGCGCTACGCGTTGCGGCAATTTGTTAAGACGCCGGGGCTCGCTGCGATCGTTGTGATTACGATCGCGCTCGGAGTGGGAGCGAACACAGCGCTGTTCTCGGTGGTGAATGGCGTGCTGCTCAATCCTTTGCCGTATCCGCATCCCGAGCAACTGGTGACGCTGCACGAGAGCAAGGCAAATTTTGAGCACGGTTCGATTTCGTTTCCCAATTTTCGCGACTGGCGGAAGGACAATCACACTTTTTCGGGGATGGCGATTTCTCGCGGCTACGCTTTCAGCTTCACGGGAGTGGGAGACGCGATGCAAGTGAATGGCGAGTTTGTGGCGGCGGATTTATTTTCGCTTTTAGGGGCAAAGCCGCTGCTGGGCCGCACGTTTGCGGCGGGAGAGGACGAGATCGGCGCGGCTCCGATGGCGATGATCAGTGAGGGATTATGGCGACGGAAGTTTGGGTCGGCGGCCGACATCGTTGGCAAGAGTATGACTTTGGATGGCAGGGGTTACACGATCGTTGGCGTGATTCCAGCCAACTTCCACTTTGCGATGTTTGGTTCGTCAGGGCAAGGCGACGTGTATGTGCCGGTTGGGCAGTGGAAAAATAATCTGCTCAACACACGCAGCGCTGGCCTCGGCTTCCACGGCATCGGCCGGCTTAAGCCGGGAGTGACGATCGACCAGGCGGCAGCCGACATGAAAGCGATCACGAGCAACCTTGCGGCTGCGTATCCAGACGCCAATAAGGGGATCAGTGCCAGCCTTATTCCGCTTAAGCAGTGGGTGGTCGGCGGAGTGCGGCCGTTGTTGGTCGTATTGCTGGCGAGTGTCGGCTTCGTGCTGCTGATTGCTTGCGTCAATGTGGCCAATCTTTTGCTGGCGCGCTCGACTGGGCGGACACGTGAATTCGCGATTCGGGCGGCGATCGGAGCGAGCCGGGGGCGCGTGTTCCGGCAATTACTTACGGAGAGCGTTTTGCTGGCGCTGATCGGCGGCGCGCTCGGCTTATTGCTGGCGGCGTGGGGGACGCGGGCGGCGTTGGGCGTTCTTCCTACTACCTTGCCACGCGCGGAGGAGATTGGGCTTGATGTTCGGGTATTGCTGTTCACGCTGGCGATTTCAGTCTTTGCGGGAGTGTTGTTTGGTCTCGCGCCGGCGCTGAAGATGTCGCCGGCGAATCTGCAAGACAGTCTCAAAGAAAGTGGGCGGGGCTTGAGCGGAACGCGGCACCCCGTGCAGGGCGTCTTCGTTGTGGTTGAGATGGCGATGGCGCTGGTGCTGTTGGCGGGCGCCGGGCTGATGGTGCGCAGCTTAACTCGGCTGTGGAATGTCGATCCTGGATTCAATCCTCGAAATGTGCTGACGGTGGGCGTGTCGCTGCCGCCTTCGATGATGAATGCCTCTCCGGAGGCGATTCGCGCGGCATTTCGCGAGGTCGATAACAAAGTGGCGTCGATTCCGGGAGTTCAAGCGGTTTCACAAACGTGGGGCGCGCTGCCATTGGGATATGACGATGAGCTAACGTTCTGGTTCGAAGGCCAACCCAAGCCGTCCACCCAGAACGAGATGGGCTGGGGCATCGACTACATTGTGGGGCCTGGCTACCTGAAGGCCATGGGCATCCCGCTCCGGCACGGGCGCTTTTTCGGCGAGCAGGATAACGAGCATTCGCCGCGCGTCATCGTGGTCGACGAGGTGTTTGCGAAGAAGTTCTTTCCGAACGCGGACCCGATCGGCAAACGAATTTTGTCGACCAATTTTGTTGGGCCGGCAGAGATTGTCGGAGTCGTTGGGCACGTGAAGCAGTGGGGACTCGATACGGATGACATGGAGAAATTGCGAGCGCAGTTCTACATTCCGTGCATGCAGATGTCGGATGGGTTCATCGCCATGGCGCCTTCGGGCTCGGCGATGATCGTGCGTTCGGACAAGGCCGGGATCGGCTTGCTCGATTCAATTCGCCACGCGAGCCAGCAAATCAGCAACGAGATTGTCATTTTTGGGCCGCAGTCGATGGATGACGTTATTGCCAGTTCGCTGGCCAGGCGGCGCTTTTCGATGATTCTGCTGGTCGTGTTTGCGACGCTGGCACTGCTCTTGGCAAGCGTGGGGATTTACGGGGTCATCTCTTATGTGGTCGGACAGCGCACGCATGAGATTGGAATACGGATGGCGCTGGGCGCAAACCCGTTGGACATTTTGCGTCTTGTGCTCAGCGGAGCGGGGAGACTTGCCGCTATCGGCGTCGTAGTGGGTCTGGTGTCCGCGTTGGGGCTGACCAGGCTGATGGCGGACCTTCTTTATGGAGTAACGCCGAACGACCCGCTTACCTTTGCCGCGGTTCCGGCGATCTTGATCTCGGTCGCCTTGCTGGCGAGTTATCTGCCGGCGCGGCGCGCGACGAAGGTTGATCCGGTGGTGGCGTTGCGTTACGAGTAACTTATGGAGACTTTGCTGCAGGACATTCGCTATGGATTGCGGGCGCTTTGGAAGTCGCCGGGGCTGACGGCGATTGTCGCGATCACGATTGCGCTGGGCGTGGGCGCGAATACGGCGATGTTTAGCCTCGTCAATGGTTTTCTGATCCGGCCTTTGCCGGTTTCCGCTCCTGAGCAACTTACGGCTTTGGCGATTCAGGAAAAAAACTCACCGCTCGGAGCCCATGGGTTTTCTTATCCGGAGTTTGTCGCCTTCCGGCAGCAGGCGGCGGGGCCGGCGGAAGTATTTGGTCAAGCGCTCGGACGAGGGTCGCTCGGATTTTCCGCCGACGGTCGCACCGACCGAGTTTCGATTACTTCTGTGTCGGCAAATTATTTTTCGGGGTTAGGTGTGAATCCGGCGCTGGGCAGATTAATTCTTCCGACCGAGGGCGAGGCGCCGGGAGCACAACCGGTCATGGTGCTTGGATATAACTTCTGGCAGAAGCGGTTTGGCGGCGATCCGCGCGTCATTGGGAAGCAGGTACGGATCGACGGCAAGCCGGTGGAGATCATTGGCGTAGTGCCGAAGCAGTTTCACGGATCGTTTTCGATTTTTGAAATGGATGGCTACGTGCCGTTCAGCATGCTCTTTCCGGGTGGCTCGGGGGTTAACTTTTGGTCGGACCGCAACATGCGGTTGATACTTGCGATGGGCCGCCTGAAGCCGGGAGTGAGCCTGACGCAGGCGCAGAGTTTGTTCGATGTGATTTCGCAGCGGCAGGCGGAGCAGTATCCGGCAACGGACAAAGGGTTCAGCGTGCGGGTGCTGCCGGAAAGACAATCGCGACCGATTCCGTATGCGAACAATTCGTTTCTCCTGATCTCGGCGCTTTTTCTGGTGCTTTCGGTGATCATCCTGCTGCTGGCGTGCACGAATGTGGTCAACATTCTGATGGCGCAGGCGTCTTCTCGCATGCGCGAACTCGCCATCCGCACGGCACTAGGCGGAAGCCGTGCGCGGCTGGTGCGGCAGATGCTGACGGAAACCATGCTGCTGGCGATTCTCGGCGGGTTATTGGGAGTGTTGCTGGGGATGTGGGCAAGCGGGCTGAGCGGTGCAATTCATCCTGCAGGCGTGCCCCTGCAACTTGATTTTAGTTTTGATTGGCCGGTTTTTGCGTATGCGTTTGCGTTGGTGCTATTCACTGGAATCTTTGTGGGGCTGGCGCCGGCGCTCCATGCGACTCGGGCGGACGTCAACGCCGTACTTCAGCAAAGAAGCGGCGATGATGCGCGTGGTACGCGCCGCCACGAGGCCCGCAAGGACTTGATGGTGCTGCAAGTGGCGGGATCGCTGACGCTATTGATTGTCGCGGGGCTATTCGTGCGCAGCTTGCAGAATGCCGAGCACATGGAGCTTGGATTCAATCCGGACCATGTGCTGAATGTGACGCTGGATCCGAAGGAGGACGACTACAACGAAGCGCAAACGCGCGAGTTTTATCGCGAACTAGAAGTGAAAGTCAGGGCGATGCCGGGAGTTCAGTCGGCGAGTTTGACGTCGTCGGTGCCGATCAGCACTTTTCCGAGCGGACAAAAAGTATATGTCGAAAATCGGATTGTACTGCCCGACCGTCCGCTGCCGACCATCCTCTATAACCGAGTCGATCCGGGTTATTTCGAGACTTTGAGTATTCCGGTTCTGCTGGGCCGCGGGTTTCTGGATTCCGATAACGAAGCCGCGCCGCTGGTGGCGGTGATCAATCAGACGATGGCTAGTCGGCTGTGGCCGGGAGAAGTGCCGATTGGCAAGCGGTTCAGCATGAAGAGCGAGGCAGGCCCGTTTCTGGAAGTGGTCGGGATTGCGCGTGACAGCAAGTATCAGAGCATTTCGGAAGACCCGGAGCCGCACTTCTATATTCCGCTGGAACAAAATTACTCGTCGCTACGGATTTTGCAGGTTCGTTCTCAAGTGGCGCCTGGGCTGCTGACGGGCGAGATCCAGCGGGAGATTCGGGAGCTGAATCCTGCGATCACGATTGCGGACATACGAACGATGACAGAGTCGCTCAAAGGCGCCACTGGTTTTTTCATCTTTCGCCTTGGCGCGTCGCTGGCGGCGTTCATGGGGACGCTGGGGCTGATCCTGGCGGTGGTTGGCGTGTACGGCATGGTTTCGTACTCGGCGTCGCGGCGTACACAGGAGATTGGAGTGCGCATCGCGCTCGGCGCGACGCCTCGTCAGATCCTGGCGCTGGTGGTGGGACAGGGAATGAAGATCGTAATCGTCGGCGTCTTTGCGGGCGTGCTCGCGGCCTGGGGAGTGACGCGGCTGATGACGCACTTGCTGGTGGGAGTGAGCAACAGCGATCCCGGCGTTTACGTAGGAGTGTCGATTGCGTTGGCGGGAGTGGCGCTGATTGCGAGTTATATTCCGGCGCGGCGCGCGACCAAGGTCGATCCAGTGGTGGCGCTGCGGTACGAGTAAAGGAGGGAGGAACCCCATGTCCGGACTGGTGCACGACATTCGATACGGCATGCGGCAGTTGCGCAAGAATCCCGGGTTTGCGGCCGTGTGTATCTTCACATTGGCGCTCGGCATCGGCGCGTCGACACTCATCTTCAGCATCGTGTACAACGGGGTGCTTCATCCGTTCCCCTATCGCAGCGCGGATAGGCTCGTATCAATCAGCGTCGAAGCGGCGGACAACGAGCGCGGCGGTCACGGAATGTATCACCTCGACGAGGTTGCCGCATTTCGCAATGGGAATCATAGCTATGAAGACATCCTCGCCTATGGGCTGTGGTACGTCATCTACACGCACGCTGATACCGCGGAGCAAGTAAAAGGCGTTGGAGCAACGCCGAATGCGATGGAGTTCTGGGGGGTGTCGACGCTGCTCGGCCGCGGCTTTGGCGACCAAGACGTGCAGTCCGGGGCGGCGCCGGTGGTGCTGCTCAACTACAACTATTGGATTCGCGAGTTTCAGGGGGACAAGAATGTCGTCGGCAACGCCATGATGATCAATGGAACAGCGCGAACGATCATTGGAGTTATGCCGTCGAGATTTCAGGTGGCCGGCGCTGATCTGTACATGCCGATATCGTGGACGCGGCCTGAGCCGGCACGAGGCAGATTTGAATTTAACAATGAGGATCCATTCTTTTTCTGGGCGACGGGAATTTTGAAAAAAGGGGTAAGCCTGGAGACGGCGTCGGCGGATATCGATGTGATTGCGGGCCAAGAGGCGAAAATTCATCCCGACGACTATCCCAAGAAGTTCCGCGTCACGACAAAGAAGCTCAATGATGTGGTTCTGTCCGATTTCAAACAGACGCTGCTCTTGCTCTTTGCTGCAGCCGCACTGGTGCTGCTGATTTCATGCAGCAACGTGGCGGGGCTTCTGCTGGCGCGAGCTAGTGCGCGTACCAAAGAAATTGCTTTGCGTGCCTCACTCGGAGCAAGCCGGGCACGGCTCATCCGCCAGCTCTTGTGTGAGAGCTTGCTGTTGGCGGGCGCGGGTTGCGTCGTGGGCTGCTTTTTGGCTTACGCCGGACTGAAAGCTGCTCTCAGCTTGACACAGTTACCTACCATCCTTCCGATGGAATCCGCCGTATCGCTCAATCGTCCGGCGCTCGCCTTCGCTATTGCTGCTTCCTTTCTGTGCACGCTGCTGTGTGGATTGGCCCCCGCGCTGCACGCGATCCGTACCAACTTGCAAAAGGGATTGGCGAGCACGGGAGTGAATGTGAACGCCACCTTCCAGCACGGCCGGTTCCGATCGGCGTTGGCAATTGGCCAGGTTGGCCTGGCCTTGCTCTTGCTTACCTGCGCTGGGCTGGTAACGCGGAGTTTCATCGCCCTCGCGCACGCGGATCTTGGAGTCCGGCCGGAAAACATTTTCACCGCCATAGTTCAATTCCCCAAGGGACGTTATACGACGGCGGAACAGAAGAGAGAATTTTTCGACCGCTTCCTGCCGCAACTCAATTCTTTGCCCGGCGTGGTGAGTTCGACAGAAATGATCGGCCTCCCTTTGCTTTTTGCGCCGCGCGGCGATGTGACGGTTCCCGGCAAGCCCCATCATGAGACATGGATGACGGCCGTAGATTTGTGCAGCGAAGGTTATTTTCAAACCCTGGGCCTGCGCCTGCTGCACGGCAGACTGTTGACCGCGAATGACATTTTGTCGGCCCAAAACGTCGCCGTGGTGAACGAAAAGCTGGCCCGAAAATACTTTGGCGGTGAAGACCCCATCGGGAGGCAAATCAAATTCAACGTGCTGGACGAAATTCCGGAAACGCCTCACGACGCCTATTTCGAGATCGTCGGCATTGTCAGCGACTCTCGTACGTACGACTTCGAAGGGGGAGTGATGGTGCTTAGAACCCCGCAGAACACGCTTCCCCAAGGATTCGTGCCGTACTCAATCTCCGGTTTCGGAGACCGCGGCATCGCCATGCAGACTCGCGTGCCGCCGACTTCGCTGGTGAAAAACGTCCGGCAAACGCTCTGGTCCTTGGACCATGACCTCGTATTGGCTGCGCCGGATGTGGGAGGGGCCACCGGTTTCTCGCTGGGAACCGTGATGGATGCCCTCGTATACAAGAGGCCGAGGTTCAGCGCGATTGCCTTCGGCGCCTGCGCTTCGCTCGGATTCGTCCTCGCCATCGTTGGACTTTTCAGCGTGATGACCTACATCGTTTCGCTCCAGACGCACGACATCGGAATTCGTCTGGCCCTGGGCGCGCCGCCATCATTCATTCTGCGCATGATGCTGAAACGCGCACTGCTGCTGATTGGCGGCGGCGTGGTCATTGGTTTGCTGGCAAGCATTGCGACCACGCGCCTTCTGTCGAGCCAGTTTCACGGCGTTTCCGCGACCGATCCTCTGACAATGGCAGTTGTCGTTGGAACTGTGATGGGGGCCGGGTTGACCGCCTGTTTCTTTCCGGCACGCCGAGCCACCCAGGTTGACCCGATGACCACGCTGAGGAATGAGTAAGGAATTTCATAGGGCTATTGGAAGGAAAACGTCATGGAGACAATTTTTCAGGACTTGCGTTATACCCTGCGGCAACTCTTCAAGAGCCCGGGCTTTACCGCCACAGCTATTCTTACTCTGGCTTTGGGCATCGGCGCGAATGTCGCCGTCTTCAGCGTGATCAACGCCAGCCTGCTCAATCCGAGCGGCGTGCCGCATCCGGATCGCGTGGTGGCTTTGCGCGCTAAGTATGCGATGGCGGACCTCGGCAACATTAATATGTCGCCGCCCGATTTTGCCGATGCAGCGGCCGGCAAAAATGTTTTCACGTCGGTCGCGGTGATGAAGAAAAGTGCCTTCAATTACAGCGCCAGTGGGTCCACACCGGAGCGCCTTAGCGGGGCATCGGTTTCGTGGCAGTGGTTCGATGTTTTCTGGGCCCGTCCGCAGTTGGGCCGAGTATTTCGTTCCGAAGAAGACCAGCCCGGTTCGAATCACGAAGTTGTTCTGTCTTATGCGGCGTGGAAGCGACGTTTCGGCGGCGATCCAGGTGTCATTGGGCGTACGCTTCTGCTGAACGAGGAGTCTTACCAGGTTGTCGGAGTGATGGGGCCGGAATTTAATTGGCCGAATCAGGCGGAGCTTTGGGTGCCACTCGGATTGCCCGCCGCCAGCTATTCCGATAATCAACTTCGCCATAACGAATATTTGTTTTGCGTGGCGCGGCTGCGTCCGGGAGTTACGAATGACCAGGCGAGCGCCTATCTTGCCCTCCGAACATCCCAACAGATCGCCGCCGAAGGCCAGAATAGCTATAGCCAAGCAGCGGGGTGGGGGATGTTTTCGATGCCGCTCGTCGACTTCGTGGCGGGCGATCTGCGCAAGCCGCTGTTTCTTCTGCTGGCCGCGGTCATGTCGGTACTCTTGATTGCTTGCGCGAACATTGCCGGGTTGCAACTTGCTCGGGCGTCGGGAAAGCAGCGCGAGGTGTCGATTCAGATTGCGCTCGGCGTGAGCCGCTCACGTCTGATTCGCAGCGCGTTGCTGGAGAGCCTGGTGCTCGCTTGCGCCGGAGTGGGCTTGGGTTTGGTGATTGCACAAACGACGATTCCGTTGTTGCTGCTTCTAGCTCCGGCGAGTTTGTCGCGCAACCTCGCGATCCATGTCGGTTGGCCGATTCTTGGTTTCGTAGTTATTGTGGGCGCTGCCTGCGTGTTTTTCTGCGGCGTCGCGCCGGCGTGGCAGATGACGCATTCACGTTGGTTCCAGACACTGCAGGAGGGCGGTCGTTCGGAAACTTCGAGCCGTGGGCGGCAGCGCCTGCGCTCAGCATTGGTGGTCACGGAAATTGCCGTGGCCATGCTGCTTTTAGTTGGTGCCGGGTTGCTGGTGCGCAGCCTGCAACAAGTGCAGCAGCTTGAAACCGGGTTCAATCCGCGAGGGCTGATGTCGGCTGCGGTATCGCTGCCGCCGTCGATTTACAAAACCGACGAACAGCGGGCTGCCTTCTTCACGAGTGCGGAAGAGCAGCTCAAGAATTTGTCAGGAGTGAGGAGCGGGGCAATCGCCGATGCCCTGCCTTTCGATAACAACGGCGGATCAGCTTCCTTCAGCATTAAAGGCCAGACGGTCGCTCCCGATAGCCCCGGCCCACACGGAAATATTCGGGTCATTTCGCCCGACTATTTCGCGACTCTCAGTATCTCCCTGGTGCGCGGCCGGGTTTTCTCTCCGCAGGACCGGCTGAAGACAGACCGTGTCGCCATTGTCGACGAGACCCTGGCGCGACGCTATTGGCCCAACGAGGATCCTCTAGGGCAACACATCAACTTCGGCGACCGGACCCCATGGATGGAGATCGTCGGCGTTGTCAAACACGCGAAGACGTCGTCTCTGGAAGCAGACAACACGGAGGGGTATTACTACTTGCCGATAGCTCAGTCGCCGCCAGGAATGGCTTCGCTTGTGGTGCGCAGCAGCGGAGCAGATCCCGAGAGCCTCGTGAGTTCGATGTCGAGGGCGGTAGGCGCGGTCGACGCGAGCTTGCCGTTGTATGACCTCAAAACCATGGAGCAGCGAGTAGACGAATCGTTGACTGGCCGCCGTTTTCTGGTGCTTTTGCTATCTGCATTTGCGGGGCTGGCGTTGCTGTTGGCGGCAGTTGGGCTGTACGGCGTGATCAGTTATTCGGTTCGTATGCGCACGCGGGAACTGGGCATTCGCATGGCTCTCGGCGCCCAGCGCACCGATGTCATGGGATTGATCCTGGGGAAAGGCATGCAGCTGGCGGCGACAGGCCTTGTTCTTGGACTCGCGGGTACGCTCGCAGCGGGCAAAATATTGTCGAGCTTGCTCTATCAGACTAGCTTACTGAACCCGCTTACATTGCTGACGACGATATCTCTGCTTACGGCTACAGTTTTATTGGCGTGTTATGTTCCGGCGCGGCGGGCTGCGGCGCTTGAGCCGATGCGTACTTTGCGGGAGGAGTAACTCAACTTAGGGGATCAACTCCTGGGAGACTTACAGACGACTTATGATTCAACTGAAAAATATCGATCGCAGTTATAAGGCTGGGGCGGGGCAGACTTGGGTTCTGCGGCGCGTCAATCTGGAGATTCGGCCGGGGGAGTTTATTACGGTGATGGGGCCGTCGGGGGCGGGGAAATCCTCGCTGCTTAATGTGCTCGCGTTTCTCGATGACCAGTGGCTGGGCGAGTATTGGTTTCGCGAGCAGGCGGCGCACACGATGAAGAGGAAGGAGCGCGCGGAATTGGCGAAAAAGAATATCGGCATGGTGTTTCAGAGCTATCACCTGCTCGACGATCTTACGGTGCAAGAAAACATCGATTTGCCGCTGTCTTATAAGGATATCCCGCGCAGCGAGCGGCAGAGCCTGGTGGCCGACACGCTCGATCGGTTTCGCATCGTCGCCAAGAAAGATCTTTATCCCAGCCAGCTTTCGGGCGGGCAACAGCAATTGGTTGGAGTGGCGAGGGCGGTGATTCATAAGCCGGCGCTATTGCTGGCGGATGAGCCGACGGGGAATCTGCATTCCGATCAAGCCAGGGAGATCATGGAGCTTTTCCGGGAATTAAATCAGCAGGGGACGACGATTGTGCAGGTGACGCACTCGGAAGCGAACGCCGCTTATGGGACGCGCACGATTCAGATGCGGGATGGCTGGCTGGTGGGGGACACGGCTAATCCGAATATAGGGGCGGCGAATTCGGCTGCGACGAATTCAACTGTGACGACGGAGCCTAGCGATGCGGCGGTGAATCGATGAGGGCTTGTTTTTGGGCGTTGCGATGTCGCACTACATTAATAGCGGTGGTGTTTGTACTTACGGTAGGTGCGTCTCGATCTGCAGCTCAGATCAGCACTCCGACGGCATTAGAAATGCCGAAGTCGCACAATCCGCTGCGGCCGTATATGGGGGAAAACGCGGCGCAGCCTGCGCTCACGAATTCTCCGCGGCTTGACCGGTTGATTCGGGATGGCAAACTTTATTTGTCATTGAAGGATGCGATTGCGCTGGCGCTGGAGAACAATCTTGATCTGGCGATTGCGCGCTACAATTTGCCGATCGCGGATACGGATGTGCTGCGCACACAAGCGGGCGGGAGCTTTCGCGGCGTCAATACGGGCGTGGTGCAAGGCACTCCGGGAGGAGGAATCGGGGGCTATGGGACGGGCGCGCCGGGCGCTGGCGCTGGCGGCACAACCGGCGGAGCGGGCGGCGCTGGAGCAGGAGCGTCGGGATTGGTGCAATCGACGTTGGGCGTGGGAACTCCGGTATCGTCGTATGATCCATCGCTTAGCGTGACCGCGGGTATCGAGCATCTGACGCTGCCGCAATCGAGCAAAGTGCTCTATGACGTAAATTCGTTGCAGTTGAATACCGCGCAGGTGAATGCGCTCTACACGCAGGCATTTTCGAGCGGGACTTCGATTTCGTTTGAGTTCAACAACAATCGGCAGACTACGAATAGCCCGGAAATTTTTCTTTCGCCAGCTTTGAATTCTTATTATCGTTTCACTTTTCAACAGCAGTTGCTGGCGGGATTTGGCTTCGGGCCGAATTTGCGATATCTACGGATTGCCAAGAACAACAAGAAAATTTCGGATATCGCCTTTAAAGATCAGGTGATGGCGACGGTGACGCAGATCGAAAATATTTATTGGGACCTGGTGAGCGCATATGAGCAGGCGCGGGTGAATGAGGAATCGCTGGCCTTTGCCAATCAGACATTCGACAACGCCAAGAAGCAATTGCAACTGGAGGCCATTCCAGAGATGGACGTAATGAAGGCGGAGGCTGAGGTGTCGAAGCGCGATCAGGATTTGACGGTGGCGCGGACGAATCTGGAGTTGCAGGAATCGCTGATGAAGAACGCGCTGACCAAGAGCCTTGACGATCCGATGCTGGAAGAGATGCCGGTGGTGCCGACGGACCAGATGCAGGCGGCGAACACTTCGGCTGACACCAGCGCGCCGATACTAGATTTGATTGAAGAGGGATTGCGGAATCGCCCGGAGTTGCTGGAGACCGATGTGGATTTGGCGAATCGGCAGATCAGCCGGCAGGCGGCGCGGAATGCGCTGTTGCCTTCGTTGTCGCTGGTCGGATTTTATGGTGGCAGTGGGCTCGGGGGATTGGCCAATCCTCCTGGCAGCAACAACGTAACTCCGGGCACTCCGACAGACCTCGCTGGCGACTGGCAAAACACTTTCAACAATTCATCGCCGGATTATTATGCCGGACTAAATTTGAATATTCCGTTTCGCAACCGCGTGGCTAAGGCCGATCAGTATCGTTCGGAGTTGGAGTATCGACAGGCGGGGCTGCGCAAGGAACAGTTGCGAAAGCAGATTCGGATTGAGGTGCGGAATGCGCAGTATGCCCTGGAGCAATCGCGGGCGCGGGTAGATTCGGCGCGCAAGGCGCGCGATTTGGCCCAACGCACATTTGAGATCACCAAGAAGGAGCAGGACCTGGGATCGGGGTCGAGTTATCAGACCATGACCGCCCAGCGCGATCTCTCCTTGTCGGAGCTGGACCTGGTTAATGCCATGACGGTTTACGAGAAGGCGCGAGTTGAACTTGATCGCGCTACGGGCGCGACTTTGGAACATAATGGAGTGCTGATTCAGGATGCGGTCACGGGGACGGTGACTGCTTCGACTCCATAAGTCATGCCGACTTCGGCCAAGCCGCAAGATAGCCGCTCGCTCAAGGCGGCCGACGAGCATTCTCATCCGCAGCAGAATCGCGCGCCGCGCATTCTCGCGGCCGACGATCAACCGCACATTCTCGAAGCGATTCAGTTGTTGCTGCACCCGCAGGGTTATCGGGTGGAGAGCGCTAAGTCTCCGGCGGAGGTGAGGGAGGCTTTGGCGTCAGATTCTAGCGTCAATTCTTATGACGCGCTGCTGATTGATCTCAACTACACGCGTGACACGACTTCTGGGCAGGAGGGGCTCGATCTGCTTTCAGAGATTGTCGCGCTCGACAGTAGTCTGCCGGTGATTGTTATGACCGCTTGGGGCAATGTTGAACTGGCGGTAGAAGCGATGCGGCGCGGGGCGCGGGATTTCGTGCAGAAGCCGTGGGAGAACGAGCGGCTGCTAGCGATTCTGCGGACGCAAGTCGAATTGCATCGCGCGCTGCAACGGGCGGAGCGGCTGGCGGCGGAGAATCGGCTGTTGCAGGCGCAGGGGCGGCCGGAGTTCATTGCGGCGTCGGCGTCGATGCAGCCGGTGCTGGAAGCGATGGCTCGGGTTGGGCCTTCGGATGCCAATGTACTGATTACGGGCGAACACGGGAGTGGCAAAGAAGTGGTTGCGCAGACGCTGCATGCGCTTTCTTTGCGCGCATCGCGGTCGCTGGTGGCGGTGAATACGGGGGCGCTGGCGGAAGGACTTTTTGAGAGCGAACTGTTTGGGCATGTGAAGGGAGCGTTCACCGACGCGCGAACCGATCGCATCGGGAGATTCGAACTGGCTGATGGGGGCACGATTTTTCTGGATGAGATCGGAAATGTGCCGATTCGACAGCAAGCGAAGTTGCTGCGGGTGCTGGAATCGGGCGAGATTGAAAGGCTGGGGTCGTCGCGGTCGCGGAAGATTGATGTGCGCGTGATTTCGGCTACCAATACCGATCTGCAAGCGGCGTGCTCATCGGGGCAGTTTCGCGAGGATCTGCTGTTTCGACTTAATACGGTCGAGATTCGCGTGCCGGCGCTGCGCGAACGGCGCGAGGATATTCCGACGCTGGCTATACATTTTCTGCGGCGTTATGCGACGCGCTATCGGCGGGAGATTGATGGATTTGACGCGGCTGCGCTGCAGGTGATGGCGCAGTATGCGTGGCCGGGGAATGTTCGCGAACTTGAACACACGCTGGAGCGGGCAGTATTAATGTGCCGCGGGCGCGAGATACAGCCAGCGGATCTGGGGCTGAATTTGCAGCGGCCGCAAGGGCAGAATCTCGAGGAGTTAAGTTTAGAAGCGGTGGAGGCGCTTTTGATCCGCAAGGCGCTGCAACGTTTTCAGGGAAATATAAGCCAGGCGGCGGAGGCGTTGGGACTGAGCCGGGGAGCGCTGTATCGACGGATGGAAAAGTATGGGCTCTAGCCCGCAGAGCAGCGGCGGGAGAAAAATGCCGAAGAGTCGAAAGCGGGTTCGGCTGCTGTATGAAAATCGCATCAGCCTGTATTCGTTTCTGGTCGCGTTGCCGGGGATTTTGGTCGGCGGCATTTTGATATGGATGCAGGCGTGGTCGACGCAATCGAAGTTCGCATTATCGTTCGCTGTGTTGGTGGCGTGGTGGATATTGGCGCTGGTGTTGCATGAACAGACGGTGAAGCCGTTGCAGACGCTTGCGAATGTTGTGGGAGCGCTTCGGGAAGAGGATTATTCGTTTCGCGCGCGGGGAGCGGTTGCCGAGGATGCGCTGGGCGAGCTTTCGCTCGAAGTGAACGCTCTGGCCGATTTGCTCGCGGACCAGCGCATCCGCGCGATAGAAGCGACGGCGCTGCTGCGGCGAGTAGTGGAAGAGATCGACGCTCCGCTGTTTGCGTTCGATCCGGACCGGGTGTTGAGGCTGGTGAATCCGGCGGGGGAGAAACTCTTGCAGCAGGCTGCGATTCGGCTGCTCGGGCGAACGGCCGACGAGATTGGATTGGCCGATTGCCTGATCGCGGCGAACGAGTCGTTGGTGGCTTTGCCGGCGAACAGCGCCGGGGCCCGCTGGCTGGTGCGGCAGAGTAAGTTTCGCGAAAGAGGCGCGCCGCATACGTTGATCGTGCTGTCAGACGTCAGCCGGGCGCTGCGCGAGGAGGAGCGGAGTGCTTGGCAGCGGTTGATTCGAGTGCTTGGGCACGAACTCAACAATTCGCTCGCGCCGATCAAGTCGATTGCAGGAAGTTTGAGCGGTCGGCTCGGCGAGAGCGGGCTCCACGATGAGCATCGCCGGGATTTTGAGCGAGGGCTGGCGATTATTGAAGCGCGCACCACTTCGCTGAATCGGTTTCTACAAGCTTATCGGCAGTTGGCGCAGATGCCGCCTCCGGCGATTAAGAAGGTGGCGCTGCCGCCGCTGATCGAGCGCGTGGCGTTTCTCGAGACGCGGCTGGCGGTGGAGATTTTTTCGGGGCCGGATGTGATGGTGATGGTGGATGCCGACCAGATTGAGCAGATGCTGATTAATCTGGTGCGGAACGCAGTTGAGGCGGCGCTGGAAACGTCTGCTGAGAATGATATTGCGGGCGTTTCTGTTGCCGAGTCGCGTAAGCCGCGAGTGACTTTGCACTGGGTGGTGGAAGATCAGAGTGTGGTCTTGACGATTGACGACAATGGGCCGGGGCTGTTGAATCCGAGCAACGCGTTCGTGCCGTTCTATACGACTAAGCCGGCGGGGAGCGGGATTGGGCTCGCGCTGTCGAGGCAGATTGCGGAGGCGCATGGGGGGTCGATTGCGTTGTCGAATCAAAATGGAAAGAGGGGTTGCCAGCTGCGGGTGACACTGCCTTGCGCCTGAAATAGCGCGCGGGACAGGGGTTTCAACTCCGCTCTCTTCCAGCAACTCATCTTTCAACTTACGCAATCACTGGTTGTAAGAGTTCAGAAAGCCGACGATGGCTGGCTTAATCACTGCGGCGCGTGCGCTGCATAGGCGTATGCGCTCGAGGGCATTGGCGAGATAGCGCGCGCCACCAGGCAGAGTGGCCATGCGAGGTTGGAAGAAACCCGCGACTTGCTGGCGATGCTCTTCGTCGCAGAACCCTGCTGCGGATAGCGGAAGCGATGCGCCGAAGGGGATTCCGCGAGCGCCCGGCAACGCGGAGTTGAGTGCATCAAAATTACTTTGGATATAGTGCCACACGATTTCCCGTGCATATGCGGGAGCATTGAAGAGTGCAAACCGCAGTTCTCTCGGATCGATTCGGCTGCCGAGTATAAGGTCGAGCCGTGCCCGCGTGATGGCTGGCTCGCGGAAAGAATCGAGGGCGTCGATCATCCACGAGCGTTCGCGTTGAATTTTGTCTTTTTTGATTTCATCCACGAGCAGATCGAAGAAGGCGCGATCGCCGTTCCAGGCCGCAGAAGAAAGAACAGGCCCGACGATATCGGGATCGAGGGATTGGTGATTCTTTAACCATGCATGCGCCAGAGCCGTGGCTTGGGATGACAGGTCTGGATCTTCGCCGTAAGTAGCGACTAGCGGCAGGATCTCGATACGCAACTGCCGAACCTCTTGCGATTCGCCGGGCTGCGGCTTCCATCCGAGTTGATGCGCGCGCGTGCCGTAGAGGGCGCGGATCAGCTGCGCATAATTGCGGCTTTGATCGGAAGGCACGAAGTCGCCAATACTTTCTACGCTAATGGCGGCCTGCCGGACCAATCCCGCGTCGGAGCTGTGGCTGAACTGGGAGACGAATTTTAGCTGCTGTTCAGCGTCGCCCACTCCGGCGGAAAACAGGAGTTGAATATTGCGGAGGGCAGCGGCGGATTCGTCATGCTGTAGATGCGGCAAGCCTTGCGCGATTAGTTTCTCGGCCAGCTCGGCGTCATAAGAGACGGCGTAATAGCCGGCGGCATTGGAGTCGGCGAAAAGCCATGCTGGGCAGCCTTTTGCGCCCTTTAATTCGAAACGGTCGGCGGCCTTTGTCAGCAGATTGCACTGGCGATGCGAGCCGGCCTCGTCAGCCCAACTTATACAAACTGGAACACTCCATACGGCGTCGGAGAGGCCGGGCGAGCCGAGGGGAAGGAACCGGCGTTGTTCGAGTTCCACGGAAGCGGGATGAGACGCCTCGCAGGACAGCTTCACGGATACTAGCGGGAAGCCTACCTGATTGAGGAAGGTGGAGAACGCGGATCCGACTTTATTGTCTGACGCGGAATCGAGAGTGGCGAGGAGATCGGCGCTCGTGGCGTTGCCCCAGGCGTGCTGTTGCAGGTACGTGCGAATGGCGCTCTGAAAATCTTCCGGGCCGATGTAATTTTCAAACATTCCGATGACGGCCTGTCCTTTGCCGTAGGTAATGCCGTCGAAGGCGTTGGCAATGTCGCCGGGAGCTTCGATGGGCTGGCGTATCTTGCGCGCGGTGGTGAGACTGTCGCTGCGCATTACATTCGAGGAGCCGGCGGCGTCGGCTTTCATGTTCCACTCGGGCTTCCATTCATCGAGCAATTTGCCGGAGAGCCAACTGGCGAAGGCCTCGTTGAGCCAGATGTCGTCCCACCAGTCCATGGTGACCAAGTCGCCGAACCATTGATGCGACATTTCATGTTCCATCGCGGAGGCGCGGCGCCGCTGGAGCAGGCTGCTGTCTTGCTCTTTGGGCGAGAGTAAGAAATCACCGTAGGCAATGAGGCCGGCATTCTCCATTGCGCCCCACGCGGTGGTGAGGGGCACGACGATCTGGTCAAGTTTTTCGTAAGGATAAGGCGTGCCAAAATAATCCTCGAGTAACTCAATTAATTTCGGAGTGACGGAGGCGGCGTAGGTGGTTTCGGCGGAGCGCCCGCGGGGCACGATGATACGACTGGGACGCCGGTTGGCTCCGACGGGAGCGGTTTCGACTACATCGAACGGGCCTACGCCAAAGGCAATCAAATACGACGGCAGCGGTTTGGTTTCGTTAAAGCGGACCTCTTTATAGCCGACCTCTTTAGTGCCGTTCGGCTCGTCTTTCTCTGAAGCGATGGCGGTGTTCGAAAAGGCCTTCAGATCTTTTGGCACGTGCAGTGTCAGCTGCCAGGGAACTTTAAAGGAGGGCTCGTCGAAACACGGGAATACGCGCCGCGCTGTAACTGGTTCGAACTTGGTGAAGACATACCAGTCATTTTCTGCCTGTTGTTGGAAAGCGCCATCGGTCAGTGTGCGGCTGATTTCGCCAGTGTAGGTGATCTGTAATGTCGCCTGGCCGACGGGAAGCGCGCTGGCGGTTGTGATAGCGATGAAGTCACCTTCCCCGGCGGGCGCGGCTTGAGCGGAGACGTCGTGGCCCGCGATGCGAATCGTTGTCGCTTCGAACTCAAGGGATTTGGCGTGGATCCAGAAGGTCGAGACCGGTTGCGATATTTCGAGGTCGATGGCGATCGAGCCGTGGAACCGGTCTTCGCCCGGCGCTATATGAAGGTCGGCGGAATATCGAAGCGGACGAACCGTCAAGGGCAGGCGCAGTTTGGGCGCTGCATTCTGGGCGAGGCCGGTGATGGAAGTGAGGCAGAAGGTGAGGAGGGAAAATGCGATGAGTCGAGTCACGCCCGCCATGATAAGCCGGCTGGGAGAATTCTGAAACGCTGATGTGTCGATCATTCACTTTTTCTTTACCACGGAGGCACGGACGGAAGCGACGGCCGGGTAAAACATTCTTCGTCTGTGTTGTTTCATTCCAATTCAAAGTTCCCCAATTGCCGCCTCCTCGCGCGAGAAACTCTGAAAAGGGGACACTTCTAATGTCGTAAGCATGGGGACATTTCTATTGTCGGTTGACAATGATCGCCTAGAGCACTTGACATCTTTGACGCTGTCGCCGCAAAATAGCGCCAATTCGGGGTAATAGGCGGGTTCCTTTCAAAGTTTTGCTTCGATGAGTTTATGACACCAAGTCAGCCCTCGCAGTCTCCTCAAAATAAGGTCAGCCCCGATCAGTGCAAGCATCCGCGGGTGCAGATCGTTTCTCGCGATGAAGAAGCTGAATACGTGGAATGCCAGGAATGTGGAGACGTATTCGAGTCGAGCGAATTGAAGGATATGGCGATCGAGGAAAAGAAGGATCTGGAAGAAGAGTAAAACGCGCCGCGCTCGCGAAACCTACCTCATTTTGATTATCAGATTTTCGGATTTATCTACCCAGAACTTTTTGTCCGGAGGAATCACCGTGGTGGCGCTGTATTCCGTGATTACGGCCGGGCCGCGCATTCGTCGACCGGGGATCAGGTCACCGCGCTCGAACACGGGGGTTGATAACTTCTTGTTGTCAAAGAAGACGGCTGCTTGTTCGACGGGCGCTACGCGCGGCGACGCGTTGCGCGACGACTGACGCGACGGGTTCGAACGCGGCTGGGGATGCGGGGTACGCAGGCGGGCTCGGAGACGCAATGTGACGAGTTCGATCTCGCGTTCCGGATGGTGATAGCCGTAACGGCGCTGATGTTCGGCGTGGAAGCGGGCGGCGAGGTCTTCCGGACTAATCTCCTTATTATCCTTATCACTAGCATTACTAGACTGGGCTGGAACGTTCAGTTCGTAGCCTTGGCCGCGATATCGGAGGTCAAGACTTCTCTCGTACTGAATAGCGCCGTGCCATCGTTCGCCGCGAAATTCTTTTTGTGCTGTCGCTTCGAGCTTACGAAATTGCTGATCGACCCTGGCTCGCGGCGCTGACTGCCCGGGATGAACGGCTAGTCGCCAGAGCACCGTGCGCGAGTAATCTTTGACCACGTCGCTGACGAGGATACCGAACGCGGAGAGCGCACCGGGACGCGCGGGGATCATCACGGTCGGAATCGCCAACGCTTCGGCCAATTCGCAGGCGTGAAGGCCTCCCGCGCCGCCGAATGCGACGAGCGTAAACTCGCGCGGATCGTAGCCGCGTTCGATGGAGACGACGCGCAGGGCGCGCTCCATGTTCGCATTTACGACGCGTATGACGCCGTCGCAAAATTCCTCCAGGCCCAGGCGTGCGCCTTCTTTCTCCCGGCCGTCTTTCTTTAGCCATTCAGAAGTTATGCGGCGGGCTCGTTGCAACTCGAGCGTGAACTCGCCGCCCAGAAAGCGATTTGGGCGAAGGCGACCGAGCAGGAGGTTGGCGTCAGTGACAGTGGGCTCGGTGCCGCGGCCGTAACAGATTGGGCCGGGATCGGCTCCGGCCGATTCGGGGCCCACGCGGAGAGCGCCACCAGCGTCGAAACGCGCGAGCGATCCGCCACCGGCGCCGACGGTGTGGATCTCCAGCATGGGAACTCCGACGGGAAGTCCGGCGATTTCGGATTGGCCGCCGGTTCGAACCTCATCCTGCACGGCGGCGACGTCGGTGGAAGTGCCGCCCATGTCGAAGGAGAGAATTTTGTTGAATCCGCTGCGGGCGGCCATGGCGGCTGCACCTACGAGTCCTCCGGCGGGGCCGGAGAGCACGGTGCGCACGGGTTCTCGGGCTGCGGATTCGAGAGCGGTGATGCCGCCGCTGGATTGCATGACGAAGATTCGCGGCTTGCTTCGCTTTGCGGTCGCGCTGGGGGGAGACGCAGCGATGACACGGTCGGCCAATTTTTGCATGTAGCTTTGCATGAGCGGCTGCAGATAGGCGTTGACCACGACGGTGCTGGTGCGCTCATATTCGCGGAACTCAGGCAGAATCTGATGGGAGATGGAGAGCGGTTTGTTGAGTTTCGAGACGACGGTTGCTATGGCTGCCTCGTTCTTTGGATTCGCAAAAGAGAACAGCAGGCAGATGGCGATGGCTTCGGGATTGGCTTTCTCGACGGCTTTGCAGAGTCGTGTCAACTCTGCTTCTGATGGCTGTTCCAGAATTTGGCCATCGGCAGCGGTTCTCTCCTTGACGCCGAAGCGAAACTCGCGGGTCACGAGCGGCGCGATGCGATCGAAGAAAAAGTCGTAGAGGCGAGGGCGCGCCTGGCGGCCGATCTCGATAACGTCTTCAAATCCGGCGGTGGTGATCAGCGCGACGCGCGCTCCTTTTCTTTGCAGGAGGGCGTTGGTGCCGACGGTTGTGCCGTGCAGCAAAATCAGCTGGGTATTGTGAGTCTTCGTCGCCGCCGCTTGTCGAATCTTTTGCAGAGCTTCGGCGATGGCCCGTGAGGGATCGTCGGGGGTGGAGAAGACCTTCAGGGTTTTGAGAACGCCGGCGTCCGCCCAGACGCAATCGGTGAACGTGCCTCCGGTATCAACGGCGACGCGGATTTCGGAATTCGAGGCGCGAGGCATGAACAGGGAAGATTATCACCGCTCGGCCTGTTGTCAGTTCTCAGTAAAACTTTTGAACCCGATACGAGAACAGAGAACCGGAATCGAGAACCGGTTGCCCGTGCCTCAAACATCACCGGCGTTGAGCGGCCGGTGCCGTATCCTGAAGGGGTGAATGGACGAACCTGGAAGGCGTGGCTGGTTCCTGGCGGCTTGCTATTGGCGCTGGCAGCGGCGCTCGTCAATAGCTCGTTTTTTGCGCAGGTTGCGCCTTCGCTGGGCTTCTACTACGTCGGAGTGTTTGCGGCGGGATTGTCGCTCGCCTGGCGCTTCAACTCTAGCCGTGTGCTTTTTTCCCTGCTGGTTCTGCTGCTGGCGCACCGCGCGGTTGATTTTTTTTCGGGTGGCCGGGGCGGTCACGCAGGCCCCGGAGGAATGGCGGTTGCGCTCGCGGCGGTGTTGGTGCCGCTGAATTTCATTGTATTCGCGCAGATGCGCGAACGGGGCTTAACGATCGCGGGTGTCGCGCCGCGATTTGGGTTGCTCTTTCTAGAATCGGTGGTCTTCGCGGTGATGTGCCGGCCGGAGAATAGCGCGGGCAGTTCATCCCGTCCTGGCGCGGCAGTAGTGCCGGTATGGTTTTTCTTGAGTTTCGCGGCGGCTGTGGCGGTGTTTGTTTGGCGGTACGTGCAAACGAGAAAACCGATTGAGCCGGGTTTTGTGTGGTCCACGGGTGCGGCATTCCTGTGGCTGGACTTTGCGCCGGTGGGCAAAGTGTCGGACGCTTATGTGGCCACTGCGGCGCTGATTTTGGCCGCATCTTTGATTGAAACTTCTTATGTGCTTGCCTATCACGACGAACTGACCGGCATTCGCGGGCGACGTGCCTTCAATGAGTCGCTGCTTTCGCTCGATCAGCAATATGCCATCGCAATCGTCGATATCGATCATTTCAAAAAATTTAACGACACTTATGGACACGATGTGGGGGACCAGGTGTTGTGCATGGTGGCGAAGAGGTTGACGCAGGTTGGCGGCGACGGGCAGGCGTTTCGTTGCGGGGGCGAGGAGTTTGCGATTGTCTTTCGGAACACATCCGCCAAGGAGGCGTTGGAGCATCTGGAGGCACTGCGCGCGACCATTGAGAAGTCGACGTTTCATGTGCGGGGCTCGGATCGAAGAGCCGAGAGGATGTCGGAAAAAAGCGCAGAGAAAAATGGCGAGCGGCGCGGGGTGGAGAGGGATCGGAGGAAGTCGGCGAAAAACAAGACTGCGTCCGCCAGTTTGAACCCGTCGCCCGAACGTTTACCGAATTATCTATCTGTTACCGTGAGCATCGGGGTGGGCGAGCCGAGTACGCGCTATCGGCAGCCAGAGCAGGTGATTCAGGCTGCGGATCAGGCGCTTTATCGCGCCAAGAACAAAGGACGCAACCGGGCGGAACTGGCTTCTACGGCGCCGCTGCGGATTGCCGAGGGGCGTCGCGCTAAGGCGTCGCGCGTGTGACTCGCTGCGGGGACAATCATCGGTCGCGCGAGCGACCTCAGCGCCTAAAGGCCAATCAAAACGAAGCTGCAACTGCAGCCGTGAACCGCTGCTCCCAAAAGCAACGGCAAAGCCTGTTTTTTCCGCAGCCTCCAAGCGTCATGGCTTTCCCGAAACCATTTCGAGCTTCACCAATCTACTAGATGAATCAGAAACAGAATTATGGTTGCGGCCAGGGGTAGGAGGAGGCCGGCGCGCAGGCTTCCGGTGGAGTGGGAGACCACGCCTACCAGCCACGGGAGCAGGGCGGGGCCAATGGACGCTAGAGAAAACATGATTGCGCCGATGCTGCGAGCGGCGACGCCAAAACGCTGCGAAAAGCGAGCGACCGTGATCGGATAAAGCGTGGCGTAGCTCAGGCCAGTGATCAGCGCGCCGACGACTACCCCGGCGAGCGACGTAGACCAGAGGATGAGCGCGATACCCGCGGCTGAAGTCGCAAAGCCAGCGCGCAACGCCTGGCGCTCGGAAACGTGGCGCAGCAACGCGGTGCCGAAAGCGCGGCCTAAGGTAAGCGCCGACCAGAAAAAGGCTGGCATCATCGACGCGATTGCCTGGCCGCGCGGACCTAGGCGTGAGACGTAGGAACTGATCCATCCCCCTACCGAAGTTTCCGATCCGGGATAGAGGAGGAAAACGGCGGCAAAAAGCCAGATGGCGGGGCTCTTGGCCAACTCTCGCCACGATGCCGACGACGATTTATCCGTGGCGGTTTCCGCTGGAGGAAAGGGCAGATTGCGCATCGCGAAGGCCAATCCGACGAGAAAAAGAGCCGTCGCCCCGAGAAAGAACGGGAGCAGTTTGTGGACGGCGGTCCAAGCGACCATGAGCGAACAGAACACGGCTCCAACGCCCCAGAAAAAATTCAGAAGGCTGACGGCGCCGGCTTTCGATGCGGTCGCGTCGGAAGCGGCGTTCGGCATAGCGGCCGAGCTCGCGCCGATTTCTGCGATTAGCAGATTGTCAGTCGGGATAATCAATCCCAGCCCAAAACCATAGATCGCCACAGAGGCTAGGCCGAGCCAGAGCGATCCCAGATAGAGCGTGCTTACGCCTGCGGCCATCATGATCAGGCCGAGGAGGAATGCGGGGCGGAATCCCCTCCGCGACAGTAACGCTCCCGAGAGTTGCACTCCAACCAGCGACGCCAGGAATTGCACGAGGAAGAGATTGCCGGCCTGGGTGTCATTCATCGCCCAGCGGGCGATGAGGATGGGGAGCATGGGCCCGAGCAGGGTGGTGAGAATGCCAGTGGGAAAGAAGGCGATCTGGCCGGCGAGGATCAGTTTCCGGTTTGCCGATGAAAGCTCGGTCTGAGAGATCGCCATGCGAGAGAGTCCTCAAATTTTGGGGCGAGGAAGTCTCAGCATAACCCAGGCTGGTGCTGGTTCTCATTCTTCTGGTATGTGTGTCGGCGTTCTCTTTCACCGCGGGGGACGGAGAAAACCTAGTGCGGGGGAGAGTCGCTCGCCGCTAAAAAGCGCGACCTCAGCTCCTGAAGGCGCGATCCAATGCAACGGTTACCGCAGCGCTGCGCCACCCAGAAGCAGGAAACAGTGAGTTTTCCGCCAATGAGCCAGAAGCAGCGCCGCATGCTGACCGCTGCAAGATTCTCATTGTGAGTAAGCGGCTGCGCGGGGGGCGAAGTCGATTTACAGAATATTCAACTGATTGTCACGGATTATTAACAAAGGGCGGACTAGGCTGAGGGTTCACCAAAAGGCGAGTTGAAAATGCAGTTTGTCCGTGGTCGTGGTTTGCCGCGCCACTTCGAACTTTTTATTTCTCAGGAGAAAGAACAATGAAACGAATCATGGCAGCAATGCTCTTGATCGCGCTGGCCGGGAGTGTGATGGCTACCCAGGCCCAGCAAGAGACAGCCCCTGCAACGAAGAAGACCGTGCACAAGAAAGCGGTCGAAAAGGGGCCGACGATTTCCGAGCAGCTCAGCGAGATGAAGGCCTCGATCGATGCGCAGCAGTCGCAGATCAGGCAGTTGAGAGACCTGGTGCAGAGCCGCGATCAGAAGATCGAGCAACTGGAGCAGCGGCTTGATCAGAATCAGGCTGTAGCCACGCAGGCGCAGACAAGAGCCGATACCGCCGCCGCTCAGACGGCCGATCAGCAGCAAACCGTGATCGCGCTGAAGAGCGATGTTACGGATCTGAAGACGACGGCGACGAGTAACGCCATGACTTTACAAGAAACCCAGAAGACCTTAAAGGATGAGATCGAGAGCCCGGTGGCGATCCGCTTCAAGGGCGTTACGCTGACCCCGGGCGGCTTCCTGGCGGGTGAAACTGTATATCGGAATCGGGCGTTGGGATCGGACATCAATACTCCGTTCAACAGCGTTTCGATGCCCGGGAGCGGCGCAAACGATATTTCCGAATTTTATGGATCAGGGCGTCAGTCGCGAATTTCGTTGTTGGCGGAGGGCAAGATCAGCAGTGCCAAGCTGTCCGGCTATTACGAGGCCGACTTTCTATCGGCGGCAGTGACCTCCAATAACAACCAGAGCAACAGCTACTCGCTGCGGCAACGGCAGGTTTGGGGACAGGCTGCGTTGGACAATGGCTTGAGCTTTACCGGCGGCCAAATGTGGAGCCTGGTAACGGAAACAAAGCATGGCGTCGACAACCGCACAGAAGCTCTTCCGCTGACCATAGACCCGGCTTATACCGTGGGCTTCAGTTGGGCGCGGCAGTATGGTTTCCGCGTGGCTAAGAACTTCAACAATCATTTCTGGCTGGCGGCGGCGCTAGAGAATCCGCAGACTATCTTTTCGTCGAGCGGTAATGCCTCGAACTTCGCATTAGGAGCGCCGGGAACGAGCAGTGGACTCTACAACTCGTCGGCGAACACCAGCGGAGCGGCAAACGCGAACTATTCGTTCAACGCCATACCGGACGTCATTCTCAAGGCGGCGTTTGAGCCGGGATTCGGTCACTATGAAATCTTCGGCATCTTGAGTCGCTTCCGGGATCGCGTTTATCCGTGCGTGGAATATACGTTGGATCCGAGCCTCTGCGGCACAACGGGTGCTTCCGCGGTCGGAGCTTATAACGATTCGAAGAATGGTGGCGGAGTGGGAGGCAATGCGCGCGTCACCATCGCCCACCATCTGGACTTCGGTCTCCACGCGATTTATGGGAACGGCGTAGGCCGCTACGGCACCTCCGGTCTGCCCGATGCCGCCGCCAACGCCGACGGCACGCTCGCCCCGCTGCGCAGCTACCAAGGTCTGGCTACGCTGGAGTACCATACGGCCAGGTTGGATGTGTACCTGAACGGCGGCGAGGAATATGTCAGAAAGCGTTGGGAGCTTGACCCCGTTTCTGGAAAGCCGGTGGGATATGGGGCACCGGGCTTCAACGATTCGAATTGCTATAGTGAAACTGTGCCGGGCAGCGGCGGTTACGCTTTCGGAGGGCTCACCTGTAGTGGACAGACTCAGAGCACGATCGAAGGAACGTTTGGGTTCTGGTTCCGCCCATATCACGGTCCCAAGGGAAGGATTCAAATCGGCCCGCAGTACTCGTACCTGGTGCGAAATGCGTGGTCGGGAACGGTCGTACCGGCGGGGTCGACAACGCCGGCAATCTTCGGCGCTCCGCACGGAATCGACAACATGTTTATGACGTCGTTCCGCTACTACTTGCCGTAAGTTGTCTTTCGAGATTGCAACGAACCTCTGATCGCTCCCTGCGGGCATATCCGCAGCGGAGCGGTTGGTGTTTGCGTGGAGGGATGGAGATGCGCAGCGGTGAACCGCTGCGCATCCAGAAGCAAGAACAGAGTATAATTCTGCGGCAAGCTGTGAAGCCGTGCCTTTCGAACCGAATTCAAACTGATCCGCTAACTGCAACCCAAACTGCTTGGCGGGCGTCAAAGTAAGTGGATAACTTGGGTCACGTCGGCCCGCTGCTGTGGCTTGGGTATAATCGCAACCAGTCCATCCGAGCGTGGATTTTAAAGGTAATGCCAGAACATTTTCGCGTCCAATTTAGGCTGCGGTCGTGGTGCCGGATCGCGCTGATTGCTCTTGCCATCGGCTCGCTTACGGCAAGTCTCGCCACGCGCTTCACGATGCAAGGTCCGGAAGTTGAAAAAGCAACCGCCACGAAGGCCCAAACCTCCGAGGCCAAGCGGCAGCATCTTCTCGGCGGTGCAAGTCAGTGGACCGAACCGGCTTCCACGTTCACATTGTTTCAGCCGCCGCGGACCTCCGTTTTGGCGGTTTCCGTGGTTGTCCCATCCGCGAACCTTACTTCTGAAAGCTGGCTTTATAACCGCCCCCCTCCTGCGCTTTAGCTGCCTCACTTCATAGTTGATTACTTATTGTAAATTTAGCCATTGGCGGCAACGTCGATCTCTATTCGCTGTTCGCCTAAAGCAAAAAGTTGCGACTGCGAGGCAGCGCTAACGCCACTTAAGTGTGTGGTCGGACTGACTGGGGCCGCACCGGGATGCCGGGTTAGTTTTGGCGCACTTTTGTCGTTTTGGCGCTTCGGAAACAGCATCCAAGGAGGCGCTTCTTGCATCCCGCATACAGACAGAGTTCTTGCAGTCCGTTGTCCGCATTAGAGAGATGGGTCAGGTGGCAGGGTAGAAAGGAAATATGCATGGCTGTTAAGTCATCACTGCCCGAATCATCACTGAGAGAAGAAAATCTCGATGCTCTTCGCAGGTTCGACACCTGCATGATCTCGAATGCCATCGAGACGTTTGACGCTCGGTTGCGGAACACCGGATTTGCCGATGGCAGTATTCACTGCATCTTCAAAGATGCGGACGCACCGCCGATGGTGGGATATGCGGCTACGGCGCGGCTTCGCTGCGGGCAACCGCCAATGGTGGGCGGGACGTTTCACGATCGCACGGATTTCTGGAACAGCATCCTCGAAATTCCGGCGCCTCGCATTTTGGTGCTCGAAGATATGGATGAACCTCCGGGCCGCGGGGCGTTTGTCGGCGACATGCATGCCGCCATTCTCAAAGTGCTGAAGTGTATCGGCTACGTTACCAACGGGGCGGTGCGCGAGTTGCCGGCGGTGCGCGGCATGGGACTGCAGTTGTTTGCGGGAAGCGTCGCAGTTTCCCATGCGTACGCGCACATCTTTGATGTGGGGGCGGCGGTGATGGTGGGAGGCATGGAAGTGCGTCCAGGCGATTTGCTGCATGGCGACCGGCATGGCGTGCTCACGGTGCCGCACAGATTTGCGAGCAGAATTCCCGATGCCGCGGCGCGGTTGAAGCAAGTGGAAAAAACGGTGATCGATTTTTGCCGGTCGAGCGATTTTTCGGTGGCCCAGCTGCGCGAGATCATGAAGACGACGCGGGGATGAAGTCCGCAAGATTTGAGTTGATGAGGGGTGACCGAGCGGGGATCCGTAAGGGGAACTCGATGGATGAAATTAGCAGTCGATCGGGGGTGAGACGAATGCGAGCCACGAGACTTTCAAAGCTGATCTTGCTCGGCTGCTTGGCGGGCATGGTTGGCGAATTCGCGGCCTGCTCGGGGAACGGAAATGACCGTGCACAGGCGAGCGAGCCGTCGGTTAGGGTGGGCGTAACGAAAGTGGCGCGCAAATCGCTGGGACGGCAAATCACATTGTCGTCGGAGCTGGTGCCCTTCCAGGAGATCGACGTGTACGCGAAGGAGTCGGGCTTTGTCAGCAAACTGATGGTTGACTATGGAACGCGAGTGAAGGCGGGCCAGGTGATGGCGATTCTGGAGATTCCGGAGCTGCAGGCGCTGCTACAGGAAGATCAGGCGGAGATCAAGAATGCGATGAATCAGGTAAGCAGGGCGCAGCACGAATTGGCGCGGAATCAGGCGCAATATAACGCGCTTCATTTGCAGTATACCCGCCTGAATGGAGTGTTTCAGAGTCAACCGGGGATTGTGGCGCAGCAGGAAGTGGATGACGCGCAGGGAAAGGATTTGGCGGCGTCATCGCAGGTGGATGCGGCGCAGGCCGCGCTGGAGGCGACGCAGAGTCAGCTTGCGGCAGTCAGGGCAAAACTGGCTCATGATCAAACGCTGTTTGATTATTCGCGCATCACGGCTCCATTTTCGGGGACGGTGACCGAGCGCTATGCGAACCTGGGCACACTGGTGCAGGCGGGAACGGGGTCGAGCACGCAGGCGATGCCGATTGTGCGGCTCTCGCAGGATGATCTTTTTCGACTGGTGATTCCGGTGCCGGAATCTTACGTTCGATACATCAAAATCGGCGACCCGGTGGACGTGCGCGTGCCTTCTTTGAATCGGACTTTTCCTGGGAAGGTGGCGCGCTTCTCGGTGGACGTGCGCGAAGACACTCGCACCATGCACACGGAGGTTGACGTTCCGAATCCGCAGCGTGTGTTGTTGCCGGGCCTTTACGCGGACGCGGTGCTTTCGCTCGATCGAAAAGTGGATGTCGAAACCGTGCCGATTCAGGCTTTGAATCGCCAAGGTGAAAAGACGACAGTATTTGTCGTTGGTGCGGATGGAGAATTGCAAGACCGCACGGTGGAGCTGGGGTTGGAGACCGCGAGCGACGCGGAGATCACCGCAGGATTGAGCGAAGGAGAGCAGGTGGTGGTGAGCGATCGCGCCGCGTTGAAGGCGGGCGAAAAAGTTCATCCGCAGATCGTAGCCGTGATGGACTACCTGGAGCACAACGCACAGTAGGGAGTGAACGCCTTGATCGTGCAGGGAATGCAATAGGGAAATGTTATGCCAGGGTTTTCAATACGTAATCCGTATTTCATCGTAGTGATTTGCCTGACACTGCTGGTGATTGGCGTCACCAGTCTGTCGCGCATGCCGGTGGATTTATTCCCACCGATTAATTTGCCTGAGGTGGTGGTGGCGACGTTTTACTCGGGCATGCCGCCGGAGGATATTGAGACCGATATCACCGATCCGTTGGAGCGATTTTTTACTCTCGCCGCCGGAGTCGACCACATGGAATCGCGGTCGATGTTGGGCGTCAGCATCATACGAGTTTATTTTCAGCCAGGAACGAGCGCCGATGCGGACGTTACTGAGTTGTCGAACCTGGCGCTCGCCGACCTGAAACGTTTGCCGCCTGGAACTTTGCCTCCGGTGGTGCTCAAGTTCGATGCGTCGAGCCTGCCAGTGGCGCTGGTTACGGTTAAGGGCGAAGGACTCGATGAGACGCAACTGCATGACTATGCGCAATTTCAGATTCGCAATCAGATTGCGGGCGTGCCCGGCGCAGAAATTCCTGGAGTATTTGGCGGAACATATCGCCAGATCATGGTCTATGTCGACCCTTATAAACTTTCGTCGCGGCAGTTGAGTCTGATGGACGTGGTGGGCGCGGTCAACGACTCCAATCTGATCTTGCCCGCGGGCGACGTGAAGATGGGGCCTTACGATTATTTCGTGTACTCAAACAGCCTGGTTGACAACATGGATCAACTGGGGAAGGTTCCGCTCAAAGTCAAGGGGAATTCGTGGGTCACGGTGGATGACGTGGGCAAAGCGGAAGACGCTCACGGCATTCAGACTAACGTGGTGCGCATCGATGGGCAGAAGTCTGTCTATATTCCCATCATGAAGCAGGGGGGAGATACAAACACCATTGCCGTGGTGGACGGAGTCCGCCAATTGATCAAGCATCTTTACGATATTCCGCAGCAGATGAAGACGAGCATCGTCTTCGATCAATCGGTGTACGTGAAGGAGGCAATCGACACGGTATTGCACGAGGGTTTTCTGGGATTGATTCTCACGAGCCTGATGATTCTGATTTTTTTGGGAAGTTTCCGCGCGACATCGGCGGTGCTTCTTTCTATTCCTCTATCGGCGCTGGCGGCGTTTGTGGTGCTGGCGATGATGGGCGGGACGGTCAACACGATGATTCTCGGTGGCATGGCGTTGGCGTTCTCCCGCGTGATTGACAACTCGGTGATTTCGCTCGAGAACATTTATCGCCATCTGGAAATGGGGGCTGCTCCAATGATCGCCGCGGAGGTTGGCGGATCGGAAGTGGCGTTGGCTGTATTGGCGGCCACGCTGGTAGATGTCGTTGATTTCTTCCCGGTTGTGTTTCTGTATGGCGTGGCCAAGTTTCTTTTCTCGGCGCTAGCACTGGCTTTTTGTTTGTCGCTGCTCGCTTCGTTCGTGGTCGCGATGACGGTGATTCCGCTGTTCTGCTCGCGCTTTCTGAAAGCTGTAGGCCATGTGCAGCATCCTGCCAAGGAAAATGGGTATGAGGTCGAGCCGACGAGGGCCGAGCATCAATCGTGGACGGAGCGCTTTAACGCGCGTTTCAACCGGATGTTTAATAAGATCCTCGATTTTTACGAATACTGGGTGAGGCGGGCTCTGCTCCGTCCCGGCTTGACAGTATTAGCGCTGAGCGCTGTCTTCCTCATAAGCCTGGCGATTTATCCGCTGCTGGGGCTGGCATTTTTTCCGAAGACTGATGCCGGGCAGTTCACCATCAACCTCAAGGTTCCTACGGGCACGCGCATTGAGATGACCGATCAATATGTAGCGAAGGTGGAAGATTTGATTCGACATACGGTTGATCCGAAGGATCTGAAGCGTATTGTGTCTAACATCGGAGTTGTCCCGGACTTTTCTTCGCTCTATACGACGAACTCCGGTTCGTATACCGCGACCGTCCAGGTGGCATTAAATGAGCCGCACGAGCTTAGCAGCTTTGCGTATATGGATAAGGTGCAGCAGGCGATGGCAAGCCAGTTTCCGGATATACGGACTTTCTTTAGCAGCGGCTCGATGGTAGATGCCATTCTTAATATGGGGATGCCGGCGCCGATTGATGTGCAGGTCAGCAGCCCCGATCTGCACGAAATTTATGGCATCGCGCAGAATCTGGCCGCCCGCATTCGCGAGGTGCATGGTGTGGGGCAAATCTACATTCCGCAAGATATGAATTATCCGGCTTTGCAGCTCGACGTAGATCGAGTACATGCGGGGGAGTTAGGACTAACGCAGAAAGATGTCGTCGATAACGTTATTACCGCACTTAATTCCAATTACATGATTGCGCCTAACTATTGGGTCGACCGCAAGAGTGGGAACGACTATTACCTTACGGTGCAGTTTTTCGAGCATGGTGAGGGAGCTATTCATAACATGACGGATTTGGGGCAGATTCCGCTGCGCGATCCGTCGGGCGGCGGAGATATCAGTTGTGGTCCGACTGGGCCGCCGCAGCCGGGTACAGGCCACTCCGCGTGGTCGTGCGGCGGGCAAGGCGGTCGGCCAACTACGGTCCTCAATAATGTCGTGAATGTGAAACAGGTCTTGACGCCGACGGAGGTCGATCACTATCAGATTCAGCGGGCTATCGATATCTATGTAACTCCCAAGACGGAAGATCTCGGGCGCGTAACTAGCGCGGTGCGCGACATCCTGGCCAAAGAAACAATTCCCGCCAACGTGCGCGTGAATTTGCGCGGTATGGTGCAAGGCATGGAAGCGTCATTCAAGAGTTTCGCGCTGGGCTTTCTGATTTCGTTCCTGCTGCTCTTCCTGATTCTTACGGCGCAGTTCAAATCGTTCGTTGATCCCTTCCTGATCATGCTGGCCATACCAATGGGCTTTGTCGGCGTGTTGATCATTCTGCCGCTCACGGGCAGCACGTTGAATGTGATGTCGCTGATGGGGGTACTGATGTTAGTCGGCATTGCAGACTCGAACAGTATCTTGATCGTTGACTTCGCTCACAACCTGGAGCGGCAGGGACTGGCGCCGGCGGACGCTGTTATAACTGCCTGCCGGGTGCGCCTGCGGCCCATCCTGATGACGTCGCTAGCTACCATTATTGGCATGATTCCGATGGCAATGAAGCTGGGCACGGGCGCTGAGCAGTATGCACCAATGGCGAAGGCCATCATTGGCGGACTCACATCGTCAGTTCTGTTGACGATTTTTATCGTGCCTGCGGCGTACTTACTGGTTTATGGCAAGCGTGGCGCGGAGGCCGAAGAGAAGCCGGCGTTGGAGCCCGCGGAATGAAGTAAACGCTCCGCTTCCTGCAACCGCCCAAAGACGCTCACGGCACTTAATGAAGGAGACCTAGAGGCAACCCGATGAGAAGGGCCACGGTTTTTGTACTCTGCACCCTGCTCTTATGTTTCGGGGGGGTTCTGTCCCGGCCCGGAGCGGCGCAAGAGCCTGACGGGCCGAGGTCAGCTGAGAACCTACCCTCCGCCCCGCAGCCGCAGGCGCAGGCAAGTGCGGTGCTGGGCGCGAGTTTCCCGCGCGCGGCGGAATCGCAGGCGGCGTCCTCGCGCAGTCCTCAAGCGCAGCCGACCGGGCAGGCGGGAGGGGGCGTCATGCGTTTAACCCGCGCCCAGGCGGAACAACTGGCGATCAAGAACAATCCCAGGATCAATATGGGGCGACTGCTTGCACTGGCACAACATCAGGTTTATCGCGAGACTAGGGCGGCAGAACTGCCCAATTTTAATGGAGCAATGACGGCAGTCGATGCCAATGAGGGCAGCCGCATCGGTGCGGGAGAGCTCAATGCCCCTCGCTTGCTTGAACATGCGGGCGCGGGAGTGACGCTGAGCCAGCTCATCACCGACTTCGGGCGCACTTTCAACCTCGTGGCCTCCTCCAAACTCATGCAGAAGGCCCAAGATGCCAATGCGCTGGCAACCACGGAAGACATAGTTCTGGCGACGGACCAAGCTTTCTACAATGCCCTGCAAGCCGAAGCCCTGCTCAAGGTGGCGGAACAAACCGTTGCCACGCGCGGATCAGTAGAGAATCAGATCAACCAATTGGCCAAGAACAAACTGAAATCCACGCTGGATCTGTCCTTTGCCGAGGTCAATCTATCGCAGGCCAAGCTGCTGCAACTCGATGCACAGAACAACGTCGATTCGACCGTCGCCGCCCTGAGCGCAGTCCTGGGCTTCGACAAAGACATCCACTACGAGTTAAGCGATCAGGAAGCGCAAACTCCGCCACCGCCTCCAGATGTGGACGTGCTCATCAATAGCGCTGTGGAGCAGCGTCCCGATCTGCAAGCCACTACCTATAATCAAGAGGCAGCGGAAAAATTTCATCGCGCCCAGCGCGATCAACTCTTTCCGACGATCAGCGCAATGGGCGCGGCGGGAGTGACGCCGGTGCGTCCAGACTGCACGAGCAGCGGCTGCTTTCCGAACTACTTCATTTCCAGCTGGTATGGCGCCATCGGCGTGAATATGAGCATTCCGATCTTTAACGGCTTTCTCTTCACGTCGCAGGCTTCGGAAGCCAACTATCGCGCGAAAGCCGCTGCGGAAAATACGCGAGATCTGCGCGACCGGGTAGTGCGCGATGTGCGCACGGCATGGTTGGCGACGAATACGGCATTTCAGCGCGTCAGCGTGGCCGCGGAACTTGCCAGCGAGGCCGATCTGGCACTGAGCCTCGCCCAGGAGCGTTACAAGCTTGGCTTAAGCTCAATCGTCGAACTCAGTCAGGCTCAGTTGCAACAAACCGACGCCGCCATTGGCTATGTCGGCGCTCAATACCAGTATCGGCTGTCTCTCTCAACCCTCAACTTTGAGATTGGAGCGAAGCCCTAACCCCGGATCGGAATCTCTAGAGGGTAATAATCGTTCAACTAGCAATCGTCGACATGCTTCCATTTGCCTTATATCTCGCGGCCGGAGTTATTACTGGATTCCACGTTTATAGCTTATTGATATTGGCTGTAGTCGGCGCGCCATTGGACCCGCTCGAATTTGTTTCGCTGGCGGGATCGTTGGGCTTGGTTATTGCTGCCTACTACAGTCTTGTCAAACCACGAGTCGCGGCAAAGCTCGCGCTGCTTGCTTGCCTGGCAATATGGTGTTTCTATGGGCCAGGGATTGTCGGCGTAGTAAGCGGGTTTGCTGCGCATTGATTGTGAACTCTGGGTCGCAAGTTGAATGATATTGCCATATCTGGCCATCGCTTTGTTGCTGCTGGTTACCGTCTATTCTGCCGTCGTGAGTTTCCGGCAGCCAGGATTGAGCGGGACGTCTCCGTGGATCTTTCCTGCCGGCGTACGACGACCGGCGCGAATCGGAGTCGGCGTTGGCACGCTCGCGCTGTTAGTAGCCCTGACTTTGTGGCTCTCGATGGGCGCGCGCCACTCCACCCGTCATCCATCGCGCTTTCTTATTCCGGAAGGATATGTGGGCTGGGTGCGTATCGAGTTCGAGGTTAGTGGCGCTCCGCCGTTGCGTGTCGAAGGGGGTGACTATCTCATAAAAGTTCCCTCCTCCGGGTTACTAAAAACTTCTTCTTCAGAAGAATTTGGATGGGCGAAGGACCATTATTCCTACTATTCTGAAAAAGGCACACGGCCCTTGCCGGATAGCGGACTGGCCGGAGACCGCCTGATTTGGGGCACCATCAACGGCGAAAGCTCCGGCGCGCAGGGCAAGAAAAAATATGAAGAATTCTTCGTCGGAACCAAGCTGCAATTTAAGCGGCAAATGACGGGAGAACAAGGCGGAGACACAGGCGCCCCCTGAACTCTGGCGAGTAAAATAAGAAGATAAGAACCGCGAGCATTCTCTCCACTTATCACCAGTTAGTCGATCTCAGTTACTCCATGTCGAACGCCAACCACTGGAACCCGTTGTCGCGCTCAATCTGTAGTACAACGGGATCGTGCGGCTTGACCTCGTCCAGAGCCGTGCGGAGCGAATGGAGCGAGTCGACCGGAGTCCGGTTCACACTGTGAATAACGTCTCCGGTTTGCAGGCCGGTGGCGGAACTCAAAAAATCCGCTACTCGCGCCACGACAACAACTCCCGAAGGATTGCGCAGCGGGCCCAGTGTCGAACGCAACTCATCGTTCAAATCGAGTGCGAGTACTCCGAGGCGTGCAACGAGATTCTCGCGTGCGTCAGCTAAACTAGGCAGAGCATCCATCGGGTCTTTCATCTCGAGAGCCGCGATGAAAAGTGTTTTGCGTTCGGTGCCGCGAAGGATCTCGAGCTTCAGCGACTCATCGAGAGGATGGAGATAAAGCGCCGAAGTGAAGGCGGGAAGCGTGCCGATGGCGCGGTTGTCGGCCCTGAGCACGATGTCGCCGATCTTGAGACCGCCGGCATCGGCGGGGCCGCCGGGGATCACATCATCGATCACCACGCCCCAATTTTGCGAGAGGCTCAGGCCTTTGGCCAAGGTGTCGGTTATGGTTTGAGCACCAGCCTTGACCTCGATGCGATGCACGTGGCCATATTTGCGGAGGCTGTCGTAGACGAAACGCACGACCCGCGCCGGAATTGCGAAGCCCAGTCCTTCACTGCCTCCCGCTTCGGAAAGAATAAAAGTGTTAATGCCGACTACGTAGCCATCGCTATCAACCAACGGGCCGCCGCTATTGCCCGGGTTAATGGGAGCATCGGTCTGAATGTAAACCATCGGACGACTCGGATCAGCCTGTCTGGCAACTGAACTTACGACGCCCATGGTCACGGAATTCTCGAGACCTTCAGGACTGCCGATGGCAAACACCAACTCGCCCTGATGGACCGGCCGATGATTGCCGAGAGAGAGGGTGGGCAAGTTAGTCTGATCGATCTTGAGCAGAGCGAGATCGGTGTCTTTGTGGATGCCGACCAGGTGCGCCTCGACGACGCGCTGTTTGCCGATCGGTGGCAGGCGGTCGGGCGAGTCAACGGAGGGCAGGGCGAGGGCTACGTGGATGATCTGCGCTCCCTCGACCACGTGAGCGTTGGTCATAATGTAGCCGTTGGGATCGACGATTACTCCGGAGCCGATCGCGTGCTCGCGAGTTATAAGGGCAGTTTGACCGCGATCATTTTCCTGCAACGCGCCATAGCCAGTGACCAGAATTTGAACCACGGCGGGGGAAATTCTGGCAGTGAGTTGCTCGATCGCGGAGTTGAGTTGCTGCAGCACGGCTGGGGGTTCGGCGGGACGAGTGCCGAGGGCCCTCGCTTTATCGCTATCGGGCTTGGCTGCTTCGGTATTTGCGAGGGCTGGTGGTGGCGCCGTCGGTTGAGCAAATGCCGGCGCGGCGAGACAGAACGAGCACCATGCGACGAGTAAAACAAAGGAGACGCGGGATTTTCGTTGCGACGGTCTTTTCGATCCGCAATTTCGGAAGAGCATGGCGAAACGCTCCTTGGCCACACGGCTCTATCGGATACGACCCAGACTTATGATCGCGCGGTTGTGAAATAAAAGCCAACTTCTCCTTAGATTCGAAATGCCTTCGCCGAGTTGAAATTGCTGCGAAGGGAATCGTCGACAGGGCGTTTTAACCGATCGCCACTAATGGCAGGCGGCTAGCATCTCTTCCACGGTTAGAAACTGAAACCCCTGATCGCGGTATCGCTGGATCAAATTCTCCGTCGCAATCACGGTCTGTGCCCGGTTCGCGCCCATGGCAAGATATCCGCCGTCGTGCAGCAGAATCACGTCTCCGCCCCGGAGCTGCCGCGCGACCTTTTTCTCGATCATTTCCGCGGTGAAAGCGTTCCAGTCAGAACCGGTCACATTCCACATTACTGGTTGCAGTCCTAGTTCCCGTGCGACTCTGAAGGTCGACGGTCGTCTTCCTCCGAATGGTGGGCGAAACAAATTCGAATGCGCACCGATTGCGTCCTGCAAAGCTTGGCGGCAATCGACAAACTCCTGGCGCGTCTGCGCCGCCGATTTAAAGATGAGGTTCGGATGCGTAAAAGTATGATTGCCGATGACGTGTCCTGCCTGCGCTACGGCGCGCGCAATATCGGGACGCTGCCGTACATATCGCCCCATCATAAAAAACGTCGCCCGCACGGCGTGCCTCGACAGCACCTCCAGCAACTTCAATGTATGCGGATCGTTCGGCCCGTCATCGTAGGTCAGCGCAATTTGCTTACTCCCGCGCGTTCCGGCAACGAACGTATGCCCGTACCATTGTCCGGTGGGCTTCATGGACTGATATCCCGCCGCGGAAGCTGCTGCCGCGGCCGTCAGTCCGATGAGAGCGGGGAGCATGGTTGGATTGTAAATGCAGGGAATGGAGGTCAGAGGTAGAGGTCAGATTGTAGCGATAAAAGCCAAAACCACGGCGCGGCGGTTTTCACCTCCTCAATATGACTTCTGCCCTCCGATCTTCCTGCAATCCACAATTGCGTCCGGACGCGAACCCATATATTCTGCTTCCCAGTTCCCGCGACAATCGACAATCGATAACCCATGGCCAAGCTTTTCGAACTCCCCCGTTACATCGCGGTCGAAGGTCCCATACGAGTTGGAAAGAGTACGCTGGCGCGGGTTCTCGGAGAGCGCCTCGCCGCTCAGCGCGTGGTTGAACCGGAAGACAATCCGTTTTTGAAGGCCTTCTACGAAGGCGAAGCGGGCGCGGCATTCCAGACTCAGTTCGCATTCCTGATTCGCCGCTTTGAGCAATTGCGCGCTCTTGATCTCGGCTCGCACTCGAATAAGACTGTCGTCTCCGATTACATTTTTGAAAAAGATAAGCTCTTCGCCTGCCTGAACCTCAACGATCAGGAACTCGACACCTACAATCGCTACTTCAATTATTTCCGGGAGCAGTTGCCAACGCCCGACCTCGTCATCTATTTACAGGCCACGCCGGAGGTGTTGAAGAAGCGCCTCAAGAAGAAGAACGCGGCCGGCGAGAAGGCCATCAGCGAGAATTATCTGATGGAGGTCGTGAAGGCGTACGAGCATTTTTTCTTTCACTACACGCAGTCTGATTTGCTGATCGTCAACACTTCCGAGATCGATTTTGTTGACCGCAACGAGGACTTGCAAGAACTCTTAAAGAAGGTCTCGGCTCCGATCAAAGGTACGCAATATTTCCTGCCGCTCGGCAGTCAGGATGCAGCTGGGGCCGGCGGCGTTTGACTTCCCAGGCGTTTGACTTCGTAATGCGGGCCCGGTAGATTTGCTGGGCTGCTGTTTTGCTCTTTCTCAAAATTAGGTTCGCGCATGATCGTAGGCCGGCCAAACGCCGGTGCTATGGGAAGCGGGTGCAAATCCCGCGCTGCCGCGCAACTGTAAGCGAGGACATCGCAACCGGTCACTGGGGTCGAAAACCACCCTGGGAAGGCCGTTTGTAGCAACTGGATGCTGGGCGCAAGCTCACATCCTGACTCGCAAGCCAGGAGACCGGCGTGAACCATCCACACCACCCTTTCGCGAGATAAAGGAGACGTGCATGCGTTTTTCTTGGATGTTTGCCAGCATTTTTCTGCTGTTCATTTTACTGTCCATCGCTTCGGCCGAAATCAAAATCAAGGTCGTCGACCCTCAGGACGCGGTTGTCGCGGGCGCCGAAGTGCAACTGCTTAAGCCTGGAAAGGCCGCGCCGGCAGGCGTCCAGAGCACGTCGGCAGAGGGCTTGGCGATTTTTCGTGAGCCGCCAAGTTCTTACCGTATTGAAGTGCTGGCTCCCGGCTTCGCCCCAGAAAGCGTAGACATATCATCCAAGGTGGAAACAACTACCATCAAACTCCGCCTGGCCACTGCGGCAGAAACCGTCGTCGTAACCGCAACCCGTACTCCAGTCCCAAGCCAGGTAGCCGGCGCCGATGTTGACACTCTGAGCAGCGGGGAGCTGGAACTCATGCAGCCAATCGCCTCCGACGACGCTGTGCGCTTCTCGCCCGGAGCAGTTGTGAATACCTACGGTCAACGCGGCGGACTGTCGTCTCTATTTGTTCGCGGCGGTGAGTCCACTTACAACAAAGTCATCGTTGATGGGGTCCACATTAGCGAAACGGGCGAAACCTTTGATTTTGGCACGCTGCCCCTGGCGCAAGCCGATCGGGTTGAATTCGCCCGCGGCGCGCAGAGCACTCTATACGGTTCCGACGCGATGACCAGCGTCGTTCAAGTGTGGACGCGCACCGGAAGCACTTCGGTACCCGAGTTGCGCTTCGGCGCCGATGGAGGAAATTTCGGAACCGCCAACGGCTACACGTCAGTCGCGGGCGCTCGCGGGCGCTTTGATTACAACCTGTTCGGCGATCAGTTCAACACCAACGGACAGGGTGTGAACAACTCTTTTTCAGATTCACTACAGGGAGCGAATGTCGGCGCGGCTCTGAGCGATGAGGTGTCTTTGCGTCTGCGCGTGCGCCACTCCAACAGTTATGTAGGCCTGCCCGGAGCGTGGGATTTCAATGGCGATCGGCTCGTCACGCCCCTGCCCATAGGGGATGCACACAACAACACGCTGCTGGGAAGCGTCGAGGTCGACGTTGCTGCTCCCTCGGGCTGGCAACATCGTCTCATTGCATCCGATTACTTCGATCGCTATACCGACAACACGCCAGAAGGAAACACCTACAACTTTGCCGCTTTTTACGATGAGCACCTCAACCACACGGCCTTCGAATATCAAGGCGATTACTCGGAGCGCAGCTCTGGCCAAATCACCGCCCACTCGACCTTCGGATATCGCATCGAAAACGAAAACGCACTATTCGATTACCCCGACTTTTCTTCGGAAACCAACGGCCAGCGCCTTGACCAGGACGCGTACCTGCAGCAGCAGGTCACGCTGGGCAGGCTGTCCGTCATTGCCGGCGGGCGCTTCGTACATAGCAGCACGTTCGATAATACGGGCGTTCCCAGAGTCGCGCTGACCCTGCTGGCGCTGCGGGGCGGAGAGGTGTTTTCTGGAACGCGCTTGCGTTTTTCCTATGCCACGGCTTTCATGGAACCCGATTTTCAGGAGACCTTCGCCAACTTTGCATCGGGTTTTGTTCCGAACCCTGGACTTTTGCCAGTGCGCACTCGAGCCTTCGAAGCCGACGTTGAGCAGAGTCTACTGGCAGGCCGTTGGGCCCTGAACGCAACCTTCTTCAACAATCTCTTCCACGACCAGATTGAGTATGGGACCAATACGGTGACATACATGAACAGCCCTCCGGGCACGTTGGGTGAGTATTTCAATGTGCAGCAATCGCTTGCTCAGGGCGCCGAAGTGCAACTGCGAGGAAGAATCCGGAAGAGATTATCGCTGAACGCCGCCTACACCTATACCTCGACTGAGATACTCGAAGCTCCGCTGTGTACGCCGTCGAATTTCTGCCCGGCACTATACGCTGCGGGACAACCGCTACTGCGGCGTCCCAAGCATTCAGGGACAATGCTGCTCACCTATCTGGGAACGCGCTGGGGCGCGAATTTGGCAGGAAGCTTCGTCGGCCGACGCCCGGACTCCGATTTTGTCGACGATCTCGTCAACCACGCGGCTGGCTACGCCCGCGTCGACCTAGGCGGCTGGTATGCCATCACTTCGCGAATCACGGCCTACGTCAACGTCGCCAATGCGCTTAACGATCACTACAACGAAGTCGTTGGATATCCTGCGCTGACTGCAAACTTTCGCGCGGGCATGAGGTTTCGGCTAGGAGGAGAGTAAATACTATCGGCGGCTACCGGCCGTCTCTTTCGATTCGCCGTCTGGCTGAAGATCGCACCGCATATCATCGGCGGCGACTGGCCGGCGCGCAGAGGTGTTCATTGCTCCACCGTTATAGCGATGCCGAACTTCGTGGAGCTTCTCCACTTCTTTCTCGCCGAGCGGCTGTTCGTTGCCGAGCAGGTGGGTGACCAGCGCGATCTTCGCGAAGTGCTCCACGGTTTCCATCTTCATGTAGGCGCTCTCGAGCGACGAGCCAAACGTTACCACGCCGTGGTTCGCCATCAAGATCGCGTCATGGGCCGGGATGAGTGGCGCAAGGGCATCGGTCAACTCCGGCGTGCCCGGAGTGCCATAGCGAGCCAGAGGGATCGATCCCAGACCAACGACGACTTCGCAAACCAGGGGACGATTCAGATCGTAGCCCGAAGCGGCAAATCCTGTGGCCGTCGGCGGGTGCGCGTGGACGATTCCGTTCACATCAGGACGCAGGCGATAAATCAGCAGATGCATGCCAATCTCGCTTGACACTCTGCGCTTGCCGGCAAGACGCTTTCCGTCCATGTCGACAATCACCATGTCGGAGGTTTTCATCCTGCCCTTGCTGATGCAGGTGGGAGTCACGAGGAGGCGGGTCTTATCGAGTCGGATGGACAGGTTTCCGTCCGTGGCTGCAACGTATCCGTTTTCGTGCAGCAAGCGACCGTACTGCACAATTGCAATGCGGTGCCGGCGGTCGCTAGCCATTGCAGGCCATGGTACAGCACCCCTCCGAAATCTTACAACCACTAATAAGGGCAAAACCCCGGAATAATAGTGGCGGAAAATCTAGGTTCGGGGGCGGAGCTGGGATACGAAACGCTCACGCCGCGGTGCGCCAGATGACCTCCATTGAGTCTTAGACCCCACAAGCAAACCATATAATCTCCACGATGCTCGTTTCCGAGTTCCAATATGAGCTTCCGCCGGAAAGGATTGCGCAGGAGCCGCTCGCCGACCGCGCCGGATCGCGCCTGCTCCACCTTATTAGGCCGGATCAGCATCAGCTCTCTAACCGGGATGGAATGGAGTCGCTTCGGGCGCGGCAAGACCTTGCGTTTTGCCAATTTCCCAGCTTGCTTCGGCCAGATGACCTTCTTGTGGTCAATAACACGCGCGTATTTCCGGCGCGGCTCTACGGGCGCCGGAGCGGCGTTCGCGCCCAATCCCTGAGCCCGTACAATCCGGCAGCGCGAGACTTCTTACGGGGGCGAGTCGAGGTCTTATTGACGCGCCAGGTTGCGGACGATCCAAACGAGTGGGAATGCCTGGTGCGGCCCGGGAAGAAGATCGGAGTTGGCGAAAAGCTCTACTTTAGCCGTATTGAGGATGAGTCGCCGAGCGAAACACCGGAAGGCGATCGACCCAGCGGCGAACGGGATCGCGAGGCTGCGCGACCCGAACTCGAAGCCGAAGTCACAAGTCGCGGCAGCTTTGGCGAACGCCGCATACGGTTCGCGCCCGTTTCCGATCTCTTTGCCCGCATCGAGCGCATCGGGCACATGCCGCTTCCTCCTTATATCGATCGGGATGACTTTGCGACCGACCGAGAGCGTTATCAGACGGTCTACGCGCAGACGGATGAGAGCATGGGGCGATCGGTGGCTGCGCCGACGGCTGGTTTGCACTTCACGTCTGAAATTCTGGCAGAGATTCGAGAGCGCGGGATTGAAATTGCCGAAGTCACCTTACACGTAGGATTGGGCACCTTTCAGCCGGTGCGAGTCGAAACAGTGGAAGATCACAAGCTGCATCGGGAGTGGTATGAGATCACCGTCGACGCGGCGCGCGCGATCAATCGGGCAAAAGCCGAGCGGCGGCGCGTGGTCGCGGTGGGTACAACCACCGTGCGGACGTTGGAGCATGCTGCAGGGCGCGCAGCGGAAAACGCAAGAGCCAGCGTGGAAGCCGGTCGCGGCGAGGCCGACGTGTTTATCTATCCCGGCTATCGATTTCGCCTCGTAGATGCGCTGCTGACGAACTTTCATCTGCCGCAATCGACACTGCTGATGCTGGTGTGTGCGCTGGGTGGTAAGGAGTTGGTAATGGAGGCATACCGGCACGCAGTCGAGGCGGGCTACCGGTTCTACTCCTATGGAGACTGCATGTTCCTTGAGTAGCCGAGAATCTCCAGCGCCTGCATCTACTGAGAGGTCACACCCACCAATTTCCGGTACTCCGGCGTGTCCATAAGCAGCGCGAGCTTGGCGTTCGTTTTGACGAATTCGTCCAACTCGGCGATCGTCGATCCGGCTTCCCGTGCGCGTTTCAAATCGCGAAGCGCTGCTTTCTTGTCTCCCATCGCAGCATGGCATTCTGCTAGCGATAAAGCAGGCCATTTCGAATCGGGGCGCGCAACCGCTCCCAGTCCGAAGTAAAGCTCGGCAGTATGGCTTTGCCCCTGGTGCAGAAGTTGTTGGGCTGTCTCCATGGAAGTAACAAAAACATTGGCGGCGGCGCGCTCTAAAGCACGCCGCGAGTCGGGGTTCCGTTCCTTGATCGAGCGTTCCCTCAACTCGCGGATTCGGTTCGAGGCATCCTCGAATAGAGAGGCCTGATCACCGCCGTCATCTCGCATTGCCGTCGTGACCTTGAAGATGTCCGCCTCCAGGCTGCGTTGTTTCTCGATTTCGGCTTTCTCCTGTTTTGCGCCGTTTCGAACGGCAGGGCTATCGGCGAGAACGCCGAGTCGTTTCTTCAGCTCCGAAGTCTCTGTGAGGCCGTCGAAAGTGGCGCCGACGCCGCGGTACTCGCCCACGGCGAAATATAAATCGCCAGTAGCTTCGCGCTGACGGAGCCGGTCGGTGGCTCGCGCGAATTCTGTCGTGATGATGTTCTTATCCCGGTCTCGCAGGCTGTCTTTCATTTCCCAGAGCGCCGACCATGCGAGAGCTTCCTGCCACACTGTCGCGGGGGCCCAGGCATGTTTGCCATCAAACCGCTGGAAGAAATGCCGAGCGCCTAGAGACTCCAATCCCGTATCCAGTTCCGCCAACTCGGCATAGTTAAAGTCGGCCATACCAGCCATAGTGAATATGGCAAACGCCGGTTTGTGGGACGGCGGCGAGGCTGCGCCGAATCCCGCCGAGTTAAGAAAGACGCCGTGCGCACAGTTGCAATGCTGGGCGAGCTGCAGCGAAACGCGAGCTCCCCCGGAAAACCCCGCAAAATAGACGCGTTGGTCGTCGATGGAAAGGAAATTGTGCGTGGAGCTCCACATCTCCTGGGCCGCGTCCCGCTCTATTTCCCAAGAGCCATTCCGCGAGTTGTTTGAGCCGGCCAGCAAGTAGCCATAGCTTTCGGCCGCCTCTTTCATCAACTCGAGAGGCCTGCTCCCACTCGCGTCAGGATCGAACACATAGATCATCGGCCAGCGACGCTCCGGAGCGTAATTCGTGGGAAGGTAGAGCGCATAGCTCTGATCTGGTTTTGCCTCCGAGCGCACCGAAGGCACGATTTGTCCCTTCTGCAGGACGAATGCCCGGGACGCCGCTGCCGGTGGCTTTTCCTGAGTCGGCCCCTGAACTGCGCCGAAGACGCACACCAAGGCGCACATCAGCGGCAGAACTGGCACGAACCGCGTCGGGATCGGCACCACGGACTCCTTTTTGCGGCTGCGACTATAGCTCGCAGTTAGCGGCGCACTATTGCATGTAAACTGATCATATCCCAATGAATCGAGGCCTAATTCTGACGCTGTTCGCCTGCGCGTTGTCGGCATACGCACAGCAGAAGTCCCAGCCCGCTGCCCCAGCTGCCAAGCCCGTGCAGGACTTACAACTTTATCGCAACAAGACTTTTGGGTTCCGTTACGAGATTCCCTTCGGGTGGGTGGATCGCAGCCAGAAGATGCGGGAAAACGATACCGGGGAAAATGAGGCGACCGGAAAAGATCCTGCCGCGGCCAAAGGTGAGGTTCTACTCGCAGTCTTCGAGCGTCCCCCGGAGGTCACCGGAGGCACAATCAACTCCGCAGTCGTGATCGCGTCAGAGCGCCTGTCGTCGTATCCTGGACTTAAGAAAGCCGAAGACTATCTTGGTCCGCTCAGCGAACTCACCACCTCGAAAGGTTTCAAAACGGAGGGCGATCCCTTGGTCATCGAGATCGACGGGCGGCAACTCGTCCGCGCCGACTTCACCAGGCAGCTCAGCGTTAAGCCAACCGGCGACCCACTCACGATGCGCCAGACGACGCTAATCCTGCTCGCGCACGGAGAGATCGTCTCTTTCACCTTCATCGCCGGCAGCGAGGATGAGCTTGATAACCTGCTCGACAACCTCCATTTCGCCCCCACAAAATCGTCCGCCCACTAAAGCTCACGAGCTCGGCGATTCCAGGTTCTGTGACCGCTGAACTGCCGCGGAGCCACGTCCCTAAGGGCAACAAAAAGCGTCGTTTACAGTCTCGATTCCGACCTCAAAACGACCGCTTTTTGTGTTAAAATACGTACAGCCGCGGTGATAGCTAAATAGCAGAAAATTCAATAAGTTGAGCTCACCCGGGCAGTCCCGGAATCGTCCCTCCAGTCAGGCGTCCGATCCGGCTTTTTCACGGAGCAGAATGGCTACGAAAGAATTGGAAGCTGAACTCGTCGATAAGAGCGACACAAAGAGCACTGACGCGAAGAATCTCGACGTCAAGCTTAACGACGCCAAGAAAAACGGCAAGCCGAATGGCGACTACACCGCCGACTCCATCAAAGTCCTCGGCGGCATGGAGGCTGTGCGCAAGCGTCCCGCCATGTACATCGGCTCAACCGGCGAGTTAGGTCTGCATCACTTGGTCTATGAAGTAGTCGATAACTCGGTCGACGAAGCACTCGCTGGCCACGCCGATAAGATCGAAGTAACGATCCACTTAGATAACTCGATCACCGTCGTCGACAACGGCCGGGGCATTCCAGTCGATAACATGGACATCGACGGAGAAAAAATTCCCGCCGCGCAGGTAGTAATGACCACGCTGCACGCCGGCGGCAAGTTTGACAGCAACTCGTACAAGGTCTCCGGAGGCCTGCACGGCGTTGGTGTGAGCTGCGTCAACGCGCTCAGCGAAGAGTTGGATCTCGAAATCTGGCGCGACGGTTTTACCTGGGAGCAGACTTACTCCAAAGGCGAGCCCACCAGCAAGCTGCGCAAAACCGGCGCAGCCAAAGTAAAGACGGGAACTAAGGTTCACTTCGTTCCCGACAAGACAATCTTCACTACCACTGTCGAATACAACTTCGACACGCTGTCCCAGCGGCTGCGCGAACTAGCGTTCCTGAACAAGGGACTCGTGATCACGCTCACCGACGAACGCCACACCGATTCCAAGACCGGAGAACCCAAGCACACAGAGTTCAAATACAACGGTGGCATCGCCGAATTCATCAAACACTTAAATCGCGGCAAGCAGACGCTCCACGACAAACCGATCTACATGGAAGCCGATAAGGACGACGTACACATCGAGATCGGCCTGCAGTACAACGATGCCTACTCCGAATCCGTTTTCAGTTTCGCCAACAACATCAACACCGTCGACGGAGGCACGCATCTCTCCGGCTTCCGCACCTCGCTGACCCGCACCATCAACTACGCCGGACAGCAGATGGGCCTGTTCAAAGACGTAAAAGAAAATCTCACCGGAGACGACGTCCGCGAAGGCCTCGTAGCCGTAATCAGCGTGAAGCTGCCGCAGCCGCAATTCGAAGGCCAGACCAAGGGAAAGTTAAACTCCGATATAGCCGGCATCGTGCAGGCCGTGGTCAACGAACGCCTGGGAGCATTCTTCGAACAGAACACCGCCGTAGCCAAAAAGATCATCAACAAAGCAATCGACGCAGCCCGAGCCCGCGAAGCCGCCCGCAAAGCCCGCGACCTGACCCGCCGCAAAGGCGCGCTCGATGGCGGAGGACTGCCGGGAAAACTCGCCGACTGCTCCGAACGCGATCCGAATCGCTGCGAATTATTTCTCGTCGAAGGAGAATCCGCAGGCGGCACCGCGAAGCAAGGCCGCGACCGCCGCTTCCAGGCTATCCTCCCGCTCAAGGGAAAAATTCTGAACGTGGAAAAAGCACGCTACGACAAAATGCTGGCGCACGAAGAAATCCGCGCCATGATCACCGCGCTGGGCACCGGCATCTCGAAAGAAGATTTCGATCCCACGAAAGTCCGCTACGGCAAAATCATTCTGATGACCGACGCCGACGTGGACGGCTCGCACATCCGCACGCTATTGCTTACGTTCTTCTTTCGACACATGCAGGAGCTCATCAAGCGCAGTAACATCTACATCGCGCAGCCGCCGCTCTTCGGCATCAAGAAAGGTAAGTCGCACCAATACATAAAAAACGAACACGACTTCGTGAAAGTAATGGTGAAGCGCGCCTCTGAAGGCCTGATCATCCGCTACGGGGAAGGCGCCGCCAAGCTCGAAGGCGCGGCCCTGACCAAGTTCATTACCGTGCTCAACGAGTATCTCGGATTCCTCGACAGGCTGAATAAGCGCATTCGCGAAGAAAAGGTCACCACGCTGCTGCCGAAGCTCGACCTGGCCAAGCGCGCCGACTTCGAGGGCGACAAGAATACTCCGCCTAAGAAGATCGAGAAACTGGAAAAAGAACTCAAGCGCCTGCAAAAAGATCTGAAGCTGAAGAGTGTCGAGACGCGCTTCGACGAAGAACACAATCTTTGGGAAGTGGTCTTCGTAAATGCTCAGGGAGCGGAACACGTTATCAATTGCGAACTGGCTTTAAGCCCCGAATCTCGCCAACTCCTCACCAAGTTCAAGCAGATCGAGCAATATCTTGAGCCGCCCTTCGTGATTGAGAGCGTGCCTCGGCCAGCTAAGTCGGCAGCCGGCGCGGCGGGAAAAAACGAAGACGAAGAAGATGAAGAGGCAGGCGAGAACAATAACAACAATAACGAAGACGCAGACGAAAATCTGAGCGCCGCCGAAAAAGAAGAGGCCGAGCAGGCGCGGAAAAAATCCGGCAAGCCAGCGCCCAGAGGAAGAGCGAAAGAGCCCGAGGTCGTCGAGAAAAACACCGCCCGCGAACTCTTCGATTACGTCCTCAACGAAGGCCGCAAGGAGTACACCGTCCAGCGCTACAAAGGCCTCGGAGAAATGACCGCCGAGCAGCTCTGGGAAACCACCATGGATCCCGAGCGCCGCACCCTCCTGCAGGTGCGTCTCGAAGACATAGCCGAGTGCGAAACCATCTTCACCACCCTGATGGGCGAAGACGTAGAAGCGCGCCGAAAATTCATAGAAGACAACGCGCTCGATGTGAAGAACCTGGATATCTAGGTTGTGTGGGGCGGGCGCCCTCGCCCGCCGCCGTTGGTTTTGATTTCGATCGCTTGGCGTGGGCACCCTCGCCCGTCTAAGCCATCCGTTAGGATTAGAAGAGTGTTATTGCGTGCTGTACCCACACTGCCAAACTGTGGTGTTGCGCAGCCGTGGCCAGCAAGCTGCCGATTGCACCCTCTGTGAAAAAGTGCGGCGATGAGCAGGCACATATCGGGGTCAAATTCGGGAAGAAAGTCGAGCGAACCAGCTAAGTCCTTATTCCGCAATACTTTGACTTGACTTCTTTGGGTTCAAAGGCCGGTACCAAAATTTCCCCGTAACCCGATGATTCGAATAGACAGAGGGGGAGGGGGTATCAGTCCGAGCCGGGAAATCAATGTTCAAAGCGGGAAGAGGTCTGCGCCCTATTTCGCGCCGTACTTCACCTCCGGGTAAGCCCGGTCAAACAGAACCCAAAGCACTCCGACCACGACGAAAACGAGGTAGCTTCCCTCCGGACCGACCGAGCCGCCGGTTAGCCAATCGGGACCGTGAAAGCTGGAGTTGGTCAGGTGTCCGGGCAAAAGTGCGCCGCTGTCCGGGACGGAGTAGAGATAGCTCTCGCCCCAATCCCACGCCATGTGAAAGCCGACGGCCCACCACAAGTCGCCCGTGCGACGCAGCGTCAGGCATAAAAAGAAACCAATCAATCCCGCCGCCACCATGCCAGTCTTCGATTCGCCAGGATTCGCGCCGTGGATGTAGCCGAATGCAACTGACAAGAATGCCGCCGCCGGCCAGAAGTTCATCACTCGCGCAAGCGCCCATTGCGAATAGCCGCGGACCAGGAACTCTTCAAAAAATCCTGTGAATAGAAAAAGCGCAGCGTAATACGCAGCAAATTTAAAGATGCGAGCGCCGTGCAGCAAGAGAGAGCCGAATTCGAACGTGCCCGCCACGCGCAAAGCCAGCATCAGCATGCTCAATGATGCGATTCCCCACAGCGTTCCCACCCAGAAATTTCGTCGAAAGGCGCGCTGCACGGGCAGTCCGAAGCCGCCGAACGGCCTGTCTTCGATGCGTGCCATGACGAAACCTGGCAAAATCGCAGCCAGCATCATGCAGCCCTCAATGACCAAGCGCCACCAAAGCAAGCCCAGATCTGAGCGGAGAGACGCCACGAGCCAGCCTTCTATCTGGAAGACGATCCACGCCATGGCGAGGTAGAGCAGCCAGAACGCACCCCGATAGATACCTTTGTGGCCAATGAAAACATCGCGATTCGCAGGCAAAGATGCGCCCGGGACCGAAAGCACAGCCGACTTTGTCTCATCCGGCCTTGTTCCGTCCGATAATGGCGCTTCAGGTTCCGTGGAAGAAGCGGCCAATGGGTCGTTATCCATCTTTAGTTAACCAGCACCTTCCCGGACATGTTAAAACACTCAGTCTGCCTGTAACCTAAATATTGCAACGCTTTCTCCATCCCGACGCTTTCCGCGCCCCGCAATTCATCGCGGCCGCGATGCTTCTTGTCTATCTGCTGCAATGCGTCTGGTTAGTGCGTGTGCAAACAACACACGCTTTGATCCCGGATTCCGACCAGGCTCTACGCATCTATCAGGGACTCGCGCAGTGGAAGGAAGGAGTCATCGCCGGAACTCCCGAGGCGTTGCGTTCTGAAGCCGCGACTGGAGTGGCTTCCGCGGGACGCGATGGTCATCTTTGCGTCAGCGACGGGTTCGACCAGGATCGCTCGCCGCTTTACTATCTCATCGCGGCTGCGCCGCTGCTGGTGCGTCCCGCTTCGTGGCTGCCGCAATCGCTCTTACCGATAGTGGCTGCGATTCCGTATCTCTTCTTCGGAGTCATGCTCGGAGCGTCGCTCTGGTACGTCGCGCGGCGACTCTACGGCAACGCCGGAGGATATGTCGCGCTTGCGCTCTATTGCTTTTCGCCCGCCATGATCGTGAATGTGGCCGGAGCGCAGAGTGTGGGAGAGATGGGCGCTGTATGGGGAGCTTTCGGAACCATCTTTACGGCTATCGCGGTAGCGCATACGCTCTACGCGCCACGCGAGGTTGTGCTCTGGAACTCTCGGCGCATCCTGCTTCTCGGATTGTCTCTGGCACTGGCGATCGGCAACCAGTTTTCTTTGGTAGTGTTGGCGCTGGTGATTTTGCCGCTTATGCTTTGGGTCGCGCCGGTGCGGCCACACGCCGTGGTCACGATCTGGGCTACAGCCATTGCAGTCGCTGCCGTGTTGCTGCTTTCCGCTTATTTCTTTGAACCCGCATTGTTCTGGCAAGGGTTGCTGCACGCGCACTGGATCGGCGTCGAACCAGATGCCTTTGCAACGGGTATTACTTACCGCAGCGCGCTGCGAACGATTTTCGCGAGCAGCCCGCCGCTGATGCTCGTTCTGCCTGTAGCTTTGGCCGCATACCTAGGGTGGAAACGAGCACGTTATTTCGGCAATACCGCGCCGCTTCTCATAGCGCTGCTATTCCTCATTCTGGGTTTAGGGGCTCCTTCTTTTCCCGGGCAAGGCTTTCATCTTGCCATGGTCATATTCCTCTTCGTATTCGTCAGCGGAGTGTTCGCCGATCTAATGGAAACTCATCATAGGTTGCTCGTGATGGCGGCTCTGTTAGGGTTACTGAGTGCGTCCGCTCTCTGGAACCTGTTGCAGTTGTGGCGCGTGTGACCGTTGCGGCGACATGGGCACGAGCAACGGTCGTTTCAACAGGATAAAATGTTCAAAGGATCAACGATCAATCATGAGTTCCACCACGCCGGTTTCAACATCAAAGACGATCTATGTCACTCGCACTGGCCTGCCGCTGAGTTTTAAACTCGAATGGCCGTTCCGCCATGCCACGTCCGGAGCGGACTTTGAGGTTCTGCACACGGTGATCACGCTGGAAAATTCCGACGGCCTTCACGCTCTCGTTGCGGTCAATCTTTCTGCGACGCTGCGCGAAGTGCTGCCTTCACTCGAACCGAAAGACACCGAGGGCCCGGTCATCAACGCTCTGCGCAAGGAGGTCGACCACAAGCAGACGGAATTTGTGAAGTCGGGCAAACTTGTGCCGCTGCCCTTCTCGAGTCGCCACTACAGCTTCAAACTCAAGCAGTGGGTTTTCGGCAAGGCTCGCGACGAGGAGATCGAGCGCTTGATCGAGCGCAAAGTGTATTGGCAAACTCGTCTGGTCGAGGGGGAGGTGTGGCTGGGCGATCCGATCGACGCACTCTATCTTGAAACTACCACCGATCACGTCGCCGAAATCGCCAACCGGCTCGCACAGCGAGGGCTCTTTACCGTGGAGCGGCGCTACGCCAAGGCGCTGCCGCGATTAATGGATCAAAAAGACCGCTTCGAGTCGGAAATGGCGGACGCACTGCGGCAGTTGGAAGAAAAGCACGCTTTCGAGCGCGCTTAGAATTCGCTGAAGAGAGTGCTCGCCGCGGCGAGCACAGCGCGAGATCATCACCGCCCAGCCGATCAAGAAATCACCAGACTCGGCAAGCATTCTCCCGCACCATCGGCTGGCCGGGCTTGCAGTGAAATGCATCGCGGAACTCCGGCATATTCGAAATGACTCCGTTCGTCCTATATTTTTCCGGCGAGTGCGGATCGACGGTCGCTCGTAGACGCTTATCTTCATCGCGCTCGTTGGAGCACCAACTTTGTCCATAGGCGACGAAAAAGCGCTGCTCGGGTGTCAATCCATCCAGCGACTCCAGTTTTTGATTCTTCGTGTCTTCCTTCCAGGCCAGATAGGCGAGCAGCGTACCACCTAGATCGGCCAAGTCTTCGCCGTTCGTCAATTTGCCGTTGATCTTGATGTCATCGATGATGGTGTATCCGGAATACTGGTCGACCACGCATTTTGCGCGCTGCTCAAACTCTTGGCGGTCGGTGTCAGTCCACCAGTTGCGCAGATTGCCCTGCGCGTCAAACTGGCTTCCTTCATCGTCAAATGCGTGGGTCAGTTCGTGGCCCATCGTGGCGCCAGTGTCACCATAGTTAGGCGCAGCGTCCGATAGCGCGCTGAACAGTGGCGGCTGCAACACTCCCGCCGGGAAATTGATGTCGTCTTTCTGCGGATCGTAATAGGCGTTGACGGTGGGCGGTGTCATGCCCCATTCGTTGCGATCGACTGGCTGGCCAATTTTTGCAAGCCAACGATGAAACTCGAACCAGGACGCACGTTCCGCGTTGCCAACTTCGTCTCCGCGCACAATTTGCAGGGTGCTATAGTCGCGCCACTTGTCGGGATAACCAATCTTATTCGCGATGGCGTGCAGTTTCGTGAGCGCCTGCTCCTTCGTTGCCGCTCCCATCCAAGGCAGCGTCTGGATTTCGCTCTGCATGGCGGCCTCGATTTCGAGCACCATTTTCAGCGCCGCCTGTTTCGCTTCCGGGCTGAAATACTTCGCAACATATACCTGGCCCAATGCTTCGCCTAAGTCGTCGTCGACATCATTGGTGCAGCGCTTCCACCGCGGTGGCAATTCCTCGCGTCCGCGCAAAGTTTTGCCATAGAAACTGAAGCGTTCTTTGACGAACGGGGACGACAGGTAGTCGGAAGCGTCATGGACAGCGTGCCATCGTAAATATATTTTCCAGTCGGCCAGACTTTCTTTTTCGATTTCATCACTCATCACGTGGAAGTAATCCGGCGCGACCACATTCAGGGTTCCCTGGTGGGACCCCAGCGAACCGACGCCCGTCTTGGCGAAATAGGCTTTCCAAGCGAAGGAAGGTGCGAGCTTTTGCAGTTCCTCAACGCTCATCTTGTGATAGAGCTTGGGCGGATCGCGCCGCTCGACGCGAGTCATCTGGCCTTTGGCGAGCGCGGTTTCGATGCGCATTACCGTGGCTGACTCCGCGGTCGCATCGGTCGGATTGTCGCCAAGCAACTTAAACATGTTGGCGACGTGGATTTGATAGGCCTTGCGCAATTCCTCAGACTTGGCGTCGTCCTTGAAGTAGTAATCACGGTCGGGCAGGCCGAGGCCGCCTTGATCCGCTTCGGCGATTACTTGCGTGGAATCTTTGAAATCCTGATTCGAGCGGAATGTGAAGAGGGTGCCGCCGCCGTAGAGGGAAGGGGGAAACGCAGGGGTCGAGACATATTCTGCCAGGGCCTGCTTCGATTGCAAAGCGGCTATACGGTCTAGCTCGGGAGATAAAGGCTTTGCTCCGAGCTTCTCAATCGCCGGCTCATCCATACAGGAAGCGTAGTAATCTCCTATCTTCTTTGTGGCGTCATTCGCAGCGCCCCGTGCGTCACTGGCTTTCGCGGCTTCTTCGAGAATCGTGCGCAACTGAACGCGGTTGTCGTCTTCGAGCTTACCGTAGGTGCTCCAGCTCGACTGGTCAGGAGGAATGGGATTCTTCTTGACCCAACCGCCGCAAGAATAAGTGTAAAAATCCACACACGGATCGACAGCTCGATCCATGGCCGAAGCATCCAGCACGGGTTCTGAAGCGGAGTGTTGGGCGTAGGCCGGCGCTGCGGGCAGCAGAGCCACCAGAAAAAATGGTAGAATTTTCCGATGCATAAGTTTAGAAGATCGCGAAATTGCTCTCCGAGATTATCGTGTCGCTCAAAACTTATCCAGTCTCACCGACCCGTCGCTGGTATGGAGCGTTAAGCGGTTCCCTCCGCCATTCAGCTTTCCGTGCAGGTCATGGGAGCGAACGCTTCCTTCAATCGCGATGGGAACGCCCGTCGTGATACTGCCATCGCTGGTGTGCAGCTCGACGTCGGCTGCCAGATCGCCAGGAATCTTCAATGAAACACTGCCATCTGAACTGCGAATTTCCCACGGCTCGCGAACTTGAGAACCGGGACGCGCTTCCGCCTCAATCCGACCATCGCTGGTGCGCAGGTCGAGAACATCGAATCTGCCTGACACACGCACAGAGCCGTCGCTGCTGCGGGCGTGCAGTGTGCCATCGATGTCGTCGAGTTCGAGACTGCCGTCGGAGGTTGAAAAATCGAGTTCGCCTTCGAGGCCTCTGGCCGAGATAGCACCATCGCCGCTATGAACGTTGACCTTCGCGCTGCGCGGCATGTGAATTTCGAGCTCGGTATGACGGGCGTCGATGCCAATTGAAAAATGGTTGCGATGAGGCTGCCGCAACTCGATATCGACGGCGTTTCCCTGCTGGTGTTCCACCACTTCCAGATCTCCGCTTCCGATGTGCCAGCCGCGAGTGGTGACGTGCGCCTCAATCTTGTTTTGATCCCACACGTCGACCCGGATGCTGGCATCACGCGCTTCGACGTGCAACTCTGGTTTGCCAGTCAGGTCGTAGGTCTTCGACCAATCGTCCGCGCGAGCAGAGGCCATCATGGTTGTGAGGGCCAATACGGCAATCAATATCAGCAGGGTAATTTTGGGCATAGCGCCGGCTCCCCGGGCTGTAACGGCTTCTCTCCAACAGTCAGACGAAGATACGAAGCTTTGGTTAGGCAAGTTCCACGAAAAATCGCACGACTCGGGGGCGGCGGCTCCGCGGCAGGGCTGGCAGGCGGGGGAGAGGGCAAGCCAGTTGCCGGATATCAGAGTGCTGGAATTGTTACCGCGAAATCGCAACGTGATTGGCTGGATTACTTCTGTTTTCATCGTGAAGCGAACGAAGTGGCGAGGTGACGTAGAATCAGAATAATCGTAAGGCGTCGATTGCAGATTCCTTCGAGAAGGCGAAGGCAGGCGGGACGCAGAATGGACATGAGTTGGGTTACGGAACGCGTGGCACTGGGCGGCGGGATCTGGAACTCGCGGAACATGGAAGACCTGGCCCAGGCCGGTGTGACGCATGTGCTCAACATGCAGATTGAATTTGACGATGTGCCCTTGGCGGAGCCGTACGGGATCCGGGTATTGTGGAATCCGACCGACGATGATTTTTTGCTCAAGCCTCCCGCGTTGCTGAAACGCGGAGTTGATTTTGCGCTAGAGGCTCTGCGCGACCCGCAGGCGCGGCTGTACATTCACTGCGCAGCCGGAGTGCACAGGGCGCCGATGATGGCTCTGGCAGTCTTATGCGCGATGGAGTTTGAGATTGAAGCGGCGATGGTGCTCATCGAAACTCGCCGGCCGGTAGTCGACTTTGCGGACATATACGTAGAGAGCGTAAGGCAATTTCTAGAAACGAGGGTTGAGAGCGAGTCGCGGAGTTTAGACTGACGTTCGAATCACAGTCTGGTTGAAGATCGGTTACGAGTTTCCTAGGCTGATCGCTGTCAAAGCGAAAATCTTGAACCGCGGGGGACACAGAGGAACACCGGTAAACCCCCGTAAAGGACCGCCGCTCGCGAGATCGGTTTTTTATTGGCCGCAGAACGACGTAGGGTGTGTGCTCGCGAGGAGAGAAAAAGGACATGCGCAGGGGGAACAACAACTGTTTCCCCCAGTGGAGCGTGGAAGATGAGATTTTGCTATCCGACGTCTTCGCTCCAGTTCTCGAGAGTCTTCTTCACGGCGGCCATGAATTGATCGGCGACGGCGCCGTCGATAACGCGATGATCGTAACCGAGTGTGAGGTGAACGACGGAACGAATCGCGATCGAATCCGCGCCATCTTTGTCGGTAATGACCATTGGCTGTTTGGTGATTCCGCCTACGCCCATGATGGCCAGGTTCGGTTGGTTAATGATTGGCAGGCCGAATACGGCGCCAAACTGGCCAGGGTTCGTAATAGTGAAGGTCGAACCTTCAACGTCGGTGGGCATCAGTTTCTTCGTACGCGACCGCTCACCGAGGTCGGTGATGCCGCGCTGCAGCCCGAGGAAGTTGAGCTCATCAGCGTTCTTGAGAACGGGGACTATAAGTCCCCAGTCGAGCGCGACGGCGATTCCGGCATTGACGTGCTTGTGGTAGCGGATGCTGTCGCCTTCGAGGGAACTGTTGACGATCGGATATTGCTGAATCGCGATGATCGCGGCGCGCACGAAGAATGGCATAAAGGTTAGTCGCGCACCATAGCGCTGCTCGAAACCATTCTTGAGTTTGTTGCGCAGATTGACGATACGAGTTATATCCACCTCGAACATGCAGTGGACGTGAGCGCTCGTGCGGCGCGATTCGATCATGCGCTGCGCGATGATCTTGCGCATGTTGGACATAGGCACAAGATCGCCCGGAACGGTAGCGGGCGCCGGGGCTGAAGTTTGACGAGGAGCGGGGGCGCTAACCGGAGCAGCCGTCTTTTGCTCGACGAAATCGAGAATGTCTTGCTTGGTAACGCGGCCACCAGTGCCAGTGCCGTTTACTTTTGCCAAATCCACGTTGTGCTCGCGAGCGAGCTTGCGCACCAGCGGGGAAGAGCGGACGTCGGAATCGTCTTCGGTTTCGTGGGCGCTGGCGGTCTGCGCGGGCGGGGGAGTTTCCCTCGTCTCCGTCTTTGCGGCTGCGGGAGCAGCGGGTACAGGCGCAGGTACAGCGGCCTTGGATGGCGCGGAAGCGGCGGCTCCATTGCCGTCGCCAATGACACCGACGACGGTATTGACCTGAACGGTATTTCCTTCGGAAACCTTAATCTCCTGGAGGATCCCGCTGGCGGGAGCTGGGATTTCGGCGTCGACCTTGTCGGTGGAAATCTCGAACAGCGGTTCGTCGCGCTGGACTTTCTCGCCAGCCTTTTTCAGCCACTTCGTGATAGTTCCTTCGAATATTGATTCGCCCATCTGGGGCATGACTACGTCAGTCGGCATAGTTCCCTTTCATAAAGCCCGGCTGCAAGAGACGGGGAAGAGCAAACAAACATTATAGCGAATGCGTCTGCCGTTAAACGATTAGCGGGTGATTTCGCCACAGCATCTGCAACCGGGATTTGTCAGCAGTTACAAGCAGCTATTAACACGTACCAAGCCGGTCAGCAATTAGTGCTTCAAGTTGCGCAGGTGAGTGATGTGCACACGCAGACAAAGATCACCTGGCTGGCCGACTTAGTAGCTGGGACAGTCCCAGGCGGATGAGATTACGCCGAAGCTGGCCATCCATCAGCATTCTAAGATCGAGGGGGGCGCTAACCTTCAGCCGATTAGAGTGATCGAAGCTACGGTCCCGACTTTTTCTCGATCTTTGCCCAAGCATCCTTCAGGGCGACCGTGCGATTGAATACGAGATGTCCCGGTCTGGAATCCGGATCCACGGAAAAGTATCCCAGGCGTTCGAACTGATAGCGGCTGCCGATCGGGGCGTTCGCGAGCGATGGCTCCAATTTGGCGTGGGCGATTACTTCCAACGAATTGGGGTTTAAGTTGGCGGTAAACTCCTGGCCCTCGTCCACCTGATTGGGGTCTTCCTTCGTGAATAACTTGTCGTAAAGTCGCACCTCGGCGTCGATCGCGTGGGCGGCCGAGACCCAATGGATGGTCGACTTCACTTTGCGTCCATCCAGAGAGTTTCCGCCGCGCGTAGCTGGGTCGTATGTGCAATGCACCTCCACCACTTCCCCACTATCGTCCTTCACCACCGATTTCGCGGTAATGAAATAGCCGTAACGCAGCCGTACCTCACGCCCGGGAGAGAGGCGATAGTATTTCTTGGGTGGGTCCTCACGAAAATCATCCTGCTCGATGTAGAGCACCTTGGAAAATGGAACGGCGCGCTTGCCGGCGCTTTCGTCCTCGGGATTATTGACTGCCTCCGCTTCTTCTACCTGACCTTCGGGATAGTTATCGATCACGACCTTCAAGGGCCGCAGCACAGCCATCACGCGGGGCGCGCGCTTGTTTAGGTCTTCGCGAACGAAGTGTTCGAGCATGGCAAACTCAAGCGTGCCATTTGTTTTTGAAACTCCGATGGCGGCGCAGAAATTGCAAAGAGCCTCTGGCGTATAGCCGCGCCGCCGAATGCCGGACAGCGTGGGCATACGCGGGTCGTCCCAGCCCGCAACATGTTTCTCCTGCACTAGCGTGAGTAACTTGCGCTTGCTAAGCACTGTATAAGTCAGGCTGAGGCGATCAAACTCCATCTGCTGCGACGGAAAAATGCCGAGTTGCTGGATAAACCAGTTATAGAGTGGCCGGTGATCTTCAAATTCAAGCGTGCAGATTGAATGCGTCACGTGTTCGATAGAATCGGACTCGCCGTGCGCGAAATCGTACATGGGGTAGATGCACCACTTATCGCCGGTGCGGTGGTGCGCGGCGTGCAAAATGCGATACATGATGGGATCGCGTAAATTCAGGTTCGGCGAGGCCATGTCGATCTTCGCGCGCAACACGCGCGATCCATCCGGAAACTCGCCATCGCGCATGCGCTCGAACAGGTCCAGGTTTTCCTTTACTGTGCGGTTGCGATGGGGGCTCTCTTTGCCAGGTTCGGTAAGCGTGCCGCGATACTTACGAATTTCTTCCGCACTTAGATCGTCAACATACGCCTTGCCCTCGTCGATGAGTTTGATCGCCCACGCATAGAGTCGATCGAAATAATCGGAGGCGTAGTAAAGGCCGTCCCACTCGAAGCCCAGCCAGCGAACGTCATTCAGGATCGAGTCGACATATTCCTGCTCTTCCTTTTCCGGATTCGTATCGTCGAAACGCAGATTTGTCTTGCCCCCAAACTCGTCGGCTAAGCCGAAGTTGAGGCAAATGGCTTTGGCATGGCCGAGGTGCAGGTAGCCGTTCGGTTCGGGAGGGAAGCGAGTCTGGATGATGGCGTCGCCGTATTTCCTCGTTTTCAGATCTTCAATGACCTGGTCGCGAATGAAATTCGAGGGGCGAGGCTCGGGTGTCGCGCTTGTGCCAGTCTCAATAGGCCCGGATTTAGGTAAAGACGAATTCGCTGCGCTCATATTCTTCTTGTATTTTATATGGGAAGAGCGGATTCGCGGCGGCTGGGCAGGGTTGACAAAGCAACCCGCGTGATAATCTGCGTCCAGAGGGACCGCCGCCTCGGGAATAACCGTTGCACCCGGTGGCCTTCCATCTTTCATGGCAAATTGCACTCGATGCGGTCGTCAGCTTCCTTCTCTTAGCTTCGGCAAGAAGATTTGCCAGTGGTGCGTGCAGCACGAAAGAGCGCAGCGCGGCGAAGACGTCTCCTTTCAACGAGTCGAACCCGCGCCCTGGTCGCGGCCGCAGTCGAGTTCGATGGTGGTTACGCAGGCCATTTTTGGCATCAATGTGGCGGTCTTTATCGCCATGGTATTGGCTCTTGGACCTTCGATGCTCAATAATCCGTCGGGTCGGGACCTGGTGAACTGGGGAGCCAATTATGGGCAGTACACCCTCAGTGGACAGTGGTGGAGGCTGTTGACTTGTGTTTTCATTCACGGCAGCTTGCTGCACATCGCTTTCAACATGTGGTGCCTGTGGGACCTCGGCAGACTAGCGGAATCGGTCTATGGTCATTGGACATTTGCCACGGTTTACCTGATTTGTGGACTTGCGGCGAGCCTCGCGAGCGTGATGTGGCATGCTCCCATCTCCGTCCCCAGCGTCGGAGCTTCCGGAGCGATTTTCGGGATTGCGGGAGCTCTGATCGCATCGTTTTACCTTGGCGAATTCTCGGTACCGCGTGCCGCGGTCAGCGGAATGTTGCGAAGCGTCGTAGCGTTTGTCGGATACAACCTCTTCTTTGGTGCTGTAATCGGTAGCATTGATAATGCAGCCCATGTCGGCGGCCTGCTCATGGGTTTGCTGTTGGGCGCGCTCATTGCCAAGATTGCCCCGGGACATAACGATTATTTGCGCCGGATCTCCGTATTGCTGGTTGGAGCCCTGTTAGTTTTAGGCGCCGGTCTGTGGGTGCGGCGCGCGCACGCTTATATGTTTTACGGAGAAAACGGCGTTGGACTTCTCGACCAGGGTAAGACGGACGAAGGAATTGCCGAGCTGCAAAAGTCGGTAGGTCTGCGACCTAATTTTGCCCCGGCCCACGCGGCCTTGGCGCAGGCCTATGTTGCCAAGCGCGACTTCGAAAATGCGGCTGCGGAATGGCAGCGCGTGATTGCGCTCAGTCCGCGGAACGAGGACACGTACTACCGGCTCGGGATGATCTATCTGGAGGAGAAGCAGCCGGCAAAAGCAGCGGACACCTTCAATCAATTGCTCAAGATCAACCCCGACAGCGCTCCAGGACACGGCGGGCTGGCGGACACTCTCGCCAATCAGCGTCAGAATCGGGAAGCGCTCGAAGAGTACAAACGAGCCGCTGCCATCGATGCTGGCTATCCAGGTGTGTATTTCGATATGGGTGTCATGGAGGCGCGGCTCAAACTCTACGACGACGCGATTGCATCATTGGTGAAGCAGCGGCAAACTGCGGATGACACCGATAATGAAAATCTGCTCGCGGCGCTCTATGAAGCGAAGGGAATGACGAGCGACGCTGCCACGGCGCGACTGAAGGCAACGCAACTCGCGGCCTCTCACTAGCCGGACGGACTTTGTTACTTCGTTTCGGCCAACTTCTCAACCGCCCGATCGATTCGCGCCAAGGTTGTTTCCCGTCCGAGAACCTGTAGCGTTTCAAACAAAGGCGGAGCGTTCTTGCGTCCGCAGACAGCTACCCTAATCGGCTGGAACATTTGCCCAGCCTTTACTCCGAGCTCGAGCGCGGCCGCGCGGAGTGCTTGGTCCAGCGCGTCGTGTGCGAATTCCGTTGGTGCAAGAACTTCGCGTGCCCGCGTCAAAACTTTCAACGCCATGGCGGCGTCGCCCTTTTGTGGGATGAGTTCGGCTGGGTCATACGGCGGAAGTTGATCGACAAAGAAAAAGTCAGCTGCCGAGAGAACATCGCGCAGAAGCTTGATGCGCTCGCGGATGAGCGGCGTGATCGAATGCATTTTCTCGGGCGCAACTCGGAAACCGGCAGCGTGAACTATGGGTAAGAGGCGCGCGCTGAGATCGTCGATGGAAAGTCCACGAATGTGTTCCGCATTCAGCCAGACGGCCTTCGCGTCGAAAGCCTCGTCAGGAGTGGCGGCCGGCTCCTTGAAATTGATGACCGCATTGGCGCGATTGATACCCTCGAGCGAAAACGCATCGACCAGTTCCGGGCGCGTCATTTTCTCGCGATCATCCTTTGGCGACCAGCCGAGCAGGCAGAGAAAATTGATGAAAGCCTCGGGAAGAAATCCGGCGTCGCGATAGGTGGTAACGCTGACGACGGGGCCATGGCGGCGTTTAGAGAGCTTCGACCCGTCCGGCGCGACGAGTAGCGGGAGATGCGCAAACTGCGGTGGCTTGGCGCCGGCGCCTTCGAAAATGAGCACGTGCTTGTAAGTGTTCGAAAGATGATCCTGGCCACGGATGACATGGCTGATGCGCAGATCGATGTCATCGGCGCACGAGGCGAGGTGATAGGTCGGCATGCCGTCGGAGCGGAGGAGCGCGAAGTCCTCGATGTCATCGGCGGATTTAATTTGCTCGCCATAAACCGTGTCGTTGAAGCGTACTTGCTCGCTGGTGCCGCGCGGAACTCGGAAGCGCAATGCGAAGGATTCTCCGGTGGCGGCCCGGCGGTCGCTCTCGGCGCGAGAAAGCTCTCGCATGCCAGGATTGAAGAGCCAGGTCTGACCAGCGCCCGATTTTTCGCTGTCGCCCGTGTGGGCGGGAGTAAAGTCGCGGTATGCGAGCCCTTTCTGAAAAATGGTATCGGCAATCTGCCGGTGCAATGCCGACCGCTCAGATTGCTTGTATTCCTCGTCCCAGCCGAGGTCGAGCCAGCGCAGGCCTTCAAAAATGGAGTTAACGGAAGCGTCGGTGTTGCGCTCGACATCGGTGTCATCGAGGCGCAGAACCATCGTTCCTCCATTGCGCCGGGCGTACAACCAGTTGAAAATGAAGGTGCGGGCACTACCGACATGCAGAAAACCGGTAGGCGATGGGGCGAATCGGACGCGAAGCATAACTTCTAAGTATAGCCGGGGAAGCGCCTCGGCAGAATGCCCTTCCGCGTTTCGAACTCAATGCTAGGCTGGTTACTGACGGGTTACGAAGGTAATACTCTAGAGGAAGACCGTTATGGCGGAATCGCATCTTATTAGCAGATACTCTGAAAATAGAAACGCCGTGCCCAGGGCGGAACTTATCAGAAGACACCCGTTGTTTCGATCTGTCTGGTGTGCCAGGATAAAGCGCAATAGGGTTCCAGCCGGCTACGATTACGATTGCCAGGATATTTGATGAATGCATAGCGTTGCCACAGGTTTGGTGCTGATTCCTGGGGCCGTGGCCCTATTAGTCCTTCTTGTCTTTACCTACCTCTACGAACAAAACCGTCACAGTTATTTTCGGGCCTGGCAGTTGGCCTGGGCAGCATACACGCTGCATTATGGGCTGAAGGCAGTGGAGTATTTTTCGGGACCTTCGGCTTTGCTGTTCTTTCTGAGTTCGCTGTTGCTGGTGGTCATGGCGGTTTGCATTTTCGTCTCGACCCGCCTGATGAAGGTCACATTCCAGCTCAAGTGGTATGACGTTGGGCTAATGGTGGTCGGCGCGCTGCTGGCTTACGTGGACTTGCGGGCGCAAAAGGCGAGTGGCGTTTTTAACGAGACGGTGAGTCCATTGCCCGCTTATTTGCGGCTAGAAGTCGCACTGGCGGCGATGCTGCTCTATTGTTCGTTCCACTTTTACCGCTACGCCTTTCGCCGGAATTCTGTGGCGTTCCGGATGCTCGCATTTTCGCTAGCACTCTGGGGAGCGTTAATCGGCGCGGGTCAGTTCCACCAGCCATTTTTAGAGGTTGTGGGTCAGTTTGGCGGGTTCCTGGGGCCGATTCCGCAAATGCTTCTGGCCATCGCCATGGTGATGGTGTTATTTGAAAATGAACGCAATGCGGTGCAGGACAATGCGCTGGAATTTTCAACCCTGGGGGTCGACCCGCGCGTTCTGCTCTCGGCGTCTGACCTGATCCCCAGATTGCAGACATTTGTGGAGAGGCTAGTGGCGCCACTACCTTCACGGCGCGCCGTCTTTTTTGTTTCGCAGGAGTGGCGTGGGACGTTGCCTTCGGTACAAAAAGGCTTCTCCGCGGAGTTCCTGGAAAAACTGCAAAAAACACAGGCCGGTGACTACATCGCCGAACTCGCTTACCGGCGCGGCGGAGTCGTCACCTTCCACCACCTCCGCGAACTGGAAGAACCTTTACCGGTGCTCTCCGGAGGAAAATTCGAAACCAGCAAGCAGGTGTTGCTGGCCGAGGGAATTACCGATCTGATGGCTGTGAGCCTGCAGACGCGCGAGCACAATTTCGGCGTTTTGCTGTTTCCCCATGCTGAGCGGCGCATGTTCGGCTCGTCGAATTTGCGATTGCTGATCGGACTTGCTCTACAGATCGCGCTGACGCTTGAAAATTACGTGGTCATGCACGAAGCCCAGCGCCGCACCAAAGAATACGAATTGCTCACCGAGATTGGGCAGGCGATCAGTTCTCATCTCAATCAGGATGAAGTTCTGCGCACGGTTCAGGTCGAACTGGGACAGATTTTCGATACCAGCACTTTCTATATCGCGTTTCAGGAAGAAGACGAGATTCGCTTCGAACTGGAAATCGAGGGCGGAGTCATTCTGCCCAAGCGCTCACGCAAATTCAGCAACGGACTGACAGAATACATCCTCAGGACGGGTGAGCCGCTGCTGATCGAGTCCAACTTAGAACAGATGCGGGTAAAACTGGGGCTTGACGTCGTGCCGCCCCAGTCGGCTCGCTCGTTCTGCGGCGTCCCTATTTTTCTGGGAGGCCGACCGGCGGGCGTGATGGCAGCGCTGAGCGCGGACCGCGAATCGCAGTTCCAGGCCCGCGATCTTGAAGTCATGCAAACCGCGGCCGGACAACTTGGCGTCGCCGTCGAGAATGCGCGCCTCTTTACCGAGGAGCAACGCCGCGCGCGGCATCTGGCCTTCCTCAACAGCATTTCAAAAATGGCGATCTCCAGCGAAGATGCGGCACAGATGATGGCTGACATCGTGCGCGAGATCCAGAAAAACTTCCGCTACGATCACATCGGCATCGGCATCATGGACTATGCCACCAAGGATATCGAGATCAAAGCGGAGGCGGGAACGACGTCGCAAACGCTCGGGCGCCGGATTCCGGTGGGTAGTGGAGTATTGGGCAAGGTGGCGCGCACCGGGGTCAGCGCTCTGGTGCAAAATGCGGGCCCCGGACAACTCGCCGGTGTGCTCCCAGAATCGCGCGCGGTGCTCTGCCTGCCCATCAGCTACGGCGAAACGCTGCTTGGCGTGCTTAATGTCGAGAGCCGGGATGAGAATGCGTTCGCGCCTCAGGATGTTCTGATTCTGAATACGCTGGCCGATCTTCTGGCGACAGCATTGCACAACTCTTTCGTCTTCCAGCGACTGCAGCAGCAATCGATCACCGATGGACTGACGGGCATCAAGACTCGGCGCTTCTTCTGGGAGGCGCTTAGTTCGGAGTGGAAACGCGCGTCGCGTTCCGGCCGCCCATTTTCGGTGGTGCTCGTCGACTTGGACAAATTCAAAGAGGTCAACGATTCGCTCGGCCACTTGGAAGGCGATCTGGTGCTGGCTCGCGTGGGTCGTTTGCTCGAACAGAAATGCCGCCAATCGAACGTGGTGGCCCGCTACGGTGGAGACGAATTCATCATCCTTATGCCCGAGACTGGCATCGAGCAGGCGCAGGTGCTGGCGGAAAGACTACGACTGTGGCTGGCCACCGATCCAATGCTCGAGGAGCATCACATCACCGGCAGTTTCGGCGTCGCCAGTTTTCCCGTGCATGGTTTTTCCATGGAGGATCTGATTCGCGTTGCGGATGCGGGCATGTACGTGTCCAAGCACGCGGGCGGGAACCAGGTCTCCACCTCGGACGCCTTCGGCGAAGGCTCGGCCGTGCAACGGCAGCTTGTCTCCGGCTATATTGAAGGATTTCTGCAGCGCGAACACAACGGACCCGAGCACCTAGAAGAGTTGGTCAGCACCCTGCGCAAGCTGTGCGGACGCGATGACGACGGAGATCGGAGAGCCATCCGAGAGGCAATTGAGGCCTTATCGCGTGCGGCGGAACTCCGGGAGCACAACGCCGCTGGGCACGGCGAGCAATGCGCCCACTACGCGGGTACGATCGCCCGCGGGCTAAACCTCTCCGAGCGGGAAGTGGAAGAGGTGACGTACGCGGGCCGTGTCCACGATGTGGGCAAGCTCTTCATATCGGAACGAATCCTGAACAAGCCAGGCGCGTTAGCGGAAGATGAATTCGCGGTCATCAAAATCCATCCGCAAGTTGGAGCGGCCGTGTCCCGGGCAATTCCTGACATCGAGCGTGTGGCCCAAGCTATCGAATCTCACCATGAGGCGTTCGACGGCAGCGGCTACCCTCTGGGATTGAAAGGCGAGAACATTCCGCTATTTGGCCGCATCATCGCCGTGGCCGACGCGTACGTGAACATGACCAGCGACCGTTCCTTCGCGCCTCCGAAAACTGACGATCAAGCGCTGGCGGAATTGGGAAAGCTGAGTGGCACTCGCTTCGACGGCATGCTAGTCCGCTTGTTTGTGCGCTTGCTGAAAATGGATAGACCTTCCATAGTCTAGTCAGAAAGCGGCGGCTTACGTCGGGGTCACCACGAGAGTTGCATCTTTGGGCAGGTAGCTCTTGCGCCGAAACCAATCCTCCATTGCATCTCGAAGTTGATCGAGAGGAACGTTCGTTCCGATTTCCAGGCAACCGTCGGCTACGGGCAGCGTGTCATCAAACACGGAGGCGTTCGTAAAGTTGCGCATGCTGAAATTATCCAGCCACTTCAAGGGACACAACTGGGTCTGACCCTGGTGCTGATATTCCACGCGAACCTTCCGGGCAAACATGTCTTGATTTAAGCACAGGCCCGCTCACCGCAGAGGCGAGTCGCTAGCGGGTGGCAGCGGCGGTTGGTTCGACGCCAGTCACGACGCCTTCCAGATGCTTCAACATTTCATCGATGGTCAGCGAATACATTTCGCGACCCAGGCCTTCGCCGGACTCCAAAGCCGTTTTCAGAAAATGGCCAGCGATTTCCTTGGCGAGAGCGTCGGTAATTACCTTCCCCGTGCGCTTCTTGTATTCGACCCAGGCGGGATGCGGCAGGGCGACCCACACCGGACGCCCGTCGACCAGGAATTTGATATCCACCGCATCCGCGTGGCGCGTGGCGATTGCGACGATCAGCGCCTGGTATAGGCAATGCACCTGCTTCTTGGTCCAGCGGTCGGTAGCGATAAAATCCGTGAACATAAAAATTCAAAGCCCAGAACGTCCGGCAATAACTACCCTGCAAATATAGCGTCTGCTTGGGCTGGAGAGCAAATTCGTGGTCTCGATTCCTTATGTTCCACGCGATTCGTTAAGAAGTCGACACGGGCAATCCGCTACCGTTGTCGACGCTGTTGAAAAACAACTTGACCACGATATGAAGAGCTCTGCTAGCCTATTGTTATGCCGCAGTCCGTCAAAGAACGTGTGGGAAAGCTACGCGAAGAGATCGCAGAAATCAGTGAGGCAAACCGTCTCTATCTGCAAGGGGGCAAAAAGCTCATTGGAGCGTCCGATCAGGAACGGCGACTCCAGAGATTGCAGGAAATTATGGACGAACTCATGTCGTTAACCGACTGGAAGAAAACCTAGTCAATCCGAAGCCTGCACCTGCATTCCTTCCGTAATCCAGAGCTGTGCTGGAGCCCCTTTCGTGGTGCGCGTGGCACTAGCTCGAAAGCCCTCGGCAGTGGTTTCCACATCGTAAACATAGGGAGGCCGCTCGCTCTTGATGGTCATGTAGTTGCCCGAAATCAGCTCCCCCATCGAAGCATACTTTCCCTGCGACGCCATGAAGCCGCGCTCGGCATTGGCGATGCTGATCAGATCGTTCTTCACACCCGTTATCGTGGCGACTTCTTCGCCATTGCCGCTGCCAGTGCCCGGCGTCAGCGTCTTGACCTGCAGGGAGTAGATGTACATGCCGATCGCCATGGTGACAATCGTGCCCACAAATCCAAAAACACGCCCGATACCCATAATTAGCTCCGCAAATGCCATTGCAGCGCGAAACCCGGCTGCAGGCAAGTAACCAGAGTGCTGGTGCGGGGAGATGGCCTGGAATTGAGCTGACGGGAACAGCAACGCCGTCTTGCGAATGGCGACCCCGGAGGGAGTCGAACCCCCAACCCTCAGATCCGAAGTCTGATGCTCTATCCAATTGAGCTACGGGGCCATCCGCCGGATTTTGCAGGAGCATCCGGCCGAACTCGATTTTACACCGCGAGGCGGGTCTGAATCATCCACTGCCAACGCAAAGCCGCGCTGCGTTGTAACATAAAAACGCTGCCCGTAGCGCAACGTCATGTCCTTCGTACCCAATCCCGTGACCCACACCAGCTCGCGCTTGCTCGAGTTCGAGGCGCTGCGTGATTTGATCGCTGGTTATACCGCTTCGCCGCTGGGCCGCGGCCGCATCGCGGAACTCGAGCCTTCGCTCGACCGCTCATGGATCGAAAACCAGCAACAGCTCACCGCCGAAGTCCGCGAGTATCGCCGTGTGGGCGGGCGGTTCGAATTTGCCGGTCTGCCGGAAGTCAAGAAGCTCATCGAGAAATCTCGCATTACCGGAGCGGCTCTCGAAACCACAGAGATTCGCGAAATCGTTCTCATCGCTGATCGCGCATCGGAATGGCGCGAAGTCGTGCGTCAGCCTCCGGCCGCCATGCGCTCCGACTGGACCGCCGTCGTCGCGCTTTCCGCCGGCATTGAGGATTTCACCAATTTCCTTCGCCACTTTCGCGGCAAGATCCTGCCCGACGGCACGCTGGACGATCGCGCTTCGCCCGAACTGAGCCGCATTCGCCGGGAGATTGAAAAGCAGAAGCGCCAGATCCAAGAATCGCTGCGCGGCTACCTTCGCAAACTCGCCGAAGGCGGCACGGTGCAGGATGAACTGATCACCATCCGCGGCGAGCGCTTCGTCATCCCGGTAAAGGTCGAGCAGAAACGCCGCATTAATGGCGTGGTGCACGGTGCCAGCTCTAGCGGCCAAACCGTTTTCGTCGAGCCGCTCGAAACCATCGAACAGAACAATGAACTCGTGCGCCTGCTCGATGAAGAACTTGCCGAGGTTCATCGTGTCCTGCTCGAGATGACGCGGCAAATCGGTGAAAACGCGGACGCCATCCTTGCCGCAGCCGACATCCTAGCCGAACTCGAACTCCAGTTCGCGAAGGCCCGCTTCGCTGAAGACTACAACTGCGTAGCGGTAAGTTTGTGTGGAGCGGACACTCCTGTCCGCCCGGCGAGCGCAGCTCGCCTCATTCTCCACCGCGCGCGACATCCTTTACTCGAGCGCAACCTAAAACTCAAGAACGCCAAAATCGTCCCCATCACCATCGAACTCGAAGGCGACCACCGCCAACTCGTCATCACTGGGCCAAACACCGGCGGCAAAACTGTTTCCCTGAAAACGCTTGGTCTGCTTGCTCTGATGGCCCAGTCCGGCGTTCCAGTTCCGGCCGACCGCGCCGATATGCCGGTCTTCGACGGCATCCTCGCCGACATTGGCGACTACCAATCGATCGAGCAAAATCTGTCGACCTTTTCCGCGCACGTCACGAATATCGATTTCATCTCGCGCACAGCAACCGCGAATTCGCTCGTGCTGCTCGACGAACTCGGCTCCGCAACCGACCCCGAAGAGGGCGCTGCGCTGGCGGTTGCAATCGCCGAGCATTTCCGCAAAACCGGATGCATGATCGTGATTTCAACGCATCACACATCGCTCAAGGTCTACGGTGCGAATACGCCGGGAGTAATCAACGCCTCCGTCGGTTTTGACGAGGCCACGCTGCAACCGACTTATGAGCTGAAGATCGGAGTGCCGGGCGCATCCGCCGGAATCAATATTGCGCAACGCCTCGGCCTTAATCCGGCGATCATCGTTTCGGCGCGCTCGCGCCTCGGTTCGCAAACGCAAGACGTCGGGCGTTTTCTCGATCGCCTGCACTCCGATCTTCGCGATCTCGAAACCGAACGGGCCCGCATAAAAGCTCGTGAGCAGGAACTCGATCGCGAGAAGTCTCAACTCGCCGCCGAGGGCCGCAAAGAACAGCAGGCCAAAATTCGCGAGATGGAGGCTAAGCTGGCAACTCTTTTTCGCGATTTCGAATATCAGGCGCGCGAGACGGTCAATGCGGTGCAGGATCGCGCCGCCGCCCAGAAACTATCGAAAGAAGCCGAACGCCGCATCGCGAAAATGCGCCGCGAATTTCGTGAGCAGTTCGATTCCACGGTAGTCGCGCACGCGACCGGCGCCGACCGCGGAGATCCAAATGCCCAGCCCAGCCTGGTCAAGCACATCTCCGAAGGCGATACGGTCAAGCTCAAATCCATGGGCCGCGCAGCCGTCGTAAAAAAGAGAATTGGCGACAATCATTTCGATGTCGAAATCGGCTTCATGAAGATGCGCATCGCCCGCGACGATATCGCCGAAGTTGTCGCGAGCGCGGCGCGCGCCTCCGAGTCGCCAGTGCAGGCGGCTCGTTCCCGCGGCATCAGCGTCTCGCTGCAAAATGAATCGGGCGGCGTAAACATGCCGAGCGAAATCAACGTCATTGGCCGCACGGTCGATGAGGCCACCAGCGAAGTCGAAAGATTTGTCGACCGCGCATTTCTGGCCGGCATGCCGCGGGTGCGCATCGTCCACGGGAGCGGGATGGGCGTTCTTCGTAAAGCCCTACGCCAGTATTTAAAGCAGCATCCGCACGTGGAGTCGATCGCGGAGCCTCCATCGAACGAGGGTGGCGGCGGAGCCACGGTGGTCGAGTTGCGCCTCTAGTCAGGGTTCACCGCCGGGAAGGGTGGCCCGTCTCATCGGTTCGCATATAAGGGGCGGTTTTACCCGAGCTGCGGGCAAGCAAGCCTTGATGGCGTGATGCCGCATAGGAATTCCTTATTTCGGGTCAGTTTTTCATCTCGCTCCTCATGCATCCACAAGCAAAACCGAGGTAGCATCGGCTCTTATCCGAGGGGCTGAAATGAGCTTCGACTATCATGGCAACGACGAAATCGACGACAGCATCGATGATGGGTAGGGAAATTGCTGCTGCGAGGACTGCAAGTGGCTAACCGAGCAGTTCTCGATCTTGAGCAGCAGCGACGCGAGGTGATGCACCAGCGTGCGCATGGGACAGGCGCATTCCCAAGCGTCGCGGGAAACTCTGCCCTCAGCGAGGAGCTCTTCGTTTCCAACATGAGAACGCTCGATCGTGGGCGGAACGCTGCGCTGGATGTGCTTGCGAAGCCTTAGCAACTGGAACACCAATAAGTTCATCGTCCTTGTCGTTAGAAAGTCATCAGGCGCCGGTTCCAGTTTTCGTAGCCCTTCCACAGTTACTTTCCGGTCCTCCACAGCTTCTTCACAGAACCTAGGTCGCGATTCGCTCGCTCTTCGCCTTGCGGTCCGCGATGCTGGTTAAGGCCGCCTAACTGCTCGTGTGCTACCCAAGGAATCTTCCGGGTAAGCAGCTCTATTTGGGATGGTTTTGATTTTTGTTCGCCTTGGAGGTAGGGTTTCATAGTGGCTACCGTAGAGAGAACCGTAGGCCGTCTACCGGAGGCCATCGAAGCCGAGAAAGCAATTCTCGGCGCCATCCTGCTGGATAATCACGCCTTCAACGATGCCGCCGAGCATCTTAAGCCGGAGGATTTTTCCATCGACTCGCACCGGCGAATTTATTCGCGGATGATGGATTTGGCTGAATCTTCCCGGCCGATCGACATCATCACGCTGGTGGAGGAGCTGGAGCAGAAAAAAGACCTTCAGGCGGTCGGCGACGTTGGCTACATCTCCGGACTTCTCGACGGCGTGCCCGACCGGCCTTCGATTGAGCACTATGTACGCATCGTTCGCGACAAGGCTATTCTGCGCGGACTGATTAATGTCGCCAATGCTGCGATCGCCAAGGCCAGCGAGCAGGCCGATCCCGCCGACGAGATTCTTAATGAAGCCGAGGCTGCGGTCTTTCAGCTCTCCGAGAAGCGCATTGGCAAAGGCTTTCAGGGGATCAAAGAGATCGTCCGCAACTCTTTTGGTTCTGTCGATGCTTTGCTGCAACGCGGACAACGCATCACTGGGCTGGCCACGCATTACACCGAACTGGATGAGATGACCAGCGGCTTTCAGAAATCGGACCTGGTAATTCTGGCGGCGCGGCCCTCGATGGGCAAAACTTCTTTTGCCACGAACATCGCCGAAAATGCCGCTATCGACGATGGCAAAGTCGTCGGCATCTTCTCGCTCGAAATGTCCAGCGAGGCTTTGCTCCTGCGACTGCTCTGTTCTCGCGCCATTGTCGATGCGCATAAGATGCGCACCGGCTCGCTCTGGGGCGACGATATGAAAAAGATCGTCCGCGCCATGGAAGAGCTCTCAAACGCTCCGATTTTCATCGACGACACGCCCGGAATTTCGCTGAGCGAAATGCGCGCCAAGGCTCGGCGCCTTAAGCAGTCGCAGGGGCGCCTTGATCTGCTGGTAGTTGACTACCTGCAGTTGATGTCGGGTGGCAGCAAGCGCTTCGAGAATCGGACGCAAGAGGTTTCGTCTATTTCGCGCGGCCTGAAAGCGATTGCCAAGGAGCTCGCCGTCCCTGTCGTCGCCCTGTCACAGTTGAGCCGTGCTCCCGAGAGCCGAGGCGGCGATCACCGGCCGCAACTTTCCGATCTGCGCGAATCGGGATCGATTGAGCAGGACGCCGACGTTGTTATGTTTATCTTCCGCGAAGAGATCTATAAGCAGGACGATCCCGACCTCAAGGGCCGCGCTGAAATCATCATCGCCAAGCAGCGCAACGGGCCGATCGGCAAGTTCAACCTCGCGTTTCTGCACAACTCGACGCGCTTCGCCAACATGCTTGAGGGCAATAACGAACCGGCAGAATAGATCGAGCCCTGGCCATCGTCGAGGGGGATCGGCCCTTGCTCTGCCCAATTAACCATTGAGCGCGAATTGTGCGGCAGCAAACGGCCGCTGTGGACCTCAGCCTGTGGAAAATTATGTGGATGAGAAGGACGCCATTTTGCATGCGGCACTACAGACCGGACGGTGTGGGCGTTTCGGCACCTTCGTGCCAACGCTAAAGCTATGTGTCTAAGTTGGTTAACGGCGGTTGCGAAAATGGCGGACGCAAGCACTTGCGAATCAGCACTTTCGTCACAAAAGGTGAGATTTGCACATAAACCGAAAGTCTGTAGGCCGCATCCTCAGCGGTTCCAGACGCTTCTGCGCCGGTCCGGAAGGGCGAAAAGTAGGGGTTTTGGCAACGAAGCGCTGACCGAACCGGTTGTGAGCTTGGTGATTGCGTTCGCTATCCGAAAACTCAGCCGCTGTCCTCGCCAACCTTCAACACCGCCAGAAACGCCTCCTGCGGAATATCCACCCGCCCGATGCGCTTCATGCGTTTCTTGCCTTCTTTCTGCTTTTCCAGCAGCTTACGTTTGCGCGTGATGTCGCCGCCGTAGCATTTGGCGAGCACGTTCTTGCGGATCGCCGGCACCGTCTCGCGAGCAATGATCTTGGCACCGATAGCTGCTTGAATCGCCACCTCGAACATCTGCCGCGGAATTAACTGCTTCATCTTCGCGGCCAAAGCTCGCCCGCGGTCGTAGGCGAAGTCGCGATGGATGATGGTCGACAATGCATCCACTGGCTCGCCCGCCACCATAATGTCGAGCTTGGCCATCGGCGATGTCCAGTTGCCCGACAAGTGATAGTCGAGCGACGCGTAGCCGCGAGACACTGACTTCAGGCGATCATAAAAGTCGAGGACGATTTCATTGAGCGGCAACTCGTACTGCAGCATGACCCGCGCGGAACTGACATATTCAAAGCTTTTCTGCTTGCCGCGTTTTTCTTCGACCAGCTTCAGAATGCCGCCCACGTATTCTTCGTTGGTCAAAATCACGGCGAGAATGACGGGCTCTTCGACCTTCGCGATCTCGCTGGTATCGGGCCAGCGCGATGGATTATCTACCTCGATCACTTCTCCATCGGTCTTGGTGATCTGGTAGCGTACGCCGGGCGCTGTCGTGATCAGCTCGAGATTGTATTCGCGCTCCAGGCGTTCCTGGATGATCTCCATGTGCAGCAAGCCGAGAAAACCGCAGCGGAAGCCGAATCCGAGGGCTACTGAACTTTCGGGCTCGAAGAAGAATGAGGAATCGTTCAGCTTCAGTTTTTCAAGAGCCTCGCGGAGCTGGGTGTGTTCGTGCGCGTCTACCGTGTAGAGGCCAGCGAACACCATAGGCTTGATTTCCTCAAACCCGGGCAATGCCTGAAGCGACGGCCGGTCATCGTCGGTGATGGTGTCGCCGATCTTCGTGTCGGCTACGTTCTTGATATTCGCGATGATGAACCCTACCTCGCCTGCCACCAGTTCGTCGATCTCCACTGGCTTCGGCGTGAGCACGCCCAGAGTTTCCACCTGAAAGACGTGGCCATTCGACCACAGCCGGATCCTCTGTCCCTTGCGCAGCGTGCCTTCGAAGACGCGCGCCAAAACCACCACTCCGCGGTAGGGATCGAACCATGAATCGAAGAGCAACGCTTGAAGATGCCGCTCGGGCGAGCCTTTCGGTGGCGGAACTCGCTTCACAATCGCTTCGAGCACGTCGGGCACACCCTGGCCCGTTTTCGCGCTGATGAGTAATGCATCGCTCGCGTCGAGGCCCACCGCGCTTTCGATCATCTCTTTGGTACGCGGGATGTCGGCACTTTGCAGGTCGATCTTGTTGATGACTGGGATAATTTCAAGCCCGTGATTGATCGCGAGGTAAGAGTTGGCAAGCGTCTGCGCTTCAACGCCCTGTGAGGCATCTACTATGAGGAGCGCGCCTTCGCAGGCGGCCAGCGAGCGCGAGACCTCGTAGGAAAAGTCGACGTGGCCGGGCGTATCGATCAGGTTGAGCTGATAAATCTGGCCATCCTGCGCGGGGTATAACATGCGGACAGCATGGGCCTTGATCGTAATGCCGCGCTCGCGCTCCAGGTCCATCGAATCGAGAACCTGCTCCTGCATTTCGCGCATGGCGAGTGAACCGGTGAGTTCCAGCAGGCGGTCGGCGAGCGTGGATTTTCCGTGGTCAATATGCGCGATAATCGCAAAATTGCGGATGCGGGAGGCTTCCATGCAGATAGGTTGATTCTAGCAGGGGAAAGCTTGTATGATCTCAACAAGGATATAACAAGGACATAATCCTTGCAAAACTCCGATTATTATGGCAAAGGTTACAAGCAAACTCCAGCTTACCCTCCCCAAGGCAATTGCCGACAGGTACAAGATCCGCCCCGGCGACGATCTGGACTGGCTGCCTGCCGGCGACTCAATTCGTGTGGTCAAGCGGGACACGTCAGAAGCAGCCGAGCCGGCAACATTGAAAGAGCGTCTCCAGCTTTTCGATCAGGCCACGGCCCGGCAACGGAAACGGCAGACGCGGACGGGCAAGCGGCGGCTGACTGCCAATTCGCAAGGCGGCCGGGGTTGGACGCGCGAGGAACTCTACGACCGTGGCCTATCTCGTTGACACAAATATTCTGGTCTACCGTTTCGATGTGCGCTTTCCTGAAAAGCAGGCGGTGGCTCGCGACCTTTTGCGCAAAGGCCTGGCCGAGGGCGCGATTCGCATTCCCCATCAAGCCCTGCTGGAATTTGTTGCGGCGGTGACGCGTGTTCGCGCTGGGTCGTCTTCCCCGTCGTTGCTTGCGCCAGACGAAGCTCGGCGCGAAAGCGAGGAGTTGATGATGCAATTTCCTGTGCTCTACCCAAACCCGGCCTTGGTGCGCGCTGCGCTGCAGGGTGCCGCCGCCTACCGGCTTTCATGGTTTGACGCCCATCTGTGGGCCTACGCCGAGCACTACGGGTTGGAAGAGATTGTCTCCGAGGACTTCGAACACGGGCGTTTGTATGGCAGCGTCCGGATTCGGAATCCGTTTCGGCGAGGGTGAATTTTCCCGCGCGCAAAAAAAAAGGGCGCGGCACTCGCGCCCCACTTCTGCAATCTAACCTCTTTCTCGAGCTAGTCCCTCACTCCATCCATAAACGCCCGCAGTTTTCGCGAGCGCGACGGATGGCGCAGCTTGCGCAGTGCCTTCGCCTCAATCTGACGAATACGCTCGCGCGTGACTGCGAACGACTGTCCAACCTCTTCAAGCGTGTGCTCCGAGCCGTCTTCCAGCCCGAAGCGCATCTTGATGACCTTCTCCTCGCGCGGCGTCAGCGTGCGCAGCACCTGCGAGGTCTGGTCTTTGAGGTTGACGTTGATCACCGCTTCCGCCGGAGAAACCACCGCGCGATCTTCAATGAAGTCGCCCAGATGCGAATCTTCCTCTTCGCCTATTGGCGTTTCGAGAGAGATCGGCTCCTGCGCGATCTTCAGCACCTTCCGGACCTTGGCCACCGGAATATCCATCCGTTTGGCGATTTCTTCCGATGTAGGTTCGCGTCCCAGTTCCTGCACCAGCTGTCGCGACGTGCGGATCAGCTTGTTGATCGTTTCGATCATGTGCACCGGGATACGAATCGTACGCGCCTGATCGGCGATAGCGCGCGTAATCGCCTGCCGAATCCACCACGTGGCATAAGTTGAAAACTTATAACCGCGGCGGTATTCGAACTTGTCGACTGCCTTCATCAGGCCGATGTTGCCTTCCTGAATCAGGTCGAGGAACTGCAACCCGCGATTCGTATATTTCTTCGCAATCGAAACCACCAGGCGCAAGTTGGCTTCAATCAGCTCGCGCTTGGCGTGCTCGGCGTCCATGTCGCCCTGAATGATCTCGCGCTGTGTGCGCTTGAGCTCTTGGAACAACAGGCCCGCTTCCACTTCAAGCTTTTCCAGCTCTCCGCGAACCGCGCGCGACTGCTTCTTGTATTCCTTCTTTTGCTCTTCGCTGCGGGTCGCATCGGCCCGCTTTTCCAGATTCTGGATCTGCCGGTCGAGCGAGCGCATGCCGTCAACGGTGCGATTGACGCGGTCGATGAGGCGTTTGCGTTCGTTGTTGGTGAAACCAAGCTTGCGCACTGCGATCGACGTCCGCACAATCGCATGCGCGAGTTGAAAACGGTATCGCCGATGGTCGCGCGGGCGCTTCTTCAGATTTACCGCCGCCAGCTTTTCCTGGAGCGGCGCGACTTTTTTGTAAAGCTTGTCGAGCGTCGCAATCTTGGCGAGAAATTCTTTCAGACGCTTGTCGACAATCTCTTCCGTGATTTCCTCTTCGTCGAACGTCACCAGCTCTTTAATCGAGCGGACGCCCTTCTCGAGGTCCTCGCCCAAGGCAAGTAGCTCACGAATGACAATCGGCGAGCGCGAAAGCGCCTTTAGAACGCGGTTTTGACCTCGCTCGATACGCTTGGCGATTTCAACTTCGCCTTCGCGCGTGAGCAACGGGACAGTTCCCATCTCGCGCAGATACATGCGGACAGGATCATTGGTTTTTTCCAGAGCGCCCGGGGTTAGGTCGAGTTCGACGTCCTCGGACGCATCATCAACTTCTTCGAATTTTTTTTCCAGATCGGTCGTCGGCCCTTTCGAGCTTTCGAGTACATCGATGCCTTGCGTGCCGATCGTGGTTAGCAGATCTTCCAGGTCTTCAGGAGAGTGCACATCGTGCGGGATAAGGTCGTTGACCTGATCATAGGTCAGATATCCCTTCTCTTTGCCTGCGTCGATCAGCTTTTTTATGTCGTCGTACTTGTCATCAAGTGCCAATGCAGATTATCCTTCACGGCGTCGCCGGTGGGCGCACGCCAAACTTTTCAGCGGTGGGAGTTGGTACGGAGTTGTGCGCGAGGCACACAAACCTTAAAAGTATAGCACGCCAGCTACGGCTGTAGCCGCGATGCGTTGAGGTTTGCGCCCTACCCAGATGCCTTCCGCCGCCCGTATCTCTTTTTCCGCTAGTTCTTTAGATGGCATTCGGAGACATTTCGTTCCAAAGTTAAGAGCCGAACGGGGCAGAAAGACCTGGAATTCCAGGATCTCGCGCGCTAAAGGCCACGAAACCGCGGGAATCTAGGCTAGGACGCTTCGCTCGCCGCCTCCGCCAGTCCTGGGTCCATCAGGGCGCGCTTAAAGCGCACTTTCTCGTGCAAAAGCGCCTGTCTTTCTTCAAGCGGCAGGGCTGAGCGCTGCAAGGCGAGTTGAACCTCCTCCAAGCGCCTCCGGAAATAGATTCTCCGCAAAGCGCGCACCGCTCCTTCCACCATTTCAGGCGTTAGCACCTCCTCCTCGTGCATGAGGATCGATGCCAGCAACCGACGGTCTTCCTCGGTCCTAGGAAGCGCTATAACGTCCGCCGTTTCCGCGCCCGCTTCGAGCAGGGCTTCGATTAACGACTGCGAGGCCAGTCCGTCGTAAAGATGCTCCGACTGAAGCGCAAATTGCGCCTGCCGGGCGGGATCGAATTCTTCGTCCGCTCCATCGCGAGCCGAAGTGCGAGTCTCGCCGGCCTGCATCTGGCTTGCCGAGGCCAGCGCCCGAATCAAAACCCTCTCAGCGCCGGTGATCTGCGCCTCGGCTGCTGTCTTGACCTGGATCGCCGAGCGATTGGTCGCGGCGTGCTTCAATTCCAGGCGCAGCACCGCCGAATCAATCCCCAGCTTCTGAGAGATTTCGAGCGCCAGTTCGTCGCGCGCAATGCGGCTCGGCACCCGCTGAATGTGCGGCAGGAGATGGTTGATTGCTTTGACCTTGCTCTCCGAATTGCGTGCCGGAAACTGCGCCCGCGCGCGATCGATCAGATAGTCGAAGTATTTCTGCGAGTCCCGCAGTGCCGCGCCGTAAGCGTCTTTACCCTTACGCCGAATGAAAAGATCGGGATCAAATCCGGTCTCAAGCGATAAAACGCGGATGTTGAATTCTTCTTCTACGAGCAAGCCGAGTGTACGCTCAGTGGCGCGGGCCCCGGCGGTGTCAGGATCAAAGTTCACGATGATGTTCTTCGAGAACCGGCCTAGCAGTTTGGCTTGGAGTTCGGTGAAGGCTGTACCCGAACTGGCAATCACGTTGTGAAAGCCAGCCGCGTACACCGAAATGCAATCCATCTGGCCTTCGACAAGAATCGAATACTCTAGCTTGCGAATCGCCTCTTTCGCATTGTCCAGGTTAAAAAGTACACGCGACTTCGAATAAATCGCCGTCTCCGGCGAATTCAAATATTTCGGCCCAGCCTTCTCGTCAGACGAAAGCGTGCGCCCCGTGAAGGCGATCACCTTGCCTTGGTCATTGCAGATCGGAAACATCACCCGATTGCGAAATTTCGAATAAATGGCAGCGGGCTGCGAGCTGCGAGCTACGAGCTGAGAAGAAAGCCCGTTCGTCGTTCGTGGTTCGTCATTGGCGTCAGAACCCTCCACCCCGTTGTCATCCTGAGCGGAGCGAAGGACCTGCTGTTGCTGAGGGCCGACAGCTGAGGGCTGACGGCTAGCTTTCTGACGGCCGTCTCCCTCCTTCCAAGAAAACAGGCCGCTCACCCGCAATAACTCATTATCAAACTCGCGGCTTAGCGCGTCGCGCAGGAGAAATCCAGAATCGGGCGCATAGCCGATGCGAAAGCGAGCAATCATCTCCGCGTCGAGGCCACGACCTTTGAGGTATTCGCGTGCGTTGGCACCCTCGGAACGCCGCAGACATTCTTGAAAAAACTGCGTAGCACGCACATGCACCTCGAGCAGCGCCATGCGAAGTTGCGCGTCTCGCGCTTCCGCGGGGCTCGAAAAACTCACCTTCGGCATCGGTACGCCTAGCTTCTGCGCGATCAGGCGAACCGCCTCTGGAAACGTAATATTTTCGACTTTTTGAAGGAAGGTAAAGACATCACCGGACTCGCCGCAGCCGAAGCAGTGAAAAAACTGGCGCGTGGCATGCACGGAAAACGACGGTGTCTTCTCCGCATGAAAGGGACACAGGCCGGAGAAATTCTGTGCACCCGCCTTCTTCAGCCTGACGTAATCGCCCACGATGCGGACGATATCGGCCTGCTGCTTAAGCGTGTCTTTGAAATTGTCGGAAGAGGTCGACGTCATGGGGCGCGCGTGTGATCCCTTAGTGATTATGGGCTGAAAAAAGCCGCAGGGGAATAGCACAGGAGGGAGCACGAACCGGAAAAGCTGTGAATATCACTCCGCGAACGTTGATGGGTGAGGAAAACAGGGCGCAACAAAACAAATGCGGCTCGGGCCAGCCACCCAAGCCGCATTGTTATCGCGGACGTCTGAACCGCCATCTTTCGCGAGGCGAAAGACCATCGCCCAACTGCACTCCGAAAAGTGCGCTCAAGCGATGCTGCCTGAAGCTTGCGCTTCAAGTTTAGAATCCAGCGCTTAAATCCCCCTCGAAAGAAGGATCTCTGAGAAGGCCGCAAAGCGGGCACGACGCACTGGACATGCGCCGAATTTCCCCCGGTGACTCACTCTCAAGATCACCGGCAACGCTGAACCCCTGTCGGACCAGATTCAGAACATCTCACGCTTTTGACTTTCAGCACTTTGCGGCAGATGAAAAATTAACGCAATCGCAAAGTGTGCTTCCGTTGTGTAAAAACTGTGGAGCGGTGCAACTTCCTGTGGAAGCGGAAGGAAAAATGGCCATTAATTTGCGTGCCACCAGGAAAACTGCGGACTTCGCGCGCTAGGCCGACGAGCGTTCCCAGCTCGCGGGCGATCTCACGCTGTGCCGTGCCGTACAATAGGCGCGATGATTGCTCATCTTCGCGGAACTTTGCTGGCCAAACATCCCAATCAGGCGATCGTGGAGACGCACGGAGTTGGTTATGACGTTGCGATCAGCGTTCCGACGTTTGCGGAAATGCCCACGGCTGGCGCGGAGGTGGCGCTGCATATTCACACTCACGTGCGTGAAGATGCGCTGAATCTCTATGGCTTTTTGCGGTTGGCGGAAAAACAAGTATTTGAAAAGCTGCTGACCGTCAGCGGAATTGGTCCGAAACTAGCGATCACGATCCTGAGTGGAATGCCGGCCGACGAAATGGTGGGAGCAATCCGCGGAGGCGATGTGGCGCGACTCACTCGCATCCCCGGTATCGGAAAAAAAACGGCGGAGCGCATGGTGCTGGAACTGCGCGATAAGCTGCCGACTGCACCGGGCGCGTCCGCAACCAGCTTTGCGCCAACGAGTGCGGTCGAAGAAGACGTTATTTCGGCGCTGGTAAACCTGGGCTATCAGCGAGCGGCGGCGGAGAAAGCATTGCTTGCGGCGCGCAGCGGGAAAGACGCTCAGGGGTTTGACGTACTATTTCGCAGCGCGCTCGGAACACTGTCGAAATAACGGAAGCAACAACTCAAGTTTCAGTTAGCAGCGAATAGGCTGGCCTGCATGTAACGTTATCGGCGAGGAGGTTTTTCTGCTCAGACGTTTCTTGCAAATCGCTCTCGTACTCTTCTGCATCGCGGTTGCCTTCTTCTTCGAAATTCCGCGGCTGCTCGACGAGAACCAGAATAAGCTGCTCAAAAAGCCGCCTTATGCGGCGTCGGCGCGGGCGCTTGATCTGCACAAACAACTCACCATCGCCGATCTTCATGCCGACTCGCTTCTCTGGGGACGCGATCTGCTGGAGCGCGGAACCGACGGGCACGTGGACATTCCGCGCCTCGCCGACGGCAATGTTGCTTTGCAGGTATTTTCGCTGCCCACTAAGAGTCCGCACGGTCTGAACATCGAGAGCAATGATGACAAGAGCGACGATATTCATTCCCTGGCGATTGTCGAACGTTGGCCTCCAGCAACCTGGAGCAGCCTAACCGAGCGCGCCCTCTATCAAGCGCATCGACTGCACCAATTCGAGCGCGCCTCGCAAGGCGGCTTTGTGGTCATTGAGAGTTCCGCCGATCTTCACCGTTATCTTGAACGGCGCCGCAGCCAGCGCCGGCTCACTGCCGGCTTACTTTCGATTGAGGGGGCGCACGCGCTTGACGGCAAGCTGGAGAATCTCGATGTTCTCTACCGCGCCGGGTACCGCATGATGTCGCCCAGCCATTTTTTCGACAATGACATTGGAGGCTCGGCGGCGGGCGTTCAAAAAATCGGCCTGACCGAAAAAGGCCGCGAGTGGGTGCGCCAAATGGAAGCCCGGCACATGATCGTCGATCTGGCGCATGCCTCGCCAAAAACGATTGAAGATGTCTTAGCGATGGCCACGCGTCCAGTGGTTGTTTCCCACACCGGCGTCAAAGGGACCTGCGACAACAACCGGAACCTCAGCGACGATCAGATTCGAGCGGTCGCGGCCAAGGGCGGCCTGATTGGCATTGGCTACTGGGAAACAGCGACCTGCGGCACCGACGCACGCGCGATCGTAAAAGCCATGCGGTATGTTTCCGACCGCGTGGGTGTGGCGCATGTTGCGCTGGGCTCGGATTTTGATGGAGCAGTCACCGAACCATTTGACACGACCGGCTTAGTCGACATCACCGATGCCATGCTGGAAGCCGGTTACTCGGAGCAGGAGATCCGCCTGATCATGGGAGAAAACGTGATGGGATTTCTGGAGGTAAACCTGCCAGAGAAATAGCCGACAGCGCCTGGATAAGCCAACGAAGATGGCGTAGGGGCAGGTGCCCCCACCTGCCCAGCCGAGCGAAGTCTCGGCACATGTGCAACTTCGTTGCTGAAGCACTAATTGCCGACAAACCTAAGATATAGATCGCGATCTTGTCGGCAGGTCTCCGCCATTCGCTTTACCTTTTGCCACGCCTCCAACTGAGTATCATCGCGCACGCGATCTTTTATACGATTCCATTCCTCAAGAAACGTTTCCATCTGAAGGTGGTTAAAGACCGTTTTGCCAAACGGATCAATGCCGCTGAGCAGCAGAAAACCCGCGCGTTCGGCAGTGGGCACTAACCCGTGGAGCATCACCCATTCGCTGCGTTCGCCGAGATCGTCTTCCAGTTTGACCAGCAGAGACATAGTTCAATCCTATAAATGACCCGATGTTACTGGCCGCAATGTAGCAGCATGAGAGCACGTTGTCCAAGGTGAGTGAGATGTCGAAAGTAACCAGAGACCTGCCTGAGCAAGGATGCCGGATCCCGCCTAAGCCTCGCCCACGCGAGCGCCATGCTGGAAGTGGTATTGCAGAATCTTCGCGGCCAGGGCGGGAGGAAAGCCCCGGCCCTGTTGCTGCGATTCGACTAGGCGAACGACTTCACCACGACAGATAACTTCCGTGGCTGCAAGACCTGCAATCTCAGCCGGCAACACGAGGCTGATCTCAAGCTGGGCATTCGGATGCAGCAACTCCTGCGCATGGAATAGCATTCCTGAGCGGCTGATGTTCTCGGTAGTGCCGGGGCGCCAGCTCTTCTCTCCAAGGGGACGATACCGCAGCGGCAATTGGAGATTGAAGCGCCGTGCTCGGAAGGGCGGCATTTTCTTCTCCAGAGAACTTGTACCCCCGCGAGATGACATCGCGACCTGCGGGGGGATCGGCTCGGAGTCGAGCAACTCGCGGACGCGATCTTTGAGGGCGGGAAGACTGAACGGTTTTTGCAGCAGATTGACGCCGGCATCAATCGTGCCGTCATGACCCACCGCGTTCTCGGCGTAGCCGGACATATAGAGCACGCGAATATTCGGCAGCAGTTTGACGACTTGCGCGGCCAGTTCGCGGCCGTTCATGCCTGGCATAATGACATCAGTGAGCAGAAGATCGATGGCGCCCTCGTATCCGTCTACGATCTGTAAGGCCGCAGCGCCGTCTTCGGCTTCGAGGATCTTATAGCCCTGCCGCTCCAGATACTGCCGGGCGAGGCGGCGTAGATTGACCTCATCTTCGACCAGGAGGATGGTCTCCTGGCCACGTTCAGCGCGCGGAAGGCCGAGTGTTTCCTGCGCGGCAACGGGATCTTCGCGACCATCGATGCGCGGGAAATACGCGCGGAAGGCGGTACCGCGGTGCGGTTCGCTGTCGACGAAGATAAAACCACCGCTTTGTTTGACGATGCCATACACAGTCGAGAGGCCAAGCCCGGTGCCCTTCGCACCTTTAGTGGTGAAGAACGGTTCGAAGATGTGGGATTGTGTTTCATGATCCATGCCAACTCCGGTGTCGCTGATCGCGATCATCACGTACTCGCCGGGAATCACCGGCGTGTGAGTGCGCGCGAAGTTTTCATCAAGGGTGACATTCGCAGTGACGATGGTCAGCTTGCCGCCCTGGGGCATGGCGTCGCGGGCATTGACAGCGAGGTTCATGATGACTTGGTCGATCTGGCCGGGGTCGGCGCGCACCGCACCGAGCACTGGATCTGGAACCATGACCAGGTCGATATCCTCTCCGATCATGCGGGTCAGCATTTTAAGGTTTTCGGCCACCACTTCGTTTAAGTCGAGCACTTTCGGAGCCAGCATCTGCTTGCGGCTGAATGCGAGCAATTGCCGGGTCAGCGAAGTCGCGCGCTGCGCCGCATTCGAGATTTCCTGCGCTGGTCCACGTAATCGCGGATCGGGACCGAGCCGCTCCAGCAGAAATTCAGAATAGCCGGAGATCACCATGAGCAGATTGTTGAAATCATGAGCGACGCCGCCGGCGAGGCGGCCGATGGCTTCCATCTTTTGTGCTTGGCGGAGTTGCAGTTCGAGCATGCGGGTTTCCGTAAGATCTTCCATAAAGATTTCGAAGCTGTTTCCGTCTTTGCCGTTGGGGATGGATCGTCCCGAGATGCGGGCGACGATGCCCGTCCCATCTTTTCGCACGCACTCGGTGGTCAAGTTGTTAAATTCCTTCCGGGCGCGAAAATAATCAACCGTGCGAAACCATTGCTGGGCGTCGGCATACAAGCTTCCCAGATGCCGGCCGGTGAGTTCGGCGGCGTTGTCGTAGCCAAACATAGTCACCATGGCAGGGTTTGCGTCCTGCACAATGCCAAGGGCATCGCAGCGGCAAATACCGTAGGGCGCATTCATTACCAGGGAACGAAAATTACTCTCGGAACGCCGCAAGCTATCCTGGGTCGCGCGCAGGGCGGCGTTGAACCAGCAAATCAGCAGGGCCACGGCAAAGAACAGGGCAAGGTGGGCGATGGCCTTGTGATATTCGCTTGGAGTTTGTTCGCCGCTGAACGAAAAATAGGCGCTGACGGTGAGCGCAAACGAAGTAGCGGCGAGGCCAGGTTTCCATCCCCCGTACCAGGCGCTGATCATCACGGCAACGGCGAAGACGACGAGGCGGCTCTCCGAGACGTCCGAAAAAAATAAGGTAGGAATCAGCGCGAGAACCGTGCTGAGGAGAGCGACTCCGTAGCGCAGAATGGGCGTGCGCGCCGGAGCCACTGCCAAACTGCGGATGAGGGGGAGTTTCATTCGCATGGTCTCATGCTAAGCGCGTGCAGCGCGCCGAGCGAGTTACGCCAGTCCACCTTAATTTCCTGGCGGCACAGTGGCCAGAGGTACACCCGTCAGGTTACACTTGCCAGCATCGCCCAAGGCAACTCAATAGAGGCTAAACAGGGTGCCCACAGCCTAATCTCATTGGATGCGTTTGGCAAAACTCGCTCGTGCAACGTGGAATCAGGAGAGGCAATACGTCTTGCCTGGCACTTGATCTTCAGGATTGGTTCTTAAGCATGCCAAGACGCCGCCCACAACAGCCGCCCACAACGCGCCTTGCAACCTTGGCCAGTAACGACGAAACTATCGGGTCGGCTAAGGGACAATCAGCAGGGCAAAGCGGTCAGGGAAACTCCAATGAATATCGGCTTTTTCGGCGGCAGCTTCGACCCCATTCATCGCGGACACTTCGCACTCGCCCAAGCTGCGGCGAAGCGCTATGGGCTGCGACAGGTGCTGTTTGTCACGGCGGGCGTACCCCCACATAAACAGAAACATCCGCTCACAGCATTCATTCATCGTTATGCCATGGTCGGGCTGGCCACGCAGGACGAGCGGGGATTTGTCCCCTCGCTCCTGGAGGCGCCGCGCACAGAAGCAAAGTCCGGAGGCCGGAACGATTCCGGCGCAAATTATTCGATCGATACGGTGCGGCGGCTAAGAGACACCTTAAAGAAATCTGACCGGCTTTTTTTTCTGATCGGAATCGACGCCTTCCGCGATATCGCGAAATGGCGCGAGGCGAGCGCGCTGCTGGCGATGTGCGATTTCGTGGTGGCCAGCCGACCCGGGTATTCGCTGCGAGACGTAGCCGAATCATTACCGGAAGACTTGCGGCCTCCAGCAGCGGTGACTCGTCCGTTTCACAAAGAACCGGCAAAAGGCGACCTCGTTCTTCCCGGGGTCACTGTCCACATGCTAGAGGGCGTTCATCAGAACGTTTCGGGAACGGCGATTCGCGCGGCGGCCGCGCAGGGTAAAGCGCTGGCGAGATGGCTTGATCCACGGGTTGCAGACTACGTCCGCAAGCAGAGACTCTATCATTGAGAGAATCGCGTAGGGACAGACTCCCCCGGGCGCCTGCCCTGAGCGAAGTCGAAGGGTCCAGCCGAACCGAGCTTGGCCGCCTCCTCGCCATCGGCGGGTTACAATCAATCACCTCGTATGAAGAAAAAGGACGACCTCAAACTCCAGGTGAACGAAGCCATCCTCGCCTGCCAAGACAAACAAGCCGACGATCTCACAATTCTCGAATTGGAGAAAGATTCGGGAGCGTTCACGGACTATTTCGTAATGTGCAGCGGCACAAATCCGCGGCAGATCCAGGCGATCGCCGACGCCGTTGATGAGCGCCTGGAGGCATTAGGCCTGCGCGTGACTCATTCCGAGGGTTACAAACAAGCGGAATGGGTGCTGCTCGATTACGTGGACTTCGTCGTTCATATATTTTCGGAGAAGGCGCGCCAGTTCTACGATCTGGAACGACTGTGGAAGTCGGCTAAGCGGCTGGAGCCGGCGGAACTGCTGGCGAAACCGAAAGCGCATCGGCCTTCGGCCGCCGAAGCTAAAGCTGCCGCGCCGAAGAAAGCTCGCAAGAAAAGGGCCTGAGTGTCGACGACGAATACACCCCCGTGGGGTTCCTCCTATCGCTTGGTGGCGTCGGAAAAGTGGAAGGCGAAATCGGCGGTGATGGGCAGCGCGGTGACCGCGGCGCTCGTCGAATACTCAGAACCCTTGCCGAATATGCGCGTGCTCGATTTGGCGAGCGGTACTGGCGAACCTGGGATTAGTCTGGCGCAGCGCGTCGGTCCGCACGGTTCGGTAATTGCAGTGGATCAGAGTTCAGAGTTGCTCGCAATCGCCAGCGAACGCGCCCGGAATAAGGGACTCTCAAACTTCGCCGTCCGACACGCTGACGCTCACGATCTGGCGTTTAGCGACCACAGCTTTGACCTCGCTAGTTGTCGCTTTGGCGTGATGTTCTTCGCCGACATCGAACGAGCTCTGACAGAATTGCGCCGCGTGCTGAAGCCAGGTGCGCGCGCCTGCTTCGCTGCGTGGGGCCCGCTGGAACAACCGTATTGGCAGAGCACGATGAAGATTGTTCTTCGGCATGTTAATGGAAGCATGATTGAACCCGGCGGTGCCAATCCTTTTCGATTCGGGGCCGCGGGCTCTCTTTCGACCGCGCTGAGCGCTTCTGGATTTGGCGAGGCAGAAGAAGCATCTCGCAGTCTGCCATGGACCTGGCCAGGAGAAGCCGAAGAAGTTTTCGAATACGCCTGCGCGGTGGCGGCTCCATTCCAGCCCATGCTAGAGCGCGTGAAAGCCGAAGATTGGCCAACGATCCGCGATGCGGCAACCGCTGCGATCGAGCGCTATCGCGTCGGGGGCGAGATTCGATTCGGCGCTGATGTCATCTTCGCTTCCGGAAGAGCCTGAGCACTCATGGGATTCTCCCGCTCGCATTAAGTTGCGCGTTCTGAATAAAAACAAACGGTCAATGGCTGAAACTCATCTCCACCACTTCCGTGCCATTTCATCCCGATTGTCCACAGCTTCCACCGGCTTGCTACTTGCATTCCTCTACGGAATTTGCGGATAATCGGGCGAGAGTTGACCGCCGTGTATCGCTACAGCCGCGCGGACCTTTTGCGCATACTTCGTCTCGTTCCTCGCCAGCTTCAAACCTGGGAGAAGGCGGGACTGGTGACGGCGGCCGAAGACTATTCCTTTTTCGATCTCGTTCAAATCAAGAAAGTGCGCGACCTCTGCGCTCAGCGTGTTCGTCCGGCCGTAATCCGCCAATCCCTCGAAGCTATGCAAAAACAGGTAGCGGGCATGGAGAATCCGCTGCTCGAGGCCGGAGCCTACCAGAGCGGACATCGCGTCGCCTTTCGTCACCAGGGGCGGCTTTTGGAACCCATTGCCGGGCAGTTCATGTTCGATTTTTCGCCGGAAGAGGGTAGAGTCGTCACCAGCCCTCCGCGCGGCGGTCCGGAACTGGTAGTCACCGACGTTGCCGACTTGTTTGCGCGCGGGATTGTGCTCGAAGAAAATCCCGCCACGCAGAGCGATGCAATCACCGCCTACTTAAAGGTTCTCGAAATGGATCCTCTACACGCCGCCGCGCACATCAACCTGGGTACCCTCTACTACAACCGTCAGGAATATGGGCTCGCCGAACAGCACTACCGTTCAGCCATTCAGATCGATCCCCGCTATGCGCTTGCGTATTTCGACCTGGGTAACGTGCTCGACGAAACCGGCCGTGTCGAAGAAGCCATCAATACCTACAAGACCGCGATTCAACTCGCGCCCACCTACGCCGATGCGCATTACAACATCGCGCTCGCTTACGAGAAAATGCGCCAGCCGCGTAAGGCGTTGCAGCACTGGCGGGCCTACGTGAAGCTCGACACCGCGGGCCCTTGGACTGTCCACGCCAGACACCAGATTCAGCGCATTCTGCAAACCGATGGCTTGAAGCTGGTGCATTCCCGCAAGGCGAACTGACGTTTAAGATTAGGCAAAAAGAGAGCGCGGATTCCACCGCGCCCTGAAAAGCAACCATGCAGTCGTATAAGACTACCGCTCAGTCCACCACCAGCTTGTTTTCAACACTGAAAGCGCCCGGCACCGAGTTCGCCCGAATTCCCGCGATCGTCTTGTCCATTGAGCTCTCGACCGTTCCGTAGAGGGTCACGTGCCCATTGTCTACCACGATGCGGATCGGATGCACGGGATCGCTCGCATATTTGCCCAGCACTGAATCCCGGTAAATTGTCCGAGCCGTCCGTGCCCGGATCGAATCGTCGAAATTCGAAACTGGCAGAACTTTCACATCATCCACCACATCTTTCACGCCCGGAGTTCGCGCAACAATCGCGAGCGCCGAGTCTTTCGGAGGATCCCATACTGTATCGCCGCTGAGCGTCACGACGCCGTCCTTCACGCTAAGTGCGACATAGTTGAATGCGTTGTCAGGATACCCCACGCGATCATAGGCCAACTGCTTTGCCAGTTTCTTCTCGAGTTGCGCGTCGGGCACGGTTTCTCCCGCGACGGTTATGTCGTTGCGCACACCCGTGGCATCTTTGACCTTCTTAACTTTGCTGGCGGCAACAAGCTTGTCCTGATAAAGCCCCACTGTGCCAGTCAGCGTCACAATGCCATCCTCGACGCTTGAGTTCACGCTCTGCAGACGCTTCGCGTCATGAATTTTCTGGCTGACCGCCTGTTGAATCTGCTCATCGTACCGGCCGGTGGCCGCCATTGCAGTCATACTCAGCAGCGCGAACAGCGCTACTGTCACCGCTATTAATGGTTTCTTCATAGTTGCCATCCTTAGCCGGAATCCGGTTCGTCACCTTATTAACCGGCTAGTTAAATAGATGCCCGGGATTGTCCGGAAGATTTGTCCGGAAGGGGGTTTTACAAACAATTACATGCGAAAGCATTAGGTCGCTAGCTATGAGAGGCGGATGCCCCCAAGAAAAAGAAAGAGTAGAATCCGCGACCTCGCAAGAATTGCCACCAGAGCATGAGCATCGAATCGAACGACCAGAAGGCCACCAAGGTTGACGATCTGATGGCAGTGTCACGATAGCGGAGCTCAGGCCAAAACTCTTAGCGCTTCCTTCTTCGTTTCGCAACCGTGGCCCTTTTCGCAAATACCCGCGAAAAAATCTTGTCGATATTCTTGAGTTGCCGCTGCAGATCAAACGCGCGGCTAATCTTTGCCCGCGGCACCCGCCCGCTGATCTCGGGGTCGTTCACGATCAGTTCTTGGAAGTCGAGATCTTCTTTCCACGCTCGCATAGCGTGATTCTGCACCAAACGATAGGCATCCTCCCGCGAAATGCCGCTCGCGACCAAATCAAGCAACAACTGCCCGCTGAAGACAAGACCCCGCGTACTTTCGAGGTTCGCCAACATGCGCTTGGGATAGACGAACATAGTCTCAATCAAGCTCGCCGTCTTATTCAGGAGATAATCGGCTAGCGTAGTTGAATCCGGAATAATGATGCGCTCGGCCGATGAGTGTGAAATATCGCGCTCATGCCAGAGCGCGACGTTCTCGAACCCAGCCTGTGCATTCGCCCGCACCACGCGCGCAAGTCCGGAGATCTGTTCGCTGGTGACCGGATTCCGCTTGTGCGGCATCGCCGACGAGCCCTTCTGCTTTTCGCTGAAATATTCTTCGGCTTCACGAACTTCCGTGCGTTGCAAGTGGCGTATCTCGGTGGCGATCTTGTCGAGCGTCGATGCAATCGTGGCCAGCGTTGCCAGGTAAAACGCATGACGATCGCGCTGAATCACCTGCGACGAGACGGCCGCCGCTTTCAATCCCAGGCGAGCGCACATCTCCTCTTCGAGTTCGGGCGTGAGGTGAGCGAAGGTCCCAACCGCCCCTGAGAACTTGCCCACGCGCAAATCTTCTGCCGCCGCCTTGAAACGCGCGATGTTGCGCTGCGTTTCCGAATACCAGTTGGCAATCTTGAATCCAAAAGTGACGGGCTCGGCATGAATGCCGTGAGTGCGCCCAATCATCGGCGTATCTTTGAATTCCCACGCTCGCCGCTCCAGCACATCCGCCAGTCGCTCCAGGTCGCCGGCAATCAGCGACGACGCCTGCTGGATAAGCAACGCCTGCGCCGTGTCGACCACATCGTTCGACGTGAGTCCGTAGTGAAACCAGCGCGCGTGCGGGCCCACAATCTCGGCCACCGCAGTGGTGAACGCGATAACATCGTGTTTGACCTCGGCTTCGATCTCGAAGATGCGTTCGACGCTAAAGTTGGCGCGCGCGCGGATCGCCTTGGCGGCATCTTTCGGAACGATGCCGGCGGCGGCCAGGGCTTCGGTCGCTGCGACCTCGACCGCCAGCCAGGTTCGGAAGCGGTTCTCATCGCTCCAAATGCGAGCCATCTCTGGTCGTGTGTAGCGTGGAATCACAGCGCTGTCTCCTGAAGGGGAACCGAAGATTGTAAATCAGCAGGGCGGATGCGTGCAGAGCGGACTGCCCTTGAGTCAACCCGAGATGTCAGACCGACTTTTGCTGCATCCGCAACCGCCACCGGTCGAAGGTCAGGTAGACAACCGGCGTGGTATAGAGCGTGAGCATCTGGCTTAAGATCAGTCCGCCCACAATCGTGATACCCAAAGGCCGCCGGAGTTCATAGCCGGTGCCTGTTCCGAGCGCCAACGGCAGAGCGCCTAACAACGCCGCCATGGTCGTCATCAGGATGGGACGGAACCGTAACATGCAGGCTTCGAAGATAGAGTCGATCGGCTTCTTTCCCTCCTTGCGCTCTACTTCAAGCGCGAAGTCGATCATCATGATCGCGTTCTTTTTTACGATTCCAATGAGCAGCACGATGCCAATGATAGAGATGATGTTCAGATCCACGCCAAAAAGCATCAATGCCAGCATCGCGCCCACGCTCGCCGAGGGCAGTGTAGAGATGATAGTCAACGGATGAACAAGGCTTTCGTACAAAATGCCGAGAACGATATAGACCGCCAGCAGAGCGGTCACAATCAGGATCGGTTCTGTGCCGAGAGACTGTTGATAAGCCAAAAGCATACCCGCGAAAAAACCCTGCAGCGTGCTCGGCGCGCCCATCCGTTTTTGCATCTGATCGATGGCCAGCGTGGCATCGCTCAAAGACTTATTCGGTGCGAGGTTAAAAGACACGGTCACCGATGGAAATAAGCCGGTGTGGTTAATCGCAAGTGGTGTGGTATTCGCATGGCTCGAAGCCAGCGCAAGCAGAGGAATATTATTGCTGCCATTACTCGTGGTAGCGGTATGCAGGTAGACGTCTTTCAACCCCTCTGGGTTTTGCCAATACTGGGGAGCAACCTCCAACACCACGTAATACTGATTCAACTGGGTGTAGATGATCGAAACTTCTGACTGGCCAAACGCGCCGTAGAGGGCTGAGTCTAGCGATTGCACGGTCAGGCCAAGCTTGGCCGCAGTCAACCGGTCGTAGGTCAACAACTCATCGAGGCCGCCATTTTGTTGGTCCGAGCTCACATCCTGCAGACCGGGAAGGTGCTGCATCTGGCCCAGTATCGCGGGCCCCCACGTAGAAAGGTCCTGCACATTGTCGGCCTGTAGTGTGTACTGATACATCGCGTTGCTCGATCGCCCGCCGATGCGCAAATCTTGCGCGGCTTGAAGAAATGCAGAAGCCACCGGCAGTCGGTTCAATTGCGGACGCAAGCGATTGATAATCTCAGTGGCGCTGACCTTGCGCTCCGTTAGCGGCTTCAACGCAATATAGATCGAACCAGTATTGGTGGCGCCGGAACCACCGCTGAACGCGATTACATTTTCGACGGCTGGATCTTTCTTGATCACGGCGCCAATCTGCCGAATAGAATCGTCCATTGCCGGGAAGGACGAATCCTGCGGCCCGCGCACGCTGCCCTGAATCGCGCCTGTGTCCTCCACCGGGAATAAGCCTTTTGGTATCTTGATGATCAGCACTACGTTGAGCGCGATCGTGATCAAAAGCACGATCAGCGTGGGAGTGGGATGTTCCAGCACCCAATGCAGGCTGGTGCGATACATGGAGAGCATGCCGTCAAAGAATTTTTCGCTGGCCATATAAAGACGGCCGTGTTTTTCCTCGCGCTCACTCTTCAACAGATAAGCGCACATCATCGGAGTCGTACTCAGCGAAATAATCATCGACACGAAAACGGCTGTCGAGAGGGTCACCGCGAATTCGCGGAAAAGGCGCCCTACGATTCCGCCCATCATCAGCAGCGGAATAAAGACCGCGATCAAGGAAATGCTGATGGTAAACACCGTGAAACCAACTTCTTCCGCACCCTTTAGCGCGGCGGCAAAAGGCTTCAAGCCCTCTTCGAGATGGCGCGCGATATTTTCCATCACGACGATAGCGTCGTCGACCACAAATCCGGTGGCGATGGTCATCGCCATCAGCGAGAGATTATCGAGCGTATATCCGAACAGATACATCACCGCGAACGTGCCGACCAGCGAGACCGGCACCGCGACCGCGGGGATCAGCGTGGCGCGTCCGTTACGCAGGAAAACAAACACCACAAGAATGACCAGGGCGATGGAAATCAACAGTGTGCGTTCGACGTCGCTGACCGAAGCGCGGATAGTGGTCGTGCGATCGAGAACAATAGTCGTATCAATCCCGAGCGGAATCGTCGCCTGAACAAACGGTAGTTGCGAGCGGATGCGGTCGACCGTGTCAATGATATTGGCGCCGGGTTGGCGAAAGATGATGACTGTAATCGCGCGTTTGCCATTGAGATAGCCGGCAGCCCGTATGTTGGCCACTGAATCGGTGACCGTAGCCACATCTGCCAGATGGATCGCCGCTCCATTCGTGTAGCCTACGACGATGGGCTTGTAGTCATCCGCGTGCGAAATCTGATCATTGGCGAGGATGTCCGCGCTCACATCGCCATCGCTGATCTGGCCCTTGGCGAGATCGGAGTTCTGCAGGCTCAGAACAGACTGCAAATTCGAAAGCGTCAGCCCATGGCTCGCCAATTGTGTGGGATTCGCGTCGACCCGCACCGAGGGCAATGCACCGCCTCCCACGACCACTTGGCCCACGCCTTGAATCTGCGACAATTTTTGCGCGAGGATGGTCGAAGCTTCGTCATAGATTTTGTCCGGGCCGTATTTATCGGAGGTAAGTCCAAGGATCATGATCGGCGAATCCGCCGGATTAACCTTGCGATAGCTGGGATTCCCCGGCAGGTTGGCGGGCAAATAGGTTCGTGCCGCATTGATCGCTGCTTCCACGTCGCGCGCCGCGCCATCGATGTCGCGCGAGAGATCGAATTGAATCGTGATCGATGTTGCGCCGAGCGTGCTCGAGGAGGTCATCTCGGTCATCCCGGCAATATGACCTAACTGCCGCTCGAGCGGAGTCGCGACAGACGACGCCATAATGTTGGCGCTCGCTCCCGGCAAACTCGCACTGACTGAAATCGTAGGAAAGTCGACCTCGGGCAGCGGCGCGACTGGCAACACCTCAAACGCAATTGCCCCAGCGAGCGCAACCGCTACCGTAAGCAGCGTCGTAGCCACTGGCCGCTGAATAAAGGGTGCGGAGATGTTCATGCCGGTCCTGCCACTTCTCCGTCTACCGTTTCGGCGCGACGCGCTTCGCGCGCGGAACGATGCGCCAAATTATCAAAAAACACATAGATGACGGGCGTGGTGTAAAGCGTGAGCACCTGGCTCAGCAACAACCCACCCACCATCGCAATGCCGAGCGGACGCCGCAACTCCGAACCAAAACCACTGCCCAAAGCCAGCGGCAGTCCGCCCAGCAGCGCGGCCATGGTGGTCATCATGATCGGGCGGAAGCGCAGCAGGCAGGCCTCATAAATCGCATCCGTCGCGTTCTTCCCGTGTTCGCGTTCTCCTTCCAGCGCAAAGTCAACCATCATGATGCCGTTCTTTTTTACAATGCCGATCAGCAGAACAATGCCGATGATTGCAACCACGCTCAAATCCTGGTGAAAAATGATGAGCGCGAGGAAAGCGCCAACGCCCGCAGACGGCAGAGTGGAAAGAATCGTGATCGGATGGATGAAGCTCTCATACAAAACTCCCAGCACAATGTAGACCGTGACCAGCGCGGCCAGAATCAGTAGCGGCTCATTGGAGAGCGAATTCGTAAATGATGCCGCCGTGCCTTGAAAGCCGGCTTGCAGGCTGGCAGGCATGTGCATGTCTTTCTGCACCTTATCGACCGCTGTAATAGCCTCGCCCAGAGCGGCGTTTGGCGCGAGATTAAACGATACCGTGATCGCCGGAAACTGACCCTGGTGGCTGATGGAGAGTGCTTCGGTCGTTTTCTCGAAGTGCGCAAACGCGCCCAGCGGGACGGCGCTGGCGATCGTCGAACTCGTGGTAGTTGCAGAGTTTGTTCCCGCGCCCGATGTCGAAGTATTCCGGGAGAGCGCGTTCCCCGGAGGAGCCAGCGTATTAGCCGACGGAGTGTACAACGCGGTTCCCGTCAACGCGTTCGATCCGGCCGACGACGACCCCGACGACGCGAACGATGACGATGCTCCCGCGCCGCTAGCGCCAGCCGACGCATTGGATTGAATATAAAGATGGTTCAAGTTATTAGGATCAGTCTGAAATTGCGGTTCAGCCTCTAGCACCACGTGATATTGATTTACCTGCGTATACATGGTGCTGATTTGCCGCTGGCCGAAGGCGTCGTACAAAGTGTTATCAATCGTCGTGGGCGCGATCCCAAGCCGCGACGCGGTGACCCGGTCGATCACCAGGTTCACAGCCAGCCCTCCTAATTGTTGATCGGTGGCCACGTCTTCAAGTTCCGGCAACTGCTTCAATCGATCGACGAAACGGTTAGTCCAATCGTTGAGTTCATTGGCGTCTGGATCTTCGAGCGTGTATTGATAGAGCGTGCGGCTCACACGGTCGTCGACGGTGATGTTCTGCACCGGCTCCATAAACAGAGTGATACCCTGCACTTGGTTCACTTTGCTGGTGAGCCTGCGAATCAGGTCTGACGCACTGATCTTCCTCTCATTGAGCGGCTTCAAATTAATCGAGATTCGGCCGCTATTCGTCGTCGTATTGGTTCCATCGGCGCCGATAAACGAAGAGATACTTTCGACTGCCGGATCGCTTAGAATCGCTTTGGTAAGTTCCTGTTGCTTCACCGCCATAGCCTTGTAGCCTATGGTCTGCGGAGCCTGCGATATGCCCTGAATCACTCCCGTGTCCTGCACCGGGAAAAATCCTTTGGGAATGATGACGTATAGAAAAATCGTGAGCAGCAGCGTCGTTACCGCGACTAGGAGCGTAATCGTCTGGTAGCGCAACACCACCTTCAGCGTCCGCCCATAGAACGCGATCATGTTTTCAAAAGCGCGTTCGGTGTATTGATAAATGCGTCCCTGTTTCTCTTTGGGCTCGTGCCGCAAGATACGCGCACTCATCATGGGCGTGAGCGTCAGCGAAACCACAGCCGAAATCACGATGGTGACGGCCAGCGTGACCGCGAACTCCCGGAATAGTCGCCCGACCACGTCGCCCATGAATAACAATGGAATCAGCACGGCGATGAGCGATACCGTGAGCGACAGAATGGTGAAGCCAATTTGCTCCGCGCCCTTCAGTGCCGCCTCCATAGGAGGTTCGCCCATTTCGATATAGCGCGAGATGTTCTCGATCATCACGATGGCGTCGTCCACTACAAAACCGGTGGAAATCGTGAGCGCCATCAGCGACAAATTATCCAGACTGTAACCGAGCATGTACATGGCCGCAAAAGTGCCGATCAATGACAGCGGTACCGCGACCGCCGGAATGATGGTGGCGTACACGCTGCGTAAGAAAAGAAAGATGACCAGCACCACGAGGCCGACCGTCAAATACAACTCAAACTTAACGTCGCTTACTGAGGACTCAATCGAGGTGGTGAGGTCAGTCAGTGTAGCGACATCGATGCCCGCCGGTAGGTTAGCCTGAAGCTGAGGCAGCAGCTTCTTAATACTCTTTACCACGCTGATCGTATTCGCGCCGGGCTGGCGTTGCACATTCAGAATCACCGCCGGCGTCAGGTTCATCCACGCTGCCTGATCGTTGTTTTCAACGCCGTTCACAATGCGTGCTACGTCAGACAGCATCACGGGTGCACCGTTGCGGTAGGCGACGACCACACTGCGATAATCGGCGGTGGTTACGAGTTGATCGTTGGCGTCAATCTGGTAATCCTGGCGCGGACCATCGAAATTTCCCTTGGCGGAATTCACGCTGGCATTGGCCAACGCCGTGCGCAGGTCTTCCATGTTAATGCCGTAGGAAGACAAAGCCGTCGGATTAGCCTGAATTCGGACGGCCGGCTTTTGCCCGCCGCTGATCGTCACCAAGCCGACCCCGCTGAGCTGCGAGATCTTCGGCGCAAGGCGCGTGTCCACCAGGTCTTCGACCTGTGAGAGCGGTATGGCATTCGATGTGATGGCCAGGGTAAGGACGGGCGCATCGGCCGGATTAGTTTTGCTGTAGACCGGCGGCGCGGGCAGAACAGATGGCAAAAGACTCTGCGCCGCGTTGATCGCCGACTGCACCTCCTCCTCGGCAATATCAATATTCAAAGTCAGGTTGAATTGCAGAACAATGACAGACGTACCGCCCGAACTGCTTGAGGTCATCTGACTCAATCCTTGCAGTTCGCCGAATTGCCGCTCCAGAGGCGCGGTTACCGTCGTCGCCATCACCGTCGGACTGGCTCCGGGATAAAACGTGAGCACTTGAATGGTCGGATAGTCGACTTCCGGCAATGCCGAAACCGGCAGTTGCGTATAGCCCACCAGTCCGACGAGCAGAATTGCGGCCATAAGTAAAGCAGTGGCCACGGGCCGCAAAATAAAAGGGCGAGACGGACTCACGGCTCGCTGCTCCCACTTGCGCTGGAACTGGCAGGCGGTTTCGAGCCATTGCCCGAACCTTTGTTGGAATCTTTATTCGCAACAACGACCGCAGTGTTCTCCTGCAATTTATCGAAGCTGCTGGTAGCGACAGCGTCCCCTGGATTGATGCCGTCAACTTGCGTCATGCCAGCATCGGTCACTCCCACTTTCACCCCACGGTTGTGAGCGACATTGGCTTGAATTACGTAGACGAATGAAGCCTGCCCATTCTGTTGAACAGCGGACGCCGGGACTAGCGTCACCCCCTGCAACGTATTAACGAGCAGACGCGTATTAACAAACTGATTCGGAAAAAGCGCATCATCCTTATTGGCAAAAACGGATCGTGCCCTAACCGTCCCCGTCGTAGTATCAATCTGATTGTCGAGCGTCAGCAGGGTTCCGCTTGCAATCTTCGTCTGCGCGGTGCGATCAAATGCATCAACATTGAGCTTCGCGTTCTTCTTCAGGCGAGCCTGCACCGGGCCCAGCGAGTCTTCCGGGATCGTGAAAATTACCGTAATCGGCTCCATCTGCGTAATGACGGCGAGCGTTATGGTTCCAGAAGCCTGCACCACATTGCCTGGATCCACCAACCGCAGGCCCACGCGCCCGGCAAAAGGCGCAGTGATATGGCAGAAATCGACCTGGACCTGGTCATATTGCACTGTGCCCTGATCGTTCTTCACCGTGCCCTCATCCTGCAGCACAATCTTTTCCTGATCATCCATTTGCTGCTTCGCAATCGCCCGGCGCGCCCACGCATCCTGATAGCGCTGCAGATCCATCTTGGCTTGGGCCAGCACGTTCTCATCGCGTTCGAGCGCGCCTTGCGCCTGCAAAAGGGTCGCGCGGAAAGGACGCGCATCGATGTCGATCAGTGGATCTCCCTTGCGGACAATCTGTCCTTCCTTAAAATGCACGGCAACGACCAGGCCGCTCACCTCGCTCGTGATCGACGCGGTATACACCGGAGTGACCGTGCCGATTTCGTCAAGGTAGACGCCGATGTCGCCCTGCTTAGCGGTTGTCGTTGTCACTGGAATCTTCGGCGGTGCAGGTTTCTTCTTGGTTGCAGCCTCGTGATGCTGCCACAGAAGCACCGCTGCCAGGATGATCAGGAGCAACAAAACAAACGCTACTATCCACCACCATAGCTTGCTTCGCTGTGAATCCACGCCATGCTCGGGCAATTGATGGCCGCGGTCGGTAATCGGGGGATGCTGATCGGTATCGACGGTCAATCGTATCTCCTTTTGTCAAACCCGAATCCGCGCATGGTACTGCTCGTGGGCGGACTCCGCAAGCGCATGAATGACAAACGCAGCCCTGCTCTGCATTGCAATGAAAAATAAATGATCAAGGTTTACTCGCGAAGGCGTCGGGGCAATCGCGCGCAGCACTGCGTCACAGATTCTACATTTCTGTCTGTCGGATTGACCAATACGCTTTTATCTATAAAAGAGGAAATCATCAAATTGTGGGCCAGACGCGCGGGATTGCGCTTGATTGCCGATCCACGACGCCAACGCGCGGCGGCAACCAACCAGGTGGCCCTATCAGCAATCAAAGCAGTTCTGCTTGCCAGGCTGAACGCCGATCTTCATCGGCGTCCCGATCGCCCGGAAAGTAGAAATAACGAGCGACGGTCTCAAGCTACGCGTCGCCCGCTCACCAGGTTAATGACCAGGACCACCAGCGCCACCACCAGCAACAGGTGAATCAGGCCACCCGCCACGTGAAGACTGAATCCGAGAAGCCACAGAATCAAAAGCAGAACAAAAATTGTCCAAAGCATATTGATCTCCTTCACCCACCTTGGATGAGTATCCCGGGCGCCGGTTTGCCGGGGGGGACGTTTATTTTTGCGTCGTTGTCCAGTACGCTCTTGAAAGTGATTGAATAGCAAACCGTCGTTGCAGCCATTTGTTCTGTGAGGAAGACTAGCCCCGCAGTTTGGCAGCGTGAGGCTTGCGCCGTCACTGCGAATGCACTGAGAATATAGGGACCCCTATTGTAAGATGTCGTGGTCATGGCTTCTTCGTCTGAACGCTGGCGGCGCCTCGAAGCCTTGTTTTATCAGGTTCTCGAATTGAGGCCCGAAGCACGTTCCGAGTTTCTCGACAAGCACTGCGAAGGTGACACGAAACTCCGAAAGGAAATCGAAACTTTACTGGTTTCCGCCGAGAAACCGATGGACTTCCTGCACGCGTCAGTGCGGGACGCCGCGCATCAGATGATGACCGAAGACCGCCACGAAATGTGCGCTCCCGGCACACAATTGGCGCACTACAGCATAATTTCTCTGCTCGGCTCCGGCGGCATGGGCGAGGTTTACCTCGCCGAAGATACGCGGCTCCGCCGCAAGGTCGCGCTCAAAATGCTGGCCCCGGAACTCACTCTGAACGAACGCGGCTTGCGTCGTTTTGAGCAGGAAGCGCACGCCGCCTCCGCCCTCAATCATCCCAACATCCTCACCATTTATGAATTCGGGCAAGCGAATGGAATGCATTTTATTGCGTCCGAGTTTGTCGACGGAGCCACCCTCCGCAAGAAAATTATTGCCGGCAGGCTCGATTTAAATCGCGCCATTGACATTGGTATCCAGATGGCGCGCGCCCTGGCCGCAGCTCACGACTGTGGGATTGTTCATCGCGACATCAAGCCGGAAAATGTGATTGTTCGGGCCGACGGGCTGGTTAAAGTCCTCGACTTCGGCATCGCCAAGTTGAGTGAGAAGCGTGTCGGCGAGGGTATCGGTCGCAGTGGAATGACAGTGACCTCCTCGATCAGCGAACCCGGCATGGTCATGGGTACGGCGCGCTACATGTCGCCCGAACAGGCTCGGGGAACGGATGTCGATGCGCGCAGCGACATCTTCAGCCTGGGCTCGGTAATGTATGAGCTGGTTACCGGAAGGTCCGCGTTTGAAGGTGAAACCGCGAGCGATGTGATCGCGGAAATCCTGAAAGTTGAACCGCCGCCCCCCGGCGAACTTGCCCCGGAAGTCCCGCCTGAAATCGAACACATCATAGGCAAAGCCCTGCGCAAGGACCGTGACAGCCGATACCAGGCCGTAGGAGACCTGCTGATCGACTTGCAGGATTATAAGAAGGAAGCGGAGTTCCAGGCCAAACTTCAAGGAGGTGCCCGCCCGGAGCGTGCTGGTGCAGGATGGACAAGCCGAACTCCGGCGCGCGCCATCCCGGCGCGTCGGCCTGCCTTGCGCCAATCTTTCCTAGGTAATCGGTGGATCGCGCCCGCTGCGACGTTATTGGTGGCGCTTTTGGCAATTGGCTATTTTCTTGAAAGGCGGTGGAATGGAGCGCCGACCGCGGCTCGGCCGCGCAGCCTGGCAGTCCTCCCATTTCGAAACCTCGAGCAGGATCCGCAAACCGACTTCCTTGGATTCTCATTGGCGGATGAAATCATTACCAAGCTTGGGTATGTCAACGCCCTTACCATTCGTCCCTCATCTTCCGTCGACAAATATCGCAATCGGATCATCGATCCCAAACAAGTTGCCGCAGATTTGAAAGTAGACACGTTATTGACCGGCAGCTTCATGAAAGACGGCGACGATCTCAGGATCAACGCCCAACTGATCGACGTAAAGCCAGACAAGATTCTGTGGCGCGAGTCCTTCGATTTGAAGTACGACAAACTGCTCACCGTTCAAGATCGGGTGGCGCAACAGATCATCAAGGAATTGGAGTTAAATCTTTCGCCCGCGGAAGCTGCCAATCTAAAGCCCGAGAAACCGATCAGCACCGCGGCCTACGAATATTATTTGCGCGGAATCGACCTTTATTCGCTGAACCAGTTTGCCGCTGCTATCCAGATGCTGGAGAAGTCCACCGCGCTCGAACCGAATTACGCCCCCGCCTGGGCGCACCTCGGAAGAGCCTACACCACGAATGCCTCGTTGCAGTTCGGCGGCCGCGAAGACTATGGCAAGGCTCAAAATGCGTATGAGAAAGCCATCGCTTTAAATCCATCACTGGTCGAGCCGCGCATCTACATGGCGAATCTCTTGACTGACACCGGACGAGTCGAGCAGGCCGTACCCTTGTTGCGTTCGGTGCTGCAAGATAGCCCCAACAATGCAGAAGCGCATTGGGAGCTCGGCTATGCCTATCGCTTTGGCGGCATGTTGAATGAATCGGTGGCGGAGTGTGAGAAAGCACGCCAGAACAATCCTCAGGTAAAAATAAACAGTTCGGCAATGAACGGTTATCTATACCTTGGGAAATACGAGAAATTCTTGCAGAGCCTTCCCGTCAACGATTCGGTTTACATTCTTTTCTACCGCGGCTTTGTTGAGTATTACTTGAACGACCTCACCCAGGCCGCCCGCGACTTTGATCGGGCTTTCGAGGAAAATCCTACATTGCTTCCGGCGGCGGTGGGAAAAGCGCTCAGCGATTCGATCAAGCACGATAAAGCAGGCGGCTTAAAACTTCTCCAGCAAACCGAAAGCAAGATTGACGAGCGCGGCGTCAGCGACGCCGAAGGGATTTACAAAGTAGCTCAGGCCTACGCCGTATTGGGCGACAAAGTTTCAGCTCTGCACATGCTGCGTCACAGCATCGGTGGCGGATTCTTCTGTTATCCCTATTTCGGGCGCGACCCTCTCTTGCAAAGTCTGCGAAGCGAGCCGGAATTTCAGGCGCTGATGAAGCAAGCCCAGCAGCGGCACGATCAGTTCAAAACCGCGTTCTTTTGACGTCCCCTCGGCTCTTTTCTCACGCCGAATTTTGCGTGAGTTCTCTGTGCAGCCACGCCTTAGCCATCTTCAACTCGCGGTGCACAGTGGCGGGAGAAATCTTGAGCGCCGCCGCCGCTTCGTCATACGTAAGCCCGCCAAAGCACAGCAATTCGATGATTTCGCTCTTGCGTTGATCGAGTGCCGCCAGTCGCTGAAGCGCCATATCCAGTTGCACGATCCCGCCGGACGTTTGCGGCCCCACCAACACGGCCTCATCGAACTCAACCATCTCCGCCCCGCCGCCGCGTTTCTGCCGGTGATTCGCCTTGGCATGATCGACCAGGATGCGCCGCAACAGACGCGCCGAAACGGCAAAAAAATGGACACGGTCCTGCCAGGCCACATCCGCATCCACCAGGCGCAGATATGCCTCGTGCACCAGGGCCGTAGCCCGCAACGTGTGATTGGTTCGCTCCGAACGCAGACAGATTGCCGCCAGCCTGCGTAGTTGCTGGTAGATAACCGGCATCAACTCGTCAAGCGCCTCTTTGTTCCCGCCGCCCCATTGTTTGAGAAGACGAGTTACCAACTGGCGCTCTGTAGGCGTTTCCGGCATACGCGCTCCCCGTCCAAGCTTTCCCGCCGATTCTATCTAAATCAGGTTACGAAGGCGAGAATCCTGCATTTTTTTTTGCGCCCATGAGGGAATGACCGGAGCAACGTCGCTCTTAAGGGTGAGCAGTAATTAAAAACTTAATCTAGGAAGGAACCTCCCGTGAAACTCAAGACCTTATCTCTCTTCCTTGGCGTGGCTGCGCTCCTCTGCATCTCCGCCTTTGCCCAAACCTATAACTTCACCCCCATCAATTATCCCGACGACTCGTTCACCCAGTTGCTCGGCATCAACAACTCTGGTGACATTGCTGGCTACCACGGTGCCGCCACCAACATGGGATTCACCTACACGGCTGGCACCTTCACCAACGAAAACTACCCAAAATCGCAGCAGACCCAGGTGATTGGCATCAACAACCGGCCCTTCAAGACCTCTGGTTTCTACATCGAGCACGGGAAGACCATCGGCTTCACGGACTACCAGGGAACTTTCACCAGCGTGGCCTATCCCAAGAAGCCCTTCAATCAACTCCTCAGCCAGAACGACTACGGTCAAGCCGCTGGATACTACAGCAGCAACGTTAGTGGAACCGACCCCGACGTGCCATACGTGTATGACGAGTTCGGCGGCGTTTTCGAAGTCTATGAAATTCCCGGTGCCACCGGCGGCGCGCAGGCGACTGGCATCAACAACTCCAGCAGCGTCTGCGGTTTCTACATCGACTCCACCGGCAACAGCCACGGCTGGCTCCAGGTCCAGGGACACTTCACCGTCCTCGATTACCCCGGCGCCGCTCAGACATCCGCCTCAGGCCTGAATAACAAAGGCCTCGTGGTGGGCTTCTACGTCGACGCTCAGGGCAACACCCACGGCTTCGTCTACAACACATCGAGCGCCACCTTCACCTCGGTCGACGATCCGAGCGGAGCGGGCATGACGATCGTGAACGGGGTTAACGACAATGGCGATCTGGTTGGCTTCTACGGCCCGAACGCTTGTACCGGCAGCTCGACCTGCAATGGCTTCGAGGCCACCCCGGCAGAGTAATAGCGAGATAACGCCAACGCCTCATTCGCAGAATTTAATGATGGGAGTCCGAGAACCTGCGGACTCTCATTTTTCTTGCAGTGGCAATTCTTTTCCAACAACCGCGGTAAGGTAAGATAGCAAAATTCGAACCTTGTTCCATGGGGCAGCCTATTTAGATGAGATCGGAAAGCACCGTTGTATTCTGGGGTCAGGTTCTAATCCTCTTCTTTCTCGTCATTGCCTCCGATTCTGCCCTAGCCCAAGGCGGCCCACCCTATTACACCAATGATCCAGGCACACCGGGCCCTTTCAATTGGGAGATCAACATCGGCTACATGCCCTTTTTCTACAGCGATCAGAACGTCTCCCATGTTCCTGACGTCGACATCAATTTCGGCGTGGGCGAGCGCATTCAGCTGACCTACGAAAACGCCTGGCTGCGCGTCAAGAATCCCGCGTCTCCCACCAAGTTCGGCTTCGGTCAATCCAATCCTGGCGTCAAGTGGCGATTCTATGACGCGGGCGACAACGGCCTCGCCGTTTCCGTCTTCCCCCAGCTTTTCCTCAACAACCCTAACGACGCCGTCCGCCGCGGTATCACGCCGGCCAGCCAGACTTTTCTCCTGCCCTTCGAATTCGCCAAGAAATTTGGCCCCGTCGACATCGATTACGAACTCGGCTACGAGTTCGTTCACAAGGGCCCCAGTGGCTTCCTCACCGGCCTCGTCGTCGGCCACGAATTCACTAAGAAATTCGAGATGGACGTGGAGTTTTATTCCCAGGGCACTTTTCACCCTTCTGCTAATCAACCAACCCTTGAACTGGGCGCTCGCTACAAGATCCATAGCCCAATTATTCTTCTTCTCATGTCCGGACGCAGCTTCGAGCCCACTAGCCCCAATCAATCCTATTTCGTGGGCTACTTCGGCCTTCAATTCCTGCTGCCGCCGAAATCCTATAACCGTGAATGATCCCTTGTCTCATTTCGCGCAATTCTTTCGCCCAGAACTTGGGCGGACCTTAGGGCGCGGACCAAGCCGTGCTCCTTGTAAATGCCCATGAAAATCAAAGTCGCATGGATAGGAAAAACGAAAGAAGCTGCGATCCACGCTCTGACCAATGAATATTTAAAACGCATCTCGCGTTACGCCGAGATCGCGGGCGTCTCCTTAAAAGACGAAGCCGCAATCTTATCCCTGGCGACCGGCGAGCGGTCGAAAAAACAAGATAGGCACAAGCTCGTCTTACTCGATGCCCGTGGACGGCAGTTTTCTTCCGAGGAGTTGGCCGGCTTCCTCGATCGCGAACAAGTGAACGCTATCCCGCTGCTCTTCGCAATCGGAGGCAGCGACGGCTTTAGCGAAGAAACACGGAGGCGCGCCGAATTTACCCTTTCCCTCGGAAGGATGACGCTGCCCCATGAACTGGCGCGCGTAGTTCTGGTCGAGCAGCTTTACCGCGCCTTCACCATTCTCGACCAGCATCCTTATCATTTGGGCCATTAACTATTTGGTAAGCGGTCAGCGGCCGGTCAGTCCCGCGTCTTTCGCCGCCGTCGGCGCTCCGATGTACCTCCGGCAGCTTCACGGCGTCGCAAAACTGGCTTACTGTATTCCCATACAGGCGAAACAAGCCTGAATTTTGTAGGTGAGGCCCTCCCCCAAATGAAAAACCCGTACGACGTACTAAGAATGAAAGAACAGGAACTGATACGAGTGCGCAAAGAGATGGACGCTTTGCGGGTCGCGGCGCGCTTATTGGACGCCGAGGATTCCGCGGCGGCTAAAGGACAAGGTCAGCCCAAACTGCAACGCGTAGTCGAAATGCCATAGAAACACCTCCCCGTGGTTGACCTCGAGGCGGACGGCAGCCAAAACCGTCCGCCTTTGCACCCACTTGTGATCTTGATCGTGCGAAGCACGCCCGACTTCAAATTACCAAACCACCACTCACCAAATTACAAATTCCGCCATCGTCCGCGTACAATAAAAGATTCGCCCAATATGTCAGACCTCCGCCGTGGTCTTATCATCGTCAATACCGGCCCGGGCAAGGGCAAGACCACCGCGGCCATGGGCACTGCGCTCCGCGCCGTCGGCCAGGGGATGCGAGTCCTGATGCTGCAATTTTTAAAGGGCTCGTGGCACTATGGCGAGCTCGACGCCGTCCAAGCTTTCGGCGATAAATTCATCATGAAGCAAATGGGCCGCGGATTCGTCAAAGTGGGCGCCGAGAAACCCGACCCTGAAGATGTGCGTATGGTGGAAGAAGCGTGGGCCGAGGCCGAGAGAGCTATCCGATCCGGCGAATGGGACTTGGTGGTGCTCGACGAAATCAGCTACGCCATCAGCTACGGTATGCTGGATCCGGCAAAGGTCGTCGAGTCCCTGAAGCAAAAGCCGGAAATGGTCCACGTCATCTTGACCGGAAGAAACGCGCATCCGACAATCGTCGACCTGGCCGATACAGTAACGGAAATGCGCCAGGTCAAACATGCCTACGAAAAAGGCGTAATGGCGCAGAGAGGAATCGAATATTAGGATCGGGTGATCGGGCCGTCTGGTGACCGGGTGATCCAACCCCGCTTGCCTTTGGCTCGATCGAAGACTTCGGATGAAACGGGATCTTAGATGACCCGATCACCAGATGGCCCGATCAACCGATCAGCGATGACATGGTTCAAACGCCAATCCGGCGAGTTAGACACTTCGGGCGCAAAGAAGGTTCGCACGGAAGGCTTATGGGTGAAGTGTGACGGCTGCCGCCAGATCATCTGGAAGAAGGATCTGGAGGAGAACCTAAATGTCTGCCCGAAATGCGACAAGCATTTCCGCATCGACGCCCGCTCTCGCCTGGCCCAGCTTCTCGACGACAATCAATATGAAATTTTCGACAGCAACCTCGCCTCTACCGACCCTTTGAAGTTTGTCGACCTGAAGGCCTACTCCTCCCGCCTCAAGCAGGCGAAATCCGACACCGGCCTGAAAGACGCCATCGTGAATGCCCAGGGCAAGTTGAACGGTCGCCCCGTAATCGTGAGTTCGATGGAATATTCCTTCATCGGCGGCAGCATGGGAGCGGTAGTCGGCGAGGTCATCACGCGCGCCATTGAGAAGGCGATCGAAACCCACACTCCGATCGTCATCGTTTCAGCCTCGGGCGGCGCCCGCATGATGGAAGGTGTGATCAGCCTGATGCAGTTGGCGAAAATCTCCGCCGCCCTGGCGCGTCTGGATGCGGCCGGAGTCCCCTATATTTCGGTTCTCACCGATCCCACCACCGGCGGCGTGACCGCGTCATTCGCAATGTTAGGCGATCTCAACATCGCCGAACCCGGCGCCCTCATCGGCTTTGCTGGCCCGCGAGTAATCGAGCAGACGATACGGCAAAAACTGCCGCCCGGCTTCCAGCGTTCCGAATTTCTTCTCGAGCACGGAATGCTCGACGCCGTAGTCCCGCGTAAAGACCTGAAAGCCTATATCGCGCGAGCGTTAGATTTCATGGTGCAAGCAGCCTAGGGGCGGTCGCTGGTCGTTGGTCGTCTGTCGTTGGCAGCCCCTAGGACTCTCCTAGGGGCTCCTGCTCAGCGGTCGTAGATGCACTTTGACCTCCGCATGCACCGTTCTAATGTGACGCGGTCGAAACCGACGCTCGGAGCTGGTACTGTTTTCATAGGTGGATACTTCATCGCGAGAGTTGGTTCGTCGCCTCCAACGACTATCGCCCAACGACTGACGACCGATGTCCTACGAAACTGCCGTCGCGCAGATGTATGCGCTGGGCCACGAACTGGCGCAGACGCCATCGCACAAGTTCGATCTGGCGCACATGCGCGTGCTGCTCGCGGCGTTAGGGCATCCAGAAAATCGCTTCCCAACTGTGCTGGTCGCTGGTACCAACGGCAAGGGTTCGACCGCCGCAACTCTGGCCTCCATCCTCCAGGCTTCCGGACTAAAGACCGGCCTCTACACCTCGCCGCATTTAGTCCGCATCAACGAGCGCATTCGCCTGAATGGCGCTCCCATCGACGACGAAGACTTCACGGCGGTCCACGACGTAGTCGATCGCACCGCCGAACGCCTGGTAGAAGAAGGCGATCTGCCCTGGCATCCCAGCTTCTTTGAAATGCTGACCGCGATGGCCTTCGAGTATTTTGCTCGCAGCCGTCCGGATATACTTGTGCTTGAAGTTGGGATGGGCGGCCGCCTGGATGCAACCAATGTGGTCGAGCCCCGCCTCAGCATCATCACCGACATATCGCTCGATCATCAAAAATATCTCGGTGAAACTATCGGCGAGATCGCCCGTGAAAAAGTGGGAATCATCCGTCCGAACGGAGTCGTCGTAACGCTGCCGCAGCTACCCGAAGCCAACGACGTGATTGGAAACGCCATCCTGGACGCGGGCGCGCGCGCCGTGAATGCCGTGCCCTACGTCCCGCCCGTCTCGCCCGCCAGCGGCGACTACGTTGAACCTGCTGCTCATCCCTCAGGCCAAAGAGACTTGCGGATGCGCTATCCCATACAGGTTCTGGGACGCGAAATCGCAATCGAATCACCCCTGGTGGGCCGTCATCAACTGCGCAACCTGGCACTCGCGATCGCGGCCGCAGCTGAATTACACAGCCAGGGAATCATCCAAATCACGCCCGGGACGATTGCTCAAGGCATCCGCCAGACGCAATGGCCGGGGCGATTCCATGTCGTCCCAGCCGTAGACGATCATCCCGAGTACGTTCTCGATGTCGCACACAATCCCGCCGGAGCCTGGGCATTACGCTCGACGCTTTCGTCTTCATACCCGAACCTCGAAAGCGGCCGCGAGCTGGCCATGGTATTTGGCGTCATGCGGGATAAGGCTGTGCAGGAAATGACGGAAATTCTATTCCCGATCACCGGAAACGTAATCGTGACCCACGCCAATAATCCACGTTCGGCAACAAACGCAGAAATCAGGCAGGCAGCGGCGCGAGTAGCCGCTGGCATCAATATTGAAGAAGCCGAAGACGTAGCCTCGGCCCTCGACCAAGCGCGGAAACTTGCCGGAAAAGAGGGCCTGATCGTCGTAACCGGTTCGATTTACGTTGTGGGAGAAGCGATGCGAATGCTTGACATCCGCATCTAAGTGACTGCGAGTCGGTGGCCCAGTCGAAGAATAGCGACCGTGGGCGGGATGAGTACAAATTGAACAAAATCGCCACCACTGCCGAGCCGGAAAAAGAGCGGTCCGATCTGCGCTCCGCTGAAACGCCCTCACCAACGGTCTCCGCATGGTCTGACGCGAGTGCGGCGCACGTTCCCCTCGGTCACGGCTGGCTCAGCCGCCTCCGCTCCTACTTCATCCTTTCTCCGCTAATCTGGCTCTACACCATCATTCTGGGCACGATCTCTTTGATCTGCTCGCTCTTCGACCGCGACGGACGCATCCAGCACGATCTCGCCCGTTTCTGGTCACGGCTCATCATGAAGACGATCCTGTCGCCGCTGACCCTTACAGGCGCAAATAACATCAGCGATAGCAACGCGAACAATCCGGCCGAACCATCCAAACCGTGCGTTTACGCGATCACGCACGCATCCGCGCTCGACATTCCAATTCTTTACGTTTACCTACCCTTCCAGTTCCGCATCGTTTTTAAAAGTGAGTTGCTCGCTTATCCCTTTGTAGGCTGGCATCTCAAACGATCGGGACAAGTCTGCATCAACCAGCAGAATCCGGCGGCTTCGATCGGCGCCGTCAAGTCCGCCCTCCGAAGCCTGCGCAGCGGCACGCCGCTGGTTATCTTTCCGGAAGGCGGCCGAACGCGCGACGGAAAGGTTCAACCTTTCCTGCCTGGAGCGTTTTTTCTGGCCATCAAAGCCCAGGCCGATATCGTTCCCATCGCCCTCGTCGACACCTTCGACCTGCTGCCCATGAACACCTACCACATCAAGTGCCAGCCGCTCGAGATGCGGGTGGGCGAGCCAATCTCCACCGCCGGTTTGACCGTCCGCGACACGGACGAGGTCTCCGCCAAAGTGAGATCCGCCATCGAAGCCCTGCATTCCGCGCCCCGAATTACTTAGGGTGTTCCTTCATCCTTCTTCCCTGCCGTCCCGCTATACTTAACTGACATGCTGACTTGGAGCCACCGCTTTTACGTCCCACAACTGCTGTTCCTAACTCTCATGCTCGCCAGCGCGTCGGCCACACAGAATGCCGGCCCGAAACCGAGTCAGACGACTCCGACGCCGGAGTCGCAATACTCCGGCATGTACAGCTTCTTGCGCGACGGCGAATTTGTGCAAATCACGGTTGATGCGCCCGGCCACGTGATCGGTTTTGTCTCGCGCTATGGCGACTCGGACAGCGATCGCGACGTTTTTCTGGATCACTTTTTCAAGTCAGCTAAACTGGATGGCGATAAGCTGACCTTCGCCACCGAGACCGTGCATGGCAAATCGTTCGAGTTTCACGGCACGATAGAGCGCGGAGAGGGCAAGAACCACGGCGACGAAGCTTTTTACGTCTTAAAAGGAATTCTGACTGAGGACACGACGGATGACGCTAAGAAAGCTTCTTCCCAGTCGCACGAGGTCGCGTTGAAGAGCTTTCCGCAGGGTATGGCGCCTCCGCCGGCCGGCAAGTAGGAGCGCGACTGGAATTATCCGGCGTGCCGCATTAACTTTTATTCTCGCTTTTCGTCTGACTTGTCATCTAACTGGCGATCAACCTGAATCTCAAACTATGGTTGGAGGAGTGTTTATGAAGAAAAGGATGGGTACCGTAGTTCTCATGCTGGCCTGTGTGTTGCCAATTGTGGCTGAAGACAAGGTAGAGAAGGTGGATGATCGCATCCACCAATCCGCGGTCGTGATGAGGGAAATCCTTGGTATGCCGGACGGCATTCCCAGGGATCTGCTGAATAAAGCTGATTGCGTGGTGATCTATCCCTCGGTCAAGAAAGCGGCATTTGTGGTCGGCGGCAGCTACGGCCGCGGACTAATAACCTGTCGCAGAGGCCATGATTTCTCCGGCGGTTGGAGTGCCCCCGCAATGTTCGCACTCGAGGGCGGAAGTTTCGGTTTCCAGATCGGAGCCGAAGCCACGGATTTCGTGCTGCTCGTCATGAATGAGTCAGGCTCCAGATCGGTCCTGTCGAGTAAAGTAAAACTCGGCGGCGATGCTTCGGTCGCAGCCGGACCTGTGGGACGTGATGCCTCCGCGGAAACTGACATCGTTTTGAATGCGGAAATTCTCTCGTACTCCAGAGCGAAGGGCATATTTGCCGGAGTGTCGCTCGAAGGTTCGACCGTGCGTTCCGACGATGGCGCCAATCGCGCTCTTTACGGTAGCGATCTGAGCGCCCGCGAAATCGTGCGCGAAGGAAAAGTGGCTCCGCCCGCGTCGGCCCACGAATTACTCTCGATCCTGAGACATGCGTCTCCGCGACACATCGTGAAGTAAATTGGTGAAGTAACCGCGGCTGTAGCGCCGCCGTCCCGGTGGCCCTGGTGCGGGCGGAACGCCCACCGGAAAACCGGACTGATGGTCGGCGCTACAAGCATTGGTGTGCGGCGGAGCGGCGCGATTTGAAACGCTTTTCATTCTGCGGTAGCTTGGACCTTGCGTTCACGGTCTCAGTGCTGTTCGACCACTGATCTTCGTCCAGGGATCCTCCGCCAATGATTCTCGACGCGCTCCACCGCATCGCCAATCACCGCCAGTCGCTCGCCCGCGAAGAAGCCTGCGCCGTGATGACCGAAGTGCTTACCGGCCAATGCTCCGACGCCCAGATTGCCGCGCTGCTCGTAGCGCTGCACATGAAGGGCGAGACCGTCGAAGAAATTGTAGGATTCGCCGAAGCCATCCGCGCCGCCGCCACGCCGCTTGAACTCCGTACCCACGCCGTTCTCGACGCCAGTGGAACCGGCCGCGATGCCCTCGTCGATACCTGCGGCACCGGCGGCGATACCAGCGGAACCTTCAACATTTCTACTGCAACCGCCTTCGTCGTCGCTGGCGCCGGCGTGCGTGTCGCGAAACACGGCAATCGCAGTATCACCTCGAAGTGCGGCTCCGCCGACGTGATGGAAGCTCTGGGTGTGAACATTAACCTGCCGCCGCCGCAGATCGCCGCCTGCCTCGAACAGATAGGAATCGCCTTTCTTTTCGCCCCGGCCATGCATTCAGCAACGAAGCACGTGCAGACCGTTCGCCGCGCGCTGCTTCTGCGCACAGTTTTCAATGTGCTCGGTCCGCTCACCAATCCCGCGCGCGCCACCTGCCAGGTGGTCGGCGTCTATTCCGCCGATCTAGTCGAGAAGCTAGCCGAAGCCCTCAGCATGCTAGGTCTTCGCCGCGCCCTCGTAGTTCACGGATGCGATGGCCTCGACGAAATCACCATCACCGCCGCAACCCACGTCGCCGAGGTGCGCGATGGACAAGTTCGCAGCTACGAAGTCACCCCCGAAGAGTTCGGCTTGCAGCGCGCCACGCTCGACGACATCGCCGGCGGAGATGCCGCCCTGAATGCCAAGCTGATTCGCGAAGTGCTGTCCGGCAAGAAATCCCCGCGCCGCGATGTCGTCCTCCTCAACGCCGCCGCTGCCCTCGTCGCCGCCGGGCGCGCCGATCATCTGCGCGACGCCATTCCGCTGGCGGCCGGTTCCATAGACTCGGGCGTCGCAGAAAAAAAGCTCGAAGGCCTTGCCGAGCTTTCTAAAGCGGTTGCCTAGTCGCAGCCAGGAGTCAAAACCAATTTCCCGTTCACGCTGGGGGGACCGTGAACACATTGTTCGTCAAATCCGCCTCCGGCACACTCCCGTCATTCACCACAATCTGGCTAGGGGTTCCTTGCAATTCAACCCGCAGTGTCGCCGTGCTCTTGCCGTGAACCTCAATCCGCTTGGTAACCGCTCCGCCGTCAAAGGAAATTGTGAACGGAACCTCCGCCCCTGCATCGCCCCGGTTTTCCAGCGTGACGGTAATGAACTGCACGTCCTTATCCGTCTTCCACGGATGCGCCGACTGCACTCGCAAATCCGGCAAGCCGCGATCCTGATACACCCAGTCCTCAAAAAACCAGCCCATGTCGCGCTTGGCCGCCGCTTCAATCAAGTGCTCCACATATTTTGCATCCTTATCCTCGTCCGCTCGATACCTGGCAATCGCCTGCTTCAGAGCATCGTCGCCAACCATATCACGCAACATCCACCAGACATACGCGGCTTTGCTTCGATAAAAGGTTTCATCGAAAGTTGTAGCTAGAGGCTGGCCCACACTCTTTCCCGCCCGACTCTCCGCAACGTTTTTCCCTGAAGAAGGCACCAGTTCTTTTTCCGCGTCCACAAATGCATCCTTGTGCACTCCAAGAAAATCGAGCGCCGCCTGCCTCCCACCTTGCTGCTCGCGATACTTCGCCTCCGCAAAATGAGCCAGACCCTCATAAACCCACGGCCTGGCTGAGGGCACCGCAGAATGCACCAACTCATGCACCAAATTCATCCCCGCCAGCTTCGAATCTTCTGCCGCGAGCGACGCCATCAACAATGTGCCACTCTCAAACGGCGGAGAATTCGCATCGGCTAAATCGGCAATCGCAATCAGCGCGCTCGGCGCACCGAACCAGCCACTCACGAACTTCATCGCCGGCTCCAGTGCGTTCGAATATCTTGCCGCTCCCTCCTCGTCGCCTGGCAAGCTCAGCAAAATCAAAGGCGCCTTCGTTTGAATTTCATAGCTGGCCATCGCAAGCATCGGAGTAACCGATCCAAAACGCTCGTACTCGCACCTTGCTGAGTGCGAATGCGCTGTGCCCTCGCGAGTATCGATGCCATTGCCAACTCCGCTGCACAGCAGCACCACGTTGGCGTCGTCGGTCCCTGCGTCGGTAAGCGAAAGCCTCATGCTGGCGTCCTGCTCCCTCGCCCTCCATCGATCGCCAACCTCAAACAAACTGTTGCCCTCCGAGAAATCCGCAGCCTCCGTCGCAATCGGATACCACGCCACGTATCCCGCGCCCCGCACCGCCGTGAACTTTGGACTAATCTGGTCCCAGCTGGAATGTTTTGCAATTTCGTCCGGCACGCCGATCCGCGTCAGCCGTGTCGCATCCAGCGGGATGACGCCCTCATAGCCAATCTCAATCTCCACCGAATCTTTCGGCTTCACCTCAGCCGGCAAAGTGACGATCGCTTCTGAGAGCGTGCCCGTGTGATCGATATCGGAGACGTAAGGTTGCGAAACAAATTGAACCGTCTTGCCATCCACGCGGATCGAACGCCAGTTAAGCGAAGACGAGATTTGCAGCGCTGCGATCTTCTGCGGTTGCAAGGAGTCGTTACGCAATGTGATCTTGCCGCGCGCGCCCAGTCGCTGCTGCTGCGGCTCCAGCGTAATCGCCAGATCGTACTTCGCAATGGTGAACGCTTCCCGGTCAAGTGACCATGCCGCCGAAGCAGAAGCGCCCAGAACGCATAAAACAAAAACGAAGAACTTCATCATTCCGGAACTCATGATTACTTCGATGCGCCCAGCCGCCTCTGCCGTACGACTTCGTAGAGCACGATGCCCGCCGCCACCGATACATTCAGCGATGGCACTTTTCCGAGCATCGGAATCGACACCAGGAAATCGCAGTGTCGCCGCACCAAGTCGTGCAACCCCTTGCCTTCGGCGCCCAGCACGACAGCGCAGTGCATCTTGTAATCGACTGCGTCATAAGTCTTTTCGGCGCGCTCATCCAGTCCAACCACCCACAGCTCTTTCTCCTTCAACTCTTCGAGCGCGCGCGATATGTTCGTAACTTTTGCTATCGGCAAGTGCTCGCTCGCTCCCGCCGAAACCTTCGCCACCGCCGCCGTCACCGCCACCGACCGCCGTTCCGGAATCACCACCCCATCGGCTCCCGCAGCGTCCGCCGTGCGCAGGATCGCTCCCAGATTGTGCGGATCTTCAATGCCGTCGAGTACAACCACCAAAGACTGCTCCCCGCGCCGCGATGCCACGATGTCGTCGAGATCGCTATATTGCTTCGCCGAGGTCGCTGCCACCAATCCCTGATGCGCGGCGTTGCCGGCAATTTCATCAAGCTCTTGTCGCGACAAAACGCGCACCGGTACACCGATCTTGCGGCACTCATCGATCACACGGCGCAGCCGAATATCCTTTCGCTCCTTAGCAACGCCCACCCACTCGAAGTTTCGCCCGCGCGCCTTCAGCGCCTCGGTCACCGTATTGATTCCGTAGAGAATGTTCACGCGGATTAGTTTACAGTGCCGAACGGTGTCCTTCGTGGATCGGCGCCGGTCCTGAGCGCAGGCGAAGGGTCCCCTTTGTGGTGAACGATCTTCGCCTTAGGCCACTTTTTTCTGCACCGATTCATGCCTGCTAAAACTCAAATATTCAAGAGATGAGTTTGAACAACGTTTATATTCTCTCCGCCGCGCGCACGCCGATCGGAAAATTCGGAGGCTCACTCGCCTCGCTCACCGCCGCCGACATGGGTGTCGTCGCCGCCAAAGCCGCTATCGAGCGCGCCGCCGTCCCGCCAGAAGAAGTAGAAGAATCGATCTTCGGCAACGCTCGTCAAGCCGGCGGAGGCCCGAACCCCGCCCGCCAAATCTCCATCCGCAGCGGTGTGCCGCAATGGTCCCCTGCCTACACCGTCAATAAAGCATGTGCCTCGGGCCTCAAGTCGATCGCCCTCGGCTTCCAGGAAATCGCCGCCGGTAATCTCGATTGCGTGCTCGCCGGCGGCGCCGAATCCATGTCGCGAGTTCCTTACTACCTCGAGGGCGCTCGCTGGGGCTACCGCCTCGGCAATCAAGAACTCGTCGACGCCATGTATCGCGACGGCTTCTTCTGCCCTTTGGCGAAAATGATCATGGGCGAGACCGCCGAAATTCTCGCCGAGCAATACAAAATTTCGCGCGAAGAGCAGGATCAATTCGCGCTCACATCGCAGCAGCGTGCCGCCGCCGCGCAGGACAGCGGTCGGTTCGACGCCGAAATCGTTCCCGTTGCCGTCGAAGGCAAAAAGGGTCCAACCATCATCTCGCGCGATGAGCATTTGTTTCGCGACGCCACAACGGAGAAACTGGCCAAGCTCTCGCCAGTCTTTTCAAAGACGGGCACGATTACCGCGGGCAATTCTTCCGGCATCACCGACGGCGCGGCCGCGGTCGTCCTGGCGAGCGAGAAGTTCGTCAAACAAAACAATCTCAAGCCGCTGGCCCGCATTCTCACCGCAACCTCGGCCGGAGTCGACCCACGCCTCATGGGCATTGGCCCCGTCCCTGCCATTCACAAGCTCGAACAGAAACACGGCCTCAAGCTCTCCGACTTCGACTTGGTCGAACTGAACGAAGCCTTCGCCGCGCAAGTCTTGGCCTGCGAGCGTAGCCTCCATTTCAACCTCGACAGCCTCAACGTCAACGGCGGCGCCATCTCGCTCGGCCATCCCATCGGATGCACCGGAACGCGCATCACCGTAACTCTGCTCCACGAAATGTTGAAACGAAAAGCGCGCCGCGGCCTGGCCACGCTTTGCGTCAGCGGCGGGATGGGCATGGCGCTGGCGATTGAAAACTGTGCGTAGCGCAATCTCGACTAGCGGCGCGCCACTACCATGGCTATACTTACTGAGGGTTATGGCAATAGCCGCTGCTAATACGGGCGTGGTCAGTTCCGCTCGGAACTCCATGCCCCTCTCCGCCATCATTGTCGACGACGAACAACTGGCGCGCGATGAACTCGCTTATCTGCTCAAGAATCTCGTCGACGTGAATGTGATCGCGCAGGGAAAGAACGGTCTCGAGGCGATCAATCTGATTCGCGAGCACAATCCCGACCTCGTCTTTCTCGACGTGCAGATGCCCGGCCTCGACGGTTTCGGCGTCATCAAAAAGCTGCTCGACCGTAAGGTTCCGCTGCCCAAGATCGTTTTCGCGACCGCCTTCGATCAATATGCCGTGAAGGCCTTCGAAGTGAATGCAGTCGACTACATCTTGAAGCCGTTCGACAAAAAGCGTGTAGCACAATCCATCGAACGAGCGCGCGCGAAGATTGAAGCCGGCGCTGGCCCGGAAGAGAAAATCGAAACTCTGGTGCGGATGCTCGAATCGCAAAAGTCGCAGGCGGCGAAAATTCTGATTAAGGCAGCCGGCAGGTTATTTCTCACCGATGCCAAGGATATTTGTTACGCGACCATCGAAGACGGCGTTATCACCGTCGCCACCAGTGGCCACGCAGGCATGGAAGGTGAGTCGAATTGCCGGACTCTCGAAGAACTTTTTGATAATCTCGACCCCCACTTGTTCTGGCGTGCCCACCGGTCGTTTCTCGTCAACATCAACCATATCCGCGAAGTCGTGCCCTGGTTCAAAAGCTCCTACCAGCTACGCATGGACGACAAGAAACAGACCGAAATCCCCGTAAGCCGCGCCCAGACCCGGCGCCTCCGCGAACTGTTCAACCTCTGAAGACAGTTCTCCGTTCTCAGTTCCTGACAAAACGCCTGCGAAATTCCAGGTACCAAGTTACTTCTGAGAACTGAAAAATGGGCGGACGCATAAAATACCTTGTCCGCCCGGGGAGGGAATCTTTCAGGCGGCTATGGCTTGCAAGGCGATTCGGTTGGGTATCACCAACATCGCACCGTCCATCCGAATCAACTCTTTCCGTTTCCTCTCACCCAACAAGCGGGTTACTGTTTCTCGCGACGAACCAATCATTTGGGCAATCTCGTGGTGAGTGAATTCCGTGGGAACGCGAAGTTCGCGGTTGCGGGGCTCGTCCGAGGCCCACGAAAGTAGCAATTGCGCGAGTTTTGCGGTCGAACTACGGGCGAGCGGCAGGTCATACACATCGTCACCGGAAGTCGATCGCCGAAATCCCCTCTAATCCAGATAATCGGTGCGCGAAATTCCCAGCCGCTGCATTTTGTATTGCAGCGTAGTGCGCTTGACGCCAAGGCGCGCCGCCGCGCCTGATGGCCCGGAAAGCACGCCCCGCGTCTGCCGCAGAACTTCGACGATGTGCTGCCGCTCTTTGTCGCGCAGTGTCACGTCAGATTCGGAAAGCTGGCGATCGTTCTCCTCTCGCAGCTCGCCGAGAGGCGGCGTCAACCGATTGCCTTCGCTCAGGATTACCGAGCGCTCAATGAAATTCTCCAACTCGCGAATATTCCCCGGCCACTTCCAGTTCATCATTACTTCTATGACATCATCGGGAATAATGTCTACCCGCTTGTGCAGCCGCAGCGCGCACTTTTCCACGAAATGCCGAACCAGCATGGGTATGTCCTCGCGTCGTTCGCGCAGCGCGGGCAGATGGAGTGGAAAGACGTGCAGTCGGTAAAACAAGTCGCCGCGGAATTCCTTCTCTTCGATGGCCTGAACCAGATCGCGATTGGTGGCGGCGATCAGCCGCACATCCACTCGGATGGTTTTCGTTCCCCCCAGCCGCTCGAACTCCTGATCTTGCAAAACGCGCAGCAACTTGGGCTGCAACTCGAGCGGAATCTCGCCCACCTCGTCGAGTAGCAATGTGCCCTTATCCGCCAATTCCAGGCGCCCGATCTTTTTGCTCACCGCCCCGGTAAACGCACCCTTTTCGTGTCCGAACAACTCGCTCTCCAGCAGCCCCGTCGGTATAGCGGCGCAGTTAACCTTGATAAAGCTGCGATCCTTGCGTCGGCTCATGCTGTGTATGATCCGGGCGATGCGCTCTTTGCCAGTCCCGGTTTCGCCAGTGATCAGAACCGTGGAATCGGTGTCGGCGACAATGGCTGCGTAATCCATTACACGTTTCAACGCCGGGCTGGCACCGACGATATCTTCGGTCCGGTTCGCGCTCCGGATTTCATGCTCCAAATAGTGCTTTTCCTGCACCAAGCGATCCTTGAGTTCTGCAATCTGGCCGTAAGCATGCGCATTGTGGAGCGCCATGGCCACCTGATTGGCGACTTGCTCCAGGTATTCCACCTCCGCCTTCCCAAAGGTATTCTCCATCTTGTCAGCCACATTCAACGCTCCCCAGACTTGGTTGCGCGCAATCAAGGGCACGCTGCAAACTGACCGCATCCGAAGTCCATACATGGCTTTCGCCAATGGCGCTTCCATCTGACGCAAATCGTCCCCTGTATAGAGTGCAACCTCTCGCGTCCGAATTGCGTAGCCGGAAAGTGTTTGATCGAGTGGGACCGCAGTTCCTTGGTTCACAAAGGGTTCTAACTCGGGACCATCCCCATACGGCCGCACGCTCTTGCCATCTTCGTCGAGCAACGACAGAACCGCCCACTTGTAGCGTGCGATGCTGCGCAGGCTGGAGAGAACAGCCGGCAACAATTTCTCCAACTCCAGAATGGAACTCAATTCCCGACTGATAGTGACCAGGCTCTGCTGCTCCTCAAACGCGCGATTGGCTCTGTCCTTCTCCAGTACGATCGCTCCCATCATCGCGATCCGCGAGAGTAATTCGACGTCCTCCTCACTCGAGGCTTGCGGGATGCTCTTGCCCAGGGCAAGCGCCCCAAACCGACTGGACGGCGTGGTCATAGGCACGGCAACGTAGGACCGTATCCCGTGATTGCGCAGCAGCGGCGTAAATCCGGGAAACCTTCCCTCGCGTTCGGTATCCGGAATCGTCACGGGTTTCTGATGTTTCCAAACCCACCCGCTCGCGGCTTCTTCCACCGAAAGCGGCACGAACTCTCCGCTTTCCTCATTCTTTTTCCAATAGTGGGTTCTCATGTGACCGTGGCGCTGATCGTAAAGAGACAGATTCAGCAGATCGCCCCCCGTGAGGGCAAGTACCGGGGCAGAGATTGCCTGGATTGCTTCGGGCAGCGTCTCGGCTCGCGCTACTAGGTCGGTAATCTCAAGCAGCAGTCGATAGCGCTCGTTTTCGTGCGTAGGATCTCCCTCAAACGCAAAGGGGCGTGCGGACATGCGAACCTCCTGCACCTGTCAAGTGCGAAAGTCAAATAGCCTAATTGAGCAGGAACTGGGGGTAATCGCAGCTTGCCAAGCTACGGGACTCTGTAATATGCGTCGCAGGTGTTGGTTCCTTTACTTGGGAACCAATCTCATTATCCCCGCACGGGGAACCCCCTCAGGTTCTGCGACACCTTTACCCCGTGTGCCTTCCGGGATAAAGTTATTATTAATCTGTTTAACGGTCACATGCAACTTTCCTCGGAATACCAATCGAGCGCGATCCGGGACGATTATGCCTGAACTAATTTTTTACAGCCGCGGCCCATCGTGAGCGTTCGGATTTTGTAACAGCCATTTGAGTGGTAAGCCCTGTAGCGAATTTACCGCTGGCAGTCCTTCCTCGCGGGATCCCGTCAGAAGTGAGGTAAGAAGAAATGGCGTTCGATACCGAAGCTAATAAAACCTGGCAGATCTAAGCAGCCCTGCGTCCGTTTCATCCTCTTCGCGGCGTAGAGTTTCTGCAAGGAGCAACCTGCAACATCCGCGCAGATGTTCGGCTCCGCCCGACCCATCTCCCTTGGCAGCGCCAGCCCGTCCTTGATGGTTCGTTGAGTCTCTCTGAAGCGGGCTTGCCAGTTCTGGATCCTCGACGATCACAGGGGGCGCGAAGGATTCCCGGTGCGCCTGGATCATACGCCCGTGATCAATAATCGCCTCTGACAATTGGAGTAGCTGATGAAACTCTTGATGAGTTCATCGCCGGTCGATCAGCAGCCCTCGTCGGACACTATTGAGCAGACGGCGCAACTTATCCCGATCCATTTTCCTTGCCCGAGAGACAGGGTTAGTGCCCTAACTCAGATTCCGGGGTAAAATTTCCTCATCCGATTACCGACGGTATATGCACTTGGTTTTGTCGAGCGGAAGCGGAATGGCCGTTACGAAACCCGAACAGCGCTTGCGGAACCGGCCCCTGCGCCGCAACGGATGGGATCTGGGATAAGGTCCACTGAGAGGGTTTGCACTGTAGACGCGCGGCTCCATCTGTTTCAAAATCCGAAAATCTTTCCGGGTGATTGCTTGGGTGCGCCCTCGTAGTCGATCTAACCGATGGTAGAATGTCCCCGACGAGGTCAGGGCCATGCAACTTAATGGCGGGCAGAAACTACGGGCGTTGAGAGAAACCCTCGGATATCGTATGCGGGATGTTGAACTCGCGAGCAACCAGATCGCGCACAGATTTGAGAGTGAGGAATTTGCGATTCCGCCCAGCCGCTTGTCCGACATCGAAACAAAAGGCATAACCCCAAGCATTTTTCGACTCTACTCCTTTGCGGCTATTTATCGGCGGGAATACAGGGAGTTACTGTCTTTCTATGGCCTGGAACTCGATAGCATTTCTGCGGACATCGGTTTTGGGCATCCGCAGAAGTCTCACCTCTCCGAAGCTTTGAGCAATGTTAAAGACGTGCGCGTGCCGACGAGGCTGGATCCCGGCTTCTCGCTCCAGAAAACCACAGACTTGCGGCGGATTATCGAGCAATGGGGTACCGTCCCCATGGCGCACCTTGCCTTGTTTGCCGACGACCGATACACCTATGGGTATGTTGGCTCGGACGATTTCACCATGTACCCCATTCTTCCCCCAAGCAGTTTCGTCCAAGTCGACGAAGATAAGAACAAGGTGGACGAAGGGATATGGCGTTCGGAGTTCGAGCGTCCTATTTACTTCGTGGAAATGCGCGACGGATTTACCTGCTGTTGGTGCTCAATGAAGCGTGACTCTATTGTTCTCCAACCCCACCCCCTGTCTCCAGTGTCGGTGCGGATTCTTAGATACCCGCAGGAGGCCGAGATTCTTGGGCAGGTTGTCGGTGTGGCGATGCGCCTCGGAGATTTGCAGCATTATTCCGACTTTCAACTAATGCCGAAAGTGCGCTCAGCACTGACTTCAGATGCGCTCGGGCAGCTGGGGAAACGGGCTTAGGTGGATTAAGCGCCAGCGAACTGATGAACTCGAGGAATTCTCTGTCTGCTAGATCCTCGTTCGAGCACAAGGCCAGCGCATCCTCAAGGAGCACAGCTAACGGTTTCTTCAAGACCTCCGAGAGCAGCACCCGATGCGACGCGCGAATTGCGCTCTGTGCCGCATCCTTGCCATATACCCTCGCCAAACCCCAATGATCGTACGTTCCATTCCCATCATGCAATCTTCCAACGTAGGAAAGTCTGCCTAGCAACTCCGGGACCGCTGCCAGCGTATTAGCTTCAAAGTCCTCGATCGCGGATTTCAATCTCATCGAATTTACAATTTCCGAAAAGACATTGGGATTGAACTAACTGTAGAAAACCCATCTGCCGCAGGCAATGTATCACGGTACGAATTCTTTCGCAAAGGAGAACCACCGTGGGTAACCCTTGGCCTTGGTAAATATCTCAACCTTTCTTCAAGTAGCAATCTCAGCGGCGTAATGTGTGGCGCGAACGCTTTGCCAAAGAGGACGAACCGCAAAAACGGTTCGTCCTGTTTGGCTGCATCCCCTGTTTGACGGCCTCGGCACTCCGAATATCGCTGAGGGACTTCCCCACGTCCCCAGGGGACGCAGCCAAACCGTCTAAGACCGTGGTGGGTTCTTAGTTGAAAGAAGCAATGTCAGGGCTTATAGTGCTCTGCAATGCTCGGGACGAATTGGCACAAGGCTCTGCTACTTTTTCTGTGGATATCGCCGCACGTACTGCTCGTAGTACTTGCGGCTGTTATCTGGAAGCGCCGACTGTACTCGGAATTCCCATGCTTTTTCGCCTATGTGCTTTTCCGGATTGCCGTGTTCATTCTGCTGTTCACTTTATACTGGTTCCAGGGCATAGGTGGGCCTCTATACGCGTATGCTTTTTCCGCCACGCTGATGTTGATCATCGCTCTGGGTTTCGGGGTAATTGATGAGGTCTCTCAAGAGTTGTTTCGCGAATCCCTGTTTCTCAAGGCGTCGGCTAGGCGATTTCTGCAATGCGTAGCAGGTTTGTTGTTTGCAGTCGGTGTTCTGCTCGCTGTCTATGCTCCTGGGAATAATAGTGTCAAGTGGCATGCGGGTGTATCCGTCGTCAACCGCGGAGCGGCGATGATTCAATGCGGATTGCTCCTTTCCTTGTTGCTCTTTTCCCGCTTTTTGGGCTTGTCGTGGCGGCGCCCCGCATTCGGGATCACGCTGGGCCTCGGCATACTGGCCAGCGTCGATGTCGCTGCTTCCGCTCTGCGCGCGGAATTCACCAGCAACGCGGCAAGAGAATTGCTAAATTTGCTGACCACCGGCACCTACTTGGTCTGCGTTTCGATCTGGATGCGGTATTTGGGGGCGCCTGAAGCTGTACCGGCGCCTCCGACCGTGGTTCCCCATGATGAGGTAGAGATTTGGAACAGGGAACTGCAGCACTTGCTCAAGCACTGATTTCTCGAGCCCTGATCGCCGCATGGGCTCTCGTCGCGATCGCTTTCTTCGCGCTGAGCGCCGTGGCATACGTTGCCATTCGCAGCCGCACGCGTCCGGTCGATCTAGAAAAAGCCCTCTTGGCCTTTCGCTCTCTCGACATCGATGCCTTCAGAAACCTGGTCGACTCAGCCGAGGAAGCGTTCCTCCGCGACAATTTGCCTCCCCGGGAGTTCCGCAAGATTAAGCGGCAGCGTGCGTGGGCAGCATTCGTTTACGCCCGGGAAGCGGGAAGGGCCGCGACAGCCCTTGCCACGATTGGTCAGGCCGCGCAGCGGAGTTCCGACCCCAAGATCGCAGCGTCCGGTGTCCAAGTTGCCGAGAATGCTTTTCGGCTTCGCTTGCAAACGATCCGGACTGGCCTCTACCTGCTGACGGAAATTCTTTTGCCCGACTTGCAAAGCCGATCGCTTCCTCGCTTGGTAGATCAGTACGACCGGGCCGCAGAAACACTCTTCCGACTTGGCCGATTTCCCTCCGGACCAGCTAGCCTGGCCCGCTCCAAAAGCGCCTGACGCTGGCCGGCGCTAGCATGGTTGCACTCCTGGCGTGAGGGCTTGCTCACTTGTAAGGTAATATCTGTGTAATGGCACGTGGCTGGGAGAGTAAGTCGGTCGAGCAGCAACAAGAGGAAATGTCAGAGCGGCAGAAGACGCCCCGCGCAGCGCTCTCGCCGGACGATCAGAACCGCAACCGCAAACGTGACGGCCTGCTTCTTTCCCGCGAACGTCTGACCCGGCAACTCGAGACCGCCGGTAACCCCCGCCATCGCCAGATGCTACAGCAGGCGCTTGCCGAACTGGATCGACAACTCTCGTCTTTCAAGTAGGTTACGAAACTCCCTCAAAGTATCGAGTCTATGATCCATGGCTCCTATAACGAAAACCGCAGTCCAGTTCATGCGCACGTAACGTATAATCCATAAGTCGATGAAAGCCTACGTTTACGTCTCGTTGAAGAAGAGCGTTCTCGATCCCCAGGGTAAGACTATCCATGGCGCGCTCAAAAAAATCGGTTACAAGAGTTTGCACGATGTGCGCCAGGGAAAGTATTTCGAACTTACTCTGAATGGTGGCATCTCAAGAAACGAAGCGCAGGCGGAGGTCGAGCGCGTTGCTCGCGAAGTTTTAACCAACCCGGTTATTGAAGAGTTTCGCTTCTCGCTCGAAGAGTAGCGAGGTTGCTGAAGAACGAGAACGGTAAACGGCACTCGGAAGCGATCGGTTCGTATCCGGGCATCGATTCAGCGCCGAAAGTTCTTCGAAAACCAGACGCTTCTTAATATGGCGTCCAAGCAATTACTGGCATCCCCCGCCGAACGTTTCTTCAAGGAGCCAATTCGCCAATGTGCGGCATCGTTGGATACGTAGGCAAAAAGCAAGTCGTGCCCGTCATCATCGAGGGCCTGCGCAAACTCGAGTATCGTGGCTACGACTCCGCCGGAATCGCCGTAGCCGGCAACGGCGCCGGCCTTGAAATCCGCCGCGCCGAAGGCAAGCTGCGCAACCTTGAAGAAGTAATCCGTCTCAAGCCGCTCGATGGCACTTACGGCATCGGCCATACCCGCTGGGCCACGCATGGCCGCCCCACCGAAGAAAACGCCCATCCTCACCGCGATTGCACCGGCACAATCGTCGTCGTCCACAATGGCATTGTCGAAAATTATCTCTCGCTCAAGAAAAAGCTAACCGCCGAAGGCCACAAATTCTCGACCGAAACCGACACCGAAATCATCGCCCACCTCATCGAGAAGCACTACCTGCAGACCGGCAACGGCCATCGGCCTTCTCTCGAAGATGCCGTGCGCAAAGCCGTCAAAGAACTCACCGGGGTATTCGCGTTGGTCCTAATCGCCGTCGACGATCCCAATAAAATCGTTGCCGCCCGGAACGGGCCGCCTGTAGTCATCGGCCTGGGCAAAGATGAATTCTTCGTCGCTTCCGACGTGCCCGCGCTCCTCGATCACACCCGCGATCTCTTCTTCCTCGGCGACGGCGACCTCGCCGTCATCACCGCCGACGGCGTGCGCGTCTCCGACTTCGACGGCAAACCGGTCGAGCGCAAGGCCCAGCGCATCACCTGGGATCCGATCATGGCGGAGAAAGGCGGCTTCAAGCATTTTATGCTCAAGGAAATTTATGAGCAGCCGCGCACCGTCCGCGACACCACGCTGGGCCGCGTCTCGCAAGACACCGGCTCCATCTTCCTTGACGAAATGCAGGTCAGCGAAGCCGAATTCAAAGCGCTGAAAAAAATCAATATCGCCGCCTGCGGCACCAGTTGGCACGCCGGACTCGCCGGCAAATTCATGATCGAGAACCTCGCTCGCGTCCCCGTCGAAGTCGACTACGCCAGCGAATGGCGTTATCGCGATCCCATCCTCGGCCCCGACACGATGACGGTGCTTATCTCGCAGTCGGGCGAGACTGCCGATACAATTGCGGCTCAACGCGAAGCAAAATCCAAAGGTTCGAAGACGCTAGCCATCTGCAATGTGGTAGGCTCGATGATCACGCGCGAAGCCGTAGGCACCGTCTACACCCACGCCGGTCCCGAAATCGGCGTAGCTTCCACCAAAGCCTTCACCGGCCAGCTCACCGCGCTCTACCTGTTCGCTTTGTATCTCGCCCAAGTGCGCGGCACCATTACACCGGAACAGTCCAAGGCGGCCGTCCAAGAATTAATGCGCATCCCCGGCAAACTCGAGCAGATTCTCACCCACGACGAAGCCTGCGAAGAACTGGCAAAGACCTACGTCCGCGCCCAGGATTTTCTCTTCCTCGGACGCGGCATTCACTATCCCATCGCCCTCGAAGGCGCGCTCAAGCTAAAAGAAATTTCCTACATCCACGCCGAAGGCTATCCCGCCGGCGAGATGAAGCACGGCCCCAATGCCCTGATCGACGAGAATCTTCCGGTGGTCATCATCGCCACGCGCGACCCCGCCAGTCCGCAATCAATGACGCGTTACGAAAAAACGATGTCGAATCTAAAAGAAGTAAAAGCCCGCTCCGGAATCGTGATCGCGCTGGCCACCGAAGGCGACACCGAGATCGCCGAGGAAGCCGATCATGTCCTATTCGTTCCCGAGGCGCCGGAAGAACTATCAGCAATCCTAGAAATCGTTCCCCTCCAACTCCTCGCCTATCACATAGCCGTACGTCGAGGTTGCGACGTAGATCAACCCCGCAATTTAGCAAAGTCGGTCACGGTGGAGTGAGGCGTCAGCCTCTACTTGTAGGTTCCAATACTCGTGACCGATGTCGGAGCTGTGCCCAGTCCAGCACTACCGGCGCTGGTCAACGTGCCGCCCGAGTTAATCGTAAACTGTTCCAGCAACCCACTACCTTTGTCCGTGACGTAAAGATAGTTCCCACCGTTGGAGACACTCAGAGCTATCGGCCCGCTCTTGGTCGAGAACGTCCCGCTAATCGGCGTAAGCGCGCCGCTGAAGGGATCGATGCTATATGCCGAAATCGTGTTATCCCCACTGTTGGCGATGTACAAGTACTGGCCATAAGGCTCGGCCACTACCGCCGAAGGGGTCATCCCGGCCGCAAATGGCGACCCCGAAATTGGGGTTAAATACGGACTCGCCAGCGTCAGACTATATGCCGACACGGTGTTGTCCCCGCTATTGGCCACATAAACAAACTGGTTCGACGGATCGATCGTCATCGCGACCGGGCCAGTCCCAGTGGCCACTGATGATATAAAGCCCACACACGGCTCCCCTATATAGACGTCATTGGACGCTGTGTTCGCCGCAAGCGTGAACGCCCCAAAAGGATCGACCGCTATAGCTGACGGACCGTTCCCGTTACTTGATGCAACGTCCTGCAAGCTCAGCACGCCAGTTTTTGGATTACGAGTGTATACATCGATGTCGTCTGCCGCCGGGTCCGCCGCATACAGCCAGTTATATGGGCCGCACGAATTGGTGTCGACAGAGCGAATCGCCAACGCCACCGGATTCGACAATCCCGTAATCGGCGATCCCTTAATCTTCGACAGAGCACCGGTCTTTCCAATCTTGTACTCAGAAATGCTGCCATTGCTGTTGCCGATGTAGAAGAACTTCCCGTCGGGCGTAGCAGTCGATGCCTGCGGGCCATTGGTGTCCGTTAGCGGGGAGCCGGTTATATAGGACAAACCGCCGTTCGCAATCGAAAGCTCAGTGATGGAATTGCTGCCAGAGTTGGTGGCGTAGGCGAAAGTGGGGGAGTATTTCACGGCAGCGGTGCTGGTTGTATACGCGAACAATCCCCCAACGACGCCGTTCAAGCCTTCGCTTGTTATCTCGGTTATGGCCCCAGTCGTCGGGTCGATGGAGAAGACGTATAGCGGCGGCCCGGGGCCGAAACTCGACACATAAAGGAACTTGCTGCTCGGATCAACCGCTACGCCATAAGCTCCTGAGGGAGTGGTAAATGGCGACCCCGCAACCGCGGTCAGCGCTCCTGAAGCTTGATTAATTGTGTAGGCCAAAACGCCAGTCCCGCTCGAGCCCACGAAAAAGAATTTCCCATCGGCGGAGATCGTTGAGTAACCATAACCGAGTAGCGGGGCGCCGAACTGTCCAGCGGCAGTGAGCGCACCGGTGGTGGCGTTGATGTCAAACTCCGAGACTGTGGTCCCGTCGCTCGTATAGAGGAACTTGCCCGACGGATGCATGGCCATGCTCCCCACGCCTCCACTGACGGGGAAAGGGGAGCCTGCCACCGATGTCAAAGCGCCAGTGGTGGGATTCACTTTGAATCCTGAAATCGTGCTGTCCGCAGAGTTCGGCGCGTATAGGAATGTGCCCTTGGGTGTGAGAACCAAATCCTCCGGATTGTTGCCGACGGCGACGGACGCGATCGACGTTAACACGCCCGTGCTAGTGTCTACAGAGAACACTTGGACACTGTTGGAAGCCGGAACATTGGTGAAGGCGAACTTGCCGGTGGGGGCAAATTTCAGCGTTCCCCCACCAGAACTAAACGGCGAGGCCGCGATCGGCGTTAATAGCCCGGTGGATGCAATCGCGTAACCGTAGATCTCCGTCCCGCCGTAGTAGCCGGTAGTAAGGAACAGGAATTTTCCCGTGGGGTTAACCGTGATTGCCCCGCCGGTGAGATTTGCAGTCGTCAAAGCTTGAATCACTCGCGGGCGACCAGTGGTGGGATCGAGAGTGTATGCGACGAGTTGGCCATAGTTGGCTTCGTACCCATACTTGGCGACTTTAGCCGCCTGAGCCGTGGGTGGCGCTGCAAAAGAAATCAGCAACATCAAGTAAGCGAGAGCGATAAGCCTTCTTCTCAGCATCATGGATTTCTTCCTCTTCATTGTGATCAGCACTGACCACCACTACCTGGACGAGAAACCGCGTGACTTGCCCTTTTATTCGTTTTGAGGAGATACGGGCCGGCAGAACCTTGGGGGGGACAGTTCTGCAAATTGCGGGGCGAATCTTATCCGGCCCCCGCCCACCCGTCAAGATGCAATACATTGCATACCTGCCCGGTAATCTGCAGCTAGAGGTACCGTCTGCCGAGCCTGCGACGTAGATCAACCGCGTAACCTAGCCAAGTCGGTGACCGTCGACTAGTCCCGCCCAGCTTCTTGCGATTTTCGAGAAGTGGGTCGTCTCCACCTACTTCGGCATGACCGCCACATTCTCCTTCGGCATCGCGTCCAGCGTAGCCTTATCAATTCCCAAATGCTGCAGCACCAGTTCTGGCGGAGTATGCGTTAGCCATTCCGATAGCGACAGGTCCTGATAAAAACTGCTCTTAAACATCTCCAGAAATTTCAGATCGGTCGTGCCCGTATTCTGAATGTAGTGCGGCAGCGTTTTTTGTATATACCCTACATCTCCTGCCTGAAAATCCATGGTCCGCGCGCGTGCGCCGGTATCGAACACCGTCATTCGTCCATTGCCGCTCATGTAGTACTGCCACTCATCGGCATTCGGATGCCAGTGCAGTTCGCGTATTCCTCCCGGATGCACCGTCACGATCGCCGCCGCAATCGTCGTCGACACTTTAAACTTGCTCGAGTCGATGATCCGCACCTCTCCGCTCTTCGTGCGCTTCACCACCGCCTCCTGAGTCGTACGAAAAGCAAAATCCACCGGCGACTCGCCGAGTGACCCCGCCGCGGCTCTCTTATCCTCCGCCAACGGCGGCGGTACCGGAGCCTGGAAAATAAATTTTTCCTTTTTCGGCATCTTTTCCATCGCCTGCTCGCTCACCCCAAAGTTCGCCGCCAGCACATCATGCGGAGTATGCGCCATCCAATCCGTCAGCAGCACCGTCGCATATTCCGAGAACCCGCCATCGTCAAACACCAGCAGGAACTCGCAACCATCCGGCCCCAGCCCTTGAATCGAGTGTGGAATTCCCGTCGGAAAATACCAGAGATCGCCTTCCGTGATGTCGCCGACAAAACCCTTACCGCCATGATCAAGCGCCGTGATCCGCGCATTGCCATAAAGCATCAAAGCCCACTCTGCGGCCGAATGCCAGTGCAACTCGCGTATGCCGCCCGCCGTCAATCGCATGTCCACACCGGCGATGTCCTTGGAAATTGCCAGCTCCCGTATCGTCACCTCGCGCGACCATCCGCCCTCTTGCATGCGCTTGTGCGCCAGACCGAACGGATACTTGAACGTCTGCACCCCGCCCGCATCCGTCGTTGGAGGAAAGAAGGAATCTGGATTCTGTGCGTCCAGCGCCGGATTGCCCGGACCGGGAGCGCTAGCGCTTCGGCTGTCTTTCGTTGGATATTGCTTCTGCTCTTGCCCCGCACTCGCCGCTGACACCAACCCGGCAGCCGCCAGCGCCGCCGATCCCATCCCCAAAAATCCACGCCGCGAAACCACATCCTTCTTAGCATCGTCACTCATAAGCGCCCCCTTTTCACGATTTACAAGCTTCAGAATTCAACTCCTGTAAGTTACAGAGATACAGACATATAAACGATGCGGATTATAAGGCCGAAGTGTTACGAAATATTTGGACTCGCGCTTCCCCTTTGTGGACCTTATTGGCCTCTGTGGAGAACGCTCCCGCTGAACTATGGCTGACTAGCGAGCTCACGCATCCGCAACACATCATCCTGCTCCGAATTCCGCGTCTTAATCCCCGCCGCATCAAGCTGCCGCGCCAGAGGCTGCACCAACTCCAGAATTCGCGCCATCGTTTGCCGCACCGCTTCCTTCTCGCTATTATCCGGAGTCCGCCACCCAAACTCGCTCTCCAGAAATCCTTTCGGCCGCGGATATACCACAACCCGCACCTCCTCATCCGCGGGAACTGCCCCCGCCCTCTTCGCCAACCTCAGCGCCGTATCGTACCCGCCCAGCTCATCGACCAGCCCAAGATTCTTAGCATCCTGCCCCGACCATATCCGCCCCTTGGCAATCTCCAGCACCTTATCCTTAGAAAGCTTGCGCCCATCCGCCACCTTGCCAGTGAAATCCACATACACGCGATCAAGCCACGCCTCGAAGCGCGCCCACTCCGCCGGCGTGTAATCCTGCGTGCCCGTGAACATCGTCGCATTCTCGCCCTGATGCACTTCATCCCACGAGAGCCCGACTCTATCCCACAGCCCGCTGGTCAGCATCTTTCCGCCGAGAACTCCAATCGACGCCGTGATCGTCCCCGGCTCAGCCACAATCTTGTCCGCCGCCATCGCGACAAAATATCCGCCCGAGCCCGCCAGATTTCCCATCGACACAATCACCGGCTTCCCGGCCTGCCGCGCCCGCACCACTTCCCGCCAAATCGTGTCCGACGCCACATAAGACCCTCCCGGACTATCCACTCGAAACAGAATCGCCTTCACATCTTTATCATCCACCGCCGCGCGAATCGCCCCCGCCACCGTATCCGATCCCATATTCTGATTGCCCTGCACCGGATCGTAGTCGCTCTTTCCCCGCGTGACAGCACCCACCCCAAACACCAGCGCAATCGTCTTCCCGTGATCATGCGGACGCCCCGCTCGACTCAAATACTTATCCAGATAAAGCAATTCCGCTCCCTCGCCAGCCTTGCTCTTGACATCGCCATAAACCTCATCGCGATAAGCAACCGCATCCACCAGCTTCGCCGCCACCGCCTCTTTGCCCAAATAAGGCCCCGCATCCACCACCGCCTGAAACTTTTCCGGCGCAATCTGCCGCGCCTGGCAGATCCCGTCCTTCATCTGGCTGAACCACGACTCCATAATCGCGGTCATCTCTTCCTTATGCGCATCGGTATATTTCGACTCGGTATAAAAGTTCAGCGCCGCCTTGTATTCGTACCGATGATCGCCATGAAAAGTGATCCCCAGCTTGCCGAGCGTCCCCTTCACAAACGGCGACTCCATGATGATCCCCGTCAGCCCCACGTCTCCCGAAGGCTGCAGATAAATATGATCGAACGCAGTCGCCAGATAATAAGCCCCGTTCCCCGGACCAAACTCGCCAAAAGTTTCCGAGTAAGCGACCGCAAATTTCTTGTGTGCCCGAAATCTCAGCACCGCATCCCGCAGCTCCTGCGTCTGCGCCATCCCCATCGAAGCCGCGCCGATTTTCGCGATCATCCCCACCACGCGATCGTCGCCAGCCCCGCGATCAATCGCGTCGACCACATCGCGCAAAGTCTGTTTGTGAGTCATCATCAACTGCGCGGTAGGAGCATCCGGAGCATCCTCCAAAAGCGAATGCTCAAAATCCGCCTCGAGGATTGTCTTCGATGGAACCCTCCCCTTCACCCCAATTACCGCCACCAACACAATGGCCAATCCCATCAGCCCCAAAGCCCCAAGGATGGCAAGAAACCGCACGATCAACCTGAACATGGATCGCTCCTTAATAAGTGAACATGCTAAGTGAAGAGCAGTGTATCCAAGTGCAAGCGTTATGCGCCAACGAGAGTGTCCAAAGTGTTTCAACAACGATCAGCCAAAATCCCGAAACTCGGCCTCGCAACTTTTAGGGTTCTGGGCGCTGACGCATGATTTCGACGACTGATTTGGGAACAGACAGTGTGGACTCGGGAACGCGGGTCCCAGATGGTGGGCTTTTCGCTGGCGCACGGGTCAGGCGCCGAATCGGATACAAACGCACCGCACAAAACTCCAACAACTCAATCGACAAAGTCAGGTGAAATGTCCTCCAGCCCCGTAGAAACTATACGGTGGACGCTGTAGTCTCTCCTCGCTAGTTCTCTCAGAGCAACCAAACCCAACCCCCTCACATCGGACATAGGCCCGCGCGTTGAATTACCGGGCATGAAAGTTAGATCCGGCACGAGCATAGCTGCTCTAGATTTGGCTGAAACTCTCAGCCAGCATTCGCGGTTGAAAATTCGAAGTGAGGAAGAGGTAAACAGTGATAAAAACGACTTCTGTCCGCTCGGCATATTGGCTAGGTTGCCTGTTGCTCGCACTTGCGATGTTGGCCGTCCCCGGCCGTTCCTTCGCGCAAGGTGTCGCAGTATCCATCACGATCGCACCCCCGGTTTTGCCGGTGTACACCCAACCCATCTGTCCCGGCGAAGGCTATCTGTGGACGCCCGGCTATTGGGCTTGGGACGCCGATTATGACGACTATTACTGGGTTCCGGGAACCTGGGCTGAAGCGCCTGAAGTTGGCTTCCTGTGGACACCTGGATACTGGGGCTGGAACGACGGCGCCTTTCTCTGGAACGCCGGTTACTGGGGCCCAAATATCGGATTTTACGGTGGCGTCAACTACGGATTCGGCTACATCGGCACCGGCTTCGCCGGTGGATATTGGCAGGGCAGCAATTTCTACTACAACACCTCGGTCATGAACGTGAACCGCACCATCATCCGCAACACGTACACAAAGACGGTCGTCAATAACATGAGCACAAACCGTGTCAGCTATAACGGCGGCGCAGGCGGCCTGAGGGCCCGGCCGACTGCCGAGCAGGAAAGATTTGCGAGTGAACGCCATATCCCCATGACCTCGGCGCAAACCGAGCATCAGCGAGCCGCCTCCGGCGATCGCAGCCAGCGAGCTTCGGTGAACCACGGCAGGCCTTCCATAGCGGCAACCGCGAAACCGGCCGATTTCAAGACTGGCGTAGTGAGGGCTCGAGCCGGCAGTCCAAGCTACACCAAGACGGCAGCGAATCACGCAAATGCGGAAAAGAGTGCGAAAAAGGGAAGCACGGAGAGAGCAGCAGCCACGCGGCCTGCGGCAGAGCACGCGAAGTCAGAGCGCGCAGAAAGTAGTCATGCTCCGGCGACACGTGCTTCCACGGCGCATGAAAGAGCGGCGAAAACGGAGTCCAAGCCCGAGCGCACGGCGTCATCCAAGCCGGCAAAGTCTGAGCACACCACCGCCCGATCCGCCGAACCACTGTCTGCCGAACCGAAGGCCGCTGCCCATGAAAAGGTAGCCCGGACGGAACCTAGGTCCGAACCCAAATCAGAAGCCAAGTCAGCAAAGTCAGAAGCGAGGAACGAAGCTAAGTCCGAGCCGAAGGCTTCCAAGCCGGCAAAGTCCGAGCACGCCACCGCGCGATCTGCGGAACCCAAGCCGACTACAACCCACGAAAATGAGGAAAAAGCCGAATCAAAGCCGGCCAAGGAGCCCAAGCCGGCCAAAGAACCCAAGCCGGCAAAGTCCGAACGTGCCTCTTCGCGACCGGCGGAGTCCAAGCCGGCCGCTGAACCTCACGAAAGCGCGGCGAAATCGGAACCCAAAGCGCCTAAGCCGACTGGGACCGAACATGCGCAAGCGGAGCGTCCGGAGAGTAGGCCAGCTCCAGCACATGCTGCCAGTGCGCCAAAACCCGAACATCAGAGCGCGCCAAAACCCGAGAGCAAGCCAGCCCCGGCGAAGGAGGAAAAGAAGCCTCCGCGGTAAGTGTATCGCGGTAAGTGTATTCGGACCGGGCGTCCTGCTCCCAGACAGGGCGCCCTTGATTGCCCGAGGGCAGTCCGCCGATCTGCGCTCTGCTAAGTTCGGACTGGCATCATAAGTCGAGCATCCGTAAGTAGCTTTTCGCCAATATCTTTAGGTACGTACAGATAGATCTTTCTCGGCGCAAGATCAAACCAGATACAATCCTTGAGTAACACTCTTCCTGCACGGCAGTTAATATCTCTCCAGGGAATCAAAAGACTCTTCTTAAGAACTTGTCGCCGCCACTGATAGTTCCACCACGTTAGCGCGGGCTTAGGATGGGGCAACAGGTAGAGCCCTTGTTCATCAGCACCAATAAAGCAAAGCGTGCCGTGCTCCGGACTCAGACCGCCGAGAAGACACTCATAGCGATTGCCCTGAAAATAACCGAAGAAGCGGTAGTCAGTCTCAAAGTTATACATTCGGGCAAAATTCCAGCCCATAAGCACAACCACGAGCACGATAACGATTGCAAGTAACACCGTATTTTCCGCCCCTTGGCGTGAGCATGTTTTCGCTCCGCCCGTTCAGAGCTTTGCACAAACCGGCCAAAGGGACCAGGGAAGCGATTGACCACCCGATTACGGTTGTAACGCCATACTCTCACTTGACAAACGGAACGGGTTGCCCCGGCGTCGGGTTCATCTCGAACGCGAGCAGCCATATAAGTATGTACGTACAATATTAACAGTACAAATGTTCCACGTGGACATCATCGCAAAATACCCGCCTTTTGCCAGACCGGGCTGGGTGTCGGCCGCACGCCCCAGCGCGGCATTTTGCGCAAGGGTCGGTGGCTAAATGCTTGTAGGAGAGGTGATTGCGCCTTCGGACGCCGACCTGACCAACGCCGCGTACTTGGCGAAAACTCCGGTCTCGTAGCGGGGCGCTGGAGCCTTCCATTCTGCCATGCGCCGGGCAATCTCGGCGTCGGAAATCTCCAGTTCTAACTTTCTAATCTTGGTGTCGATAGTGATCTTGTCGCCTTCACGGATGGCCGCGATCGGGCCGCCCAGCGCGGCTTCCGGGGCAACATGGCCGACCATCAGGCCGCGTGTCGCGCCGCTGAAGCGTCCGTCGGTGATCAGCGCCACGCTCTCCCCCAAACCTTCGCCGACGATGGCCGCCGTCACGCTCAGCATCTCGCGCATACCCGGCCCACCCTTCGGCCCCTCATACCGGATCACCACCACGTCTCCAGCCTTGATCTGCTTGCTGGTCACCGCCTGCATCGCGGCTTCTTCGGAATCGAACACACGAGCCGGACCGGTATGCGAGCCTCGTTCGTGCCCGCTCATTTTCACCACGCCGCCGCCCGGGGCCAGATTGCCTTTCAAGATGACGAGGCCGCCCGTCGCCTTCAACGGCTTGCTCAGCGGAGCGATCACCATCTGCCCAGCCGTCTCTTTCGCCGCGTTCGCCTCTTCGGCGAACGTCTTTCCAGTCACGGTCATCGCCGAGCCGTTCACATACTTGCCTTCAAGCAGGCGCTTGGCAATTAACGGAATGCCGCCGGCGGCGTCTACATCTGCCGCCACATATTTTCCTGCGGGCTTGAGATCGGCAAGCAGGGGAGTGCGTTCGCTGATCCGCTGGAAGTCATCGATGTCGAGCGGCAATCCCATCTCGCGCGAGATCGCGAGCAGATGCAGGACGGCGTTGGTCGAGCCGCCGGTCGTAGCTACACCTGCGATCGCGTTCTCGAAGGCCGCGTGCGTCAGAATATCGCTCGGCCGAATGTTTTTCTTTAGAACGTTCATCACCACTTCGCCGCAGCGAAAAGCTACTTCGTCCTTGCGCGGGTCCATCGCCGGAATGCTGTTGAAGCCCATTGGCGAAAGACCAATCAGCTCCATCACCGTCGACATGGTATTCGCGGTGTACTGGCCTCCGCACGCGCCCGCTCCGGGGCAAGCGACGTTCTCGAGCGCCAGCAGATCGGCATCGCTCATCTTGCCTGCGGCGTTCGCGCCCACCGCCTCGAACACATCTTGAATGGTGACGTCTTTGCCTTGATACTTTCCGGCGGCGATGGTTCCTCCGTAGAGCACGAGGCCGGGCAGGTTCATGCGCGCCAGCGCCATGGCAGCCGCGGGAATCGTCTTATCGCACCCTACGATACATACCGCTGCGTCGAAGAGTTGCCCGCGACACACTAACTCGATCGAGTCTGCAATGACCTCACGGCTCACGAGCGAAGCTTTCATGCCTTCGGTGCCCATGGTCTCGCCGTCGGAGATGGCGATGGTATTGAACTCCATGGGCGTGCCGCCGGCGGCGCGAATGCCTTCTTTCACCTTCGCCGAAAGGCGGCGCAGGTGGAAGTTGCAGGGCATGGTCTCGATCCAAGTGTTGGCGACGGCGATTAGCGGCTTGGCGAGATCGGCGTCGGTAAAGCCGATAGCTTTATACATGGCGCGCGCTGGAGCCTGGTCGCGCCCGTCGGTGATATAGCGACTGTGATGTTTGAGTTCCATATCCGTTAAGAACAATGTGTCTGCCGAAAGCTCGTGTTTGCAATCAACATCAAACTTGAAATTATTCGAAACTTGGGTTCAGGTTATCTCAATCCCTTCGCGGACGTTGACCAGCAGCGGCACAAGAGGTTCTGCGCTCTTAGTTGCCACTTTGGATTCTTTGTCTTTCGAGCCGAATCGTGATTTCGAACGCAAACCCGAGCCCGTAGCCCTGACCAGCGTCCAAATTAAGACGTGATTGGCAAAGACCGAAAGTGCTGCCAGGGCGCGCAGACCGTCGATTTCTGAAATTCTTTCCATCAGTGGAGAAGACGCTTTCCCGGCCCACCGATTGGGCCAAGCTGCCGGACGGGTCGGGCTTTCGCACCTTGATCGAAACTCAGCACTACAACTTGTTCATGCAGTGCCAGTAGGTATCGGTCTGGCGCGATTCCAGCACTTCACGCATTCACGACTTTCGGAGCGGCGGTCTTGGGCGCTTCGATGGATTTCTTCTTGTCTTTCTCCGCCGGTAGCCACGACATCATGGCGCGTAGCTGTTCGCCTACTTTTTCAATCGGGTGCTGCTTCGCCGCCTCGCGCAGCTTGGCAAATTTCTTGCCGCCTTTTTTATTTTCTTTAATCCATTCCTCGGCGAACTTCCCGCTCTGGATCTGCTTCAGCACTTTCTTCATCGCCTTGCGCGTCTCATCACCGACAACCATTTCGCCGCGCGTGAGGTCGCCATACTCGGCCGTGTTTGAGATCGAATGGCGCATGCGGCTCAGGCCGCCCTCATAGATCAGGTCGACGATCAGCTTTACTTCATGTACGCACTCGAAGTAGGCGATCTCAGGAGCGTAGCCAGCCGCGACCAGCGTTTCAAAGCCTTTCTGCATGAGCGATGTCAGGCCACCGCAGAGGACGGCTTGCTCGCCGAAAAGATCGCTCTCCGTCTCTTCTTTGAAGGTCGTCTGCAATACTCCGGCGCGCGTCGAACCGATGCCGTGCGCATAGCTCAGCGCAAATTCACTGGCGCGGCCACTGGCATCCTGATGAATGGCGAGCAGCGACGGAACGCCGCCGCCCTGGGAATAGACGCGGCGCAGCAAATGGCCGGGACTCTTCGGCGCGATCATGACCACGTCGACGTCCTTCGGCGGCTTGATGGTTTTGAAGTGAATCGAGAAACCGTGCGAAAAGCCGAGTATCTTTCCTTTGCGCAGATGCGGTTTGATGGCCGATTCATAGAACTCCGCCTGGGTTTCGTCAGGCGTGAGAATCTGAATCCAGTCGGCGCGCTTGGCGGCTTCCGCCGGAGCGACGACCGTCATGCCATCGGCGCGCGCCTGCCTGGCAGAGTCGCGCTCGGGGTCGAGCCCGATGATGACGTCGTATCCGCTGTCACGTAGATTTTGCGCCTGCGCGTGCCCCTGCGATCCATAGCCAAAGACGGCAATCGTTTTGTCCCGCAGCGCGGCAGGATTGGCATCGTTTTGATAAAAGACTGTGGCCACGAAAAGCTCCCTATTCGAGGTAGATATTTTTGTATTTACTGATCTATAAACCGTGTTGCCTGGAATGAAAAACGATACTGCGGACCAGGAACCGACCGATCAGTCGGTTTCAGGAATGCTACGCAGGTCGAATGACGCTGTCAACCGCGGATGTCAGACTCGTTATGCGCCGTCCATTCGGATGACCCGAGAAGGTCTGCCGAGATGCTGTTGTTCCCCGCTTTTCTACTTCTGTGCAACCAACTCTTTCGCCCGGGTGAGCTCGGGACGATCGGAGTGTGATCCTGGGCAAGCATTGAGCAGCTGCGCATCATATTCGACGGCCTGCCAATGATTTCCCGCGCGCTCGGCCGAAAGAGCGGCACCGGCGAGTCCATTGAAACGATTGGGATTGAGCTTCAGATCGGTCTGATATTCGACTAACGCTTGCTGTGGGCGGTTGGCTTCAAGGAGCAGGTCGGCCAGCACCTCGTGCGCAGGCAACGATCCTGTCTGACTTATTCCCTCCGTTTCCTTCTCTGCGAGCGGACGAAGAAGGCCAATCGCCTCTTCGTCTTTGCCCTCGGCATGATCGATCCAGGCTAATGGTTCAGCAGTTTGCTCATCAATGAAGTCTGCTTCGCCCTTGTTCTTCTTGTCCAATAAGGTCTTCACGATAGATCTGACTTCGTCAATATCTTTTTGAGCGTCGGCAAGTTGGCCGGCGCGGGCAGCGCCAAGGGCGCGCGCGAGGAAGGTTGTTGCCTTTATCCCAGGATCTGCGCCCGGTAGTGGATTCAAGGAGGCTGCGTTCCTCCACTGATGCAGCTCCAGTGCGTAGCTGGCCTCAAACCCGGCTTGAGCGAAGAGACGCGGGTCGAAGTCCATGCCGTACCTGTTCTCGGAAGGCGGCATGGTCTTGATTTCATCGATCACTTTCATTGCTTCGGCTTCCCGACCGCTTTGCAGATAAGCGTAGACGAGGAAGTCCATGGCGTGGAATTGTGGGCCCTCGCCGCCCATGCCCATGGCGACCGCTTTGCGAGTAGCGGCGATTGAGGCGAGATTGGAGTTGATATCGTCCTGCCAGAGGCCGACGCGGGCAAAAATGTGCGAGGGCATGTGCAGCGCATGCGGAGCGGCTGGGGCGATCTGGGCATAGCGGCGGGCAGCCGGGATACCGAGTTCGGCCAGTGGGGGCGTGTCGTAGCTGTGGATAAGATAGTGCGCTACTCCGGGATGGTCGGGGTCAGTCGCGAAGAGTTTTTCGAGAATTGCGGCAGCCTCTTTACGATGGGGCAGGCTCTCGCCTGTGGCGAGCAGAGAGAGCGCGTAGAACGCCGCGGCCTCGTGATCGTCCGGATAGGACTCGTATAGCTTCTTCATTTCGTCGGAGTAGGCTTTGGCGCGGGTCACATGATTGAGTTTCTGATAGTCGCTGTAGAAATGAGAGATCGCAGCGATGTAAACAGTCTCACGCGACAGCGCATCTTTCGAGTATTGCGGCTGACGAGAATCGGAATAAATTTGCTGCTGATCAGAATTGATCGCAGCAGCTTTCTGAGACTCTGCCAAGCCCCGGCTGAGCACGATGGCATGGGGCCGCTCCCAGAGTTGGTGCCACAAGCTCATGGCGATTCCCCAATGCGCCATGGCACAGCGCGGGTCACTGTCGGCGATCTGCAGAAACTGCTTCTCGGCTTCCTCGTACCAAAACGAGTGCAACAACGCGACCGCATGCTCGAATGGCTTCTGCACCGAAGACTCGCACGCCACCGGAAAGTGCACAGTGCCTAACTGTTCGGCATTCAGGTCGCCATGGTGCTCGTGCTCGTCCGCCATTCCGCCGAGGCTAAGAACAAGTGGAAAAAACAGCAACCACGCCAGAGACTTCATACGAAACCTCAGACTTCAACGCCACTCCGCCCGCGCCCGTCGAACTTTCGGCGCGTCCATCGGCGATTTTACAACCGAAGAAATTCGGGGACGTTGCAAGATAGACCGTGGCCGCTTTCAGCTTAGAACTCGAAGTAGCCCCCGGCGCGCGCGGGATGCGCGTTGCCGTTGGTTCCGGTGGCCAATCCCGTAGATGGAAGCAACCCTTCTTCGACACCGTGCAGGCTGTCCCATGCAGCCTCGGTGAGCGCGGGGTCGGCGCCCACTATGTCGCGAATCATCTGCCAGGCGGCGAGGTTGAGCGCGCCTTCGGGAGCCGGGCCCATGGCCAGCGAAACCGAGCACTGCGGACAGAAACAGATGCGCTGCGCCGAGGATTTCTGCCGCGGCCTCACTCCAACCGTCTGCGCGAAGAGGTAGACGGCAACGGATTTTTGCCCGGCCTCGAGTTCGCGGCTGCAACGAAGGCAATACAAGCTGTCCAAGATTCTCGTCCTCGGCGAGCGCAATATTTGCTCAAGTTACTTTCTCGAAGGCGATGGCGTCGGCACAAGTACGTAGAAGGATTCCCGGAGGGCGTTATCGACCTCGGGCGAACCGGCTTTGCTCGACCGACTCCGCGTGAACCAAGGTGTGCTCTAGGCAGAAGCGGATAGCATCGCGCACTCTGATGCCATGGGATCGGGACCATCGGCTAAAGTCCTGCGCGCGCCAATGAGGCAGAAAAGACGGCAGCAGGTCGCCGCCGTCTGTTATCGAATCGGGCGGCGCGGGGTTGAATTTCTGCTGGTACAAACTCGTGGTGGACGCTGGATTTTTCCTAAAGGCGGAGCTGAACCGGGAGTCACGCTCGCCCAATCCGCCGCCCTCGAGGCTTTTGAAGAAGCGGGTGTGCACGGCCGGATCGAGGAAATCCCATTTGCGCGCTATTTCCGCAGCACGCTAGATGCCGGCGATGCCGAGGCCGCCATCGCTGCCTACCTGTGCGAAGTAACTCGACGCGAAGCTCCGCGGGAGGCGAATCGCAATCCAACGTGGTTCTCCGCGGAAAAAGCAAAACAGTGGCTGCGCCAGGATCGAGCGCACGATTTCGGTGAACAGCTGGCGCGTGTCGTCGATCGTGCTTCGTCGCGAATTGAGCGCTTACGCAGCGGTGCGAATGGCTCTGCGAGTTTCGAGCTCAAGGACGAATTGCAGAAGGTTCGCTTTGATTTTCCGGAAGCCGGGCGCCTCCACGAAGGGTCCAGGCAGGTCGCGCTCGTCCGGTACGTTCTGCGTCAGCAGGGGGCGAAATTCCCGGCGATCGCCGCCGCAGAAATAAAGCAGAGAATTCTGCGCCTGAGTGCGGGACCCGACTCCTCTCCCGACCCGGCCGGCAACGTGACTGCTATTGACAGTGCGCTGGCTGCAGTTCCGTCACGGCCTCGGAGCACTCCCTCTGCCAAACGCAAGAACGCCCACTGAATAATATCCCGTGAGGCCAAGCTAGTGGAGCGAAAAGCCGATTCCGCGATACCATCTCAGTGATGCTTCGCGAATCTGCAGTTGATTCTCGTCACGAACCCCGCCTCGAACCACGGCAGGAAATTCTGCGCACGGCTGCGCGCCTGTTTCAACAACAGGGATACGATGCCACTTCGATGAACGATGTGGCGGCGGCGCTCAAGCTTTCAAAGGGGGGCCTCTATCATCACTTCCAGTCGAAGGACGAAATTCTATTTCACATCATGTCGCATGCCATGGATATCACCGAGGCGCGCGTGATCAACGTGGTGCGACGCATCGATGGAGCGGGAGCGGGAGCGAGCGCCGGCCATGGCGACGTGACCCGCGCTGACGTGATTCGCTTTGAAGTAGCTGAAGAGCGGCTGCGCACGCTGATCCGGCTGCACATCGAGGTCGTGCTTAGTCCTGAAGATCGCGAGATTACGGTGATGCTGCACGAGAACCATCCGCTGCCGCCGGCATTGCGGCGCAAGATCAATGCACGCAAGAAAGATTATCTGCACTTCGTTGAGCACCTGATCGCCGATGTGCAGCGCAACTCCCAGCACGATGCCCAGCGCAAGCCTAATTCGCAGCCAACGGTAACGCCGCGCGCTGCCGCGCTGGCGCTCGTCGGAATGATCAATTGGATTTACCAGTGGTACAAGCCGGATGGGCCGCTGACGGGAGAGGCGATCGTGCAGCAGTATACGGATATATTCTTTCGCGGCGCGATTGGATAGTGGGCAGTTTCAGTTCGGTTCCCGGTTGTCAGTTCTCAGTATGCCCCAGCTTTTTCACATCGACGATCTCTCTCGTCAGCGCGCCGGGCAAAACAAATCTTACTTTGAGTTTCTCCGCGTTCCAGCGATGAGCGCGGGCGTCTACGTTCTGCCCAAGGGCGGAACTGATCCGCAGAAACCCCACCGCGAGGACGAAATGTATTACGTCGTGCGCGGAGTTGCGCGCATGCAGATCGGTTCCGACCATCATGAGGTGCGCGCGGGCTCGGTGATTTTCGTCGATGCTCAACTGGAGCATCACTTCCACAACATTCAGGAAGAGTTGGAAGTGCTGGTCTTTTTCGCGCCGGCTGAACAGGAATAGATTCGCAGGCTGCAATGCATTGCAGATTGCCTAAACATCTGTTCTCACCTCTCTCCTCATTTTTTACCTCCTATTGACAACCCGAAAAGGGTTAGACTGCTACGCTGCTGTCCGAAGGGGAAGAATTAGCGCGCCCCACGCCCCATACAGGCGAGAAGGATGAATGACACATGAATAAACCTGCGCAGCCTCGAGAGATGTTTTCCGCAATTCTTTTCGCAGTTTGTCTCGCTATGTGCGTCTATGCGCTAGCCGCGAGCGCGGCCGCTCAAACTGGCGCCTGGCTGACACACTCGCACGACGAGCAACATACGGCGCTCTCGACGGTGCAATCGCAGACGCTCGACGCGATTCACTGGCATGTGCCGGTGGACTTGCATCCGCCGCAGGGTGAAATTCTCATACACTACGGCTCGCCGCTGGTTACGGCGGCGAGCACAGTGATTGTGCCGGTGAAGACGGGCGCGAATAGTTTTCGCGTGGAGGCTCACAACGGCGCCACCGGCAAGCGGATGTATACGCAGGGCACCGGTTGGCAGGCGCCGGAGGCGGATTTTATTCCAGGGCTGGGGCCTACGATTTCTGGCAACCAGCTGTACGTGCCGGACATTGCCGGAAGCGTGCTGGTGCGGCAGAATCCGGATCAAGTCAAGGGGGCGGTGACGCGGCTGTATTTTTACGGCGTAAAAAATTATCGGAAGAATCCGACGGTTTATAAGCAGAACGTACAGATTGATACCCCCCTTACGACTGACGCCAACGGCAACCTCTACTTCGGGTTTATTGTTCTTGGCTCGACGCCGCTTAACCTGCAAGGCGGCATAGCACGCGTAGCCGCTGACGGTACGGGAACCTGGGTTTCGGCCGCAACGGTCAGCGGAGATTCGACGATCACGCAGGCCGCCATCAGCGCCGCGCCCGCGCTTTCGCCGGATGGCAGCTTGTTGTATGTGGTCGTTGATAATTCGAGCTATGGCTACCTTGCGGCTCTGGATAGCACGACCCTCGCGCCGATCAGGAGCGTGCTTTTAATCGATCCATCGTCGGGACGGGACGCGTGGCTATGCGATTGTAGTTCGGCTACTCCGACGGTCGGACCGGATGGCGATGTTTATTTCGGCGTGCTGGAAAATCCTTTTCCCAATCACAATGATCGCGGCTGGCTGCTGCACTTCAATAGCGATCTGTCGCAGACGAAAACTCCGGGGAGCTTTGGCTGGGACGACACTGCGTCGATCGTGCCCGCGTCGCTGGTGCCGGAGTACACAGGCACGTCGAGCTATCTGCTGATGACGAAGTACAACAATTATGTGGGCGTCGGAAGCGGCAACGGCGAGAATCGCGTCGCAGTACTCGACCCGAATGCCACCGAGAACGATCCGATTATTCCCAGCGTGCTGGTCATGAAGGAAGTCATTACAGTTCTCGGGCCAACGCTCGACCCTCAACAGGGGTATCCGAATGCGGTTTATGAATGGTGTATCAACACAGCGGCAGTAGACCCGTTCACCGATTCGATCCTGGTCAACAGCGAAGATGGCCATTTGTACCGCTGGGACCTGCCGTCCAACTCGCTGACGCAAAAGATCAAGCTCTCCACCGGCATTGGCGAGGCCTATACGCCAACGTTGATCGGGGCGGATGGAACTGCGTACGCGATCAATGACGCGATACTCGACGCGATTGGGACGCCGAAAGGCAAGCAAGCTTCGCGACCGTGAGCCGAGACAATTGAGGAACCGATTGAAAATATCTTTCTGGAGCGGATCTGGTTGGTGTGCTCCCCAGCCCGATGTTTCTGCATAAGTTTACTTAGTGAGTATCCCACCCCTCTCCTCCCAGTCTGGTGGGGCCCAGTGCGGTCGGAGTGCCGTCCCGATCGATTTGTCAAGCAGCTGGCGCGTGGCGAATGAGCGCCGACTCTGCGAGCGCCTGGGGGCGCTTGTTGCTTAGTTACTGTCAACCAGCATAACTCTGCGTGTCCAGGGGAAGGTCGGCGACTTCCCCCCGGCCCGTTTCGGGATAGCTTCCGAGTCAGCGCCAATTCGCCTGGGACGAGTGAAATAGCGACCTTTGTCCAACTACCGTCCCTCGGTTTATCGGCGCAGGCTGCGGTCGCACACGCGGCGGCGGCGAACTTGGTACACTGGCGTTCCGCGCCGAGTTTTTTGTGTCTTCAATTTCGTGAAACTTCGGCTTGCCGTCAAATGCCGTGCGCAGCAATGGATACGGCTACATAAACACCACCGCGCGGGCTCGTGTCGACAGACTCCGTTCTCGTCGAAGGTTGGTTTTCTGAATTCTCTTCGTGAGGTATGAGCATTGATTTCACTCCAAGGGGACCCTCGCCGGTTGTGGGTGGTGGCGGGCGTGGCCGGGTTTATTCTGTTCTTCTCCATTCACCTGGCACTGATCGCGCGCGCGAACACCATTACCTGGGATGAGCCCGACCATATCTATTCCGGATACATGTCGTGGCGCGGCGACTTTGGCTTGAATCCCGAGCATCCGCCGCTGGTCAAGTTCGTTGCCACTGTGCCTTTGCTTCCCATGCAGCTGAACGTTCCAGAGATGCAAGATCGTCCTTACCGGTTACAGGCGGTACTCGGTGGAAGAGATTTCATCTTTCACAACGACGCCGACAAGATCGTGTTTCGCGCGCAGATGGCGGCCTCAATCTTCACGGTGCTCTTGCTGGTGATCGCGTTTCTCGCGACGCGAGAGATGTTCAACACCACAGCGGGCTTCCTTGCGCTCGGGCTTCTGCTGTTCGATCCAACCCTGCTCGCTCACGGAGCGCTGGTAACCACGGACGCGGCGCAATCCTGCTTTTTACTGGCATCGATCTATGCGTTCTACCGCTATCTGCAATTGCCGTCCGCGGGCCGGTTGATGATTACCGGGGTTGCCGCCGGACTGGCGTTAGCGTCCAAGCACAGCGCGGTCCTTGTCTTCCCCATGCTCTTGATTCTCGCGGGAATCGAGATATTCCGGCGAGAGTCAGCGAACAGCAGATCGCAACTTTCTGTCGGTAAACGCGCCACTCGCTATGCTACGGCCCTGGTGATCATCAGCCTCATGTCAGTCGCAATTCTGTGGGCGGCCTATGGCTTCCGCTATGCGGCACGCGGGAACGGATTGCGGTTGAATCCGTCGATGGAGGCGCAACTCGCCAAAGTTCCGAGTCCTACGCAAGCCAAAGTGCTTCACCAATTCGCCCGGTTTCACTTGCTCCCCGAGTCTTACATCTACGGCTTTGCGCACGTATTATTCAGCGCCGACGATTTCAACAGCTACCTCTTCGGCAAGTCCTATCCGCACGCCGTCTGGTTTTACTTTCCGGTGGCCATGCTGGTGAAATCGAGTCTCACATTCCTGATCCTGCTGGCGATTAGCGTTTGGGCGATCGCGAGCGGGCGGCTGCAAAAGAGGCGCGAAGTCCTGTTTCTGCTGATCCCGCCGCTCGTCTATCTGGCTGTGTCTATGAAGGGCGGAATGAACATCGGCATTCGCCACATCCTGCCCGTCTACATCTTTCTTGCGATCCTGATCGCGGGCGCGGCCTCCGTGCTGATTAAGGACAGTCGCCGCTGGCGGTATGCGGTCGTACTGCTGCTGGTCTTCCAGGCAATTTCGGTGACGCGCGCATTCCCCAACTGTATTGGCTATGCGAACGAAGCCTTTGGTGGCCCAAAGAACGTTTGGAGGTATGTGAGCGATTCGAGTGCGGACTGGGCGCAGCAATTGCATGCCGTGAAGCGATATACTGACGAGCGCCACATGCAAAAATGCTGGTTCGTTTACTTCGGAACCGGTGTGATCGACTACGACTATTACAACATCCCATGCAAGCTGCTCCCGACCATAGAATCAATTTGGCTGGGCACGCTCTCCGACGCTACTCCGGTGATCGATGGTCCCGTGTTCATCAGCGCAGTCAATCTCACGGGATTCGAATTCGGCCCGCCTCCCCTCAATCCATATGAGCAGTTCAAGACCTTGAAGGCTGCCGATGCAATCGACTCTAGTGTCTTTGTGTACGAAGGACGCTTCGAGATCCCACTTGCGGCTGCGTTGGCCCATGCCCAAAAGGCAGGTGTGTTTCTCGCTGGCAAGCGATTGCCGGAGGCACTGCAGGAAGCACAACAAGCTGTAGTTCTCGCCCCCGACTCGGCCGAAGTGAACGCAGGGATGGGCAACGTGCTGGATGCGCTCGGCAGACGAGAAGATGCTCGCCCTTATTACGCAACCGCGCTGCAACTAGCTCTTACCAAGCAGCCGGGGTTTCAGCACTCGCTGGTAGCGCCTCTCAAACAACGCCTTGCGGCGGAAGACGACAGTGCACAAAAAGGGCATCCGTAAGCACGATGCCGCCCAGGCGCACTTGATAGGACCAGGAAAACCGACTGACTGTGATCCAGCAGTCTAGCTGCGAGTGGGTTTGTCCCGAATCGCCGATTACCCCGTCGATCGCATCGCTGAGTTGTGTCTGGAACCTTGAAATCAATTCGATACCACGAACCGCGTGGGCATGTCAGCTGAAACATCAAAGCGATTGCTTGTGGGAAGTCCGCCGCCGATCGACGCGGAAGTTTCTGCTGAGTGATGGACCTGTCACCGAAAAGAGAACAGCCCGCAAGCTTTTCAGCCTGCGGGCTGCCCGGTGGACTGTTTGGGATTGACTGAGGTGGTCACTCTCGTGGCCCCTCGCTCGTTCCGGTGCCGGGCACGGCTTGTGTCCGGCGGATCAGCCCATACTCACGGATTGTTTGCGAGAGAATGTTCCCGATTCCCCCGACCAAAGGTTCCTCGAGAACTCCGCTTAGAGCAACCGCCCTAAGACTCAGCCACCTCACCTGGTCTGGTATTTCTACTATTTGAATCAGAACTTATCATCCGACCACCTCCTTTCCGGTGTAAGCGCAGATTACAAAAAAAGGGAGCGCGACGTCAACAGCACTGAGGTGGCGTACCGTCGGAATCAACAGGGCGGTTCTCAGTTACCCCTTCTCAGTTCTCGATCGCCGTCAGTACCGTCGATGTTGATGGCCCGCCGCAGAAATTCCTCGGCTGCCGCGTAGTTTCCCATCTTGTAGTAAGTGAATCCGAGGTTGTAATTCGCCGGCCAAAAATTTGGATTGCGCTAAAGAACGCAGTACATCTACCTGGCGCTGGCCGAGTATTGAAGAAATTCGCGGATGCAGGTGAAGCCGCCCACTAGGCGATTGTGAGAAACCCGCAGGCTCGCGGCTATCATTTCGTGCAGGGTCTGATCGATGAGTCTGAAGGCGACGCGAAAGCCGCAATGGCAGCCTTCCGGGCAGAGCTAATGCAGCATCCCGATGGCGCTCCGGCCGCTGCGGAATTGCAGAAACGTCAAACCACAGCGGCGAATCCTCGCCCGTAAACTGCACGCATCAACAGGGCTGGCACTCGCAGTACATGCCCGCCAGATACCTACCTTCGTTACTGCCCGTTCCCTAGACTTTAAGAAACAACTGGACTCACCCCTTCCATCGGTACGCATTTCCTTGGGGCAGTCCTATATGCGCTAGGACGCGGTTTGCGAACTCCTGCGCCATGGCCTCAAGGGTTGGCGGGTGGTTATAGAAGGTCGGGATGAGCGGAAAGATGGTTGCGCCGGCGTCGGCCGCTAGCGACATGTTGCGCAGATGAATTTTATTTAGCGGCGCCTCGCGCACGCACAGGACGAGAGGCCGGCGCTCTTTAAGAGTCACATCGGCGGCACGCTCGATCAGGCGCGAGGCGGTGCCGTTGGCAATGCGGCCGAGCGTTCCGACGCTACAAGGGATGACCACCATGGCATCGGAGGGATACGACCCGCTGGCCACGTTCGCCCCGATATCGCTGTTCGACTGTTGCTGCATCTTCGGAGAGGGCGCGCCGATGATTTGACGCAGGAGATCGGAGCGGCCTTCGACGCCAAGCTCTTCGGCCATGACGCGCAGGCCACTGTCGGAAGCGATGAAGTTTACGGTCCTTACCCGGGGATCGCGCTCGGCGGCAAGTAGAAAGTGTTTTAGAAAAATCGATCCACTGGCGCCGGTGCTGGCAATCGTCAAGTTTTCCGGCGGCATGGGCAAAGTTGACACTCCCCCGAAGTCCGATCAAGGTCGGAGGTTCGAAAGCTGAGGATAGGGATGGTCGGATTGCAAGTCAAGGCGACTAGGTAATTCGCCTTACGACATCGCGCTTCCGAGCGGCATCAGATCGGGCGAAGTGCATTGCGGTGTAGGCGGATTGCAGCGGGGAGAAGCGCAACTATAAGTCATGGCCACCACGGGCATCCTACGATCGCGTCGCAGCGCCGCCCAGCTCCACGCCCTTGCCAGCGTGGAACGTGAGATTCGCGCCGTTGACCCCGCCGCCGGACGCAAATATCTCCGCGACTTTCGCGAAGCGTATCGCTCCTACGAAAGCGTTCTAGGCGCGAGCGACGTTCGCCGCCAGATCAGCAGGGCGGGGATTGTCCTGGTCGGTGATTATCACGCCTTGCCCAACTCGCAACGCTATTTGGCTTCGCTCTTGCGCGATCCGGACCTGCGCCAGCGTTCCATCGTGCTCGGAGTCGAAACAATTTTTTCGCGCGATCAGCACATTCTCGACGAATGGTCGAGCGGCGAAATTGACGAAGCCGAATTGCGGCAGCGTATCCGCTTCGATCTCGACTGGGGATACGACTGGCTTCCATTCTACGAATTGCTCTCCGCCGCGCGCGATGGCGGCGCGTCCGTCTACGGACTGGATTGCATGCCTCGCGAAGATCTGCGCAAGATTGGAGCGCGGGATCGCCACGCCTCCGATAAGATCGCTGAGCTGCGCCGCCGTCATCCTCAAGCGCTCATTCTCGTGCTCTTCGGCGAATCGCACCTGGCGCCGCAACACATGCCCGCGCTGCTGCGCCAGCGGCTTCCAGAAGAAGCGACGCTCACGCTGCTGCAAAATGTCGATGCCCTTTACTGGCGAGCTGCGGGAGAAGCCCGGGATCATATCGAGGCCGTCCAGGTTTGCGAAAACACGCTTTGTGTGTTCAACGCGACGCCGCTCGAAAAATACGAGAACTATCGGCTCTGCCTCGACCGCTGGCGGCGCGGTGACGATGACCGTAGCGCGCCCGATCTGGGGCCCACGCTCTATAACCTGATCGACGGCATGGTGCGCTTTCTCGGCATCAATCAATATTCGCCGCACAACACAACGCAGCCGAGGCTGCTGGTTGACCTCATGCCCGAAGTCCACTCGCGCAACTCTGACGGCCTGCTGCGCCGGCTGTTGTCTCGTAAAGGATTCACTGCCGAAGACCGCCGATCGCTGCTGCGCCAGGTTCGCGAGCGCGGCAGCGTTTACCTTGCGCCGATCAATGCTGTCTACGTGCGCCAGTTTCGCATGACCTCGTCCGCCGAGGACGCCATGCGCTTCCTTCATCAGGCCTGCCGCGGCTTGCCGAACCTCTGCAACGGCCGTGCAGGCGCCAATGCCCCACCTGTCGCGCTCGACAGGGACGACGCGTTTTACCTGGCCGTCTTTGAACATGCCCTCGCCTTTTTCGGATCGCGCATCCTGCATCCCACGCGTCCGGTCGTTCGCGACAGCGACCTGGAAGAATTGTCCGACGTGACCCGCGAAGATCTCGAACAACAAACATCGCTTTCTTTCGTCGACGCGCTTGAAGCGCTTGACTTCCTGGTTCAACAACGCCGAGGGGCAGCTCACGACACGCCCACCCACGCGCCGAACTTTAGCGGCCGCAAATATGAATATGTCGTTGAACAGCTCGGATGCCTCACCGGCAACGATCTTTACGACGCCTACCTGGAAGGCCGCCTGAACTGCGCCGCGCTTCGCAAGCTCTTCCTCACCCACATAGAAGAGCCGGGAGTCGCGCGCCGAGCCTACCTGCAACTAAGGACGCGCTTAAATTCCGGACAGCGCGTGTAGATTCTCCGCGCTTCGCGCGGCTCGACGCGCCGAGACTTCAGATTTCGCACGCGCTGCGGTATTCTCACCTGTCCAATGCCCGACGACTTCCCATTGCAATCACAGACGCCCGACGCGCTCATGCTGTTCGGCTTCTGGTATCGCGCGCTCGCGGCCGATCAACTCCGCAGCGGAGAGCTGGCCAAGGTGATGCTGCTGGAACAGCCGCTCGTCGTCGGACGCGACCGTCGCGGCCAGCCCTTTGCCCTGCGCGATGCCTGTCCGCATCGCGGCATGCCGCTTTCCCGCGGAAACTTCGACGGCGACCAAGTCGAATGCTCCTACCATGGCTGGAGATTCGATGCCCAAACTGGCCAGTGCCAGCTGATTCCGTCACTCGTCCCCGAGCAAACTCTGAAGGTCGATCGCATCTATGCCGGCAGCTATCCGTGTGCCGAGCGTGACGATTTCATCTGGGTCTTCATTCCCGATCTTGGACCAGCCAGCGCCGGATTTTCGAAGCCCGCGCCCGCGCCGACTCCCACGCCTGAGATTCCAAAGTTCAGCGAGCATTACAAGCTTGCTTGTCTCACCGCCGACCTACCTTGCTCAGTCGATCACGGCATCATTGGCCTGATGGATCCGGCGCACGGCCCGTTCGTTCATCAGGCTTGGTGGTGGCGAACGCGAGGTTCGATCCACGAGAAGCTAAAAAACTTCGAGCCAATTCCTTACGGATTCCGCATGAGTGCGCACACCCCCAGTTCAAACAGCGCGCCCTACAAGCTATTGCGCCTCTACGTCGACGCCGATTCGATAACGACAACTATCGATTTCGTTCTGCCCAACCTGCGCTCGGAGATTATTCGCGCGGGGAAGTACTGGTTCTCGAGCCTCACTACCGTTACGCCGATCTCGCGCAACCAGTGCCGCATCGACGTGGTGGCAGCGTGGAATTTATTTCGCTGGATTCCCTTCGGCCCTCAGCTCTTGAAATTCGTCTTCGCAAAATTTGTGGAGCAGGACCGACGCACTATGGAACTGCAATCCGAAGGGCTGAAACACAATCCGCACTTAATGCTGATCGACGACGCCGACCGCCCCGCCAAATGGTATTTCGGTTTGAAGAACGCCATGCTGGAAGTGAAAAAAAACGGCGGCGAGTTTAAACATCCGATGAGCGGGCCGGTCACGTTGCGGTGGAGAAGCTGAAGGGCAGGTGACGGGTTTAAGGAAAGGCAAGAACCGGCGACCGGGAGGAATGGTGATGAGATTTTTTTATCACCTGTAACTTGTCACCTCGCGCTTACACCTACTCTCCCACCAGCCAGCCCATCGCCTCTTCGCGCGTCTTGAAGGTCACAATCTCGCGCTGAGAAAAGGTGTGGAAGTTTTCCATAAACGCGTGCGGAATGCTCTCCGCGCCGACCCACGCCGTCTTCTTCACAAACGGGCGGTCGAGCGTCAGCACCTCTTTGATCTTCGTAGCGACCGCGTGATCCACAGTTGCGCCGCTAAAGTCGGCGAGCGTGACCAGCGACTCGTGCCCGTGCTGCGCCACTGTGACTCGGACATACTCCAGCAGAAGCTGCATCTTACCCGCGTCGGCGTGCGAGAAGTCGAGCAGCAGAATCTGCTTGCCCTTATGCTCGACGAAATGGATACGATCATCCATAGCGAATCGCTACGCCAACAGCGACTCAACAACGCTGTAAGCCTCGCCCAGCGCCGCATCCAGCGCAGCCGCGTCTTTGCCGCCGGCTTCAGCTAAGTCTGGACGGCCGCCGCCTTTGCCGCCGACTCTCTGCGCCACCGGGCCGATAACTTTTCCTGCTTGAATGCGGCTGGTGAGATCTTTGGTTACGCCGACGATCAGAGAAACATTTCCATTCGACGCCGAGCCCAGCACGATCACCGCTGATCCCAGTTTGTCGCGCAGTTGGTCGACCAGGGTGCGCATCTGCGCGCGCTCCAGGTTGTCGACGCGGTGAGTCAGCACCTTAATGCCGCAAACTTCTTTTACTTTTTCGCTGATGTTGGTGGTGCTCGACGACGCCGACTTCATCCGCGCCTGATCGAGTTCGCGCCCCAGCCGCTTGATCTCGGCGTCTTTCTTTTCCAGTTCCAGTTTGAGAGCCTCTGCCGGGGAAGAGGATTCTGAGTGGGTTGTTAGTCCGGCTACCACGCCCTCAAGTTCGTGATCTTTGCGGAAGTGGCGCAGCGAGCCTTCGCCGGTGACGGCCTCGATGCGCCGCACGCCCGATGACACGCTTCCTTCTTTCAGAATTTTAATGAGGCCGATCTCGCCGGTCTGCGCCGTGTGCGTGCCGCCGCAGAGTTCGGTGGAGAAGTCTCCGATCTTGATGACGCGCACGCGGTCGCCATATTTCTCGCCGAACAGCGCCATGGCGTGATACTCGGCGATGGCCACGTCAATCGGAACGTTCTCGATAACCTCGACGCGCTCGTTGCGCAAAACTTCTTTGTTGATGGTGTCTTCGATGTCTTGCAGCTCTTCTTCGGCGACTCCGGCGAAGTGGGAGAAATCGAAGCGGAGATGATTGGGAGCGACTAGCGATCCCGCCTGCTTGACGTGCTTGCCCAAAACTTCGCGCAGTCCGGCCTGGAGTAGATGCGTGGCGGTGTGATTGCGCATGGTCGATTCGCGGATGGCGGTGTCGACGACGGCATCGACTTTTTGGCCGAGGCGAATCGCCTGCTTGGCTGTGACTTGGTGCGCGCGCACGCCCTGCACGGGGTAGTAGCATCCCGTCACTTCGGCGACGATGGTGTTGTGATCGTCAGAGTAGAACCATCCGCGATCGCCGACCTGGCCTCCGGCTTCAGCGTAGAAGGGAGTGTGGTCGAGAATGACTTCACCTTTTTCGCCGGGCTTGAGTTCCTGCGCGCCCTGGCTGGCTTTGATGATGGCTAGAACTTCGCAGTTATCGGAGCGCGTCTGGCGATAGCCTTCGAAGACAGACTTTGGGAGTTGCTGGTAGGCGGGGTTGGCCGTCTGCTTGGCGGCACCTTTCCAGGAGGCGCGGGCACGGTCTCGCTGCTCGGCCATGGCGCGGTCAAAGCCAACTCCATCGAATACTATTCCGAGGTCGCGGCAGGAGTCTTCGATGAAGTCTCGCGGCAGTCCAAATGTGTCGTAAAGCTTGAAAGCGATATCGCCGTTAAACGTGACGGTGAGGCCGTGCTGCTTAGCCTCCGCGATTCGATCGGGTAGGCTAGACCGTTCCTCTTTTCGAGCCGCCTCGTTCCTCGACAATGTCATGCCCGGCGGTCCTGGGCGTAGGACGTTCAAAACCGCAAGTTCTATGGCGTCCTCCATCAGGCCCAACCCCTGATCGACTGTGTGGCCAAAGCGTGTCTCCTCTGCCCGCACAGCTTTCGATACGCGATCTGCCGTCTCGTTTAATTCGGGATAAGCGTCCTGCATCAGGTCTCGGACGGCGAACACCATTTCGTGCAGGAACGGTTTCTCTTGTCCAAGCAATCGCCCATGGGTGACTGCGCGGCGGATTATCTTGCGCAAGACGTAGCCGCGGCCTTCGTTGGCCGGAGTGACTCCATCCGAGATCAGGAAAGTTGCCGCCCGTGAGTGGTCAGCGATGACACGCAACGAAGCAGCCGACTTGGTATGCGCCTCTTTGTCGAGTTCCTTCTTAAGCGAGGCTCCGGTCAGTTCGGCCGCGCGTTTGATCAGCGGCGTGAACAAATCCGTGTCGTAATTTGAAATCACGCCTTGCAACACTGCCGCGATCCGCTCCAAGCCCATCCCCGTATCGATCGATGGCTTGGGTAGGGGCGTCAACTTTCCTGACGCATCGCGATCGAACTGCATGAAGACCAGATTCCAGAGTTCGACGTAACGGCCGCAATCGCAGGTGAAGGCGCAATCCGTGTGCCCATGTTCCGACGCCGCCGGTCCCATGTCGTAGTGAATCTCGCTACAGGGGCCGCAGGGGCCGGTGTCTCCCATCTGCCAGAAATTGTCTTTCGCGCCAAACTCATAGCTGCGATCTTTGGGCACGTGCCTGAGCCACAGGTCGTACGCTTCAACATCGCGCGGCACGCCGTTTTCGCCTTTGAAGATGGTGACGTAGAGCTTGTCTTTTTCGATCCCAAACCATTCAGGCGAGGTGATCAGCTCCCACGCGTAGGCGATGGCCTTATCCTTGAAGTAATCGCCAAAGGAAAAATTTCCCAGCATCTCGAAAAAAGTGTGGTGACGATTGGTGAAGCCTACGTTTTCGAGATCGTTGTGCTTGCCTCCGGCGCGCACGCACTTCTGCGATGTTGTCGCCCGGTTGTAGTCGCGCTTCTCGAAGCCTAGGAAAACGTCCTTGAACTGGTTCATGCCCGCGTTGGTGAAGAGCAACGTCGGGTCATTGGCCGGGACGAGCGACGAGGAGTGCACCTCGCGGTGCCCCTTCTGGATGAAGAAGTCCAGGAACTTGCGGCGAATTTGTGAGCCTGTGAGCATGGAAAGTTAAATTCTAAGTTAGATTCTAAATGACGGCGGATTTCACCGTTCGGCCGGGAGAGACCGAAATAAAACCGGTGCATGACAACGTCCGAGAATCGCGCAACCGATTTTGGGCGAGGAATAATGACGGGACGGGCGACGACGCCCGTCCCCATTGACAATACAGACCGTTCGAACTACTTCGCGGCGTCCGCAGTCTTCTCGGCGCCTTTCTTCACGCCTTTGCCGACCACCTTTGCACCCTTCGCGACGCCCTTCCCGGTATCCTCGCCAGCGGTCTTGGTGGCGTCGGCAGTTTTGTCGGCCGCCTTTTCGGTGGCTTTGCCGGTGTCTTTAGCGGCGACCTTGGTGGCATGGCCGGTATCTTTGGCAGCGGTCTTTGTAGCGTCGCCAGTTTTGTCAGCCGCTTTTTCGGTGGCTTTGCCAGTGTCTTTAGCGGCGGTCTTAGTGGCGTGTCCAGTGTCCTTAGCGGTGGTTTTCGTGGCCTGGCCGGTATCGTCGGCGGCATTCTTCACGTCGGTTCCGACCTGACCGTAGGAGAAGGCGGAGATGGCTAGAAACGCGGCGAGCGCCAAAGCAAACTTCGCGGAGAACTTCGTTGTCATGGTTCCTCCAAAGGGATCGCGGATATTCGTTAGATGCAAAGTTCTATCAGACTCGTTGGGCGAGCGCAACCTTAGGTCAGAGGGCACAGGGCAGATTGCAGAGGCTAAAACCTGGATTCTTACTTCTGCAATCTGACCTTCAGCTCTCGGGAGTTTCGTTCTCAAGTTCGGTGAGCGTTTCTTCGTCCACGTCCCACTTTTTCAGGATGGCGAAGATTGTTCTCGATCCGAATCCGGCGCGCATCAACTGGCGGAAGATGCGGGCCGCATGTTTCTGATCTCCGTCTTTCGGCTTCTGCAGCCGTTTGCGGCGCAGGTAGGAGCGGGCCAGGTCCTCTTCTTTCACGTCTTCGTATGCTGACGAGACCGCTTTCTCGATGACGTCGCCGTGGACACCTTTGGCCTTGAGATCATTGACGACGCGCACGCGGCCGAATTTCTCGTTGTCGCGGCGATAAGACGAGAAGGCGGCGGCGTATCTGGCGTCGTTCAGATAACCCTGGTCTTTGAGGCGCACGATAATTAATTCAACCAGTGTCTTGCCGAATTCGGTATCGGCTTCCACTCGATTGCGCAGCAGGCGCTTCAATTCCGCCACCGAGCGCATGCGGCGCGCGAGCGCACCAACGGCGTATTCATAAAGCTCGGCTTCGGTAAAAAGTTTTCTAGGACGGCCAAACGCCATGCCTACACGATAGCGCGAGACGAGGCTGAAGGGTTAACACTCGGTTTAGGTTGGCGATTCGATCCTACTTTGGAGGCGGAGCAGTCATTGGCGAAGCCGGCGCACTTGTCGGCGGGTTCGACGGCGCCACACTCGTCGCCGTCGCCGGCGTGCCAATCGGCGCGACCAGGGTCGCTTTCGCCGACGGCGGCAGCTTGTCGGCATTCGCTACGAGCAGCGCGATTTGCCACATCTGCGTTTCGCTGAGCGACTTGCTGAATCCGGGCATTCCGCTTAGACGAATGCCATTGAAAATTTTCCAGTAGCTTTCGCCGGGCTCATCGTCGGTCACGCCTTTTCCCTCGAAGAGCAGCGGCGGATGCGGATACATGCCCGTCGCAATCGCTGTTTTCGGAGTCAGCGGAACGCCGTGGCAAACGGCACAATTCTGCTTATAAAGATCGGCGCCCGCTACGTAGTTGGCTTCGCTCGGTTGGATCGGCACAGTTTTCGGCATATCTTTCGCGATGCGCGCGTCCAACGCCTTGTGCGCGAAGAAATTCTCGAAGGGCATATCGGAGTCGGTGGTGGCCACCGGCGCGCTGCCGCCGGTGAAATACAGGTAACCCGCCAAGGGGATGAGGATAAGCCCGAGCACTAATCCGGCAACGAATTTCACTGTTCGTCCCTTCCAATACCGAGTTTTTATAAACTTAACATTATCATCGGCATCCAAAAGTTGCTCAATCGGAATACAATCTCGGATACTGCGGCGGTGAGTCCGGCCAGATCCGCCCTAGAGGGAAAAAGAATGCGAATTGTCAGCACGGCGAGCGCGTTTCCTCCCCATTATTATTCCCAGGAGATGTTGCTGGCGGCACTACAGGAATATTGGGGCGATCAGGTCCAGAACCCGCAGGTGTTGCGGCGTTTGCACAAGCACGTGGGCGTCGATGGACGCTTCCTGTCGCTGCCGAAAGAAGAATACCGGGAGATGAAAACCTGGGGCGAGGCGAACCGCCATTGGATTCGCACCGCCAAGGAATTGGGCGAGAAGGCGATTTCGGGCGCGCTGGCGGACGCGGGTTTGCATGGCCGAAATCTGGGCGCGTTCTTTTTTGTGTCAGTGACGGGAATCAGCAGTCCGTCGATTGACGCGCTGCTCATCAACAAAATGGGACTATGCCGAAGCATTCGCCGCACGCCGGTTTTCGGGCTGGGCTGCGTGGCCGGAGCGGCGGCGATTTCGCGCGCGGCAGATTATGTGCGCGCGTATCCGGATCAGACCGCAGTCGTGCTGTCGGTGGAACTCTGCTCGCTCACGCTGCAGCGCGAGGATGTCTCCATGGCGAATTTGATTTCGGCTGGACTCTTCGGCGACGGCGCTGCGGCGGTGATTGTGGCCGGCTCCGACTGCGGATTCTCAACTGGACCCAAGATTCTCGCGACTCGCTCCGTGTTCTACCCCGACACCGAAGAGATGATGGGGTGGGATGTTTCGGAAAAAGGTTTCCGCATTGTTCTCTCGCGCGAAATTCCAAATCTGGTGCGAGCAAATCTGGCGCACGACCTCGACGATTTTCTTGCCGAAAGAGCGCTGACGCGCGCCGACATCGGCAACTGGGCGCTGCATACCGGCGGGCCGAAGATATTGGAAGCGACGGCAGAGGCGCTTGGCTTGAAAAATGGCGAGCTCGACGTTTCCTGGCAGTGCTTGCGCCGCACAGGCAATCTGTCGTCGGCTTCGGTGCTGGTCGTGCTCGAAGAAGTCATGAAGAATCGGCGGCCCGCGCCGGGTACGCTCGGCTTACTGGCCGCGATGGGCCCAGGGTTCTGCGCGGAATTCGTTTTGCTCGAATGGTAGGCGGCACTGGCCACAAATAGCGCATCTCAATCGTAGCGTTAGGTGATCTGTGGCGTTGCAATTCGCCAAGCCGTGGGATGTGTTTGTCGCCGGAGGCGGGCCAGCGGGCCTGGCGACGGCGCTCGCGGCTCGCTGTCACGGCCTCAGCGTGATCGTGGCGGATGGTGCGGTTCCGCCCATCGACAAACCTTGCGGCGAGGGCCTCCTGCCCGATGGAGTCAGGGCTCTTCGCAATCTCGGCGTCAAGATCCCCCAGAGCGAAGCCTATCCCTTTCGCGGCATTCGTTTCGTCAGCGAAGGCACAACCGCGGAGGCTGAATTTCCCCGCGGAACGGCCTATGGAATCCGGCGAACGCATTTGCATCGCGTCATGGTCGAACGGGCGGTGGAGTGCGGCGTTCGGATGCTGTGGCAGGCGGCGGTGACAGGGCTCCATCCGGAGGGCGCGCTGGTAGCGGGTGAATTGGTGCGCGCGCGCTGGGTGGTCGGCGCGGACGGAACCAGTTCGCGAGTGCGTGGTTGGGCGAAACTGGATCAACCGCTAAGCGATGCTCACGCGAGCGGGAATCTGCGCTTTGCGTTCCGCCGCCACTACCGCGTTGCACCCTGGAGTGACTTCATGGAACTGCACTGGGGCCGCCACTCGCAGGTTTATGTCACACCCATCGGCCGCGAAGAAGTGTGCGTGTCGCTGATCTCACTCGATCCGAAGCTGCGCCTGCGCGAAGAAGAGGCGCTCGGAGAATTCTCGGAGCTTTGGAGGCGCATCAAGAACGCCGAGTATGCCTCGAGCGAACGCGGCGCGATCACCGTGACTCGACGATTGCGGCGAGTGTATCGAGGTCGCACCGTGTTGGTCGGCGACGCGTCGGGCGGAGTCGACGCCATTACCGGAGAAGGTCTTTGCCTCGCCTTTCAGCAGGCCGCCTTGCTCGGCGAGTGTCTGGCCAGCGGAAAACTCGCGCTCTATCAAAAAAGACATCGCTCGTTGCTTCGCCGGCCGGCATTGATCGGGCGCATGATGCTCTTCATGGCCGGACACAGCCGTTTGCGTCGGCGCATCATGCAGGTATTCCAGGAGCACTCTCGCTCATTCTCCGGAATGCTGGCCATGCACGTAGGCGAGGGCTCTGCGCGCGACCACATCTCGAACGGAATTGCCGTGGGGTGGAAATTGCTGAAGGCCCGACCGTTGGTGAATCCATCCTCAATCTTTTTCTCCTAATGTATGCTCCGCGCCTGTCGCTCATTTGCTCTCGGCTATTTTGCAGTGCCGCTGCTGGCAGCTGCGCTGGCGGCGCAACCAGCCGCGCAGCTTAGCCATGAGCTCTCGCTGCAACTCGACCCAGCGCAAAGCGGCGCCGATATTACTCTGGCCGCCAACCTGCACACGGTGAAGGGCTCGTTCGCGCTGAAACGCGGGTCGATACACTTTGATCCCGCCAGCGGCGCAGCCGGCGGAGAAATCGTTTTTGATGCAACCAGCGGCAGAACCGGCAACGGCTCTCGCGACAACAAAATGCACAAGGATGTGATCGATAGCTGGCGCTATCCAGAGATTGTTTTTCGCCCCGGTCACGCCGACGGTACTCTCGCACCTTCGGGAACCTCCACACTACAAGTGCATGGCATCTTCGCAATCCATGGCGCTGAGCACGAAGTGACCTTCCCAGTCGACGTCACACTCAAAGACAACGCCTGGACCGCGAAGGCTTCATTCCAGGTTCCGTATGAGCAATGGGGAATGAAAAACCCCAGCTTTCTCGTCCTCAAGGTTGGCGACACAGTGCACGTAGACTTTTACGCAACAGGCAGCATCGCCCACTAATCCCCGATTTACATGCATGCCATCAGTAAGTTACCTATTGCCTGTTACCACGAGTTACTAACATGTGTTACTAGCTCCAAGCTAGTTCCATTCGACGGATTTGGCATGTGCAAGCTTTTTCACTTTCCCATTTCCGCAAACGGCGAGTGGTTGCATCAGTAGGCCCTTCTTCCCGCTCCCGATTGGCATTGCGGTTGCACTTCTAAGTCGCGTCCACACCATCAATTGCACCGAGAACGGGAATTTTGTTTTTGGAGGATTCACCGTGTTACGAAGCCGCTTTCTCTTGTCGCTGCTCATAGCCTTGTTTCTCTCGACGCTAGCTTCGGCCGACTCCGTCCCCGTCAATATGACTTTTCTTCACCCGGGCACTCACGTCTCGGGCGGTTATTACACTGATCCTTACCATTTCTCGATCAATGGCGGGAACGCTACGGCCATGATGTGGGACGCGTTCAACAGCCGCATCTCACCCGGTGAGAACCGGAATGCGACCGTCAGCGGCTTGCTCGACGGAAAGGGAATGTTTGGGAAAAACCTCCTCGACTATAAAGCTGCCGGCATCATGTTCATGGGCGTAATCGTTGGGACGATCAAGGCCACGACCGGCAATGGGGCCGTATGGAACCTGTTTACCAAGGGCGTTACGCAAAACAGCGCCACCTTGGCTCTCGATAGCGAGGCACTGCTGCTCGCCCGGCACGCTCCAGCGAGCGAGTTTAAAGGATTGGTGCTCTGCACTCCCGAGGGCGGCAGCCCGGGGCACGGGCCGCGGGAATTTATCGGCTACCGTTCCTCGGCGATGGCGACGCCGGAACCGGGCAGGCTGATGTTGCTAGCGACCGGACTGATGGGAATCGCAGGAGTAGCCCGACGCAAGTTGCGCGTTTGATTCGATTTTGATTTTCACGTTTCCGCGACGTGAAGATTTCCTTGTTTCATTTGATGGCCGCCATCAGCGAAAATCTGATGGCGGCTTTTTTCGTTGGTCGGTGGTCGTTAGTCGCTCGTTGTTGGCAGTCTCAATCCCGACACACCCGCGTGTCCCCAGACACGCGCTCCCTTTGATCTCGGCTATTAACTTCATTCCTTTCAATCGCCTCGATTCGGCTCTCCGCGTGCCTTTCTTCATGCCGAGCAACGGAGGCAATCATGGAAGCAATGCTGCAAGGCCTGGTGATCATCGGCGGTCTGACGTTCTCGTTGGCCGCCTCTCTCTTAATCGAAGAACTCATATTCGGACAAATCGTTCGCACGGCGTTCGCGCGCCGTCCGGCAGTTCCTAACCCCGTGAGACACCACGCAGCAAAGAATTGAAGACTGGAAAGGAGCACGGTCATGCTGTTGCTAAAGTACTTGCTGCTGAGCGCGGGAATCGCGATGTTCGTGATTGCCGCCGCAATTCTCACCTACGATGCTTATCTGCTGATTGCCTATCAACGCCGGCGCCTGCACGCCGATCCTGCGGGCGGCACGCCCGGTCCAGCGCCGGCTATACGCTGGCGCACTTCGGTCGCGCTGGTCATGCTGGCCTGGGCGCCGCTGCTGGTTTCAGCCGGCATCGTCCTCGTCCCCAGCGGAATGGCCGGCGTGCGCGTGAGCCAAACCAGAGGCACGCTGGCCGGAACGCTTTATCCCGGTGTGCACTTCGTGACGCCGCTGATCGAGCGGATCGAATTATTCAACACGCGCGATCAGTTATTTACTACCGGCATCGATGAAGATGGACTGGCCAAGGGCGCGGCGAAAGGCGAAGCGCTGCACGTTCAGGCGAAAGAAGGACTCACCCTTGGCCTCGCCATCACCGTCCGCTACCAGATAGACCCCAAGCGACTCGACTATATCGAAGCCAATCTGCCACAGCCCTTGGAAAAAGAAATCGTGCCGCCGGTCGTTGCGACGGCGTGGCGAGAACTGGTGCCGGGCTACACTGTGCGCGAAGTGTTCTCCGCCAAGCGCGAAGAAGTTCGCCAGCGGTCCGCCGACATTATCCGTAAGCGACTGGCGGCGGATGGCATCGTAGTGAAAGAAGTCATGCTGCGCGATATCGAACTGCCGGAGGAATACGCCAAAGGTCTGGAATCGTTGCTGCTGAAGGAACAAGAGAATGACCGCATGGGCGTCGAAACCGAAATCCACCAGAAACAGGTGAAAATTGCGGAAGCCGATGCCGACGCTAACAAGGTGCAAGCAGTCAAACAGGCTGAGGGACAAGCCGCCGTGCGCGTTTTGGAGGCCAAGGGCGAGGCTGACGCCATGCAGTACACGCTACCCCTTAAACAGAAGCAGATTGAGCAATCGAAGCTCGAAGCCGAAGCGCGCAAGGAAGCGACCGTGAAGAATGCCGAAGCGGCCGGCGAGGCCAAGCTTATCGACAGCAAAGCCGAGGGCGAGCGCCGCAAACTGCTGGCGCAAGCTGAGGCGGAACGCATTCGTTTGACCGCCGCGGCCGACGCCGAGCGTATGGGTAGTGAGGCCGCGATCCTTAAGCAGAATCCTCTGCTCATCAACAAAATCGTTGCTGAACGGCTGTCGGACAAATTGCAGATCATGATGGTCCCTGCCGACGGCAAATTTTTCTTTACCAACGACGTGCTGCGCGGCATGGGAGCGCCAAACCAGGCGAGCCGGGCGGAAGATGCGGAAGATGGCAAGTCCCAACCATAGCTGGCGGCAGTTCCTCGTTCTCAGTAAGGCCGTGAGTTCCGTTCGCTGGGTACTGGGTGCTGACTTCTTACTGAGAACTGAGAACCGGGAACTTTTCTGAGAATGTCTTATGAACCGGCCTCCGTCAGCCACGCGCTATAATCAGCGCATTCCACACATGCGAGCGCGAACCTTCAGCGGTCGGGGGCTTGGTTGGCTGAGTTCGTTTATGCTCGTGACGGTTTTTCTTCCGTCTTTTTTATCCGCCTCGCCCCTGTCCGATACGGCCCGTCAACTCGCCCACAAGATCGCCGCAGCCTCCGGGCCGGGAGCATTCGTGCTCGAATTCAGCAATCGTTCGTCGCTCGACGAGAAATCTGTGCGCGAAGTGCGCGGCGCGCTCGAAGCGCAACTGCACGTTGAAGGCGTGCATATCGCCAAACCCGAGCAGGCGACGGGGTTGGTCGAGGTCGTTCTCTCCGAAAGCCTGCGCAATTACGTTTGGACGGCGGTGATTGCGATCGGGTCTGACGAGAAGAAGGTCGCTCTGGTTTCGCTGCCGCGACCGCCGACGGGCGCGGCGGTTGCCCCCGTAATGCCGATGGCAGTGAAAACGGCGCTCCTGTTCGCGCAAGAGCAACCCATGCTCGACGTCGCGTTGGTCGAAATGCCGGGAGGATTGCGGTTGATTGTGCTCGGTAGCGATGCGGTCTCGATCTATGATCGTCAGGGAGCGAGCCCGTCCGGGAATATCGGACGGTGGGAACTGGAAACTTCGTTGCCCATCACTCACGCGCGACCTTTTCCACGCGATTTGCGCGGTCGTCTCCGGCAACGCCGCGATCATCTATTCGATGCCTACTTGCCCGGCATCGTTTGCCATTCGACTCCCAACGCGGTCGCGCCGCTCAATCTCGCGTGCAGCGAGACCGACGACCCGTGGCCGCTTACTCCTGACGATTCCGTTCGCGCCTTCTACGCCTCCACCCGTAACTTCTTTACGGGAGCACTCTCTCCCGGTATCGGAAAAATCTCGAACGTTCCGTCGTTCTATGCGGCTGCCGCATTTCAGCGAACAAATTACACGCTATGGGCGTTCGCTGCCGTGGACGGGTCGCTCCATCTCGTAGATGGAGTGACGGATCAGGCAATCCGCGGCGCAAGCCTGAAGTGGGGAAGCGATCTGGCTGCGGTTCGCTCCAATTGTGGCGCTGGCACGCAGTTGGTGGTCTCGGAGAGCGACGACACTGGGCACGAAACGTTGCGTGACATCGGGCACGACAGCCTGCTTGCGTTTGAGATTCCTGATCGCGACCCAGTGGCGGTGAGCGCAGCGGCCGAGTTCGACGGGCAAGTCACCGCGCTCTGGCCGGACAGCGCAGGCAATGGCGCAACCGCAATCGTTAGAAAGAAAGACACAGGATGGTATGAGGCCTATCGCGTATCTCTTACTTGCGGCAACTAGCCTGCTTGGTGCCGTGGCGGCCGAGACGCGTCCGCATTATGGCGGAACGTTGCGCGTTATGCTGCAATCGGCGCCGAGCGCACTCGATCTTCCCGCGAACGCGACGCCTGCTGAATATTGGGATCTATCGCGCACGCTTTCGTTGATCGGCAATACGCTGGTGAGCATCGACGCGCAGGGGCGTCCTCAACCCGCCCTCGCGGTGGCGTGGCAGAGTGATGCGAGCGCCACCCATTGGCAGTTCACTCTGCGCCGCGGAGTGAAGTTTCACGATGGCAGTGCCGCCTCTCCCGCTGCCATCGCCCGGATTCTCGGCGCGCTTCACTCCGGATGGAACGTGCGCCCGGTGGCCGATTCGATCACGATCGAGAGTGCTCCGCCACTGCCTTCGCTGCTCGCCGAACTCGCGCTGCCGCGCAATCTGTTACTCAAGCGAAATGCGAACGGCGCGCCCGTAGGAACCGGTCCCTTCCTGGTCGCGGAGTGGCAACCGAGTCAGTTTCTCAAGCTTGCCGCTAACGAAGAAAGCTGGGAGGGACGTCCGTTTGTCGACGCAGTCGAGATCGAATTCGGCAAAACGCTGCGCGATCAGGCGATCGCACTCGAACTGGGCAAGACCGACGTAATCGAGGAGGTGCCCCAAACCACGAATGGATCGCAGCCGCGTAGCACTGCATCAGTTTCCTTGCCGACGGAATTGCTGGCTCTCGTCCTTTCTGTTAATTCCCGCGCAAACGACCCTCGCCTTCGCGAAGCTCTGGCGCTCGCCATCAATCGCAAGCCCATCCAATCCGTGCTCTTGAAAGGCGCGGGAGAGCCCGCCGCCAGCATTCTTCCCAACTGGATGACGGGTTTCAGCGTAGTCTTTTCGGCGCAGGCAAATCCGCAGGAGGCGCGCATTTTGCTCGCCGACTCGCATCAGCCCGCGCCCAATCTGACTTACGATTTGAGTTACGATCCGCGGGATCCGCAAGCGCAGCTGATCGCCGAGCGCATCGCCCTCAACGCGCGCGAGGTTGGTATCACCGTGCAAGTATCGTTGTCGGGGGCGGAAGACATTCGCCTGGTGCGCGTCGTGCTGCCGAGTCCCGATCCAGCGACGTCGCTCAGTGAGGCCGTGCGGCAATTGGGATTGCCTCGGGCGGCATTTTCCGCAACAGCTGGCGGCGACACGTTGGAAGATTTGTATCAGACTGAACGCAGTTTGCTTGAAGCGCACGCCGTCATCCCGCTATTCCATTTACCCGTGACAACGGCGGAAGGTGCGCGTGTGCGCGACTGGTCGCCTGAGCGGCGCGGTCAGCGGAGCGCATCGCGGCTTTCACTGGCGGATTTTTGGTTGTCAGACCTGCGGTCGACTGCTTCGCGCGCTGATTTACCGGCGCAGGCGGGATCGCGATGAGCTTCCGCAAGAAACTTCTTTTGTTGTTTGCGTTAACCGTGCTTGCTTGTGTCGCGGTTATCTCGATTTCGGTTTACAGCACCATCCGGCGCTCGTTCGAGCAGGCCGATCAGGATCGCGCCAACGCCGTCGCCGCGCAGTTTCGATCGGAGTTTCAGCGCCGCGGGTCGGACGTCGCGCGCAAAGTCGAGTCGGTTGCGGCCAGCGAAGCCGTGCAACGCATTGCTCTCGATATGAATCGCGGCGGCGCAGATGCGAGCGAATATGTCGGCGAAGCGCGCTCGCTGGCGGGCCAGCAGCGGCTCGACTTTCTCGAACTTGTCGACACTCATGGGACGATCCTCTCCTCGGCGCAATGGCAGGCGAAATTCGGCTACCCGGAGGCGGCGATTCCTCAGACCACAATTCCCCAAGCAACGATTCCTCAAGCCACAACTCCCGAAGCGGCGGCGTCCGACGCCAGGTCTCCGACGGCAACTGTGACAGCGGGACCGTTTCTAAAACGCGAAGAGCTTCCGGATGGCGCAACCCTCGGTCTGTTTGCGGTGCGGGTTGCGCGCGTCGGAGAACAACCTCTGTATGTGATCGGCGGCGAACGCCTCGACCAAGCCTTCCTCTCGACGCTCGATATTCCCGCCGGGTCGCGAGTGATGCTTTATCAAAATCTGGATGCAAAGTGGAATCCGAAATCGCTGCTCGATTTGAACGGTCCGGCCGCGGGCGCCGACCAAATCGCCCCACTCGTCGCAAAGGTTCGCGATACGGGGCAAGAATCTCAGAGCGTGATTCATTGGACTGCCGACCCCGCTGACGCCGAGGTATTTCATGCCATCCCTCTCAGCGGGCGGAATGCGACCGGCCCGCGCGCCGCCGGGTCAGAACCCGATGCCAGCAGCGCGAATCAGCAACCCTTGGGAGTTCTATTAGTCGGCACTTCGCGCCGTCCGTTGATTGAATTGCAACGGCGCGTGATCTCCACCGCGATGCTGGTCGGCGGAGCGGGAATTCTCGCGGCGGTGCTGGCCAGTCTGTGGTTCGCCGCGCGTGTCTCGCGTCCGGTTGTGTCGCTGGCGGAGGCGGCGCGGCGCGTTGCGGCGGGCGATCTCGACGCCAGGGTCGAAGTTGAATCGACCGACGAACTCGGCGAATTGGCGGCCTCGTTCAATCGCATGACGGAAGACCTCACGGAGCAAAAGGATCGCACCGTGCAGGCGGAGCGAGTGGCCGCATGGCGTGAACTGGCGCGCCGTTTGGCGCACGAATTAAAGAACCCGCTATTTCCTCTGCAAGTCACCGTCGAAAATCTCATGCGCGCGAAAGAGAAATCGCCTGAGATGTTCGAAGAAGTTTTCCGAGAAGGCACGGCAACCTTGCTCGAGGAAATCAGTAATCTGAAGACCATCATCGGCCGCTTCAGCGAATTCTCCCGGATGCCGCAGCCCCAGCGCCATCCAACACAAGTGAATGATGTGGTCTGCTCCGTGCTGCGCGTCTTCCTGGCGCAACTGCAGGCGAAGAATGAAATTCTAGTGCGCACTGAGTTGGCGGACAGATTGCCGGAAATTTCGGCTGATTCCGATCTGCTCCATCGCGCGTTGCAAAATCTGGTGCTCAATGCGATCGATGCCATGCCGCAAGGTGGCGAACTGACGATTCGCACTTTATCTCTGGGGGATCGTGTCGAGCTGTCGGTCTCCGACACCGGCTCCGGCTTGACGCACGAAGAGTGTGGCCGCTTGTTTACTCCTTATTACACGACCAAGCAGCATGGCACGGGCCTGGGACTGGCGATAGTGCAGTCGGTGGTGAGCGATCACGGTGGCAAGATTTCTGTCGAGAGTACGAAAGAACAAGGGACCACCTTCCGCATGGAATTGCCCTGCGATTTCTCGGCGCACTCGGCGTCTCTGCGATAGATTTGGGGTGGCATTTCCGGTTGAGGTCGATTATCGTGGCGCAAAAAGCGCATCTGCTGATCGTCGACGACGAGGCCAACACTCTGGCCTCGCTGTCGCGAGCGTTTCGTCTGGAGGGGCACGAGGCGGCCGTCTGCGACAACGCCAACAAGGCTCTCGAACTGGCGAAAGCGCAGTCCTTCGACCTGATACTCTCCGACGTGGTGATGCCGGGCAAAGACGGCCTCGCGCTGCTCGAAGAACTCAAGGCGCAAGGCGTGCCGACTCCGGTCGTCATGATGTCGGGGCAGGCGCACATCGAGATGGCCGTGCGGGCGACGCGCCTGGGCGCGCTAGACTTCCTGGAGAAACCGATCTCCACCGAAAAACTTCTGCTCACCGTAGAGAATGCACTGAAGCTCGGCCGTCTCGAGCGCGAAAACCGCGACCTGGAGCGCCGTCTGGGCAAACATGAAATCGTCTGGAACGGGGAAACCATGCGCGCGCTGATGGCGCAAATCGAGCGCGTGGCCGCGAGCGAAACTCGCATCTGCATTCTCGGCGAGACGGGAACTGGTAAAGAACTCGTTGCGCGCACGATCCATGAACGCAGTCCGAGAGCCAGCGGACCATTCGTCACGCTGAACTGCGCCGCGGTTCCGGCGGAGCTGATTGAATCCGAATTGTTCGGCCACGAAAAAGGATCGTTCACCGGCGCCGCCGGCCGGCATTTAGGCAAATTCGAGCAGGCGCAGCACGGCACCATTTTTCTCGACGAAATCGGCGACATGCCGCTCGTCATGCAAGCGAAACTGCTGCGCGTGCTCGAAGAAGGCGAAGTCGAGCGCATCGGCGGAGAGCGCGCCATCCAGGTTGATGTGCGCGTCGTCGTCGCCACGCATCGCGACCTCGAAGCGCAAGTGCACGATGGTAAATTCCGGCAGGATTTATTTCACCGCATCTTCGTCTATCCTCTGCGTCTGCCGCCGTTGCGCGAACGCCGCGAAGATATTCCGGCGCTGGTCGAGCATTTTGCTGCGCAGGTAAGCGCCACCAACGGCTGGAAGCCCATGCGTTTCACCAAAGACGCAATCGGCGCACTGCAAGAGCATCCCTGGCCCGGCAATGTTCGCGAACTAAGAAACACGGTGGAACGGTTGATGCTGCTGGCGACATCGAACGAAGTCACTTCGGAGACCGTAGCTCTGGCGCTGCCTACATCCGTCGCGCCGTCAGGTTCGGCATCTGCCGGCGCCGGCCCGCTAGCCGACCGCGTCCGCGCCTTCGAGAAAGAGACCATCCTGGCGGAACTGAAACGCAATCATCACCAGATTTCGAACACGGCGCGGGCGCTAGGATTGGAGCGATCGCACCTTTATAAGAAGGCGGAGCAGGTGGGAATTGATTTGAAGGCGGCGAAGAGCGAGAGTGATCGATGAGGAGGAACCGTCTGGAATACCTTCCGATGATCGCGTTGCTGATCGTCCCCCTGTTCGGCCAACCGCCAAAATGTAAGGGGAATCCCAAGGTCATCGGCGCTGTTACACCGTTCACGGCAGTGCAACATTTGGGAACGGGACGCCGGCACTTCGTATTTGGCCGGTCGGCACGAAACCTATGCTTGGCGTCACCGCAAGGCATTCACGCCCGAGCGAAAAGGACCCATGCAGATGGTCTGCGTAGAATCAGCGTCGCACATATTTGTGAAACATTGATCCCTCGATGCAGGTCACCGCGCAGCTCCCTCCGTTTGCAATTTCCCTCCCCGACAGACGACAATTCAATCGTGCCCAGCACTAGCTTTTATCAAGAACCCGAAGCTGCCGTTCCCTTCCGTCCCGGCGCGCTCGTCATTGCCACCTTAACGAATCCGCGCGAAAAATTCTGGGGCGCGATCCTTCATCTTTCCGCCGAAGGCCTGAGCCTGCGCGGCGTTGACGTCGCATCTTTCGATCATCTTCTCTCCCAGATTAAGAGCGGCGAGCCCTTCTCCTCCGGCGTCGTTTTTTTCCCCATGCACCGCCTGGAGCGCATGGAACTTGATCTGCCCGAGGGCAACATCCTCTCGCTCGCTCAGCGCTTCGCTGAGAAGACGGGTCAGGATCCCTCGCCGCTGCTGGTGAGCGAGTTTCTCGGCAGCGCCCGAGAAAAAAGCGGAGGACGCCACGGCGGAGACGAGTCGCGATGAACTTGCGGCAAATTCTTACCGCGCCCAATCAGCTCACGCTGTTGCGCATGATCTTTCTGCCGTTCATCGTCATTGATCTGCTCAAGCAGGATTTCAAATGGGCGCTCGCGCTTTTCGTTCTCGCCGGATTGAGCGATGGCCTCGACGGCCTCCTCGCCCGCACATTGCATCAGCAAACGCTGCTCGGCCAGTATCTCGATCCCATCGCCGACAAGTTGCTGATGAGCACCATGTTCCTTGTCCTCTCGATTGAGCGCATGATTCCCTGGAAATACACGGTCATGGTGTTTAGCCGCGATGTCTCCATCCTGGTAATCGGAGGCGTGCTGTTCATGATCGCCGGATTGCGCGATTTTCGCCCGAGTATTTTCGGCAAAGCCAACACCTTCGCCCAGGTGGCCGCGATTTTCTTCGTGCTGCTGCTTCTCACCTATCCCGTGCAGTGGGTCTGGATCGCACGGACGACCTTCTTGCGCGCCACTTTTATCTTTACTATCGTTTCCGCGATCCATTATGCATTTCTCGTGCAGCATCGACTGCATCAGCACGCGCCGCCCGCTGCCTCGGCCTAAACAACAAAAATCTTTAAAGTAATTACCCTGGGCGGTAGGTATGCTCCCAGTTCAAGATCAGTCCGCAAGGCAAACCGTCCGAAGCGGGAGGTTCCGGCGCCGGCCGCATAACTCCCCAGGCGAACGCCATCGCGTCACTCAGCATGCCATTTGACCCGTCTTGTTTCGCGCCCCTAGAATAAAAGGTTCGTGCTCAACGCGCGAAATCATCCATCACTCTGCGAATATGACTCTGCGAACCTATGGCATTGCGCCTCTATAACACTCTTTCTGGAGAGATCGAAGACTTCCATCCGCTCGACGACAACCGCGTCCGCATGTATGCCTGCGGCCCGACTGTCTACGACTACGGCCACGTCGGCAACTTCCGCACCTTTATCGCCGTCGATCTTCTCTATCGCTTCCTTCGCCAGAGCGGATACGACGTCCGCTACGTAATGAACATCACCGACGTTGACGACAAGATCATTCGCAACTCCGCGCGCGACGGCGTGTCTGTGCAGCAGTACACCGCAAAGTATGTGCAGGCTTTTCTAGAGGATTCGGCTACGTTAAGTATCGAAAAGCCAATTTTCGTGCGCGCCACCGAGCACATCAACCGCATGGCTGAATTCATTGCCGAACTGGTGAAGAAAGGCTTCGCCTATCGCACTGAAGATGGCTCTTACTACTTCCGCATCGCGAAATTTCCCGACTACGGCAAGCTTTCGAAAAAAGATTTCGCCGGCATGACCGACGGCGCTCGCGTTGACGTCGACGAATACGAAAAAGACAGCGCCCGCGACTTCGCCCTCTGGAAGGCTCCGAAGCCAGGGGAAGCGTCGTGGGAAACATCGATTGGTCCCGGACGTCCCGGTTGGCACATCGAGTGCTCGGTGATGTCGATGGAGGAACTCGGGCCGAGCTTCGATCTGCACGCGGGCGGCGAGGACCTGATCTTTCCCCATCACGAAAATGAAATTGCACAATCGGAATCGGCTACTGGAAAACAGTTTGCCCGCTACTGGTTCCATGCGCGCTTTCTGCTCGTCGAGGGCCAGAAGATGTCGAAGAGTCTGAGGAACTTTTTTACGATTCGAGACCTTGTGCTGCGCGGCCACAAGCCATCGTCGATTCGCTGGTTGCTGACGCAGGTGCCCTATCGCAATCAGCTCAACTTTACTTTCGATGGCCTAAAGTCCGCGGCGAGTTCGGTTGAGAAATTGCGGAATTTCCGCTTTCGCCTCACCAGCACACAATTTTCCCCCGGATCTACGCCGCAAATGTCGCAACTGGCGCAGGAAACCATCGACAAGATGAAGAGCGCTCTCGACGACGATCTAAATACCGCCGAAGCGCAAGCCGCCATGTTCGACATGTTGCGCAAAGTCAATACCGCGCTCGATGCCGCGGCGGCTGACCAGAACAACTTTCGCCAGGACGACGTGAAGCCGCTGCTCGGGGCGCTGGCCAAGTTCGACGAGATATTCGGCGTGCTGAAAGATGACGATCAGCCTAAGATGAAAGCAATTCTCGACTGGGCCCGCTCAGAGGGCCGCGAAAAAGAAATTAGCCCCGAGTTGCTGGACATCGCCGGCTCTGCGCAACTCGCCGACGAACAGGTCAATCAGAAGCTTGCGGAAATGGAAGCCGCTCGAAAGACGCGAAATTTCAAAGCCTCCGACGCGTTGCGAGGAGAATTGACAGCCGCCGGTATCATCGTCGAGAACACAAAAGAAGGAGTGCGTTGGCGTAGAAAGTAGGGATATGAAGTGACAGGCACTACAAGATTATTTGTAGAAACCCATGCTTACCCTCGACGACTATCTTCGCGAAGCTGAAATCGCCCACGGCCATCTCTGCGCCGGACAAGTGCTGGGCGTCCGCTTGGCCATGTTAGGACTCGAGAAGCTAGGCATCGAAGACGCGCGTGGAAAAGATCGCAAGCGCCTCGTCACCTTCGTAGAAATCGATCGCTGCGCCACCGACGCCATCGCCGTTGTCACCGGATGCCGGCTCGGCAAGCGCGCCCTGAAATTTCGCGACTGGGGAAAAATGGCCGCAACCTTCGTCGATCTGGGGATAAAAGACGTGAGCGCCGGCAAAGCCATCCGCATCGCCGCGAAAGAATCGTCCAAGGCGCTGGCGCGCTCCATGCATCCCGAAATCGAGAGCAAGAACCAGCAGCAGATGCTCGCTTATCGCGAGATGGCGGAAGACGACCTATTCACCAAGCAATGGGTGAAGGTCGAGCTGCCAGCCGAAGAATTCCCCGGATACAAGGGCGATCGCATCGGCTGTGCCGAGTGCGGCGAAGGAATTAATTTCCGTCGCGAAGTTCTGCGCGCTGGACGCGTGCTCTGCAAGGCGTGCGCGGGCGACTGTTATTACGAGATTCTGTAGCGCCCCTGTCCCGGCGTCCTTCTAATGACTAACGACGATTGACCAACGACTATCTCGTCTGCTCATACGCATGCGCAACTCGCAACAACGTAGCCTCATCAAAATGCCGCGCAAACAACTGTAGCCCAATTGGCAGCTTCTCATGATTCTCGCCGCACGGAATCGAAATTCCAGGAATGCCAGCCAAGTTGGCAGTTACTGTGTAGATATCGGCGAGATACATGGCCAGCGGATCGTTGACCTTCTCCCCTAACTTGAACGCTGGAGTCGGACAAGTAGGCGCAGCGATCACATCCACCTTCTTGAATGCCTCATCGAAGTCGCGGGTCAGCAGCGTGCGCACTTTTTGCGCTTTGAGATAGTAGGCGTCGTAATAACCAGCGCTCAGCGCGTAGGTGCCAAGCATGATGCGGCGCTTGACCTCCATGCCAAATCCGCCGTCGCGCGTCTTACGATACATTTCGGAAAGCGTGTTCGCCTTGGCTCGGAAGCCATATCTCACCCCGTCAAAGCGCGCCAGGTTCGCCGACGCTTCCGCCGTGGCCACAATGTAATACGCCGGAATCGCATATTCGGTGTGCGGCAAACTTATGGGCACAACCTCGCATCCGAGCTCAGCCAGTTTCTGAATCGCTGCTTCCACCACCGCGCGCACTTCGGGATCGAGCCCCGCGCCGAAGTACTCTTTCGCCACGCCAACTTTCAACGCCGGAGCTGAACCGCGAACCGGCTTCTCCAGTTCTGCCACATAATCTGGCACGGGCACCTCGGCAGAAGTCGAATCCATCGGATCGCGCCCCGCAATTGTACGCAGCACCAGCGCAGCATCTTTCACCGTCTTCGCAAATGGCCCGATGTGATCGAGCGACGATGCGAACGCAATCAGCCCGTAGCGCGATACGCGCCCATAGGTCGGCTTTAATCCAACCACGCCGCAAAACGACGCAGGCTGACGAATCGATCCGCCGGTGTCGGAACCGAGCGCCGCTACGGCCATCTCCGCCGCGACTGCGGCCGCCGATCCGCCAGACGAGCCTCCGGGCACACGGCTTTTGTCGCGCGGATTGCGCACGACGTGATATGCCGAGTTCTCCGTTGACGAGCCCATGGCAAACTCATCGCAGTTAAGCTTGCCCAGAAGCACCGCACCCGCCGCTTCCAGGCGAGCGACCGCCGTGCAGTCATAAGGCGGGATAAAATCGTCGAGAATTTTCGAGCCTGCTGTCGTCCGCACGCCGCTCGTCATCATGACGTCTTTGATCGCAAGTGGAACTCCCGCCAGCGGCGGCAAAGGCTTGCCCTCCGCAGCCATCGCGTCAATGCGCCCGGCCTGCGCCAACGCGCGCTCCTTGCACAGAGTCAGGAACGCGCCGATCTCGAGGTCTTCTTTTTTAATGCGAGAGTAGAAATCGTGCGCTAAAGTGGTGGCAGTCGTTTTGCGTTCCGCGATCGCACCGCGAATGTCGCCGATCGTTGCCACGGCCATCTATCTCTCAATCACCTTGGGAACTTCGAAAAATGTCCCGTCCGTTTCGGGAGCATTATCCAAGGCGACCTGATGCGGCAGGGATTTGCGCAAGCCGTCCTTCACGTCCTCGCGAATCGCGTAGGCGAAGCGCTCGCTTCCGTGGCGCGACTCGTCCACGCCGTAGCGATCTGAAACCTGGGCCATGGGCGCGACGTTCCCAGTGTCGAGTTCGCCGAGACGTTCGATGTATTCAAGGATGGAGTTCAAATCGCGCAGCATCCGAGCGCGCTCGTCCCCTGTGAGATCGAGGTTGGCGAGGTCGGCCACATAGGCTACGTCTTTATCGGTGATTTTCACGCCTTATCTTTCCTGCTGTAATCGTTGCCCTTTAACGACGAACTCAATGCGCTTCACCGCAACCGCCGAATATTTGTTGATCAAGGCTACGTAGCGCGGAGCCAGATTGGCAAGTTCGCGCCGCCAACCGGCATCGGCGACTTCTACTTGCAGAATGCCATCGGAAAAGCTAAGCGCGCGCGTCCGATCGGCGACCGCGCTGCCGCAAGCGACTGGCCACGCCAGCAACGCACTCTGATCCGCCGGCGCACGGTGAAGAGATTTGGCGACAATGTTTTCCAGTCCGGCGGAAGCGCGGTTCAAGTCAGACCTCAAAGTTCCTGAGCGGAGAACGAAACCGATTGTAGCATCGGAAATGCCGTCGCTTTATGATGCAGCGGCGGCCGCTGCAGCCGCGGCTTTGGCGCGCTTCCTGGCAATCTTGCGCAGGTGTGACGCGGAGTACAAACTTTTCCGGCAGCGCGGCGCACCGCATAAACAGGGAGCATCGTCCTCGCCATCGTACAAGTTATAGTCGTAGGTCAATTCTTCGCCGGCGGCAATGTCGCGGAGCGCGATGATCCACATCTTGCCGCGAATCTGATCGGTTTCGCAATTCGGCTCGCAGGAGTGATTGACGAACGCAGCAACGCCGTAACCGTCGATGATGCGCTTACCGCCATCCAAGCCGAACAGGTAGGTGTTTGGGAAATCGTCGTAGAGATCGTCGGCCTGTTCGTAGGAGAGATGCTCGCCGACGTAGTCGATGATCAGCGTGCCTTTGCGGATTGGCTTCGTGGTATAGCAACCGTGGGAGTGAATGCGAGACTGGCGGATGATTAGCGTCATTGGGTCTGCGATCAACGCGGTGCGGTTCAATATTCTCCAGCCATAATCTTTAACACATCGATATGGGGGTGCGGCAAGAAGAAGCGATCTCGCTCCGCCTGCTATCATTCTCCTGTCTAAAACTCTCAAGGACGATCTCAAGGCAAATTCGATTAGCCAGAAAGGAGGAACATCGACCATGGCTCAACAGCATCCGCCACACTTTCTTAAGATTGTTAATGACGCCAAGCAGCGCGTTCGGGAGACAAACGTCGATGAGGTTAAGGCTCGGCTCGATCGCGGAGAGAAATTTGCGCTGATCGACGTGCGCGAGGATCGCGAATACGATGCCGACCACTTGCCCGGCGCCGTGCATCTCGGCAAAGGCATCATCGAGCGCGATGTTGAGGGTAAGTATCCCGACCTGAACGCCGAACTGGTGCTGTATTGCGGAGGTGGATTCCGCTCCGCGCTGGCCGCCGATAACCTGCAAAAAATGGGTTATAGCAATGTGATTTCCATGGACGGCGGAATTCGCGATTGGCGCCAGAAGGGCTATCCGCTGGAGAAAGGGCGATGAAAGCGCCTTTTGGGCATCCCCGGATTGCATACCTCTTGCTTCTCTGAAAAAATACGGTGAAGATACCGTGGAGTCCCACCCATGTCTCAAATAGGAAGCTTCGCGCTCATGCTCGCGCTCGGCCTGAGTGCGTACTGTTTCGTGGCGGGCTTCTTGGCGTTATTCAGTCGAAGCGCGGCTTCAGCCCGCCTCGGTGAGACGGCGCGGCGCGCCGGAATCGCCACTTTCGCCGCAGTGCTGCTGGCGGGTATTGTGCTCGTGCTCGCCGCCTTCAATGACGACTTCTCCATCGCCTACATTTTCCATCACAGCAATCGCGATTTGCCCGCTGCGTATAAATTCGCTGTGCTCTGGTCGGGGCAGGAGGGCTCGTTGCTCTTCTGGTCGCTACTCTTGGCCGGATATGGATTCGTTCTCCGCCTGCGCTATAAGACCGATCAGCGACTGTTTGCTTACGCTTCGGTGATCATCGCGTCGGTGCAGGTTTTCTTTTTGCTGATTCTAAATTTCGCCGCCCACCCTTTCGCCATCATGGAGGGAGGCCTTCCCCCCGACGGTACCGGGCTGAATCCTTTGCTGCAATATCCCGAGATGGTGATTCATCCTCCCATGCTTTATCTCGGATACGTTGGTTTCACCGTGCCCTTCGCGTTTGCGCTCGGCGCGCTGATCATGAAGTATCCCGGCGAGAAATGGATTCACATTACGCGCCGTTGGACGATGGTCACGTGGTGCTTCCTCACCATCGGTGTCTTTCTCGGCGCGCACTGGGCGTACGCTGTGCTTGGATGGGGCGGCTACTGGGGATGGGATCCCGTGGAAAATGCCTCACTGATGCCTTGGCTCACAGGCACAGCATTTCTGCATTCGGTGATGATGCAGGAAAAACGAGGCATGCTGAAAGTGTGGAACATGTCGCTGATCTTCGCGACATTCCTGCTCTCAATGCTCGGGACATTTCTTACGCGTTCGGGCGTGATTAGTTCGGTGCATGCCTTCGCGCAATCCTCGATCGGCACGTGGTTCCTTGTCTTCATAGGACTGACGCTAGCCGTGTGCACTTTCTTTCTGGTCGCCAACCGTGATCACCTCAAGAGCGAGCATAAGTTGGAGTCGCTGGCGTCGCGTGAGTCGAGTTTCCTGTTTAACAATCTTTTGCTGCTCGTAGTCTGCTTCACGATCCTTTGGGGAACGTTCTTCCCGATACTGTCGGAATTTGTTCAGGGGCACAAAGTCACGGTGGGCCCGCCGTTTTTCAATCGGGTGGCGATCCCGGTTGCTTTGCTGCTGCTTCTACTCACCGCTGTAGGACCGCTGCTCGCGTGGCGTAAGACTTCCATCGGAAGTCTCAAGCGAAATTTTCTTTTCCCTGCCATTGGCTCGGTCGCCGTCGGCGGCATGATGATTCTGTTCGGCGTCCGTCCCTGGGAAGATCCCTCCTATTTCTACGCGACCATGGCCGCTATCCTCTCGGCCTTGGTAGTCTTCACCGTAATTTCTGAATTCCTTCGCGGGGGCCGCGTCATCGCCGGCAAGAGTGGGCAGAATTTGTTCGCGGCGATGATTCAGCTCTATCACCGCAACACGCGCCGGTACGGCGGCTACATCGTCCACTTCGGCGTCGCGCTCGTCATCATCGGAATCCTCGGCACGCCCTTCAATAAAGACGTTGAAAAGGAAATGGGCTTCGGCGACAAAATCAACATTGGCCCATACACGCTCGTTTGTCAGTCCTACACGCAGGACGATAATCCCAACTACGGCAATGAGTGGGCGATCATCAACGTCTTCCGCGACGGCAAGCAGATTACGACCATGTATCCCGAGCGCCGCTTCTACAAAGCCAGCGGACAGCCGCAGACTCTGCCGCGCATCTATCCCAGCTTCCGCGAAGACCTCTTTTTAGTGACCGACGTCTATCTCGTCTATGAAGGCAAGAACGAAACCACCGGTCGTCCGATCATCAAAGCGCACCTAAATCCGCTGGTGCCCTGGATCTGGATTGGCCTGATCGTCATGGTCTTCGGAACAATTACCGCGCTCGTGCCGAACGCCGTGCCCGTGCGGGTGACGGCGGCCACGCCCGCTCGCGAACCCGCGCAGGTGGGAGCTGGTGATTGATGAAAATGTCGAATCTACGAATGAGTTGTCATCCTGAGCGAAGCAAAGGACCTGCTTTTCGCCGGGATGTCCGGCACTCCCCGCGCCGCTGGCTAGAGGCGGCCGTTCTCGCGCTGGCGGTGGTTGTCTTCATGGGCGCCGGCGACGACAGCGCCCGCTTCAAAGACCTAGGCCATCGCATGATGTGCGCCTGCGGATGCGGCCAGATTCTGCTGGAGTGCAATCACGTCGGCTGCACCTACTCCGACAAAATGCGCAACGAGCTTCTGGCTGCGCTCGACAAAGGCAACAGCAATAACGACGACCTGATCCTGCAAGGCTTCGTCCAGGAATACGGACCAACCGTCATCGCCGCACCCACTGCCGCCGGCTTCGATCGCGTGGCCTGGATCATGCCCTTCCTAGTCTTGGCGCTCGGCATCGCCTTCGCCGTCCATATTGTGCGTTCGTGGAAGAATCGCCCCGAGCCGGCTCTCGCCGATGGCATCGTTATCCCAAACGGAAGCGAGCTAGAAGAGTTCCGCCGAAAAGCTCGCAAGGAGACCGGTTTATGATGGTCGAGTGCGGAGCGGGCGCCCCCGCCCGCAAAAAGCCGCGATCGGAAGAAGTTCCCGGCAGGGAGACAGACTGATGATTCTCTACGTTTGCGCCGCCTTTACCGCCGCCTGTCTCTACTATGTTTTCTTCTTTCCCGGCGAAGTCTATGCCGGAGAAGAGAAGACGCGCCTCGGCTATCTCCGCGAGCGCAAGGAAGCTGTCTATGAAAACTTGCGCGATCTGAATTTCGAATACAAAGCCGGCAAAGTCCCCGACGCGGATTATCAATCCATGCGGGCCTCGCTCGAAGAGGAAGCGGCGGCAATCATGGCAGAGATGGTGCACCTGGAGCAGGCTGCGGGGCTGGTGGTCTAATCTCGAAGCCATATCCACCGCCTAGTTTGGGCGCGCTCTCTCCGCAAGTTCGCGACCGCGCCGGCAAACAGTTTTCATTGTTGAAGGCAAATTCCCAGCATCCTTCAATACAATTCATGAGAGTGGGAGAGCGCCACGGCCAAGAAATATGGTCCGCGCGCGTGACGTTAAATCACCACGCGCTTGTAGTAAAACAGTGGCAATAAAACGGGTCGATGGATATTTGTGGTTCTGGATTGGCGATCACAAGGCCTTGAAGCGCTGAATTCGTAGCGTAGCATCGCCTCTCGCCAGAGCATCGCGGCAGCAAAGGAGCTTTTTTGATTAGAGCATCAAAATCCACCCTATTCACGGCTATCGGCGGGCTTTTCATCCTCGCGCTCACCCTCAACTCGGCCGCCCAGACCCTAACCGGCACCGTAACCAACGGCACTACTAACCAGCCCGCTGCCGGAGACCAAGTCCTACTCATCGACTTCACCAGCGGCATGAACGTGGCCGCTACCACCAAGGCCGACAGCGCTGGCAAATTCAGCTTCCAACTCACCGGAGCCCCCGCTCCTCACCTCATCCGCGCCATCCATCAGGGAGTCACCTATCATCAGATGGCGCCTCCTGGCGTCAACACGGCCGACGTGAACGTTTACGACGTCGCGACCAAGGTCGCCGGCCTTAGCGTGACCGCCGACGTGATTCGCTTTCAGGCTGACAGTGGAACCATGCAGGGTGTGCGCCTCTTCGTCGCCAACAACACGTCGTCTCCGCCAAAGACGCAGATGAATGATCACAATTTCGAGTTCTATCTTCCTCCTGGCGCCAAGGTCGAACAACTGCAAGCGCGCGCGCCGAATGGCCAGCCAATCAGCGCCGACGCCGTGCCCCAGACGGAGAAGAATCGCTATGCGGTCAACTTCCCGCTGCGTCCGGGAGAAACGCAGTTTCAGGTCGAGTTCACACTGCCTTACTCGGGCGAGATTAAGATCGATCCCAAGCCGCTCTATCCCGCCGAGCATCTCGTCATCGTTCTTCCCAAGACGATGCAATTCACGGCCGCGAATCCGCCGAGCTATGAATCGATGCACGATCCGAGCCAGGGCGACAGCGCCGTGGAAGTTGCGCGCGAAGCGAAACCCGGACAGCGTCTTGGCTTCACGCTTCGCGGCCAGGGAGTGATCACCGAGTCGCCCGGAGAAACCGCTTCGAACGCCGCGCAGCAGCAGGATCAGCAACCAGCGGAGTCGCAGCCGCAAACCCCATCCGCGGGCCGCGACAATCGCCCGGGCGGCGGATTGGGCGTGCCGATCGATGCTCCCGACGCGCTGCAAAGGTATCGCTGGCCAATTCTCTTCGGATTCGCCGTGCTGCTCGCCGTTGGAGGGTGGGTGGCGACAAAGCGGCAACCCGTGACCGCAGCAGGTGGAGCGACGTCTGGCCCGAAGGTTGCCGCGGCGACAGGCGATCACGCCGCAAGCCTGCGTTCGTCATCGCCATCGTCATCAACCGCGGTGACATCCTCGAATCCAGTGGTAGCCGCGCCGCCCGCGAAATCATCATTGCTGCTCGAAGCGCTGAAAGAAGAACTGTTTCAACTCGAGGTAGAAAGAAGACAAGGCAAGATCACGCCGGCGGAATACGAAAAAGCCAGAGCCGCTCTCGACCAGACACTTGACCGCGCTCTAAAGCGGCAGCAGGGATAGGGATAAAAGGTTGAGGATGACCGCGATCACTTAGCGCAGACGCACGCGTCTGTCCAGCCGAGCGAAACTCGGCAACCGTCCAACAGCCGGAGCAGGCTGAGAGCCTAAAGACTAGCCTCCAGCATCTAATCGTTGTAACCAGGGAAGCTGCGTCAAGCAACCCGAGACGCTTATGAGCAACGTATTCAAAACTACTCTGCTGCTCACTGTCATGACGCTACTGTTCATGCTGGTGGGCCGCGCTTTGGGCGGGCAGAACGGGATGTTTATGGCGCTGGCTTTCGCGGCGGTCATGAATTTTGTCGCCTATTTTTTCTCCGACAAGATCGCGCTTGCGACCTATCGTGCGCAGCCCATCAGCCGCGAAGAACTGCCGCGCGTCTATAACATCGTCGAGCGTCTGTCGCAGAAAGTCGGCCTGCCGATGCCCAAGGTTTACCTCATCCCGACCGATTCGCCGAATGCCTTCGCCACCGGACGCAATCCAAATCACGCGTCGGTCGCGGTAACGCAGGGCATTCTCGGGTTGCTCAACGACGAGGAGCTCGAAGGTGTGATCGCCCATGAACTTGGTCACGTGCGCAACCGTGACATTTTGATCAGCTCTATCGCGGCAACTTTGGCCGGCGCCATTACCTGGCTCGCGTCAATCGCCAAGTGGGGAATGATTTTCGGCGGCATGCGCGGCGAGCGCGAAGACCGAGGCGAAGGCGGCGGCATCGCGGCGATTGCCATGATCTTCCTCGCGCCATTGGCGGCCATGCTGATCCAACTCGCGGTGTCGCGCTCTCGAGAATACGGCGCTGACGACACGGGAGCCCATTGGACTGGGAATCCATATGCGTTGGCCAGCGCTCTGGCGAAAATCGAAAGCTACTCGCACCGCTTGCCTCTGGTAGCGAGCCCATCCACCGCGCATCTTTTCATCATCGCCCCGTTCCTGGGTGGAATGAGCTTCGGCAACCTGTTCTCGACTCATCCGCCGACCGCGAAAAGAATCGAGCGGCTGACAGGACGCCCGGCGGAGTTCTACCAATAATCACTTAGGGACGGATAAGGCGGGTTGGCGGCGATCTCATCGAAATCGACTGAATGCCCGTGACTTCGCCACATTCGAGTTCTTCCTCGACTCTGCTAGCTACAGCACTTCCACGCCAGCGGCATCGCCTCCTTCGTCGAGCAGCAGTCACCGCGCCGCTATTCCGCGGCGAGAAAGGGGTTTCGTGGTGTGCAAGATGTCCCCCTTGACTTGAGCGCCGGACGCTCGCAATATTCTAGGGGGCAGATCCCATTAGGGAGCAGTCTTGGGAGACGCAGTATGTCAATCGCAAGGTTCGGAAAGATCCTGACAGTGTGGGCCACGCTCGCCGCGGCGTTTCTGGTGGTTTCGGCGTCGGCTGAATCCAAGGTGCGCTTCATCCGCTTGAGCGAAGTGCAGGGCGTTGTGCAGCTCGACCGCAACGCCGGCGAGGGTTTCGACAAAGCCTTTCTCAACTTGCCCGTGATCGAAGGCTCCAGACTTAGGACGGGTAGGGATGGTCACGCGGAAGTGGAATTCGAAGATGGTAGCGCGCTCCGTCTCGCCCCCAACAGCGAAGTGGACTTCACCCATCTCGCGCTTGAAGACGATGGCCAGATGATCAGCGCCGTGCAACTTGTCTCCGGCACCGTCTACGCAGATCTTCATCCGAAGAAAACTGGGGGCAGCGGAAGAAGCGGCGGCCCGTTCCGGTTAACTTTTGGCCGCGAATCAGTCAGCATGGCCGATGCTGCCCATCTTCGCGTGGAACTCGCGGGTGCTACGGCCACTGTCGCCGTGTTCAAGGGCAAAGTGACCGCGAACTTACCGTCTGGCACATTTGAGATTGCCGAGAAGCACCGCGCAACCATCGCCGTTGTGAATGATGATTCCGCCGGTCCCGGAAAGAAAGACACGCTTGTGATCGCAAAGAATTACGAAGATCGACCCTCCGATGCATGGGATCGCGAGCAGACTGACTATCATGATCGCTACACTTCTCCCGGCGCCTCCAGCATTTCATCGCCGTATGATTATGGCGTGGGTGACTTGAGTTATTACGGAAACTTCATAACCGTGCCCGGCTACGGCAACGTCTGGCGGCCCTACTTCGTCGGCGTTAGTTGGAGCCCGTTCCAGGATGGCGGCTGGGCCTTCTATCCTGGCGCCGGCTACATGTGGGTGTCGGGCTATCCCTGGGGATGGATACCCTACAATTACGGTAACTGGGCATTCGCTCCCGGCGTCGGCTACGTTTGGCAGCCCGGAAACTGGGATACTCGGAATGCGCTTCCACGTCTGCTTAATGCCCCGGCCGGAGCGATCGCGCCGGCAGTGCCCGCCACCGGGCATCAGACCCTGATGGTCGGCCTCGGCCTGGCAGCCAATTCTGCCGTATTGCCCTCTCGCCTGACCATCAATCCGGGCTCCGCCGCCTTCGGAGTGCCGCGCGGATCGGTAAATCACCTCGATCATTTGGCGAAAAAGATGGAAAAGAATTCTCGCCCCGTCACCGCTTCAACAGTTCTTCCAGAGTCGGCGGCAACGGACTCTGGACCAAAAGGGATGACTTCGAATGTGACTCCACCGCGCACCCCAAAACAAACCAAACTGTTGCCAATAGCCGGGATTCGACAATCGAGCGACTAGCGCGGCGGGTCCTGCGGTGGCGTTGAAAAGCCCGTAACCGTGGTAACTGCCAGCCACGCTGCCACCATAGTAGAATCGCAACAATGGCTCCCGAGACTCTGGTGGCAACCTCACGCCGCGCGGCGGCGCTTGAAGACAGCCTGCGCCGCGTCATCCGCGGCAAAGACGACGTCCTTCGGCTCGCCCTAGTTTCTATTTTCGCCAAGGGCCACCTGCTGATCGAAGGCGTCCCCGGAGTCGGCAAGACCACGCTCGGTCAGGCTCTCGCCCGCGCCATCGACTGCAGTTTTCAGCGCATACAGTTCACCAGCGACATGCTGCCCTCCGACGTGCTCGGCATCTCGATCTACTCGGCGATCGAGCAGAAATTCGAATTCAAGCGCGGACCGGTTTTCGCCAATGTTCTGCTCGCCGACGAAATCAATCGCACCACTCCCAAGACGCAGTCAGCCTTGCTCGAGGCGATGAACGAGGGGCAGGTTACGATCGACGCGCATTCCTATCAGTTGCCGCAACCGTTTCTCGTTCTCGCTACACAGAATCCGGTCGAGCATCATGGCACTTATCCCTTGCCCGAGTCGCAACTCGATCGGTTCCTGATGCGCGTGCGCATGGGATATCCCGAAGGCAACGCCGAGCGCGAAATTCTCCGCGCCGAAGCCGGGGTCGCGCAACTCGAAAACCTGCGCCCCGTGCTCAATGCCGCCGATGTGGTCGAGATACAGCAAGCCGTAACCCAGGTTCACGTGGACGAATCCCTGATCACTTACTTACTTAACATAGTGAGTAAGACGCGCGAGTCCGAGTATCTATCTCTCGGAGTATCTCCGCGCGGCTCGCAGATGCTCTATCGCGCCGCCCAGGCGATGGCGTTCTTAGAAGGCCGTGATTACTGCACGCCGGAAGATTTCAAGCCCTTAGTAGTTTCTGTATTTGCCCACCGCGTCGTTGTAAGTTCGCTCTACGCTTCCACTCTGAAAAAATCAGAGCAAGCGGAACAGGTGCTGCGCGAGATCATCGAGAGCGTGCCGGTTCCAGTCTAGTTAGCTCTCCGTTCTCGGTTAGACTTCAACCATGATCGCGGAAGTCATTCCCAGTGCGTACGATGCGGAAGGCAAGAAAGTCTTTCGCCCATTCGATCGCCGCAGGGGACCTCGACCTAGTTTTCCGCTGGGACGCTATGTCAGCCATCCGCTTGCCGTGCACTGCCAATCCGTCGAAGAAGTTCGCGAATTCTTGAAAGGCTGCAGATATGTTTCCGACAAAGAGCTCTTCGATAAAGAAGACTATTGGCAACCGCCAGAAGACTTCGAACAATTAAAGAAGGGCGACTGCGAGGACTTCGCATTCTGGACCTGGCGCCAGTTCATGGACTTGGGATTCAACACCCGCGTCGTATTCGGTCGGCACGGAAGGTACGGCTCCGGACATGCCTGGGTCCAACTTTTTCAGAACGAGAAATGCTTTCTGGTTGAACCGCTCTACCCTCGCCTCGGACTCTCTTTACCGAGGTTGAACACACTGCGGTATCAGCCGAGGTTCTCCGTAGCATGGAACGGAGAGAAGATTACATATTATCAACACAGTGATCATTCCTCCCGGCCACGAGTTGCGGATGTGGTGCGCCTGCTGCCTGAATATCTTTTCATCTGGGGCCGCTTTTGGCTCGTTTCCCCACTCAGAGTCCCAAAATATATTTGGTTTCTGCTGACCGGTTTCTTCAAGGGTTTCCGCTGGACGGGGAGAACGCGCCGGTTCTGACTATCTACGCCCAGACAGTCCATCTAGCGAAACTGAACTTGCTCGTCCTATTCGCCCGAGGCCACCGGCGTCACCGGCTGCAAACTAGAAAGCCGCGAAATAGTAGCCACCATCATTCCGGAGAGGAACTGCATAGTGGCGACATCATTGTTATCGAAAGCACCAGGCGTAGACGACAGCACTTCAAACACCCCCAGCGTCCGCTGAAAATGCCGCAGCGGAGCGGCCAGGATCGAACGCACACCCATGCGCCGGCAGGTAGCCCAATCCACTCGCGGATTCGTCTCCGCATCGTTGCAGAGCAGCACTTCTCCCGTGCGCACGCAGTCTGCCGAAAGCCCGCGATCGGTCTGCAATCGCACGCCAACATCCGGAGCAGTACGCCCCGTGCGCGCGCGGCAAACGATTTCATTGCCCCGACGCAGCGCGATCGCAGCTCCGGTGGCGCCGGTAAGCACCTGTGCCTTTTCCGCGATGATGCTGATGCCTGGTTCGAGGTCGATCTCTCCCGCGTTAATCAGCGCACGCGGCACTGCGACTGGCCCATGATGACGAGGCCGCATCCGGTGGCGAGTGGAGAAAGCTGCGGTGGGCGGCTCGATCTGGTCTTCGCCTACCGGACGCTCGCCGGTGCGATACTCGTTCTGGTTCTCACCCACCTCCGCGACCTGGGGCACCGTGTACAGCAGCGAGCGCACCAGCCGATCCAACTCCGCGTCGGCGATGAGGTGCGCCGTCTGTTGCCCGCGCAGCGATCCGCCCAACACCCGCGAAAGACTCAGCACCGCGCCGCTGCCGCAGGCCAGACAACGCGGTGTGTTGTTGTCGCTTAGCAATTCGCACTGCACGCAGAAGATTGCCGTCTGCAAAGAAACAAAATTAACATCTGCCGTGGTCATGGAACGCTGCATGTGGATGATTCCCTCCGGACCGTGGGGAAGGATGAGCGTAAACAGTCGCGTGTACAGGAGAAAGTGACAGCGTTGGTTCGGGGCTGTGGATAACTCGTGAGGCAGGTTTCAAAGTTTCAAGGTTCCAGAGTTTCACAGACGAATAGCACTTCGAGATTCTGCGGCTCTTCCAAACCCTGAAACCTTGAAACCTACCTCCCCCCACTATAATCTCGCTCATGTCATTTCTACGGTTTCTCATGGTGTTGTCGCTTGTGGTCTGGCTGGGTGGAGTGATCTTTCTCGCCTTTGTCGAAGCGCCAACCGTTTTTTCTCCCGGACTTCTCCCCACCCGCCACATGGCCGGATCGATCATAGGGCGCTCGCTTGACTTGCTGCACTACATGGCGATTGCCTCAGGAATTATTTATCTGTTTGCGTCGATGCTTTATAGCCGCATGTCCACCGGCACGCCGCGGCGGCTGGCGGCGCGGCATCTTTTGGTTGTGTCGATGCTGATCCTCACCTTGATCTCGCAGTTCGCCATTTCTCCGAAGATGCACGCCCTGCGCGCCGAGGTTGGTGTGATCGACGACGTGCCCCTCGACAATCCCCAGCGCCGCGAATTCGACCGCCTCCACGCGTGGTCGGAAAAGTTTGAGGAGGCTGTGCTTTTGCTGGGGCTGGCGGCAATTTATGTAACCGCCCAAGCGTTGCGATGATTAGCGTCGGCGGAATGAATAGACTCGGCTACTGCACCGGTCTCTCAGAGCGCGCCGCCGGTTTCAACGCGTCATCTAGGTACGCCAAATACTTCGCGATCAGCTGATAGCTGTCGTAGTAGTCGCTCATCTGAATTGCCGCCAACCTATCGGCAGGCGAATGCAGAATCGCCCAGCTTTGATCGGTCACTGAGTGCAACGTGATGCGCGGGATATGATCGCGTGCGAACGACTCCGCATCGGCGCTGGCGCCGATGCTGTCAACATTCTCCGTAGCGAGCGGCAGATGGGTGGATGCGGCAAGCGCGCGCAGATCGTCGAGCAGTGGCTGATCGGCGTGCGAGGCCCACACCTTGGTTGGACCGAGGCCCAGGCTATCGAAATTCACCATGGCTTCGATGCGCGCGCGTTGCTCGCGAGTGAGGTGGTCCACGTAATACTTGGAACCGAGCAAGCCTTTTTCCTCGGCTGAAAATCCGATGAAGATCAGAGTGTGATAACGCCGTTGGGCGCTGAGGCTGTAGAACAAGCCGGGCAAGAGCACCGCTCCCGTCCAATTGTCGACTATGCCGTCGCCCACATCGACCTTGTCGGTATGCGCGCCAACCACGATGATTTCCTTTGTTTGGCCGGGCAACACGCAAATGACATTCGGAGGAACTGGGCCGTCCACCGCTTGCTCGCGGAGATTCGAATGTTTGCACCCCGCGTCGCCCAGCCATTTTCGGATCAGCGCCTCGCGCTCGTCATTGCTGGTTGAAAATACTTTCAGGTGAGCCTCGAGAGCGGCGCGCGTTTGCAGACGAACGGGAATCTGTCGTGACATTTGCCCTGAAGACCACAGCGCACATGCGATGCCAGCAATCAGCACCCCGGCCAATCGGCTCGCCAACATTTTATGATCGCGCCGCATTCCTCCGAGCGTAGCACGTTCGATCTTTCCAATCGCTTCGAGGCATTGACCGCCAAGGGCACGAAGGCTCGCGAAGGAGAAGCTGGAGAACGCCGCGCTTACGCGCAAAGGGGCGATGATTTATTCTCATTGATTGAACTGATAGCTGAAAACTGATGGCTGAAAGCTGAACTCATGAAAACCGGCATCATCGGTCTGCCGCAGGTCGGCAAGACCTCTCTGTTTCGCATACTGACGAAGGTGAATCTTTCGGACCAGGCGTATTCGAACCCGCGCGAAGCGCACATCGGAGTCGCCAAAGTCCCCGACGAGCGCCTCGACCAACTGGCCGCGCTCTATAACCCCAAGAAGCTGACGCACGCGTCCGTCGAATATGTGGACGTTGGCGCCATCGGCCAGGACGCTTTGAAAGAGACCGCCTACATCGGGCATCTCCGCCAGGTGGATGCGCTCATTCATGTGCTGCGAGCATTTGAGAGCGACGAGATTCCTCACATTGGGCCAATCGATCCGCTGCGCGACATCAAAAATGTTGAGTTCGATTTGATGGTCAGCGATCTGGGGCAGATTGAAAAGCGGCTGGAGCGCCTCGAAAAAGACTTGAAGAAGATGAAGACGCCGGAGCTGGAAAAAGAAAACGAGCTGCTCATCCAGGCGAAAGCTCAGATCGAAGCGGAAAAGCCGTTGCGCGAAATGGAGATGACTCCGGAAGACAAGAAGCGCATACGCGGCTTCATGTTTCTCAGCGAGAAGCCGATTCTCTACGTCCTCAACATCGGCGAGAGCACTGAGCTAGGCAAAGACCTGGAAGCGGCGGTCGCGAAATACAACCTGACTGAAGTCGCGGCCCGCCCGAATGCCGGGGCGAGCGCGATCTGCGGCAAGGTAGAGGCGGAGCTGGCCGAGATGAGCGACCAAGATGCGGCGGAATTTCTAGGCAGTTATGGGCTGACTGATAGCGGCTTATCGCGGCTCATCCGCAAAAGCTATCACTTGCTGGGGCTGATTTCATTTTTTACTGCCGGAGAAGACGAATGCCGCGCCTGGACGATTCCGGTAAATATGCGCGCGCAAAATGCGGCCGGAGCGATTCATTCCGATCTGGAGAAGCATTTCATACGGGCCGAGACGATTCGCTGGGATCAGTTGCTGGAAGCTGGATCGGAAGCGAACGCGAGAGCCAAAGGTACGCTGCGGTTAGAAGGCAAAGACTACATTGTGCAGGATGGGGATGTCATGCACATCAGGCACAGTGGATGATAAGTTTCTCAGTTCCCAGTTTTCAGAAAAAACCGGGGCTTCTACCGAGAACTGAGAGCCGGGTACTGTTCTAGTAGCGGTCTTCCTTCGCCCAGAGCTTGATCAACTTCTCCACCGAGAAAGGTTCGTTCGGGTTCTCGGCGAATTTTGCCTCCAGGCTGAATGCCTGCATCTCGATCGGCACGCTGACGTGGGAACGCGCCCTTAAGAAGCCCCGCACGAAAAACTCGGCATAACGTTCGAGGCCCAGAATTTCGAATTGCGCCGCATGGACCAGCGCATGGAACAAGCGCCGGTCGTTGATTCCGCCCGGGAAGATCACTACATCGTCGAAGGTCAGTGAGGCCATGTGCGCGAGTTCGGGGAGGTTCGAGAGGCCGAGAGCCCTCGCCTCACTGTAGAAGGGCGGGTTATTGATGTGACCGCCCCTCAATTCGAGGACTCGTATCTCCGCCAGCAGGGCTGGCGGGAAAAAAGCCTTCATCTTGGTGTATTGGTTCGGGGTGAGAGGCAAGCCCTGCGTACGGTACTCCTTTCGCCGCTCTTGAATATATTGGCGCATGCCGTCAATCGCCGCGACTACTTTTTCTTCCGGGATTAAGGTGGCTCGCGGCGAGGTGCTGGCGTTCGCCTCCGAAGCTTGCCGGGCAATGTAACTGTAGTAATCCTTGAGCGCGGTGGCCGATGCAACGGCCTTGCGCAATACGTCGCGCTCGCCATAGCGGGCGACATTTTCTGGCGAAAAACGGAGCCGGAGCCGGTCGGTCGCGCACTCGGCGCTTAGCAACTCAAGCTGCGCGTGACGCAGTTCCGCATTCATCTTCACAATAGCGACGCGATCGTCGCTTTCAGTCCACAAAAACATCTGCTTCACTCCTGGAATTTTTACTCCTCGGGGGAGGGGTGGAGAAGGGGCCCGTGTCACGAATCGTTACTTTAACAGCGTTATCTTTACGATGTCAATATTAAATTAACGTTTCGTTAGATTGTCAGTAATGATGTTTAAATTCAATGAAATACATGATACTTTAAGGGCGTCCGTAGGTCCAGATCTCCCCCGTACATAGACGAACGTCGTATAAATAAGTTAGCCGAGAGAGCGAAAAGATCGCATGCCTCCTATTCCCGACCAGCAGTTGGAAGAGCGGATCTTGTCCGCGGCGCGCCGCTTATGGCGGAAGTATGGTGAGCGGGGCCTTACCTTACGAGGCGTGGCGCGCGCAGCCGACACGACCACGCCAACGGTTTACAAACGATTTCGAAACAAGGAAGCAATTCGAATAGCTTTGGCGTTGCGCTTTCGCGACGAAATGCTTGCCGCTGCGTTTGAGTCGATATCGGTGGACGAGATGCCCATGCGGTTCCTGGCATATGCGGAGGCAAATCCGCACGAGTACGATCTGCTCCGTTTGTCGTGGCCACAATTGTTTGCGCCAGGGCGCCCGCGTCCGGGACGGGCCTTAGCGTTGGCGCAGATGGCGGCGCGTTTTGGCGGCGCTCCCGAAGACTACGAGCAGGTTGCCGATGCGTTGTTCCTGCTCTGCCACGGCACCGCTACTATGCTCACCATTGGGGGGGACCCAGCGACCCACAAAGCAGTGCATGAGGTCTGCATCAAGACATGCGACCAAGTCATCCAGCACATTGAAATCTTTCGTCGACACCCTTAGTGGACATGAAAAAAGCGGTCCAGCAGAAACATGCATGCCGTTCCCACAAAAACCAATAGCGCCATCTTCACGCCCGGTTCTTTATTAACTTCGGGGATCAGATCGGATGCAGCTACGTAGATAGTGACCCCGGCCGATAAAGGCAAGCCGAAGCTTACTTCGTGGCGGAATATGGCCATGGTCATCACCCCGGCCACGGTAGCTATGCCCAGCATCACGGATGCACCCCAGGCAAAAGCCCGGCTGCGGCCGCTCGCCAGCATCACCGACGAGATGGTGAACCCTTCCGGAATTTTGTGGAGAAAAACTGCGATGAAGATGATCCAGCCGAGCGCAGGGGAAACGAGAAAGCCCGAGGCGATCGCGATGCCGTCGAAGAACGTGTGAATCAGTAATCCGATCAGAACCGAATATCCCTTGTGCGCGTGCACGAATTGGTCGGCATGCGTTTCTTCGCCAAAGTGAAAATGCGGGGTCACGGTGTGCTCGAAGAAGTGAACCAGCAGGTATCCGCCGAGGATGAGAAATCCGGCGTAGCCGCCGCGCAACTGAATGCTTTCGGGCACCATCTCGACGAGCGCAGTCGCCAGCATGAAACCGGCGCCGAGCGCCACAAAGTAGCGCAGGTAGGAACGCTCCCAATTCCTCTGCACGATGATGGCGCCGCCGAAGACGTTGGCACCCGCCGCAGTCAGGCCCAGCAGCACACTGGTGACGATAGGAGACATGAAGAAAAGAGGATAGCAGGTTGTTGGATCGGCCCAGGCGGCTTACCAAACCCAGATTTTGTCATCCCTAGCAAAGCGATGGATCTGCAGTCCGCTGCAAAATGCCGGTCCCTCGCTCTGCTCGGGATCACAATTCATAAAAGATATCGTGGTGCGCCCCAGGGTCACTTCGACGTCGTCGACCCGGTCGTTGCTACAGCGGTTGTTTCGTCCGCGCACGCGGACGAATCCTTGGTCACAATCTCGTAACCTTCAGGCGGCTGGAATGTCGCCGGATCCGGTTCGCTTTGGCTGAGACTTGTCAACTCGCGGTTCGTCTTGCCGGAGCGGGGATCGTCTCTTACGTCGCGTACCAATAGTCCACTCAAGCCGACGGTAAGGGCCGTCCATATCTCCGAGGTGCTGACCAGGGGCGCATCGTTTCCTGCCGCACCTGCGGGAACCGTCGTGGTGTACCGGCGTCCTCGCGCTTCAACACCCTGGATCGACTCTATTCCTAAATTTTCCGATGTAATTTTCGACTTCGAGGCACTGAGCACCGCAACATCGTCGCGCATCATTCTCGAGCAACTACGTTCCGCCTCTGGCGTTAACATCTTAAATACGTGCGCGATCTTGCCCGGAGAGTGCCATGTGGTTTGGGTTCGGGTCACTGGATCATAGACTATGACATGGGTTTGCGGTGTCCGGACTCCCGACGTGATGGTCGTTGCGGTCATCCGCCGGCCCTGCGAGTCCAACGCTTTTACTTCGGTGGTCTCCCGGGTGATGGTGGTTCCGTCGGCTAGCGCTTGCACATGAGTGATCTTATACTCCGCCGTGTAGGCGTTTTCGCGGCTCGCACATTGCTTTCCGCCGTTACGTACGCGTGGCTCCGCGCAGGCTGGCTCGTGACCTGACCCCAAGCTGGCAATGCCCATCCCGTGACCGCAACTAACGTCATAGCTCTCTGGATAGTAAGTCGTCGCATGTCACCAACTCCCGGCTAAGTTCGGCGCAGGAACAGTCTGACATTGGGCCATCCACAAAAGCAACTGCTGGCGCTTGGCCAGATCGTCAGGACCGCAAAACTTCCGTGGCGCGAAAATTCTCCTCCCGTCCCCAGCCTGCTAAAATCCGCGCATGCGGCACTGGCTGCAAATCGTCGGATGGCTGGCCTGCGTCGCCTATTCGACCATCCCGGCGTTCTGGCTGATGATTCATCCCTTTGCCGGACGATGGCGTGCGCGGCAGCAGTCTCCCTATGTTTTACTGCTGCCCGCGTGGGCGACGATGTGGGTCGTGGTTGCACTGGTCACCGAGCGCTGGCGGGTCGTCCCGCTCTATCGAACGAATTGGGCTTGGGTAGCGGCGGTTCTACTGTTTTTTTGCGGGCTATGCCTCTATTTGCGATCCGGGATGAATTTCAGTGCCAGGCAGCTGGGCGGGCTGCCGGAAATTCACGGCCGAGATCTTGACCAGCGCCTGGTAACCGAGGGAATCCGATCGCGTGTGCGTCACCCGGTTTACCTGGCGCATCTTTGCGAGATGCTGGCATGGAGCGCGGGAACGGGACTAGTAGTGTGCTGGGGCCTGACGGCATTCGCCGCTATCACGGGGGCGTTTATGATCCGGACGGAAGACGCGGAGTTGCAGAAGCGATTCGGCGAACCATACCGCGAATATCAGAACAAAGTGCCGGCAATACTGCCACGATCTCGTGTGGTAACTCACCGCGGCCGCGCGCGCCCCTAGATAATGCTAGCTGCGTTTACTCAATCAAATTGTAGATCAGGCCGTGCGGATCTTTGATGTAGACTCTCGGAAAGTCAGGCTCATCCTTCACCACGCGGCAACCTTTTTTCTTGAGACGCGCCTTGGCCTCTGGAACGCTCTTGACGGTGACCTCGAGAACCGGTCCGAGGGCGGGACCGCGCTCAATGAACAGATTGATATGGTTGCCGTGAAGACTGATCATATTCGATTTCTTGTCCGTAATCGCAAAACCGAGTTCCTTGACGTAGAAATTAGCTGCCTTCATCGGAGCTTTGGATTGAATCAAAATATCCGCACCAAACGAATTTGCCATGGGCACCTCGGAGGGCGTCGAAACGCCAAATTATTTTACTGACTCGTGATCCCGGTTGAGAATGTACCCGCGTTTCAAAAATTCAGGCAACATGGACGGCCTACGAACAACAATATTTCTCATATTGCTGGTAGATAAAAGGGTCGGTCATCCCGGCGATGTAGTCGCAGATCACGCGCGCGAGCGGCTCCTCGGCGGCTTTTTCGCGATAGTTGCGCGGCAGGTCGCCGGGCTCTTCCATCCAGTGTGCGAAGAGCTCGCTGGTTATGCGCTCCGCGTCTTCTTTCTCGGCGGCAAGCGCTGGGCTGTAATAGAGATTTTCGTAAAGAAATTCTTTCAAGCGCCGCCGCTCCGCTTCGAGTGGCGGGCTGAATGCGGCCAGCCGCAGCGCGTGGTTGCGAACATCTTCCACTGAGTGCACTCGTGCCGCCTGCACTCCCTGCGCCGTGTTGGCAATGAGATCTCCTACGAATCCATCCAGGATACTCTTTAAAGCCTCGTTGAAGACGAGCTTCTCCGCGGCATTTGGATATCGAACTCTCGCCTCGCGATAATAGCGGGCAAACAAATCTACGCTGTCCGCGATTTGTTCGATGGTCAACAGATGCGCTTCGTAGCCGTCATCTAAATCGGCGGTGTTGTAGGCAATCTCGTCGGTTAAATCGATGAGCTGCGCTTCGAGAGGCGGCCGCTGATCGAGCAGATATTCCGCCAATTCGGGATGATCTTTGGCGTCGTAGTCGTGGGAATGCTTGATGATGCCCTCACGAACTTCAAAGGTCAGGTTCAAGCCGCGGAAGGCGGCGTAGCGCTGTTCGAAATCTTCGACGATGCGAAGTGCGTGCAGATTGTGATCGAAGGAGAGGCGGTGCTGGCGCATAGCCGCGTCCAGCGCTTTTTCTCCGGAGTGGCCAAATGGAGGATGGCCGAGATCGTGCACCAGGGCGAGCGTCTCGGCCAAATCGGTGTTCAGTCCGAGTTGACGAGCGATGGTACGCGAAATCTGCGCGACCTCTATGGTGTGCGTCAGGCGATTGCGGAAGTGGTCGGAATATCGGCGCGTGAAAACCTGAGTCTTCGCCTCCAGGCGGCGGAAGGCGCGAGCGTTAATGACGCGGTCGCGGTCGCGCTCATAGTCGTTGCGGTAAGGATGCGGCGGCTCGGGATGGCGTCGTCCGCGGGAGTTTTCTACATGCACCGCGTAGTCGGCGAGCATGGAGAAAGTTTAGCAGTGTTCGCGGGCTTCGAGATTCTTACCGCGGAGACGCAGAGATCGCCGAAAAATCCCTTTACGGTGGTTGCGAATCCGACGCATCGAAGTCGACCAGAAACCCTCGGCGGCCTCGCGTCTCGCCGGTGAATCAAGATCGGCAATTACTTCGCGCCCTCTTCCTTGGCAAGCTTCATCTTCGCGGAGTCAAGTTTTTTCTGCACGCGAGCCTGGTCGGCCGGATCGACCTCGGCGGCAATGGTGCGGTTCCATTCGTTCAACGCGCGCTCCCAGTTGCTTGCGGCCAGTTTCAGGCGCCCGGTCTTCTGATACAGATCGCCGAGGTGGTCGAGGACGGTGGGATCGGTGTTGATTTTCTGCGAAGCTTTCAACAGATTGTCTTCCGCCAATTCATACTTTCCCAGGCGAAAATATGCCCAGCCGAGAGAGTCGAGATAAGCGCCGTTGGAGGGATCGAGATCGACCGCGCGCTTGATGTATCCAAGCGCTTCCTCGAGTTTCATGTTCTGGTCGGCCAGCATGTAGCCCAGATAATTCAGCGCGGAAGCATATTCCGGGTCGCTCGCCAGCACCTTCTTGAATTGTTCTTCCGCTTCGGGATAGCGCTTGTCGCGCTCAAAAGTAGAACCGCGCAGAAACCAGATGTACTCTTTGTCTTCCGTCTTGGTCGAAAGCTGCTCGGCCTTGTCGAGGGCCTGCTCCGCCTCGTCGAAACGGCGCAGGCGGGTATACATCTGCGCCAGAGTGATGTAGACCTGGCGATCGTCATTGGCGGAGTTGGCGCCGCCTTTTACCATGGCGCGAACATCTTTAAGCGCCTGATCCGCCTCGCCCATATCCGCCTGCTGCGACGCCAGCACCATTTTCAAATCGCGGCTGGTTGGCAGTTTGCGCACCGCTTCTTTGGCAACGTCGGTGGCCTTCTGCCATTCTTTAGCTTCACGCCAGGTATCGATGATCTGCTGATATCCGCGCTCGATGTTTTCGTCGCCGCCGAGGGCGATAATCTGCCGGAAGGTCTCGTTGGCAGCCTGATTATTGCCCTGGTCGCGATAAATCATACCTAAGCGCTCAAGAAACACGGCGCGATTGCTGCGCTCGCCGTTGGAGTAACCGCCGTCGGGCTTCTCCGATTTCTTGAGCAGGTCGCGCATGATCGGAATCGCTTCGTCGAAGCGGCCTTGCGCCTGGTAAATCGCGGCAATGTTGTAGGGAACTTCAACCGAATCCTGCACCATCGACTCAGCTTTTTTCAGATTTTCGAGCGCCAGATCGAACTTGCCCTGCTTGCGATAGATCTCCGCGATGCGAACATAGGTTTGCGCATCTTCCGGATTCGCGTCGGCAATCACTTTGTATTGATCGAGAGCGGCGTCGGCCTGGCCATCGTTCAGCAAATTTTGCGCGAGGCCGCGAATGGCGTCGAGGTTATCTCGATCCATCTCAATTGCGTGGCGGTAGGCCTCGATGGCTTCCTTGTATTGTTTCTGCTGTTCGTAGGTATAACCGAGCGCGGAATAAAGCTTGGCCGAACGCTCTGTGTTCGGCACCGAACTGAGCACCTGAGCGGCGCGAGAGGTGTCACCGAGTTCGTTGTAGAGATAGGCGAGCGTGGTGATTGCTTCCTCGGAGTCGGGCTGGAGCTTGACGGCCGTCTTGAATTCGGCCTCCGCCTTTTGTAGATCGTTGTTGAGGCGATAGAGGCGCCCGAGCAGCAGATGGTCGTCCATGCTGTCAGGTTGCAGGCGGACGATCTGCTCATATTGTTCGATTGCCAGCTTTAGTATGCTCTCGGAGCCGCTGCCGGACTGCATGTCGCCGAGCGAGCGCAAATAGATCCGTCCGAGCAGGCGGCGAGCTTCGAGATTGTTGGGGCTTTTCTTGATGATGTCTTGCGCCTCAACCACGGCGTCGCGAATACGGCCAGTCTTCGCGTAAAGCTCGGCCAGGCCGGAGGTTAAATAGGCCGAGGTCGGATCGGCGTCGATAGCGGCGCGATATTCTTCGATGGCTTTATTGGCCAATTCGCTGCGGCCGTAGGTGGCCACTTGCTCCTCGTACATATGCGCGAGCGCGAAGTGATAGTAGGCGGCGGCGCGGTCAGGGGTTTTGGCCTTGGCGGCAGACTGGGAGACCGCAGAGTCTGAGGCGCGAGCGGGCTGACTCTTTTCCGGAGAGCTCTGCGCCAGCATGCCCGGGACCAGCAAAATCTGAGCAAATAAAAAAGTTCCAGCAAGTACGGCGGTACCGATCGACAGCTCTTTTCTCATGAAAAATCCCAAGCCCTTAAGATGCAACTACACAAAATTGGATGCTGATCCGCAGCCATCCGGAGCTCTTATTCTACCCTTGGCGGGCCTTTTCGACGGCAAGAAAGCATAGGGTAATGTTAAAGCCGGAAGTACAGGGGCTTTGGGAGATTATTGTCAAGAAGAGTAAAGATTAATGGCGGAAATGGCGTACGCCGGTGAAGATCATGGCCAGGCCGAGCCGGTCGGCGGCGTCGATGACCTCCTGGTCGCGCACCGAGCCTCCGGGCTGAATGATGGCCGTTGCGCCCGCTTTGGCGATCTCTTCGACGCCGTCAGGGAAGGGGAAGAAGGCGTCGGAGGCGGCGACCGTACCTTTTAGTGGCAACTGCGCCTTCATTGCGCCGAGTTTGCAGGAGTCGACCCGGCTCATCTGGCCGGCGCCTACGCCCACGGTTTGCCCGTCGCGTGCGTAGACGATGGCGTTCGACTTTACGTGCTTGCAGACCTTCCACGCGAAAAGGAGTGCACGCTTCTCTTCGGGCGTTGGCGGGCGTTTGGTAACCACTTGTAGGTCGGAGTCGGAGAGCTTGCGACGGTCGTTCTCCTGCAGGAGGACGCCTCCGGAAACATTCTTCAGCACCCATTTCGGCTGTCCGGGAGGGACTTCGACGAGGCGCAGATTTTTCTTTGCGGCAAAAATTGCTTTTGCGTTCTCGTCGAATGCCGGAGCGGCTATGACTTCCAGGAAGAGCTTGGCCATTTCGGTGGCGGCGGCCGCGTCGACTGGGCGGTTCACGCCAATGACTCCGCCAAATGCCGACACGGGATCGCATTCTAGCGCCCGCAGGTACGCCTCGGCCAGCGTCGTTCCCGTCGCGGTTCCGCAGGGATTCGTGTGCTTAATGATAGCGCAGACGGGCTCGTCGAACTCCTGCGCCAAGTCCCAGGCGGCTTGCAGGTCGACGATGTTGTTGTAGGAAAGCTCTTTGCCCTGCACCTGGCGTGCGTGGGCGACGCCCCTATCCGTGCTGTCCGCATACATCGAGGCCTTTTGGTGCGGGTTTTCTCCGTAGCGCAAATCCATCACCTTGTGAAACATCAGACGCAGGTTGTGCGGAAGGCCCTCCTCTTTTTTTCGTTCGAACCCGCGCACATCGAAGTCGCCGCCTACCCACTCGAGCGTCGAAGCGATCGCAGAATCGTAAGCCGCAGTCGTCGCAAAAGCCTTCTGCGCCAGCCGCCACTTTGTTTCTTTGGACAAGGCTCCGCCGGAACGCGTCATCTCGTCGGCGATAGCGTCGTAGTCGGTCGACGAGGTCACGACCGCTACATCCTGAAAATTCTTGGCCGCCGAACGAATCATCGACGGTCCGCCGATATCGATGTTCTCGATCAGCTCTTCGAAGTGCACGCCCTTCTTGGCAGCGGTCTGTTCGAAGGCGTAGAGATTGACCACCACCATATCGATGGGCTCGATGCCGTGCTCCGCAACTGCGGCCAGATGTCCGCTATCTTCACGGCGATGCAGGATGCCCCCGTGCACCTTCGGATGCAGCGTTTTGACGCGGCCATCCAGCATTTCGGGGAACCCGGTCAACTCGGAAATATCTTTCACGGCGATACCGGAGTCGCGCAGCAGCTTCGCTGTGCCTCCGGTCGAAACCAGTTCCACGCCAAATTTGGCGAGTTTGCTGGCGAAATCTACCAGTCCGGATTTATCGGTGACACTAAGAATGGCGCGCTGAATTTTGGACATAGCTCCCTTCAGAGTGAAGGAAGATTTTAACAGTTTGGGATTGCAGTTCTCAGTTCCCGCTTATCAGTATTCCGAACACAGGCAACCAAAAACGATTCGGAAGGTCCTCGAATCGAGAACCTCGAACCGAGAACTGGCTACCGGCAGCTGCCGCCTAGCTCTTCGCCTTCGCCTTCAACTTGACCTGCCCGCCTTGCATCTCGATCGAGTAGACAACCGTATCGCAGCCGTGCTGTTTGCGGATCTCCGTGGTCTTCTTTTTCACGAAGGCGGCGAAGGAATCGAGATCACCGGAAACTTTTTCACCCGACTTCTTCTTGGCTTCGGCGAGCGCGTTATATAGAGATTCGACTTGCTCGCGCTCAATCGCCGCGCCGGAGCATTGCACGGTGAATGGCTGATCGCTCCCTGCATCACCGCCCGGCGTTTCGGCGCCCGCGGCATGAGCATTGTGAGCGAGGCCATATGCCGGATGATGCTTGGTTTCGTGCCCTTCGGTGACGCGCACGCCCTGCACCGACAGGATTGCATCCGCCGGACGGCGATAGCCCTCTTCGCGAATGCGCATCTTTTTGCGCCACAGATCGCTTTGGATCGCGTAGCGCTGCGCCATTTCGTTGTAGCGGAAGCGCTGCGCGAAGCTCAGACGGGCGCCGTCACTGAACTTGCGTATCAGTGCCAGAACTTTCCATTCGATATCGGTCGGAGGACGTTTGGTGGGATTGTTGAAGAAGATCTCGTACTCGATCTTCAGGCGGCGCAACTGCTGATCGAGCAGATTCAGCTCTTCTTCGGTGGTCACAGAGATCCCCCAGTTAACAGCTTAGCTTTGACCGTGGGGATTGGCGAGGTTCCCGCCGGACACCTCGGAGATAGTACGAAAGTACCTGTGGACTAGCTGTCAGCTCTCAGCCGTCAGCAACCGCGTTCTGACGGACCAATAAGTAGGGGGCACTTCTCGCGGACGGGTGGGGCTAGATTCGAGGCTACTGGAAGCCGAGAGCTGACGGCTGGGAGCTGACCTACTTCGTGCTCGCCGCCATCTTCTTCACCATGGCGAGCACCAGCTTGCGGTCGCTGTCGTTCAAATTGGCCGAATAGCGGCGCATCTGGCTGAGGAAGCGGACTTCATCGTCGGAAAGCTGCGGCAGGCCTTTATGACCGTTGCTGTTGCCTTCGGCGAAGAACTGCGACAGCGCCAGATCCATCGCCCCAGCGATTTTAGCCAGCGTGTCGAGCGAAGGGATGGTGTGTCCGTTTTCAACGCGCGACAGATAACAACGCAAGAGTCCCGTGCGCTTTTCGATGTCGCCCTGGGACATGCTGCGCTGCAACCGGAAATTGCGGATGGTCTCGCCGATATTCATAAGTACGCGACTAGCTCAAGCCCCAGGGTCAAACTCAGCGATCAATATGAGATGCGTGCATAGTAACCAGAGCGGTACCTTCTGGCAAGTGGAAATTCCGGGCTAGGCGAGCCCTGCGGAAATTGGCGGAAGGCTCGGGCGGCATACGCCGAACCTCCAGTCACTTTTTCAAGTTCGTTGCCAAGAAGCTGACCGTGCGCTGCCACGCGTCGGCTGCGTCTCCGGCACGGTATCCCTGCTTATTATTGGGATTTTCAAAGGCATGACCCGCGTCAGGATAGATCTTAACGTCGATTTTCTTACCGAGTTGCTCCATGTCCTGTTGAAATTTTTTGACGTCTTCAGGCGTGATGCCCCGATCCTGGCCGCCAAAAAGTCCGAGCATCGGGGCATTGATCTTTTTGAGTTCCGACGGCTCGGTGGCGAGATGCCCATAGTTAATGACCGTCGCCGCCAGATGCGGCTCAGCCAGGGCCACGTCCAGCGAGTAACCGCCGCCCATGCACCAGCCGATGGAACCGATGCGATTTTTCTTCACATTCGGCAGTGAAGCCAGGAAGTCGTATGCAGCACGCAAATCGCGGGTGGCTCTGTCTTCAGGAACGCCGCGCATCAGTTCGTGCGCCAAGTCGGGATTGTCGGCGACCTTGCCGCGATAGAGATCGACGGCTAGCGTGACGTATCCTTCTCCGGCGAGTTTCTCGGCCTGCTGTTTCACCCAGTCGTTCAATCCCCACCACTCGTGAATCACGATCAGTGCGGGAAACGGGCCGCTGCCAGGCGGAGTGTAGAGAATGCCACTCACGGTTTCATCGCCGGACCTGTAGGAGACGGATTTGCCATCGCTGGCGATCGCCGAGGCGGACAACGCGCAAGCCAAAAGAAGCGATAGGAAGAGATTTTTCATGCGGCACCTCTGCGGGGGATTTCAGGTTCTTTATGCTAGCAGGAAACTCCAGGGAAGTGGCCGCCGCCGACGCCGAGAGCCATGCGGGTGTCAGGTGACAGATAGGAACAACAAACTCGCATTAAGGGTCGGAGGCAAGGTTTCCGAAGATTGGTCACCTGATTTTGGACATGCTTTTCCCGCCACCCGCCCCTCAAGGCGTGCCCTCATAGAGCGGCCAGAGGCGGTCGGCGGTGACGCGGTAGATGGCGTAGGCGCTGCCGTCGTCAAAGGTTCGCCGGAAGAGCAGTTCGCCGCGGCCATCGCCATCGGCATCGACGGCGTCGATCAGTTCCATGCGCGGAGAGACATCAAGATGCCGCGAATCGGTCTGCGCGAAAAATAGTTTGCGCAGTTCGCCTTCGAGGTTGGTTCGGGCGATGAGCGTGATCTCTTTCGGTTCCGCGTAGGTATCGGTTGCGCCTGTCGGGGGCAGTTGCGCTTTCGCGGTGAGGACCAGCACCGGTTCGTTAGAACTGGAGAGATCGAAGATGCGCAAGGTCACGCCGTCGAAGGTTGGCGAGGGCAACTTCGCGGCTGAGCTTTTGGCCGACCTGCTCGCGGATACCTTCTTCGTCGCGGCCGCGCTTGCTTTCGGCGCATGCGCCAGCAGCTGCGTTGAGGCGAGTTCGAGCATCTTGTTGCGATAGATTGCTTCTTCCACCGGCTTCAGATCATAGGTGTAAGGGCGCGGATCGGGTCCGCTAGCATCGGAGATCGCGGGGATCAATATTACCGGGGGCGCAGACGTGGCGGATGCGTCAGACTTTCCCGCGCCTGTGGAAGTGACGGACGCTGCTCCGGGAGCTGTCTCAGTTACGGGCGCGAAAGTCGCAAAGGGCTCTTCATGCTGAGTTGTCTCCGGCTTGCCGCGTCGCAGCCGGGGGCGATTGGGATCGCCGATCGGTTCATCGTCATTTGACGCAGAAGGACTCGACGCAGCAGCGGGGGCGGTCGCCTTTGGCTGCTCAGGCGGAGACGCCTTTGCGGTCTGTGCAGGCGCCGGGGCGCTAGCGGGCGCGGGAGTGGTCGACGACGCAGGCGCAGTCGTCGGCGCGGTCGAAGACGCTGTTGTCGATTTTGGCTGGTCTTTACTGCTATCGCTGTTCTTGGCGTTGTCGTTATCTTTATCTTTTGCTTTGTCGTTGCCAGCGGAGCCGCTGTCGGCCTCCGGCGGGGCGCGGCGGTGAAGCACGGGCGGGCCGTTTCTATCATCGTCGGCGATCACGGGCTCCGAGTATTTCTTTTTTTTCGACGGATCGATCGATCCGGCGGGAAGCCACTTTCCTTCGGCAATCCAGGTGTGGTTGAGTTGTCCGGGTTGCGTAATGGTGAAGAGGCCCTCGGACACGCCGGTGCGAAAGCCTTCGTAGACGATGCCGAAGTCAAGGGCCATGGGAACGGGTGCAGCTTTGTAGGAGCTGGCGTCATAAAATTTTCCGTCCATCATGATGGCGATGGGAATAATGCGAGCTTTGCCTTTCGGCGAAAGCTGAACCAGTCCGAGAGCTCGCGGCCCCTTGTCAACCGCGGCTTTGCGGCCGTACTGCGTCATCGTCGCCTGAGCCAGAAGCAGTGGACTCAGAAGTCCGAACGCGACGGCCAGGATGACGGCGAACAGTTGATTGCGATATAACGATGATCGGCGAGGAAAAAATTCCATGGAAGTCAATGATAAATCCCCAGACTTTAGTACGACGGACGAGAATGGCAAAGAGGTTGCCCTGAAAGATCTTCGCGGCAAGACTGTGGTGCTCTATTTTTACCCGAAGGCCGATACGCCGGGGTGCACGAAAGAGGCCTGCGGCTTTCGCGACGGCTATTCGGCGATCAAGAAAACGGGCGTGGTGCTGCTCGGAATTTCAGCGGACACGGCGGCGTCGCAGAAGAAGTTTCAGGACAAATTTAGCCTGCCTTTCCCGCTGTTGGCCGACCCGGAGAAGAAGATCGCCAATCTTTTTGGCGTGGTCAAAGAGAAAAATATGTATGGCAAGAAGGTGAAAGGGATTGCGCGCACGACGTTTGTCATTGGTCCCGAGGGAAAGATCAAACACATTTTTAATAATGTGAAGGCGGAAGGGCACGCGGATGAGGTGCTCGCGTATCTGAGGAGCGCTTGAGACACGTAGGAACGTCCGCCCCCGGTCGTCCAAGCCGAGCGCAACTCGGCGGCCGCCGACCGTCCGAAGCACCGAGGATTCGCTACAGTCCGCTAAGCATGAAGCCGCTCACCCGCGCCGCCTCGTTGACAACCGATTTCTTCAACCGCGACCCGCGCCGCGTAGCGCGCGCCCTGCTGGGCAAGGTGCTCATCCGCCAAACGCCTCTCGGAATTCTCGCTGGAAGAATTGTCGAGACCGAAGCCTATCTTGGCGAGGGCGACGCTGCCGCGCACTCTGCGGCGGGCAAAACGGTACGTAATTCTGTTCTCTTCGGTCCTCCTGGACACGCTTACGTGTATTTCATCTACGGCAATCACTACTGTTTGAATGTTTCCTGCCTGCCCGATGGCGTGCCCGGAGGCGTTCTGTTTCGGGCGTTCGAGCCGGTCGCTGGCATCGAGCGTATGGCGGAGGCGCGAGGGATCGACCTGCCGGAAAAACTGGAGCTAAGAAAACTTTCTACTCTCAAACAAATTTCGTCCGGTCCAGGGCGCATGTCCGAAGCGCTAGGCGTCACTCGCGACCGTGACAATGATAAAAACCTGGTAAGCGCGCGCTCCGACCTGCGCATCGTCGATGACGGCTATCGCGTTCGGCGTGTCGTGGTTTCTCCCCGCATCGGAATTGTGAAGGCGGCCGAGCGTCCGTTGCGTTACTTCATCGCCGGAAATCCCTTCGTCTCATAATTTTTTTTCACGCGGATAATCTCTATCTTCCAGTCTGCCCTTGCCTCGTGCGAGTTCTTCGGCGAAGATGCTAAGCAGATTCCGTGTCCAAGTCCCGTTCCATGTCCGCAGCCGCTTCGAAGGCTGGCCGAGTCTCTGCCGCTACCGCCAAAATGCGCTTGCTGAAAAGATTGCGCTGCACTCTTAATTTCGAAAAGCGTGCCTGGGCGGCGGGCGCGCAATTTGTTGCCGGGGTGGATGAAGTCGGCCGCGGATCGCTGTTTGGTCCCGTGGTCGCGGCTGCCGTCATTCTTTGTGAGAACGACGATCCGGCGCGCCGCATTCGCGGCTTGCGCGATTCGAAACTCCTTCCCGCTGAGCGTCGCGAAGAGCTTGCGCTGCTGATTCGCGAGCGCGCTATCGCGTGGGCTGTCGCTGCTGTGGATTCCGCGCGCATCGATCAGATCAATATTTATCAGGCTTCGCGGCTTGCCATGCTGCACGCGGTTCAGCAGTTAGCGCCCTCAGCGAACCATCTTCTGATCGATGCGGTGCGGCTCGATTGCGAAACTCCACAGGAACCGATCATTCACGGGGACGCGCTCTCTCGTTCCATCGCGGCCGCATCGATCATCGCCAAGGTCGAGCGCGACCGTATGATTTCGGCGTGGGATCCGGTTTTTCCTGTGTATGGGCTGGCGTCGAACAAAGGATATTGCACGCCGCGCCATCTCGCGGCTCTGCGCGAGCACGGACCATCGCCGCTGCATCGGCAGTCGTTCGCGCCGGTGTGGGGCGCGCCGATTCCGCAAGAGGTTCTCGGCTTTATGCTGGAGGCCGCGGACAACGGTGGTGCGCCCGACGAAGAGTTAGTGGCAGAGGCCGCCGAAGGCTGAGAATCTCGACTACGGAGTTGTCAGTCCGTCGCTGCGAGCAAATGCATGGGTCCTGCGCTTAGGATGACACCTGTTTTTATGTCACGGACAGCGAGAGATCTCAGTTTTATTTCGCTCGATAAATCTCCGCCAGCAAATCGGGCTTCGAGTCGTCGCGCACGAGATGGGGGAATTTTTCGCCGCCGTGATAATCAAGTTTGATCACGCGGAAATATTCTGTATTTTCCACGATGAGTTCGATCGGCGCCCGGCTGGTCTTCGCTGCCTCAATGGCATCGTGCCATATGTCGGGTGAAAAGCTGCGGCCGTTTACGGCGATAATCTTCATCCCCGGCCCAATCCCGGCCTTTGCACCTACCATTCCTTCGACCGTATCGCGAACAGTGCCATCGGCTGCGACCAGCAATCCTACAGAGTGGTGCGCGTGGATCGACTTTCCGCTGGGATCCTGGGCGCGATCGGCCTCCGACGGATTTTCGTCGTAAACAAGCTTCCATCCGCTGGCTTCGATGCCACCGAGTGGCGCGCCGGGGCCATGATTTGAGAGGCGGTCGTTCCAAAATCCTCGCCAGTCGTAAGGAACGATCTGGTTCAACGCGCTGACGATGTCGTCAAAGGTGTAAGTCTGCACCATGGGCGGACCGCTGGGCGCTCCGTGAAACAGCTTGCAGAAATCGTCCAGAGATTTTGCGCCCTTGCTTTGCTGGCGGATGACCACGTCGACCCACAACCAATTGAGCACGTCTTCATCATAGTAATCGACTGGGCGGCGATAATCTTCCCAGGCCTTGGGAGCCGTTTGCATGGTGGGAACGCCGTCAGCCGTATCCTGCAAGTTGCGCCAGGTGCGGCCGGAGCGGTGATCCAATTCTGCCGCCATCAGCGCCAACTCATCGCGCGCAAACGATGGCGTGCGTTCGCCGCTGCGGGCGGAGAGCATGTCGCCGAGGTACGACGTTAATCCTTCGTAAACCCACAGCAAGTCGGTCTGCATGGGCTGTTCATAATCGGGCGTTGCTAGATCGGCGGGACGTCGATACTTCCCATTCCACGAATGCACATACTCATGCGGCAAAAGGCCAGACGCGAGTTTCCGCCCGTCTTCTTCGATGAGCGAGCGCTCGTCGACGCGGCTGTCGTTCGATTCGTGATGCTCCAACCCGAAATGCGCAACGTGATCGCTCAGGGTGAGGAGGAAGTGGTAATCGGTATAGTGGTGCGCGCCAAAAAGAATCCCCGCTTGCTTCACCAGGTTTCGATAATGTTCCCAGACTTCTTCGGGAGCATCGAGCGCCGCGGCACTGTCGGCGGCAACGTCGAGCTCGGCGGGAGGATTTTCGTTGGCCGCGGTCAGCGGCACGACCTTCATATATTCGCCGGTGAGCACGGGACCATCGACCAGCATGGTGAGCGAAACGGGAGCAAAGTGAATGTCGTTGCCATTTTGATTGGACACGTGGAGCGATGTGCCAAACTTCCATCCTGGGGGCAGCCGCAAGCTTGCGCTATAAGTCAACTGATCGGAGCCGTAGCCGGCGGGATAAAGCAGCAGCGTATTCCAGCTGAGGATGTACAACTTTTCTGTCGCGGAGACCGAGGAGCTGTATCCGGGCTCGTCTGACACGGCCGACGCGTAGTCGAGATTGGCGACGACTTCGCTTTCGCCGGGAGGAACTTCGACGTGGAAAGTAAATCCGTCGAGGAGATCGCGGCGCCAAGCCAGCGTTTTCCCGCGCGCGGTAAATTTCAGTCCAGTCAAATCTGTGATCGGACCGGTCGGCGCGTGCTCGCCCGGAATCCATTTCGGGTAGTAAAGCGTGAGTGTCCCGGGCTTGGCAGGAATGCGCAGTTGCGCGTGGAACATTTTGCGCGGCGCATCCGATGCATCGACGGAAAGCACGATGGTCGGGGCATTTGCTGCGAAAAGTGAAATTGATATCAATAAGACAATTGCGAGACAGAAAAAATTCCTACTCCTACCGCCTGGGCCCATTCTTCCTCCACATATTCATTTTCATCCGCAGCTCCGAAACGAACTGCAAATTGAATATATCAGCCTGCGTCGGCGGCAGCGTGCGCCACGACAGCGGAGACTCGCTCGCTTTGGTATCCTTATCCGAATCTTTTTTTGGGCACACAAGCTTCGTTGTGCGGACTCGGCATGTCGACTGGCATTCGAACTAGCGAATTATGCAAGATCTACACTTCGCCGCCGCCGCTCGCGTCCGGCGGGGGCTTCGGCTTTGCCGCGGCGCGCGGCAAGGGAAACAAACAGCCCAAGCCGCAGATCGTTGCGCTGGACGGCATTTCTCTCGAAGTCTTGCCTGGGGAGATTTTCGGATTGCTCGGACCAAACGGCGCGGGCAAATCGACGACGGTCGGAATTCTCACGACGCGCGTGCGGCCAACCGGCGGCCAGGCGTGGATTGGCGCGCACGATGTGTGGGCGGAGCAGGTCGCGGTCAAGCGGTTAATCGGCGTGGTGCAGCAGCGCCCGAATCTTGACTTCACTCTTACGGCTCGCGAAATACTGCTCTTCCATGGCGCATATTTTGGCATCGATTCGCGCGAGCGCGCGGAGCGCGCGACGACGCTGCTCGAGCGTTTCAAACTGACGGACCGCGCCGACCAGATGGTGCGAGGATTCTCGGGCGGCATGATGCAGCGCCTCGCGATTGCCCGCGCCATGATGCACGACCCGCAGGTGCTTTTTCTCGATGAACCGAGCGCCGGGCTTGATCCGCAGACGCGATTGCTGCTCTGGGAGATCATTCGCGAATACAACGAGAGCGGAAAGACGATTCTGCTGACCACGCACAACATGGAAGAGGCCGACGCGCTGTGCCAGCGGTTGGCCATCATCGATCATGGAAAAAATATTGCGCTGGGCACACCGGCGGAACTGAAGGCGTCGGTTCCGGGCGGCTATCTGCTGCGCTTGCGCTTTGGCCAGCATTCGGCGGAGATGCTGCAACGGCTGCAAAGTCTGGCGGGCGTGAGAGAAGTTCGCCCGACGGCGAATAACGACAACTCGGCCGATGTCTATGCCGATCGCGGAGGCTCGCTGGTGGGCGAGATTGCGAGTCTTGCGTCGGGCGCGGCGGTGGAATTGTGCGACGTGCATATATCGGAGCCGAGTTTGGAGAATCTTTTCTTGCACCATACGGGAAGGAGCTTGCGCGATTGAACTGGACGACTTTTCTGGCGCTGCTGGCGCGCGATGCTCACGTGGCTCGCCGCAACTTTGTTCCTCTTGTGCTCCAGACTTTTTTGCAGCCGATGATGTTCGTGTTTATTTTTGGCCGCGTGATGGTGTCGAGCGGCTACATGCCGGCGGCCTACAAGAGCCTGCTGTTGCCTGGGATCATGGCGATCAGCATGGTGTTCACGGGCGTGTGGGCCGTGGCGATGCCTTTGATCGCGGAGTTTCAATTCACGCGCGAGATCGAAGACCGCCTGCTGGCGCCGATTGAAATCTCGTGGCTGGCGATTGAGAAGGTTTTCTTTGGCACGCTGCAGGCTGTGGTCGCGGGGCTGGTGGTGATTCCGACGGGATGGCTTTTGCTCCGGCCGGGCGTGGATTTGAATTTGCATTCTCCGCTGCGCTTTGCCTGCGTAACTTTGCTGGTGGCGCTGTTCTCGGCCTGCGGCGGCCTGGCGCTCGGCTGCAGCGTTAATCAGACGCACATCGGGTTGATGTTCAGCATGGTTCTGACCCCGATGATCTTTTTTGGCTGCACCTATTATCCGTGGAGCGCGCTGGGGCACTTTCCTATTCTGCAAAAAGTGGTTTTGATCAATCCGCTCGTCTACGCGAGCGAGGGACTGCGGGGTACGCTGGTGCCGCAGTTTCCGCACCTTCCGGTGGTGGCGGTGCTGATCGTGTTGACGGTCTTTGATGTGCTGTTTCTGGCGGTGGGGCTGCGGCAGTTTCACGCCAAGTCGATTAGCTAGGCTCCTTGTCTCGCCCGGCTGGTCGCGGGTGGCGCTGGCACGCAGGCTGCTGATCGCGGTTTATGCGATGCCGCGCGACGGTGAGATGTTTGGCGAAGACAAGTTTGCGGCCGCGTAAGAGGAATCCGTCAACTCGATGTCATCCCTGCTCGTCGAGAGCGACGCTCAGAAGGAGCGGCGGAGTCTGGACATACCTATTTGCCTGGAGCACGAATAGAAGCATGTCCGCAACGGCGCAATAAATACCTGTGGACAGATGCGCCTGTTTTCATTTGTCATCCATGGGAACCAGTCGTGTGCTAAGTCCAGCCAGTGCAGATTCCCTGATTCGATCAGCGCGATTCTCTCGGATCGCCGCCAGCCTTTAGTTATTTCTCGCAGACGATCGCCCAATACTGTGACGTGGCTCACATCATGATTGTCCGGTTTGCCGACAGTCGCGGCCGCGACTATGTGCTCCTGAGTTGCTCCGGCGTTCTCGTGTGCCATTCGGTCGCTTGTTCGTAGGCTTGTGCGGCCTGCAACAGCACGATTCCTCGCCAGGGAGCAGCGGCGAGTTGCAGGCCTATGGGCAGGCCATCTTTGGTGAATCCACAGGGGACGGAAATCGCGGGGATTCCCCAGACGTTGAAGGGGCGCGTGTTTCTTAGCATCATCAGTTCTTGCGGGCGCAGGTTGTCGGGATTCGCTTTCAGGTCGGCGATCTTCGGCGGCGGAATTGGAACGGTCGGCGTTAACAGCACGTCCACGTCATTGAATATTTCCTGGATGGCATGACGGCTCGCCTGCAGTTCGCGGCTGGCGCGCAGAACGTCGGGCGCCGAAATATTGGCTCCCGATTGAATGCGCCTCAGCGTCTCCGGCTGGTAAAGCTCGGGTGAGCTTTCTAGGAAGGGCTTGTGATACGCATAGGCTTCGGCGCTGGCGAGAGTGCGATCGGTCGGAACCTCGAGCTTGATGTCGCGAATCTCGGCGTGAAGGCCGGCAAAGACCTTGATCGCTTCGTCGATGGCGGCGGCGATCTCGGGATGAAGATCGTCGAAGAAAAACGCGCGCGGAACGCCGATGCGCAGATTGGTTGGGAATTCATCGAACGCCGAGATGAGACTCGGCGCCGGATGGTCAGCGCAGGGATTCCGCGAATCGTAATCCGACAGCACCTGCAGCATCAGGGCTGCATCATAGACTGAGGTGGTGAGCGGGCCGACATGGTCGTAGGAGGATGACAACGCCACGACTCCGCGCGTGTTGACGCGGCCGTAGGTTGGCTTGAGTCCTACCACGCCGCAATAGGTGGCGGGCAGGCGGATGGAACCGGCAGTATCGGTGCCAACGGCGGCGAAGCCCAAGCCGGCGGCTACGCTGGCTGCGCCGCCTCCGGAAGAGCCCCCGGCAATACGCGTCAGATCCCAGGGGTTGTGGACCTCTCCGAAAAAACTGATCATCGAACTGCCGCCGTAGGCAAATTCGTGGAGGTTTTGCTTGCCTAGAATGATTGCGCCTCCGCAGCGGAGGCGGCGGACGACTTGGGAGTCTTCGGTGGGGACTCGCTCTTTCGGCGGAGTGCTGAACTGGGCGCTGGCGGCGGTTGTGCGGACTCCCGCGACATCGATGATGTCTTTGATCCCGATCGGAATGCCGTGGAGCGGGCCGAAATATTGCCCCCGATAGATTTCGCGCTCGGCGAGACGAGCTCGTTCGAGAGCGGATTCGGCGGTGACCGTGATGAAGGCGTTGAGTAGCGGGTTGAGCTTTTCGATACGCGTGAGGCAATCGTGTGTGAGTTCGACAGGCGAAATGGAGCGGTCGCGAATTTTACGGCTTAGTTCGCCGATGGTGAAGGTCACATGATCCTCGCCACAAATGCAGATCCCTCATTTCGCGAGACCTGAAGAGTCCTTGAGCTTTCGCGAAAGCTAGCGCGCCTCTGCCGCTGCAGGCTTCGCAAACCATTTCACCACAAAATAAAAAACCGGGCCGGCGGCTAGCGCCCACAGCCCCCAGCGTTTGGCGATCGGGTCGCTGTTGAGCAGGGCTACGCAGGTCATGACGAAGGGCGTGGCGATCACGTAGATGAGTCCTAGATTGCCTCCGGGGATGCGGAAGGCTCGCGGCAGATCGGGACGTCTGCGGCGCAGTCCCCAGGCGGAGAGGACGGTCAGCACGGTGGTGGCTCCGCGAAGAAAAGCGTAGATGGTGATCAGGTCGCCGAGCGAGCGCAGGGCTAGCGACGCGTAAATAGCGGCGGAGATCAGGATCGCGATCCACGGCGTGCCGTAACGCTCATGGCGGCGGGTTAGGAAGGGCGGGAGATAACCATCTTCGGCCATGGCAAAGGGCATCGGCGTGGCGGTGAGCATGGTGCTGTTGAGAAGCGCCACGTTCGCGACCATGGCTCCAACCGTCATCAGATGGCCAAGCCATGGGCCGCCGATTAGCAGAGCGGCGGTCGAGAAGTATCCGTCGTTCCACTGTTGCCAGTTGCCGAGCGCGACCAGGCCGGCGAGGGTTGGCAAGAAGTAGGTTGCGACGGAAATCGGAATGACCAGGGCCAGCGCGCGTGGATAAGTGCGCCTGGGATCTTCAACATCTCCCGCTACGCTCGATACCTGCTCGTATCCGGAGTATCCCCAGATGACGAGGGCGAGGCCGACTCCGAAGGCCTTGGAGAACGGCTGGTGCGGTGGCACGAGCGGCAGGAACGGATTGTGATGCCACTTGGCCAGCCCGAGCACGACCATGGCGATCACGGGAATAAAAATAAAGATTTCGAAAAGGGTGGCGACCTTGCCGACCATCCGAATGCCGAGAATGTTGACCCAAGTGATCAGGGCGATCAATGCAAAAGAAACCAGCCAGTGCTTCCAGCCTACGATTCCGGGAAAGTAATAGGTGAGGTAGTCGGCGAACAGAACGGCGTAAGAGCCGCCGAGAAGGAACGAGGCGGTCCAGTTCCACCATCCCGAGAGGAATCCCCAGAAGTCGCCGAAGGCGGCGCGAGTCCAGCGATAGAAGCCGCCTTCGACGGGCATGGCGGTGGTGAGTTCGGCGGCGACCAGCGAGACGGGGACGCTTAAGAAGAACGGGATCACCAGGAGGAAGATCAGGCTCATGCCCGGGCCGCTGGTAGAGACCATGGCTTCGAGTCCGAAGGGACCTCCGGTGGTGTAGGAGAACATCACGAAGACGAAATAGAAGAGGCTGGCTTTGCGGAGGGCGGAAGAGGAATCGGGTGATCGGGTCATCGGGTGATCGGGTGATCTTACGTCAAAACAGTGTGTTTGACGCCCCCGTGAGAATTCCAAGGCCGCCCGTGTCCGTGATTCACTCTTCTACCGGTTGCGCATCTAGTTCCTGGGCGGGTTCGCCGGCGGCCAGACCTTGCGCGATGATCAGGCGGCGGGCTTCGACGCGGAGATCGGGGAGGGCTCGTGCAAACCAGATTGCACCGAGAACGCAGGCTATGCCGCCGGTGGCTACGGTGATGGGTGCGCCAAAGCGGTGGGCTAAGGCTCCTCCGAAGAAAGCTCCGAAGGGAGCCATGCCCATGAACATCATGGAATAGACAGACATCACGCGGCCGCGCAGTTGATCGGGGACCATGGTCTGGATGAGGGTGTTCGAGCAAGCCATCTGCAACATCATGGAGTAGCCGGCCGGCAACAATAGCGCTACCGACAACCACAATGAGGTCGAGAAGGAAAAACAGAAGAGGCTGATTCCGAGGCCGGCGCAGCTGAGGGTGACCCAACGCCCCAGGCCTTTTACCCCAGTTTTCGCGGCTAGGGTTAAGGCGCCAAACAGAGCGCCGACTCCGGTGGCACCCATGAGGATGCCAAGGCCGCGGGCACCGCCATGCAGAATTCTGTCGGCAAAGATTGGCATGAGAACGGTATAAGGCATTCCTACGAGGCTTACTAAGCCAATCAGTAAGAGGAGAGCGCGGATGATCTTCGTCTGGTTGACCCAACGAAAACCTTCGACGATGTCTTCGATCGGAGAATGCTTGCTGATGCGCGCGGGGCTCTGCACGCGCATCAGCATGAGGCCGACGATGACGGCGATGTAACTGAGTGAGTTGGCGGCAAAGCACCAGCCTTCGCCGATTTTCGCGACGAGAATTCCGGCTACGGCTGGGCCTATGACGCGGGCGCCATTGAACATAGAAGAGTTGAGCGCGATGGCATTCATCAGATCTTCTTTGCCGACCATGTCGACGAGGAAGGATTGGCGGCCGGGGATATCGAAGGCGTTGACCACTCCGAGCAGTCCGGCGAGCAGAAAGATGTGCCAGACGTGGACGCGATGGGTCAACGTGAGCGCCGCCAGAATGCCCGCGAGGATCATGGACGCAGTTTGGGTGGCGATCACGAGGCGCTGGCGATTGACGCGGTCGGCGGTGATTCCGCCCAGAGGAGCAACCAGGAAAACGGGGAACTGGCTGGCGAAGCCTACGCTGCCGAGGAGCAGGGCAGAATTCGTGAGGCGGTAGACGAGCCACGCTTGCGCGACGGTCTGCATCCAAGTGCCGATGAGCGAGATCAGCTGTCCGCCGAAGAAGAGTTGAAAGTTGCGGTGGCGCAGCGCGCGCAGGGTTGTGGCCCAGCGCGAGGGAGCGACCGTTTTTGTGTCGGGGGCTTCGGCGGTGGCGGAATTTTGCTCGGTGGACACTGTTAGAACTTTTTCACATCTTACGGATGACGGCAACCGGCGGGAAGTTGTAGGAAGTTAAAGATGTTAGGTGGCAGGCGCAAGGGCGGCTTATTTTGGACGAGATTTTCACAGCTTGAGATACGGAAGTGAGCTATTTGGAACTTCCCCAGCGCTCGGATACGCGATAGAGTTATTGTCCACTGATCCATCCGAGGACGGTCCGAGGACTGGAGCCGGAAGGCATGAACTCGGGGAGGAACGCGGGGAGGAATATAAATGAGCACCGATCCCAATCGTCTGGAACACTTTGTTGAGCGACGGGGCGCGCAGCGTTTTGAAGTGCACCTGCCCCTCGGAATTCAATTCGAAGGACGGACCGTGCCAGGATTTGCTCAGGCTCTCAGCGGGCGGGGAATCTTTTTCTATGCCGAGGCGGCGTTTCCGGAAGGGGCGGTCGTGGAATTGACCCTTGTGATGCCCTCGGAAATCACGCTGGCAGAGAGCATGCCGGTGCGATGCCGCGGGCGGGTGTTGCGGAGTTCGGCTTCCTCGGGTTATTCGCAAGATGGTCAGGCGCCGAATAGTCAGCGTAGCGGGATCGCCGTGCAGTTTGATTCTTATGAGTATTTGCCCGCCAATGAATCGATCGGGCCGTTTGTGCGAGTGTCGGCGCCCTGCGCCGGTGGAGTGACGTCGGGCGCGGTTTTGCCCTGATAATTCGTCCACCTTTTCAACGCCCCTGTTTTGCCTTACAATCTCTTGAACCAGCACTCTGGCGGGTGTCTTCCGGGATTCGAGTCCGCCGACTACCTGCCGCCTCGTCTGTCTCCTTCGATTACGAAGGTCACTTGGCCCCAACGCTGGAAGTTCGTAGCATGACAATGAACACTGAGAAGCCAGTCATGCCCGGTATCGCTGTCGCCCTCCTCACCGAGGACCGCGAACAATCCGTCGTATTGCACAGCCGGGTGGAGAGCACCAACCTGGCGCGCACCGCTCTGAGCCATGTCGGATTTCCGGCCGGGCCGGCCGACCCCGTGATGCGGCAATTGCAGGATCAGCACGCCGAAGTCGTGCTGGTGGATATCGACGCGCAGAATCCGCAGCGCGCCATCCGCACCATCGAACTGATTCACGCCTCCACTCCCGATGTGACCATTTTTGCCGTGGGCGAGATGAATCAGCCCAGCATTATTGTTTCCGCCATGCGGGCGGGGGCGCGCGAGTTTCTGGATCACAATGCCAGCCGCGAGGCTCTGGTCGAAGCGTTCACGCGCTTCTCGGCGACGTTGAGCCGGGCACAGCGCAGTTCGAGCAAGGCGCGTGTCTTTACTTTTTTGAACGCCAAAGGCGGGGCCGGCACTACTACCACCGCTGTGAACACCGCCGTCGCGTTACAAGAGACGCATGGGCGCGTGGTGCTGGTTGATTTTGCTCCGATTGGCCATGCTGCTCTGCAATTGAATTTGCGGCCGCAATTTACGTTGGTCGATGCTTTGCAGAATCTGCATCGCATGGATGGCTCGCTGCTCGACGGCCTGATGACGCCTTATCGCAACGGACTGCATCTGCTGGCGGGAGCGCAGCAACCACACAACGCGGTTCCGACCTCTTCCGAACTGGCTCGCTTATTCGATTTGCTGGTGGGCCAGTATCACTTCGTTGTCGTCGACGGCTCGGGCCGGATGGACAGCACGATGCAGATGATCTGCGACCTCTCGAATGCCGTGCTGATGGTGGCGCAGACGGATGTCGTTTCACTGTGGAGCGCGGGACGGATTCAGTCGTTTCTGCAGGAAGGCGCGGGGCGCGACCGGCTGCGGCTGGTGCTCAACCGCTATAAGAAGATTCCCGGCTTCACCGATGAAGATGTGGAGAAAGCTACCAACTGCAAAGTCTTATGGAAGGTGCCCAACAACTTCCAGGTAATCGGGCCCGCGATCGACAAGGGAAATCCTGTGGCGGCGCAGGGCAATCATGAGATTGGCCGCTCGTATCAAGGATTAGCTGCGGAACTTGCGGGAGCAACCACATCCGGCGAAGGCGCTCTCTCGCTGCTCTATCAGCACGACAAAGGCGACGCCAAGAAACGAACCGCCAGTCCTCTGATGGTCTCGCCGGTGAGGGCGGGACAGTAAGGCGTTTCCGGGCGGTAATTTCAAGATTGGTTTGGCTTCCGTCGCACGCGGATTTTTTGATCGGTGACGACGACAAAACACCCCTGCCACTCGCGGAGCGCTTCGGTCTGAAACACTTCTTCCATCGCTGTATTAAACGCATACGGCTCAGAGCATGCAGCCGCACCAGCACGACACCGTGATGAGTACCCGGCGTGAATCGATGGCTATCCGAGAAATCTAAATCTTGTGTGATGACAGTGCGGCCTTCCCCTTGGGCCCGCGTTCAACGTTCGGAATCGCTGCAACCGGAAAGATTTTCTTGCGCGGTCGGGTGAACGTCGTGCCCCAAATCCCGCAGCCGGGTTGCGATCCGCAGCGGAGGGTTCTCGTCGAGCTTGGCCTTCATCGAACGTTGGGAACGGCCGAGACGGGAAGGTCCTCTTCCGCTGAGGCCACCGCGAATGCGATTGCGGCCCTGACATCTTCTGCGTTAAGAGTTGGGAAATCCTCGAGGATGTCTTCGCCAGCATCACCGGCGGCGAGGCTGGGCAGCACGGTCCGAAGCAGGACGCGCGTGCCCTTAAATACCGGCTCTCCGCCGCAGATTTGGCGGTCTGGAATAATGCGGTCGCAGAAATGGTGGTGAGGTGTGACTTTCCCGCTCACAGGCGTGTGCCTATTTGTATTTTGTCACCTGCTTTTGGGGGTTTCCGCTCGCGCGGCTGACCAAGCAATGTCCCTTGTGTGCTCGGCGATTTCCAGCCTTTGTTAGAATCAGGGTTCACCGAACGACCGGGAGAACAGCAAATTCTGAATGACTAGTGCTTCCAAGAAACGCGTGCTCAGCGGCATGCGCCCGACCGGTAAACTTCATCTCGGAAACTACGTTGGCGCGCTTGAAAACTGGGTGCGGATGCAAGAGCAGTATGAATGTTTTTTTGTGATCGTCGACTGGCACGCGCTGACCACAGATTACGCCGATCCTTCGCACCTGAAAGAAAATGTGATCGACGTGCTGCTAGATTGGCTGGCTGCTGGGCTCGATCCCGAGAAGTGTGTGATGTTCATTCAGTCGCATGTGCCGGCGCACGCGGAATTGCATCTGCTGCTTTCGATGATTACTCCGCTGGGCTGGCTGGAGCGGGTGCCGACCTATAAAGAGCAGAAGGAAAATCTCAAGGAAAAAGACCTGAACACCTATGGGTTTCTCGGCTATCCCCTGCTGCAAGCGGCGGATATTTTGATTTACAAGGCAGACGTGGTTCCGGTCGGCGAAGACCAGGTGGCGCACGTGGAGTTGACGCGCGAAATCGCGCGGCGGTTCAACGGATTCTATTCCGGCAAACGCGAATATATTTTTCCCGAACCGGCGGCCCTCCTGACTCCCGCTGCGAAATTGCCGGGCACGGACGGGCGCAAGATGTCGAAGTCATATGGCAACACGGTGATGCTTACCGACCCCGAGCCGGTGGTGCGGCAGAAGCTGAAGACCATGGTTACGGATCCGGCGCGAGTGCGACGCACCGATCCGGGCAATCCTGACGTGTGTCCGGTGGGCGATCTGCACAAAATATTCAGCAGCAAAGAAACGATGGCGAAGGTGTATGAAGGCTGCCGGTCGGCCGGAATCGGCTGTATTGAGTGCAAGAGCTGGGCTGCCGATGCGCTGGTAAAAATCCTGAACCCGATGCAGGAGCGGCGAAAAAAATACGAGGACAATCCGCGGCTCGCCTGGGATATTCTGGAGGCGGGCTCGGCTCGCGCCCGTCAGGTCACAGACGCCACGATGGATGAGGTGCGCAAGGCGATGGGTCTGGACTATAGTTCGAACGACGGTTCGAAAGAACGAGCCAAGGATGCCACGAAGTGACGGATTTGTCTCAGCCTACATCGGAACGGGCACCAGTCGAGGCTTCTGGCGGGAGCGTCCATGTTCATGGGCCGGCGAGTAAGCGGTCCGGAAAAGACGATGCCAGCGATTTTCCGTTCGCCATTGCTCTGGGCGAAATCTACGAAGGCCCGCTCGATCTGCTGCTCGATTTGATCCGCAAGCAGGACATTAATATCTACGACATTCCCATCGCTAAGATCACGGCGCAGTATCTGACCTATGTTGAGCGCATACGCGAGTTCGACGTGAATGTTGCGTCTGAGTTCATCTACATGGCGGCCGTGCTGATTCACATCAAATCGAAGATGCTGCTGCCGCGCGATCCGCTCGCTCCGGCCGATGCGGTGGATGACCCGCGCAATGAGCTCGTCAATCGACTGCTGGAGCACGAAAAATTTAAATCGGCGGCGCAGATGCTTCTGCAAAAGCAGCAGATTGAAGATGCGGTGCTCAGTAATCCGGCGATACGCGAGTTCATGGACGCCGAGGGCACGGAGCCGGAGTTGGCCGCTGACGTCATCGATCTTGTCAAGACGTTTCAGCAAATCTTAGACCGCGCGCGTACGCGCCCTATCCTGGAGGTTGACGAGGAGACGGTCACGGTTGGCCAGATGATTCAATATCTGCGACGGCGGCTCGCGCTCGAAGATCGTCCGATTCGGTTGAAACAGATGTTGCGCAATGTGCCCTCGCGGCCAGCGCTGGTTTGTATGTTTTTGGCCTTGCTCGAACTGGTGCGGTTGCAGGCGATCCAGGTGCGGCAGGACCACGTCTTCGGCGAGGTGCTGGTGAGAAAGCATTCGCATTTTGAAGAAGTGATGACGGAGCAGGCGGCGGTGCGGGATGATTGGAGATGAAGCGGTCGTCAGTTGGCGGTCGTTGGTCGCCAGGAAAGGCTGCTGCGAACTACGATCGATTTCGAACGACCTTCGACTAGCGACCAACGACGATTTATGAGTCTTAAACCCCAACTCGAAGCCATCATTTACGCGGCGGAGATTCCTATCTCTCTGGACCAGATTTATTCGCTTGTAAAGGAATCGCTGCTGGCGGAAGCGCCGGGAGTTGAGCCGGTGGAGATCAAGTCGCGCATTCGGGCCACGCTCGAGGAACTCATTGCCGATTATTCCGGCGCAAATCACGGGATTGAAATTCGCCAGGTGGCCGGCGGGTATCGCATGTCGACGAAGCCCGAGCAACATGACGTGGTGCGCGCGTTTGCGAAGAGCCTGAAGCCGCCTTTCCGGCTGTCGCTTCCAGCGCTTGAAACACTTGCGGTCGTCGCCTATAAGCAGCCGGCGACGGTTCCGGAGATCAGCGAAATTCGCGGCGTCGATTCCGGCGGAGTCATCGCCACTCTGCTCGACCGCAAGCTGATTACGACGGCCGGCAGAAAAGCGGTAATCGGCCGGCCGATTCTTTACAAGACGAGCAAAGAATTTTTGCTCCGCTTTGGGCTGAAAGATATTCACGAGCTGCCGAGCATGGAAGAATTCGAGAAGCTGATGGCGGAATCCTTCCAGGGCGATTTGCTGGCGAGCGGGAGCGAGTCGATCGAAGGATCCTCTACGGCGTCGTCGGCGGCAGACGATAATTCTTTGGAAAGCGAAAATTCGGCAGACGCTGACGAGAAGACCACCGCCGAATCTGCCAGCGATGTGCAATCTGAAGCGCCAGCCATCATCAAACCGGAGTAGCCATGCCAGCCGAACGTCTGCAAAAAATTATCGCTGCTGCCGGAATTGCATCGCGCCGCAAATCCGAAGAACTGATCACTGCCGGCCAAGTGCAGGTGAATGGAAAAGTGGTCACGGAACTCGGCACCAAGGCTGACCCCGAGCAAGACCACATACGCGTCAACGGCAAGTTGCTGCAGGGGCCGGAGCGCTACACCTACGTCGTGCTTAACAAGCCCAAGGGATATGTGACCACGGTGAGCGATGAGAAGAAGCGGCCCACCGTGATGGACTTAGTGACCAAGGTGAAAGGGCGCGTCTATCCTGTGGGGCGACTGGACTGGGCCAGCGAAGGCCTGATCCTGATGACCAACGACGGCGCGCTCGCCAACGGGCTGATGAAAGCATCGTCCAATGTGCCGAAGGTCTACGTCGTAAAAGTTGCCGGTCAGCCCGATGAAACCAAGCTCGACAAGCTGCGCCACGGAGTTTCAATCGCGGAAAAAGGAGGGCGGCGAGTGCGCACCGCTCCGGCAAAAATTCGCCTGATTCGCGAGGGCGATAACCCGTGGCTTGAAGTGACCATCATTGAAGGGCGCAATCGGCAGGTGCGAAAAATGTTTGAAGAGGTTGGGCACCACGTAGAGAAGATCCGGCGCGTGCAGTATGGCCCGCTGGCGCTCGACGTGCCGCCGGGAGATTGGCGCAACCTGACTCTGCTCGAAGTGGCGAAATTGAAAACGGCCGCAGCGGGAGGAAGGGTCACGAGTCCGCCGAGCCCCGTAATCGCGCTGCGAGCGCCAAAAGCGGCGCTCATCAAGCCGAGGCGTATATCGACACCTGCCCATCCGCGTGGCTCATCCAGATTGTCGCACGCGTCGAATTTGCCGCAACGGTATCCTGCGTCGAAACCGACGCGCCGCCCATCAAGAAACGGAAATTCTAAAAGCCCGCGCGCTAGCGGGCACAAACACTAGCGCTTCACTTCCGCAAGCATGGGCAGGCGCGCCGCGCCGTACAGTCCGGCGTCGCTGCCGAGCAACGCGCGAGTCACGATCGTTTTATGGCCCGGGCCAGACTTGACGTGGGCTGACGCTCCCTCACGGCTGGCATTTGGCTCGGGCGGCGCAGTAGCGGCATAGACGAGCGAGCGCTTGCGCAACTCGGCGTACATGGCGGGTGCGAAAGCCTCCCAGGCGCTCGATGCGCCGCCGCCAATTACATAGATGGGAAGGTTCAAGGAATTCACCATTGCCGATAGCACGATGCCCAAGCAACGGCCGACGTAGCGGAAAATGCCGCGCGCTTCTTCGTCGCCTTGAATGGCAAGATTGTACAGCGACTTCGCGCTGAACTCGGGATCGGAGCCGGCGGCGAGCGCCATTGTCGACTTGCTATTGCTCGCGATGGCTTCGCGCGCCAGACGAACCATTGCGGTTGCCGAAGCATATTGTTCGAGACAGCCCAGATTTCCGCAGCCGCAGAGATGGCCGTTGGGCTCGACCGTGGTGTGACCGAATTCGCCCGCCATTCCGTTTGCGCCGCGCCAGATGTTGCCACCCATAACCAAGCCTCCGCCGACGCCGGTGCCGAGCGTCAACATCGCAACGTCGGCGTAATCCTTGGCCGCGCCCAGCCATTTTTCGCCGAGCGCGGCGACGTTGGCATCATTTTCGAGAATCACGACTGTCTTCAGGCACTGTTCGATATTGGCGCGCGCAGGGTAGTCGACCCAGTCGGGGAGGTTGGGCGATTCGCGGACCAAGCCGGTCTGCATGTCGATGATGCCGGGCACGCCGATGCCGATGCCGACGAGCGGAGCGGAGTCGCGGTATTTGTCGGAGAGATGCTGGATGGAATCGCACATGTCGGCGAGGACTTGGTCGCGTCCGCGCTGAACCTTGGTGCCGAGCGTGACCTTCTCGATGAGGGTGCCTTGGTCGTCCACGGCTGCAATGCGTAGGTTGGTGCCGCCGAGATCCACTCCAATAGAAAATTTATTCATAGATTTGATTCATTATGGCTGGCTCGAAGATCGGGTTGCAGGAGCATGATCCGCAGGAGCACGAGTCCCGCCTTTTCTTGTACAGCGAGAGTGCCAATCCGTCAATATTAAATCGTTCTATTAGGCCTATTTTTGACATTTCGCGCAGTAGTGGCTGCTGCGGCCGGCGAGCACGATGCGCTGGATTGGAGTCTTGCATACCAGACATGGCTCACCCTCGCGGCCGTATACACGATGCTGGAGTTGGAAGAATCCTTCTTCGCCGTCGGCGTCCACGTAGTCGGAGATCGACGATCCGCCGAGGGCGATGGCCTCGCGCAATACTTCCTGCACGGCGCGATGCAGCTTGCTCCATTGTGCGCGCGTGAGGGACGCAGCCTTGCGCCGCGGGCGGATGCCGGCGCGAAACAACGATTCATCGGCGTAGATGTTGCCGACCCCGCGCAACAATTTCTGATTCAGGAGCGCGCTTTTGATCGGAGTCTTGCGTCCGCGGAAGAGCGCCACGAACTGCTCTTCGGTTGCCGCAAGCGGTTCGATTCCGCCGGGATCGAAGCCGCCAGCGTCGCGCGAATAAAGATGGATGCTGAGCTTGCCGAACATGCGCGGATCGATGAAGCGCAATTCGCGGCCCGACGCAAGTTTGGCGATCAGGTGCGTGTGCTTGGTGATCTCGGCCGCGGGTTCGGAAACCGTCATGCGGCCGGTCATGCCGAGGTGGATGATCCACTGCGCGGTGTGGAGAGGCGCTGTGCGCCGAGTTTTGGCGCGAGCTGCGCGTTCGGTTTTTTTCGGCTTCGGTTCGCCATCCAGATCGAAGACAATGTGCTTGCCGACGCGGTGAACGCGGACGATGCGCTTGCTCTCGAGCGTCGAAGCGATGAGGACGGCCGGCGATTTGAGTGGTTGTTTTTTGGAGCCGATCCAGACGGACTCGATGCTATCCCCGGCGACGCGTTTGTTGAGGCCCTGCGCAATGGTTTCGACTTCGGGAAGTTCGGGCACGCATTTCAGGATAGCCGGTTTTCCGATAACCCGCCTTCGCTGGCAGTGCTTCGCTGGTGGTGGGAAGATGTTTGCCCCTCCGCCCCCCGATTCGGTATGCTGTGGGGTACACACCAAACACCGCCGATCACCCCAGTTTCCCCAGTCTATCCGCGAGCGGCGCGACCCGTGTGTGCGACCCTGGGTGCGGGCTTGGGTTGGCGGCCGCAAATATTCCAAGTGGAGAGTTCATTGAACAGCAGTAGAACCAGCAGGGGCAAGACTGCGGTCATTGTCGGAGCCCAATGGGGCGACGAGGGCAAAGGCAAGATCGTCGACGTACTCACGCGAACTTTTTCCGTAGTGGCTCGCTATGCCGGCGGTCATAATGCCGGACATACAGTCATCATTAATGGGAAAAAATTCATCCTGCAGCTGGTGCCCGGCGGTGTTTTGCGGCCGGAGTGCACAAGCGTAGTGGGCAATGGCGTGGTTATTGATCCGCTAGCCTTTCTTAAGGAAGTGTCGTCACTGCGCGCCGCTGGCGTAAAAGTTGATGGCAATCTTTTCGTCTCGAACCGCGCGCAGGTCATTCTTCCTTACCATCGCATGATGGAGCTGGGGTCGGAGAACGCTCCGGGCCGGGTGAAAATTGGAACCACGTCACGCGGTATCGGGCCGACTTACGAAGACAAAATGGGGCGCCGCGGATTGCGCGTAGCCGACCTGCTCGATCGCGCCTTGCTGCGAACCCATATCGAAAACGCCTGCCGCGAGAAAAACATGATCGCGCATGCGCTCTTTAACGCCGATCCTCTCGATGCAGATAAAATGTTCCGCGAATATTCCGATGCGGCCGAGCGGCTTGCTCCCTTCGTCCGCGACACGGCACTCCTGCTGAATCGGGCTCTCGCGGAAGGCAAGTCGATTGTCTTTGAAGGCGCGCAAGGCACAATGCTGGATATCGATCACGGAACTTACCCGTTCGTAACCTCTTCTAGTGCGACCTCGGGTGGCGCGGCTACCGGAACCGGCGTGCCTCCGACGTCGATTGATACGGTTATCGGCATTACGAAAGCATATTGCACTCGTGTGGGCAGCGGCCCGTTTCCGACCGAATTACTCGGCGCCGAAGGCGAAGACTTGCGCAAACGCGGGAATGAATTCGGCGCTGTCACGGGACGCCCGCGCCGCACAGGGTGGCTCGATTTGCCTCTGCTCCGTTACGCTGGCATGATTAATGGAATCTCATGGCTGGTGGTTACGAAGCTTGACGTGCTCGACCATTTGACGGAGATCCCAGTTTGCGTGGGGTATAAAGTGGACGGCAAGGAGACAGACGAAGTTCCGGCACAGGCATGCGGTTATGAAAAAATCGAATGCATCTACCGCAAGCTGCCGGGGTGGGCCAGCCCCACCCAGGATATTCGTACGGTGGAAGCGTTGCCCCAGGCGGCGCGAGATTATTTGAGCTTCATTGAAAAAGAAACGGGAGCGCGAACGGGGATGATTTCTACCGGTCCCGATCGTGAGCAGACAATCCTGGTCGATAGTTTCGTGAGCGAGTTGGGTTTGGCGCGCAATTGAAAGTCGCAGGGCTCGGTTAAGGACAAGCGGCCCCTTTGGGGCTGGACTTCAGCATAGAACGGAGCGACGGATGGTGGTGTTGGCCGTAACCTGGATGGCAAAAGTTGGACGCGAGGCCGAAGTGGTCGCGATCTTTGAAAAACTCTCAGCCGAATCGCGCAAGGAACCGGGCTGCCTCATGTATCAGGTGCACAAGCACAAGACCGATCCGCGGCGCTTCTTCGTCTATGAACAATATAAGGATGATGCGGCCCTGGAGGCGCATCGCACCTCTCCGCACTTCCTGCAGATGGCGAAAAAAGATCTGCCCAAACTCGGCGACCGCACCGAGGGGCATTTGTTTGAACCGATAGGGTAGGCGAGTTCTCGACGACAAAGTTTCAAGGTTTCAACGTTCAAGGAACGCCGGACTGTCGCTGGTTGGACCTTTGAACATTGAAACCTTGAACATTTGAAGCCTGTTTTTACTGCGCCAGTTCGTATCCCGCAAAAAAGAAGCTCAACTCGAAGCGCGCCGTTTCGTCGGCGTCGGAGCCGTGGATTGCGTTGTGCTCAATGTTGCTCGCCCATTTCTTTCGGATGGTTCCTTCTTCGGCGCTGGCCGGATTCGTCGCGCCCATCAGCTTGCGCAGATCGGCGATGGCGTTTTCTTTCTCCAGCGCAATGGCCACGATCGGTCCGCTGGACATGAACGTTGTGAGCGAGTGGTAGAACGGGCGGCTGGCATGGACGGCGTAAAACTGCTCCGCCTGATGCTGGGAAATCTCCAGCATCTTCATGGCTAGAATGTGAAAGCCATTTTTCTCGAACTGCTCGATGATGTCTCCGACCGCCTGCTTCTTGACCGCGTCGGGCTTGATGATGGTCAGGGTCCGCTGCAATGTTTTCATGAATTCGTCTTTAGTCCTTGGTCGTTAGTCGTTAGCTTGAAACTCTAAACCTGTCAGGCTGAGCGGAATGTTCGCCAAGCGGACATCTCGCGGAGTCGAAGGACCCCCTACCCTTAAAGAAACTTACTCACGCCCGGACCCCAGATCCCAAAGCTGCCGCGAGGGTTTCGCCAATGTCCGCCGGGGATTTTGCAACTTTGAGGCCAGCTTTTTCCATGGCGGCAATCTTTTCTGCGGCCGTGCCTTTGCCGCCAGAGATGATGGCGCCAGCATGACCCATGCGGCGTCCGGGAGGTGCGGTTTGTCCGGCAATGAAGCCTACCACGGGCTTCTTCATGTGCGCCTTGACGAAGTCGGCCGCGGTTTCTTCGGCATTGCCGCCGATTTCGCCGATCATGATTACCGCCTCGGTCTGCGGATCGCGATTAAACAGGTCAAGCGCGTCGACAAAATTTGTGCCGATGATTGGGTCCCCGCCGATGCCGATCGCGGTCGACTGCCCGATGCCGCGCTGCGTTAGCTGATGCACAGCTTCGTAGGTCAACGTTCCCGATCGTGAGACGATTCCGACATTGCCTTCTTGGTGAATTGCTCCGGGCATAATTCCAATTTTGCATTTGCCGGGAGAGATGATGCCGGGGCAATTGGGGCCTATGAGGCGCGAGCGGCGGTTCTGAAGAAATTCCCAGGCGCGCACCATGTCGAGCGTCGGAATACCTTCGGTGATGCAGACGATGAGTTCGATTTCGGCGTCGGCCGCTTCCATAATCGCGTCGGCGGCGAAGGGCGGCGGAACAAAAATCACCGTCGCATTCGCACCGGTTTTGTCGGCTGCTTCCTGCACGGTGTTGAAGACGGGCCAACCTTCGTGGGTGGTTCCGCCTTTGCCCGGCGTAACTCCGCCCATCACTTGTGTGCCGTATGCCGCACAAGCCTTGGCGTGGAAAGTGCCTTCGCGGCCGGTCAGGCCTTGTACGATTAATCGAGTTCTTTTATCGACCAGAATTGCCATAAGTGCTTTCCCGCAGAAAATGTCGTTGGTCGCTAGTCGCTAGCAAACTACGTCGCGCTCGTTGCCGCCGCTACAACTTTATCGGCTGCATCCTTCATCGTCTCAGCAACGATGAAGTTGAGGCCCGATTCCATCAGAATTTTCTTGCCTTCCTGAACGTTTGTGCCCTCCAGTCGGAGCACCACCGGCAGTTGGAGATTCGTTTTTCTCGCCGCCTCGACCACGCCGGCAGCCAGGGTATCGACGCGCAGAATGCCGCCAAAAATATTGATCAGCACGGCGCGCACGCTCTTGTCGCTGAGCAAAATTTCAAATGCATGCGCCACCTGCTCGGCATTCGCGCCGCCGCCTACGTCGAGGAAATTGGCGGGCTGACCCCCGGCGTATTTAATGATGTCCATGGTGGCCATGGCCAGGCCGGCGCCATTCACCATGCAGCCCACGCTGCCCTCAAGCTTGATGTAGTTGAGATTGTATTTCGACGCCTCCACTTCGAGCGGATCTTCTTCGCTAGTGTCGCGCAGTTCGCGTATATCGGCGTGACGGAAGAGGGCGTTATCGTCAAAGGTCAACTTGGCATCGAGCGCGAATAATCGGCCATCGGTGCAACTGATGAAAGGGTTGATCTCGACAAGAGCGGCGTCGGTGTCGAGAAATGCGCGGTACAGCCCGGTCAGAAATTGAACGGCGGGATTGATCTGCTGCGGCTTCAATCCGAGCGCGAACGCGATTTTGCGCGCCTGAAACGGCTCCAACCCCATGCCCGGATCGATGTATTGTTTCAGGATTTCGTCCGGCCGTTCAGCGGCGACCTGCTCAATATCCATGCCGCCCGCGGCCGACGCCATGAACACGGGTCTGCCCTCGCCGCGGTCAACCAGAATTCCGAGATAAAGTTCCTTCTCGATCGGCAAAGTTTCTTCGATCAGCAGGCGATGGACCACGCGACCTTCTGGTCCCGTCTGATGGGTGATCAAAGTCATGCCCAGCATCTTCGCGGCGATCTCGCCCGCTTCTTCGACCGACTTCGCGATTTTTACGCCGCCGCCCTTGCCGCGTCCGCCGGCATGAATCTGGGCCTTCACAACTACGCCAGTCGCGCCCGCGCCGAGGATATCCTTGGCCGCGGCCTCCGCTTCCTCGCGCGTCATTACCAGCACGCCGCGCGGCACGGCGACGCCATACTTCTTCAGAATTTCTTTTCCCTGATATTCGTGGATTTTCATAATGATTCCGAATCAGTCGATCGGCGTCGGTCGTCAGTCGTTCGCAGCCAAGCGCCGCGCTCATCGACGACTTGAGAGGACTCTGCTTGCGGCTCAGACTACTTGCAGCAAACTCACAATTCTATAGAAGCCAAAAGGATTGGCGCAAACCGGCTGGAATTCTTCGAGCGCAACGTTGCAGATGATTCCGATGGCCCGATCACCCGATGGCTCGATCACCCGATCCCCATCACTTTCCGCCCACCGACTGAAGGCATCGTCCGTAGAGTTCGAGCAACTGAGCGGCGTAGTCCTCAGGTTTGGCGGCCGCGCCTGTACCCTGAAAGCCGACTCCGGCCCCAGTAGTCTTACCATAGCTGGTGGTCATGGCGATAAATTTCATGAGGTCAAGTGCGATGTCTTCGTCGCGGCGGGAGCCCATAGAAAGAGAGGGCGTTTCCATGATCAAACTCCTGAATGAAAGGTAAAATCCGCCGGTTGGCCGGCTCCTCCGCGATCATAGCAGAAGCGTTGGGTGTAGAAAGGCTGCGGAAAACAACAGATTTTGCGTCAGGGCCTTGTCGTGCCGCTACTGCAGGTGCTCATATTCCGCCTTCGCTTCCTTGAGAATGGGAACGTCGGGGTCAGCATCTTTCCAGAGCGCGAAGAAATCCTGATAGGCAGCTTTAGCCTTGGCGGTTTCCCCGGCCATCACCTCTGCCCTTCCCAAACCTAACTTGGCCAGCGAGTGGTCGGGTGCATTGGGAGCGATTCCGCGATGATCGATGATCTTTTGAAATTCCGCAGCCGCATCCGATCCGCGACGCGCCTGACGATAGGCGAGGCCGCGAATATACACAGGAGCCGGGAATATGTTCCCGCCCATTTCGTACGGCGTTGCCGCCTTCATCAACTCGATCGCCTTGTCGGGTGCTTTGCGATTCAACTCGATTAAGGCACGCACGCAAGGACTGCCCACCGAGTGCAGCAGCGTGTCATCGGGGGAGCGGCGCCCTAGGTCGTCGATGATGGCCTGAGCGCGGCTCACATCACCGATCATGGCTAAGGCCAATGCCACGGGTACCATATTGCTGCGGCCATTCGCCAATGCTGAACTCGACGCTGCCAGTTGTTTGGCTTTCGCAGTGTTGCCCACCTCGGCCTGCCACACCGCGGAAGACGATTCCGTGTCCGCCGTCGTTCCCTTGAAACCCAGACGATCGGTCACTTGCACAGAACGCTGCATCAACTCTCCGGCCTTTTGCAATTGGCCGCGGGACGCGGCGACGGCAGTCGCTTCATTGAGCAAGAGATACTCGCTTGGCTTTCCTTCAGCCCACTTCATTTCGCGCTGCATGCCTTCGCCGTCGCCGGTCACGAAAGCCAGTTCGTACAAAGTTTGGTGGATGAACAAATTGTCGGCCTTGGCGTCGATGGCCTGTTGTAAAACAGACCGCGCTTCTTCCACCCGGTTGAGCGCCATGTACGGGCCGGCCGCGTGTTCATAGCCAAAAGGGGAGTTGGGCTCGAGGCGCGTGAACTCGTTGGCCAGAGGGATCGCCTTCTCGAACTGGCCATAGAAGAGGTTGTATATCAGGGCCAGGTTGGGATAGGGGTCCGAGTTATTCGGATACGTCTTTATCGCCAGTTCCAGTGTTTCCTTATCTTTTTCGATATCTCCGTTCGCTGTGTAAAAGTGATCGGTAATGTAAAACCGCTCGCGCTCACTCACTCTTTCCCGCAGATCGAATGCCTTTTTTGCTTCCGCGACCGAGCGATCCTCTTCGCCGAGGTTGTTGTAGATGGCCGCCAGCCGAGCGTGAGCCATGGCAAAATTCGGATCGACCTCAGTCGCGTGCTGAAACAGCGGAATCGACTCAGCCTCGCTTCCGCCGTTGCGCAGTTCGTCGGCCGCGGCGTAGGCCTTCAGCGCTTCGAGTGACGAAGTAGTTGCTTCGGTCACTGGCGTATCAAACTTCTGAATTGACGCCAGCGACTCACCCAACTTTCCGCGCAGGCTTGACGCGGCTTTGCCAACTGCCGACAGCACAGCCTCTTTGGTCGCTGCCGTCACTTGTTCTCGCGCGAGGGAATCACCGGTCGCGCAGTTGGTGGCGTCGAGCGCGACTACATATTGGCTGCCGAGGGTTGCAATCGACCCACTCAGCATGGCCTTGATATGCTCGCGCTCGCAGATCTCACGAGCGACGCTGCCGGTCACGCGCTCGTCGGCGGATCGCCCCATGAATTGCAGCGCGCTGCGGATGGTCCGATCAGGCACAATGTTGAGGTAGGGGGATTGCTCGAGTTGGACTGCGAGCGCCTGCTTCAGCGTTCCGTCGAACACCGGATCGCCGGTGGTGTTAACGAAGTCGGCGAGCAGGATGGAATCTTTTTCCGTCAGCTGTTGTGCCGGACGCGAGCGCCAGTAAAGTCCTCCAGCGATTGCAGCGGCAAGAAGAACTGCGATTGCGAGCCATGCCCAGGAAGCAATAGCGGTCCGGGACGGCGCGGCCAAGGGCGCTGCGGTTGCTTCCTGTGGAGCGGACACTCCTGTCCGCCGAGCGGATGCCGAAGAAGACGCGGCTTGCGACGAGGCACTTGGATGTTGATTCGACTGTAGGCTAGATGATGAAGATGATGAACTCGGCCCCTGCCGAGCGGTCTCAGTATCAGGCGGTTCCTCCGCCGCGATTTTCCTTCCCGACTCTGTATCCCGCTTCAGCCGCTGCAATTCGGCTCGCATCTCGGATGCGTGCTGGTAACGTAGATCGCGATCTTTCTCCAAAGCGCGATTGATGATGCGCTCGAGCTCCGCAGGAACATCAGGATTCAATCGGATCGGAGAGGTGGGCGCACGCTCGAGGATTGCGTTGAAAATCACTGCCGAAGTATCGCCGCGAAAGGGGAGAGTGCCGGTGGCCATTTCGTAGAGCACGGCTCCGAAGGAAAATAAATCGCTGCGCGCGTCGAGTTCCTTGCCCTTGGCCTGCTCCGGCGACATGTAAGAGACGGTGCCGAGCGCTGTGCCCGGGCTGGTTAGATGCTGCTCGTCCACCGTTGCGAGGGTCGCATCTTTCTCGCCGCGCGCTGGTTGTCCCGATACCTTGGCGAGGCCGAAATCCAGAACCTTGGCGTGGCCGCGCTTGGTCACAAAAATATTTGCCGGCTTGATGTCGCGGTGCACAATGCCTTCCGCATGTGCCGCATCGAGTGCGTCGGCGATCTCTATTCCCAACGATAAGAGCTGATGAGATTCGAGCCGCCGCCCGGCGATCAGATGCTTCAAAGTTATGCCATCGAGGAATTCCATGGCGATGAAGGCGCGGCCCTCGTGTTCGCCAATATCGTGAATGGTGCAGATGTTGGGATGGTTGAGAGCGGAGGCAGCCTGCGCCTCTCGCTCAAATCGGGCGAGGGCCTGGGGATCGCGCGATACCTCCTCAGGAAGGAACTTCAAGGCAACAAAACGTCGCAGGCGTGTGTCTTCCGCTTTGTAAACCACGCCCATCCCGCCCCCGCCGAGTTTTTCGATCATGCGGTAGTGCGAGATGAGTTGTCCGATCATTAAGGTTTGCGCCCAATCTTACGGATGGCTAACCGGCAAGTCAATGAAAGGCGCAAAGTTGAACGCCACTTAACCAGTCGCTAATCCCACTCGCTAATCAACGACGGACGGCCGTCCGTAAACTGCTTCGTAGCCGCACCGAGACTGCTGCCAGCGCCGCGAGCGCAACCAGCCAAACGGCGCGCACGATGTTGACCGCCCACAGGGGCGCGACTCCAACGCGGCGCAGCAGATTTGGCAGAAAATTCCACGTAGTGATGTGAATGTAATCCCACTGATCCCATCCCATGGCATCAGTGTTCAATCCCCACGCTTCCATTTTGCCGAGAGCGAAGGCGACAATGTTTTTGAAGCGCAGCGCAATGACAAACGTCGGATGCCCGAAGGTTTCCATCTGGTAAATTTCCAGCGGCAGCCACAGGACGACGGACGCCAGCTGAATTGTCAGGCTGGCCATGATCACCGCCCAACTTGCTCGCCAGATCGTTTTGCCGAGGATGTCTCGATAGCGTAGCAGCAACGGCACGGCGAGCAGCGTTGCAAGTTCAACCGCGGTGGATACATAGCGGTCGCCCCAGGCAAAGTCGCCGGCCCAGAAAGTGTAGCGCGCGTAAAAGCCGATGTAGGCCGCTAACAGCAGAAGGGAGGCTACGCCGTAGGCGCGGACTCCGGGAGTCAGGCGCTTCCACAGCCATGGCAAGAGGAAAATTGCCAGCACGAGCAGCGGATCGAAGACAAAAATCGACTTCTCAGGCTGAAACAGCGCGCCGAGAACGCCGACGTGAAAGGGAGTGCTCCAGGGAAAGTTCGCCGGAAGGGTCGGATCGCGCTGCCGAAATTCCTTGGCAAACAATGAGACGTAGGTATTGGTAAACGAGTCGAAACGATAAAACTGGTAGGCGCGATCGATCGCTAGAAAGCAAAGATAAACCGGCGCAGCGACTTTGCAATAGTCGATCAGCCGCCGCCACAACCGGCGGCCGCGGCCGCCTTGGGGCGCGGTTGGCTCGAGCGAAGTTGGCTCAAACCAGAGCGCTAATAAGAGGAAGACTCCTGCGGCAATCAGATCCAGACCCGTCGTAAGGCGCGTGAGCAGGTTGAGCCCGAGCGCGCAGGAGCCGATGAACAGAGCGCGGCGGCTGTTGTTGTGCAGCCATTCGTATTGAAACGAAAATCCGGCAAGCGTCAGCAAGCCGATGTAGTTGTTCTCCATCATGTTCTGCGTGTAATGCAGGTGCGTAGTGCAGAGCATGAACGCGAGCACTCCGGCGACCGACTCTTTCACGCTGAAACCCAACTGAACGAGCAGCCGGAATGCGATGAGCGCGGTGAGAACATTCAGCAAAATATTGGTGGAACAACTGACGACAATGCTGCGCACCTCGGGGTCTTCGCGGTAACCGGCGAAAAGAGACCGATCTTGAATCCACGTCCCAAGAATATCGGCGGGCAGCATGAGCAAAGACTGTCCGATGCCATACCAGCTATAAAGCCGCCCTCCGCGCCCGTGGAGACCGAAGTCGGGATAATCGTCAGGCAGAACCTGCGGCTCCGAAGTCCAGAGCCAGTGCGTGGTTTGCAGGCGATGAGTCGTGTCGGAGGTTTCGAGTTCTCCAGTTTGAATGACGAACGCAATGAGGCCGGCGGCGAGACATAGGAGAAAGAGTGGATCTCGGAGCCAGTGGTGGAAACGTGAAGGCATTCGATGAATGGTAAATCGGATGGGATTATTTGAGAAAGCTATAGGATGCAATTCGCGTGGTCCAGCGAAATTGATCTCCAGTCCGAGAGGCTTTCGGAACCATGCGAAAATATGTTGAGATGTGCATGAAGGGACGCTGGAGCCCGTCTTAAATTTGTGCGGCACGGTCGCCGTCCGGGATGAAGAATGTTCCCAAAAGAGCGAATGCCTCACTATCGGGAAAGAGCTAATGAGTTCTTCCCTACGATGAAGCTGATCCAGCATGAAAACGACTAGCAGATATTGAGATCCGGTAGTAAGGCCGCAGAGGAGTGTTCTACCCCACCTCCACCAGCCCATAACTCAGCGCCCAGCGCGAGCGCATTTCGCGCAGCGCCCGATCAATCTCTTCCTTCGATATTTCGCTATTTGGCCCTGAGATCACAAACGCAGCTTCACGTTTCGCCGCTTCGAGCAGTTCGCGGTCGCGGATGACATTGGCTACGCGAAAGCTGGGGATGCCCGCCTGCTTCGTGCCGAAAAACTCGCCCGGGCCGCGCAGTTCCAGATCGAGTTCGGCGATCTGGAATCCGTCATTCGAGCGAACCATGGCGTCGAGGCGGCGCTCGCCTTCTTCGGAAACTTTCCCTCCGCGCATCAGCACACAGTAGGATTTTGCCGCGCCGCGGCCGATGCGTCCGCGCAATTGATGGAGTTGCGCCAAGCCGAAGCGGTCGGCATGCTCGATGACCATGACGGTCGCGTTCGGCACGTCGACTCCAACCTCGATCACAGTGGTCGCGACGAGAATTTCGATCTTGCCTTGTTGAAATTCGCGCATGACGTGCTCTTTTTCGTCGGCATCGAGACGGCCATGCAGCAAGCCAACATGCAGTTTGGGAAAAACCTTCTCGCGCAAATGACGATGCATCTGCTGCGCCGCTTTTAGTTCACGCTCTTCGTTCTCTTCAATCACGGGATAAACGACGTAAGCCTGATGTCCGGCGGCGATTTGCTTGCCGACGAAATCCCATACTTCGGGCGCGCGCTCGTCGGGGACGGCGCGGGTGACGACTGGCGTGCGTCCCGGCGGAAGTTCGTCAAGTACCGAGAGATCGAGATCGCCGTAGAGAGTGAGCGCGAGGGTGCGTGGGATGGGGGTCGCGGTCATCACCAACACATCGGGCTCGGGGTCGGACTTCAAGTTTGTGTGGTGACGGGGCTTCGCCCCGTCTTGCTCTACATTCTTGCCCGGCAGGACGGGGCGAGGCTCCTTCACCACACGGGTGTCGTCTGATTTTTTCATCAACTTCAGGCGCTGCATTACTCCGAAGCGGTGTTGCTCATCGACTATCACCAACCCCAGATTTTCGAATTCGACGCGATCTTGAATCAAGGCATGCGTCCCAATAACAAGTTGCGCGTGGCCTTCGGCGATGTGGCGGCGGATGTCGCGCTTGCGATCCGGTTCGAGCGAGCCGGTCAGGAGCACGATGCGGTATCCGGCACGCTCGAGAATCTGGCGGGCGGAAAAATAATGTTGCTGCGCCAGAATTTCCGTGGGCGCCATAAGCGCAACCTGATAGCCGTTTTCAATGGCGATAATCGCGGCCTGGAAGGCCACGATCGTCTTGCCCGATCCGACATCGCCTTGCAGCAAGCGCCGCATAGGGTTCGACAACTGCATGTCGGTTGCGATTTCTTTGAGCACACGCTTCTGCGCCGCCGTCGGATGAAACGGCAATATCTTCTTGATGGCGGTGCGAACGCCGTCTTTCAGCTGAAAAGCGATTCCGGTCTGCGCCTTCTGCTCGCGACGCTTGAGTTCGAGGCCGAGTTCAATGAAAAATAGTTCGTCGAAAATCAGACGGATATGCGCTGCGGTACGAGAGGATTGCAGGTCGTTAAAGCTTTCGCCCGCGTCAGGCCAGTGCACCTTCCATAATGCTTCGCGCGAGGATACAAGGCTGAGATGCCCGCGCACGGCGGCCGGAATTGGATCGGGAAGGCCGGGACCTAGATTTTCCAGAGCCCATCGGATGATGCGTCGAAACCAGCGCGGCGTGAGTTTACCCTGCCCAGTCGATTCGTAGATTGGAACGATGCGGCCGATTTCAAGCGACGCGGCCGCTTTTTCCCCCGCCTCTTTTTCAGCCGTCTCGGCGCCGCCTTCGTCATTGGTGTTGATATCGCCGAGAATCTCGAATTGCGGCTGCACAATCTGCAATCCGCCATCGCGATCCTCTTCAACTTTGCCATAGAGCGCCAGCATCTGGCCGGGCTGGAAGCGATCCTGCAAATAGGCGGCGTTGAACCACAAACATTTCAGGCGGTTGCGTCCCTGGCCAACCGTCAACTGAAAGATAGGCATGCGGCGAGTACGAAACAATCCTGAATTGCGGACCTCGGCGATCACGCTGGCCATCTCTCCGGCGCGGAGTTCGGCGACGGAACGCGGATTGAGCCGATCTTCGTAGCGAAAGGGCAGGTAGTGAAGTAGGTCGTCGACCGTCCGAAGGCCCTTGGCCGCCAGCACGTCGGCCAGGCGCGGGCCAATGCCTTTCACAAACTGCACTGGAGTGGACGGTTCCAGCATCTTAAGCGATGGTAGCAGGAGTGGACGCTCGCTTGACCAAGACCCCGACCAAAAGCAAGACGGCAAAGAATTTTCTCGATGCGCTCCTGGCCGTGCTCTCCGGCAACGCGCTCTATTACCTGCTCATGCCGCATCTCCCGGCGGTGGCACGGCATGGGCTCTTTAAAGAAGATTGGGGTTTGCTGGTGGATTTTGCGATCTGCACCATAATCTTTGGCGCGGTAAAGTACGGGCGCAGAGAGGAATGACTGTCGTAAACTCAGTCGCAACATGCTTAGGCTTGCGCCATGCTGAAGCCACGGGAAACAATTGCCGGGTTGAAGCCGTACCATTCGCCGATCCTGAGCCGCGACGGACTGAGCCTCGATCTCAACGAGAGCATGGCGGGATGCTCGCCGCGCGTACTGGCGCGGTTGCATTCGCTCTCGGCGAAGGATGTTTCGCTTTATCCGCAGCGCGAGGCCGGTGAGCGGTTGGTCGCGAATTTTCTCGGCATCGCGCCCGAGGAGGTGCTCATCACTAACGGCATGGACGAGGCGCTGTCGCTTGTGTTTACGGCATATCTCGACCGAGGCGACGAGCTGCTTTTCGCCGACCCGACGTTCGTGATGTATCCGATGCTGGGCGCGACGCTGGGCGCGAAAGTCGCGCATGTGCAGTCGGGTGAAGACTTGGTCCTTCCGGTCGCCGATTTGCTGGCGCGGGTTTCGCCGCGCACGCGCGTGATCGCGATTGCGAACCCCAACAATCCCACCGGTCTGGCGGCAGCACGCGCCGATCTTTTGAAGATTGTAGAGTCAGCTCCCGATGCAGCCGTCGTAATTGACGAGGCCTATTTCGAATTTTGCGGCGGGGCGTTGACGTGCCGGACTCTGATCCCAGACTTGGCGCGTTATCCGAATCTATTCGTGGCACGCACCTTTTCGAAAGCCTACGGACTCGCTGGCCTGCGTCTCGGCGTGCTGACCGGCGCTGCTGGGCAGATCGACTATTTGCGGCGGCTGAGTCTGCCATTCAACGTAAATTCGGTGGTGTTGGCTTGCCTCGAAGAGGCGCTCGCCGACAGGTCTTTCGTGAGCGAACATGTGGCGCAGATCAAGCGCGGCCGCGAACAGTTAGAACGACTTTTTGGCGAACTCGGGCTGCGCTTCTGGCCGAGCCAGACTAACTTCGTTCTGGTGAGAGTTGGCGGCTCGGCGACGACTTTTTTGGAGTCAATGAAACGGCGCGGTCTCCTGGTTCGCGATTTCTCGGCGAGCCCATGCTGCGAAGGATGTGTGCGGATCACAGTAGGGACGCCGCCGCAAATGGACCAAGTGCTGCCGGCCATTCGCGAATCGTTCGCGGAGGCTCTCCGCTCTTAGTTGCACAGATCTTAGCGGCACGGAGCCGCGCTCGCCGTCCCGCGAACCACAGGGACCCGACTGCCGACTACAACTGCATCGCGGAATCACGCAACATATATCCGCATGACGACCATTCTGCTCTTGACCCTCTCCAACATTTTTATGACCTTTGCCTGGTATGGTCATCTGAAGTATCGCAGCGCGCCGCTGTTGAAGGTCATCGTCCTGAGCTGGCTGATCGCGTTTGCGGAATATTGTTTTCAAGTGCCGGCCAACCGCATAGGCTCGTACGAATTTAGCGTGGCGCAGCTGAAGACTATTCAGGAAGTAATTACTTTGACGGTATTCTCGATCTTTTCCGTCCTGTATTTTCATCAACCCCTGAAGTGGAACTACTATGCAGGCTTTGCGTTGATCGTATGTGCCGTGGCGGTGATCTTTAAGAAATGGTGACGTACGGCAGACGATGCGCCGCGGATGCCTTTCCCGTATCATGTTTTCTGCGCTAGAAAGAAGAGTTAAGAGCCAAAGGCCTACTGCCAAATGCTGATCTTCCGCAAGCCCCTCCCCAACGTTGAGCATCCCGAGATGCCGGCTGATGTTGTTATCGTCGGCGGTGGGCCTGCGGGCATGGCCTCCGCGCTGCGGCTTTCGCAGTTGATCGACGATCACAACGCGCGCCATCCGGAATCCCCGCTCAGCAAAGAAAATATCTACGTGCTTGAGAAAGCGCGTGAGGCCGGACAGCATTGTCTTTCGGGTGCGCTTCTCGACCCGCGGTCGATGAAGGAATTGTTGCCGGGATTCGAGAACGAAGCTCCGCTGGACGCCGTGGTGCACAAAGAAGCGGTACACTTTCTGACGCGTGACGACCATTACGAGCTGCCTCTAACACCACCGCCTTTGCGGGATCATGGCAACTACGTCATTTCGATCAACCGCTTTGTGAAGTGGCTCGCAACCAAAACCGAAGAAGCGGGCATCACGATTTTTACGGGCTTCGCCGGATCGGAATTGATCTTTGACAGGGGCAGCGACGGCAGTCGCGTCATCGGCGTGCGGACCGACGACAAGGGCGTCGACAAGCAGAACCAGCCGAAATCGAACTTTGAAGCGGGCTATGACGTTAAGGCGAAGATCGTCATCCTCGCCGAAGGCACACGCGGATCGCTCACCAAGCAACTTATTCAGAAATTTGATTTGATGCAAGATCGCAATCCGCAGACTTATGGCGTGGGCGTGAAAGAGTTGTGGGAGGTACCAGCGGGCCGCATCGAAGCGGGCGAAGTTATTTACACGATGGGCTATCCGCTGACTACGAAAGAATATGGTGGCTCGTGGATTTACGGCTCGAAAGAAAATACTGTCTCCCTGGGCTTTGTCACAGGACTTGATTATCGCGACCCGCGGCTTGATCCGCAGCACGTGTTGCAGGCGTTCAAGGAGCATCCTTTTATTGCGCGCCTGCTCGGCGGAGGCAAGATGATTCGCTATGGCGCGAAGTCGCTTCCCTATGGCGGATGGTGGTCGCTGCCGCCGCTCGGCGGCGATGGATGGATGATTGTCGGGGACTCCGCAGGCTTCCTGAATTCCGCACGGCTGAAGGGAATTCATCTCGCGATCAAGAGCGGCATGCTGGCGGCGGAGACGGCCTTTGAGGCGCTGGTGCAATCGGATACTTCCTCGGAAATTCTCAGCAAGTATCAACGCCGCGTCGAAACCAGTTGGATCTATGACGAACTTTGGCCAGTGCGCAATTTTCACCAGGGGTTCGACAACGGCATGGTCGCCGGCATGTTCAATACCGTGCTGCAAGAGATTTTTCCGGGCGGCCTACGCGACCGGCGGCCGTCGCACCCCGGATACGAGAAACTACAGCCCATCGCCAAACTGCCCGCCGACGGAGGGCAGGAAGCCCATATGCTTGGCCCGGCAAAGGGTGACGGCAAGCTTACTTTCGACAAACTTACAGACCTCTATCATTCCGGCACTAAGCATGAAGAGGATCAGCCGTCGCATTTGCTGATTGATGACACGAACATCTGCAACGAGCGCTGCGTTAAGGAGTTCGGTAGCCCCTGCCAGAACTTCTGTCCCGCGAATGTCTACGAGATGATTGACGACTCTTCGGCCCCGAACGGCAAGCGCATCAGCCTCAATCCTGCGAACTGCGTCCACTGCAAAACCTGTGATATTGAGGACCCCTACCAGATCATTACGTGGGTTCCGCCCGAAGGCGGCGGCGGGCCAAATTACGACGGAATGTAGCGCAAAAGGCCAGTTGGGAAAGGCGGAAGCGAAATACTGGTCGACCTTCCCAACCGGGTATATACTGCTCGCGTCACTTTGCACCAACCGGGATATAACCGGGCACGGGGCACATTTTTGACTTCTTACAGCTCCGTAAATACAACGCTGGCGTTGGGCTTTTAATAGTCATTGGCTCCAAATGACTGGCGGCGGGCGGGAATCGTTAAAACGGTACCTTCTCCGAGAGAGGTCTTACTCGTGGACGTTCTACTTATACGCCTTCTGTTTATTCTTATTGTCGCTGTTATCTGCTCTCTGATTCGTCCCTTCAACCTGCCCTCGCACCTTGATGCCGCCGTCGGTCTAGTGATCGGCGCCGCCATCATTGTGTTCGAGTGGAGGTTGCGCGCGATGAGTCTGAAGCGCCTGATCGGCGCCGCCATCGGCAGCGTGCTCGGCATCATTGGCGCCTATCTTTTCGCTCTCGTTATTCGCAACAGCCTGCCCCCGAGCCCGGTACAAAGCTTCCTCCAGATTATGGTCATGCTGGTTATGGCCTATGTGGGGTTGGCGGTCGGATCTAACAAGGGCGACTTACTCAACCTGGCCGCGCTCGGTGGAATCTTCGGGGGTGAAAAGTCAGGTAAGAAGAGTTACAAGATATTGGATACGAGCGTCATTATCGATGGCCGCATCGCTGACATCGCCGAGACCGGTTTCCTCGATGGATTAATTGTGATCCCGCAATTCGTGCTGCGCGAGTTGCAACTAGTCGCCGACTCCGCCGACTCGCTCAAGCGAAATCGCGGCCGCCGCGGCCTTGACATCTTACAGCGGCTGCAAAAGACCGCTTCGGTGCAGATTCAGATCGTGGAAGACGACTTTCCCAGCGTTCGCGAAGTCGATATGAAGCTCATCGAACTCGCGAAGCTGTATGAAGGCAAGATTCTCACCAACGATTTCAATCTCAACAAAGTCGCCCAGTTGCAGGGTGTCGCCGTGCTCAACATCAACGAACTGGCGAACTCGCTCAAGCCCATCGTTCTGCCCGGCGAAATCATGCGCGTGTTCATCCTGAAGGAAGGCAAAGAATACAACCAGGGTGTCGCCTACCTCGACGATGGCACGATGGTGGTCGTCGACAACGCGCGCAAGATGATTGGCAAGACTATCGATATCTCGGTGACGTCAGTGCTGCAGACGACCGCGGGCAAGATGATCTTCGGTAAATGGGATGAGCGCGCAACGGGGCGTCACGATTCCAAAATAACGGTGCCCCCGGTGAGCGTTCCTCCTACCTCGACAACCACGACCACGGCCGCTGGGCCGGCGTCTGACCCGGCCAAGAAAGCCATCTCGGCGGTTGGAGACCGCGCCGCCGACTAACTTCACTTCGGTTGCAGAGACGGCGGCGGTTCGCCACGCCTTACGCAGCGGCGGTAAGGCGTGGCAATCTCGTCTCTTCGTCTGGAGAGAAAAGATTCCCCGTCCTGTACTATACTGATCGCCCCTATGAAGGTTTTTGTCATTGTTCCGGCGGCCGGACTGGGCACGCGCATGGCTCCGCCGTCGGGGGCCAACGCGAAGAAAAAAGCGCCGAGCAAGCAGTTCAAAGAAATCGACGGCGTGCCCATTCTCGTTCACACGCTGCGCAAGTTTGCCGGCGTACCCGCCGTTTACGAAATCATTGTTGCGCTGCGCAAGCACGAGATTGCCGGTTTTCGCGCGCGGATCGAGAAGGAATATCCGGAAATTCTGAGCAAACGTCTGCAGATGGTCGAGGGCGGCGAGCACCGTCAGGACTCGGTGGCCAGCGCGTTAGCCCACATCGCCGCTGACGCCGATGACATCGTTCTAGTTCACGATGCGGTTCGCCCGTTTGTCACGCGTGAAATTATTGAGTATGTGACCGAGGCGGCGCACAAGCACGGAGCCGCCATCGCTGGCTGGCCCGCGGTAGACACGGTGAAACAGGTGGAGCGAACCTCTGGCGGGGCGCTTATCAAAGCCACGATTCCTCGGGCCAGCATTGTGCTGGCGCAGACTCCGCAAGGCTTTCGCTATAGCACTCTGAAAAAAGCGTTTGATGACGCAATTGCCGACGGCTTTCTCGGCACGGACGAGGCCTCGCTGATCGAGCGCGCCGGATTGCCCGTGATGGTTGTTATGGGGTCGGCGCGCAATATAAAAATCACTACACTGGCTGACATAGAACTGGCAGAGTTCTATCTCGATATCGAAAACAAGGAAAGATCTTGAGTCCACAAACGCGGCAGCCAGAAATGCGCATCGGCTACGGCTGGGACTCGCACGAATTCAAGTCCGGCATCCCGCTAAAAATCGGAGGCGTGATGCTGCCGCATGATAAGGGACTCGGCGGCCACTCCGACGGAGACGTCTTGCTGCACGCGATCACCGACGCGCTGCTCGGCGCCATCGCCGGCCCTGACATTGGAGTGCTGTTTCCGCCGAGCGACTCACAGTGGAAAAACGCCGACTCTGTCGTCTTTCTGCGCGAGGCGTTGCAGCGGATGAAGAATGCGGGCTACAAACTTGTGAACTTGGATTCCACGCTGATTTTGTCCGCTCCGAAGATCGGACCGCATGCCGATGCGATTCGTAAGCGCGTCGCTGAGCTTTGCGGGATTCCTGGGGACTGTGTGGGCATCAAGGCGAAGACGCCGGAAGGCATGGGCACGGATAACGCCGCAATTGCGAATGTGGCGGTTTTGCTGATGCGCTCGGAGCGGTAGGCAAGGTGAACTATTTGGTTGTCACCCTGAGCGCAGCGAAGAACCTCTGTGTTTCGCCCGCGCCGGCAGAATGCATAGGTCCTCCGCTTCGGTCAGGATGACAAATCATGCAAGGTGTGTGGCTCAAACTTTGTCATCAACTCCGCCCGCTTCGCTCTCGCCGCCTCAATAAATGCGCGGAAAATCGCGCGAGCTGACTCGGCTACCTCTGGCGCTTGGCTCACGCTACGCTCCGGATGCCACTGCACCGCCAGCACAAAATGTTCGGGGGCGGTTCCTTCGAGAGCCTCGATGACGCCGTCCTCTGCGGATCGCGCGACAACGCGCAACCCGTCGCCCGCCGCGTCCGCCGACTGGTGATGCGAAGAGTTTACGGCAAGCGCGTTGCTCGAGCCCACAATCTCAGCCAGCCGCGATCTCGGATCAATCGTGACGGTGTGCGCCTGCGCCACGGTTCGCCCGGGGCTGTGGTTGATGGCCGATTCGATGTGCTGCACGAGCGTGCCCGAGTGGTAGACGTTCAACGCTTGCAATCCGTAGCAGATGCCGAGGATAGGCTTACGCTGCGCGTAAGCATCGCCTAAGAGCAATTCGTCGACCGCGTCTCGCTTGGGGTCAGCCGGCGCCGTTTTCTCGTGGCGCGCCGCGCCATACTTTTTCGGATCGACATCGGCTCCGCTGCCGGGCAATAGAACAGCATCGCAGCGCTCGATCTGCTCTCTCACTTGCGCCGGGGTCTGATCGAGTTCGATGCGGACAGGCTCTCCGCCGGCTGCGCGCACGGCGTTTTCATACTGCGGCAGCGAGCGCTGAGCATAACTGGGGTCGGCGGAATGCGGCACGGGAATGGCAATCCGGGGCGTGTTTATTTTCAAGTCACTCGTGTTCAGCCCGCTCATTGGTCAGTCTACTTATTTTCAACTCACGCGCTCGATATCGTCCAGCGTCTTGCGCTGCCGATAGTTTCTAATTTCCATCCCCAGTGACAGCACCAGCACGATTGCGCCCGCAGTGATCGCAAAGGGAAACGCTATGTGCCGGTAAGCGAAGGTGAGATCAGGTGCGACGTGCTTCACCTGCGAATAAACTACCGTCCCGAGGATGCTCAGCAGTAGAGCGATTGCAAACGACAACAGGGTAAACAGAAACGTCATCGCAAATGCGCGCGCTGGAATTCCAATCCACCGCAGGCTCGAATCCTTCTCCGCCATACTTCTAACCTACACCATACGAGCGGCAAAATTTCAATGTTTTCCGGGTGCAGCTTCCAATACAACCTCTCATCATCAGTTATAATCTACCTACAGAGTAGCCGTCCGTGGTGAGCCAGCCTAAGGGCCGCGGATCCCGCCTTCCGGGGGCACCGTCGTAGGAGTTGGCTCGATTCAACCTATTGGAGTGAGATGGAATTCCCGGGGAAAAATCTGTCAAAATTTCTTAAAGAACGCGATCCGGCGAACCCTAAATTCTGGCGCAGAGTTTGGACAAAACATCACGATGCGGATTCGCCAGCCATCGATTCGCCGGAGACGTCTTTGCCAGCCACGGCTTCATCGAGCAATGGGTGCGCCGATGAAGGTGCCAAACTCGTTCTCTGGCACGATGTTTTCGTCGAGCAAGAGCTGCCCTGGGGCAGATTCCTGCAATCCGTTCTGTTGCACACAACGGCAGTCGCAATTCTGTGGACGATCTCGATCGCGTGGGTTCGTCAGCAAAAGATTCTGGATCGCGCCGCCTTCGACCGGTCGTCGCTGGTAACGTATACGCCGGAAGAATACCTGCCGCCGCTCGACACGGGCGCATCTCGGCCCGTAACGGCGCAAAAGGGAAACCCAGTCTACGCGAGGCAGGTGATCCTTTCGGTTCCTCGGGAAGCGGACAACCGCTCCCAAACCATCGTCGCGCCGCCTGATCTCAAGCTCGATCGCGAAGTTCCCTTGCCGAACATTATCGCGACTGGCGCAGTCGCACCGGCGGTTCCACTGGAGGCGACCGAAGCTCGCCTGAATCGAGTTGTCGCGCCAGAGGCTCAAGTGGTAGCTCCCGCGCCGGAAGTGGAGTTTGCGCACGACCGTATCGTGCCAGCGGCGATGAAATCAGATGTGGTTGCGCCGCCCCCGGATTTGACGCAATCGCAATTACGAGGACAAGTCGGGGTGGTGAATATTGGCCCGAGCGATGTGATCGCGCCAGCCCCGCAACTCACTTTGGCGGAACAACATTCGCTGGCGGCGCGGGGTGGACATTTGCCGGGCGGCGCTGTGCAGCCAGTTGCTCCGCCGCCGAGTGTGGCATCGGCAGGTGGCGCACGCGCCGGAGGACGGCTGATCGCGTTGGGGATTCATCCGGTCGCGCCCAACGGGCCGGTCGCGGTTCCCGAAGGCAATCGCCGGGGAACATTCGCCGCGAATCCGCAGGGAAAACTGGGCGCTGCAGGTACGCCCCATCTGCCGGAATCGAGTGCGGCAGCGACAAATGGCGGCTTCAGAGCGCGCAACCGTGGCGCGTTGCCGTCCGGCCTCTACGTGGGTGCGGCGGGCGATCCCGAACACGCGCGCGAAATGGCGAGCCGGCCGTCATCCGGAGCCAAGGCCGATTCCCGCGCAGCGTCAGCCGTTCCCGACGATAGACTCACCGACACTGATCGCCGGGTTTTTGGCGGCAAGCGCTTATATGAGATGCGGCTGAATATGCCGAATCTGAATTCGGCGAGCGGCAGCTGGGTGATGAAGTTCGCCGAACTCGACGGTGGAAGGCACGAAGGCGAGCTGCTGACGCCGGTTTTGATGGAGAAGACAGATCCAGGTTATCCGCTGGAGCTGATGCGCACCAATGTGCATGGCATGGTCACGCTGTATGCGGTGATTCATCCTGACGGGAAAGTGGGGGACATCCGCGTGCTAAGCAGCCCCGACGAACGTCTCGACGCTTATGCGGCCAGGGCTCTCGCGCGTTGGAAATTTGTACCCGCGGAGAGAGCTGGGAGAGCGGTGGCGCTTGAAGCGGTTGTGGAGATTCCGTTTAGGGCGAAGACCGGCTTCTAGCCTTGGTCAGCTGAGAATTCTATTTCCGCGCCGACGCCGATTTTTCGCCGGGCAGAGCGGCGTAGACGGCAGGATTGGCGCAGACTTCGTAGTAGTAGAGATCATTCCAATACAAGATAGATAGATCGCGCACATCGACCTGTGCGATGCGATTCTTGCGTATGGCGATCTTGCGAAACACCCCGTTGGCGATGGGAACGGTTCCGATAAAAAATTCGCCCTGTTCGTCGACCCACGGGCTGTTAAACCCGGGCTCGGTCCGATCGGCCGCCCACGGCGTAAGCGAAATTTCCTGCTGCAGCTTGTGAAAGGCCGCTTCGCTGAGGCAAATTCCTCCAACGTTATAGTTCAGGCGCATCTCTTCCGCGGTAGTTTCGGCGGTTGCGCTTTCGCTGGTGGAGTTGCCGTTGCCCCCGATCTGCACCGAATACACCTGGAACACTCCGGCATCGGGCGCGAGTTTCTTGCGCACGCGTTTGCTGCATGAGGAGAGACGATCGCTCTCGTTGATGGCGTCGGAGATCATAATGCGATGCTCGCCATCCATCAGGTAAAGCGGAGGCGAGTCCTGATAGGCGATGCCGAGGCCGACTTCCATGGGAGGCAGGCCGGAGCGCTCCAGTAATTCGTTATATTCGCGGAGCAGGCTCACAATCTCCCATGCCAGCACGCAGGTGCGGCCCACGCCCAGCATGGCTTCGCCTTCGCGCTCGAGCAGAGCGACGATGATGGCGTCGCCTTCGAGAAAGACTTTGGTGGCTCCATATTTCGCCAGCAGTTTGTTGACCGGATCGTAAAAATTGAGGCTGAAATACGAGGCGGCATTCATGCCTTTGTCCATCAGCGAGCGCGTCAGCCGAGATGAGTCGCGCACATCGGCCTTGAGAATGACATGGTGCCGGACGCGATCCTCAGCGGCCTTCTGCTCTTCGGGCGGCAGAAATTCGTAGAGCATGCCGTTGAGCGAGGAGAGTTGGCGCACCTTGTCGTCAGTGACGAGATTGATGCTGTCAAAACCCGCGCCCAGTGCTTCAAGGCCGCGCAGATCGCGGTGGTAGCAAAACAAGTCATGCAGCAGGCGCGCGGCGAAACGGTTGCGTTCCGATCCGCGACACGAGGCCACGCGCCCGATAGCGGCAAAGAGGCGGTCAGGATGCAGCCGGCTTTCGGCGATGATTTTTTCCACGCGCTCGGCTTCGTCGCGCGAGATCAGCGCGTTCTTAATCTGCTGCGGATTTACTCGTGGCGCATATTCGGCGAGCAACGGAACCGCTTCGTAGGAGGCAACGATGTTCGTCAGAATGCCTTCGCGCTGGAGCATGCGGCTCCAGATATCGAGCCGGCCTTGTCGATTGCGATCCTCCTGCGTTAAATCTTCGCCGTTGCCTGCGCCGACCAGGGCGGCGGCGTTTTCGGGAACATTCAGCGCCTGCTCCAGATGCTCGTCGTCAATCGCTTCACCGTACCCCAGTTCGCGCAGAAAATTCAGCGCAAACTGGCGCAGACTCGGGAAGCGATCGGAATCCTTGTCGAAGTTGCCGAACATGTAATAGTGCTCGGCGCAGAGATAATCGTCGCGTCCGTCTTCGCTGAGAACCAGCGGATTGAGAAACAGCCGATAGCAGTCAGCGGGCAATTCGCCGAGCAGCGAGCGGCGTGTGCGAGAAAGCGTTTCTTTTTCGATTTCGCGAAGCAGTCGGAAAATCTCCTGCCCAGCGCGCCGCAGAATGATTTTCTTGCGCACCTGGAACGAAGAGACGACTTCCTGCGTCTGCATCATCTTTACTTGCCGCACGCCCTCGAGCGACTTCAACTTCATGCGGCATTGTTCGAGAATTCTCGAAAACTGCGCCTGCACTTCGGTACGAATGAACTTAAGCACAGCGAGGCGGCCGAGCAGATCGATCGAAGGGTTGCCCTCTGCCTTGGCGCGATTCAGAATCGCGAGGTGAATCGAGACTAGCAGAGTCTTGAGATCGGCCGGGCCGGGTTGGCGCAGTTTGGCGGCGCCCTGGGCAGCGGCAACAAACTTGCCTTGGCCGGCAGCGGGAACGTCCATTTCGAAGAGCGTTTCCACCTCGCCAAAACGGCAAATATAGCGCGCCAGATGAAAACTTAGATCGGCAGTGATGCGCGGGCTGAGAAAAACATCGTAGCGAAGATTGTCGACGCCCAGCTGCAAATCGCTCAGCGCGAGCGTGATCCCGTGGTATTGGAGATCGGGCAGAGTGGGCGGCTCAGAACTTCGCAACCGAAAAATCGGGAGCTTGGGCATCGCCTCTCGTCTCGTAAGAATTGCTGGAGAACGGCTGAAAATAAACTACAAAGCAGGCTAGCACGGCCTTGGCGCGGGTCGAAAGTTACGCTGGTGTTGGGCGGATTTAGCGCAGTAATAGCTATCGCGAAGCCAAATTGTCTCGCTTTCTCCCGCGCCCGCGGGATCAGTTTTTCGAGCTTCAACCGGGGCGGTAATCGCGGACATCCTCTTGCGGAAGAAACAATTGTGTGACCGCAATCTTGTTGTTATCGGCGAGACGGTGATTGAGATTTTCCATGTCCGCTCTAACCCAGCCCACGCTGGAGATTTTGATCTCACCATCTGGCGCGATGAAGAACCAGGTGGGCACATTGGTAAGACCGTAGGCATTCGAAACGGCGTAGCCGCCGGGATTGTCAAGCAGAGCGGGAAAAGTTATGCCGTACTCCTTTAAGAAAGCTGCGGTGCTGGCCTTGTCGTCTTGAGAAATTCCTACGATGGCGACCTTCCCGCTATAAGCTTTCCGCAGGCGCTCAACGAAGGGAAACGTGTATTGACATACCGGACAGGAAATCTTGAAGAAGGCCGCAACCACCGGCCCGCGCTGGAGCGCGTCTTTCAGAGAGAACGTGCTGCCATCAAGTCCGGGCAGAGAAAAGTCGGGCGCTTTTGTTCCCGTCGGAAGTGCTGCCATATCTTTCTGACCTCCGAATAATCGCTCGAGCCATCTCATAGAAGAAATGCCTCAACTGCTTAGATGATGCCACTGGCCTTCAGGATTTTGCGAGTTAACCCAGTAATGGGAAGTTGCAGTATACGATCCACTTCGATCCATTTGCCCTTCGCGGCCTGCTCTGTATCTGGAAAAGTCGCATCGCGCGACGACTTATTCCGCAGGACGTGCACCGTGTAGTTGGTGACCGTGATGGAATGCCGAAACGTGCGCCAGTGCGCGGCGGTTCGCAACCCTTGCGGACATGCGGACGTCTGCGGCAGCTCCCACATGCTGGCCATGAGCGAAGCTTTCGGCGAGCGCTGCACCAACCGTACTTTGCCCTTGCCACCGCCATTCCCGTTACTATCTCCCTCGCGCCAGTCCATGGCGCACCAGATTTCTTTTTTTTGCTGGCGGACGCTTGGCTTCGCGTGCTGCACTTTTCCTTTCGTCGCACACCATTTTCTTACGGGGCACGCGAGGCATCGCGGTTCGCGTGGCACACATATAGTTGCGCCAAGCTCCATCATCGCTTGATTAAAATCTCCAGGTCGCGATCGAGGGAGAAGTTCCTGCGCGTGTGTCCAAATTTGCCGAGTCGTAACAGTGCTGCCAATCAAGCGCTGCAACACGCGCGCAACATTGCCATCGACCACAGCCACAGGCTCGCCGAATGCGATGCTGGCGATGGCGGCGGCGGTATAGCGTCCAATGCCGGGCAGCATAAGCAAGTCTTCGGAATTTCGCGGGAACGAGCCTTCATGTTGTTCAACAATCTGCTGCGCGCACTGCCGCAACATGCGCGCTCGCCGGTAGTAACCCAGGCCGCTCCAGCCGGCGAGCACATCCGCTTCAGAAGCAGCAGCGAGCGCGTCTAGGCCGGGGAATCGTTCGAGGAAAATTCGATAGTGCTCAAGCACCGCGGCCACGCGCGTCTGTTGCAGCATGATTTCGCTGAGCCAGATGCGGTAGGGATCGCAAGTTTTGCGCCATGGAAGATGGCGGCGATGTGCATCGTACCAGCGCAGCAGCGCGCGCCGGAATGCAGCGCGATTCTCGCCGCCGATCCCAGATGCCGCCCGACGCTTTTCCACCATGGAGCCAGCCGCGGACATTATTGTGATTGACTGGGTTGTGATTGACTGACGCTGTGCGCGATGGCCACCCATCCGGTTTTTTGCTGCTGCCACACGGTCATCATGTGCTGCGGCGCCGAGGGCAGCGGTTGCGATCCTGCGGATCCGTTCGAAGCGCCATGCAGAGTGATGGTGTAGGTCACGACGATGGTCGTTCCGTTCAACTCGGTCTGCAAGTCGCCGAGGGCATAGTCTTGCAACTGCCAGGTGCGATACTGCTCCATCGTGGCCGAGCGGTCGAGCGTGCCCGCCGATGTGACGCCCTGGTAATTCGAAGCGAGCGAGCGCTCGACCTGGACCCAGTTCGCCGCTTTTACATCCTTCCAGAAAACATGTTCCAGGCCCTCGCCGCCGGTGGCTTCGGAAAAAGCCCGGGCAGGGTGATCGCCATTAAACGTGCAAGCCGAAACTAACATCAAATAGACCAGCAGCGCTGTCAGCGTGAATCTTCGCGGCATGGCGAAATTGTATCGCGAGTGGGAGCGGTTTAGGATGAGGCTCGAAGCGCCGAAACAAATTCATTGGCATTGACCCGGTGTGCAAACGACTTCATACTTGATCTATTCGAGAACTCTGACCGACGCTCGATCAACCTGCTGCTCTCGCATGATAAAGGGAAATATGTCCGAATTCGATCGTAAGGTGGAAGAGGCTTCCGTGCGCTTCAACCGCTCGGTTGCCAACATTGCTGAGACTCTGGAAAAAGAGACGGCGGACCTGGTGAACTACTTGAACGACGAGGTCGTGCCCGCCGTCCGCGGCCATTCTTCGAAGGCGCTGCGAACCGCAGCGGGTAAGCTCTCGCAGTTCGCTGACTTTCTGGAAGCACAGCGCAAGCATTCTTGAACTTACTCCGCTCCATGTACGCACCAACAACTTCGCGGCGGAATTCGCGGCGAGCGCCCGCTGCAGCGCTGCCTTGTCTAGTTTCCCTTTTACTCCTGGGCACCATCCTTCTGACTGGTTGTGGTCACAAGCCTACGCAGGCACAGGTTCCGCCACCGCCAATTCCGCAAGAACAACCGGCACCAACTCCGCCAGCCGAAACGCCGAGTCGAGATACGGGCGAAGATGAGAAGATACAACTTCCCGCCAACGCGAAGGCGATCTTCGAAGAAACTGGAGTGGCCAGTTGGTATGGCGCCCCCTACCACAACCGGCGTGGATCGAACGGCGAGATTTATAACATGCATGCCATGACAGCGGCTCATCTTACTCTGCCGCTGGGCTCGATCGTGCGAATTACGAATTTAAAGACGGACCATTCAGCCCTCGTGCGGATCACCGATCGCGGGCCGTTTGTGCCGGGACGCATCGTCGATCTTTCGCTCGCCGCCGCGAAGGCGTTGGATGTTTACTTACCGGGCATCGCGAAAGTTCGCCTGGAGGTTTTGCAGTCGCCTGCGCCTCTCGATACTGGCGGACGTTGGGCGGTTCAGATCGGTTCCTTCGCTGGTCAAAAAGCCGCCGCCGAATTGGCAGACCACCTTCAGAAGCATTACCAGACGGCCAAAGTGCTGAAGTTTGTAAGTCCCGTGGGAGCGTGGTGGGTGCGAGTGCGAGTTTTGGGTGACGACCGCGAGCGCGCCGTCGCGCTGGTTCGCGAAACCGAAACTGCGGAGGGAGCAGTTTTTCTAGTGCGCCTCGACTGAAGAAAGTTCTTTACAAAACATAGTTACCTGGAGTGTTATCGTTCTTCCGGAGATATAGGCAGCTATCTCTGAGTTACTCGCTGGATGATCGTAATCCCAGGCGAGAGGAGACTAACTCATGGCGGATTGTCTATTCTGCCGCATCATTCAAGGCGAAGTACCCTCGAAGAAAGTTTATGAAGACGACCATACGTTCGCCTTTGAAGATCTGAATCCGCAAGGTCCGACGCACGTGCTGATCGTCCCCAAGAAACACATCGCCGGCTTGAAGGAAGCCACGCCTGAAGATGCCGAGATGGTGGGCCGCTGCCATCTTACGGCTGCCCGCATCGCGCGGCAGAGGTCGATCGAAGACGGTTATCGCACCGTGTTGAATGTGGGGCCGCGCTCCGGGCAGTCTGTTTTCCATCTGCACGTGCATCTGATCGGCGGGCGCTCGCTATCCTGGCCGCCGGGCTAGAACCCCCTCCCCGCCCGCCTCTCTGCCTTACAATCGTGGGATGGCAAATCTCACATTAGTCTACGGTCTGCGCCTGCTGCCGGCCGATGAAGTCGCGGAGGTGCAGGCGGCTACCATCAAATTAAAAAATGGCCGGGAGGCACATGTCACCATGCACGTCCTCGAGGGCAGCAAGGACGAGATCGAAAAGCAACTGAAAACGAGTCTCTCCGCGTTCTTCGACATCTATCCAGAGATATAACTGGCAAGATGTAACTGGCACTCAGGCGATGAGACTGATCTCTCTGGAACTCGAGAGTAAGCTGCGCGACCAAGGCCTCTGGCCGCAGAGCTGGATGGCGTGGGCGGCGCTCTACGCGTTGGCGCTCGACTTCATTTTGTTCGCCCTCCAATTGCTCACGCGGCATGCCAGTCCGTCAATATCGGATAGCCTCATTGGCTGGGTCATTTTTCTTAGCCTGCTGGCGATTGTGTTGCTCGCAATTGCCGCGTTTCGCTGGCTGCGCTCGCAGCTCTTATGGCGGCTGCGCAATCGCTTGATTGTCACTTATGTTTTTATTGGCGTTATTCCTGTTTTTCTTCTGGTAATGATTTCGTTGATCACGCTCTATCTGCTCGCCGGCCAATTCGCCAGCTTCGTCGTAACTTCTGACATCGCCACTCACCTGCGCAGCATGGAGGCGGCCGACCGAACCATCGCCCATCACCTGGCTACACAAATCGCCAGCGGCGGCAAACTTGACGCGGAACTTCTCAGCCGGACCAGACCACGTCGGGCAGAGTGGACGCGGCGTGAAATTTGCGCGTGGTACGGCAATCAGCCGCAGGCTTACTGCTCCGGGCCCGAGAAGGCCGTTGCCTTCGCGTCCCCTTCGTTTATCGCCGGCGATTTTGGCGACATTGTGCGCGATCACGGCACTCTCTATCTTCGGACCGCGACTGTGATTGCACCGGAGTCCTCGTCCTCGTCTGTGGCTTCGTCCTCGACTTTGCGCGTGCTGCTGAGTGAGCCGCTCGACAAGAATTTCGTGGAGATGATTGCCGGCGATCTCGGCCGCATTGCGGTCTATGGGGCGGCCAGCTCCGGGTCGAGTTCGAATCCGTCGCCGCGCCCCTCCGAGTCCAAGCCTTTTTTGGCGTTCGAAAACGGCACGCCGCGCGAGCAAACTTTTTCCGCCGGAACAATTCCGCCTGCGAGCGGCACGTTCGATCACGAAATTACTTTTCCGATTCCGCTGCAGGTCGTCGACTGGGGCACGGGCGAACGGCAGCGTGCCGGGGCGCTCGCCGAGGTCGAGACCCGCCCATCCGTCCTCTACGCGAGGCTCTTCGCGGCCCTCGGAGATTACGCCCGAGGGGTCGAATACATTCTTTTATCGATTGCGATCGTGTTCGCTCTCATCGAACTGTTCGCGCTTTTCGTCGGCACCAAGCTGACGCGCAGCATCACTTCGGCCGTTGCCCAACTCTACGAAGCGACCAAGCACATCAATCGCGCCGATTTCAGCCATCGCATCACCGTGCAGTCGAGCGATCAACTGGCGACGCTGGCCAATTCTTTCAACTCGATGACCACTTCGATTGAGAAGCTGGTGCAGGAGCAGAAGGAAAAGCAGCGCCTGGAAGGCGAACTGGCGATTGCCCAGGAAGTGCAGGCGCAGCTCTACCCCAAGTTGATCACGCAACTCGATACGCTTGAAGTCCACGGTTTCTGCCGCCCCGCGCGCACCGTCAGCGGAGACTACTACGATTTTCTCGCGCTCAATTCCGAGCGGCTGATGCTGGCCGTCGGCGACATCAGCGGCAAAGGAATTTCAGCCGCGCTGCTCATGGCGACGATTTACTCAGCAGTGCGCGCCTACAGTATCGAAGACCTGCCTATCCTTCGCGAACTGATAACGCAGGAACCGGCCACTGTCGGCGCCGCGACCGGATCGGGTTTGTTGCTCGATTCCGAGCCGCGCACGACCGAAGTTTCGCCGGCGACGCTGCTCGCGCTGCTCAATCATCAACTTTACGAAGGCACTCCGGCGGCAAAATATGCGACGCTATTTTTGGCGACGTACGATGGAGCCACGCGCAACCTTACTTATGCGAACGGCGGTCATCTGCCGCCGATTTTGATTGCGAAAGATGGCTCCTCTCAGTTGCTGACCTGCGGCGGAACGGTGGTCGGCTTGTTTGACAATTTGAGTTTTCCGGAAGCGACCATTCAACTTCGCCCCGGCGATCTGCTCGTGGCCTACAGCGACGGAGTCACCGAGCCGGAAAACGATTATGGCGAATTCGGCGAAGAACGCCTGATTCAGTTGGTGCGCGAAAATCGCCACCTGCCGCTCGAGCGCATAACCGAAATCGTCACCGCCGCCGTCACCGACTGGATCGGCGACAATGAACAGCCCGACGACGTCACCCTGGTATTGGCTCGGGCAAGGTAGAGGAGTTGTCAGCGCCTGTTGGCCGCTCTATTGCCGGCCCGCCTCGATTTCATCGACAACGTGATCCAGGTGATACACCTTCTTGAGTCCTTCGAGAAGCGCACGGCTGTCGACCGCTACGGCACGGTTCTTCGCTGCATCGTAACCGTAATCGCCACCCAGCGAAAAAATGTTCCCATCAAAAATCAGCCCAACCACATCGGCATCACGATCGATTAGCGGACTGCCCGAGTTGCCGCCGATAATGTCATTTGTCGTAGACAGGTTCATCGGCAAAGCCAGATTCATCGTCGCCTTGGCCTTGAGCCAGCTTTCCGGCAACACAAACGGAGGAGCGCCTGAGGCTCGATGGAACAGTCCCTCGATCGTCGTGTACGGCTGAACGATCTTGCCCTCAGCGTCTTCAAAGCCCTTCACGCTTCCGTAACTCAGCCGCGCGGTGAACGTCGCGTCGGGATCGACGCTCGTACCGTAAACCGCGAAGCGCGCCTTGGCAATTCGCTCCGCTGCCGCTCGCGTCGGTGCATCCACTCGCGCTTCATAATCTATTCGCATGGCGAGAAGATCGTCATCGATCGACGCGGCAAACCGGATCATCGGATCATTCGACGCCGCGAGCGCAGCCTGGCCGCCGTCGTAAAGATCTTCCCGCACCTTCGCCTCGTCCAAATGCGTGCCGGTTATCAGCCTGTGCGCCAATTGCGCAGGAGATTCCTTGCCCAGCATCTCGCGCACGAACGGATCGTCGGCGCCCAGGTCTCGTTGCAGTTGCGTGAACATGAGTGTCAGGTTGAGTTCTTCAAGATCTTTGTAAACCGGGACGGGCGCCGATAGCGCTTGCTTTACGTGAACCAGAGATTGATCCGTGTATTCCGGCAGCCGTTCTGTGTTGGGCTTGGCGCGTTCCTCGGCGGCGCGCACCAGTGTGATCGCGTACTGAAGCGGCGCAGAAAAATAATTGAAAAGACCATCCACATGGTGCGTAAAAAGTTGTGCGCGCACTCGCTGAATCTGCGCGACATCGTCCCACGCCGAAGCATCCGCAGCCAGCCTCGGATCCGCCGCAACCGCGGCACGCTGGCGTTGTTCCTCCTGTTGCTTGCCGGCGAAGAATTGCGGATCGAGCAAAGCTCCCTGCCTTCCAAAGTCAGCCTTGAAATCGTTTTCCACGAAAAACAGCCGGTCACGCGCCTCACGCGCTTGCTCTTGGCCGCGAGTTACAAACTCTTCCAGTTGCCCACGGTATTCGGCAGTTTCCGGAATGTCGGATGGAAACGCCGTGTCGCGCTCAAAGGCCAATTGCGCAATCGTCAGTTCGCGACTCGTGCCGCCGGGGTTTCCGGAGACGAATACCAGATCGCCATCTTTCGAACCATTTCTGCTCCAGCGCAGGTAGTCGTGGCTGGCAACCGGTTTGCCGCTTTCATAGGCGCGCACGAGACCTATATCGAAGTCGAAGCGCGGAAAATTAAAATTGTCGGGATCACCGCCGAACTGCGCGACTGTGAACTCCGGTGCAAACACCAGGCGCACGTCGGTGTAGCGCTTGTAGCGATACAGATCGTAGATGCCGCCGTGATACAGAGACACCACGTCACAGCGCACGCCCGCATCCGAGCCGCAACTCTGTTGCAGTTCCGCCTGTTTGGCATGGAGCGCTTTGTTCGCATCATCTCCTGTCTTACCGGCAGTTGCACCCTGCACCTCCTTCGTCACATCGCGAATCTCGACCAGTTGATCGAGCTCAAAGTCAGGGCATTTCCGCTCCTCGGCAACGGCGTTCGCGGCGAAGCCAGTTTCAACGAAGTTTTGCTTCGGTGTCGAAATCTGCTCCACGCAATCGACGACGCAGTGATGATTCGTCATTACCAGTCCCTGCACGGAGATGAACGATGCAGAGCACCCGCCCGCGATCCGCAGCGAAGACAGGCGAACGTGATCAAACCACGATTGCGAAGGCGAGAAGCCGTATTTCGCCGCCACCGTTTTCGACGGGAAATTATCAAACGTCCACATGCCCTCATCGGCGTGCAGCGACGGGGTTAATGCGAGGCATGCGGCGAGTAATCCCGTTACGAACCGGGTGCATCTCGACAGGCTGTTTAAGTTCATTCTCATTTCTTCCCCTCGGAGTTTTATGGTTCGACCCCAGCGTGAGTTCAATCGACGTGGATTTTGGCTTGCGACCCGCATCGCAATCTCCAATTCGCTACTTTATTCCCCTTTCCTTGACTCTGCGTATAGCAGGGCGTAGCTCACCAAAAAATGCGGGAAGGATGCTCCTTCCCGCATGGTCCTTGCGCCATCTTTTTCGAGCGTAGGTTGGAGGTTACACCAGCCCCTGATCCAGCATCGAGTTCGCCACCTTCAAAAACCCCCCGATATTCGCGCCGTTCACCAGGTTGCCTGGAGTGCCATACTTCTCGGCTGTTTCGAAGCAATTCTTGTGGATGGCGATCATGATGTTGTGCAGACGTTCGTCTACTTCTTCGCGAGTCCACGAAATGCGCGCGCTGTTCTGCGCCATTTCGAGGCCCGAGGTCGCCACGCCGCCCGCATTCGCCGCTTTCGCCGGTCCATACAGCACTTTGGCGTCAAGGAACATCTTCGTCGCTTCCAGCGTGCTCGGCATGTTCGCTCCCTCGCTCACCAGCTTCACGCCATTCTTGATGAGATTTGCCGCATCTTTAGCGTTGATCTCATTCTGTGTGGCGCTCGGGAAGGCGCAATCGGCTTTGATGTTCCAGAGCCAGTTGTGATCGAGCTTCTTGTCGGTGGCGTTGTAGACGGCGCTCTTGAATTCGTCGGTGTATTCCTGAATGCGGCCACGACGATTATTCTTCAGCTCCATAACAAACGCAAGCTTCTCGCGGTCGATACCGTCGGCGTCGTAGATCGCGCCGTCTGAGTCGGATAAAGTCACCGGCTTCGCGCCCAGATCGAGCAGTTTCTCGACCGTGTATTGCGAAACGTTGCCGCTGCCCGAAACCAGGCACACTTTGCCTTCGAGCTTGTCCCGCCGAGTCTTCAGCATCTCCTGCGCAAAATAAACGCAGCCATAACCAGTCGCCTCAGGGCGAATCAGCGATCCTCCCCACGACAATCCCTTGCCCGTGAGAACGCCGGTGAATTCATTCCGCAGCCGCTTATATTGCCCGAACATATATCCGATCTCGCGTCCGCCCACGCCAATGTCGCCCGCGGGGACGTCCGTGTCCGGCCCAATGTGCCGCTGCAATTCGGTCATAAAGCTTTGGCAGAAGCGCATCACTTCGTTGTCGCTCTTCCCCTTCGGATCAAAATCGCTTCCACCTTTTCCGCCGCCCATAGGCAGCGTGGTGAGCGAATTCTTGAACACTTGTTCGAACGCCAGGAATTTCAAAATGCCGAGATTCACCGAAGGATGGAAGCGCAGCCCACCTTTATAGGGACCGATGGCGCTATTCATCTCGATGCGGAAGCCACGATTGACCTGCACTTTTCCGCGGTCGTCAAACCACGGCACGCGGAACATCAGCACGCGCTCCGGCTCTGTGATTCGTTCGAGGATCCTGGCTTCTTGATATTCGGGGTGGCGCTCCAACACGGGCCTCAAAGATTCGAACACTTCAAGAACGGCCTGGTGGAATTCGGGTTCGGCTGGGTTTTTGGCTTTAACAAGATTGAGAACTTGATCGATATAATCCGCCGCCCCGCTGCGCTTGGGCGGCTCCATGACATGACTCATAGGCTTGCCTCCGAACTTATTCTAGTACTTTGAGTGGACGTCAAACAGTAAGGGCGCCGGTCGTGATTTCGCGCCAGATCGTACTCTACTTCCGGTTGAGGTTGATCACCGTAACATTGCCCGTCACCTGCTGGCTAAATCTCATTCCTCCCACAACGACCAGCCTGTGCCCCATTACCAGCAGTCCGCGATGATCCATAGTCGGTTCGGATACGTCATCGTTCACCGTCTCCCATTGCTGGCTGTAAACGTCGTAGGCGAAGGTCAGCGCCGAAGGTTCCGCCGACCGCCCGTTGTAGCCGATCCCGTTGTAGTCGTAAGGAGTGTCGCTGCCGCCGGAAAAATAAATCTTCCCGCCTCTTCGATCCACCGCCCCCGCGCCCGCCGCTATGCGAAAGCGCGCGCTCCCCGGATGCGCCACAATCTGCGACCACTCAATTTTCGTGATGTCGCCCTTCTTCGCACTCGGAAGCTTTCCCATCCAGCAGTCGCTCGACGCAACATACTTCGGATTCGCCCCGCCAGTATTCTTGCGAGCGCCATCGACAAAAACAATCGTGTCGCCGACGATTGCGCCCGCATGCCCAAACACCGGCATCCCCGGAATCGGCGTACCCTGCATCCACGTGTCTTTGTCGGTGTCATAAATCTGTACGTTGGGAACCGCGCCTAACTCCGCCGTCGACCGCCCGCCAATCACAAAGATATAGCGATCGCGATACACCACCACTACCGCATCCGCCACCGGCACCGGGATATCCTTCCCGCGATAGTAGCGATTCTCAGCCGGCACAAACACGTTGAGGTCGGGCACGGTAGTCTCTCCACCCTGCCCATCGACGACGTAGCCACCAAAGATGAAGACCTGTTCGTGCAGTGCCACGGCTGACGCTCCCAAGCGCCCCGCCACGCCCGGCACCGGCCGCAGTTCCTTCCACCTCCCTGACCCGGGGTCCAACTCGTAGGCGCTGCCCGTCACCGCATCCCAGGTTTTTTTCGGCCCGATACCCATGAACGAAAAAATCCGCGACTCGCCAAAGTCGTGCGAAATGGCGACCGCATTATTCGAGAGCGGCAGCGGCAGCGGGCTGAACTTGGCTTCGTCGGCAGCGTTCAGTGGATTGATTAAAATAAGGCAGAATAGCGCGGTGAAGAAGGCGGGCCGACAAACGCTCAGTGGCAACTTCATCGCTGAAATCATAATTGCTGAAATCATAGCAGCGAAGGCCTCGCGGCTAAGCGATCCGTAATCATTGCGCTAGAACTTGTTCTACGCAATTTGGTAGGGAATAGCTCTCCGTTGTCCAGTTATTCATAGATAACGGTTCTCAAACCATCCTAACTCTCTGAAATCTCGAAATCGCGTTTGGTGCCTTGTGTGCCACAATTTACACAAGATGACAAGACAAAGATTGACAGCAATGCGGGCCGAAGCGCAAAATGCGGCAACTCCGCAGAAGGCAATATAGTTTGCCGTCAGTCAAGAATAACTTTGGCTAGTGGATAGCCAGGCAAGCCACAACCAAAGTCAGTACCCATCATGAATGGAAAGGCTCCTTCCCCAATGCGACCCCGTTCAGGCAGATTCCTAGCAAATGTGCTAGCAGCCGTAGCGCTCCTGTGTGTCACCCTGTTCTTAGCGACATTGACGGCCACTGAAGCTACTGCGCAACAAGCGACCGCCAAAATCGTAGGCATCGTCACCGACCAGCAAGGCGCGGTCGTGCCCGGCGTCAAGATCACCGTCACCAACACGGCGACCAACGTCTCTACCGCCGCCACGACCGATAAAGGCGGCTTCTATCAGGCCCTGAACCTGCCCATTGGCACCTACCGAGTGACTGCCCGTCAGACGGGCTTCCGTCCGCTCGAAGTGCTAACCACTCCGCTGGAAATCAACCAGTCATTTCGTGTCGACATGAAGCTGGAAGTGGGCGCCGCCAGCGAACAGGTCCTGGTCGAATCGCAAAGCGCTGGCGTGGAGACAGTCAATCCAACCCTAGGCGAGTCGGTAACCAGCCGTCCCATTGTTGACATGCCTTTGAACGGACGAAACGTGCTGAGCCTCGCTCTTTTGCAACCCGGCGTCACCGAGGACAATCCGGATGACGGCAGCACCACACAAGGATTCAACATCGGCGGCGGGCGTACTGATTCCGTGACGTACTTGCTGGATGGCGGTCTCAACAATGAACTGTTAGGCAACGGCGTCGTTCTCAATCCGAATCCGGACTCGATCGCCGAGTTCCGTATCCTCACCAGCAACTACGGAGCGGAATACGGCCGCAACGGCGCTGGCATCATCAGTGTCGTAACCAAGTCGGGATCCAACACCTTCCATGGCAGCGCATTTGATTTCGTGCGCAACACCGACTTCGACGCCAACTCTTATTTCAACAATGAACAAGTCCCAGCCTTACCCAGGAACAATCTGAAACGTAACCAGTTTGGCGGGACGTTGGGTGGTCCGATCATCAAGAACAAGCTTTTCTTCTTCACTTCCTACCAGGGGCAGCGTCAAGTCCACACTGAGGTTGAACAGGAACAACAGATCTTCACCACGCCTGAGCTGAATGGCGATTTTTCGCAAGCCGGCCCAAATGGTGGACCGGATCCGAACGTTGTCGCATTTCTCCAGACAAATACTTATTTTCAATCTAATCCGACGCTTCAGAACCAGGGGATCATCGACCCTACCAAGTTTGATCCTGCCGCCCAAGCTTACATCGCGAGTGGAGTGATTCCGTCGAATGCGACCGGAGAGATTTTCCCGTCCGCGGGCAGCACGGACAACAACAACGAACTCGACGTTAAAATCGATTTCAACATCGACTCTAAGGACAAGCTAACTGGAACTGTCGGAGGCATCAGGCGCAATCTGCTTGAGCCCTTTGGCCGTGCTGGTTACTCGGGCGACGTTCCCGGTTTTCCGTCGACCTTCACCATCAACAATTACTTTCTCAATCTAGCCTACACTCGAACCATTTCGCCTTCGATGCTGAACGAATTGCGTGGGACGGCGCAGCGTCACAACACCTTAAGCGATAAACCCGTTTCCAGCCTGCCCGCGATTTCCGCATTTGGGATTGCATCGGACCTTTCTAATGGCCCGCCACTCATGTCTTTCGACAATGGCCTCTATTTCGGGCAAGACCAGTCCGGTCCGGCTACCGAAATCGGCAACACCTTTGGATTTACCGATACCTTTACATGGGTCAAGGGAAACAGCACCTGGAAATTCGGAGCGGGATTTTCCGCGTATCAACAAAATACTCTCTACGCGTTCTTTACCGACAGCAACTTCGCCTACTACGGTTACGCCTCGGGCGGCGATGGTACGGGCAATAGCTTAGCAGATTTTTTGGTGGGGGCTCCCAACGACCTGTTTGAAGGCCCAAATGCAATCAGCAATTTTCGGAGCAAGAACACCTACGCGTTCGGGCAGGATGAGTGGCGGGTAAGGCCCAACTTGACTTTGACTCTGGGCCTTCGCTACGAGTTCAGCACGCCCAAAATCGATACCCAGGGAAGAACCTTCTCCATCATTCCGGGGGACCAATCGATAAGATTTCCCGATGCACCGCTCGGCCTGGTATTTCCCGGAGATCCGGGCGCGCCGCGCGGTTCCAATTTCCCGGACAAAGATAACTTTGCGCCGCGATTCGGCTTTGCCTACAGTCCGGGTACCAGCAACAAGACCAGCATCCGCGGCGGCATAGGCCTCTTCTACGACGTACTGAAGGGCGAAGACAATCTACAATTCAACGGCGCGCCTCCATTCTACAGCGAACCATACGTGGTTTACCCATGTCTAGCGTCCTCCCTTGATCCAACGTGCGCCACCCTCCCCGTAACCGGACCGCAGCAGCAGCTACAGCCAGGAGTTCAGCCAACCGTCTGGACCTCCTGCTCGGCCACGGCCGGGCTGCCTTTTTTTTGCCAGCCGTGGGCCAACTCCACTACCCCTCTTCCGGCCAACCCTTTTCCATCCCAGCCACCCAGCCCTCTTACCGCCTTTAATACAACCGGCAATTCGCCATTTCTCCCGTTTGGCGGTGGCGGCATTTATTTTGTCAATCCGCACCTCCACACACCCTATACCTACCAGTACAACTTGAGCATTCAACACGAACTCGCCAGAAACCTGATCGCAGAGGTCAGCTACGTGGGCAGCAGCTCAAAGGGGCTAACCTCGCTCTACGACATCAATCCCTTCGACCTCAGCACAATCAGCGGATCCAACCCTGCGCGCTTCTTGAACGAAACCCAGAACGCTACCCTCAGCACCTATTGTTCGGGTGCGGGCGGCCCGTCCGACTGTCCATTTTCCAGTGCGTTGGAGTTCTCTAATCTTAGCTTCGCGAATTTCAACAGTCTCGAGGCTTCGATCACGAAGCAGAATAGCGAGAACCGTTACTTGGGCAACACCTACTTCACGCTTGGCTATACGTACGGCCACAGCCTCGACAACTCATCCGGATTCCGCAACCGCGATTCGCAGATGCCGTATTACAACCATAGCCAGTTCTATGGCTCATCGGACTTCGACGTTAAAGAACGCATCACTTTCAGCGGAGGATGGGATTTGCCTTTCGACCGCGCCTTCGGTTCAGCTCCCAAGCGCCTGGTAAAAGGATGGAGCCTTTATCCAATCTTGAGTTGGCGAACTGGCTTTCCGCTCAGCATCAGCTCAGGTCTCCCGGCGAATCCGTCAGACCCCGGACCCTCCGGGGCTGGCGACGGCTATCTGGCCCTTGCCGATTTTGCGCCCGGATTCAACAAGATTACCATCCTGAATCCGCGAAAAAACGGCAACTATTATTTCAACCCCGCTGCGTTCCAGCCGATCAATGACGTATACAATCCAGCCGACCCTTACGGAACCACTGGGCGAGATTTCTTCCGCGGTCCAGGTCGTACAAATCTTGATATGACCTTGTCCAAGAACACCGCCATCACCGAACGTGTGAATGTCGAAATTCGGATGGACGCCTTCAACGTGTTCAACCACGGCGAATTCGCGAACCCGGACACAAATCTTTTTGACGGAACCTTCGGTCAGATCACAACCACAACGTTTGGAACGTCGATAGTTAATCCGCCTACCTATACCGAGCGCATCGTGCAACTCGCCGGTCGGCTAACGTTCTAGGCCTTCCTCGCTGGCGGAGACGGGGCGTCGCCCCTCCGCCAGCGACCTTTGCGAGGCGGATCAACTTCGATTTCCCGCCGAGTCTCCGGCCGCTCAACTCAGCCAACCCACTGTGATACGCTGATCTCCGGTGAGACGGCTCGCTCTTTTGCCCACGATCATCCTCTGCATCCTCTCCGGCGTCCTCCCGTTCGGAGCGCCCGCCTCCGCCCAGACCGCCGCCGACAAGAATGCCCCCGACGTCTACCTCATCACCATCGATACCCTGCGCGCCGACCACGTCGGCTGCTATGGATACAAGCAGGTTGATACGCCCGCCCTCGATGCGCTCGCCGCCGACGGTGTGCGCTTCTCGGAGGCGTTCACGCACAGTCCAATCACCAACACTTCGCACATCTCGATCATGACCGGCCTCTTGCCGAGCGTGCATGGCGTCACTGATTTTGGCCTCCCGCTCGCGCCGCAGCATGTCACCGCCGCCGAATTGCTGAAGAAGCGCGGCTACCAGACCGCCGCCTTCATCGGAGCCGTGATTCTCGACAGCAACGCGCTCGCCCCCGGCCTCGATCGCGGCTTCGATTTCTACGACAATTTTCCCAAGGCCGATGCCGCCGCTGCTGGCGGCAAAACTACCGATAGCAAGAATAACGATCAAAAGAATAAAGAGCGCTGGGATCGCGTCGAGCGCCGCGGCATGGAGGTCGTCCAACACGCCGAAGCCTGGTTCGACCAGCACCGCACCGGACCTCACTTCGTGTGGGTGCATCTCTTCGATCCGCACGATCCCTATGAGCCGCCGCCGCCGTTCTCCGAAAAATACAAAGACCATCTCTACGATGGCGAGATCGCCTACGCCGATTCCGCCGTAGCAAACTGGATCGCTTACCTGAAGAAAGCCGGCGTCTACGATAACGCCATCATCATCGTCTCCGGCGATCACGGCGAGGGCCTCGGCGAGCACGGAGAAGAAACTCACGGCCTCTTTCTTTACGACGCGACGCTCCACATCCCGTTGCTCTTGAAAACTCCGCACGGTGCTGCTGGTCCTGCGTACCGCGGTGTTGTGATCGATGCGCAGGTGCGCACAACCGATATCCTGCCAACAATTCTCGACGCCACGGGCATCGCGGTCCCGCCAGAGTTGAACGGCGAGTCGCTGTTTCCACTGCTCGAAAAAAGTTCAGGTGAAAGGAAGTCGGACGTAACAAGCGAGCGCGAGCTTTTCGGCGAAACCGACTATCCGTTGCGATGGGGATGGGCGCCTCTGCGCGCCCTGCGCACCGAAAATGCCAAGCTGATCGAAGCTCCTCGCCCCGAACTCTATGATCTGCAGGCTGATCCCAAAGAGACAAAAAATCTCTACGCCGCCGACGGCGCCAAGCTGCAAAGTTTGCAAGCCGAAATGGCGAAGTGGGAGGCAAAGCTTCCAACGCCAAACAATTTCGCGAAGTCAGAAAAGCTGCCCGATCCGAAAGACAAGATTGAAGTGCAGAACCTGCTGCACAACGCGATGCTCGCGAGCGATGATAATCGATCGACCGACGCACGGCAGTTTTTGGAGAAGGCGGTAGAACTCGATCCCAGCTCACCGAACGCGTTCCTGCAACTGGGCGAAATTGAATTAGCGGCCGGAGACTACGCTAAAGCCGCCACGCATTTGAAGCAGGCGTCCCAGTTGCGTTCCGACGATCCGAACGCCGCTTACGAAGAGGGCGAGGCGATGGAGAAGTCGGGAAATTTCGGTGCCGCGCGCGACGCGCTCGAAGCGAGCCTGAAACTCGCTCCCGGCCAAATGCCGGCGCGCCTCCTGCTCGGTCACGTTTACCTGCAATTAAAAGATGCGAAAAACGCCGCCGACCAGTTCGAAGCCGCGTTGCTCGTGGATTCAGAAAACCGGGACGGCCGCCTGGGATTGGCAGAGGCGCAGATTCAGCAATCCGATTTTGCCGGAGCGCTCGCCGATCTCGAAGCGCTCACCAAGTCTGACCCGCGAAATGCGACGGCCCTACGCCTGCTCGCCCGCGCCTATCGCGGACTCGACCGTGAGCCAGACGCCAAGCGCGTCGAAGCACAAGCCGCAGCGCTGGATAAGAAATAATTGCCATAAAAAATAACTACTTCGTCGCCGCGCTTCCTTCAGCCGTCTCCTCGGTCTGGCCCTCTTCAGCCTTATGCCATCCAGCAGCCTGGTATTTCTTCATGCCATTAGCCGCAGCCTCGGTCTTCCGTCCGAGATCCTTCTCGTAGACGACTCCATCCTGATTCACGATGAAGGTCATCACGCCCGACGATCTGTATTCGGCCGGGTAGGCGACGAAACCGAAGCCGCTCTTATCCTCGCCGGTTAGCACATGGAAGTAGTATCCACGATACGGAGTCGCCTCGCCGTTCTGGCTCTTGGCGTAGCCCGTCGCAACCGCGTCCGCCACCAGCGGACCAATCGGGCTTTGCGGTTCGCCGTCGGCAGCCTTCCAATACAAGCCATTATGCTGTCCTTCGTCGCTGAAGATTTTCTGCGCATACGCTCCGCTGTGCTGATCCGCGTATTCTTTCTGCGCCGCTACCAGTTCCTGGCAAATTCGGATTGCCGACACTTCATTTCGGCCAATGCGCCGATACAAAATTTCTTTCTTGCCCGCTTCGGTGTCGAAATACCACAGGCTGGCTTTGTGCACGAGCGGTATGGGCGACGGCCAGTTATGCGCACCGATATATAAGATGGTGGTTCCATCCGGCTCCTTCACCAGACGGTGCATCTCCTGATATCGCTTGGCAAAGGTAGCGCGGTTGTCGGCGTCCTCGGCTTCATCGCCCGAAGAGACGATTTCTTTCCCGGAGGGCCCAAGAATCGCGAGCATTGCCTTTTCATCATTATTCTGCGCCGCCGTGGCCAACGCCTGGCTCGCCTCTTGCGCCGATGAAAATGTTTTCTGGCCGGCTTGCTGTGCTACCGCGCTGATAGAAAACGACGCCGCAACAATAATTGCTGCCGCCGCAACCTTAGCAAGACTGGACTTAGGAAGATTGGCCCAATGAAATCCAACGGAATTCAATTTCGTTTGCTGCATATGGCTCATCTCCAATTTTTTAGAACAGTAGGAAACTAGCGAACTTTCGACCCGTCAATGACCAAGAGTTCGCTAATTCGTGAGTTCGATTTTCCGAGTTCGATCATCTTGACTTAGCTTAGTGACGCCCGCCGCCGCCGTGTCCGCCACCGCCGCCATGAAAGCCACCGCCGCCACCGAAGCTGGACCGCCCGCGGGAAGCATAGCTGCGCGACTCCCCGCCGTGATCGTAGCCGCTGAAGGCGCCCGAACGTACGCCGCTCTCCCCGCGAGGCGCCGCGTATCCGCGAGCCGCCTGGCGGTCTCCTTCGAAGGGCCGCGCTCCCATTCCGCCATGGAAGGCTGGGCCACGCGCGACTCCACCGCGGCCGAAGTTGCCCCGGTTATAGAACGTCCGGCTATGTGAGAAATAGCGGCCGTGATCGAAGACCGCGTAGTGATTATGCCAGTCAAATCCCCAGTGTCCCCAGCCCCATCCGAACCCGCCAAACCAGCCGATTCCGAAGCCGAGACCGAACGACAGATAAGGGCCGCCGAACCAGATTCCAGGGTACGGATACCATCCCGGCCAGGCCACGATGGGATAGCCGTAAACCAGCCAGGGATCATAGGCCGGAACATAAACCACTGCGGGGTCAGCCGGCTCAACCTCGATATCCGGGCCATCGTCCTTCACGACTTCCTGCTGCGTGGTCTTCAGAGCGCCGGCATCGCGCGCTTTGCGGCGCATTACCTGAACCGCATCCATCACATCCTGTTGCTGGTTGTAGTAAGCGTCGCCGAGCGTTGACGTCCACGAAAGATTCTTGTCCATGTTTCCAAGCACGGACGGAAATGCCGTCAGCGCCTTCACGCTCGGATCCCAGGGTTGTTGATTGACAGCATCGCCCAGTGCCTGACCCTTCAAATCAGGATGCGCCTGCACCCAGCGGTCAGCCTCGACTACTTCATCGGGAAATGTGGACGCCGCCAGAATCTGCGCCACCAATGAATCTGGATAGAGCGCAATCGGCGCCACCAACCGTTGCAATTGCTCGGGTGTCTGCTGCGCATAAGCCGGAGCCTGAGCGCCGGCTGGCGGGGCTTGATCACCAGGAGGCGGCGCGGCTTGCGCATCCTGGTTCTGCGGCGAGTCCTGCGCCAACAGGCTCACCGGGCCGGCCGCCATCAACAGCGCCAATGACAAAACGCAAGCCAAAGTCTGCTTGCCTAATCCGCGCCATGAAAATACTGCGTCAGTCTCAAAAGTGTTCATCTCTTTGAAGCTCCTCTGCACCTTCGTTGCGTGAAGCCTCCAACATTAGTTAGGATGCCACCCACGCAACTTAGGCTGCAATATCAGCCTTCGCTTTCCCTTCGCCGCCCTTCGCCTGCTGTCAGCAGTAATGACCCAAAGGACAGCGCCGATGGTATCGGTAATCGGAAGACGATTGATCGTCTGGATAGTTAAACACCGATTTCCACTGAAGGTTGCGCGAAGAGCCGCCGATGGCAATGCAGGCGATTCATAAGGCCGCGGTATCGTCTCGCACCCAGAGTGCTTGCCGTTGTCCATAGGCTAGGGAGAAATAATGAGCGAGCAACTGACCCACGTCTTACTGATTGAAGATAATCCCGGCGACGCCGATCTGGTGCGCCTGCGTCTCCAGGAAGGCAAGTCGGCGGTAGACGTGAGTCATGCCCAAGAACTTTCGGACGGCGAAGAATAGCATCGAAAGGATTCTGGCCGCGGTGTCGAAACCGCGCCGCCGCACCGCGCCCCATCGAAGATGCACCGCGCGTTCGCTACTCCACCGTGTGCTTCGCCACGTAGCCCTCGCGCGCGTACACGAGGTATTTCACTTCCTTGCCCTTTTGGTCCCGCACTTTCAACGGGCCGCCGTCCGGCGCCTGCAGCTCAACTTTTAACTTGCGAAAGGTGCCATCAAGCTTCGTGTTCGTCGGATGGTAGCTGATGCTGTACTGATTGCGGATGTCGGCCGCGATGTCGTGAAAAAGCTCCGGCAGTTCGCCCTGAAAGCGCGGGAAGTACGCGCGTCCGCCAGTCATCTGCGCAAACGTCTTCAGCTGATTATCCGCCTGAAGCTGGTCGATCTCCTGCAGCCCTCCCATCCGCCCCTGCAACGCCCGCTGCGTCTCCATCATTTCGCGCCACTGCCATCCGATGCTGATGGCGTAAATCGTCACGTCTTTGGTCGCCTTCACCTTCTTCATGATCTGATCGAGATTCAGTTTGCTGAAGGTGTCGCGTCCGGTGGAAACCAGAATGACATATTTCTTGCCCTCGATGCGATCGCACCGGTCGATGGTGTCGAAGAGCGCGTCGAAAAGATTGCGCTCCGAAAATCCGGGAATGCGCAGCATATTCAGCGCGCCCATGATGGCGCGTTTGTCCTGCGTGAAGTCCACCAGGATCTGCGGCCTCAAATCGTAGGAGACGACCGCGACCCAGTCATCCTTCTTCAATCCGCTGGCAAAAGTGTACGAAGCGTTCAGTGCGTCATACATATACCCCAGGTTGGTCGAGGCGTATTCCACCAGCAGCACGGCTGTGACCGGGGCCTCGGTCTGATTGAAGCTCGCAATCTGCTGCGGCGCGCCGTCTTCCATGATCTTGAAATTCTCTTTTCTCAGCCCCGGAATCGTCTGCCCGTCCTTCGTGGTCACGAGCACATCCAGGTTCACGATCGGCACGTCGACTCGAATCGAGTAGTCGGGCATGTTCTCGATTTTCTTCGGCCTTTCGGGCGCGGGGGGCGGCGGTTCTTCTGTTTTCTTGGGAATCACATAAGGCCCCACATCGTTCTGCGGCCCGCCCGCTTCGGGCGGCGCCTCCTGCTGATTCGGATTAGTTTGGCTCGGATTCGCCGGAGCTTGCTGCGGTGTGTTCTGCGCCTGCGCGCGCGGGTTGAGTGTCGCGGCCGCAATCCAGAAAAGAATCAACGCCAATAAGCTTAAAGGCTTGCGGGAAGCCCATAGCAGCCGCTTCTGTCCCTGAAATACGCTGAAAAACATGGGGAGATCCTCGAAAACTTCTGTGCTAGTATAGATGCAAGAACTTCGCAGTTGGGATATTTTGCGAGCCCTAAAAAAGCGCTGCCTCTCCTGGCAAAAACATTCTGAAAGCATGCGGAGTTAGTAACACGGTCATTTTGTGACCTCTGGGGTCTTATGGGGAAAGCTGTACGCTCACTCGCCTGCCTGTTGTGTCTCTCGTCCTTCGTCTGGTTTAACGCACAAAATTCGAGCGCGCAAAATTCGACGCCCAAAACGGTTGCTCTGGCCGATGTGCCACCGGCGGCCACGCTTCCCGCGCTTATTTCCCCTGACATCATCCCGCTCAATCAGATTCACGAAGGCATGAGAGGCACTGCGCTCACCGTATTCCAGGGCGTCAAACCGGAGTCGATGGACGTCGAGGTTCTCGGCGTGATGCATAACGTGAATGGCCCCAAGGGCGATATTATTTTAGTCCGCCTGCACGGCGCAAAGCCCGAATACACCGGCGTGGTCGCGGGCATGAGCGGAAGTCCTGTTTATTTTGATGGCAAGCTGGCGGGCGCACTCGCCTTCCGCATCGGCGAGTTTTCGAAGGAACCGATCGCTGGCGTAACTCCGATCGAAGAAATGCTGGAGATCAGCGCTCTTGATCGTCGGCCCACCTCAGCGCCGCTGCGAGCCGAAGTCCCCGCCCAGGTTGGCGACAACAATTCTTCGAACTCCACCGCGGCAAATAGAAGCGGAGCCGGTCAGACTGCAAGTCCCGGCGAGAATTTAGCACTGCCCACTCTGAATTACGGCAACTATCTCCAGCCGATCGAAACCCCGCTCGTATTCAATGGCTTCTCAGCCGACACTTTGCAGCGCTACGGCTCGCAATTCGCGGCTGCCGGCATCGTCCCGGTGATGGGCATAGGCTCTTCCAGCAACCGCAAGCAGCCGGAGGCCATCGTGGCCGGCTCCGCTGTCAGCGCCGTGTTAGTGCGCGGCGACATGGATATTGCCGCCACTTGCACTGTCACCTATGTCGATCCCCAGCGCCTGCTCGCCTGCGGACATCCGCTCTTGCAGTTTGGCGAAGTCGACTTGCCGATGACCAAGGCCACGGTGCTGGCCACGCTCCCGTCTCCGATGAATGCTTTCAAGATCGTCGACACCACCGAGACCATCGGCGCCTTCGTGCAGGATCGCCAGAACGGCATCATGGGTGTCCCCGGGCGTGAGTCGAAAATGATTCCCGTGACTGTCTCCATGCATACGGGCGCGGCGACTAAAGAATTCCACTACGAGATTCTCAACAACGCGCGGCTCAGCCCGCTCGCCATGATGGCTACCGTCTTCAATGCGCTGCACGGTACCAACGAATACGGCGAGGACATCACCTATCGCATGAATGGCGTGCTGAGCGTCAAGGGATATCCCGACGTCACGTTGCGAAATATGTTCGCGCCGCAGGATAACGGCCAGCCCGCCGCGGCTATGGCCGCCGCTACCATCGCCGATCACTTCGGCCGCATCTACACCAACGCCTTCGATGTTCCCGATGTTCAAGGCGTGAAACTCGATTTCGATCTCGTGCGCGAACGCCGCTCCGCTCACCTTGAAGCTTCGCGCACCGATGTCACCGAAGCCCGTCCCGGCGATCAGATCATGGTCGAGACTGTAATCCGTCCCTATCGCGGCGAACGCCTCGTCCGCCAGATTCCGATTCGGATTCCGACCTCCACATCAAAGGGTACGTTGCGCGTCCTCGTCAGCGACGGAGATACGCTCGACCGCATCCATCGCGGCACACCCATGATGAATCGCGGCCTGAGCCTGGCACCGACAATAGCCTTGCTGAACAAAGAGCACGCCAACGATCGCGTCTACGTTTCGCTGATTCAGTCCGACCCGGAAGCGATGGTCGCCGACAAAGTCATGCCAACGCTGCCGCTCTCCGTGATGAACGTCATGGAAAACATGCGCGGCACGCAAGACATGGTCGTCCTCGGCGAATCGTCAGTAAGCGAAGCCTCAACCGATCCGCTCGACTACGTGGTCTCCGGCGCGCAGATGCTGACGATCAACATCAAGTAGTGCACGCATCGCCAGCACCAACCCAAGAGTTGTCATCCTGAGCGCAGCGAAGGACCTCTGCGTTTCGCTTGCGCGGGCAAGATGCACAGGTCCTTCGCTGCGCTCAGGATGACAATTCAACTTTTATGTTGGAAACTTGAATTGAGGTATCTATTTTGGCTCGTAAGAAGCTCGGCGCTTTATCGGCACTCATTCTTTTCTCCGCATTCGCCCTCGCCGAGGGCACCCGCACCTGGGAACAGTCGAAATTCGACGAACTGATCAAGGGCACGCCGAACGGCGTTGCGCTGCGCAGCGAGGGTGGACTCGAACTCGCCCCCGCCTTCAAAGCCCTTGCGACCACGCCTTCGACTTACATCTGGTCGATCGCCTCCGACTCTGCCGGCAACATCTATGCCGCGGCTGGCTCTCCGGCACGCGTTTATCGCATAACCCCCGATGGCCAGATCGCCACCATCTTCGAGCCGCAGGAATTGCAGGTGCAATCTCTAGTCGTCGCGAAGAGTGGCATCGTCTACGCCGCCACCGCGCCCGACGGGAAAGTTTATCGCCTCGAACCTCCGAAAGCCTCGTCAGGAGCCATGTCTGGCGCGACTGCGTCGTGGAGCGCAACTCCCTATTTCGATCCCGGCTCCAAATATATCTGGGATATCGTCATCGACAAGTCTGGCGCGCTCTACGTCGCCACCGGCGATCATGGCGAGATTTTCAAGGTCACCGCCAACGGTCAGCACTCACTTTTTTTCAAAAGTGATGAGGTTCACATCCGCGTTCTCTCTCTCGATCCTAAAGGAAACCTGATCGCCGGCTCCGATGGCAGCGGCCTCGTCTATCGCGTTGCGCCGAATGGCGAAGCCTTCGTCCTCTACAGCGCGCCAAAAAAAGAAATTACCGCGCTCGCCATCGACGGCGCCGGCAACATCTACGTAGCGGCTGCCGGAGAGAAGCGCATCGAAGGCGGGACATCACAGATGGGGCAGATGGGACTCACGCTCTCAGCGCCGTCGCAAGCCGCGTCGGTAGCCGGCGGAGGCAACATCACTCTCACCGCCGCCCCGCCTGCCGCGTCGTCACCGTTCCCCGTTCCCGGAGCGGGCGCCAGCGGCGGCTCGGAGATATATCGCATCGCACCCGATGGCGCTCCGTCGCGCTTGTGGACGTCGCACGAAGATCTCGTCTACGCTCTCGCTTTCGATCAGCGCGGACGCCTACTCGCCGGGACCGGCAATCGCGGCCACATTTTCGCGATCAACGGAGTCGACGATTACACCGACCTCATCAAGGCCAGCGCCACGCAGATCACCGCCTTCGCCGCTTCGCCAGCCGGGGGCCTCTACGCCTCCAGCAGCAACCTCGGGAAGATTTTTGTTCTCGGCGCGGCGCCCGAAGCCGAAGGCGCATACGAGAGCGATGTCTTCGACGCCCACATTTTTTCTCTGTGGGGGCGCGCCAGCATGCGCAGCACCGGCAACATCGAGTTGTATGCGCGCAGCGGCAACGTAGACAATCCCGACCGCAACTGGAGTCCGTGGACGCGAATTAATTCTTCGTCCGACTCTGCTGCCGACTCCGAACTCAAAATTCCCCCGTCGCGCTTCGTGCAATGGAAGGCCGTGCTCCACGCGGGAAACATTGCACCAAGGCTCGACGATGTTCTCCTGAACTACCTGCCGAAGAATGTCGCCCCAGAGATTGACGATGTTACCGTGTTACCTGGGTACCGATATCAGCCGGCCCCGCATGTGACTGGCAGTGATTTGTCTGTGCAGGGACTGGGACCGGCACACTTCGATACGCCGCCGCCCCCCGTGCGCGACCGCGACGCGATCGGCATCCGCTGGTCGGCGCATGACGACAACGACGACCAGCTTGTCTACAGCATTTATTATCGCGGCGAAGGCGAGTCGCGCTGGCTGCTGCTGAAGTCAGATGTCACCGACCGCTACTATTCTTTCGACGCCAGCCTTTTGCCGGACGGCGGGTACACAGTGAAGGTCATCGCATCGGACGCCCCCTCGCATTCGCCGGGAGAGGCGCTCTACGCCGAGCGGGTCAGCCCGCGCTTCGAGGTCGACAGCACCGCCCCGGTGATTGAGAAGCTGGCAGCCGACATTGAAGGGAAGGACGGCAAACAGATTCACGTGACCTTCCGCGCCCGCGATTCCTTTTCGCCGATCAAGCGGGCGGAGTACTCGCTCGATGGCGGCGACTGGCAGTTCGTCGAGCCGTCCGGCCACTTGTCCGACTCGAAGACCGAAGACTACGACTTCCACGTGCCCGTGCCGCAACCTGACGCGGCGCCTCCCGATATGGCCGGGAGCACGGCCAACGATCACGTGGTTGTCGTCCGAGCCTATGACCGCTTCGACAATCTGGCCACGGCTAAGACAGTGATTCGAGGGAAGTAAGGTTTGGCGATAGGCGAAAGTGTTCGACGTGGGACACTTGCAGGGGCGTGGATATACGTACGTATCGATACTTACATTTACGATTCTGTACGTACGATCGCCAGGCTCTAAGAGTTTAATGCTGGCGGGCGGGACGCCGGCGCTACACGTAATTACTGCTTCGCGAAAATGATGGATGCATTCTTGTCAGGACTCGGAGTTGTGGTCTCATCCATCATGAAAAAATCTTGTACCTCACATGCAGGATTTGGTTTTTGGGGAGTTCCGGTGCAACCTAAGGTGTCGAGCGAGTAGATCACATAGTTCAGGGCTGCAGGAGCGGTGAGTGTGACTGAGCCGACGCCTGTGGGGAAACTGCTTATGTTGTAGGTTCCAGTAACTTGCTCACTGCCCGCATATTGCGTCCCTGAGACGTTGAACATCCCGCCCGACGACGTCGGCGATGTCAGCAGCAGGTTGGCCGAAATCGAGCTGACTGTCGAGGTGCCGCTGCTGGTTGTTGTCGCGGCGTATGTGCCCGTCATCTCCGAATTGGCGAATCCGCTGCTTTTCCCTTGCGGGTTCATGGTTCCAGTCATTACGGACGCGCTCGATTGATCGAGCAGGAATCCACGGTTCTGCCCGCTGGCGTATAAAACAAACGGAAGTGGCGAGCCGGCGCTGGCATTACCCAGCATCTGGAATGTATATCGTCCGTTAGTGCCAGTTGCCGCATAGGCGTAGGTGCCGCCTGACTGCGGGAATTGCACTGAGGAGAGAATTGCGCCGGCATTGTTCTGATCAAATTGTCCGGAGAAATCCCCGTCGCCATCCGTCGAGCCGTACACAAGCGCTACGTTGGAGTTCGTTTCGTTCGCTCCGGTGAGGGCGGAGATGGAGATGCCTTTGAGGGCGGCGTTGTTGTAAGTCTGGGTTGAATCCTGAAGAACCATGGTTCCAGAAACCGCGGGATTCGCCGTGAGATCAGTGGAGATGGCGTAGAGCGTCAACGGATTCGTCTTGCTGGCCGATCCGGAAGCGATGAAGAAATCGAAACCCAGCGTCGAGCCCGAGGTAGTCAATATCATGTGCCACGCTCCGCTGGCGTTCGGGCCGCTGTAAGTGCCGGTGATGCTGCAGGGTGACGCGCCGCAAACGTTGGAGGTGGTACCGTTGTCGTTTGTATCCATCTGGCCGGCGACGATGGAGCCACTGCCATTGATCGGCAGGACTCCGGCGTAACCCACGCGATTGCCGGTGGCGTCAACGCCGCTGAAGCCGAAGGCATAAGTTTGATCGCCGGTGAAAAGGCCGGGGCTGGATGACTTCTGCGCGATACCGGAGCCGGTGCCATGCCCGTCGGATTCGATCATCTCAATGTCCCCGTTGCCGTCGAGAGCGACATGAAAAGTATTCGGGAATGCGCCGCTGGCGAGGGTGAGCGTGCCAGCGTTGTTGGAGTTCGGATCAGAGGCGGAGATAGGAGTATAGGAACCGCCAGTGATGGTATGCGGCGTGGGCCCATTTGATGTGAGTTCGTCTTCAAAGCCGGAGGTTATGGTGCCATTCGCAGCGGTGAAAGTTCCAACAACGGATGTGGCATTGTTGCTGCCATCATATCCGGAGAAGTGGAAGGCGTAGGTTCCATTTACGCGGTAAGGAACCACTGAGGCCTTAGCAGCTATGCAGTAGGAGGGATTCGCCGTGCAACCTGCGGGATCAAGAGTCGAAGCCGCCGAGATCTGGAGGACGCAATTACTGCCGCAATTGTCGTTAGCTGTGTAGTAAGCCAGGCCCGATACATTCGGATCCTGAACGAAGTGTGCGCACGTTACATTGTTTGCGGTGCAGGTCCAGGTAAAGGTTTGGGGCGCGTCATCTGGGACGGCGACGGCAGTAAATTGCTGCGTTAAGCCGGTGCCCACACTCAAGCTCGCAGGAGACACATCGGTGGTGATATCGACAATATCGATGCCCAAGGTGCCGGTTGCAGTCGAATCCGCTTGCGAGGTCGCGGTAATGGTCACTCCCGCCGGACTCGGCACAGTTGCGGGTGCGACATAGGCGCCAGTGGACGCATTTATGGTTCCGCAGGGATTTCCACTGCCGGTGCAAGCTGTGCCACTCAGACTCCAAGTGACGACCTGGCTGGTCGAGGATGGCGTGATCGAGGCGGTGAACGTTGTTGCCTGGCCGGGGTAAACAGAGGGCTGCCCGGTCACGGTCACCGTGACTTGAGGGGGACCAATTCCGTTGCCACCTTTGGCGCAACCGCCGGCTAGCGCGAGACTCAACAATGCGACCGCGAACCACAAATTCTTTATCATGATTTGATCTCTTGGAATGACATCTTAGATGCTGGCGAACTCAAATACATTGGTCCTTCGCTCGAGACTATGCCACCATGGAATTGAGCACACCTGTCTCTAGTCCATAATGCAGCCGCAAGGCCAATCTAGTATTCAAATCAGCAAGTTAGAATGTACCTGAATTCATGGCACTTTGCCTGCCCAGCGAGGGACCGGTATTGCGAGAGCGCGGTATAACTGTGCAAGGAATTGCACAGAAGTAGGTCTTACGTGAGAGGTGATAGGTGACGGGTGACAGGTCTTAGGCCCAGGTTTTAGATTCGGCGTTTCCGACTCAATGCTTTGACGAGACGTTTCTGACTCCTGAGACCTGGGGGCTGGTCGCGGGTTCCTGCTTTTGGTTCTGCGCTAGCTTTGCGGTTTCTAGAAGCGGACGCAACTCGCTGGCGGTAATGCCCAGAGTGCCTGCGGAGAAGCCGTCGATGTAGGCGGAGTTGATGCCTACCACTTCACCGCGCAGATTGAGGATGGGGCCTCCGCTTCCGCCTCGGGCGGTGGGAGCGTCGTAGATCAGTTTGTCTCCGGTAACGTCGCCGATGTGTCCGAAAGTTGCGGAGGGGCGGATCAGCGAAAGAGCGGCCAGTTCGGCGGCGGTGTCGCCGTTATCGGGATGCGCTGAGAGGCGGTCATAGACAACCGCCGGAGACTTGGCGACCATGCCGGTCACTCCCATGGGATACGCGAGGACGCTGACAGATTCGCCTACGTGCGGCGGCGTGGGCGCCAGAGTCAATGGGCGCAACTTCGCGGTGAAGTCGGTTGGCTCGAGGCGCAAGAGCGCGAGGTCGCCGTGACTGGCGACTACGGCGGGCTGGAGAATTACCGGGAGTGGCGAGCCGGGAAAATATGCGACCAGCTTTTCGAGCACGGGTTCGCCGCCCTCACGCAAGGCCATGGCTACTTCACGATCGCCGTACCAGGGCTCGGCTACGTGGCGATTGGTGGCCAAAAGGCCGGGGGCGACTACGAATCCGGTGCCCGCGACGCGAGCGCGAAAATGTTGTCCGTGGCCGGAGATGTGATAGATGCCGTAGATGTAGGCGACGGATTCTCGTGCGTCGTCGACCACTCCGGCTGGAATCGACTGCTGCTCTTCGAGAGTTGCTACCTGGCTCGACAGTTGGTGGACTCGCTGCTCGAGGCCGGCGTTGTCTGGTGGGGCGTAGTAGTGAGCCAGGACTCCGGCGCCAATGAGAGCCAGAACGCCCAGCAACCCCTGCACAAAGCGCTGCCAGGTTTCGACCAGTTCGCCTTCGCTACTTCGTTCCCCGATATCGGAATCAAACATGATTTGTCAGACCCAGTGGTCAGCCCGGTCGGGAGGGAGGTGCACCGGGTTGGCACTTTCGCAGGCGCTTATCTAGGCGCTTATGTAGGAACTATGCTGACGTATTTGAAGCGGAGGGGGTAGGGTACAGAAGTCTGTTGCAACGCGACCCAAAGGTAACTGAAGTCAGATGCCAGTTGCCAGTGGCCAATTTTCCAGTACGCCATCCCTTAGCCACGCGGTACGGGTTTAGCTATGGCTCGATTCCCAAGCGTTTGGCCATCTCTTCGTAGTGGAAGCCTTCGCCGGGGGTGTAGGGCTGGATCCATTCACCATCGACCACGAACTGCGGGATGGCGCGCTTGCCGGTGTGTTTCACGACCTCGTCGGCGGCTCCGGGAGTGGTTTCGATGTTGATGTCGGTGTAGGGGAGTTGGTGGTCGTCGAGGAAGCGCTTGGCCTCGCGGCAATCGGGGCACCAGGAGGCGGAGTAGACAGTGATTTGCATGCGGTCAAATATGTATTGTGGTTGACAGTTTATCAGGCGGCGGAAAAATCGGAGTTCGTTCCGGACAGTCTCGCAGAATGCTAATCGCGTCCACTAGAATAGCGGCAGATGCGGGCGATTTTTCAATGGCATGTGGGGTCGCGCGTCCTGGAGTTGGGGCGGCGCACGCTGATCATGGGGGTGGTCAATGTCACCCCCGATTCGTTTTCTGATGGAGGAAAGTATATTGACGCGGCGAAGGCGGTGGCGCATGGGGAGCGGCTGTTCGACGAGGGTGCAACGATCATCGACGTGGGCGGGGAGTCGACGCGGCCGGGGTCGGAAGTGGTTTCAGAAGATGAGGAGCGGCGGCGGGTCCTGCCGGTGATTCGGGATTTGAAGCAGCGGCGGCCGGCGGCGGTGATCAGCGTAGATACTTACAAGGCAGGCGTGGCGCAGGCGGCGGTGGAAATTGGCGCGGAGGTGGTGAACGACGTCAGCGGATTTCGCTGGGACGCAAAAATGGCGAAGACACTGGCTGAGCTCAAAGTGGGAGCGGTGCTGATGCACACGCGTGGGCGTCCAGAGGAGTGGCAGGCGCTGCCTCCGATTGGGGACGCGGCGCTGATGGTGAAGCGCGATTTGCGGCAGTGGGCGGAGACGGCGATGCTGGCGGGAATGAAGCGGCATCATCTGGTGCTCGATCCGGGGTTCGGGTTTGGGAAGCGCCTGGAGGAAAATTATCCGCTGCTGGCGCATTTTGGCGAGCTGCAGCAGATGGGGTTTCCGCTGCTGGCGGGAGTTTCGCGGAAGTCGTTTATTGGGCGCATGCTGGCTGTCGCTGGTAAGAATGACGGCAAGGACGTTGAGATTGCGGAGCGGCTCTATGGAACGCTGGCGGCGGAGACGGCTTTGATTTTGAAAGGGGCGCACATTATTCGCACGCACGATGTGCGCTCGGCAGTGGAAGCAGCGCGGGTGGCGGATGCGGTAGTGGCGAGCGGCGGGTGAGATTCGAGTCGTGCGGACGCGTTGCATAAACTCTCATAAGTTATTGTTTCTAAACTTATTAACGGCTAAAGCTTGAAATATTGAGGCAGATGCACAGAGATGTGTTTGACATAAGATATGTCGTAAGATATAGTGTACGACATGTTTGAAAACAATTATTTCGAAGAATTCTCCGCTCGTTTCGGCCGCGGTTTTGGCCGGCACGGCGGGCGACATGGGTTTCGTCACGGCAGCCGAGGGTTTGGCGGCGGTGACTTTTCCGGCGGACGCAAGCTCGATGCGATTGACATCCAGCTGGTGATCCTGGCGCTCTTGGCCGAGCATCCAGCGCACGGCTATGAGCTTATTAAAACGATCGAGGAGCGGTCGGGCGGTTTCTATGTTCCCAGTCCGGGCGTAGTTTATCCAGCGCTGACTTATCTCAACGAGGTCGGGCACGCGAGTGTGGAACAGCAGGGGGCGCGAAAGCTCTACAGCATTACCGCTGAAGGCCAGGCGCATCTGGCTGCCAACCGAACGAACGCCGAGACGATTCTCGACACTCTCTCGCGGATCGGAGGGCGGATGGAGCAGGTCCGCGAGGCATTTGCCGGTGTGGGAGAGTCTGACGGCGGCGCTTCCGATGAAGTTCATCGCGCGCGGCATAATCTCAAACACGCCTTGCATCGCAAACGGGGTTGCGATCCCGACGAGGCGCACAGAATCGCGAAAATTCTCGATCGCGCCGCCGCTGAGATTCTCGGCAGCGCGGCTTCGGCCGGACATCCAGACAAGCCGAAGGAGAGCCAGTGCCGATGAATACTGTGCAGAAAGCTCCTTTGAGCAGTACGATTCAAGACGCTCGCGTCTTGGCGGTAATCGAACGGATGCAAGCGGCTCGGCGGCGTCCAGCGAGCGGCGGTCCGAAAGACAATCCGGCAGATAGCTACGATCCGCATGATTTTGCCGAGTACGGCTTTTCGATCCACCCGGAGCAGGGCGATCTGATCTACCTGCTTTGCCGGGGCATGCGGGCGACGCGAGTGGTTGAATTTGCGACTTCGATCGGTATGTCGACCGTTTACTTTGCCGCTGCTATGCGCGATAACGGCGGAGGTAAAGTGATCGGGTCTGAACTGGTCCCGGCGAAAGCCGCGACGGCGCGGCGCAACCTTAACGAGGCCGGCCTGACTGAGTATGCCGAGATTCGCGAGGGGGATGCGCGGCAGACGCTGCGTGATCTCGGCGGGCCGGTCGATTTCGCGCTGATCGATGGTTGGCCGGTCAACGAGGGCCGATCGCTGGCGCGTGCGGTGATTGAAATTATCGCTCCTCAACTGCGGATCGGCGCCTACGTTCTGAATGACAATGGCGAAACCGATTTTCTCGATTTTATCCGCGATCCCGCGAATGGCTTTCTTTCCGTTACTCTGCCAATCAAGAATGGAACCGAGCTTTCCGTAAGAATTGCCTGATTAAGGATTGTCTGAGGAAGTGCCTGATGAAGACTGACTTCTACACGCGAACGGCTTCTGCTAGTTGGGCGGGAACTCTTAGCGCGGGGAGGCGGATTTCGAAGGCGGCTCCGCCTTCGGGACGGTTGTAGCAGGTGATTTGTCCTTTGTGATCCTGGATGACGCCGTAGGTGGCGCTCAGTCCGAGGCCGGTGCCTTTGCCGACGGGCTTGGTCGTGTAGAAGGGGTCGAAGACGCGCTCGGGATCGCGCACGCCGGGACCGGAGTCGGCGAATTGAACGATCACTTCATTGGCTTCGCGCCAGAGAGAAACTTGCAGACGGCCGCCACCGACTTCCTGGAGTGCGTCGACGGCGTTCTCTACGATTTGAAGAAACGCCTGCAGGAGCTGGTTGGGGTTGCCGAGAACACGGGGCAGCGGCGTGTTGTCGTGACTTTCGACGGTCAGGGTGATCCGCCGGTTCTCGAGTTTGAATCCTTCCATTTGAATGGCGCGCTGGAGAAGGGGTTTGAGGTCGAGAGGACTTTTTTCTCCCGGCGTCTGCTGGGAGAAGCTGAGGAGATCGTTGATGAGTTCGCGCGTGCGGCGGGCCTGCTGACCGATTTTCTGGGCGGTGGCAAGCTGCTCGCGGGTGAGATTGCTGCTGGCCGCCATGTGTTCGGAACTGCTGAGAATAGCGGAGAGTGGGAACTCGAGTTCGCTGGCGGCTAGGGCAACCAGTTCGCCGAGGGAGGCGAGTTTCGCTTGCTGGATTACCCGGCCTTGCAGCCGCTGAAGATTGTCGAAGCTGTTGCGGGAATGCTTGAGCAGGTGCAGCAGGCGCTGGTCCATCAGGTGTTGCTTGAGGAATACGAGAAAGGCGAGGAGGCCGACGCCGCCCATCGCCACGATAAAGCGGACCTGCCGCAGATAAGGCTGCTCATGGCTGAGGAAAAGCGCCCAATAGGCCATGAGAGGCAAAGAAAATAGAGCGAGCTTGGCTAGAAACGGAGCGACCGGGCGACTGATGTATATACTCGAAGGAAGCGCCTGCATGTCGCGAAGAGATTGCCGCCCGGCGATCGTGACCCAGAGGAAACCAAGCACGGCGGCAAGGAACGGCAGATCGTAAATCTTGCCAGTTTGGTAGAGGCCGCGCACGACGGCGGCATTGGCAACTTCCAAAGAGAGCGTGTAAATGACGGTAGCCAGGAAAATGTTGCGATAGAGTTTTCGCCACGATCCGGAACTGGTGAACAAGGCGGTTGCGGACGCGGCAATCAGAATGCCTTCGTCGACGCGATAGAGTAAGTCGCGGCGCATCATGTAGGCGGCAACATCGGGGACGATGTATTCCTCAGGGAAAACGAGAAAGGCATAGACCACAATCCACCACACGAGCAGAATGAGGACGTTCAACGTGCTGGGCAACATTCCCTCGCGCTCGTCGACTTGATGGGGGCGTATCGCGACCGCCGCAATGATCGGGACGATGTGCAGGAATAACACCATGGCCCCGGGTGCGGGTTCGGGCATCGGTCTGCGCAAGACCACTTCAAACCACGTCCAGCAGGCCTGGTTGTAACACCACATGGCCATGCCCGCCGTCATCAATCCCCAGAACAGCCGGGTGTGCCCACGGCTGTCAAGAGCGTTCCGGCCGGATACGACGAAAGCGGCCATGATCACAAGAAGTGGGACGATGTTGCCCATGGCCACACGGAAAGCGGGGTTGGGGAAGACTAGCGGAGCTACGGCAAAGGCCAAGAGCAGGCCCGCTGCCGAGAGAAGCGCCGATTTGTGGAGACGGAACACGGCTTTTTCATCATATGACGTTTGTCACAAGATGTTTAGATCACGATGTGGTTACCATGGGTTACTGGGGTAACTCGGTGACTCTGTGCCCTAAATTGGGATCAGCACCGGTGTTGCGGCGATAGGCGGGACGAGATACTTACTAATTCCGTACAGGGCAGACTTGATCATTCTGATGAGTTACTACCTAACCCAGAGCGCGTTCGGTGAAATGCTGTTTGCGCTTCTGCCACTCCGAGTTTTGAAACACGTGCGGACCGACTTCGATCAGCCGCGGCAGCATCTCGAAGACCGACACCGGAGTCCACTTCGCCCCCTGGCGTGTGCGGAATCCACGACGATTGATCTCATCGGCAATGCGCGCGTACGAGCCTTCCTGAACCATCAGTTCCATCAACTGGAACAGGAGTTCCCGTTCCGTCGGATTCTCCTCCAATTTCTGGCTCTCCGGCGCGATCTGTAACCCGAATGGCACATCGATCGGCAACTGGCCCTCAGCAGCTTCGACCTCCCGCTCCCACTCGATGGCGACCAGCTTCCAGCCCTTCTCGGTCTGATGTTTGAGATCCTCCACTCCGAGAGGACCCGACACCACCTGCCGCACTCGCTCCGTTTTCTTCATGTTCCGATACCTCGCCCGAGGAGTTTTCGAGGAAAGCGGAGCATCCGAAGCTCCAAACCAGGCGAAGAAAAGTGCATTGCCTGCAACACTCCAGTTTCGCGGCGGATCGAGGGAACCGTCCGCTGGTGGACTGGAGTGTCCGGAATCAGACAGGCTCTGCGTTAACTGTTGAAATCGGGCGTAAGCTGCTATAGCACACCTTAGTTTTTTTCTTCATAATTCGGGGTATGGCCCTTGTTGCCTTCCTCCGGGGTGTTAATGTTGGCGGACACAGAACGTTTCGACCCAGCATCCTCGCGCGAGAACTGAGGGGCTATGATGTCCTGAACGTGGGTGCTGCGGGAACCTTTGTTGTTCGTAAACCTGGATCCCGAGCGAAATTCCGTACTGCATTGCTTCGCAAGCTGCCGTTCGAAGCGGAAATTGTGCTGTGCGAAGGCCGCGATCTTATGCGACTGGAGATGGAGAATCCGTTCGGAACTCAGCCATCGCCGCCGGATGTTGTCCGATTTGTGAGTATCCTGTCGAAAGCCGGGGGTGTTCGGGCGCCGCTTCCAGTCACGTTTCCCCCAGAAGGAGAGTGGTTGGTGCGGGTGATTGCGTCCGAAGGGCAATTCGTGTTCGGAATGTACCGTCGTCACATGAAGACAATCAGCTATCTCGGCCAGATTGACAAACTGTACGGCGTGCGAGCTACGACTCGGAATTGGAACACAATAATTGCGATCACTCGAATTTTGAAGAGTCCCACGGGCGGACGCGGGGATTCTAATTGCTGAAATCAGGTTTTTCGCTAAGAACCGCTCAAAGTACCAACCAACTCCTCATCTGGTATTGACTTGCGTTGCCCCTAAATCTAAGATTCCGGGCGCAATGACTGTAGCTGCGAAGGGAAGACGCGATGAATCGGGAAAAGGCGCTGAAGGTCGTGATGGTGTTGGTGGGATTAATCTTTTTGCTGGGTGTCTATCCGCTGATGATGTTTCTATGGCCGAGCGGGTGGCGATGGCAGCCGAATCAGCCGGAATACGAGCAGATGATCCTTGGCGTGTATGCCACGCTCGGTATTTTCCTACTGGTCGCATCGCGCAACCCGTCGGCGAATCGCAGCCTGATCGCCTTCACCGCATGGTCAAGTCTCGTTCACGCTGCCATTATGGCGCTGCAGGCGTTTCAGAATCCGACCGAACACGGACATCTGCTCGGTGACATACCAGCGCTTGTCATTGTCGGCGTCGCACTGATCGCACTCGCGCCTGCCAAGCAATCGGCGTAGCGGGCATCAGCATCCGGTGCGTAAGCGCGCAATGCTTAGACCAGTCACGGCAATTTTAGACACGAACGTCGTGACTCGTCGGCTCGCTTCGACGGCGCTTCCCCGGTCACTGGCGCTGAATCTCGTGCTATTTCGCGGGGGTTATCGGCACAGCCATGATCGTGGCCAGCATGGTTGCAACCAACTTCTCACTGCCGTCGCTGATGGCAAAGGCATCCGCTGTACAAACTGTCAGCGTCCGTCCTGCTTTCTTCACTTGCGCTCTGGCCACGAAGACCTCGCCGGCAGCGGGTGCGAGGAGGTTCACCTTTAACTCCACCGTGAGGACCTCCTTATCGTCTGCTGCCGCGGTTAAGGCGGCATAACCGCAAGCAGAATCCAACACGGCAGTGACAGCACCCGCGTGCAGGTAGCCGTTCTGTTGCGTGAGATTTGGCGAAAATGGCAGACGAATTTCCACACCGCCTTGAACCACTGCTGTCAGCTCGGCCCCCAAAGTGAACATGAAGGCCTGCCTGGAAAAGCTCTGCCGGACGCGTTCCTCGTGGGTGGTCACGTATCTCCTCTAGCCGGATATTGGCGCTTGATCAATAGGACTCTTTCGCGGGCGGTTCCTGCCGAGCGATCCTTTGGGGCATGCTTTGAAACCGGGTCCGATTCGTCACGGTATCGCAATGATAAATGCTTCTTCCGAGATGTCTTCGTTCGCGACGTCGATCATCTTACGCGGAAATAGCAGCGGGATATTGAATCTCCTTCTATTTTCAGTTTGCGAGGGTCGAAAAGGTTGGGTAAAATCATCGGCGCTGCCCCGTTTGGAACTCGGCCCATTTTTCAGGAGGCCTTATGGGAACCACCGCGCGGGTCTTTAGACGGTTATCGGAATTTCGCTTCCGATGTTTTTCTGCCTGCCTGTTTTGCCTTCCGGCAATTTTCTCTTTTACTATTCTGGCTCAGACCAACCCTCCTCCCGCCGATCCGCATGAGATGGTGACGCGCGAGCCGCGCACTCTCACCAAGCCGGGAGACCGGTCGGCGGCGCTCGACCTGCTCGATCGCGCTCGACAAAACTACAACCTGCACGATATCTCCACTCCTTACGCGCTTAAAGTGTCGTTTGAAACCAGTGGCACGGCGCAATACGAGGGCGAATGGACGATGGAACAGTTATCGGACGGCGGTTCACACTGGCGCTGGACTGCGCAGTTGGGGGACGCGCAACTGATTCAGATCGGTGCTGATGACCGTGTTTTCAGCACAAATCCTTCCGAACCGGTGCCCTTGCGCGTTCAGTTGGTCCGGTCGGTTCTGCTTAGGCCGGTCGTGCAGAGCCCCGGCGCATTCGAGGTCCGCGCAAGGGATGTGGAGCGCGACGGGAAACGGATGTCCTGTCTGCTGCTCAGTTATTCGCTACCGCCGAATCCCGCGCCGCGCTCGTGGGTCGAGCGAGAAGACTGCATCGATCCGGCTACGGGCCTCTTGCAGGTGTGGTCCGAGGCGCCGGGGATTTATGCCATCTATGACTACGCTGGCGCCACCGAATTTCATGGCCACACCCTGCCGCGGCAAATTTCCATATTCGAGGACGGCCGCCTCGCCGTGCAGGTGCGAGTGGAGAGCCTCAAAGACGAGCCCGACCTTGATCCGAATCTGTTTCGGCCGACGCCGGAAATGCTTGACGCGGGCGAAGCGTTCGCGCTGGCCGCGCCCCGACGCTTGCCGTTGCGCGTCGATCCTTCCGATGGGCCAACCTCAAGTTTCTTCCAACCCGTGATCGTGCACGCGACCATCGATGCCCAGGATGGCAGTGTGTTGGATGCCGAAGCGCTACAGACTTCCGATCGCGACTTAAGCCGTACGGCGCTCGACATGGTCAGAAGCACAGCTTTTGAACCCTCGGGGTTTCAGCAGGAAATTTTCGTCAACGTGCAGTTTCATTTCCCTGCGGTGAGATTCGGTGGTCCGCCGATATTCCACTCATCCATACGTTGGGTGAATTTGGATCACCACGGCAAGTTTCCGCCAGTGAGACATCCACCGCCGCACCCCGGTAAGTAGGGCGACGTGACGGGCATCACAATGAGCTGTGATAGAGCCGGTCGCGGTTCGGGCCGGGGCTGCTAGAATTGCGTTGTTATGGCCTTTCCTGCTAACCGCCTGCGCCGTTTGCGGCGCACTGAAACGCTGCGGACGCTGGTCCGCGAGACGCGGCTGACCCCGGAATCTTTCATTTATCCACTTTTTATTTGCCCGGGATCGGGGATCCGAAGAGAGGTCGGGTCAATGCCCGGGGTTTTTAATCTTTCGATCGACGAAGCGGTGAAGGACGTGCGCGCGGCGCGTGGGCTGGGAGTGCTCTCGGTCATTTTGTTTGGGCTGCCGGAGAAAAAAGATGAAGTGGCCACGGGAGCGTGGGCGGAGAATGGCATCGTACAGCGGGCGGCGCGTGCGATCAAGAGCGAAGTGCGCGATGTGGTGGTGATGGGTGACGTTTGCTTATGCGAGTACATGTCGCACGGGCATTGCGGAATCGTTAAAGCAGAAGCCCAATCCTTGGGCGCGGCCGCGGCTGCGCCGCCAGTGACCGCGGAGTACGAAATCGTGAATGACGCGACCCTCGAGTTGCTGGCACGGACGTCGGTTTCACTGGCGCGTGCGGGCGTCGATGTGATCGCGCCGTCGGACATGATGGATGGACGAGTGGGAGCGATTCGCACGGCGCTCGACGAAACTGGATTCGAAAATACACCGATCCTTGCGTATGCCGCGAAATTTGCATCGGGATTCTATGGGCCATTTCGCGAGGCGGCGGATTCGACTCCTAAGTTTGGGGATCGACGTTCGTACCAGATGGACCCGGCGAATTTGCACGAGGCGATGCGGGAGATCGAGTTGGATGTCGAAGAAGGCGCGGACATGATCATGGTGAAGCCGGCGATGCCTTACCTGGATGTGATTGCCGCCGCCCGCGAGCGTTTCGATCTGCCGCTGGCGGCTTATCAGGTTTCGGGCGAGTACGCGATGATCGAGGCCGCGGCCCGGAATCAGTGGATCGATCGCGAGCGCGTAATGATGGAGTCGCTCATCTGCATTCGGCGAGCGGGGGCGAGCATGATATTGACCTACTACGCGATGGAAGCGGCAAAGCTGCTGGCGTAGTTCCCGCCATGGCGCGGCTTTTCGGTGGCGGAGCAGCCATTCTCGTCGAGCGCAAACGCTCATCTTCTCGCAGCGATTTACTGCTAAGAGTGGTACGGTCCTGCGCAGCGGTCGCGAGGTCGTTCTAGCGTCGTTAAATCCGAATCAGAAACGAGTCAGCCTCTCAACGCACTATTAGGACAGTACTAGAAAGTCTTTTCATAATATTTATCGCAAAACTGTTGTAAAATCCCACGAACTCGGGAGGGTTGCGTGCCCCGCTATGCAGAGTTCTCATCGACGGAATTGATCAGGGCGTGCGCTGGCTCGAAAGATGAGAGAGCGTGGGCGGAGTTCATACGGCGCTTTCACATCGTGATCGCCGCGGCGGTGCTACGAACGGCCAGGCGCTGGGGCGAACCGCCGCGCACGCAAATCGACGACCTGGTCCAGGACACCTACCTGAAGCTCTGCGAAGACGACAGCCGATTGCTGCGATCGTTCCACTCGCGGCACGAAGACTCCATTTACGGATTTTTGAAAGTGGTGGCGGCCAATGTCGTCCACGATCATTATAAGTCGGCGCTGGCCGTGAAGCGGGGCGCCAACCAAACGGAAGCGATCGTCGAACCCCTTCAGGTCGACCCGAGAACGGTTGGCCCCGACAGTTTTAGCCGGGTGAGCCAGCGGATTCAGTTGGAGCAGATCGACAAGGTGCTGAGGCGGGTTACGGCGGGCAAGGACCAGGAAAGAAAAATCATGATTTTCTGGCTTCGCCACCGCCAGGGGCTCACGGCGAGCGAAATCGCATCGATTCCAGGAATCGAGTTGACCACCGAGGGCGTAGAAAGCGTACTAATGCGCCTGTCGATTATGATTCGGAGTCACTTTTTAAGCACAAATCCCCACCGAGAAGTGAAGGTTTTAAGTCGGCAAAATCGTTTTAGAAGGATGGGGAACTGAGTTTTGGAAAGCGAAGCCAATGAGCACATGGGAGCGGAGGAGTTGGCGAGGCTCCTGGAAGAATCTCGCGTTCACGGGGAAGGGGCGCTGAATGCGGTTGCTCTGACTCCTCATCTAGTGGACTGCGAAAGTTGCCGCGAACAATTTGAGGAACTGTCATCGCTCGATCGCCAACTGAAAAACATGCGACCGGCTAAGGTTGAGCAGCGCGCGGGCGAATGCCCGGACGCGACGGTGTGGCGGGAGATTGCGGGTTCTCCGACGCCCGCCGAGCAGACGCTTGCCTATCTCGAACATGCCAGCCGATGTGACCATTGCGGCCCGCTGTTGCGGGAAGCGGTGACCGAGCTGATCGATCTGCAAGGGGAACTTAGCGACGCGGAGCGGCGGCATATCGCGACGCTCGAAAGCTCGCGGGTGGAGTGGCAGCAGAGATTGGCGCAACGAATCAGCGGGACACTGAGTTCGGCTCCTGAGCGGAAAGCGGCGACTGATCGATCGTGGTGGCAGGCGTGGAGAGTGCCGCGTCTGGCGATGGCTGGGGTGTCTCTTCTGGCCGTGGTCGGTGTCGGATCGTGGGTGATTATGCAGCGCAGGAGTCAGCCGGCCGCGGCTGACCTGCTGGCTCGCGCCTATACGCAAAAGCGAACGATGGAGTTGAGGATTGCGGGCGCCGGTTATGCGCCGCTGCGAGTTTCGCGCGGGCCGGCAGCCTCGTTTACCAGCCGTCCGGCAGCGCTCCTAAAAGCAGAGGCATTGATTGCCAGCCAACTGGACTCGCATCCTTCGGACCCTGGCTGGTTGCAATCGCAGGCGCAGGCGGACTTGCTGGAAGGGAAATACGATGCGGCAGTCGAAGCGTTGCGGCACGCGTTGGAGTTGGAGCCGCATTCGCCTGCCATCCTGACCGATCTGGCGACCGCTTATTTCCAGCGCGCTCAACAGGAAGACCGGAAGGAAGATTTTGGTGCAGCCTATGAATACCTGAGCCAGACTCTGCGGCTGCGCCCCGATGACCCGGTTGCACTTTTCAATCGGGCGATTGTTGCGGAACGTCAGTTTCTCTATCAGCAGGCGCTCGAGGATTGGGAGCATTACCGGCGAGTCGATCCGGGCTCGCCATGGGTAGAAGAAGCACGCAATCGAGCGGACGCGGTGCGCGAAAAGCTAAAGCAGCATAGCAGCGTGGCGCCAGCGTTGCTTACTCCTGCCGAAGTGGCCGCCTTAGCCGCAAGTGATAGTCCTGATTCCACAGCTTCGCAGCGCTCCAACGTCGACGATCGAATTGAGGAATATTTGCACGAAGCGGTCCGCTCCTGGCTGCCGCAGGCATTCGGGTTAAAAAGCAGCAGCGATCCGGGCGCCGCTAGGGCGCTTTTTTTTTTGGCCGACCTGACCGCGCGGCGGCATGGCGATATCTGGCTAACTGATCTTCTGCGCGGTTCTTCGGCGTCAAACTTTCCGCAAGCCACGGGCGCGCTCGCCCGCGCCGTCCAGGCGAACGACGCGGGCAATTACGACGTTTCGTACCAACAGGCCGCGCTCGCAGAACAATTATTTCGGGCTTCCAGAAATACGGCGGGGCAACTGCGCGCGGAGTTCGAGGAAGTTTTCTCAGACCAGATCTCGCGGCATAGCGAGGCCTGCAGGCAAAAAGCGAAGGCCGCGCTCCAGGAATCGGCAAAACATTCTTATGAGTGGGTACAGATACAGCTTGGGTTAGAGGGCGGGTTGTGCTCGGGATTGATGGGCGATCTCGGCGCGTACGAAGAGGAAGCTCGTCGCGCCCTCGACCGGTCAGAGAAAGCTGGCTATGGTGCGCTCTACTTACGGTCTCTCGGGTTTGTTGTGGAAGCCAGATTCAACACCGGGGACCGACCCGATGGCTGGAAGCTGTTGAGCACCGGCCTGGAACGTTTCTGGTTGCGCCGGTACCCAGGCGCGCGAGGATACAACCTCTACACAGGAGTTGCGGTGGAAGCTGATGCCAGTGGCCGGCCGAATTTGGAGATGGCGAGCTTACGCGAGGCTACGGCCTTACTCGACCCCGACCAGAGGCCCCTGCTTCTAGCCCAAGCCTACACATGGATGGCAAACGCTGCGATCGAAGCACATCTGCCGCAGGTTGCCGAGCGTGAATATGCGGACGCCGCCCGGTTGTTTGCCGCTGCGCCGCACACCGACGCCAGTCGCAATGCTGAGTTAGATATGGAAGTGCGAGCTTCCCAGCTGGAAGCACATCAGGGACAACTCGATAATGCCATCGCGCGCCTAACGGTCATCCAAGACCAGATTCGGTCGCTTTCGAACAACTATCTGGTTCAGATGTTCTATTCCACCCTGGGCGAACTCCAGCTCGACAGGCATCGCGAGGGGGAAGCAGAGCAAGCGCTCAGGCCGGCGCTCGCGTTGGCGGAGCGGAACCTCGCGACCCTCAAGTCGGAAGCGGAACGAGCAAGTTGGAGCAAGAACGCGGCTCCGGCTTATCTGGCGCTGGTCGAAGCTGAGCTGGCTCAGGGCCGGTCGGAGGAGGCGCTGGGGACGTATGAGTGGTATCTGGGAGCGCCGCAGCGGATGACAGCGGATTCCAGTGCGAATCGAGCGCCGACCGATGGCGCAATGCCGGATGCGTCGCGGTTGACGTCTCGCCTCCCGCTGTTGGTTAAAGAGACAGTGCTCGCCTATGCCGTTTTACCGGACGGGTTGGCCATCTGGGCTTATGACGATCGGGGTGTCGACGCGCACTGGATTCCGAAATCCACTGAGGGACTGCAAGAGCTGGCGGGCAGATTTCACGATTTGTCTTCCGATCCCAAATCAGACTTGAGCGCCTTGCGCCGTGATGCTCGTGGCCTTTATGAGCTGCTCATAACTCCTGTCGAACAGCACCTCGCGCCCGGACGGACGCTGGTCATGGAGGCGGGCGGATGGTTAGCTAACGTGCCATTCGAGGCTCTGATCGATGCTAACGGGCGCTACCTGATCGAACGGGTGCCCATGGTTCATTCGAACGGGCAGGATTCACAGGCGAGTTTGCACAACGACACAGAAATTTCCGCTAACTTACCGGCGCTCGTGGTCGGCAGTACGGCTTCATCGTCGGCGGATGGGCTCATTCCGCTTCCCGGTGTCGCGGCGGAAGCGGAGACTGTGGCCAGCGGCTTTCATTCCGCGCGCGTGCTCACAGGCGAGGAAGCCACTCTCGGGGCGGTCGAAAACCAATTGCCAGCAGCGGCGGTGTTTCACTTTGCGGGACACTCGATCGCGGCTCCCGCAGGCACCGGATTGATGTTCGAAAGCGCGAACGGCAAAACCCAGTCGCACCGGTTGATGGACGCAGCTGCGATCCGACATCTTCAACTCCAAGGTTTGCAACTCGCCGTGCTTTCGGCGTGCAGCACGGCCCCGGGCGGCGGCGGGTCCAGGGGATTCGACAGTGTTACGGATGCCTTCTTGCACGCAGGTGTTCCGCACATTGTGGCGAGCCGGTGGGCGGTAGAGGAGACCCGAGGATTCGTAAGGGATTTTTATCGCAATGCCCTAGCGGGCCAAAGTGTTTCCGAGGCGGTTCGCATAGCCTCGAGGAATATGCTGGCCAATCCGCGCACATCTCATCCCTATTACTGGGCGGCATTTGCAGCGTACGGGCGGCCCTAATCTTTAGCCACCAAGGAGAATTCGATGCAGACCGAAGGCCACTTCAAGAGCACCCTGGTTGCATTAACCGGCGCTCTACTGGCGATGTTCTTCCTGAGCGCTTGCCAGCAAACACAACAGCCGGCTCCGCCCGCAGCGGAATCGAAAGCCGCCCCCACCGAGAAAGTTTTTATTGAGTTTCGGGGGCCGTGGGCTTTTGTTCCCGATCCGAAGGATGCCAAAATGCTGCTGGCGATTGCGCCCAAAGCCAAGGGCCATCGCGATCTCCTGGTGCAGGCTTCGAACGAATCGACATTAGGTGCCGGAGTTTACGAGCTCTCAGTCCCGGCGCATAGTGGGACCGTCGCCGCGACCGCCGACCCCGACATTGCGCAGGCGGATATTGACGCTCAACGCCTGCAACGCGCGCTCGATAACAAGACCGCGAGATACGTCATTCGCCTGCCTGTGCCCGAAGCTTATGTCATTGCGAGCCGGCACAGAATCCGGCTGGACACAAGGTATCCCCCCGACGCGTCGAAGGAGAAAAACTTCGCTACCGCCATTTCGCTCCGCTACGACGTCAGCAGCCGGAACGGGTTTTCGCTGGCGGGCACTCCCGATAACGGCACCTTCAATCCCTTGCTGCTGGAGGTAGAGACGCCGATGATTCGCTTCGTTATTATTCCCGGACAGTTCGACGATCCGAATGACAGGTGCAACTCACACTCGCGCGAATCATTCCGGGCGCTGACGGCGCTGCTTGCGTTGAAGTTGTACGTGGATATTCCAAATGACCCTGCTGATTGCCACGGAAAAGACCCGCAGAACCACCCGGCTGCCAACGCAGAGGGCGGCAGCTGGACGCGCTTGGGACGATTGGTTGCACTCCTAAGCGAGAACCTGGCTGAAGTACAAGGTGCGAATGCAGCGAATATCGGCCGCGGCATCCCCGATTATCAACACGCTGCCATGTATCTCTTCGGTCTGCCCACGCTCGATTGCATAATACCGATTGTCATGCTGAGGCCCGTCCCGGCAGCGCCGAATTCGTGATGCCGAGGCGGAGATAAAAAATTCATTTCCGCCTCTTGGACGAGCGCGCTGGCGATTATCAACGAACGACGAACGGCCAAAAGGGCTACAATAGCCGCGTGAATTCCCTTGTTCCGCCGAAGTCGGCGGTTGAGAACCCGCCTCCCGACAACCGGCATCATCACCGCCATGCCATTTACGCGGCCGAAGCCAGCGGATTGCTGATCATGGCGGTGGTGCTGCTCATTCTCACCGTCCTTCGCTATTGGCGCGAGATTCCGTGGAGCGCGCGCTGACGTTGCCGCGATGCCGCGAATCCCGCTGACGCAAATCCCACCAACGACCCGCGATCCGTTGGTAGTCGTTGTGCTCGGTCCGACGGCTAGCGGGAAGACGGCGCTGGCGCTGGCGATTGCGCGGCACTTCGGCGGCGAGATCGTCAACTGCGATTCGATCGCAATGTATCGCGAATTCGAAATCGGCACAGCCAAGCCGACGGCGGCGGAGCGCAGCGAAATTCCGCAGCATCTGCTCGATTGCGTGGACCCGCTGGCCGACGTGACTGCTGGAGAATATTCGCGGCAGGCGCGGGAGATCTTGCGCGAGATTGCTGCGCGGGAAATCGCTTCGCACGACACGCCTTCGGGCGACAGCCTTCTAAACGATGGCTTGCGTCTGCAATGTTTGCCGATTGTCAGCGGCGGCACGGGCCTTTATCTTCGCGCTTTGCTCGAAGGACTTTTTCCCGGGCCGCAAAGGTCTGAAGAATTGCGTGAGATGTTGCGCGCGCGTGTGCATGACCGCGGCGCCGCGCACCTGCATCGCATTCTGCGGCGGCTTGATGCTGCCGCCGCGGAGCGTATTCACGTCAACGATGTTCCGAAGATGATTCGCGCGATTGAAGTGTGCTTGGCGGCCCGCCGGCCAATGACGGAACTTTGGGAACAGGGGCGTGAAACGCTACCGGGTTTTCGCATTCTGCGCCTGGGATTGAATCCGGAGCGCGAAAGTCTGTATGCGCGCATCAACCAACGAGCCGCAAGAATGTTTGATCAAGGTTTGATCGAGGAGACAAAGCGTTTGCTCGCGAAATATGGCGAGCAGGCGCGTCCGCTGGCGTCGTTGGGGTATAAGCAAGCGGTGCAATTCTTGCGGGGCGAACTGGATCGGAAGTCGGCGCTGGCGGCGGCGCAGCAGGCGCATCGCAATTATGCCAAGCGGCAGATGACATGGTTCCGGCGAGAGCCGAATGTGCATTGGCTGGCTGGGTTTGGAGACGATCCGGCGATGCAAGCGGAAAGTATTGCGATGGTCGAATCCGAAGTTTGAAAATCGCGGCAACTTCGCGGGACGTTGCCACCCATTTTTGCTATCGTCAAAGGCATGCTTCGACATTTGCTGCTGATTGCGCTGGGGCTGGCAGCTACGCTTTGCCCGGCTAAAGACAAAGATAGAGACCGCTTTCTGCGGCCGGGGCCCATTCATCTCGATAAGAGCGGTAAGAAGTGGGCTGACAAAACGCTGCGCAGGATGTCGACGGAAGAGAAAGTTGGACAACTCTTTGGCGTCAAGGTGCTGGCGCAATTTTTGAATGACGCTGATCCCAGATGGATACAGTTGCGCGACGAGGTTCACAAGTATCACGTGGGATCACTGGTGATGACCGTGCCGGTGGACGGCGCAGTGCTGATCCGGAGCCAACCGTACGTTGCCGCCGAGTTGCTCAACCGGCTACAACGATCATCGAAGCTGCCGCTGATCGTCTCGGCCGATTTTGAGCGTGGCGTTTCCATGCGCGTGAATGGTACGACTGTGTTTCCCCACGCGATGGCTTTTGGCGCAAGCGGCAAGACAGAGAATACCGAGGTCTTCGGCCGCATCACGGCGCTTGAGGCGCGGGCGATTGGAGTGCATTGGAATTTCTTTCCGGTTGCGGACGTAAATTCCAATCCCGCGAATCCGATTATTAACACGCGCTCTTTTGGCGGAGATCCCACGCAGGTGGGCGATTTTGTGGCGGCGTACATACGCGGAGCGCACGAAGGCGGGATGCTGGTTACGGCGAAACATTTTCCGGGGCATGGCGATACCGCGACCGATTCTCATCTGGGATTCGCGCGCGTCACCGGCGACCGGGCGCGGCTCGATGAGGTGGAACTGCCTCCGTTTCGGCGCGCCATCGAGGCGGGTGTGGATGCGGTGATGGTGGCGCATGTGACGGTTCCTGCGCTCGATCCTGAGCCCAACCGGGTCGCTACCACTTCCAAAGCGATTGTGACCGGACTGCTGCGGGAAGACATGGGGTTCAAGGGAATCGTGGTGACCGATGCGCTCGATATGGCGGGATTGACGCGCCTTTACGCGCAAGACACGGGGCGGTCGGCGGTCGATTCGTTCAAGGCCGGCAATGATGTGCTGATTATTCCGCACGATCTCGACGCCAGCTATCGCGCCATGCTGCAGGCGGTGCAGAGCGGCGAGATCAGCCGGGTGCGGCTGGATGCGTCGGTGCGGAAGATTCTGGAAACAAAGGCTGCCGTCGGTTTGAACAAGGCGCGACTGGTGGACCTGACCCAACTTTCCAGCGAGATTGCCAAACCGGAGAATCTGGCAGAGGGTCAACGGATTGCGGACGAAGGCATCACCCTTGTCCGCGACAATAGGAAGGTGATTCCGTTGCAGGGTTCTTCCGCAACTCCGGGAACTTCGCAGCCCGCGCTTCCGTATCAACCCTTGACAGAGGCTGGCAACCGTCTAGCGGCGGTGATTTTTTCCGACGACCTGCGTACTGAATCGGGACGCATGCTCGAACGCCAGATTCTGGCGCGCGTGCCTGACGCTCACGTGCTGTATGTCGATGCGCGCTCGGCTGCCGGCATGAAAGCTTCAGTGTTAGAAGCGGTGGCCGCAGCGGAGCAGGTGATTGCTGCGGTATACGTGGTTCCGACCGCGGGTAAGGCTCTGCACGCTGCCGGAGGAGGAGTAAAGAATTCGGTGGCCATGGATGATGCCACGGCGGTTGTGCTCAGAGAAATTCTCGATCATGCTGCAGAGCGAACCGTGGTGCTCGCCATGGGCAATCCTTATATGGTGAGAGATTTCCCGACTATTGAGAATTATGTGTGCGCGTTCTCGAATGCAACCGTGTCGGAAACGGCGGTGGTGAAGGCGATCTTCGGCGAGATCGCGATCAACGGCCATCTGCCAGTCGCGATTCCGGATATCGCCTCGCGAGGCGAGGGTATGGAACGGCCGGCGCGGCGGAATGCGGCCCAGCCCAGTTCAGGAGGTTTGACCGATGTCAGGCAAAACAGTACGAAGCAAAATATCAGGCAAGAAACAGTTCAGCCCTAGAACGTCGCGTCACGGCGTGCTCGCAAAAATAGCTTTGACAGCGCTCCTTGTCACGCTTTCCTTTCTTCCCGCTTGCAGCATCAATGCAAACGACAAGGGCCAGAACGGCGACAAGAATGTCGATATCAAGTCGCCGATCGGTGATTTACACGTTAGTGAGCAGGCCGATATTCGCGATGCCGGGCTGACACTCTATCCCGGCGCCAGGCCCGCTCCGAAAGATGATGGCGATGACAAGAAGAGCGCCAACGTAAACCTTTCGGTAGCCGGTTTCTCATTGAAAGTGATCGCGGCAGAGTTCCTGTCCGACGATCCTGCCGACAAAATCCTCGCCTACTACGACAAGGAGCTTCGGAAATATGGCAAGCCCATCCAGTGTCATGGCGGGTGGAACAGTGGTCACACGAATTTCGACAGCAACGATGAAATCTCCAAGCCGGTGACGTGCGGCCATGACGGCAGCTCAGATTCTGTGGAACTGAAGGTAGGAACGGAGGGTAACCAGCACGTCGTGTCCGTTAAGACAGTAGGCCACGGCTCCCGCTTCGCCCTGGTTTACGTCCGCATGCACACGGGGAAGGACGACACGATTTGAAGCCTATCGGGTCATCGGGTGATCGAAGGTTGCGCTTCGGCGACCCGATGGCTCGATCAGGCAATCACCCGATGGTTGCCTTGCTCTCCTGGTTCGTTGTGCGCTAGCTTCAATAACGTGGACCATCTTTGTCAGCAGTGCGGGACGACGGTTGAGGATGGCCGGCCGTTTTGCCCGCAGTGCCGAGCCCCGCAAATTCACGTCCACGTGGAGACTGCCGACGCCCTAGTTGGCGAAGACTTCGGGCCAGTGGGCGACTTTTCCCCCGAAACTGCTGCGGATAGCAGCGCCGAATCGCCGCCGAGGCGATCCTACGAGTCCGGCGAGACGATGGATCGGCGCATTGCCGGTCGAGCCGCGCTGAAAGCGGGCGTGGCCGGAATTCTCATCGGAATGATCCCGCTGCTCGGTGTCGTGCTGACGGGCGCTCTGGCGGTCTATTTCTATCGTCGTGAAAGTAAATTGACGCTTCCTGCCGCGCTGGCGGCCCGTCTTGGGGCGGCAGCCGCAGTTGTTACATTCGGTATTTCCGCATTCCTGCTCGTGATCAGGATCTTTGTTTTCCATGGTCAGCCGGAATACATCAAGTCGTTGACGCAGATTGCGCAGGGGATGGGAATCAACGCAGCGGATCCCGACTTTCAAGCCGGCATCCACAACCTGTTTACTCCGGTGGGGTTGGTGATGACTTTCTTTTTTTGGATGCTGATCACGGTTGTGCTCGGTTTAGCGGGCGGGGCGTTGGCGTCGCTGTTGCAACGAAGCGGGAATACGCGCGGATAATTTCGATCGCCATCGACGCGGGTTCCGAACTCAACCTTGCTCTCATCCTCCGGCACGCGTATGATGCAGCGTTTATGAATGCGCGCGCGCCAGGTAGTCTCGTCGAAGTACACCAGAGAGCGCAGTTGATGTCGGCATCGGAAGTTGAGCGCACTTTGATCCGGCTGGCGCATGAGATTCTGGAGAAAAATAATGGCGTCGAAGACCTGGTTCTGGTCGGCATACGGCGTCGTGGAGTTCCGCTGGCGGAGCGGCTCGCGAAAATAATTCAGCGCATCGAAAAGAAGCCGGTGCCGCTCGGCACGCTCGACATTACGCTTTACCGCGACGATCTTTCTATGAACGATGTGTCCGTGCGTGACTCTAAGCCTGTTGTGCAAAAAACCGAGATTGGCGTTCCCGTAGAAGGCAAGTTGGTGGTGCTGGTGGACGACGTGCTCTATACCGGGCGCACGACCCGTGCCGCAATGGACGCGCTGTTTCGGTCGGGGCGCCCCAAGCGCTTGCAGCTGTGTGTGTTGATCGATCGCGGCCATCGCGAATTGCCGATTGAGGCGGCTTTTGTTGGGCGCGCCGTGCAGACCACGGAAAATCAGACGATTGGAGTCAGGCTTCGCGAGATTGATGACGCGGAGAAAGTGTTGTTGATGGAGAAGGTGTAGTTCAATTTGTAAATTGGTAATTTGTAATTCGTACTGGAACAACTGCATATGCTCTGCTCGCTCTTGAATTGCAAATTACAAATTGGAAATTACAAATAAACCATGAATCCAGCGCGCGGTTCGCTGCTTGGCATCGAGCACCTGGAAGCAGCCGAGATCATGAGAATCTTAAAGTTTGCCCGGCGGATGAATCCGGACAAGCCGCGGACGCTGCTCAAGGGCAAGCGAGTGTTGCTTCTTTTCTACGAGGCATCGACGCGCACGCGCAGTTCATTTGAAATTGCGGCGAAATCGCTGGGCGCGCACACCGTGCTCATTCAAGCGACGGGGTCGAGTGTTGAGAAGGGCGAATCACTGCTGGATACGGGATACACGGTGCGGGCGGTGGGCGCCGATATCATTGTCATCCGCCATCCGAACGCGGGCGCGCCCTACGTGATGGCGCAACACGTCGACGTGCCGGTGATCAACGCCGGCGACGGACTGCACGAGCATCCTTCGCAAGCGCTACTCGATGCCTATACTATTTTGCGCAACAAGAAAAGTTTCAAAGGCTTGCAGGTCGCGATTGTGGGCGACATTTTTCATAGCCGCGTGGCGCGGTCGGCCTGTCATTTGCTCAGCAAGTTTGGAGCGAAGATCATTCTCTGCGGTCCGGCGGAACTGGCGCCGGAAATTGCAGCGACCCTCGCGTCCGGCGTCCGCGTGACGCGTCACATCGAAGATGCATTGCGCGGAACCGATGTGATCATGCTGCTGCGCGTGCAGACGGAGCGCCTTGCCGGGCTGAAGATCGATCTGGCGGAATATATCGCGCGCTACCAGATGAATCCGGCGCGGTTGAAGATGGCGAAGAAGGACGCCATCGTAATGCATCCTGGGCCGATTATTCGCGGGCTCGAACTGACTAGCGAAGTGGCCGACGGCGCGCAGGCACGCATCCTCGAGGAGGTGCGCAACGGCGTGCCCACGCGCATGGCGATTCTGGCGCGAGCGATCGGAAGAATGCGATGACGAGCTCGAAAAACAATCATGGCAGTCTCCTGATTAAGGGCGGCCACCTCATCGATCCGGCGGCTCGCATCGATGGGCCGATGGACGTGCTGCTCACGAGTGGCCGGGTTGCCGAGATTGCTCCTTCCAACAAGATCAAAGGCGCCGCCGACGAGAGATTGGATGCGCGCGGACTCGTGGTCGCGCCAGGCTTCATCGATCTTCACGTGCATTTGCGCGAGCCCGGCCAGGCGCACAAAGAGACAATTGCGACAGGCACGGCAGCCGCAGCGGCGGGCGGTTTCACTTCGGTCTGCACCATGCCGAATACCGTCCCGGTGGTCGATTCGGTGGAATGGATCGAGTGGCTTCGTCAGCCGGAGCGCGGCGCGGTAGTTAATGTTTTTGCGATTGCGGCGGCGACGCGAGGCAGCAAGGGGGTTATGCTCAGTGATTTTCGTGCGCTGCAAACCGCCGGAGCCATCGCGGTGACCGACGACGGCAAGCCTATTCTCGACGACAACATCATGCGCGAGGCGCTGGTGCTGGGCGGAGAGCTGAATTTCCCGGTCGTGCAACATGCCGAAGATACACGCCTGACGGAGAATTGCTCCATGCACGCCGGGGCGCGGTCGTTTCGGCTTGGGCTGCGCGGTATGACTGCGGCGGCGGAAGCTTCGATTGTCGGGCGCGACGTGCAGCTTGCCATGCACATTCCCAATGCCCGCTTGCACGTGGCTCATCTTTCGACAGCGGACGCGTTGAAGAGTGTGCGCCGCGGCAAGCGCGCGAAAGTGCGCGTCACTTGCGAAGTCACGCCGCATCATTTCGCACTGACGGACGAGGACATGCGCGACTATGACAGCAATTACAAGATGAATCCGCCGCTGCGCTCGCCGTCCGATCGTGAAGCCATACTGGTCGCGATCGCCGACGGTACGGTCGATGCCATTGCCACCGATCACGCTCCTCATGCCGCTCATGAAAAGGAAATGGAGTTCGAGCGCGCCGCATTCGGCATCACCGGACTGGAAACTGCTCTTGGATTGGCGGTCACGCGTTTGCATCGAGAGAAGCGGATTCCGCTTTCGCGCATTGTCGAGCTCTTTACCGCCGGGCCGGCACGGTGCTTCGATCTGCGCGGGCGTGGTTCACTTGCCCGCGGCTCGGTTGCCGACGTAACGGTTTTCGATCCGAAGAAGAAGTGGACATTCGAGGCTGCCAAGTCGCGCTCGAAATCGAAGAACACGCCGTTCGATAGCTGGCAGATGACGGGGAAGGTGGTCGCGACTGTTGTTGGTGGGCGGATCGTGTACGCGGGATGAGCCTCCTCAAAAGAGATGTCAGACAATTGTGCGCTGCAACCGGCGAAGACGCGGCTGGCGGACCTAAGATGCGACAAGGAGAGCATCACGTTGCTGGGGTGCGCGATTCGCAAGAAGCGGAGCATTTAGCGCAACCCTGGTTTGCACTTCACACAACGATGGCCAAGCCCGAAGGCGATGAAGGAACTCCGAGCGCGGATGCGAGAGCCCACTAGTAAGCAGCAGAGCGGGAAAGACGGGAAGCAGCTAATCGTGGCACTCAATCCCGTACTTCGCGGTTGGGGAAATTATTTCCGTACCGGCAATGCCGATCGGGGATGGAACAGCATGGATCACTTCGTGGTTCAACGTCTTCGACGCTGGCAGTATCGGCGCGGCGGCCGACGACCCACGAGGCGAGCATACTTTACCCATAAACAGCTCTATGCTATGGGCCTCCATCGTTTGCTAGGCACGGTCCGATACCCTAGGCAAGCCACACCCAGAAGATCATCATTAAGCCGTGTGCCGGAAAACGGCACGCACGGTTTGAAAGGGGATGCAATGGAAACGGGTCAGCTTCGCTGATACCGCGCCATTATCTACCAATGAAACGCCTCCTGTTTCTCCTGCTGCTGACTCCATTTCTGGCCGCGCAGACAGCGACCGAAGTCGAGATTACCGCTGAGCCCTCGCATCACCTGGCCATCGACAACGAATATATTCGGGCCTTCAAGGTTGAGGTTGCGCCTCATTCAGCGACGCTCATGCATCGTCATCACCACGACTACATTTATGTCACTCTGGGTGATGCGCACCTCTCTAACGAGGTCGAGGGCAAGCCGCCAGTAGACGTGAAGCTCACGGACGGCGAGACGCGGTTTGCTCCGGGGAACTTTGCTCACATCGCCAGAAATCTGTCGGACCAACCCTTCCGCAACGTAACGATTGAGTTGATGCAGGATGAAAAACTGCGGCAGACGCCATCGCATTGGCGGGAGGAAAGTGGGGAAAAGAGTTTTGCGGGCGGCAGCAGTAAAATTCTTTTCGTGAAAGATGGAGTGCGCGTGTCAGAGGTCGATCTTGATCCCGGCGCGATCATGCCCAAACATCATCACGACCTTCCGCACCTGCTGGTCGCAATCACCGATCTGGACCTGCGCAGCGACGTCGAGGGGCAGGGGCCGATGCCGGGAAAATTCAAAGCCGGCGATATCAAGTGGCTGCCCGGCGGCTACACGCACACGCTAACGAATGCGGGAAAGATCCCGGCAAGATTGGTGACCGTGGAGTTCTAAGTCGGCTGAGCTAGGCGCTCTTGATCAGAGGGTTGCCCGGAGAAACCAGGCCAACGCGGTGCAGTTTGGCTGTAAGGCGTTCCTGGTCGGCAGGAGCGGAAGCGGCGGCGAGGCGTTTGCGGAGCTTCGCGACTTTCTCTGCGCGAGTGCGGCGACGGCGAATTTCCGGGCGACGGCTAGGTGCGGACATGAATTCTCCTTATGGTTTTCGGCTGGTTCAAGTGCCAGTCTTCAGCCGCTGATGTTCCGGAAGTGACCGGTGAAATCACGTGTGAGATGCACGGTCGGCGCCGTGGACCCGCGCTGAAGCCTCAATTATAGGGGTTCATCGGCGCTGCTGGCAAAAGCAAGAAGGAATGCTGCCGCAACTAAGCGTCACGGGCCGGCGGATTTTCCCGCGCCGGTTGATAGCCGCTGCAAGCCAATACTGGCAGACGCGGATATTTTACAAATCTCGAATCCGCAAACGAGAGCTTGCACATAAGGAAAATCGAAGCGCGATCGGACTCGATCCGGCGCGCGTGCTGGCAGTCCCGGCAGAGACCCGCGTCCGGAAAACTAGCAGTTTTGTCGACCATAGCTGTAGCGGACATTATTTTAATTTTAAATGCGGTCCGCGTCAGGCAAACCGGTCTGGCAATGAGTGACTGGGGCTTTGAAGAATCCGCCAGAGGGAAATTTCCCAGGAGAATTTGCTTGACGTGACTAAAAAGTCACGTTACAATTTACTCACATTTGGACGAGTTCAACAACGCTTAAGGAGAAACTGCAATGAAATTGGAAGATCTGACACTCGACGTTGAGCAGCGCATCGACATCAAGGCCACGCCCGAGAAGGCTTTCGCGGCCGTCCTCCACCGCTTTGGGAAAGGCAACACCCGGCCGGATGGCCAATCTCTGCAATTGCTGCTGGAGCCTAAACCTGGCGGCCGGTGGTACCGCGATCGCGGCGAAGGCGTAGGCCACCTTTGGGGCTTCGTGCAAGTTATCAAGCCTCCGTCGCTACTGGAATTGAGCGGGCCGATGTTCATGTCGTATCCGGCCAACAATCATGTGGAAGTCAAGATTGAACCGGTTTCGGGAGGCTGCCGTGTCCTACTGCGGCACCGAGCCATTGGGATGATCGACCCGGAGCACCGAAAAGGGGTCCATGCGGGCTGGAGTCACATGCTGGACTTGGTAAGAAAGGAGTGCGAGTAACGGCGTGCGAGAGATCGTTGCTCAAGCCGCGGGCAAAGAAAGCGGCCTCGACCCGGTATGGAAGGCGCTGTCGGATCCGACGCGACGAGCGATTCTCGACGCGCTGCGGGATCGCCCCTGCACCACCACGGAGATTGTGGAATGGTTCCCGCACTTGAGCCGGTTCGGAGTAATGAAGCACCTCGAAGTGCTGCGCCAATCCCAGTTGGTTCACACGCGTGAGGATGGACGGCAGCGAGTGAACTCGTTGAATGTTGTGCCCATACGGCAGATTTATGAGCGATGGGTCGGCCCGTTTCAGGAGCTTTGGTCGGGCGAACTGCTGGGGATCAAAGAAATCGCCGAAAGCGAGAACTCGGACGGAAGTCAAGAAGTTGCTCGAAGGCGAGGAAAACATCAGGCCGCAAGCAGCGGTCTGCAACCGAAAACGCAACGCAGACACAAACACAGAAAAGGAGAATGATATGGCAACACAACTCACCAGCGCCGGGATTCAAGGGCACGAAGTGGTTTCACCGAACGAATGGATTCGATCCCGAAAAGAGTTGCTCAAGAAAGAAAAAGAGTTCACCAGACTACGAGACGAATTGAGCCGGCAACGCCGCGAACTGCCATGGGAGAAAGTTGAAAAGCAATACGTGTTCGACGGTCCGAACGGAAAAGAGACGCTCGCCGACCTCTTCGACGGCCGGAGCCAGCTGATCGTGTATCACTTCATGTTCGGTCCAGGGTGGGAGGCGGGTTGCCCAAGCTGCTCGTATCTTGCCGATCATTTTGATGCAAGCCTTGTGCACCTCGCCAATCGCGACGTCAAGCTGGTCGTGGTTTCGCGGGCGCCGCTGGCCCAGATCGAAGCCTTCAAGAAGCGCATGGCGTGGCATTTCAAGTGGGTGTCGTCGTACGAAAACGACTTCAATCGCGACTACCACGTGTCCTTCACCAAAGAGGAGACGGCGGCGGGCAAGGTGGCCTACAACTACGACCTTGTCGAGTTTCCGAGCGAAGAAGGACCGGGCGTAAGCGTCTTCTATAAGAACGCTGACGATGTCTTACATACCTATTCCGCCTACGCGCGCGGGCTCGATATTTTGGTGGGCGCATACAACTTCCTCGACATGGCGCCGAAGGGCCGCGACGAAGATGGCTTGGCGTTCAGCATGTCGTGGGTTCGGCATCATGATCGCTACGCCCAGGGCTACGTTGTCGATCCCGAGGCGCTGTATGTGGAGCCGAAAGTGTCAGGATCGTCGTGCTGTTCCGGGGAGCACCAGTCGTGAACGCGCATCCGTGCTGCGGTGGCGTCGTGACCGGTGCGAGTTGCAAAACGAATGAGATGCGGACCGTCACCGGCGGTCCACATCTGCGGAAGTTTGTGCGCCGCGGTCTCGACAGCGCCAGATGGATTGTCCCTGGCGGCATTCTGGCGCTGTTGCCAAAGTGCCCCGCGTGCCTGGCTGCCTACTTTGCGATTGGAACTGGAATCGGAATTTCCATCTCAACCGCGATCTATGTGCGGCTGGCGCTAGTCGTGCTGTGTGCAGGACCGTTATCGTATTTTGCAGCCACTCGCGGGCGACGATTCCTCGCCCGGCTGGCAAGATCGCGTTAGAGGTTCCTGCAATCCAGTTCCACCACGCTTTTGCCGGGTTTTGCGTCGCCGCCGGTCAGATGCCGGCGTACCAGGCATAGCCTCCTTCTGCATTCGCGCCCCCAGACCCTGGCCGAAGGTCTTCAGATTGCCAGTGACGGTCAGGTGGGTAAGGAATTTCATGTTCTTGTAGCCGACCTGGCGTGGGAGCCGCAGGCGAAGCGGCCCGCCGTGGCCGGCTGGTAGCTCATCGCCATTCATCCCATAGGTCAGAAAAGAATGGTGCTGGGGGTTGATCGTTTGGATCTCCGTCCCGATGAAACATACCACCGCTTAAGAGATTCTGGCGGCCTGAACGCAAGAAGGACCGATGAAAAGTATGGCGACAGCAAACTACTGCTGGGCTGCGATGTTGATGTCGAGTGGTTTGGCGAGGCAGACCCTGGGGTGATTGGCGCTCACTCTCCGTTAATGTCTAATGTCCGCATCCGCGAGTATCTTGAGACGGTCAGTGCCATCCCTACGAATCGACCCTGAACTCGCCGATGTTCCCGTTCTGCCTCCTCTCGTGCGGGCTTCAGCCGCGGGCGCACAAAGCGTCGGGCGATTTCATTTGACTCTTAATTCGGCGGCCCTAGCGGGGACTCGACGTGGTGTATAAGAGCCCTTGTGGGTTGTCGTTCGCACCCGGCCGAGGTTTACTGTGGGCCAAGCCCGGTTATGCAGCGTTCAGAATTTATGTCGCAGCCCGAAATCATTGATGCTCTCGAAGAAGAGCTCAGAGTAAGCGGCAGGCCGCTAAAGTTCACGGTTTCCGACGTGAACCCGGACGGCCCGGCGCTGTTTAAGATATTCATAAATTCGGCGGATTCTTCTCACGGACTGGACGAGAGCCTTGAGGGTGCTGCGGCGTGGTGGCCGGGACCGCCGAAGGGAACAGCTGACGTCCTTTCCGTCTCCGCCGAACACGACCAAATCAACATCCGGTATCTGAGTGGCCCACCACCCCGTAAAGGCGGCCAGATCGAGCTTCACCCGCCGCGATATCTGGAGGCGCTGAGAGACCTTTGGAAATCACCGCTCTTTGCCGAGGCAAGTCTTGGTTGGCTTGAGAAAGTCACCACTCTGACTTACTCCCCACTCCTCGATGTGCGTTCGGTACCAGGCTTCCCCAAATTGAGGGATAGGCAGAGACAGGCGTTTGGGCTGCTGGATCGAGAGTTTGGGTTCCTTTGGGGACCGCCGGGCGCGGGGAAGACCTATACCGTGGGCGCCATATTGGCCTCGTACCTGCGCCAAAGGCCGCAAGCCAGAATCTTGCTTCTTTCGACGACGAACTGGGCGGTCGACATTGCATTGCTGTCGGTCGACCGCAGCCTAGAAGAACTCGAGCGGACTGATCCCACGGCTCACGAACTGCGCCAGCGCTGCAAACGAATAGGAACGCACTTCATCGCCGCCAACTACAAAGGCCGTGAACACTTATTACCAGCCGTTGATAGCGATCTTGTTCGACGGATTGCTGAGCTCGAAACAGAGATGCCGGACCGAAGTAATGCGGCAGCGTATGCCACTTGGAAAGACAAGATTAGCGCTCTTCGAGCACGGATACCGAAGCCCATTGATCAGGCGCAAGTGGCGGCGATGACCACAACCGGAGCGGCATTTTCGTACAGATCTCTGCTGGCTCGCAAACCGTTCGACCTCATCTTGTTTGATGAGTCGAGCCAGGTCAGCCTGCCCCATGCTTTGGCGTTGGCGCCCCTTGGCCGACGGGTTATCTTCGCCGGCGACCACAAGCAGCTTGCACCGATCGTGCGGTCAGCGCATCCCGATGCTAAGAAGTGGCTTGGTGTATCAATGTTTAAGTACATGAACCCCCAGAACCTCTGTTTCTTAAACGAACAGTCCCGTATGGCCAAAGAGATTTGTGACATTGTTAGCTGCGTGTTCTATGAAGGGCAGCTGATCGTCGCCGAGAAGTGCGCAGCCGACGCGGAATGGCGTGCGGAGCGGCGTGCGCAGTTCGTACACGGGATCGGCACCGACCGCGTACATCTCGAAAAGTGCTCTGCGGAGGGGGACTTCAAACAGACCAAATATGGCATTGGCACACGCTACAAGTCTGCTGAGTACATCGGACAGATAGTTCCTTTCCTCACGGGCCAGGTCGGTGAAGAGAACGTGCTTGTTTTGACTCCTTACCGAGCGCAGCGGGGGCTGATCAAAACTTTTCTCCGCAATGCTGGACAGACCAAGGTCCCGGTCAGTACCGTACATAGGGCGCAAGGAAGCGAGTATCACACGGTTATCTTCGATCCAGTGATCGCGACTGGCGAAAAATTATTGGGGCATCCTGTCGAAGGGCCTCGATTAATCAACGTCGCGCTGAGTCGAGCCAAAGCACGCTTGGTTGTGATTATGTCCGTCGGCGACTACGCCAATGAATACTTGCGGCGCGTTGCTCAACTGATTTCCGGATAATTAGAGGGAGCCGGTCGACCTACGTAAACCCTTGCGCGGATCTGTCAGCTGGGTGCTCACGGTCAGCTGGATCTAAGCCTACGGAGCCAGGGTAAGGAGTGCAACCTGCATTGTGCTTGACGCCGCGATTCTGCGCAGGAATTCCAGCTTCGCGGCTGAGAGCGAAATGATTTTGAAGAACCGGGTGCGTCTGGAAGGCCGTCCGGTGTTGAGCCGGACGTCCCGACGTCGTGAAGGACGCGTTTAGAGTCGGGTGCGGGGCTGTGCTGCCCCTATTGCGATTTCGATGGTGTGGTTTCTTATAAGCTAAATTTAATCATACACTTACAAACAGTTCCAGTAATTTTCACGTTTGCGAAATACGTTGTATACGAAACTTTTCCCTTACAATTAGTTTCGCGATTGAGAAAATATCGTCGTGTCGTCCACTACTCCGTGCCCGAAACCCCTCAGGCGGATCTAAAGAAACCAAACTAGAAGCCACCCGTTCGGTGCGTTTCGTCAGTCGTTCGCCAGTCTGCCGCAAGAGTGCGTCACACCGGCGTCACAATCGGAGGGGTCGATTTTCCAAATAGTTGAAAATTAATTAGTTTGTGGCAGCCGGACCTGTAAGCCGAATTCTGTCCGTCTTGCGACGGGACGGTCATTCCTCTGGGCCACGCATTACTGCGGGGCTCAAGCGACCTACCCGGAGGTTGTGGCGCGCCGAGCCGGCACGCATCTCTGGCGTTCCCGAAAGCTCGCCGGAAAATCCCTCCCTATTTGGTCTTGCTCCGTGTGGGGTTTGCCCTGCCTGCCGCATTACTGTGGCAGCGGTGCGCTCTTACCGCACCTTTTCACCCTTACCTGAGCCTTGCGGCCCGGGCGGTATGTTTTCTGTGGCACTTTCCGTCGAACCGGCTTGAACCGGCCCTCCCGGACGTTATCCGGCACACTGCCCTGCGGAGTTCGGACTTTCCTCCCGTCTTGCAATTCCGACGAGCGACCGTCCGGTCCGGCTGCCAACCAGTTCATTATAGTGCACGTTGTAGTGTATCGCTCCGCTAACGCGCCAATGCGAGAACCTTCTGCATCGCGGGGTCGCGACCCGAAGAATACTCGGCGAAGGTGGGATCTATTTCGATATCAGGCTGTAGTGAGATCTTCCTCTTGGGACCCCAGACCACATTTGCCCAGAAGCATCGGTTCAGGTCGGAACATGGACTGCCCCAATCCTCAAATCCGGGACACGGCTTGATCCCCAGTTTTGAGTTCGGCAACGAAACGCGGCTGCCTTCGGCCCAGAATTTCTGGTTGTCGCCCATGCCCATGCCGATCAGCATCACGCTCGTTCCTCCAGCTTCTTTTAGCAAGGCCGCCGTAACGATCGCCGCGGAAAACGTGCTCGCGCTCACCAGCACAAATACCTTGCCGCCCGGTGGCAGCATTTTCGGAAGGGCTTGAGCGAAGAGAATAGCATTGCCGAAGTTGCCTCCGTCATTGAGCCGCAGATCGACAATCACAGATTGGGGCCGATTCGGAACCACCTCGTTCAAAATGATGCCCATGAGTTTCCACTCCAGCGACATCGGATTGTCGTCGGAACCCTCAATCTGATTGCTGCGGACGTAAAGGATGCGATGATCGCCGGTCAGCCACCGGTAGTCAGCATCGACCGGCTTGCGGTATATCTGAGGCGGTTCTTTGACGGTATCAAGGACGTGCGTCCAACGACCTGCCTGAGCGGGATCGGTCGGAATCAGTGTTTCCCAGTTTTCGGCATTGCTCTCGGACGGATCGGGAGCCGATTCCAAGGGCAATGCCATCTCCCTAACTTCTCCCGTGGCCAATCGCAGCCTCAACTTTGCTTCCGTGTCGCTATCGGTCATGCCGAGGCGATGCAGAAGGGCAGGGACACGCAGGTATTTCGGACTCACGTTGCGGATGCGCCAATCATTGCCTGAAATGAAGGGCGCGACTGAAGCAAGCGCCTGTTCCGCGCTTTCCGTCCCGATTCTGTCGATGCGCGCGCCGAGCAATTGGGAGTATGACGGCTTCGTCTGAACGATGTATAGACCATCCCGCAACCACCACGCCCGGAATGGCAGCCCGGGAAAGGGAGGGTCATCGGCATTGACGTTGGTATGCCCGTTCCTGGACAAAGCCACCGCGCGCAAGACTTCCATCCAGAATGCGACAGGATCGAGGCGATCGATCCGTGCGATGGCGCCCGTGACGAACTGGTTGAACGTTCGCGCTTGCGCCGGACTGAAGCTCTTGTCCTGCCTCGCCCACACGTCCCGCAGGAATATGAGATCCTCGCGCATTTGGGCCGGCGTTAGCTTTAAAAGTGGCGGCTCAGCACTTGAGGCGGCTGGCACCTACGCCGACGTGATCGTTCCGAATGCAAGCATCAAGACAAAGTAAGCCGCCCATCGAAAAAAATCCGCATTGAGCTTACTCCTTGGGCGCCAGCCAGAACACATAAAGCACCAGAACCGCCCCGATCAACAATGGAATCACTCCAACGAGATAGACGGGCCCATCGTCGTTCGCGATCCCACGCAAAAGCACCATAACGCCAATGCCGACGGCGGTCGTGATCAAGCCGCCAAGTTTGAGGCCTTCCAGTCGGCGGCTTTGAGCATTTTTCTGCTTCTCGCGCAGCAGTTCCAGCGCGCTCTTGGCGCCTTCCGCGGAACTTTCCGCAATCTTCTTCACAGCTTCGCTGGTGTAGTAAGCTTCACGTTCCTTGCGGCGAGCTTCGGCCCATGAGGCGACAGCCAGAAAAGAGAAGAGGGCAATGCTTCCTACGACGGGTATCGCGATGGCTACGACGCCAACGGTGTTGCTGTTTACTTCGAACGCCATGGTCAGCTCCTTTGCTTACGTCAGGTATGACCGGGCTCCTGCAGTTCCGGTTGCGTTTTTTTCACACGGAATGAGTTTTGAAATAATGCAACCGTCGGCAGATTCGCGATGTCATACGGTTGAGGCAATCTCAGAGTGAGCGCCAGCGACGATCAGGCCGATGTGCAAAGAGTTCTGGCCGGTGACGTTTCCGCTTACGAGGGGATTGTCCGCCGCTGGCAAGGGCCGCTGATTAATCTGGCCTACCGCTTTTGTCACGACCGTGGGCGTGCTGAAGAGATGGCGCAGGAGGCCTTTCTACGCGCCTACCGCGCACTCGCCCAGTGGCGCAGGGATGCGGCTTTTTCCACCTGGCTCTTCGCGCTGGCGACCAATCTCTATCGCTCGGAAATCCGTCGCATTCCAGCGCGATCTGTGTCGCTCGACGACATCGCGGAACCTCAGGACGGGCGCGCTTCTGACGGAGGCCTCGAGGATCGCGATCAGGATCGCGCGGTGCGACGCGCCGTTCTGGCGTTGCCAGCCAAGTATCGCGAAGCTCTGATCCTTTTTTATTTTCACGAGATGGATGTGAATGGCGCGGCCCAGAGCCTCGGATTGCCCGAGGGCACGGTGAAAGCGCGATTGTCTCGTGGACGCGAAATCCTGCGCGGCAAACTTCCGCACCTGTTGGCGATGCCGCATCTGAAGGAGGCTTGATGAAACGGTTGAGTGAACATGAGGAGGACGAAATGAACCGCATCCTTTCCCGAGATGACGAAATTCAACCGTCGTCGGGCTTCGCCGGCGCCGTCATGGAAGCGGTACGCCGCGAGGCCGCAGCCCCCGCGCCGATTCCATTTCCCTGGAAGCGCGCTCTGCCCGGCGTAGTGGTTGGAGCACTGGCGCTGGCTTGGGTTCTGGCAGCGGGAATTTCGGACTTGGCGCGGCTGATCGGCGCATCCGCTTCGCCCCCGCTTTCCGTTTCTTCACCGTCCGTCATGCCTTTCTTATTCCACGAGAAAATGGGATCCGCGGCGGGATGGATCGTACTCGGGCTCGTGATTGCGTTTGTATCGACGAAACTGTCGATGCGGTTTGGTTCGGACGAAGCATGACGCTTGTCAATTGAGCAGGGCGGTAATCATCAGGCTCAGAGCTGAAGTTCCCTTCCTTCCCCTAACGCCGTTTTATCGTGGCAGCAACCAGGGCCGTTGCCCCTGCCTCATCCTGCTAAACTCATTGGAAGAACGCGTGCCTCCGATTCTGCGGAGGTGTGGTTTGACGCGTCGGTCTGCCCATGAACATCACCGAGGGGATCAAAATCGCGTTTCTGTCACTGTGGGCGAATAAGCTGCGCTCCGCGCTGACCTTGCTCGGCGTGGTGATCGGAGTCGCCGCGGTGATCGCCGTGGTCACGTTCGTGAATGGCATCAACGGCTATGTAGCGACGAAGATTTTCAGTCTTGGGGCCGATGTTTTTATCGTCTTCAAAGTCTCGCCCGCGGTTACCAACGTCGAGAAATTCCTCGAGGGCGAAAAACGCAAAGACCTCACCATGGAGGACTACCGTGCGGTGCGCGAAGGCTGCAAGCTCTGCGCGTATGTGGGGGCTTACGCGCGCAATAATTCCGGCCGTGTGAAATATGGCGGGCAAGATCTCACCGACACCATAGTGCAAGGCATGACCCCGTCCGTGGCGGTCACCCAGGACGTCGATATCGATTCGGGGAGGATGCTGGGAGAGTCGGACCTGGAAAATAATGCGCCCGTGGTGGTGGTCGGGACCGACATCGTAGACACGTTGATGCCGGGCCTCGATCCGATCGGGAAAGAAATTCGGGTGGATGGCTGGACGTACCGAATAATTGGAGTCGGGAAAAAGAAGGGCAAGACCATGGGGCAGAGCCTGGATAACTATGTTTTTATGCCCATGACCTCGTGGATGAAGCAATATGGCAGCCACAATACCAACATGCGCGTCTCCGCGAAGGCGGTCGGCACGGGCGTCACGCTGGAGGGGGCTATGGACGAGGCGCGTGTGATTTTGCGGGCGCGGCGGCACGATTCCCCCGACGGGGCCGACTCGTTTGACATGGAAAACAACAGCAGCCTGCTCAGTATCTGGTCAAACTTCAGCGGCACTTTCTTTTACGCCATGATCGGAATCGCCGCGATTTCGCTGGTCGTGGGCGGCATCGTGATCATGAACATCATGCTGGTGTCGGTGACGGAGCGGACGCGCGAGATCGGAATCCGCAAGGCAATGGGGGCGCGTCGCGGCGACATCCTACTGCAGTTTTTGATCGAATCGGTCGCTCTGGCCCTCCTCGGAGGCGCGATCGGCGTGCTCTTCGGTATTATCATCGCCAAGGTAGTCACGCTGGCCATCGGAATGCCCTCGGAGATCAAGCTCTGGGCCATAGTGGCGGGAGTTTCGGTGGCGGCCAGCGTCGGAGTTTTCTTCGGAGTTTATCCCGCACGGCGGGCCGCGGTGCTCGATCCGATTGCGGCGTTGCGGTTTGAAACGTAAAGCTATTTTGATTTGTCATCCCGAGTGAAGCGAGGGATCTGCAGCTTTTCGGCGCACTCCCCGTCTCGTCGGGGAAAAGGTTTTGAACCAATGCTAGTCAAAGGCGAACTCGGCGAAGGGCTGAACATGGCGGTCGACACCATCCGCAGCAATAAGCTGCGCTCGTCGCTGACCGTGCTCGGCATTGTTATTGGCGTGGCCGTGGTCATCGGAATTTCGTCGATCGTGCGCGGCCTTAACGACAACGTCAGCCAGGTCATCACGAGTCTTGGATCCAATATTATTTTTGCGTTTCATATTGAGCCTTTCACCTTTGGACGTCCGACGGAAGAAATGCGCACCCGCAAGGAATTGACCTTCGATGATGCCATGGCGATGCAGGACCTGCCGCACGTGAAAGCAGTCAGCGCGGGCGTGCGGTATTTTCGCCCAGAGCTCGGGACGGGCACTTACTCCGTCAAATACAAAGATCGAAAAGCCAAGCAGACGGTTCTGGAAGGCGATACCAGTTCTTACAAAGACGTGATTGACGTGGCGCTGGATGCGGGCCGGTGGTTCAGCAGCATCGATGAAGAACGACGCGCCCCGGTCATTATTATTGGACACGACACCGCACAGGAACTTTTTCCCAGCGAACTGCCCTTGGGCAAGGAGTTGGATATCGAGGGGCAACTGTTCACGGTGATCGGCGTGGCGAAGATTCGCAAGAGCGTGTTCGGCGGAGGAAAGAATCCTGATGACAACATCGTTTTCTTTCCCCTGAGCACATTTCGCAAGTTGCATCCCGAACTGAAGCAGTACTGGATCAGCGTCAAGGCTACGTCGCACGACGACATGCCCAAGGCGATCGACGAGATACGCGAGTTGCTGCGGCGCCGCCGGAGGGTTGCAACGGAGAAGCCGGACAATTTCGCGGTCTTCACGCAAGACTCGATTTCCGATGTGTGGAACCAGATCACGGGCATGATTTTCGTTTTCATGTTTGCGGTATCGAGCGTTGGGTTGATCGTGGGCGGAGTGGGCGTGATGAACATCATGCTGGTGTCGGTCACCGAACGCACGCGCGAAATCGGAGTGCGCAAGGCGATCGGCGCACGCAAGCGCGACATTCTCGTGCAGTTCACCCTCGAAGCGGTGATGCTTACGGCAGTCGGCGGAGTGATCGGGCTTTTGCTGGGAGCAATTATCACGGCGATTGTTCCGCTTGCTTTTCCCTCGCTGCCCGCGACCATGTCGGTGGATTGGTCGATATTCGCCTTCGTCGCTTCGGCCACAGTTGGATTAGTCTTCGGAATTTATCCAGCGTGGAAAGCCGCCAACCTCGATCCCATCGAGTCGTTGCGCTACGAGTAACACGTGCTGATGCCGCCACTGACCATCAGAGCGGTAGTCGAAATTGTGGCCGTGGTGGGAACTGCCGGCAGTTTGTTTTTTTATTTTCTATCCGCCGTTGGCTTGGCTAGTTTCCTGCGCTATCGCCGCAAGAGAATCGAAGCCGCGCTTCTCGACATCGCCCTGCCGCCGGTCTCTATACTCAAACCGTTGAAGGGTGTCGATCGCGAGATCTGGGAGAACTTTTGCAGTCACTGCGAACAGGATTATCCCGAGTTTCAGTTGATCTTCGGCGTCAGCGACGCGGCCGATCCCGCCGTCGAAGTGGTGCGCAAGCTGAAAGCAAAATATCCCAACCTTCCGATTGAGCTGATTGTGTGCGATCGCGTTCTGGGAGCGAATATCAAGGTCAGCAATCTGGCGCAGATGGTGGGCGCGGCGCGCCACGAAACTCTCCTGGTAAACGACAGCGACATTCGCGTGCCCTCGGATTATCTGCGCAAGGTGATTGCGCCGCTGGCGGACGCTTCGGTTGGACTGGTTACCTGCCTCTATCGCGGTATCGCCTGCCCAACACTCGGCTCGCGGCTAGAGGCGTTGGGCATCAGCACCGATTTTGCGCCTGGAGTTTTGAGTGCGAGATTTCTTGAGAGAGGGCTGCATTTTGGATTGGGCTCAACGCTGGCGTTTCGCCGCCATGACCTCGAAGCTGTCGGCGGATTCGAGGCGTTGGTCGATTATCTTGCCGACGACTACGAACTCGGAAAGCGCATCGCCGCCACGGGACAGAAAGTTGACCTGAGCGCGGCGAGCGTCGCCACGCTTCTGCCCCCATACACATTGCGTCAGTTTCTTGCCCATCAACTGCGCTGGTCACGCACGATTCGGGATGCCCGCCGCTGGGGGTATGCGGGAATGGTTTTCACTTTCGGATTGCCTTGGGCGTTGTTGATGCTGTTAACGGCACGAGGGGCGGCGTGGGCCTACGCGGTATTCGGGCTGACCTTTGCGCTGCGGTTGGTCATTGGCTATGTCGCTGCGGATGTTGTGCTCTGCGACCGGCAGATGCTTCGTGGAGAATGGATTGGCAATATTTTCTTACTGGTAGTGCGAGATCTGATTGCGCCCATGGTGTGGGCCGCCAGTTTTCTTGGCAATCGAATCTACTGGCGCGGCGATGTTTTCGATCTGCAAGACGGGCGCCTGATCGTCATTAAGTGACTATTGCGAAACTGCAGCCCTCGGCCGATTGGAAAAAATGGTTTTGCCTCCGCGCCGCGCAATTACGTAGCTGTTCAGCGCTTGCAATGCAACGGGACTTGCCTGATCGGTCCAGAAGAAAACGCGCCCGGGACCGTTCCACATATTCACAAAAGATGCCTGCGTTTCCCACACCGGCGGAGCATCCGGAAACTGACTGCCGTACCACATGTTTCCACCGGGCAGGTGCAGACTGCGGAGTGCCAGGCCGGTGTAGAAATTCAGCGTCGACGCGTTCTCGTACAGGCCGGCCACGACGATCTGATCGCCCGGTTGGTACTGCTCGCGAATCGCCAGCGCCAGATCTTTCGACGAAATAATCGGAGAAAAGATGCCGAAGGCGATGCGCACGCACGCCAGCACAACCACCATCATGGCCGCTAGCGCCGCGTTTCCGGCGCCGGCGCGGCCGCTGCGCCGCAGAATAAAATTGGCGAGCGTGCCCAACAGAAAGGCCAGCGAGAAGCCAAACAATGGTACGCGAAATGCGCCCATCGCTTGCGGGGTTAGATCCAGAAAGTGCCCGAACGAGAGGGCGTAATCCTGGGGATTTTTTCGCAGCAGATCCGATAGATCTGTGCCTGGTGCCGGTGCCTGCGAAAAAAACAGCAACGCAAAACCTACCGCTGCGATGATGACGCCAACCGCCAACAAGATTGCCGACGAAATCCTTCCGCTGCGCCGCGCGCGGCTGTCGACAACGGATGTTCTCTCCCGTTGCAACCAACCGCCGACTAACAATGCCAGTCCCGGAATGGCGGGGATGGTGTAGTACTCCTGCCGCGTCGAGAGGCTGAAGAAGCCCACGATCACCACGTTCCACACGAGAAATAAAAGATAAGCACGCTGACGGCGCGACATCGGGCTGCGGAACTCGCGCCACCGCCGCGGCACCTCCTGCAGCGACTGGGGAAGAAACACTGTCCAGGGAATCAGCCATAAACCCAGCAAGGCCCAGAACAGAATCAGCGGAACGGTATCGTAATCGCGAGGGACGCGCTTGTTCAAAAAGCGCAGGAAATGTTCATTGACGAAATAGAACCAGAGAAATCCGCGCACGTGGCCTTGCGCCGGATTTCGCAACGCCGCGAGAATGTGCCACGGCGCACCGATCAATAGAAAAACCAGAGTGCTCGAAAACAGGCGCAGCTTGAGCAAGTGCCGTAGGTTGCCGGTGAGTAGTAGATAAACCAGGATCGCTGCAGCCGGAAAGACCAGGCCGATCAATCCCTTGGTGAGCACGTTGAGCGCGCAGACGGTGGCGAGACCCCAGCAAGCCAAGCGCGAAGGTTTCGGTTGCTCGAGAGATATTAAGAAAAACCAGAACGTCAGCGTCAGCCACAAACCAACCGCTACATCAGGAATAAGAAAGCGGGTAAAAAGAAACGGCCCGAGTGCAGTCGTCAGCACTAATCCAGAAGCCAATCCGCCTTCATCGCCGAATGCCCAACGGCCCAATCCGTAGGTGGAAAGAATCATCGCGAGCACGATCAACATGAGCGGGAGGCGAGTGCTCCACTCGCTGATGCCGAATATCTTGTAGCTGGCCGCCACACTCCAATACATCAGCGGAGCCTTTTCCAGATAGCGCTCGCCATTGACGTACAGGGTTACCCAGTCGTGCCGTTGCAGCATTTCTTTCGCCGCCTCGGCATGCACCGTGTCGGCGTCGTCGAGCAGAGCGGCCCGAGAGAGTCCCGCCATGTATATAACGGCCCACAAGGCGATCAGCAGCAGTATGGAAATCTTGGGATGGAAAAGTTTCGGGTGGATCGTTTTCCGATGGATCATGCTGTCGGTTATCGAGGAGGCGGGATTGAGCGCGACGGTAGAGTTCATCAAATGATTTCTTATTAGTATAAAGGAGAAAGAACGCGCCGGACTTGGGTTGCCTCAACCCGCCGCAACTCTGCGCGATACACGAGCTTCTGCTACTTCGCGATAAATCTCAAGAATTCTCGACACTGAAGTCGTCCACGAAAACTTCTTGGCTTGTTCATAGCCGCGCAGCTTCATGCGATCGCGCAACGCCGAATCGAGCAGCACGCGCTGCAATCCGCGGCGGATCTCAAAAACATTTTCCGGATTCACCAACAGCGCCGCGTTTCCGGCAACTTCCGGCAAGCTCGAAGTGTTCGAGGTGACCACAGGAGTTCCATGGGCCATCGCTTCGAGTGGGGGCAATCCAAATCCCTCGTAGAGCGAAGGAAAGACAAAAACTTTGGCTACGTCATAAAAAATGCGCAGCACTTCGATGGGTACGAATCCGAGAAAGCGCACATCATTCTGCACCCCGCTGCGCACCACAGTGCGGCGTAGCCGGGGATGGCTGGAAAGATCGTCGCCGATGATGATGAGCTTTATATCAGGGTATAGATTTTCCTTTTGCAGCTCGCTTTTGAGCGCCGAGAATGCTTCGATGATTCGCACCACATTCTTGTGAGGCCGAATCGCCCCAGCATACAGAATGAATGGATGGTTCACGAGGTAACGTTGTGCGATCAAGTCGCGATCGGCTTGGGTAGCATGGCCGTACAGAAAACGCTCGTCAATCGCGTTATAGACAACTTCGATGCGCGCGTCTGGAATGGCCAGAAGTTTTTCAATTTCGTTTCTGGTAAATTGCGAGACTGCGATGACACGCGCTGCGCGGCGCAACACGCGGCGGGTCAGATAAAAGTGCATGCTGCGCCGCAAACTGGAGGCGTTGCGCGATCCATACATGTGCTCGAGCAGATCGTGCACGGTAAGGACATAAGGGCAACTCAACCCGCGCGGCAGCCAGAAGAGATGCGGAATGTGCACGACATCGCAGTTAAGGCGATGCACGATCGCCCGAAAATCGAGATTCCCTTTGATGGTGTTGTCGCCGCCGGCCAGATTGACGGCGTGGAAGTTGGGCGGCAGATCGCCGCATTCCGCAACCCTGTCCGGCGATCCGATAAGGAAATATTTGCCGTCGCGGTCGAGGCGCGCGAGGGTGCGGACCACGTTGCGAATGTACGTGCCAACTCCGAATTCCGTCATGCGACGGATGTCGATGGCTACTTTCACAGCCTGAATTTAATCACAGGGGCGCGAGGGAACACAGGGAATTCGCGACGCGCTATGCATTCTGGCGCGACCAGCGACTATATAGGTCTTCCGCTTCGCTCAAAATGACAATCCATTATCCGGCGGTATATAAGGATCAGGCCCTGACCTCGGCCTGCGCCTTGGCGCGACGTTCGGCGTAGAGCGGAAACTCTTCGGCCAGCACCAGGACCTGCTTGCGGATTCTTGTTAGCGCTGTGGCGTCGGAACGATGGTTGAGCGCTTCAGTGATCCAATGGGCGATCTGGCGCATCTCGGCTTCTTTCATGCCGCGCGTGGTTACGGCCGGCGTGCCGATGCGAATGCCGCTCGGCTTCATCGGCGGATTCGTATCAAACGGAATCGCGTTCTTGTTGACCGTGATACCCGCCTCGCCTAACGCTTTCTCCGCTTCGCTGCCCAGCATGCCTTTCGCGAATACGTCGACCAGCATAAGGTGCGTGTCGGTTCCTCCGGAGACGATGCGATAGCCGTCGGCGGCGAGCGTCTCGGCCATCACCTTGGCGTTCGCAACGACCTGCCGCGCGTAGTCGCGGAAACTTGGCTGCGATGCTTCGAGGAAGCAAACGGCCTTGGCGGCCATAATGTGCACCAGCGGCCCCCCTTGCATTCCCGGGAAGACTGTCTTATCAATCGCGACGGCAAATTCCTGCTTGCTGAGGATCATGCCGGAGCGTGGTCCGCGCAGTGTCTTATGTGTGGTTGAAGTTACGATGTGCGCGTGCGGGACGGGTGAGGGATGCGCTTCACCCGCCACAAGGCCGGCGAAGTGTGCCATATCGACCAGGTAGAGGGCGCCCACTTTATCCGCAATCTGACGCATGCGGGCGAAGTCGATAATTCGCGGATAAGCGCTGCCGCCGCCAATGATCAGCTTAGGATGCTCTTGTGTGGCGATCTTTTCGAGTTCGTCGTAATCGATCGTCTCCGTGTCGCGGGTCACGCCGTAGGGAACGATCTTGTAGGTCTTCCCGGAAAAATTAAGATGATGCCCGTGAGTGAGGTGGCCGCCATGGGCCAGATTCAATCCGAGAACGGTGTCGCCGGGCTGCAACACGGCGGCGTAGGCGGCTTGATTGGCTTGGGAACCTGAGTGCGGTTGAACGTTGGCGTTCTCAGCACCGAAAAGTTTCTTTACCCGCTCGCGCGCCAGATTCTCGACGACGTCGGTAAACTCGCATCCGCCGTAATAACGCTTGCCAGGATAGCCTTCCGCATATTTGTTGGTGAAGACCGATCCGGCGGCTTCGAGCACCGCCTCGCTAACGAAGTTCTCTGAAGCGATCAGCTCCAAGCCTTCGTGCTGGCGGCGCACTTCGTTATCGATAGCGTTCGAAATCTCGGGATCAACTTCATACAGCGGGCGGGACATCGTGGAATTTTTCATGGTTGGATACCGAAGCCATTTTACCGCGACGCAAAGACTTTGTCGGGTTTCGGCCACGGATCGGCGCCTGGGGCGGTGGATTTCGGGCTGGCATGCCGCGTCTACGTCACGGTGCGGATTGGGAAGCTGTTTGAAGAGCGAAGTTGACTACGACCGTGGATTGAACATCGATTGCCGTCCCGTTCAAGCGATAGGGTTGATAACGCCACTGACTCACGGCCGAGATTGCGGAATCGGTCAACAGCTTGCTCGGGGACGTGACTACGCGAATATCTTTGGTTCCGCCATTCTTGTCGATGACAATCGCTAACACCACCTGGCCCTGGATGCGGCCTTGTCTCGCCGCTTCCGGGTATGAGGGCGCTGGGTTATAGACGCGCAAACCTTGCGCGATGCCCGGACCCACGTGTACCGGCTCGGACGACGCGAAGGCGCCGGATGATGTCGGAGACTCGGACTGGGCGCCCTCGGCTGCTGGCGCGGCATTTTCGACGACGAAGCCAGGCGGTATTTTGAACAACGCCGGATCAGGCTCAGTGCGGGAAAGGTCGCCGACGCGGATTAACTGGGTGCCCTCCCGCGGATCTTTGCGGGTAATGGCTAAATTTACCTGAAGGTCGGGCGAATACCAGAACTCGCGCGTGCTGATCAGCGGCTGGCTGTTGCCCACCACGCCGGGGTTGAGGGAGATGGTTTCGCGTGAACCGACAACATCGATGCTGTCGATCACGTCATTTCCGATGTTCTCGCGGCTGAGGAAGCCCGTGCCGTTGCGGAACGGACCGACCGGAGGCGGAGTAAATGTGGTCGGAGCGTAATAGCCGGTGACAGTGCAAATATGTCTCTGCACGCTGCATTCGGTGTGCGTGTGTGAGGTGGGATCGTAGATGAGTATATGAGTCAGCGCAGATTGCCGGGTCGAATCGGATGGGACAAAGTTACGGCGCTCGCGGTAGATCCGGCCCAGGCTGTCGCGGGCGACCATGGCAAACAGGTGAGTTTTGAATACGGTTCCATCTTCGAGGGTCCGCGTCCACTCCGTGGTGCTGCGTCCAGAGAATGGCTTGCCCGGCAGAGGAAGGACCTTGATGCCCCCGACACGGATTCGCGTTCCTCCATCAGGGCCGCGAGACGGCTCGTCGGAGTCTTGAGCCAATAGAGTGCAGGAAAGAAGGAGCAGTGCGACTAGGAAGGCCGACAGTCTCATGACCAACCTCACCCTAAACGGCTAAAAGTATAGCACTGGTCAGAACCGGAAACATGCGCTCAAAGCCTCAAAGAACCCGCCCAACCCGCCCGAGCGGAGTGTCATCCAAGCAACGAAGGAAAAACGGAGTGATCACAATGACTTCTCTCAGACCTTGGCCGATCGCCACAATTGTGCTGCTGACGGTACTCACCGCCTGCACGCAACAGCAACAAAGCCCGCAGCAACTGCGGGAGAAGACCGCGGAGGCGACGGCCGAAGCGAAGAGCGACGTCAAAGCAATGGCGGAAGGGGTGCGCGAGGGATGGAATCGCAACAAACCGCTCGATTTGAATGCGGCTTCGCGAGATCAGTTGATGAGCCTGCCTGGGATGAATGCGCACGACGCCGATCGCGTCATCGCCGGACGCCCCTACGACTCGGCTGGCGACCTTGAGACTCGGCATATCGTGTCCAAGGCCGAATACGACAGAATCGCTGATCAGGTCACTGCCCGCCGATAACCAAAGTCGGCTGTCTCGGGGCCAGCGGATTCTCCACGCAATTGGTTTCCGTCGAATACTATCTACGCGAAACTTGCCCCCTAGGGCTACAGAGGCGGTCTATTACCCGGCCCGCGAAGCGTTCCTACAGCACGCAGTGGATTCATTCCTAGTTGATCCACGCCTAACATCCCAATTCGTGTGTCTCTACGCTCGTCGCGCAACTCCGGCGGAAGTGGCAGGTCGCTTGGCCCGGAGGCCGCACACACCGGCAAGCAAAACGCTTGCACGTAATTCGCGGAGGAGAATCTATGAGAGTTACTCAGGTTGTTAGAATGTTCGCATTGTGCTCGTTGCTCGCAACCACTGGGTGGATGTATGCCCAGGATCAAAAGGACGAAACCAAGCCCTCTGAAGAAGCGCGTCCGGAGGCGACAAAGCCAGCGCCGAATGATGCAAAACCAGCGCGGCCGAACGATGCCAAGCCGGAAAAGCAAAACGATAACAACCGCGACGAAAAAGCTGCCCAGCAAGATGACAAGAGCAAACAGCAGAATGATCGTCCAGCTGGGCAAGAAAATTCGGGACAAGGCGGCCGGAATACGCAGGCCGCAGGCGGTCAGCGTGGCGGTCGCATACCGGATGACAAATTCCGCGGTAGCTTCGGACGCCAGCACACATTTGTCATCCACCAGGCAACCACGGTGCAGGGCCAGCCAGGTTTTCAGTACGGCGGTTACTCGTTCATTCTCGCGGATGGATGGCCGGCGGGTTGGGCATACACAGATGATTGCTATGTCGACTACATTGATGGCGAGTATTTTCTTTTCGACCTGCTCCATCCGGGAGTTCGAATTGCGCTCATCGTCATCATGTAATGCTGTTACGTGAGGCCGGGATTTATTTGCGGGCTAACGCTCGATGCTGGAATTTCTTCGGACTGGCGTTCTCGGCGAACGCCGTCCGGAGAAAACTCGCCAGCTGCCAGTCATCCGTCTACTTGTAGGGCGCTTCTCCGTGGTGGTAGTGGCCGCCGGGGAGCAGCCCCGCCGTCGATTTTCCTGACTGATTCGTGATCCAGCGCAATAAGTGCACGGGCTGTTGCTACGTGCTTGCTTCGGCATGATCGCGGCAAACGTGCGATGCAAATTCTTTGTCGCGCTGCAACTCGAAGTTGCGCATCATTTCATCGAGCGATTCGCCGGCGGCCACGGCCGAAGCTCTGAACCGCCACCAACATTCGGAGCAACCGAAACCCCGAAAACGCTCCTGCTCAATCCACACCAGCTTCCGGGTCATGGCTCCTCTGTCGCTGCGCCCAACGAGTATCTCAAGGGATGAAGCCGCCCCCATTTGCTGTTAACGGCTCTTCTAGCAGCCGCGAAGGGCTCGATGGCAACAAGAAATCGTCATTCGATCCGCGAGTGCAGGAATTTTACGTGTGCCAATTTATGGTCGTCTGTAGGAAATCCTACATACGCGGAAAAGCTTCGTTTGCGCAAACCGTCGATTCCGTATGGTCTCATTTGAAGCGCTGCGCAATCGCTGCGAGCGTTGGTCACGTTCGGTGGGGAGTGTGCGCGGGTCAGCGGAGAGACCACGGTAGGGTACCCTACCGAAGCGCCTCTTTCGGGTCTGTATAATCCGGCCCTTACTGCGGATCAGTAGGGTCGCCATTTCGCAGACCTTGACGGGTAGGATCATAGTTACGTCTGGGGCAGGCTTTTCGGTTCTGGTTCGTGGCTGACAAAGACCTCAAAACCGTGCAGTCCGGCGAGCGTACGAATGCTGAGGGGAAGCCCGTCGGCAACATCATCCTTCGATCGATGTCCGACAGCGAATACAACTCGCTTCGTCCTCATCTGGAATATGTCAATTTGCCAAACCACCTGGTCCTTCACGAGGCGGGTGGAAAGCTGGAATTTGTGTATTTTCCGAACCAGGGTTTGATTTCTCTTGTCGTCGTAATGAAAGATGGAAGAACCGCCGAAGCTGGCGTAGTCGGCAGTGAGGGCTTTACGGGAGCACCTGCGGCTGTTGGCCTAAGCAGGGGCCCGTTACGGGCAGTGATACAAATCGCGGGAGACGGATTTCGGGTAAGAGTTGGAGCTTTGCAAAATACTTTGGAGACCGCACCACACCTTCGATTGCTGTTGAACCGCTATGTCGCAATTCGGGGCATGCAGATTGCACAAACAGCCGCGTGTAACCGGCTGCACGGCATTGAGCAGCGGCTGGCGCGCTGGTTGCTGATGACTCAGGATAGAGTCGCTTCGGGGTCGCTGCGCATCACTCATGATTTTCTCGCAACCATGCTGGGGACAGATCGGCCTAGCGTGAGCTTGGCAGCCGGCGTTTTGCAGAGAAAGGGTTTCATCGAGTACACCCGTGGCGCGGTGAAAATCGTGAACCGCAAGAAACTTGAAGCCTCCGCCTGCGAGTGCTACGGAGTTATCCGACAGTACGATGGCGAACTGGGCTTGCAATAAGGTCGGCTGGAGCCCTGCACAACTGCCGGATCGTGCGGAACTCGGAAGGCGGCCCTTCCCCATTTACTCGAAGGCCGTCCGGAGGAAACTTACTAGCTGCCAGCCATCCATATACTTGTAGGGCGCTTCTCCCATAGTGTAATGGCCGCAGGGGAGGACGACGACTTTGTGATCGAGTTGGTGTTTTTGAAATTCCTCAACTACGTGCTCAGAAAACTCCGGCAGGAAAGTCATGTCGTATTTGGCATAAATAATGAGCGAGCGGCGCGGCCAGCGTGAGAATTTGTCGAAGTAAACCATCGGACTGACGGCGCGCCATACCCGCCGCAGATTCTCTAAATCAATGCTCGTTTCAAGGCCTTCGCGGATATGTCGCGTCGACTGGCCGTGCCAGACCACGTCGGCAAAGTAAGTCGAGGCGTGATTGAAGGCAGCAACTTGAATCCGCGGATCGTGCGCGGTGGCGATAAATGCGTAACACGATCCGAGGCTGGTGCCGACAATGCCGAGCCGGTTGTAACCCTGTGATTCCAGCCAATCGAGACAGCAGCGCGCATCTACTACGCCCTGGCGCACCGCGTCGAGAGTGCGTCCGATGTTGGCGGAAACGGCATAGTCGGCGCGGTCGATTTCGGCCGGGCGGCGAATATCGTGATAGGGCATGCTGAGGCGCAGGACAGCAATGCCCATCCAGTTGAGCACGCGGCAGAGACTGGAGTAGGAGATCGCATCGGAATTCCAGTGCGGCAAGAGAACTAGGGCGCGGCGGCCGCGGGCCGGAAACCAGCGCGCGTTAACCAGATTATTTTCCGGGAACGGCGTGACCGCCGGCGAGGTGAAGCGGAGAAACTCGGCGTGCGTGCCACGCACTTTTTCTTCGAGGCGCGGGTCGGGAACCTCGCGCGTGCTGAATACTTTTACTTCGCGGCGCTCCAGGCGGAATTCCGTCGGCTTCCGATACGAATAAAATTCGTCGCTGTCGCGAATGATGCGCTCGTTGAAACGCGAGAAATAGTCGAGCAGGTCGCGTGAGGTTTGACCGACGGGGCCACCGTTGCGGCCGGGCCAGCTGTGCGTCCAATCGAGGCCCCAGTCTAGCGGACGTACGATGCGGTTGTTGTCGACCGAAGTGAGCCGGGTCTCCCAGTCGTACATCCATTTGGCGTAGCGCGAGGGCATGTTACTTCTAGAAATACAGCATGGGCGGCCAGTTTGGCGACCTCGGGCAGTTTAATGGCAGGATTCAGCACTGAGCAGTCAGCACTCACCACTCAGCATGCAGCACTCACCATTCAGTCTTGAGAGAATGTGCGACTCAGAGATAGACACGCGGCACTCTCTGCGACAGACCGCAGAGAATTTCGTAGGGCACGCTTTCGCACAAGCGGGCAAGTTCGACAGCATCCACGGTTTTGCCGCCACTGGCGCCGATTAAGAGGACTTCATCTCCGACCGCGACGTCGTGAATATGGCTGACGTCAACAATGGTCAAGTCCATCGAGACTCGGCCCACCACCGGAGCGTATTCGCCGCCTACGATCACGCGAGCGCGATTTGACAGCAGGCGAGGATAGCCGTCGGCGTAGCCTACGGGCAGGACCGCGATGCGGCTGCGCGATTTGGTGACAAAGGTTCCCATGTAGCCGACCGCTTCTCCTGCCGCGACTTCTTTGACTGTGAGCACTCGCGTCTTCCACGAAAGCACCGGACGCAACGGCAAAGGAGCAACCGCGGCCGGCTCGGCCCCGCGCGTGAAGGCAAGCGAATATCCGTAGAGGGCTATGCCCGGACGCACCATCGTCTTCCATGTGTCCGGCCGCGCGGTCATGGCGGCGGAATTTCCCATGTGAATCAGAGCTGGATGAAGGCCGTAACTATGCAGGATGGCTAGTCCGTCCTCGAAGCGCTTCATCTGGCGGCGAGCGTCTTCGGCGTCAAGCACTTCCGCCGACGCGAAGTGTGTGCTTACGCCTTCGAGCGTGAGGTGCCTGCATGCCGACAGCATCTTGCACAGGCGCGGCAGCGCATCGAGCGATGCCCCGAGACGGTTCATGCCGGTATCGATTTTGAGATGCACCGGTAAAACGCTGTGGCGCTGGCGGGTGGCGTGCTCGAGCGACTCAATGTGCCAATCTTCCCAGATGGTGGGAGTGAGATTCTGGGCGACTATGCTGGCTTCCTCGCCCTTCCAGATGCCGGTCATCAACAGGATGCGCGCATTGACGCTGGCACTGCGGAGCGCTAGGCCTTCTGCGGCGTCGGTGACTCCCAGCCAAAGCGCGCCTGCGAATTCGAGAGCGCGGGAGCACTCGATCGCACCGTGGCCGTAGCCATCGGCCTTAACGAGAGCGCAAATTGTGACGCTTTTGCCGACGTGATTTTGGACGGCGCGGAAATTTTCTTGCAGTGCGGCCAGAGAAATTTCGGCCCAGGTGCGGCCGTCGAGAATCAGCGAGCGGCGGTCGGGCATTCTCGACAAGTCAGGGCGGGGAGCGTTCACCGAACTAATTATAGTGAGGGCGTGCCCCGCGATGTTTGTGCCGATGGTAACTTCCGCTCGCAAACTCTCGAGTTTGTCCGTAGCTTAGCCTCCCGACAAGAGGAAGTTCACCGTGATTTCAGTCTCGACTTCAATGGGTTCGCCATTGAGCAGGTAAGGACGGTAGCGCCATTGCCGAACCGCTTCAATCGCGGCGGCGGAGAGCATTGGGTGTCCGCTGACAACGACCAAGTTCTCGATCGTGCCGTTCTTGCTGATGATCGCCCGCAATTCGACCGCCCCTTGAACGCCAGCCTGGCGTGCGATGGGTGGATAGATGGGCTGCACTTTGTGGAGGAGGTTGGCTTCCGCGAGGTGCGAGACCAGCAAAGGCTTGGTGGGTGCTGGGCGCGAAGGAATGACTGGAGGAGTGCTGTTGCCGATGCTGTGGATCACCTCACTTCGGCGATTCAATTCCACGTCGCCATTGTCGATGGATGAGAGATCTGGTGCGGCGGGCACGGAATTGGCGTCAGCCGTACTTACTATTTGGGTAGGGATGGATCGCGGCGCGACGATCTCGGTTGGGCGCGGGGTGCTGACCGGAGCGGCCGCACGATGCCCGTGCACCGGTTGTTCGGCCGCGACCGGAGTGAAAGATGCGGGCGCGGTGAGTTGCAGCCATCGCACCTGCGGCTGCCCTCCCACCCAGAATAGCGAGATGGCGAGCAGCAAGCTCAAGGCGAAAGCTTGCATCGTAAAGCTTGCGAGTGTGGTCCATCCACGGCGACGGGCAGACTGGTCCCATGTGCTTTCAAGTGTGTTGAACATTTTAGTGTCCTCTGGAACGGGCCCGTTGCCAGTACAGACACCTGCGGGTAGCGATTTGATCCCAGCGCGCGGGGAAAACGCGAAAAACCAAAGTGGGTTACTACCCGGGAGGCAATAAATAGAAAGCAACAAAAAAAGACCGCGTCGGTGACGCGGTCTAGAAAAGACTCGAATTCGGGAACTGAAACCTCGCCGAGTGCTGTCGCTACTGTTTCGGCGGAGTGGTCGAAGTCGGTTTCGGAGTCGCCGGTTTCACGGGCTTCGGTGCCGGAGTTCCGGCGGCGGGTGCCGGTACGCCCGACTGGGCGTTATAGGCTTCCACGATGGGCCCGGTGATATCCATCGACGGTCCCGATACGATCACCGGGCCGCGAGGCCAGGGCTGCGAGGTATCGAGAAGCAGACCGTAGCCGTTGTCGCTAACGTATTTCTGAATCACTGGCGCCATCTTGGTGAGGATTTTATTTCCGATCTCGCCCTGCTGATTCTGGAAATCTTCCTGCGCGTCTTGAGTCGCGCGATCACAGCTTTTCTTTTTGGTCTCGATCTGCTTCACCAGCTTGTCGCGCGATTCTTCATTTAACTTGTCCTGCTGCGTGTTGAGCTGCTTGGTGAGGCTGTCGATCTCGTCGGCGCAGCTCTTCAGCTCATTCTGCTTGGGTTCGAATTTCTTGCTGAGCGTTTCGAAATCGCGGCGTCCTTCGTTCGACAGAAAGATGGCCTGTTCAATGTTGATGGTCCCGACCTTGGTTCCAGTAATCTTGGTAGCCGCCGCTGCGGCGGCGGAGGGAGCGTTGGGAGCTGTCGCAGCGGCCGACGGAGCGGCAGGAGGATCGGCCTGGGCCAGAGCGAATAGGGAGAGGCCGGACACTATTACGACGGCCATGGTGACGCGCGCAAACATCTTAATCATTGGATCCTTTGACTCCTTCGAATTTTTTCGAGAAATGCTGGAAGCTTCCAGCTCGCTGGGCTCAACGAAACTGACTGCAACCGAGCCTATCAGTCATCAGACTTGAAAACAAATCTGAAATATAGACCTGAACAGCGGAGCGAGCGCTCAAGGCGCCTACGACGCCCTGCCCTGTTCACGCCGAAACCGCAGACGTGATCATCAGGATATGGACGCTAAGGATTATACGGAGCCTAGTGGAAAAGCGTCAAACCGCTGCCCGCGCTTCGGAACCCGGCTTCGCATCAGGTCCGAGCTTCCCGAAATCAGGTTCACGTCGGCAGTCGTGTAAAATAAACCTTCATATCTCTACCTGATTATCTATGGACCTGGCCGCCATCCAGCAAGCCCTGCGCGAGCGCAAAATCGATGCGTGGCTTTTCTACGATCATCACCACCGCGACCCGATCTCCTACCGCGTATTGGCGTTGCCTGCGGGACTGATGGTGACGCGGCGCTGGTACTACCTGATCCCTGCCAAGGGCGAGCCCACCAAACTGGTTCACAAGATTGAGGCAGGGCATCTCGATAGCTTGCCGGGAACGAAAAGACAGTACGCCGGATGGCAGGAATTGTTCGACGGTTTAAAGCAGATGCTGGCCGCGCATCGCGATGTGGCCATGCAGTATTCGCCCAATAACGCCGTATTCACAATTTCCATGGTGGATGCGGGAACGGCGGACATGATCCGCGGGCTGGGCAAGAACATTGTCAGCGCGGCCGACCTGATCGCCCAGTTTGAAGCTACTCTTACCGATGAGCAGATCAAGTCACATTTTGCGGCGCGCGATGTGATCGATGCCGTCACCGCAGAGGCGTTCAAGGAAATCGGACGCCGGGTGCGCAACGGCGGCACGCATGAGCACGAAATCCAACAGTTTTTCTTGGAAGCGTTCGATCGCGAAAACATGGTGACCGACGACCCTCCGGTCGTGGCGGTAAACGCCAACAGTGCCAACCCGCATTACGGGCCGAGCGCCACTCATCCCGTCCCGATTCGCGAAGGCGATCTGGTTTTGCTCGATGTGTGGGCCAAGAAAAATACGCCAAGCGCGGTTTACTACGACATAACCTGGATGGGATTTGTGGGCGACGCTCCGTCAGACCGGCAGCGCGAGATTTTCAAAATTGTGCGCGAGGCGCGCGACATTGGCGTGAAGACAGTGCAGGACGCAGTTGCTGCCCAACGGCCGATCGCAGGATGGGAAGTGGACCGGGCGGTGCGAGGCCGCATCAAGCAGACGAATTATGGAGACTACTTCATCCACCGGACCGGCCATTCCATTGGCACCGAGGTGCATTCGAACGGCGCCAATATGGATGATCTGGAAATTCACGACGAACGTCGCATTCTGCCCAATTCCCTATTCTCGATCGAGCCGGGGATTTACCTGCCCGAGTTCGGCGTGCGGCTGGAAGTGAATGTCATGGTGCGTCCGGGTAGCGCTGAAGTCACTGGTAAAATCCAACGAGAGATCGTGACCATCTGAATGGCCAAGCCAAACGCTAATACGAAAGACAAATCAAAAAATGCGGCAACCGTAGCAACGAGGACCGAGCCGGAGTACCCGCTTACGACCATGGCGGTGGTTGCGCCGATCGTAGGCTGGCTGATTCCGGGCGGCGGGCACTTCCTGCTGAGGCGCTATGGGCGCGGCGCTCTGTTGCTGATCTCGGTGGTGGCTATGTTCCTGATCGGGTTGGGTATGCAGGGACGGATTTACCAGCCCAACGGCGGCGACATCCTCGATATTCTCGGCTTCGTCGGCGACATAGGCTCGGGCGCGCTGTATATTCTCGCGCGCATCATGGATTGGGGCGACGTGATGGCGGCGAATGCCGCGGCGGATTACGGCAAGACTTTTCTAATTGTCGCCGGTCTCTTGAATTTCATCGCGGCGGCGGATGCGCATCACATTGCCTTGGGGAAGAAACCGTGACCCTCACCTTGTCGCATTTCTCGGCTGCAGTGGTGTTCGCGTTTTTCGCATCGATCGTCTTCGGCATCACCCAGCGCAATTCCACCATGGAACAAGTGAAGTACGGCCTCTACTGCTTCGCGCTGTTTGTCGGCGGCGTGTTTGTTGCGGGATGGGTGATGGCGCTCATTCGGCGGTAAAGCAGCGGTTTTTCAGCTTCTAACTTTCAATCTATCCCTTCTCAAGCTCAATTGCTGACTTTCGATCTGCCGCGACAATCGGAATCTCAGAGCGAAAGTGCGACCCGCAATCCTCCTGATTGAACTCCCTGAGAGCTGGATGTTGCAGTATTTTGCAACTTGCTTGGCGGTTGGGGCAGAAGCTCGAAAAAATTGCGGATTATTTTCAGATGGAGCCGAGAACCGATGGTATGATGTTGCGCGGCGCGGACCTGAAGCGATTTCAATACGAAGTCGATTTTGCGATCCGAGCTGCTTGCCCGGCACTGACGCACGCCCAAATGCGGCGTCCTCCCCTGCCATCGGCACCCGGGCCGCTGTTTTTCAAGAAAGTCGTGGGTACGCAAATCTTCTAGCTATTCGGAACGGGGAAACTGGACGCAGACCGACCTCGTGTTCCGGACGCAGCACATCGCTGCGTCCGGCCTTCGGGCACACATCGATGCCTCGCGAGTGCGGCTGTTAAAGGAACATCTCCGCGATAGTTCGATAAGACGGCTGGATGCGAGCGAATACCCGTACCAGAATCAGCTCCACCAATCAATAGGGAGGATATTCATGAAAACTGTTTGTAAGTTCGCGTCGCTGACTCTCATGATGTTGGCGATTACTTTGTGCAGCTTTGCGCAAGAAACCACCGCGCCGAAGCCAGACACCACAACTCAGAACCTGGTGCGCGGCGTGATTGGACCGGCCGGCAACAATAGCAGTTGGTCCAATTATTCCGTGTTTAATCTTGTTCCCGGCTCTGGGCTCTATCCGATTACGAGCTCAACCACGGTCTTCTACTTCGGATTCACGGGTGGAACCGAGGCTGACATCGGCAACATGGTTGTTTACACAACTGCGCGCGGTAGTCTGACGATAACTGCCGTCACTCCTGTCACTCTGGGCGGGGTTTCCCACCCGAGCATCATGCTCGCCAACACATCAGTTTGTCCGGTCGCGCCGTCGTCGACCGCTCCCTGCATTGTGCGATTCGATCCGACAACGCTCACACTTTCGCCGGCGAACGATTACTACTTCGCGGTGTTTTACACGAACGACTCCAACAATTCGGGCATTTCTGGCACGCAACCCAGCAACAGCCAGACTAGCTTGGCGGGAACATATTACGGGGGCACGGACTACACCCATCTCACAGTCGGTGAGTCCATTCCTGGAACCAGCACTCGTGGTCCGTCGTTTCTCATGTACGTCATGAATAACTAGCGGTCCGATTGGATCCTCCCGCCGACATGGCGCGGACGTTCCACCGATACGCATACGTGAACGCTGAAAGCACATTTTGAAGAGGAGAGATTTTCGATGAAAACTATTTTCAAGCTCGCAACGCTTACTCTCATGATTTTCGCAGTCTCGGGATATGGGTTTTCCGCCTCCAAGGCTGAGAACCTGGTACGAGGCATCATAGGGCCGGTTAGTTCCAACGTTAGTTGGAGTGGCTATACCGTGATCGCGCAGGTTCCCGGAGCGGGACTGATCCCGGTCACCAGCACTACCACTGTTTTTTATCTCGGATTTACAGCTGGAGCCGAGGCGGATGTCAGCAATATGGTCCTTTATACGACCGCGCGAGGCAGCTCAACCATCACCGCGGTGACGCCTGTAACGCTCGGAGGCATCTCCAATCCCATGATCGACCTGGCTAGCGCGACGGTCTGTCCTGTAATCGAGATATCCTCCTTTAATCCATGCATCGTCCGACTCGATCCGACAAAAATAACGCTCTCGGCGCTGTCCGATTACTATCTGGCGGTGTTCTTCACTGCCAGCGACTCGAACAATAGCTCGATTGGCCTGACCGAGCCCCAATTTCAGCAGAGCAGCTTGCGGGGAACCTACATTAGCGGCGACGAAACCCGGCTTACCGTCGGTGCGACGATTCCGAGCAGCCTCAGCTTTAGCGGTCAGCCCTACTCCCTGATGTACGTCATGACCAACTAGGGAGCGGGTGCACGAGTCCGGCTCGATATCCGCGAGCATCGATCCACCGATACCACGTAGCAGCAGCTTGAATCCAATTTCGAATAAGGGAGATTCCCGATGAACACTTTCTATAAGCTAGCAACATTGACTTTGATGATGACGCTTCTGGCGGTAAGCGCTTTTGCGCAGGAGCCGGTGCCAGCCACCGCTCTGGCTAATCTAACGGAGGGCCAAGGCGTGGTCGCCAGCAGCGGCAACCAGGCTTGGGACGGCCTCTCCGAGTTCGTTCTGATTCCGGGGGCGTCGCTGATGGGAGCAAGCTCCACCACGACCGCTCTCTATATTGGATTTACCGGGGGTTCCGAGGCGGACATCGGCAACATGGTGCTCTACGAAACGCCGCGGAACGGCAGCACGGTGCTTAAGGTCACAAAGGTCTTGCTGGGCGGCAGTGCAAGTCCAAGCATTAACCTGACCAGCACCTCCGTCTGCCCGATACAGCCGGTTTCTGCCACCAATCCCTGTATTGTGCGGCTCGATACCGTCAAGTTGGCGCTCTCGCCGCTTGACGATTACTACTTCACCGTTTATTTCACGCTCGACACCAACAATGAAAAGATTAGCGGTCTCGGGCAAAGTATTTCGCCGGGTGCTCTGAGTGGGTGGTTCCTCTACGGGGATCAAACCCGAGTCGGAGTGAAGGGGGCCCTTCCGACGAATGAGAACAACGACCAAGCGCCCTTTTTCCTCGCCTACATTACCAATCAGTAATAACGCCCGGGCGCGACTTTCAGGCCGCGCTCGGGCTTTTTGTTGTTCAAGTTAGGATTTTCAGTTTGGCTCTCCGTTTCCTGGTAGCGAGGTGCGGAGGAGCGACTTCCAAGGCCTCACTCGCAACCGCTGCCCCTGGAGAGTATCGACTATCACGATTCACTCCGAGGGTCTTTTACCAGACATCTCCGGGAGCGAGCGGAAGGTGAGCCGCTCCTGTGAGAATGTGGCGTTCGAATGCCGAGAATGCCCGCCGATATTGATCGGAGTTAATGAGCCGGTCGCGCTGATCAGGCGTCAGAGCGCGCATCTCGCGAATGGCCCGGTTGACCGCCTGACGACGGTCCGGAGGGAGTTGCGTGAACTGCTTGAAAACTTGGCGTGCCCGCTCCTTCTGGTCCGGGGTGAGATGCTCCCAGGTTTCCATGCGACTGAGAATGCGCTCCTGCTGCTGCGGCGGCAGATGCGAGAAAGTCTGCAATCTTTGCAGCAGCCGGGCTTGCTGTTGCGGCGTAAGCCTTCGGAACTGCGGATCGTTCTCAAGCGCGCGGCGCTGTTGCGCGGGCGGCAAGTCCTTGTAGCGGCGCAGCCAGTTTCCTGCGTGGCCGGGCTGATTCTGCGGCGGACGTGCGTCATTAGGACGGCTGAGGTTAGGACTGACGTTCGAGCCTCCGTCCGAAAAGTGGTGCCACTGCCCGTCCGCTGGCGGCGACTGCGGATGCTGGGACTGGGCGAACGCCGGCGTCAGCAGCACAAAGGCTGCCAGACCGCGCGCAATTTTCCCCTGGCCCAACATCGTTGTTCCTGTTCGTCCCGGCCGATTTGCCAAACCAACTCTACTGCCACTCCTCCACTGCGGAGACGCGGCGGGGCGCGTCTCTGCGGCAAGTCTTATGGATTTGCGGTTACGTCGTCCTGCACCTGCAATTCGTCGAGCATATCGAAATCAGCGTACAAGTCGTGATTACTATCTAGCGCCTGCAGATCGCCAACGGCAGTTCCGGGCTGCACTGGCAGGCCGGGGGCCGGGGGATTGGTCTGAATGGATCCCATCTCAACCAGATACGACTTATTGCCCACGCCAATCGTCAGCGCTCCGGCAAAAAGCACAGCCGCGAGCGACATAGCCCAAGCCGGGTTCCGCAACCTATGAAACCACGTCGCCTGCGGACGCGCCATTTCTTCGCGGAGGCGCGCCTGCACGCGAGTATCGAAATACGGAGACGGCTCGGGCGCTTGCCATTCATCGAGCAACGCCATGGTTTTCTGCAATGCGCCCAGTTGCGTAGCACACTCGTTACAGGATGCGATGTGTTTCTTAACCTCCGGCGTCAGAGTGGTAGCGTCCATGCCAGCGGCCAGGTCCGGCAACAGTTCGCGAATTTCTTTGCAATTCATACTGCTTTCCTCTACTTCCCTGAAACAAATTCTCTCAACTGCTCGCGCAATGTTTCGTAGGCGCGAAACAGCAACGACTTGGTGGCAGACTCACTCAGCTTCAGGACGCCCGCAATCTCGCGGTAATCCATCTGCTGATATTTATGCATAATGACAGCGACACGCTGGCGTTCGGGCAGCGCATTTACTTTGCTGCGGATCGCGGCCAGCCGCTCCCGCTTCAGCATCTGCTCTTCGACCGTGAGCGACTCATCGGCCAGATCGGGGGTCGTCCCCGTGTCCTGATCGGGCTCATCGAGGCGAACCGTGTTCTCCGGACGCTCATGCCGCGTATCGCGCGCATGATTCACGGCCAGATTGGTCGCAATGCGATAAAGCCAGGTCGTGAACTTGGCGCTCGGCTCGTAAGTCGCGCGCGAGCGATACACGCGCAAAAATACTTCCTGCGCCAACTCTTCTGCCGTCGACGGATTGTGGCAGAAACGATACATAAACCCCACCATCGGCCGGCGATATTTTTGCACGAGACCGGCGAAGGCAGACTCGTCGCCCGTCTTCACACGCAGCATCAGGTCGACATCGGAGCCTGGCTCGGCTGCGCTCATGGCGGAGTTAGCCACGCGACCGGGCACTGAGTTGGACGGCGAAGCTCCAGGAAAGCTCGGTAGTCCACGACTCAACAGTCCGCGATCAATGGCGACACTGCTCACACTGGTAGGAACCCTGTCCTGAGCAGAAAGTTGCGCTCCTTCCGGCTCGGACTCGGGCGCAGAAGTGTTTTCCTGTGAATTAGTTACGGCTTTGCGCTCGGGAGTGTCGGAAGCAGCCATGCAGGGGCGATGAAAAGAGGCTATCGGGAGTGACGAATACGGTCAAGAGGCTGCATTGATACCGAAAGTAAGGGGATATCCTACCGCTTCTGCGCCGCTCACGCCCTCGAACCGCAAAAGCTGTCCAGTCATCACGTCCTCATCGTTCCGCGCAAAAAGTAATAAACTATAAGGGCTGGAGGTTCTTATGACCACGAAAAAAGTTTCGGCGAGTTTGGCGGGAACGGTCTCGCTCGGCGGCAAAGCTTCAGTCCATCGTCTTGGCTTCGGAGCCATGCGCGTAACCGGTAAAGGAATATGGGGCCCTCCGAAGGATCGCAAAGGGGCGTTAGCGGTTTTGCGGCGCGCTGTCGAGCTGGGCGTCAATTTCATCGACACGGCCGACTCCTACGGGCCGAACGTGAGCGAGGAACTGATCGCCGAGGCGCTGTATCCCTATCCCAAGGATCTTATTGTTGCCACCAAGGGCGGATGGCATCGCCCCGGGCCCGATCAATGGACCCACGATGCTTCGCCAGCTCATCTTCGCGTGGCGTTGGAAGGCAGTCTCAAACGGCTGCGCATCGATCGCATCGACGTCTATCAGTTGCACGCGCCCGATCCGGTGACGCCGTTCGAGTCGACGGTGGAGACTCTGGCTGATTTGCAACGGCAGGGTAAGATTCGATTTGTCGGCCTGTCAAATGTCACGCAGGAGCACATCGAACGCGCGCGCAAGATCGTTCCCATCGTCTCGGTGCAGAACCGCTACAGCTTCGCCGACCGCGAATGGGATTATGTGGTCGACTATTGCGAGCGCAATGGCATCGCATTCATCCCGTGGTTCCCGCTGGCAGCGGGCAAACTAGCAGGTGACGTCCTCGATCGCGTGGCGCAAAAGGAACAAAAATCTCCGAACCAGGTCGCCCTCGCTTGGCTGCTGCAACGCTCGCCGATGATGCTGCCGATTCCGGGGACTTCCTCGATCGAGCATCTGGAAGAAAACGTCGCGGCGGCTTCACTGCATTTAGCCAAAGAAGAGTATGCCGAACTGTCCGGCGCTTACCGGATGGTCGCGTAGCCTTGCTTTGAAGGGGCACGGCTTCAGAGTTTGCTGAAAAACTAGACTTTGTCCTTGTTTTTGGGTGGGCACCGGTTCACCACTGCGATAAAAGGCTTCCTTACGAGTACCGGCTTTAGCCGCCGACGCGAGTGTGTCTCTCGAACCGGCACCCTACTGGCGTCCCAAAGGTTGACGGAAGCCCCCGCAACTGTTTGAATAAAAACGTTGGGCGCATAACTCAGCGGTAGAGTGCCATCCTCACACTCTGACTTCAATCAATTCTTTCAACAACTTAACTAGGCTCTACGAGACTGCCAAGTACTTGTAAATACATGCACGGGAAAACGAACTTGGGTGCGAACTTGGGTGGAGTTGTGTTCACCTGAACCATCGCCGGGTTGGTGGATTTTCGGCCTTTGCTCACCCGTTCGTGACGACACATCCGCGCTACAGAGCGACATCAATCTTTCGCCGCCCAGTTTGAGAGGACGCTCAGCCCACCCCCGCCCCGCCGCCGCACCGCTTGTACTTCTTGCCGGAGCCGCAGGGACACATTTCATTCCGATATTGGGAGCGGTGCGCCGGAGCGTTATGTGTTTTCGACAAACATTGTGCGGGCCTCGGTGTTTTCAGGCCGTTCCTCCATTGTGTCCATGTCAATGAGCCATTCGCACGTGATCCCTTTCACCTCACTTCCCGGCATGACATTCACGCGATAGAAAACAATCCAGCAGTTCTCGCCTTTCGGGTGCCAGTGGGTGCACTCTGTCGGACTCTTGTGGGCTGACCAGTTCGCGCTTGGCAAATCGGGACTTAATGCGAGCAGTTGGCTGGAGGGAGAGTAGCGTTGTCTTATCGCGGCTATGACCTTTGGCTTTTGTTGCTTCTATGCTCGCTTCTGGTCAGAAATCCAACCGTACGCCGAAAAGAGCGCGAAGAGGCTCAACAATCCACAGAGAAACAAAATTGCCTCGCCAAGGATTTTTTGCGGCACAAGTTGAGCCCCGCACTTCCGGCAGAACCGCGCATTATCCGACGCTTCAGTACCGCACTTGGTACAGAGCATTGTTGCACTCCTCGACTGGGGAGCCTAATGCTGCGATTAAATGTTGTCAACCACAGGACATATGACCCAAGAATCGGCTCGCCACTGGGCTCCTTCGCGGCTGGGTTGGGACGACTTTGCAGGAAGCCCCCTCTTCTGGGGCGAAGTGCCTGCCCAGAGGGGACTCGGGGTCGGCTCCAGCGTCTCAGAGGTGTTGGCAGCCTTTGTGGCCAGTCTGGAGGGCATGTGGCGGACGCATGATGACCGGGCAGTGCGATTTCAGCGTGGACGCTGGATTAGGATCGACCTTGCGACTCGGGCGCATCGCCCACCCTTCACGCCCTTCCTTGAGCAAAGCGCAGGTTAAGACGGAAAGACCCGATCTGGTTGACTGGCATCTCGTCATAAGTTCGTCCGTCCAACAACCGTCCAGCCTTGGACTTTCGGACGCCGCCCCACTGCTTGAAGAAAAACGGAACATTCTGCTGGCGGCACTGACTGCGGATAGAGATCACCCACTCACGCTGCATCATCCTCGCGCCGGGTCCGCTCTCCCCTCCTACGATGACCCAATGAATTCCGGACAATTTCAGAGGTCCCAACTCTTCCAGCAGCGGCTCAATCGAGAGAAACCGAACCCCTGCCGGAGCCGACCGCAGATGGTCGATTCTTGGAACGCCGTGCTTCTTATCTTCGACGCTCGTCCCCCACCAAATATGCGGTTCCGCAGCGGCAAAACGCAACTTCGTTTGCAGCAGGTCTCGCATTCGCGTAGAACGCTTCGTCAAAACTTGGTACGTGTGCCACTGAGCCTGCACCATCACGTTTGCGACTGACTCAATATAGCTGTCTGGAACTTCCTCATGGAAAAGGTCCGACATGGAATTTACGAAGACTCGTTTCGGAGTGCGCCAGCGGAGAGGTTCTGCCAGTTTGTCAGGAACAAGGCGTAGATCGAATCCCTGCTCGTATGGATGACCCTTCACCCCGCGAAACCGCTCTGCGAATGTTTCGGCATAGCAGTGCTTGCAACCGGGACTGATCTTCGTGCAGCCACGAACAGGGTTCCACGTTGCGTCGGTCCACTCGATTGAGGATCGCTCAGCCATTACAGTGCCCCGTGCTTGCGGTATTTGTTCAGGATGTCCACCACTATGTTCTCTGCCGTTTCCTTCTGCGCTGCGAAGAACAAGTAATACAGTATCGCGCTATTCGAGTTCCGCATCGGTACTGGTTCTGGTACATATTTAAAACCTGCCACTTTCTGCAATCTCTCTCGGAACGCTTCGGCGATCACATCGTTCGGCTGTTTCTCTGGCCATCCGAACAAATTCCCAGTGGTCGAATACGCCACGTCACGCCAACTTGCATCGCCCCAAAAGGCGTTCATGCGTTCGATGTCCTCTGCGGAAGCATTTTCTGGCGTCCAGAGAAGCACGTTGCGGTTCATATCCAACGTGGGGAAGTTCAGGAAAATTTCGATGGTTCCGCTTTTTGCGGCGTCTGCAATCACGTTCCATCGCAGGTGCAGACCATACGGATCAAGAATGCACAGCGCACGACGGTAGTCCTCATATTTGATGTTCGGGAACACCTTGTTTTGTAGAATCTGGTTGGCATCCCCGCTGTACACATGAACGTGCTTCATGCCAATGGTCTGCTGCTTGAGCGCATCGACTTTGCTTTGGTCAATGTCGATCAGGTGGAGTTCTTCAAATGGCGGCTGAATTTCAAGTGCGTTGAGCGGGCTTCCTTTTATGAGTTCACCTGTTCTTTTTCTGATGTGCGTGCCAGCGCCAGCGAACCCATCAATGTAGATCGGATGCAAGTTCCGCGCTTTCAGAATCGTGCAGTATGCTCCTGCGTACTTCTTCAGAATGTCGAGTTTGAGTTCGGACCATTCGCCGATTTCGTCCAGCTTGGGACGTTTTGCTGACTTGCGGTTCATGCTCTCGACATTCTGCGCTACGTCCGGCCTTAAACGCGCACTCATTTCCATGGAAAAACCGCCCGAAGTGAGTATAGCGAATAAAAAGCGAAACTGCTACACTTGCCCTGTGGACGAAGGTCGAAAGCGCGTGATCGGCATCATGGCGGCGATTCTTGCCAGCCTTCACATGGAAACGGCGGACGACCTTTTCGGGACGCCGCAGGGAACCCCGCGCACCGACAAGCTGATTGATGCCAGCATCCAGTGGGCTGAGCGAATCATGCGCAAGATTGATCGTGATGTTGAGAGGTACAAGAGCCAGCCGTGATACGAGCATAGCGCCATCGTGCCGCCGTGCGCTGGGCAGAAATGATCATGCGGGCGATTGATGAGCGGTGCCCTCCAAGCCTCTCCGTAGCAGGAGCGGCGCGTCACCTGAAGATGGCTGACGGCCTGTCTTACTGGCGATCCGCAAAACTGTTCCCAAAGCGACGCCGTGATTGCGGCAGCGGTTCAGTGTCCGGAGCGGATCATGAGGAAGATTGATAATGTGTTCGGTGCGGAATGAGTCCGTAGTTTGTCGTGTTTCTGTCGTGGCGTCCCGTGGAGTGCGGCTTCACAATAAGGCGTATTCCGGTAGTAGGAGCATACGAATATGAAGGTTGAGTTTAGATATGGCAAGAAGGTTCAGCAACTCCGCGACGAGCGGGCGTGGACTCAGGAGCAGCTAGCCGCTATTGCGGGAGTTGAGACACGCACTATTCAGCGCGTCGAAAAAGATCAAACCAAGAATCAGGAAACTCTGCTAGCAATCGCCGCTGCGTTTGACGTGGGACTTGATGCCATTCGCACGAAATGGCGAGTTGCAGAGTCTCGGCTGCTTCGGACATGGCTGGTGACCAGCTACAACGAATTTGTCCGCGTGCAGGAAGCACATCCGTGGCAGATGAGCTACCGCAGCGTGATAGCGCCCTTGACCGAAGACGGGCAGACACAAGCAGATGAATTGGTGAGCCAGATTTTTGCTGATCGCGAATACATCGAGCCTTATGAAACTGACTTGTGGGACTGCTACATTCGGTGCATCAAAGACCCGCTTCAGTCGCTCTTTGGAATGGGACTTGCAGTCTTCATTTTGGATGAGCGCCGTGACTTGTTGCTCCCCAGCATCGGCGAGTTGAAGCCCCTGAGCGACTGCATGGATTGTCGCGTGCAACACACGATGATAATTCCTCGGCATGGTTGCTTTCGATTGGATGCGACTGAACCCTTGCACCTCTTTAATGATTCCTGCTCCGTCGCGGGTGAAGCTTTGTTCCGGATGGCGAAGCAGCACGACATTGGAGTGCCAGTGCACGTGTACTCCAACGCGCTCTGGGCGGCCACGCAGGCGGGTGGTGAAGATGCTGTTCGCTGGTGTGAAAACTGTTTTCCGCCTCTCTATGGCGGGGCGCACATCAGTTTTGAATACATCGAGCAAGTCACCGGACTGAACCGCTATCAGCTTCACGCCCTTTGCGACGCAATCACGGGGCAGCCCTTCATTGAAGGGCTTGCATAAAAGACTTGCCGCCAACTGATATCGTTATGCAAGAACACCGCAACACTACTTGACGCTTTTGGCGAACGCTGTCAAAGCGAAGGGTTACGAGACGGCCACGCCTATTTGCTATTTGTTGGAGGGATTCCAGTCACCAGCGCTGTGAAAGCCTCGGAAGCACTGATTCGACCGGCAGGTATCGCAAAGACCGAAGGCTGCGCCTCTTGGGGGATGTCCTCTGCGATTTTTTGCTTTAGCTCCCGCGCCTGCTCGATGGTATCGACAAAGACATACTGAAGTGCGGGGCCTTGAGTTCTCTCGACAATGCCCTTCAGCACGTTGGGATACCGCATTTCATCGAAGAGTCCCATTTGCAGGATGATCGCCATCTCCATAGTTTATCTCCACCGGGTTGGCGTATGCAAAAGGGAATCAAGAACAGAGTTGCCAAAAGAGGAGTACGGAAGCTGAAGCGCGAAGAACGAACCATCGATGAAGCCATTCGCACGGTGAACCAGCGGCATAACATGGAAGAGGGCAAATCTCCGCACGAACCAAGGAAAGCTGCTAAGGATTCCGATTCTGATCCTCAGTAGAGCACTAGAGCTTCACTGTCTCGCACGGAACGTGCCGGAAGAATTTCTTCGAAGGTCCTATGTAGAAGCGGGGTGTACCGGGTCGAATCGAGCTAAGAATGTGAGCCGAAAATTGAAATGTGAAGCGCAGTGAGGAGCTAGATCATGAGTCGCTTTCAGGATTTTCTCAACATCTGGGCTATCGTAGGCCTATGGTAGCCATTCTTCTTGGCAGTTGGCTCACAACGAGAAATCAGAGCCGACATTAGCTATAGACGCTCCTGCAAGGGGGTACTAGATTCAACTCGCCTGTGCCCTTCGGGTGATGGACCAGTTGAACTCGTCAACTCGCTTTAGAACCGAACGGTCATCCGGCATGCTTAGGTAGGGCTTTATCACGGCTGCGAACTCCTTCATGAGTCGGCAGAACTTAGCGTAACCAAAGGCGTCATGGTCACAGTGATAACGATCCGCAATCGCATCGTCCCACAAGGGGAAGAAATGCGGGCAAAGCGCATGCAGCGTTTTTGCCGCAGCAACAGGGGCCGCCTCGGACCGACCACGAATAGTTCGAGCAGTCACTTTTTGAAACGTCCAAAATAGCTCCCTGATTTTGGGTTCATCCACTCTATCCAGAGTGTCAACCGCACGGTTTCGAAAACCATCTAGCAGCCTGAGATGCTGACCGATACCGGAAGCGATTCGCGTCGGAATCTCTCCGGGGCTGTCCTGTCCATAGCGGTAGTAGTCCGCGTGCCAGCACCTCAGCCACGGCCAAATCGCGTCCGCCATTCTGGTCGGATTGCCCCATCCCAACTGAAGTCCACGCAGTGCTTCGAAATAGACTTGGTTGTTTCCGTCATATGCCTTAACGCCCGCCAGAAACTCTTCTCGCTCCGGTATGCGCTTCATGGGGAAACCTCTAATCGTGAAAATGAGGTCATCTTAGCAGACCGCGAGTCCTGCGGGATTGCCCGCCGCGAACTCGCCGCAGCAGGCTCCCCAAGCTACTAAGCCGCTTTCTTCTCCTGCGCCCGTATCTTCGCCCACCTCGCCCGCTGTGCCGTCGCGATTTTCCGTCGTGCTGATGCCGACATCGTCCGCTTTGCTGGAGCCGAGCCCGCTGACTTCGCCCCCACCAATACTGGCTGCGACTGTTTGCGAATACCTGCCCATCTTGCTTTCTGCGCCCGTGCCATTTTCCGGCGTGAAGCTGCGGAAATGATTCGTTTCGGTTGAACTCCATTGCTGGGTGCTGCGGCTCCCGCACCGTTCAACGACTCTATGCCGGAAATTATTTGGTCCAGCTTCTCGATTTCCAACTGTGCATGGCTGCGCTTCTCGCGAAGCTCCCGTAGTGCATTTTCTAGATTCGACATGGTTGCCCCCTCAGGCATTTTGACAGAGGGATGATTGTATACGAGTGGAGTGACTTGGGGCAGTGGGGGCGGGTTTTAGAGCAGAGCGATGGGCTGTCTGTTCGTGAACCATGATGACCGGACGTTGGGGGCTCGCACATAACTCGAAGCTTCAGGAAGTATCGCTGACGGCGACACTTTTGCTGGGAGCACAAGGATTTCACCTCACAACCCGGCGTGATATTTGGCATTGCCAAGACACTCCCCAAGGCAGACAATCTCAATGCCTCTGAATCCCCCCAGAAGCTGTGCTCGGCGTTCGCCCAAGGTAGGCACCCATGATTGATGTCACGTGCCAATGCGGTCGCGTGTGCCACTCTGAAGAACGGCACGTCGGCAAACTTCTTCGCTGTCCGAATTGTGGTGCGCCAGTTCCGATTCTCCACGCAGCACGTGCGATGGTTCAGCCGCCAACCGCTTCACCATCCATCCAGACTAATCAGCCACGTCAAAGAAAACTGCGGCGGTTCCGATTCTTGTACGCTGTAGTTGCCGCAACCGGAGTCATTGTGCTCGCTGGCTTGTGGCTCGTCGTCCATCTCAAGAGTGACACCAATGAAAGGAACGCGGGAACTCCCAGCGTTGGAGATGTAGGCGAAGCCGCCGCCAATCAAACGCGGGTATCGGGTCGGCAGACGAGTGACGGAGAAGACCAGTCAAGTAAATGGCAGATGGTTGAGGCTGCGCCGATGCCGCTAAAACCTAAGAAAACACCATCGTCCGCCAGTGCCCTGTTGCCTCAACACCGCGCATCCGTTGAGCAGGTTCCGTCTCTGCCGAACGGAGCTAGAATCGCGCCAGATATAGGCACTGATGGGCACGGGGAACTCAAGGTGGACAATGGGATGGCAGAGGACGCGGAGATCATTCTCTACAACGTTGAGCGGGATGAGAAATCGCGAGACCAAAATGTGAGGGCGCACAACCTACTTCAAATGACGGGAATCCCTATCGGTACCTATGAATTGAAGTATAGGATGGGGCCTTCGTACTACAAATTTGAACGTTCGCTTAACTACACTGAGGAAAGGACACGTGGGGAAGATGGCGTGTGGGTCAACTACCACCAAATCGGCGTCACACTTCACTCGGTTGTCGGCGGAAACGCTCGAACGGAACCAATTTCTCGGGCGGATTTTCTAAAGGGTCGCACCCCCGCTTCCCGACCGTTGGAGGCGCAGACAGAGCAGTAGGAGCACGCAAGACTCTTCGCGATGCCAATACTGCAATTACGCCGTGCAGCGAAACCAAAACTCGTTTGACGTTTCCGCCCTGCATGTCGTGCATCATCACCCCTAGCAAATCCCGCCGCACAGCGTCGCATCAATCAGTTGACGAAACTCCGACGGCGAACCGTCTCCTCAAATCCCGAAGCCCGTCGTCGAGGTCGCTAAAATTGTGAGAAGGCGGCCAATTCACTCTCTGTTTCTCGACGGGCCAGATTTGGACGAGTTTGCTCTCCCACGGCCCTGCCCGCATCTGTAGGCTGAGACCTCCTCGTGGGGCGTCCGGCTTGCGCTTGACCGACAGGACCTGCATGACGAGTCTCCCCACGACAAAGGTCGTCGCACAGCCATCCTCCAAAGGATTGGTCGCCCTCTGATCTGAGACATGGAGTTTTCTTGCCTCGCCGTGGAGGAGATTGCTCTGAGCGCATCGACCAAGCCAGATGGCAGTGTCCTCTGGAGGAGCGAGTGTCGTCCGAAAGACGCTTCGCTGTTCAGCCGAATAGAAGTTGTTCTTAGCCTGCTTAACACCCTCGATAACCATCGCTGTCTTTACAGTCCACTGCGCCAACACTCGCCGCTGCTCCTCATCAAGCGTCATCGAGATGTCGTTGACGAGACCGCCCATCGTTGACCTGACGGCAGTCTCTATGTCGCTCATCCAACCGTTGTTGCATTCGCGGCAGATTTTCCTCGTCTTGAATTTTGGTCCCGCCCACCGCTTCGGTGGAGAATTGACGGTATTCCAGTACTCAGTCGGAGACTTCGAGTGCGCACCGATTGACGTGATGAGCCAGAGCGGCCAAGCATCTTCCAGCGTTCCTGCTCGATTCGGACAAAAGAGGCAGACCCGTGACATTGCGATATTGTTTCACAGCGAAACTCTATAATCGACTACATGGCTGAGCCGACGACAAACGAACTGCAATCGCCTCTTTCACTGGCGGAAAAGCTCGGTCTTGAGACGACTCCGACCAAGCCACTTTGCCACTACACATCACAGAACGGCTTGATTGGCATTCTGAAAAGCAAGTCGATGTACGCGACCGACGCAACATATCTCAACGACTCCCAAGAAGTCGTCTACGCGGTCAGTTTGGCAAAGAAGTACTTCAAGAACCGTCCACCTAAGGAACTACGCTTTGCGATGGAGATGATGAATGTACTCGACCAGACTGAATCTCTCGTCGGAAAGTTGCCCGTCTATGTTGCGTCCTTTTCCGAAGAACCTGACCTCTTGAGTCAGTGGCGCGGGTACTGTCCTCAAGGACCCGGATTTGCGCTGTGCTTCGCCGCCGACCGAATGGCGACAATCGCGAGTGCAAAGCAGTGGGCGTTGTTCAAATGTATTTACGACGAAGCGCAACAAATTGAGGTAATCAAGAAGATAGAGGAACATGCGAAGAGTTCATATGACCCAACCAAGACTTCACCTCTCCATGTCATCTTCGGTCTAACTCTGCTTAGTTTCGCGACGGTGCTCAAGCATCCCAAGTTCAGGGAAGAGACTGAGTGGCGAGCGATACAGCGAGTCGGAGGAACTCCGTCAATTCGGGCTGGAGCATCGACACTGATACCGTATATTGACTTTCCTTTGACGATAAATGCGACCGACTCTCTCGAACTCGCACGACTCGTCGTCGGGCCGACTCCGCATGCTAATCTCGCAGTCAGAGCAGCCAAAGCCCTGTTGCAAGCGAGAAGTGTGACATGCCCAGAGCCTGTTTCATCTGAGATACCATTCCGCAACTGGTAACGCGCCTGCATTCCATGATGTGGAACTCGATATGACCTTGGACGACTTTCGCCAATCGCTCACCGCAACCGAGCCACCAGCCGGACTCTCGCTCGCGCTCGCAGGATTATGGTGGGATGCCAAGGGCGATTGGAGGCGGGCGCACGAGTCCGCACAGCAGGACGAAGGCGTTGAGGGATCGTGGGTTCACGCCTACCTGCACCGCAAGGAAGGCGATCAGAGCAACGCGGCGTACTGGTACAGCCGGGCTGGCAAGCCCGTTTGCCGGGAGGCGCTGCATGAGGAGTGGCTAAGCATCGTCAAAGCGTTGGTGGGATAAGAAGGGTGCGGTTGTTTTTTCCGATGCCGTCTTTGCGATTGCTAATTTGAAAGCTAAAGCAGAAAATGTTTAGTCTCCCCCGCTAGATCGTCTCTATGAAAGCCAATTTGAGACTGGAGATACGCACGTCTCCAACGCAGGAAGTGCAGCTTATCTGTAACTGCTGCGGGCAGCCATATTACCCCAACAAGTCATGGGAAGATCGAATGCGAGCCATCATCTTTGGTGCAGAAAAATACTCGGTCTGCCCTTTGTGTACCCAAGAAGTGCAGTCTGATGTCTTTCAAGACGAGGGCTACCGAAAGCGGTGCCAGAGGGAGGTTGCACGATTGCAGCAGATGTTCGAGGTTGCCACAAAGGCTCGGAGAAAGTGAGCCAAACTGCTTGCGTTCGGAATTCTCAAAAACCTCAACCGATCACGGAATAAGCCTCGCATTTGTGGTAAAGAGAGAGGGGTCAGGTTGCACCTTTGAGGGGGGGACGCAACGCTGGATGTATCATTGCTTTTCACCCCAACGATGAGCACTGAATATCACGCGAAATACTTTGCGTATGAACTGACGAAACGGTGCGCGTCCGACAGCATGGAGAAGCTGGCTGCTTCGCTTGCTGACGCTCAAGTTGACCTGAACCCCCATCAGGTCGAGGCTGCCCTGTTCGCCTTCCGCTCCCCGTTGTCCAAAGGAGCGATCCTCGCCGACGAAGTTGGTCTCGGAAAGACGATTGAGGCTGGGATTCTCCTGTCCCAGAGATGGGCTGAACGCAAACGGAAGATTCTCATCATCGTCCCGGCAAGCCTCCGAAAACAGTGGCATCAGGAGCTTTCCGATAAGTTCTTCTTGCCCTCGGTGCTTTTGGAGACCAAGACCTTCAATGAGCAAATCCGAGCGGGGAACCTTAACCCATTTAACCGCTCTGAGATCGTCATCTGTTCGTACCAGTTTGCCCGCTCGAAAGAGCCGTACATCCGTCAGGTCTCTTGGAACCTCGCTGTCATTGATGAGGCGCATCGGCTCCGAAACGTTTACAAGCCCACAAACAAGATCGGAAATGCGATCAAAAGTGCCCTTGCCCCATTCGATAAGCTGCTTCTCACTGCAACCCCGCTACAGAACTCCCTTCTCGAACTTTTCGGTTTGGTTAGCATCATTGACGAGCACACGTTCGGAGACATCAAGAGCTTCCGCAGCCAATTTTCGCGGCTAGAGACAGACGGGGACTTTCGAGCACTGCGTGAGCGCCTCAAGCCAATCTGCCAGCGGACACTGCGCCGTCAGGTGCTCGAATATATTCCGTTTACGAACCGTATCGCACTGGTGGAAGAGTTTATCCCCAGTGAGCCAGAACAGAAGCTCTACAACCTCGTCTCCGACTACCTCCAACGACAGAACTTGTATGCCCTGCCCGCGAGTCAGCGCCAGTTGATGACTCTGATTCTCAGACGGCTCTTGGCTTCATCGACGTTCGCAATTGCCGGAACGCTGAAAGGACTAGCGGATAAGCTAGAAAAAGCCGCAGACGCACAGAAACCTGTAGTGGAGCCGCCCCAAGAGGTCGCTGAGACCTTCGAGAGCTTTGAAGAACTTGAAGATGAATGGGAAGAGGAGGAAGACGAGGGCGAGACCGACAAGAAATCCGACCCACGAGTCCTCAGCCCGGATCAGTTAGAACAAGTGGCGGAAGAGATAAAGTCGCTCCGTCTGTTTACAGAACTGGCAAACTCGATTGCGAAGAACTCCAAGGGCGAAAGGCTGCAAACGGCACTGAAGAGGGGTCTTGCAGAAGCCAAGAGTAAAGGCGGCAGGGAGAAGGCGATCATCTTCACCGAGTCCACCCGCACTCAGGAATACGTCCGCTCCATTCTTGAGGAAATCCACCGCTATAGCGGCAAAGTCGTACTGTTCAACGGTTCGAACAACGATCCGAAGTCGAAGGAAATCTATCAGAACTGGCTGAAGAAGCACGAAGGCACCGACCACATCACGGGTTCCAAGACCGCCGACATGCGGGCTGCGCTAGTTGAGTATTTCCGCGATGAAGCGATCATCATGATCGCCACTGAGGCTGCCGCAGAGGGGATCAATCTTCAGTTCTGCTCGTTGGTCATCAACTACGACCTTCCGTGGAATCCTCAACGCATTGAGCAGCGCATCGGGCGCTGCCATCGTTACGGTCAAAAGCACGATGTTGTCGTCGTTAATTTCCTGAACAAGAAGAACGCTGCCGACCAGCGGGTTTACCAGCTTTTAGACGAGAAGTTCAAGCTCTTCAGCGGTGTCTTCGGCGCTAGTGATGAAGTGCTGGGCAGCATCGGCTCTGGAATCGACTTCGAAAAGAGGATCGGCGACATCTATCAGAAATGCCGAACTGAACAGCAGATTCAGTTTAATTTCGACCAGCTACAACAGGAGATGGAAATACAGATTGACGAGCGAATACAGCAGACTCGCCAAAAGCTCCTTGAAAACTTCGACGAGGAGGTTCATGAGAAACTTCGGATCAATGACCACGAGAGCAACGAAGTCAAAAGCAAGTTTGACCATTGGCTGTGGGAACTAACTCGTTTCTATCTCCAGCCCTATGCCAAGTTCGAGGATGGAGAACCCGGATTCACGCTCATCAAGAATCCCTTTCCCAACGAGCAGATTCATCCCGGCCCGTATCGGAGCGGGAAAGACGTCGAGGACGCCAACCTCTATCGCTTAGGTCATCCACTCGCTCAGAAGATCATCGAACAATGTAAGGCGTTCGCGCCCGACTCGAAGACTCTCACATTCGATTACTCTCATTCAGGCAAGAAAATCTCGATACTTGAGCCGCTGGTCGGGAAGAGCGGGTTCATGCGTGTGGTTTGCCAGAGCGTCACGGCACTCGAAGCCGAGGATTTCATTTTCTTGGGCGGCGTTTGTGACGATGCCTCTCCGCTTGATACTGAACAGTGCCGCCGATTCTTTTCGCTTGGCGTTTCGGAACAGCCGTCGGCGTGCGGCTCCATACCTGAACACCTTCGTGCGCAAATCGAAGAAAGGCTGCGGATTCAGCAGAACGAAACCGCCGCAAAGCTAACCGAGCGAAACGGGGGGTTCTTCGAGGTCGAGATGGACAAGCTGGATCGTTGGGCAGAGGATCATCGCAAATCCCTGAAATCCACGCTCGATGACCTCGACGTTAAGATCAAGGAGACCCGAAAAGAATCTCGGAGCGCTCCAAATCTGCCAACCAAACTTGAGTTGCAACGCCAAGTCCGGCAACTGGAAGAAAAGCGGAATGCCGCATGGCGTGAGTATGATGACGCCGCCCAACAGGTTGAACTGAAGAAGGACGGTCTGCTGGATGAGATCAGCCAACGGCTCAAGCAGCAGACGCGGCAAGAAGAATTGTTTCTCATTCGCTGGCATTTGAACTAGGTGAATACCGATGACCGATTCGCACGCTGAGACCACTGTCACCCAACCCGCGCCGACCGAACAGCCTGAACGTCTGGATTTGCGGTCTCATGACATCGCTGGCGACAAGCAGGCGCAAATTGTCTGTCTTTTTCCAGAAGTTCGCACTGAGGGCGGCAAAATTGATTTTGACCGTTTGAAGCGTGCGTTGGGGGAAACTGTTGATCCCGGCAAGGAACGCTACAGCATGAACTGGCCGGGGAAAGCCGACTGCTTCAAAGCCATTCAGAGCCCCAGCCTCGGCACTCTCCGACCTCGCCGCGAGGAAAGTCTCGACTTCGATACAACAGAAAACGTGATCATAGAGGGCGACAGCCTCGAAGCGCTGAAGTTGATGCAAAAGGCTTATCTTGGAAAAATTAAGATGATTTATATCGACCCTCCGTATAACACAGGCAAGGACTTCATTTACCCAGACAACTACTCCGAGAGTCTGCAAACCTACCTTGAATACACAGGTCAGGTAGATGTCACGAGGAAGAGATTCTCCACGAATACCGAGGCAGATGGGCGCTTCCATTCCAAATGGATGAGCATGATGTATCCGCGACTTTACTTAGCTCGAAATCTCATGACGGAGGATGGAGTAATTTTTGTCAGCATCGACGATCACGAGCTAAGCAATCTACGAAAGCTCTGCGACGAAGTCTTCGGAGAGGAATGTTTCAAGGGAATGATTGTTCGGGCAACCGGGCAGACCACAGGGCAGGACAGCGGTGGACTGGGTGCTTCTTTCGATTACGTGCTGGTCTACTTTAAATCCCCCGATGTGGAGCTTGCGGGACTGGAATTGTCGGAAGATGACCTTGAACGGTATCAAGAGGAGGACAGTAGGGGCAAATATGCTCTTTGGCAGCTTAGGAAGACCGGGAAAAATGATCGAAGAGAAGATCGCCCCAATATGTTTTTCCCGATTAAGAACCCGGACGGCGAGGACGTGTTGCCTATAGGCCCTACTGGGTACGAGAGTCGTTGGCGCTTTGATCCGAAAGGTTTTCAGCGCCTTGTATCGCAGGACTACATCGTCTGGAAGAAACGTAAGAACGGCGATGGCGAGCAGTGGTGGCCCTATGTTAAGACCTACCTAGAAGGCAGAACAAAACGTCCGAGTCCTCTCTGGGATGACATTGAGGGAAGCAAGAAAGCAAGCATTGATCTGCGTGCCCTCATTGGAGGGAACGTCTTCGACAATCCAAAGCCAGTAGGGCTGGTCAGGCGTTTATTGCAGATCGTACCTGAACCGAATGCGGACTGCTTACTGTTGGACTTTTTCGCAGGCTCCGGTACGACGGCGCAAGCTGCCTTGGAGCTTAATGAGGAGGACGGGGGTTCAAGGAGATTCATCTTGATCCAATTGCCAGAGCCTTGTCCAGAAGGCTCAGAGGCACTTCAGGCGGGGTACAAGTCAATTGCGGACATCACTAGGGAGCGAGTCCGTCGTGCTGTGAAGCAGCTTAAAGGTGCCGAGCCGCCAATAACCGCTCCGAAGCAGGCGGGCGATACGGGTTTCAGGTCTCTCAAACTCGATTCCTCCAATTTCAAAGTCTGGGATGGTACGCAGAAGGTCGAAGATGATGCCGCCCTAGCAAACCAGCTTGAACTGCACGTGCAGCACATGCAGCAACACAGAACGGCTGAGGACGTGCTTTTCGAATTACTTCTGAAAAGTGGCTTTGCAGTTACTACGAAGGTAGAGTCGGTCAAGATGGATGATAAGACCGTCTTCAGCATCGCGGATGGGGCGATGCTTCTGTGTCTTGAGCAAAAGATTACGCTGGAGCTAATCAAAGGGATAGCCGAGCGGAAGCCGGAGAGGGTTGTCTGCCTCGATGAGGGCTTCGCTGGAAACGATCAATTGAAGGCAAACGCCGTTCAGATCATGAAAAGCAAGGGTGTTACGAGCTTCAGGACAGTTTAGCTGATGAAAATTCAATTCGACGCCCAGCAACAATACCAACTCGATGCCGTCGCAGCCATCGTTGATATTTTTGACGGTCAGCCGCTTGAGCAACCCGATTTTGCGGTGATTCAGGCAGGCGGGGTCGGAGCATTGTTCGAAGGACAGATGCACACCGAAATTGGGCTTGGAAATCGCCTTTCTGTCACCTATGACGATCTTCGAAAAAATGTTCGAGCAGTTCAGGCTCGAAATGATATTACGATCACTGATCCGACCTCTGCGCTAGAGTCTTGGAACATCGTAGAATCGGCAGGAGAATTCCTTCGCTACTGCCCTCATTTCTCCGTGGAGATGGAGACCGGGACGGGAAAGACCTACGTCTACCTACGCACGATCTTTGAACTCTCGCGCCAATACGGGTTCAAGAAGTTCGTCATTGTTGTTCCAAGTGTCGCGATTCGCGAAGGCGTATTGAAGAACATCGAGATCACGCGAGAGCATTTCAAGGCGCTGTACAACAACATTGAGTTCGAGTCATTTGTGTACGATGCCAAGAAGGCGAATCGGCTTCGGCAGTTTGCGTCCAGCAATACGATTCAGATTCTCGTTATCAACATTGACGCCTTTCGCAAGAACTTCACGGGAACTGAGGACGAGCACAAAGGTGCCGTCATATATCGGGATCGTGATCAGACGAATGGCGTCCGTCCCATCGAATTCATTCAGTCAACCACCCCAATCGTTATCATCGACGAGCCACAGAGCGTAGACCACACGGAAAAGGCGCAGGAGGCAATTAAGGCTCTGAATCCGCTCTGCACGCTGCGTTATTCCGCGACCCACCGCAACCCGTACAACTTGGTTTATCGGCTTGATCCCATTCGAGCTTTCGAACTGCGCTTGGTTAAACAGATCATTGTCGATAGCGCCATCACCTCAAGCGCGATGAACGACGCCTTTGTTCGCGTGGAAAAGATTGACATTAGGAACGGCATCAAAGCGAAGCTGCGAATTCAGGTGCAGACTCCCAACGGCGCAAGAGAAAAGTCTGTGACGGTTAAGAATGAGTACGACCTGCATGAGGTATCTGAGAACCGGGCGCAGTACAAAGATGGATTCGTGGTCACGGAGATCGACGGCACGCCGGGTGCAGAATTCGTCAAATTCAATGGAGGATTGGTACTTCGCCTCGGCGAGGAAAACGGCGGGATGAGGGAAGACGTGTGGAAAGCCCAAATTCGAAAGACCGTCGAGAAGCACTTATTAAAAGAACTTCAGGTGCGCAAGCTCGGCTTGAAAGTGCTCAGCCTGTTCTTCATCGACCGAGTGGCTAACTACCGTAGCTACGATGATGCAGGGCAGCCTGTAGCGGGCAAGTTCGCGCTGGAGTTCGAGGAAACGTTGAGGACGCTTGGGAAAGAACCACGGTTTAGCTCGCTTGAATGGCTAAAGCTGCCGATCAACAGCCTGCACAACGGTTACTTCGCGCAAGACAAAAAAGGAATTTTGAAGGACACCAAGGGCGATACACAGGCAGATGACGACGTTTACAACCTGATCATGAAAGAGAAGGAGCGGCTGCTTTCCACGGATGAGCCTCTACGATTCATCTTCAGCCATTCGGCGCTGAGAGAAGGCTGGGACAACCCTAATGTGTTCCAGATTTGCACGCTGAACGAAAGCCAGAGCGCGATGAAGAAGCGACAGGAAATCGGTCGGGGTCTTCGTTTGCCGGTGAATCAGGATGGAGTTCGTGTTTTTGATGAATCAGTGAACAAACTGTTTGTAGTCGCCAATGAGAGCTATGACGATTTTGCCCGCAAGCTCCAAACAGAGTACGAGGATGATTGTGGGGTGACGTTTGGGAAAGTTCCGATACAGGCTTTCATCAAGATGGCTCAAGTTGTAGATGGCAAGGAACAGCCAGTTGGGAAGGAAACGGCTGGCGTGATTTGGAACACCCTCGTTGCGAACGGCATGCTTGCCGCTGACGGAAAGATTCAGCCAAAATTCGATCCCAAAAAAGATGGGTTTACCCTGAATCTGCCGGAGGCACACAAGGCGCTGGAAAGCCAAATCATAGATGTGCTGAGCAACTACCAGATTGAGCGGCATATTCGAGATAACCGGAAGGAGGGCCTGAATAAGCTGAAGAAGGCTGTTGAGTTGAGTCCCGACTTCGAAGCGCTGTGGGAGCGCATCAAGCCGCGAACTACATATCAGGTTGAGTTCACCACGGACGATCTAGTCCACCGGGCAGTGCAGGCGCTTCGCAAGATGCCCAAGGTGGAAGCTGCCAAAGTGAACTTCACCACCGCCGAGCTTTCAGTGACCAACGCTGGCGTGGAAGCGCGCGCTGTTGCTGCGAAGACAGAAACCATTCTGTACCGTGGCTCGCTACCGGACGTCCTTGCTTACTTGCAGAGCGAGACAGAGCTTACACGTTCGACACTTGTGCGAATTCTCAAGGAATCAGGGCGACTGTCGGAGTTCTTCATCAATCCTCAGCGGTTCATGGACTCGGTCGCAGCCATCCTAAAGTCCGAATTGCATCAGCTAATTGTGGATGGGATCAAATACGAGCGTATTCCCGCGTCTGAGCCTGAGTTCGAATGGCGACAGGAGCTATTCAAGAACGAAGAGCTAATCAACTACTTGACGGCGCTGCAAGTGGATCATTCAATCTACGAATACGTCGTTTACGACTCTCAGGTCGAACGAGAATTCGCGCAGAAGCTCGATGCCAGAGAGGACATCAAGCTCTTCGTCAAACTACCGCGCTGGTTTCAAGTCGAGACTCCTATCGGCAAGTACAACCCAGACTGGGCAATTCTCAAGCACAACGAAGAAACTCTTTATTTGGTCAGAGAGACGAAAAGCACAAAAGATTTTCTCAAGCTACGCACGACCGAAGCGGATAAGGTTCGCTGTGGTCAAAGACATTTTGAGGCAATCGGCACATCGTTCGCGGTGGTCGTCAGTGCCGATGAGGTGTGATTAAGGCTGACTTCCTGAGGCTGTCCGAAGCGCTTCAAGGAGCTTGACCAAAGCCAGCGTGTCCTGACCGCAATACTCTAGCAGCGCCTTCCGTTTTGCTTGGCGTTCCGCGTCAGTTACGCCAAGGCTGATCATCGACTGCCATGCAACCCCAGCAGCCTGCCCATTCGGTACTTCCATACCTTCATAGGTCATTTCCGGCACGAGAGCAGGAAGAACCGCCTTCAGGGAAAATGAGCCGCCGAACGCCGGATGGTAGACGTGATTGCGTACAACCGGAAGCAAATCCCACAGACGGCGCTGAATATCTCTGATGCGTTGAGTGTATTCGGGTAGCCAACCCGCAAGTTCCCAGAGCCGCTGAGACTCGAATTGCTGGTTGTAGACGACAATGCTCCCACTCTCTCCCAGAGCCCCGCACAGCGAAGATATGAACGCAGGGCGGGGATCACCATTATTAATTGCCAGAAACTCGAAATGCTTAGGGGCTGCTCCAAGCTCCCGCTGAACGTGTACCGAGAATTGAAAAGGAATGTGATCGTAGGGGTGCATTCCCACAAAACGAGGGATGGCCGGGTTGACGGTCTCAAAATCCATGAAAGAGAGCGGGTATTTGAGAGATTCGAATTCGGTTTTCAAATCTGCACTAAACCACGGTTGCCCCGTTTGCATCGCTGTACACACACGACGCTGAAACTCGCTTAATTCGAAATCAGCAGGTATGTCGTGGATGGACTTGACCCCCATTTGCTCAAGCTCTTCGATTGCATTTGCATGGAGCCGTGGGATGTAGCCGATGTGGTCGTGCGGCTTGGGATGATTGCAATGATCAAAGAACTCACAGACGACTGGACTCGTGCAATGCGGCCCCGTGGGCACATCGGGAGCCTCGGGCATTTCTAGTATGCTGAATTGTGAGCGAAGCTGAACCGCAAGCGCAGGTTGGAGGTTCTGGACTCTGCGGGTGAGATTTCGCAACAGGAAGAACTGCCGAGGATCGACTGTCGCAGCGGCGAGCACGTATGAGCGGTTGATGTGAGCCAACCAGACCGAGGCTAAGTCCAAACCAGCTTGGGACAGCACGTGGCTCTGGATCGCAACGTCTTCCAAATGCTGATCCTTCAAGTCGCTAGTCGATTTCACTTCAATAAGACGCCAACGGTTTTCCTTGCGACGTTCCAGAATGTCAGCCTTAACGAACACGCCATCGTTCTCAAAAGTACCCTCGAAGATCGTAGGAACTTCGGGATTCCCAATTAGTTCTTGCGTGCTGCGAATCGCATGTTTCAGCCCACGGGAGCCATCAACTTCCACCCCACGGGGGAATAGCTGACGGGCGAGCAACCCGACCTCATGGCCTTGCTCCATGATGGCGAAGTCCGAAGCGTCCGGTTTCGCCCCCAGCCCCGGCTCGTGCACCTGCCAGTACAGGCGCTTGAGGCATTGGACCCCAGCGATATATTTGGATTTGGAAATCTTCATTCGATTCCCGTCATAGAGCTAGTCTCCTGCTTTAGCGGTGCTCCTGCAATCCTGCTCTTTCTTCGGCAGTTTCTTCTGCGTGGTCGTAGTGCTGTCGCAGAGCGCCTGCAACCGCACCCTGTATTTCCCCGTCAGCCCGGCAGCCGTGTCCATTGCCTTCGCCGCCTTCTTTAGCTCCTTCTCCACTTCGTCCAAATCGACCAATGTGCGCCTGACTTCTTCTCCCATCGCTGCGTTCTTTTGGAGGAAATCCACTCCTTCGACCCGCATCCGTTCCAGCAGCGGGCGCAAAACATCGAGGTCACGCCGGAGCCACTGGCGAGTTGTGCGGAGAATCCAAATCCCATCTTCTTCCGCCCAGCGGCACTCGCGGTCAACTTGCCGAAGCTGCGTCTCATCCCTCGCGATGATGACGCCAACAGGCGCATGGCGTTCCTTGGCATCCCGAACCAGCTTCCGGATATCGCTCTCGGTGACCACGGATTTGTCCTTATTGTCGATTAGAAGCCGTGGTTCAAGAGGCGCACCGCTTGGATCGCGGAACGCCAGCAAATAGTCGCCATTTTTCCCTAGTTTGTCGCTAATATGAATGCCCGCCCATGTCCGCACTTCCTCGGCGAAATCCATTTCCTCCCTTTTGCCCACGCGAGCGACCTTCGCCATTTGGGATTCCAACTCGTGATTCCGCTCCCGTAGTTCCCCTGCTTCCCGCAGCGAATCCTCCACTCGGCGATTGGCGTTCTGAATGTCATGGGACTTTTGCTGCTCCGCAGCCCTCGCGGCAGATTCCAACTCTTTGGTTCTGGTGGTCAGCGAGCGGAGTTCGTCCTTGTGCCGTTCCGCGATGAGGGTGGTGCGCTTCGCCAGTTCGGCTTCGAAGCGAGCCCACACATTTTGCTCGTCCTGCCGGTGCTTGGTCAGCAGCAACCGAATGGCTTCCTCCGCGCTCAGTTGGGCAACGCGGGCAAAGTCCCTGACACCGAGGCGATCCAAAATCTCAGCGCGGGTGATTTTGCCTATCCCGCTGCATAACGGGCACTCGATGGATTCCGATGGTCGGTTGGCCATGCTGATAACACCCTCCGCTGTTGGCGACTCTGGTTCCTAACGCAAACCTGCGCGAGGTCTCAAATCTTTGGAATTTGGGGGAGGGCGGGGGAGACAGGAATTACTTCTTCGGCTTGATGAGCAGGCCGGGGTCGGCGCTGTTGGTGGAAACCAAACCGCCGTGTTCGTCGCGGGTTGTGTGGAACTTCTCGCTGGTGCGCCCGATTATTTTCTCGTGCTCATCCTTGACGACCGTGGACTCGTCCGCGAAACCGCTCGTAACTGAGCCGATAATTCGGTTCTTCCCGTCCCTGACGTAGCGCTTTTCCAGTGGCATTTATTTCTCCTTTGGTCACAGTCGAAGTATACAAAGCAAACTACGGAATTCACTACTCGCAAGCCTTTGAGGAACAAGGGGTTGAAAATAGCTAATTCCAGAAGGTGGTTTGTATACTAAGGGTGTGGGATAGGTCAGAGTTATACCGAGTAATTAGTCCACTTATCCACGAGCAGCGGCACTTGTAAGCTCTCCCGACTTTCCCCATCGGTTCAACCCTCCTCCTCGACCAACAACTGGCGCACTGCACCAACAACAACGAAGGGGCATAAATGAAGAGAGCCGCACTTTATCTCCGGGTCAGCACTGTTGACCAGAATCCCCAAACACAGGCGCTCGACCTGCGGCAGTTCGTCGTCCAACGGGGATTGGAGATCGTTATGACCTACACGGATCACGGCGTAAGCGGGACGAAGGCACGCCGCCCGGCTTTGGACAAAATGATGGAGGATGCTCGGCGGCACAGGTTCGATGTCGTTGTCGTCTGGAGTTGCGACCGATTGGCGAGATCAACGAAGCATCTTCTGCAAGTGCTGGATGAACTGAACGGATTCGGGATTCAGTTCCTCAGCCAGCGCGAAGCCATAGACACCGAGGGACCATTGGGACGGGCAATCATCGTGATCGTATCGGCGATTGCAGAATTGGAACGGTCGCTGATAGTGGAGCGCGTTCGGGCGGGCATGCGGCGGGCAAAACTTGAGGGTCGTCAAATTGGGCGGGCACGGCTGGACATCAATCGGGAGCAAGTAGTCGCGGATCGCCGCACGGGAATGTCGCTGACCAACGTTGCCAAGCGCCATAACATTTCGAGGGCTTCAGTATGCAGGCTGATGAAAGAGGCGGCTGGGGGTTCAGACGCCGCAGTGTTAGCCTCTGGCGCAGACCTCGTAGCGCACTCGGCTGTTGGAGGCTATTCCAGATGAGGGAAGACAAAGTGGGCAAGCTGTTTGTGATCATGTTCACCAATGGAGACCTCCCCACGAACCCGATGTGCATGCGCGAGTGCATGGTCTGCGGGGAAGTGTTTAATCGCATCGACTCGCTGGCGCATATGGAAATGCGGTGCCAGCCATCATCGGAGCAACCTTTTTCCATCACAGGCCGGGCGAATGTGGCGAAGGCACAAATGATCGAGAACGCCTGAGGGAGAGTACAAGGGCGTTGGGTGATGCACTGCACAGGTGGATTCTAGGATGAAAACTGTTCAACAGGTCATTGACGACACGCTGAAGATTGAGGACCACGACGAACGCTACCTCTATGGCCGGTTCAAAGGCTTTTACCGAGGCAACAAGTTCATCGGATTTCCAATGGACATGCAACTGCTGACCTGCGAAGACTTCCCTGAAGCCGCTGGTTGCTGCGACACATGCCACACGTTCTACGTCGTGTACGAGATGAACTTGGTTGAGACGCCGCGAGGTTGGGCTTGGTTGTGTTGCGGTGTCCGAAGCAAGTTGTTCCCTCGTGACTACAGCAAAGAGCCGCTGACCGCGAGCGAGAATCTGCTGCGGAGGATATTTGGGGAGCCTGAGCTTGACGATAAAGGCAGGGAAACAGAATGAAACAGCGTCGGGATGACAAAGAGCGGAACCGGAAGAAACGGATACGCCGCATTCTGGGACTCCGCTCCCAGCGGGAGTTAGGCCTCACGCCCGGATTTCAAACACATGAGGCGCTGTGGGCGGTCGCCAAGAAACTGCCGACCGACTTTGAGCCTTACGGGAAGCGCAGGCGCGGCGATGGCACGATTCATTCCGATTGCTCCGGCAACTGCCGCTGGTTCCACGTTCTGGCGGGCATGCGGGGACAGGATTGGGGCATCTGCGCCAACCCGAAGAGCCCGAGAGCGGGCTTGCTGACCTTCGAGCATATGGGATGCCCCGAATACGAATGGGACGGGCGGAAAGATTATCTTGAAACCGCATCCGGCAAGAAGGCGATGAAGCGATTTCAAAAGGCCGAGGAGGAACTTCAGTCGTGGACGAAAACGAAGCACACCTCGGCGAGGTAACCGAACGAAATGCGGAAGGAACTGGAGCAACGACTGGTAGAGCGATGGCCCACTTGGTTCAACACCCGAGGCGACATCAGGTACACGGCGATGCCACGGGGCTTCGAACATGATGACGGGTGGTTCGACATCCTCTGGCGGCTATACGAGGACTTAGAACCATTGGTCGCCGAAGTCGAAAAACAGACTGGAGTCCCCTTCGAGGTGCTGCAAGTGAAGGAGAAGTTCGGGGGCTTGCGCTTCTACGTGAACTGTCGCCGGAATGAGGCCATGAGCCAACGAATCGGAATCGCCGCAGATGAGTCTTTTCGCACTTGCGAGGTCTGCGGGCAGCCGGGATGGCAGCGGGAAGATGATTACAGCAAGACTCTGTGCGACGAACATGCCAGCGACTGCTCCGGGGATGCAAGTCGTTCCACAGCATGAGCGGAGCCTAGCTTGGAGTGTTTGATGGTATCGTGGGGCTGCAATGCCTCTGTTCTTCACAGACTCCGTCACACTCGCTTACGCAGACGTAGAGCGTGCCAAACGTTGGTGGATCGAGGCGTTCGATTGCAAGGTGGCAGCAGTTCCGCCGGATTGGGATTGTCAGCTACCGTCCGATGTTGCCCTCCAGCTTCCGGGTCACGATACTCCCACAATCCTTTTGAATGCCAAAGCAGAAGTGGAGCAGGCGGGCTTCGATAGACCCTCGCCTGTCGCTTCTGTGATTTTCTGCAACAAGCTGAAAAAAGGGGCACGAGCACCTCACAAATCGAGGCGTTCTCCCCGGACCGATTCAGGACGGTGGGGATACGCAATTCTTCGAAATCCGTGACAGCGAGGGGCACCTCATCGAAGTCTGCAAGGAACCCTAGAACATCAACTCACACTCCGGGGTGGTTGGCACCAAGCCTCGCCGAGTTCGATTATGATTTCCGGATGCCCGGCTTCGGACGAAAATACCAGCAAACCATTAATGGTGGTGATTGTCCTTCTCTTCCTGCTGGTCTTCGTCCTTTGGCGGGTTGGTTTACTCCGCTAGGAACGTAACTGGCGAAAAAATCCCCATTGCGCTAGCAACGCAAGTGGGTTCAGTAATCATAACCAATCCTCGCATCACGTTTGGAGACAAAGTTCGAATCCGATCCACTGACGCCACCGAAGCCCGTGGGGTCGCTGGCCAAACCGGAATTGCCTACGGCTACACCACTCCCTCGGTCACCGGGGTCGAAGTAATCGGGAATCCTTCCGAGGACTACGCCGTCTCAGTCGGGATTGAAGGGCTGAATGAGCAGTTTTGGTTCGCCGAAGACCTTCTGGAATTTGTGAACCATGGGGCAGGCACGACGATGGAGGTTGGGGGGCGTCGTTTCATTCGTGATGAGCATGGCGAATGGCGCGAGGTGAAGCCACAATGAATAGTGTTGCGAAATCGTCCAATTCTCAACGAGTGCTCTCGCCCGTTCTCGTCAGCAATCTAGTAAACCGGGACCGCCTGTCCATCTCCGATGAAGAATCTTATCGAGTCTCTGCGATATTCTAGGTTGCCGTCCTCGACCACGACGTTGCCACTTGCTTCGAGAAGCCATCCGCGTGGGTTGTAGACAATCTTATCGGCTTGCACCGTCAATGCGTTGTAGGTGGCGAATTCGCGATTGCAGGCGGCCTTATTAGCGCCTTCGAGGCGTGAACACAGGTCGTGATTCCGTCCCCCAGTAACAAGTTCGAATGGCGCACCATCGTCCGACGGAACCGGAAAAAATTCCTGCCCGTGGCAAGCATCAACCGCTTCCTCTAGTTCTTCCCTAATCGCAAGGCATCCCACAGCAGGTCGCACGAATAGGTCAAGAAAAACATCGGTTGCCGCTGTTACGCGAAACAAGCGTGGACGAGACTGCTTGAAGGTCTCCCCTCCTATGAGAATCGTCACGGTTGCAGTCCAAATGCCGACTGGAAGATCAGCTTCGTAGTACTTGCCATCGGCTTTTACGGATTTCGTCGAAGTGCCCTCGAAAAGCACCCAAGCGCCGGGGACTGTCCTCCCTGATTGAGTAATAGCTCCAGAGACATGAAACATCTTCTGGCGGCTAAAATGCGCTGACTGACCGAACAGAGCGGTGCAGCACACGAGGACCATTAACGACAATAGGAAGCGCTTCGCAAGACGGTCACACATCGGGTCGCCTTCGCTATGATACGCCTTGCCAATTGTTGTTGAATCAGCGCCGCGAAGATGCACTGGAATTCAGCGTGGTGCAACTCCCGCCCGGAACTGGTTCGCTCCACCGCCGCTCCGGTTGCCATCGGGTGGGGCGATCCTTTTTCCAGCCGTTTCGGGGGTGCACCGCAATCTGATGTTGGCGTCAACTAAAGGTGCCGTTCGGAGTAAAATCCGGGCGTGCAGTGGTTTATCTCAATCATCGCTGGAATCGCGGTTGGCATTGCTTGGCTGGCAATTTGGGCTCTATCGCTACGTCCGTTCGGTATTGCAGTTTTTAGCCGACGGCCCGAGGACCGCATCCGAAGGCGGGAACGCATAAAGCAGATGGGCAAGTTATGGTACATCCTAATCTTCGGAGTGGCTGGCTCTGGACTTGCGGTCGGATTGGCAATTGCTGCTGCCGACTTCCTAGGGCACATCTCTCACGGCTGGGTCACTGAGATCGGGAAACTCGTGTTTCTGTCTCTGATCGTTGGCTGGTTACAGGGTGCTAGGACTTGGGGCGAAGCCTTTCGCGATCCGGCTCCGTTCCCGCCCAATTAGCGTCCGCCCCGACGACGGCTTCGTGCTAATCCATTGCGTTTTTTGACCCGGACTGGTGTCGGACAATTCTCAATTTACGCTATCGCCCCGATGTCAGCAGTTAGAATCGATGCATGATGAAAGAGCATCGGATCATCCTGTCTGTGGCCCTATTTTTCTTCTCAATTACGTTAAGCGCACAGCAGTTCCACAAGCAATTGTCGCTAACCGAGAAAGAACACATTCTCGACGGCCCGTTCACCGACGTGACGAAAACGGAAGCTATGCCAGCTACGGTGAAACAGGCGTTTGCAAAAATTACCGCTGAACCGTCGTTTGCACTGGCCAATCCCGGACAGAAGTTTCAGGTCACCGATGTCGTGGTTGACCGAGCGTGGCCCCGCAGACGCCTCATTTTCGCGGGAGTACGGGGCGACGAATGGTTTGTACATTACGAGATAGGCGGTTATGCACACAGCTATTGTGTGCTGCTGTTCAAAGTTGACCCGCACGATCAGGTGCAGTTCGTGTGGGGCGGCGCAGGCTTTCACGCCGCAAAGAACTTGGATCAGCTTCGCAAGATGGTTGTTGCTGGGAAATTCTCGGATGACATGCAGAACTATTGGTGACTGGCTGTTGCAAAATCGCCACTGCGCTCAGCGACCGGCAGAAAGACGCCGAACAGGAGGCAGCGTCCGCCGGGACAGCGGATTCGTGCAAATCCATTGCGCCCACCGTGGTCAAAACGCGAAATTGCCCGTTACTGCCAGTTGAGTTGTTAAGTTGAGTTTTCTCCCGCGACCTGATCACGG
>DATBYM010000068.1:0-3011 GCA_036513715.1 Terriglobales bacterium
CGTTTCATTTGCCCGCGCCGCACGCCGCGCGCAAAATACTCCTGGATCCCAAGCGGACGATTCTCAGCCTGGCAAAATAAATTCCGCGCTCGTCATCCCGAGCACGGCGCTTTAGCGCGGACGCGCACACCGACGCGGTCATGCGATTGCTCAGAGAATCGCATAACAGCCGGGGAGAAATGAGTTTCAACCGTACTTCCGCGCCCAGAGGTAAAGAGAAGGAGGTAAAGAGAACGATAGAGACAACGAGCTCGCTCCGCCCCGAATTATTCTCCTCGTCGAAGGCGAACCCTTTGTCCGCGAAGCCACCTGCGACATTCTAGAAAGCGCCGGCTTCGAAGTTCTGCCCGCCGCCGATCTGCCCCAAGCCTTACAGACTTACGCAGAGCACCAACAAAAAGACTCGCCTGGGAAATCGACCTCGTCATGACCGACATGATGCTGCCAAGCGGCACCGGCCAGCAGTTCGGTCAAGATCTCTGCCAGCGCTCCCCCGACCAAGCCGTGTTGGTCACCTCCGGCTATCCCAATCCCGACTTCGAAACCGAATCGCCCGAATTGCACCTGTATTTCGTTGCCAGGCCCTATTCCAAGCGAACCCTATGCGAAAAAATCGAGAAAATCCCAGCCCCCATATCCCGCCCCGCCAAACAAGCCAGCTAGCAAAACCCGCCATAATCACGTAGGGACGGCCACCCTCGGCCGTCGCAGCCGCCGCGCCGTTTATAATCCTCCGTTCAAATCGATCGACACGATACACTCTAAGCTCGCTAAACCGTTCATAACCCAAGGAGCACTCATGGCCCTAGAAGGACGAGTAGCGCTGGTCACCGGAGCATCCCAAGGCATCGGCCAAGCCTGCGCGCTAGCCCTAGCCCACAAGGGAGCGACCATAGCCGCCGCCGCCCGCAATCAGCAAAAGCTAGACGAACTAGTAGCCGAAATAGCAAAGACCGGAGCGAGAGCCGCCGCCTTCGCCATCGACGTAACCGACGAGGAACAGGTCAAATCCGGCGTCAAAGCGGCGCTTGCCCAATTCGGCAAGATCGACATCCTCGTCAACAACGCCGGCATCACCCGCGACCAACTCGTCATGCGCATGAAGCGTGCCGATTGGGACGCCGTCCTCAACACCAACCTCACCTCCGCCTATCTCTGCATCCAGCAGGTCATCGGCTCCATGCTCAAACAGCGCTGGGGACGCATCATCAACATCACCAGCGTCTTCGGCCAGATGGGCCAAGCCGGCCAGGCCAACTACGCCGCCTCCAAAGCCGGACTCATCGGCCTAACCATGGCCATGGCCCGCGAAGTAGCCTCCCGCAACATCACCGTAAACGCCGTAGCCCCTGGATTCATCGACACCAGCATGACCGCCGCCCTAAGCGAAGAATTCAAGCAGGCTGCCGTAAATCAAATCCCTCTTGGAAGAGTAGGCAAGCCCGAAGACGTAGCCACCGCCGTCCGCTTCCTAGCCTCCGAGGAAGCGTCTTACATCACCGGCCACGTGCTGAACGTGAATGGCGGGCTGTTGATGGGGTAGTAATTTGCCCGTGTGGAGCGGACACTCCTGTCCGCTTTTCAACATCGCCTCAAAAACATTTCGCGTATATCATTTTGAACGCGATGGACACTCTTGATCCAGCCGGAGAATTCCTACGCATCTCCGACCACTATCGGCAGATGAGCGACAGCGAACTTCTCGTTCTCCTCCGGCAAAGCTCCAAGTTGACCCTTTTGGCTCAGCAGGCTCTTGCGACAGAGGTCCGATCACGCGGGCTGCAGAGTGAGCCCGAAGAAAAAAAGTCATCGTCCGCGTCGCGGTTTGAGCCGCCAGTATTCGTCGAGCGCAACTCCGAAGCGCGGCGCAATTCCACTGGATCTGATTCTTCCGACGCCGATGCTTTACACGAAGACGAGTACGCCGAAGACCGCAAACTGGTTGACCTCTGCACAGTTTGGAGCGAGCGCGATGCGCTTCAGGTGCAGAGCATTCTGGATGTCGCTGGAATTCCATTCTTCATCGGTCCGGAGAAAGCCACCGGCGTGGATGAAGTGACATCGGATTTCTCGAATGGGGTCGCCGTACAAGTCATGCGGATAGGTTTGCCTTGGGCCGGCCAGGCGTTATGGAGGGACTACATCCCTAAGGATGATCGGACTCCGAAAGAGGAAGAGCCCGATGAGCTTCCGGTGCGCTGCCCGAAATGCCATTCCGAAGAGGTGGTATTTGACGGTCTAGCTCCCACGTCGAGCGACGCCACGAACGGGTCTCCCCAGAAATTCAGGTGGACGTGTGATTCGTGCCTGCATCAGTGGGAAGATGACGGTGTAGCAAAAGACGAATGACCCGTAGCGCCCGAGAGCTCAGGTGGCACCCAAGAACCCGTGGACACTCCTGTCGGCGTCTCAACATCGGTTGCGTGAGCTGCCTCAGCTGCACCCGCTAGTGCTCCCGCAGCTCATGCACTTATAGCAACTTCCATTCCGCACCATGATCGATCCGCACACATGGCAACTCGGAGCATCTCCCATATCGATCATATTGGCGAGCGCGTCAGCCACATGCATCGAACCCTGCATTAACCGTTGATCGGGCCGCTGCTCGCTCGCAGCCGGCCCGCCGATCGAGCCATTCAGATCGCCAAGCCCCTCCGGCGCTGCCTGCGGCTTTGGCCTCAGGTTTTCGAACAGGAACTGCTGCTGTCCGCTCAGGAAGCGCATCTGCAGCCAGCGGAAAATGTAATCCATGATCGACTTGGCAAAGCCAAGATCGGGATTGCTCGACCACCCGCTCGGCTCAAACCGCGTATGCGCAAACTTTTCGCAGAAAAGTTTCAGCGGCACGCCGTGCTGCAGCGAAATCGAAACGGCCAGCGCGAAGCTATCCATCAGCCCCGAGACGGTCGACCCTTCCTTCGCCATCTTGATGAAAATCTCGCCCGGCTCGCCATCGGGATACAGGCCAACAATGATGTAACCTTCATGGCCTCCAATGTTGAACTTATGCG
>DATBYM010000069.1:0-250289 GCA_036513715.1 Terriglobales bacterium
CGGGTCATCGACATATTCCAGGATGTTATGGCAGAGAATTACATCGAACGAACGCGCGGGAAACAAGCTGGCAAGCTGTGCTGCCTCACCGTGCTTCACCTCGATCTTCTCCGCGACCCCACCTTCGAGGGCGGCGCGTTGCGCGATATCCAGCATCGCCGCAGAACAATCCAAAGCCGTGACATGAATGCCAAGTCGCGCCAGGCGAACGGCTGTCGCTCCCGTGCCACAACCGAGATCCAGAGCGCGCAACGGCTGTTCGGCCTGTTGGGGAAGAAAATCGCGCAGATTGGCGAAGGCCAACTCCGAGCGCAACCGTCCCCCAGGCGTTTCGAGGTAGGCAGCGTATTTGTTTGCGCCGCTTTGGAAGCGTTCGCTGCCAGGACCGGCGGATATATTCATGCGATCTCCAAGCGCAATCGTCCAAACTGTCGATTCGATACTTCGCCAATGCCCTCTAAATTAATCATGAAATTGACGGCCACGCTTCCGAATCTTCGGCAGCGGCTAGTTTTGGGACAGGTTCGACTTTCAATAGATTTTAACCCTGATTAGATTCGTCAGAGTTCTGTGACAAAAACCAACTCAGATCACCCCGACAGTTCGCTCAGCAACACGCGAAAGCGTCCGCCGCACTAGCGGCTTAGTTCAAGTCGGCTTCTGGGAAGTCAGCCCAGTGAGCAGACAGGTTCATCCCGAGTGGCGTTATCCCTTCAGCAACCCGGTAAGCGAAGTGTGACCGACAATCTGTTCAGTATCCGGAATGCTGCCGAGAGGGCCATGACTGTTCTTCAGGCCGGACTGTAGGACGCGGGTTCCTATGCTGCCTCCTGCGCCAGCTTCGCAAGCCACGCCTCAACATCAACCTTACGAAAACGGAGATTCCCGTTGATGCGCACTACGGGCAACGGATTCTTCTTCATCGCCCCGGTGCGTGTGCGGGTCGAGGTCATCTCATACACTTGCCGCTTGCTCATTTTCAGAACTGTCGCCAGTTCATGCACGGTTAGGATTTCCATCTCCTTAACCCTTGCTATACGCCCCACCCAGACTCTTTATAATCGAATGTCGAAGCCATTCGCCGAGGCTCGCGACCGACCGTTGCCGTTTTCGGTTGGTCAAGTCCCCCTCTGGACCGGCAATCTTGCCCAATCTGATTCATTTCCGCTGCCTTGTCCAATGAAAGTTCAGGAATCTGTTATTCCTCCCAGGACTAATAGCTTCCCGAATCTGATGCCTTAGATCAGATTTTCGTTGAAGGGGCGGCTTCGCGAAGGTTTAGCTTATTGAAGTAGCGTGGCTTGCGGAAACGACAGATACTCAACCAAAGGCAAATAAACCTTGAAATAGCGCGGGCGCCATCCTTGTCCTGGCCGTGTTCCAACGCCATTCAGAGCAGTCCCGCTGGTCGTTCAAGGGGTGTGTGAGGGAGCAAAGGATTAGCGACGTGACATTGGCTAGGTCTTGTGTTATTAAACGGGTGGAAATTTCTGCTGTCTGCCGCGACTACGAGTTCACCCGCCATAGACCTACACCGAAAAGCTATTAGTCCTGGGAGGAATAACAGACTCCCGAACTTTCATTGGACAGCCAAATTGAGTGCGGTTACTTTTGCGCCACACGCAGCAGATCTCAGCTGCTCCCGGAGGCGCAAATGTCATCACGTTGGATCCAAATCCATCTTATCCGCCCAATCCAGTCCCGTCTTCGGTGGGAGTGGGCACTTCCAACCGCCGCCGTTCTTACCCTACTTCTTGTCCTGCCTGTGGCTGCGATGGCACAGGGTTCACCGTTTGACACCGGCTTTACCGCCATCCAAAGCCTCTTTACCGGCACCATCGCGAAGGTTGCCAGTCTGGTTGCGATCGTGATCGGCGGCTACGGGTTCGCGCACGGCGAACCGGGTGCAAAAAAAGCACTGGCCGGCGTCGCCGCCGGAACTGGCATTGCCGTTCTCGCGGTGAATGTCCTGAGTTGGCTCTGGGGCGTATAGCTCCCTTCCCCGCCCACTTCAACGCATGCTGAGACGAGGATCTTATGCCAGACAAGACACAGAAGCAGCGCACAAATCGAGTCTTCAAGAGCCTGCATAAACCACTCACCTATTTGGGCGTGGAACGGACGCTGTTTTACTTCGTATGCGTCGGCGCGGTTGGGGCCTTTAATCTCTTCAATTCCATCCTTGCGGGTATCGCAGTATTCTTCGGGGGTTTCGCCTTCGGCCATTGGGTCACGAACAGCGATCCGGCATTTCTCCACATCCTCGCAAAGTCCGAACGGTACAAGCTGCGTTATGATGTTGCAAAGCAGCAGGTCCCCCGCGTGGAGGTGGTGTGATGCTGCGTCTCGATAAAGTCATCAAACCGTGGAAAGAGAGTGCGGCTCTCAGCGACCACATCAACCTCTATGGCTTCTGGAACGAGACGACCTTGCCTTACCAAGAGCGGCGATCTAGGCATGGTTCTCATTCCCGGTGTGGACTACGAAAGTCTTGACCGCTCGGAACAGGAGTATGCGGTGAAGCGGTTGGAAGGGGCCCTCAAAGCGTTTGGCCCAGGCTTCCATGTTTACCAATACCTCTTCAAATCGAACCGCGCCGACATACCGTTCGCAAAGTATGACGACCCGATTGTGGAAGCGGCAATCGACCAGCGACGGAAGTTCTTTGAAGCGAAGCGGGACCATCTCTATCAGGTTGAGATTTTCTACTGCATTCTGCTCGAAGGTGCCCGGTCGAAGACTGGCGTCGGCACGGCCCTAGCTCGCCTGTTACGCGATCCAGAGGGCGCGATCGCCGAACTCAAATCGCAGTTCACCAACGACAACATGAAGAAGTTGTTGCGGACGCATATCGAAAGCGATCTTCAACGACTCGACCAGCATGTGCAGGCATTCGCTCGGCAGCTTATGGATTTCATGCAAGTCGAGGTCTTGAATCGGCAGGGGCAATTCACGTTTTTCCGCCGCTTGCTGAATTATGACGACTGGCGCGTCGCGGGCAAACCGCAGTCCACACAATTTCTCGACTATCAGGTGGTCAACTCCAACGTCGAAGCGGAGCGCGATCATCTGCGGGTCGGCGATCACATCGTCCGTGTGCTGACCCTGAAAGAAGCCATCACCGAGACGCGTCCCCTGGTGCTCAATGCATTGCTGAAGATCCCCGCCAATTTCTATGTGGTCACCGAGTGGAGGCCGCTCCCCGCGGACAAGGCCCGCAAAGAGGTGAACAAGCGCCGCCGCCACTTCAATATGTCCAAAACAGGGTTTGTCTCCCAGATGGGGAACGATGCCAACAAGACGAACCCACGCGATGTGCTGGTGGATGAGTCCAAGCAGGCCGACATTGAAAATCTGGGCGATTGCCTGCGAGCTCTCGGTGACGGTCAATTACTTGGCGATTTCTCCCTCACGATTGTCCTGTATGGCCGGTCACGAGCGGAACTCGATCAGCTCGTGGCTGAGTTTACTGGCGTCTTCACCAACGCCGACGGAAATCTGTTCGCGGAAACCTACAACCAATTGAACGCTTATTTCGCCACTGTGCCGGGCAACTATGTGCTCAACCTCCGCCAACTGTATCTGCTGAACACGAATTACGCCGACTTGTCTTTTCTGTTTACGATCCTTCCTGGTGAAAAGACCAACCCTCATCTCGGCACTGAGTACCTCGCAGTCGTCGAGACCGACAACAGCACGCCCTACTTCCTCAACCTGCACACCCGCGACGTTGCCCATACTCTGATTCTCGGGATGACAGGCAGTGGCAAGACGACGCTTTTGCGGATACTTGCTGACTTCATTCCAGACGAGGAGCGCCTTGTCATCATCGAGGACACCTCCGAGCTTCAGATCCGGAAGCCAAACATTGTGGCCGCCGAATGCCAGACCGACACTTTCAAGGCCAACATATCGTTCGATAAGCTTCTAAAATCCGCTCTTCGCTGGCGACCCGACCGGATCATCTTGGGCGAAGTGCGTGGCATCGAGGCGCGCACACTACTCGATTCCTTCAATACCGGCCACGCGGGATCGCTCGCGACGATCCACGCCAACTCGGCAGCCAAAGCCCTCACGCGCTTCGCCAATCTGGTCATGCACGACCACGCACAAACAACCTTCTCCGACACCGAAGCCGAGATCGGAGAAGCTGTCGATCTTGTCGTCCATGTCGAGCGTCGACCACCGCGCCGCATCCTCCGAGAAGTCCTGGCGCTTCGCGGGTACGACCGCGATGCCAAACGCTTCCTGATCGAGCCGGTATTCGAGGTGAAACATGCCACACCATAACACTGGAAATAGAACCAGCACGGCTGCTGAGTTTCTCTCCCGCTGCTTCGCTCCAGATGAAACGATTGCCCTTCTCGTCCGAAGAGAATCTCCTAACCAAACGCTTCAGCGAATTGCTCCCTTGGAGCATGCGCTCGCGCCTCGTTACCTCGGCTGGCCCGCGCACGAGAACTCTACCGGAGCGAACATCTATGTGGCTGCGAATCCGCTTCGCCCCGCCAGCCGCAAGCGTACCAAAGAGAGCATCGCCGCAGTCCGGCATCTGTACCTTGATTTGGACACCGATGGCGAGGCCCGCCTCAGTTCGCTCCGCGCCTCGGATGCGGTTCCCCCGCCGAATGCGGTTCTCTCAACATCGCTTGGTAAGTACCAGATCCTCTGGCGAGTTGACGGCTTCACTCTCGACCAGCAGGAAAGCGTCCTGAAACTGCTTGCGATTACCATTGGTGGCGATTCCGCCTGCACAGACTGCAACCGGGTTCTCCGCCTGCCGGGATTCCTGAATTGCAAGTACGATCCGGCGTATCCCGTCACCGTTGAATACCCCGGCGATTCCACATGGAATTCCGATGACTTCCGGCTGGATATTCTAGCGGCGGATGCCGTCCTTCCGTGCCGTCCAATCACACCGCGAATGCATCCCGCTAACCACAGCAATTCCGAGCACGATTGGGCATGGGTTCTGCATCAACTTGTCCGTGGAAAGGACGCCGCGAAGCTCACGCGAAAGCTTGCTTCGCGCCGCGCCGATAAACCCAATCCTCTTTATTACGCTCAGCGGACGGTTGACGTTGCATCGGCCAGGCTTTGGCTCATCGAAGGTATTCCGATCGACGATGTTGTCACGATGCTCGAAGTTCGCCGACGCTTCGAGATTCCCGCTGCACCTTGCCGCGGAAATCGCCGCGCTGCGCTGGGAAGACCTTGATCCGGAGAGCGTGAATATTAGGCGTTCAGTCGTGCGCGGCAACGTCGGCAGTCCTAAGACCCCGGAATCGATTGCAGCCTTGCCACTGATCGATCAGGTACGCGTGCCGCTGGAGCTGTGGCGGCGAAAATCGGAGAATACGAAAGATGGTTGGGTGTTCCCGTCACGCAACGACACGCCGGTCGATCTGCATAACCTGATTGCTCGGGTCATCAAGCCACATGTTGAAGGGAAGAGCGAGTGTGAGCGTTGCCACAAGGTTCCCAAGAAGTCAGGCGTAGAGTGGAAGACCCTATATGCTGGCAGGCGCGGCGCGTGCACCGCGGTCATCGAAGCGACTGGTGGAAATTACGCCGCGGCACAGGCCCTCTTGCGTCATAAGTCGATGAAGACCACGCTCGACGTGTACAAGAAGCAGATCACACCACAGTCGTTTAGGGAGGGGATGAAGCTGCTTGAGGAAGCTGCGACCAAACGTTGAAACCCTACGCACTACGCAAACGCTTATATTCGATTAGCCATTCACACTAAACAGCTCCGCTCGCCAGGACGTTTCAATGTTCGATTCCGAACGCTACGCTCACCCAGGATGAAATCTTGGAACGATTCAAGAAATTGTTCAATCGGGAAATGACGTTCGAAGAGAGGCGGGGTTTCTTCTTGGCGGAGTCCTCTGATCATCTCGATACTGATCACGAGTCAAAGGCCGGAAAAAGCTAGGCGGCTCGCAGCACTTCATGGTTTGGTAGCGGGCCGGGGTTTATCACGGCTAAGTATCCGCTTCTCTAATTCAACGGACTTGGAGATGAGCAAGGCCGCGTACTCCAGGAGTTCGGTAGCTGTTTCGCGTAGCTTCTCAGCTTCGCTGCGGAGTTGTTCGGATGTCGGTTTATTCGGCACGCGCAGAATTGTGCCACAGGTGGGAAATAAAGAATGTCCGCTACCGCTCCATTCAACTCGTCAAATGGCGGGCGAAAAATCTCTTGAGGCTGGCGCGGGTGGTGGATAAAATCGCTCATGCCCCGAGTCCTCACCTGGCATGAAAACAGGACCTTCGCCGCCTGGGGTTGTAGTGAGTGCAACTGGATATTCCCGAGTCGCATCCCCGGACAGTCCGGCAAGCCATCGGCAGAAGTGGTCGAAGCATTCAAGCAGCACGAATGCGCGAGCTTTCCGCGCCGGTGAGTCGGTCAAAATAGCACTCCTGATGCACGGTCTTACCGGTCTCATCGACCTCAAGGTCAATCGTTAGATCTACAGGCTTGCTACACAGCGAACAGAGAAAATCTGTGGATTGGTAGGTGTTCATTGGAAGGGCGCTTCCTGACCGCTTGCAATCAATGTAGGCTCGAAGCGTAAGAGAGTCTGAGCTGTAGTGATCACTGCCGCCAACCGAAGCGCCTAGCGCTAGTCGTAAAAACAAACAATCACTTTCACCAACAACGGTTTCCTATGAGCAATATCTGCGAACTAGCAGATGCGATCTAAATTGCACAGTTTTTCTTCCTCTTCGGGTCCATGCTTTTGTTGTGGGGGATTATCTATGAACGAGTCTAGCGTTTACGTCATTGAACAGGATGCATGGTCCACTGTAAGGCGATGTAAAGGGCACTTCCGCCTGACCTACGAACGGGAGTTCCTGCCGCTTCAGAATCTCTGGCGGGATTTTTTGGTCCATTCCGAGGAAACGGGTATAGCCCTTGTTGCGTTTAGATCCTGCCCCGGCGTTTGGGGACCGGTTGTATCTGATTCGCGGTGATCTGAACGCTAGGTCCACGGCAGCACATGTTTCTTGCGGTGGGAGTGCCAGTATTTCTGAGCTTCTTTGCTTCTTTGTATCGCTGAAATGAGGATTATGTCGAAACATTTTGAACAATGGAAACAGTTAGCCGCCCTGACCGCCAAGGAACAAGATCCTGCGAGGTTGACAGAACTAGCACACGAAATCAACCTTGTTCTAACCCAGAAAACATCGTACCTCTATCCTCCTAGTTCATTACGAGAAACCGCGCAAATTCGGGGGATGGACTGAAGTCGGGTCTGGTGGTTTTGCTTGGACGTTTCTTGAGTGTCCGAACGTAACAGTCTTCATGAAATGTTAGCCCGCTTTCATTGATCCTTGCAGTGGTCAGCTCAACATGTTCGTTGCAGACGGAACAGAGCGCGAAACGTGTGCGGAGCGGCACACTGAACCTCGGAAGCGAACAAGAATAAAATCAGACTTTATCGGCTTTGAGAATTCCGCTGTAGCGGTATCATGAAGTGCCAAGGAATGGGCCGAGTGCAATTGAACGCCGATGCGGTTCCTTCCCCAAGGAAAGCACGCTCGGAAAAACCTCGGCCCGGTAGCCCAATTATGTTCCTTCTACCATCGTAGTCAAGCAACATTTTGTCCGCACACGCTACGACCTCGGAAATCGTATAGCGATCGGGAAGATCCGGCAGCTCATCGCGTGCAACGGCAGGCAATGAGCAGTGAGCAATTGTGAACAGACATTCCAGAATTATTCCTGTTGTAATTTGTTTTACCAACGAGCTATGCGACCCGCAACCGGTCGTTTGCTCCAAACGGGCACAGCGCCACGCTGCGCCTTTTCTCTTGAGCGAGGTCAGCAATGACAATGGAAGACGTGTGGCTCGAAACTATCCACGAGTCGGAACGTAGAGACGGGAAAAAGAACAAAAGCGTCCCAGTCAGTGAAGATAAGGTATTGGCACAGAACGCGAAAAAGCGTCCGGCGGCGAGCAAAGATAATCCGACAAAAGGTAATCGAGGGCAGAAGAGAAGACGGGCGGCGTGATGGGCAAGGTCTCCGGGACTCAAATTGCCTAGTCAATGATGAATTGCTTTTCGCGTTTCGGGCAGGTTGGTTTTGCCATAGGTCTCTTTTGCTTCAGAGAACCGCTCACGCTAGGCCCGCAGCGACAGGCGTGAGCGATGTGCGGAAGGCCGTTGTAACGTCAACCCGAGAGCACATGAACAGGGCACTCAAACCGGAGGCACTTGAGAACGCGAGCACCCCATACTGCATTATGGGCAGTTGACGGTTGTTGCTGAAGCGCCTATCGGGACCACCTTTTTTATTTACGTAGCGCCAAGTCGAGTCAACCTGCTGCGAGTCACTGGGCACAGATTCCCCTTCAACAAACCTACTTATCTGTGCATCCACCTTCAGGTCTGAGTATGCAAGAGCGCCAATGCCACTGCATCATTAATAAGCAAACGATCGGGAAAAAAGTACAGCGTAGTTTTCCGCCTTCAATGTTGGCAGGTCCAAATTGCATTGCACCTTCGGCGGTCGAGAAAACGATGGGCGCACTTCTTTTCGATTCATAAACATGTTCACTCCGGCATTACGCTTCCAGTCGGAGGTATGTGCTGTAGCGTCGATATACCAGACACGTTGGCACTCCGCCAATTGCTTGAACGGACCTGCAAAGTTGTGAACTTTGCCGCAGCGTCCAAGTCGAGGGAGTAGTTGAGAATCGCAGTTCCATTGAGCACGTCGAAATGTCGCGCATAGAGACTGAGGATGATCGTCACGGTCCCAACAAACGCCATCCACCACCATGCCAAAGTAACTGCCCACATCACCACAGGCATCGCTATCCCGAGCGATACCCCAATGGGAAAGCGATCCTGGCGGCTCTTTACGCGGTTGAGTTCGCTTAGCAGATCGGTAGGATTGCTATCCGTCAAACTAACTGCGGATGCGCTTGCAATTTCGTGAAACTCTTCGGTAAAAGCTGGCGCTAGTTGAGTGAGTCGTGTGGGAGTCGGACCGGATCGATATTCGCCACGTCTGAGAGGGTCTGTCGATAATCAAAGACCGCCGCGTCCCATTTGGACGTAACTTCCCCGTGGGCCGACGCCGATCCGCGCACCTTTTACTCCGAAGGACGCACCCAGTCCCGAACGTGAGAGATTGAGTTGTAGTGGGCCAAAGTTGAAGCCTTTGCGAACGTAGAAACCCATACTTGTGAAAGGAGCGTTAAAATCGTCAACTCACATAGCGACATTATAGCCAGTACGCAACGAAATGACGCAATAGACCATGTCAATTTCGCGGCCCATCACCTTGCCTTCGCAGAAGTTCCATTGACCGAATAGCGCAAGCGGCGGTAAATGAATATGCTTTTATTTTCTACGTTTCAAACGTCACTCCACGCTGAAAAGGCAGACGGTGATTCGGGGCTCATTCGATCGGTCCAACTTGTATTCATCGCATGTGTATGTGCCTGTGCTGCGAGAAGTAATGTAAACCTGCCCAACCAGAGGCGCGGAGCACACGGGATCTTGGGCGTTACAGGTAAAGCTAAATAAGAGCGTTTTCCCTTGAAAAACGCCAGAGGCGTCAATAAATCGGACGTTGTTCTGATTGATCCAGCTATCGACAATGGTTACCGAGGCTGCATCATACGCCTTTGCAGCGAACAACGGGTTTGAAGAGGTTAGAGCAAGAAGCGCACAGGCCAGAAGCGATCTCATGAGGCCCAGTATGTTCTCGGACCTTGAAAGTCTCAGAATGCTGATGGTGTTTTCGTTTTGAAGACGGCCGGGCAAGATGCCAGTATTAAATCTTGTGAGGCTCATTTCGGTAGTGGTATTGCTTTCCGCCTCTTTTCCGTATATTCTCCTCCAAATTAGTCTTCCCAGCGACGGAGCTTATCTCTCCCTAGTTGTTCCGGTCACGCCGTAGCAAACGCAAGTCCAACTTCAGTTAATCGACAATCCTGCGGAGGAACCATTGAGAACGTCAAGGAACGCCCGTCTGTTTTCGTCAGTTGTAGTTCTGATGTTGTTCGCGATGGTTGCCGCACCCGCCCAGATCGCCCCCAGCGGCGATTCCTACACCAACACCGCTGCCCCGGCCACGAACTATGGTGCCACGACGTTGCTTGATGTCGAGAGTTCGGAGACCACTTACATTCAGTTTAATTTGTCATCTATCCCCGCCGGTTACACCGGGGCCGACATCACCCAAGCCACGCTAAAGCTTTATGTCAGCGCCGTCACCAAGGCAGGCAGCTTCAATGTGGATTATGTTAACGGTATATGGTCCGAGGGGACGATCACCGCCAACGACGCTCCGGCGCTTGGAACCACAATCGTCGCCAGCGTACCTCTTACCGCTGCGTCTAGAAACCAATACATCCTCATCAATATCACGTCGGCGGTGCAAGCATGGCTCAATGGAACTGAGCCCAACAACGGCATAGCGCTGGTCGGCAACAGTCCGCTGGTTGCCAGCTTCGACAGCAAGGAGAACACCGGCACCAGTCACGCTGCCGAAATCGACATTGCGTTCACCGCGACCGGAGCGCAAGGGCCTCAAGGTCCGCAGGGTCCAACTGGAGCGACCGGAGCCCAGGGACCACAGGGTCCAACTGGAGCGACCGGAGCGCAAGGACCACAGGGTCTGCAAGGTTTAGCAGGTATGTTCAATGTATACGATGCCAACGACCAACTGCTCGGTGTGGCGTTGGATGCGGCAGGGAATGTGTATATCCCTTCGTTGGGACTTTTCGCTTATTTTCTTTATCAGGATTGCTCTGGCGAAGGCTGCCTGCCATCATTTGGTCCATCATACCCATATCTTTGGTTCAGTGGGTTAAATTGCACTGGGACCGCTTACACAGTCTACGTGAGTCAGAGTAATGGAATAAGTGCATTAACTGCGTATGCGCAACTCTTGTATTCGTACAATGGCGGTTTAGTAACTTTACAGCCTGTAGCCTTAGTACCTTCCTCAACTAATACTCAATCATATTCCCAGCAGCCGGGTATAGCTTGTCAGAATAATCCCGGAGGTGAGGTCGGAGTAGCGGGAGGTTGGCAAGTAAACATCCAGGCGTTCACTGGGACATTGCCATTCAACTTGCCAGTCACTCCTCCCTTACAACTCGTTCCTGTGGGTCAAAGTCCGCAAGTGCGTAAGGCACAATTGAAGTAACTGTTGTAATTGCGCCATCTCGCGATTCTAGGTCAAAACCAGCCCTTCCTGACAGGGTATACGAGCAAGGATTCGAGCTTTAGCGAGCGTTTCTGACAATGCCCGGATGGGGGCGATTCACGGATGTACGCAGCAAATTTATCAAAGCTGACGCGACGGATTTCATGACTGCATTGAGGATTACGATATTGTGCCAGGGTGGATTGACTTTCGATAACAAGTCGTAAAACCGATCTCGTTGTCATTGAGCCGCAGTTCTCCTGCCCAAACTAATTGTCGGAACTGTACAGTTTAGACCGGACGAGCCGTTCTTTCCACGTCTATCCTGCATATGAGCGGATGAACAGTCGTGGCGAGCGACGCTCTGCACTCGTGGAAAAGAAAACACTATGACTCATGGCACCGATAAGGCGACACCCAAACTGCGCAAAGCTCCCCAACCGCCGCTGTCACACGCTGGCGCGATTCTTGACTCAGACCGTGCCAAAAGACCACCGCTCTCCGAACCTTCTCCCACCGGCCAGGCTATGCAACCGAAGACAGCAAAGAGTGTCGCGGCCATACTTGAGAAGGAACTGGTTTCTATAATCAGTGAATGGAAAAAGGAAGTGAGTCTGGTTCCTGGCTTAACCAATATTCTACTTAGCGATGCAGACCGCACAGGTCATTTGCCTAAGCTGTTCGAAGAGGTAGTTTGCCGCCTGGGAGGTAACAGGGGCACCAAACCGATGGCTTCTATCGCCGCAGCCGCGCATGGAAGGCTAAGGTTCGCGCAGGGCTACTCTGTCGCCATGTTGGTTGACGAGTCGCGAATATTGGAGGTTACCACGTTTGGAACACTACAGCGCCATCAGGAAGAGCTGGATCGGAATCAGGTGCTGCTAGACGTGGGGATTATTGCAGACGAGGCGGATCGGCAACTCGAAGAAACTGTAGTTGGCTTTATGATGGCCCAGGCCGCAGCCTAGCCGCTTTCCTATGCGCAGTCGGTCAGGATCGTCAACGATCTAACTAAGTGACATAGGCAGACTGGGGGAGCGAATCGAATCCTTGCAGCCATGCGATTACCGGCACCAACTGGCGGGACAAATTGTCCTTAGCTACGAAGGCATCCACTAACTTCAAGGCTTCCTCAGGTACATCCAACGCTGCGGATAACATGATAACGGATGCTTGCGGTCGGAGACGCTTCAATTCGATCGCGACCTCTTGCCCGTTCATCTCGGGCATGGAATAGTCAACAATTACAACATCAATGGAATGGATGGAAGCCAGTTCCAGACCCTCGCTGCCACTGGGTGCAGTCAGAACGGTATACCCAAAAGATTCAAGGAATTTCTTTTCGCATTCCAGCAAAGCTTTATTGTCATCGATGCACAGAAGTACGGCGCTTTTGAGAGCCGAGGCCACGGTTCACTCCTCAAGAGTATTTTCAACACCTCAACCCAGAAAACTGTTCAAAATTGCTCATGGTACTGAGGATCTGCGTTGGCGGGCATAACTCGCGATCCTACCTAGAAACCAGCCCTTCCTCAGTGTGTTTCCGACCATTAAAACCGACCTTGGCGAGCCGGGCCAACGATCCAGGCGTCATTTTACGTTTGGCTTTTGCCTGGACGCTCTTGATCGCAAGCTTCGCCTGCATCGCGTTCGCGGGGTCGAATACGAATATGCCCTCTGCATCGCCCTCTTGATGGAGTCGCATCCCAGCCGCCAGGCATTTTTTCTTTGTGGCGTTCCAAAGGTCAGTGCGCTTGGCATCCGTCAGCCAGCGCATCGCCAGCTCTGTTTCGTCCGGATTGCGGACGCTGAACTCGCTGATGTTCGCATCCTTACCCAACCTGCCTTGGATTAATGGGATCGCCACAGGCATCATGGATTAGTTTCAGGAGGTAATTGGTTGGCGAAATCGGATAGGGTCATGGAGTCTCCCACCACGCAAGATCGATGACGCGACCTCGCTTCATCTTCGTTACCTTGAACTCACAAAGCCACGGGCCGAACTGGATTGCCCAAGGCTGGCATGTCCCGTTGTGCACGCTGTTTGGGTGCAGCCGCCGCAGGCGACCTGCCAATGGAAAAGATCGAATCAGGGTTCCGCTTATGGCCGGACATCGGGTGAGACTCTGTCTTACGAGTTGTTACCGGCCAGATATGTCGGAGGGCTGTTGCGGGAGCCTGACGCTTTCGATTGGTCGGTAGGTCTTTTAGCGGGAGGGGCTGTTGCAACTCGGTGACAGGGCAGCGTTCTAACCAACTGAACTACGTCCCCACTTTGCTTTCTTACCTTTTATCGGAAACCCGCGTATTTACTGGCTTTCCTCAGGTTCAATCGTTTCGCCTGCGTCGCCCGTTTCAACCCCCATAGAACCAAATCCCGAGATTAATGGACACCATGTTAAACCACCGTCCAAAACTGTGCTGCAGGCAAACCCAACCCGGAGCAGCTGTCCCTGCCCCGACACTGAATTGTAGCGGAGCGAATTAAGATCAGTACAGGTTCTGTCCCAAATGGTGCAGTTGAAGAGGATGTTCTGCACTACGCATCCCGTTGCCGAGGGAGTCAGGCTAGTCTGCTACCGGCGAGACGGCGCGCAGTTCTGGCATTCAGCCCTTAGCTTTGCCGGACCTTGCAGCCTTCGTGCCCAGTTCTTCGGCGAGCTTGTGGGCGTTCATGGAGTGCTCGTGCGCCTGTTTGCTGAGTTCGTTAGCGGTTAGATGATCTCCCTTGCCGTGAGCCGTGGCGGCCGCGGCGTGGGCATGGGCAGCAAGGTTATGGAGTTCTGCGGCTCGATCGTGCGTGCTCTGTGGCATGATGTGCCCCCGGCATCCTGGATGCTATCTATCGCCGCTACTGCTTTGGCTAGTTGCAGTGTGCGTACGGCCTATAGTGTACTCTGCCTTGAATACTTCTGCGGGCCGTCCCGTGGCCGATCAGTCTTGCACCCCGGTTTCGTACTTCGCAATGCTGCTTCGGGAATCCCCACGGCGGGCAAGACGATGACACCACTACCTACCGCACTGGGACGCGTGATCCCTTGCTTTAAACGGCACTTCGTCTTCCGCTCAATAAGTTAATGACGAGAACTACCAGCCCCACTACCAGAAGCAAGTGGATAAGGGCTCCGCCAATGTGCAAACTGAAACCCAACAGCCACAAAACAAGCAAAACAACGAAAATAGTCCAAAGCATGTTAGCCTCCCGCCTGACCTAAGCAAGCTGAACCCGATGAAACCCTTGGTCTCGCTCGCGAATGACTACACCACGGAGTTTCTCATTTCTCCAATCTCAAGTCTGGTCAGAAAAGCTCGGTTTGGGCATGCGTCCTAATAGCGCGAAGAGTTCGTAGGGTATCCATTCTGGAAGCGCAACGAAATCATCGTAAGCTATTTGAAGCCGGGGGCTCACCAACTTCGTTTTAAGCAGACTCGTCAGGGCGCGTGTTTGTACCGTTGAAACTTTCTGTGGTTCGGCCTCGTCGGATGTTGCTCGTTCGCTTGTTTTCTTAAGCTTCTCGGCAATGCAGCGAGGGATTGTCCAGGACTTTCTTCAGGCTGGGTCCGTCTAGCGCGCCGGACTCGATATTGATATGCCAATCTTCTGTCAGGAGCAGCCCTTGATTCAAATCGTAATACGCGATGTGCAGCGCCGAACCGTTCAATGACAGGTTTGCGTGCCCGTTGTAGCCAACATCAACTTTCTCGTCGCTGGGATAGCGCCTGTTATCCCAAGCGAGCCATCTGCAATCCAGAATGTCCGGAGCCGCGCCCCGCTCGACGGGCATGCCGCCGTGGCCCATACATCTCCCGTACGCCTCAACGCCCTCCTTAACGCGGAACTTCTCATAGATCGCGAGCCTGTGCTCGTGGCCCCAAAACCAAATAACCGGCCGGTGAATCACCTTCGCCAATTGCTTCGCTGGAATTTGATACCAACTCTCAAAAGCGGAGTGCGGCCCGTGATGCGAGAGCAGAATCAATCCGCGTTTGTCTCCGTCCGGGTTTACGGAGGACTGCAGCCAGGCAAGCACGGGCTCGGGAATAGCGCACCCCGGCTTGAACGACGTCGTCCTGCGAAGCCATTTACTCCGCTGCAGCAGTGGCGCTTTCCCCCAGTCAAAACGAGTGGAATTGTAGCCTGTGTCCAGCCCAATGATGCGCCAGTGCTTGTTTTCCAGGCAAAAGAAGCTCGCCCACTGTCCCGCACCCCATTCGCTGTTGCCGCGTTCTTTCAATCCCATCCTCGGCAGAACTATTTTCCAGTAGCCGTTTCCGTCAGCGTACATTTCGTGATTGCCATTGAGTGCGAAGCTGCCTTTCGCGCCCATCGGCCACTTTACCGGTGCATAGGGACTCGTTTTCTCCCCCAGGAAGTTTTCTCGCACTTCATTGCTGTCGCCTACGTAATACACATCTCCCAGGTGAATCGTGAAATCCGGCTCGGATTTTTCCATCGCTGCCGCAACGACTCTCGCTTCGTCCGTTCCTGTACCCCAATCGCCCGCTATGCTGATCTTCACGCGATCATCGATCAGATAAATACCGCTCCCCTTCCCGTGCGTCGTGTAATCTCTGAACGCGTGCTTCTTATGAAACCAGTATTTCGCAACCTGCGGTATCCACTGAAAAAGTCTGCTGGGAAGGAAAGCCCTAGATGGGATCATAGGTCGCGGTTGAATATCCCGCCCCCGCAGCATGGAAATGAGCTGAGATTCTAGAGAGCGTGAACCCTTTGAAGTTTCCGAGGTCCTTGCCGGGGCCTGTCTCCTCGGGCTTCCCGCGGCCGCGGCCAGCGCTCTTCTTGGATTTACCACGCATCTTGATAGCCGACAACGAAGATTATTGTAGTATCTCTGAAATCCCCATTAGCCCGAAGTCAGTCCGGCTGCCTTTAGCCGGTCAGCTGGTTTGGTTAATCCGGTTACTATACATGCCAAAGTGAGTTAGCAGTGACGGCAATCCGCATCCCCGCGGGGGACGCCGGGCGAATGCAAATCCTTGACGGGGAATCTTACCGCAGATCAAACCTGGCGCCCGATTGTGTGTTCTTCCCTGCTTTTTGCGCAGCGGGAGGTCAGAACGCTGGACGCGGTTGTCCGGCGAGCGTGCGGTTCCAGGGCAACGAGATTCGACAGTCTATACAACAAACATGGCGACGCCCGCGGCGAACATCGCCACTGTGGTGACCGCCACCACGGCCCATCCGAGGCGAGAACTCGGTTGGTCCTGCATTAGCTTCCTGTCCGCAGCGATAACCAGGATTGCGACGAGAAGGAAGGGTGCTAACAATCCGTTGATAACAGCTGTCCAGTAGAGTGCCTTCACAGGGTTGATGCCTGCGAAGTCCAGTCCGACACCGACCCCGGTCGAGAGCAGAATGAGAGCGTAAAACGCGCGTGCCTGTTTTAATTTCTTGTCCAGTCCTTGGCGCCATCCCAGCGTTTCCGCGAAGGCGTATGCTGCCGATCCCGCCAGCGTCGGAATTGCAAGAAACCCGACACCGACAATACCGACGGTGAACAGGGTCGCCGCAAACTTGCCCGCGAGAGGTCGAAGCGCTTCGGCGGCTTGACGAGTGGTCTCGATGTGCGTGATCCCGTGGCGGTTGAGCGTGATGGCGGTTGTCAGGATGATAAAGAACATGACCAGATTCGAAAAAAAAGTGCCGACGCCTACATCCATTTTTCTCAGCTGAAGTTCAGCGGCCGTTGCTCCTCTCCGTTGAGAAAGCGAATTGAGACCGGCCGCTTTTTCTTCTTCAACTTCTTCACTTGCCTGCCAGAAAAACAAATACGGACTGATCGTAGTGCCGAGAATTGCGACCAGCATCGACCATTCGTCTCTGCTATGCGGCATCGATGGCACCAGGGTATCGCGCATCACTCGGCCCCAATCAGCGCCCACCACGAACGCGGTGATGGGGTAGGCAAAGAGCACCAGCACCAGCCACTTGAGCACGTTTGCTATCTGGTGATAGCGGAGCCGAACCGTTGACCACGAAATCAAGAGTGCGAAGATCACTACAAACCAGTGCGCATTGATCCCCGACAGCATTTCCGCTGCATCCGCCATGCCGGCGAGGTCTGCCGCGATGTTAATTGTATTGGCCGCAAGCAGGGCCATGACGAAAACACGCAGCAGCCATCTTGGAAATCGCTGACTAAAATTCCCGGCCAAGCCCTTCCCGGTCACCATTCCAACTCGGGCACACATCATTTGAACCGCAGCCATCAGCGGCCAGGTGAGGAGTGCAGTCCAGAGAAGCTTGGTTCCAAGCTGCGCGCCCGCCACAGAATATGTGGCAATGCCCGATGGGTCATCGTCGGCCGCTCCGGTGATCACGCCGGGGCCAAGCGACTTCCACAGCAATCGCGTCCATCGAGCTGGGGCGAAAGTCGGCACGAAAGAATCGGAGGTAGACCGCGTGCGAATTACGGTTCGAACCCGCTCACAATCCTACATGGTCCACCGTACAGATCGAATCGCTCAGAGTGGTCTAATGTGCTCAAATGTGCTCAGACACACGTCTTCGCCACTTATACCATGAGGTGTAGCGAAGAAATGAGACGGCCGTTACAAAGGCCAGTCCAGCTTCCTCTTACAAGTGAGGTACAACATGGAAACCATATTGATTGTTCTCGTGGTGCTGTTTTTACTCGGTGGTGGAGGCTGGGGATACTCTCGTTGGCGCGGCTAGCGCGGACAGGGGGAACCCGTTGGCCGTGGTGCGTGATCCTATATAACGTGACATTTTCGAAGTAAGTTTTATCATGGAAATAGACACGCGAATCAATGCCTTATGGACTGTAGATGTGTTACGTCAATTCTCGGCTAGGACCGTTAAAGAGAATCAGACATACATAGCAAACAAGCGACCATGGATTATGAAGCAGCTCAGATGTATTAACGATGCTGTTCCGACATCCTAGTCTCGAGCAGCACGGTCACTCTACCAAAGTGCTCCAGAGCTCGTGAGTTTGTAATCAAACCCTCTATCAGGTTCCCCTGAACCACGTCAGCCCACCTGAGGTCCTCTCGCTTTAAATTCTCAGGAAAGGCGCGTATCCCATGCATCCGATTGCAATTTTGCACGAAGTTCAACAACTCTATGGGGTGAGCGAGCGGCTTGAATCGTTGGCGGAGCAACATCCCGTCGTTTCAGAAGCGCTCATCACCATCTCGGGAAGCGTCCGTAACACGGCCACGTTGTTGGAGGTGCTGGTTGCGACGAAGATGGCACTCCTTTCCGGATTAGATCGAGCAAATACCTAATTTGCTTAGGGCTGGGTTCTTGAGCGGCAGTTTGAGATTTCGACGGGGAAGCTAGTCATGGAGAACGACACTGAGAAGCGAACTTAAACCAAAGTTGAACCCCCGCGCAATTGAACTCTGTTCGGGGCTGATCGCGTGCGTCTTTTGCCTGGCGGTCACCGATCTTGTGAAGGTGAGCCTTCTGAGACGGCTGCCAACCGAATTGTAAATTAGACAATCTTTTTCCTGGGTCGTTCGCCACGAAATCTAATGCGACTTTCTCTTTCACTCCTGTCGGTCACCGACTTTTTCCGGGTACGATCATTCCGGCAGCGGGGTATGCTCTGATCGCATGGCTATATTGTCCTATAAGGCCGCGACTTGAAATCAGTTGCGCTTTTCAGTGCGCGAAACTTTCGGAACGGTAAGGACGATCGCGGGATGACAATGAACATACAGGCCACTCCATCGCCCGAACCAGATCGCATGCAATCCAGCCCACGGCAGGCACGAAATGGTGGCTGGCTTCGTCTGTTTCAAGGTATAAGGCCTGTGACTCGGGCCGGCGCGGCCCGGGATGCCTTGGCCGGATTCCAACTGGCGGCGATGAACATCCCGCAGGCGCTGGGCTATACCAAGATTGCCGGCATGCCAGTAATCACCGGGTTTTACACGCTGTTGCTTCCTTTGCTGGCATTTGCCGTGTTCGGTTCCTCGCGCTACTTGGTGGTCGCTGCCGATTCGGCAACCGCGTCTATCCTTGCTGGGAAGCTTGCGACGATGGCTCCCATCGCAAGCGCGAGATATGTGGCGCTGGCATCGACGATCGCTCTGCTCACTGCCGGATTTCTGCTGTTGGCTCGAGTCCTCAAGCTCGGCTTCCTGGCCGATTTCTTATCGCAAACCGTACTGACAGGGTTTCTCACCGGAGTCGGATTTCAGGTCGGGATCGCCGTGCTAAGCGAGATGGTCGGACTCGAAGCGCACTCCAATCGGACGATTGGACAACTCCTTGATATCTTCCGCAGCCTGCCCATGATTCACTGGCCGACCGTGGCTATCTCAGCGGTGGTCGTGATGGGCGTTTTTGCTTTTAGCCGGCTTGCCCCCAAAGTTCCAGGCTCTCTGCTCGCGGTCGCCGGCGCAATTGCGGCGAGCGCAACCTGGGATTTCGCTGGTCACGGCATCGCCATCATCGGCCCGGTCGTTGGGGGGCTTCCGCATTTAGGGTTGCCGGACGTGCACTGGAAGGACACCGTACCGCTGCTCGGCGTTTCCGTCTCGTGTTTTGTCATGATCCTTGCACAAAGCGCGGCTGCCGCGCGTTTCTACGCTGTGCGCCACCATCAGTATTTAAACGAAAGCGCAGACTTGGTCGGTCTGTCTGCGGCCAACGCCGCGGCAGCGTTGAGCGGGACGTTTGTAGTGGACGGAAGCCCGACTCAAACCGCGATGGTCGAAAGCTCCGGCGGTCAGAGCCAGCTTGCCCAGATGGCTACCGCCATATCGGTCGCATTCGTTCTGCTCTTTCTGACCAAGCCGCTACAATACCTGCCCCGTTGCGTACTGGGAGCCATCGTATTTTTCATTGCTGTCCGTCTAATCGACATGCGTGGCTTACGCGACATCCGACGGGAGAGTCCCGGGGAATATGCGCTGGCCGTGTTTACTGCGGCCGTCGTTGTGCTCGTGGGAGTCGAGCAGGGCATTCTAATAGCCACGGTACTGTCGCTGCTCCGGATTGTGCGGCACAGCTATCGTCCTCACACCGGAGTCTTTGTCGTAAACGAGGGGGACATCTGGCAGGTAGTCCCGGCTGTTCCCGGTACCGTAACGAAGCCGGGGTTGGTGATCTATCGCTTCGGGGCGGCGCTCTTTTACGCCAACGCCGACCTGTTTGCCGAGCAGATCCGCGGCTTGGTTGGGCCAACTCCTTCACCCGTGCGCTGGCTGGCCGTCGATGCGGAAGCGATCACCAATGTGGATTACACGGCGGCCCGGATAGTACGTCAGCTTCACAAGGAATTGATCGACCACGGAGTTTTGTTGGTATTCGCTCGCGCGCCTCTCTCCCTAAAGGCAGACCTGGACCGGCATCTCTTGACCCAAGTCATCGGCCCCGCGCAGTTTTTCGACCGCCTTCACGATGCGGCGGCTGCATTCGCGAAACTCCAAGGCCCATAAGCGAGGACGTTCTCATGACTCATTACGGATTCGTCACATTGCATCGCTCCTAGTAGACTGTGTCCGAATGCTGGGAATACTCTCCGCGCGAACAGATCCCCCCGGTGCCCGAGGAATAGACAACGAGAACGCACCTCCCGGACTATTCCGAGCTACCCTGGCCGTGGCGGCGGTACCGTTGAGTGAGTACGCATGTGGTTCCGTCCAATGAAAAACCAGTTCGCGTGCGCAGAGCCATCGGATAGGTGCTCAATTACCGTCTTCTAAGGCGCTCTTAGGCATTTCGGCAGTTCTGAAGCTATTTGCCAGGCTACCGCGAGTGCAAGACTCCGCCGGCCTTTGGCCGGTCCCTACCCGTTGTATGGGTATCGGATCATGCGACCAGTGGCGACCGAAGACAAATACGAACTTGTCGTCCGGGTTGATCCGATGGTATCGATCGATACGTTCGTCCAATTGTTTCGCCTGCAAGCTTTCTGTGTAATCGCAAATGTGCATCACGCATGAATGGGAAAAACACATCGGCTATGAATTTTCGAGTCGCGACGTCTCTTCGACGATTGCCACAATGGTGCATGATGCCTACGTTAACCACATTCCGGTTATGACTGGCGACTACGGCCACGAAGCCCTGCGCAGGTTTTATCAGGAAGACTTCATCTCGCCGATGCCGGCGGACAATTCGATCCAGATGGTTGCCCGTACCCTGGGTCAGGACCGACTGGTGGACGAGATCATTTTCTCCTTCACCCACACGACAGAGATGCCGTAGATGCTCCCGGGCGTTCCGCCAACCGGCCGCCGCGTCGAGGTTCCACTTGTCGTGGTGGTCGGATTTCGCGACGGCAAGCTCGCACACGAGCGCATCTACTGGGACCAGGCGTCTGTGCTCAAGCAAATCGGTCTGCTACGGACCCATCGCTCCCTAGTATTTGGAGCGGAGACTGCGCACAAGCTGCTGAATCCAGCCATGCCCTGAGTTCAGCCTGCATCTATTTGGAATTGAGTTCCCTTTGTATACTGGTTCGGCGCATCCATCGCAAGACTTAAGGTCAGGGTCGTCGAGGATACCCTCAGTTCTGGGTGGCAGAATTACGAATCGCCAGGAGCCAAGTGGTCAATCAGCAGCTAGGTGCATCCCGAACCGTCGCTTTTCCGTCTGATCGCGTCCGGTCGCTGTTTCCCGCGCTCAATCAGAAGCCAGCCTTCATCTTCTTCGATAACGCCGCCGGCGCGCAGATTCCGCAAGTCGTCTTCGACGCGATCCACCGCCATCTTCTGCACCGCAATGTGCAGCGAGGCGGACGCTACGCCAAGAGTATCGAGGTGGACGACGCCATCGCTCGCGCCCGCGATGGCGTGGGCATCCTGATCAACGCGCGACACCGTGACGAGATTGCCTTCGGTATGAATGCCACCTCGTTCTTCCGGCTGCTTAGCCTCGCGATCGGCCGCACGCTCGAAGCCCGCAACGAGATCGTGGTTACCGAACTCGACCACGAAGCCAATATCGCCACCTGGCTGCAGTTGGAGCGCGAGGGAGCTAAGATCGTGTGGTGGAAGATGCGCGAAGACAACAATCTTCATGTGGAGGACCTGGAGCTGCTGCTCACCTCGAAGACTCGACTGGTTGCCTGCACTGTGGCTTCGAATGCCCTTGGTTCCATTGTCGATGTCGCCGCTGTTGCCAAACTGGGGCACGCCGCGGGCGCAGAGGTAGTTCTCGACTGCGTGCACTATGCGCCTCATGCGATCATCGACGTACAAGCGTTCGACTGCGACTATCTGATTTGCTCCGGCTATAAGGTTTTCGGTCCCCACATGGGTTTTCTGTGGGGGCGTCTCGAACTGCTCACCGAACTCCCCACCTTTCGGGAGGACTTTGTTCCTGACGCTCCTCCCGGCAAGATTGAGGCCGGGACTTTCGTTTATGAGAATGTTGCCGGGATGGACGCCGCTGTCAGCTATCTTGAAACGCTAGGGGCGAGCCTCGCCCGCGAAGAGGAAAACACAACGCTCGTATCCCGGAGGGACTTCCTTGTCCGCGCCATGACAGCCATACGCGAACATGAAGCCACACTCTCTCGGGAGATGCTTGAGGTTATACAGGCCGCCGGGGCCATTGTGTATGGCGTCGACGACCCCACTCGCCTCGCCGAGCGCGTTCCCACACTTTGCTTCAATCTTCCGAACGTTGCGCCCTCCCTTGTCACCCAGACTATGGCGGACCGTGGAATCGGCATTCGTGACGGCCACATGTACTCACCGCGGCTGATGAAACGCCTCGGCCTCCCCACAGAGAGTGGCGCAATCCGAGCGTCATTGGTTCACTACAATACGATCCAAGAGGTGCGCAAATTCGGAAGAATACTGGCTGAGATGAAAGAGTCATGCTGACCGACATGCAGATCACTGACACGCAGATCCGGGAGATTCGTTCTCGCTTCAAAATCTTCAAACACAAAATCTATCTCAACAGTTGCTCTCAGGGGCCCCTATCCGATGCGGTGCAGGCCGGCCTGGAGGATTTCATGGCGAGTTGGCACGAGCAAGGCTCGCCGTGGGAGCTTTGGGTGAATCAATACGAGGTGGCTCGAACTGCCTTTGCACAATTCATCAACGCCAGTCCAGATGAAGTTGCCATTGTGACCAGTGTGTCGGCGGGCGTCAACGGCGTCGCCAGCGCGCTGAATTTCCAGGAGCGAAAGAAAGTCGTAATGGGAGAGTTCGAGTTTCCAACCATGGGTCATGTCTGGCTGGGACAACGTACTCGAGGCGCCGAAGTGCAATTTGTAGGTGCAGAAGGCAACTGCATTCCGGCAGCCAATTACGAGAAGATGGTGGACCGAAATACCTGCATCGTGCCGCTCACCCACATTTGTTTCAAGAACGGATTTCGTTCCGAGGTAAGCGCCATCACACAAGTCGCCCACCGTGCCGGTGCCCTCGTTATGCTGGATGATTACCAGGATTGTGGAACCCGCCCGGTTGACGTCAAAGCCATGGACCTGGACTTTTTCGTAACCGGAACCCTGAAGTATCTGCTCGGTCCTCCCGGCTTGGCTTTCCTGTATGTGCGCAAAGAACTCATCTTGTCGTTGATGCCTACAGTCACCGGATGGTTTGGGCAAGCAAATCCGTTCGCCTACGATCCCAAAGTGTTCGATTTGTCACCCACGGCGCGAAGATTCGAGTCAGGATCTCCATCGGTGCCCAACGTGTATGCGGCACTGCCTGGATTCCGGCTGCTGCAGGAAATCGGGATGGAGAATGTGGCAGGCCATATCAAGAAACTCACACAATCGCTGTTGAGCTGCGCCCGCGACCTGGGCATTCGCGCCAAAACGCCCGCTGATAGCGCCGGACCGCTGGTCGTATTGCAGTGCAAGGACTCGAACTTACTGGTGCAGAAGCTCACCGCAAGCAACATCGTCGCATCGAATCGTTACGACGGATTGCGCATATCGTTCCACGTGTACAACACGATGGACGATGTGAAGGCGGTGGGGGAAGTTCTCAAAAAGAATATCGATCTTATGGTCCCTGATCCTGCCTGCGTTGGCAGATATGACTGATCAACAACCTTCAGCGGCCGCGGCCAGGCTTGCCGGTGAGGCGCTTCCGACGGCGGAAGTGGAAGGTCTCCACCGCCGGTTGGGCCAAAGGCAGCTCACCATGATGGCCATTGGGGGCGCCATCGGTGTCGGGTTGTTCCTGGGAAGCAGCGTCACCATTCGCCTGGCTGGGCCTGCCGTGATTCTTTCCTATCTACTGGGGGCTGGCATCGCTCTGATCATGTCCTATGCGCTGGCAGAGATGGCAGTCGTACATCCTGTCGCCGGTGCGTTCGGAGTTTACGCAGAGAAGTACCTCAATCCCTGGGCTGGTTTTTCGGTTCGAGCTACTTACGGAGCCGCACAGATTATCGCAATCGGGGCTGAGGTCACTGCCGCCGGCATCTACATTTCTTTTTGGTTTCCGAATGTTCCGCAATGGATTTGGGTAGTGTTGGTTTCAGCCGCTCTGGTGGCGCTCAATTCCATGCAGGTCAACCGCCTCGGTGAGTTTGAATATTGGTTCGCAACGATCAAAGTGGCGGCCATCGTCGCCTTCATTATTGTCGGAATATCTCTGATTCTTGGCGTTGGGTCTCGCGGCACAATTGGCTTGGCCAATCTAACCCAGCACGGAGGATTCTTGCCTGCGGGATGGAAAGGAGTCTGGCTTTCGCTCACCATCACAGTCACCAGTTACATGGGAGTGGAGATTATCGCGGTCACAGCGGGTGAGGCCGAGCATCCAGAAATTACCATTCCACACGCAATGAGGAGCATTGTATGGCGCCTCATTTTGTTTTACGTGCTGGCGATTGCGATTATGGTGACGATGGTTCCATGGAACCAGGCCAGTGCTTCTTCCACGGTTTTGGGCAGCCCTTTTGTCACCGCATTCGCCGCAGCGCATATACCGTTCGCGGCTGGGATCATGAACTTCGTCGTGCTGACGGCGGCACTGTCGAGCGTGAATACTAACCTTTACCTGTCGACTCGAATGCTTTTTTCTCTTGGACAGGAAGGTTATGCCCCAGAATGGATGGGCAAAGTAAGCCGCAACGGAGTGCCGCATCGCGCGCTGCTGGCTTCAACCGCTGGGATTGCGGCAGCGATTCTGCTGGCCGTCTTTTCTCCCCGGAATGCTTTCCTCATGCTCTATGGGACTGCAGTAGCCGGAATGCTTTTTGTGTGGCTGGTGATTCTCAACACGCACCTCCGTTTTCGCAAAGCGATTACGCGCGAGCGGCTCATGAGTTTGCCCATGCGCCTGTGGGCTCATCCGCTGTTCACCGTTGTTGGCATTCTGTTACTGCTTGCGATCTCAGTCACTACTTGCTTCGTGGACGGATTGCAATGGTCGGTTCCCGCGTTTTCTGTTTTCCTGGGCCTTATCTCACTCTTGTATCTGCGCAGCCGGCGGCGCAAGACCGTTTAGGATAGCGCCACCACGTGGTTTACAAGGACATTACGCAAGGAAAGCAAGCAATGGTCGAAGCCAGCGAAGAGGTCTACTCGTCACTACACCGGCGATTCAAAGGTGATTTGGTGCGTCCCGGCGATAGTGGTTACGAGGACGCGCGTGCGATCTGGAATGGAATGGTAGCTCGCAAACCGGGCCTTATCGCGCGCTGTGCAGATGTGAGTGATGTGCAAAGCGCGGTCCGAGCCGCCTCTGAGACTGGGGTTCTGACTGCGATCCGCTGTGGCGGGCATAGCCTCGCAGGTTTCAGCACGTGCGATGGCGGTATGGTGATTGACCTGTCGAGAATGCGCCAGGTCACGGTCGATCGCGAGGCACGCCGGGCCAGGGTCGCCGGAGGTTGCCTGTTGGGGTCGATTGATAGCGCCACGCAGAAAGCAGGCCTCGTCTTTCCTTCCGGCGTCGTCTCTCACACCGGAGCTTCCGGACTGATCTTGGGCGGAGGAACCGGGTGGCTCACGCGGCGATTTGGATTGTCATGCGACAACGTCGAGGGGTTCACTCTCGTAACTGCGGATAGCTCCGTCGTGCGCGCCAACTCAAAGGAGAACCCAGATTTGTTCTGGGCCTTGCGGGGAGGCGGCGGTAACTTTGGAGTAGTGACCGAATTCGAAGTGAAACTCCATCCTTTGACGTCTGTGGTCCTCGCTGAAGGGCTGACTCCAGAGCCCGAAATTGGCGGCCTACTTAGAGGCTGGAGAGACTTCATGGCCGAGGCGCCAATCGACTTGAAGTGGAATATAGATCTACGCCTTGCGACCCATGCAAATAAGGTACCCATGGCGCTCCGCGGGCGCCCGGTCGCTGGCAGTTCCTTGATCTGGGCGGGCGATCCCGAAGCCGGGCGTCCTTTTCTGCAGCGCGCGCTTTCGCTGTGCAGCCCGGATTCTGTGGGTGGCAAGACTCTGTCTTTTATCAACCTGCAAACCATGGCGGATTCCGATTTCCCTCATGGCCGCCGCTACTACACGAAATCTGGTTATTTCGGTAATCTCGATGACAGCACGATTGATCGCCTGGTAGAGGCGGTGGCCACGATTCCGTCATCGGCAACTCAGATTGAACTGGCCTATCTTGGTGGTGCGGCGGCGCGGATCGGCGCTGACGAGACCGCGTTCGGTGATCGCAGTTCTCCTTTCATCATGAATTTGCTGGCAAACTGGTCGGAGCCATCTGCTGATGCCGGCAATGTTGCCTGGATCCGTGGAATCTTCCACAAACTTCGGCCCGCGATGAAACCCGGTGTTTACATAAACTTTATGAGTGGCGATGAACAGGATCGCGTGCCTGAGGCTTATCACGAACGATGGGACCGCATCGTAGCAGTCAAGTCGCGCTATGATCCCAATAACTTCTTCCGGTTGAATCAGAACGTTCCACCGCCGAAGCTCGCGGCAGGGAGTTCGTAGCTGAACCACAGCCACCGGCGGAATTGCACCTGGTTCCGCCACTTCGTGCTCCCGTCCTGTGGTTCGCCAAAAGTAGATCGTCAAATGCGAACGGATGATGTTTGATGTCCAATGGAACCGCCAGATCAATCCCGAATGAGAGGTTCGTCGCAAAGATTATGTTTCTCCCCAGGTCGTACTTGAGTTGGGTACGTACGCGGAATTCGTGCCCCATGATCGCTTTACGATCCGTTCATTCGCTGCCGAAGAATTCCCGAATGTTAGACAAATGCCGTGGCAACCAATGCAACGTCAAACGAAGCGCGTGTCAAACGCCGCGCTCCATGCGAAACTGGGCCCATGAGAGTTGTCGCCGTGATTCCGGCGCGGCTGGCCTCGACGCGCCTGCCGCGCAAAATGTTGCGCGAGATCGCTGGAGTGCCATTGCTAGCGTGGGTGTATCGGGGTGTACGACGGTGCCCATCGGTCGACGACGTGATCGTCGCCACCGACTCGGATGAGATTCTGCGCTTCTGCGAACAGCAAGGTTTTGTCGTGCGCATGACTTCTGCGGCGCATCTCTCGGGCACCGAACGCGTGCACGAGATTTCAACAACGGTGCTGGCCGATGTTTATTTAAATATTCAGGGCGATGAGCCGTTGACTCGGCCTGAGCATGTCGAGAGCTTGATTGCGGTGATGAAAGGCGCGGGCGTGGAAGTGGGTACGTTGAAGACGCCAGCCGCGGCGATCGACATCGATAATGCTGGGGCAGTGAAAGTAGTGACGGACGCCTCCGGCCGCGCACTTTATTTCTCGCGGGCCACCATTCCGCATGATCGCGATGGCGTGCGTCCGCAATACTACAAACATCTGGGATTCTACGGATATCGCAAAGATGCGCTGGATAAGTTCGTGCATTGGTCGGAGTCGTCGCTCGAACGCAGCGAGAGACTAGAGCAATTACGTTTTCTTGAAAATGGAGTTCCGATTTATGTCGCGGAAACTCCCTTCGATACGGTCGGGGTAGATACGGAAGAGGATGTGCGGCGGGTGGAAGTGATATTGCGGCGTGAATAGAGTTGCGGCCGTTTTATTTTCGACGCGTCAGTGTGATTTCGCCCAGGCCTGAGCGGCGGCGACGCGCTTGGCGATCGCGGGATGCGAATGAAGCAGCCACTCGACCCAACGCGCCGGCGTTTTCTCCGACAGATTCTGCTCGGCCAACTTATTCATCGACGAAATAAAGGGTTCGACGCTGGCCACGGACTGGAAACAATAACGGTCGGCCTGACGCTCATTGAAACGCGAATAGGCGTTGAGCGCCGGCATCAGCAAAAACGAAAGCACAGTCGCGACCAGAATCAGCAGTGGCAGGTTGGCGAAATCCGACATCGTCTCGAAAAGATTGCGGCGTTCCACGGCATAACGCAAAACTTCGTTAGCCAGCCAGAAGCCGAACAGTGTGATTCCCGCCTGCACAAAAATACTCTTCAGAATGTGGCGGTGCACGTGGTGGCCGAGTTCGTGCGCGAGCACGGCTTCAATCTCGTCGTCCGAATAGTTGTCCAGCAGAGTGTCGGCTAAGATGATGCGCCGAGTCGCGCCGAGCCCAGTCAGCGCCGCGTTGGCCTTCTTGCTTTTCTCGGAGAGATGCCATTTATAGACGCCCCTTACCCGGGTGCCCGCTCGTTCGCTCAGAACAATCAAGCGGCGTTTGAGTTCTTCATTTTCCAGCGGCTCGAACTTATAAAAAATTGGAAACAAGACCACGGGCGCGAGTTGCGCGAGGAGCACGACTAGCCCAAGAAAGACGATCCAAGCGATGATCCACCATTGCTGCGGAGTCTGCCGTATGAGCATGTAGAGCAGTTCCACCACGATCGTGGCCATCACGAGGCCGATCAACAGACCTTTGAACTCGTCCCAAACCCAAGAGCGGAACCGCTGGTTGGACAGGTTATAGCGATGCTCCAGCCGAAAACTGTAATATGCCAGCGGAACTCCTATCGCTTGGCTAATGAGCATCAGCATCAGGACGTATAGGAAAACGGCAAAGACGTAATTCTGCGAAGCGCCGCGCTCAGCTAGATCGCGAAGCGTGCGCGTCCATCCGGAAGCGAGGAGCAACACAAGCAAACCGAAGCCCACCGCAAAATCGGCGATACCGACCCATCGCTTCACGCGATTGTAACGGCGCGATTCCGGAGAATCTGCGAGAACGGGTGTGGCTTCCTTGGTGACCATTATCCTGCTGTTGTCACTATCCTATCGTGTTGTCGCGCCGTCCAAAACGGGAAAGTGCCGCCAAATCCCTGGCTCCGGCGGTTACGCCAGCCGCACGAATCTTTCGCCCGCTTCGAGAATTTCTTCGACCAGCTCAGGCGAGGCTGCTTCGACGTAGCAGCGTAACAGACGTTCGGTGCCCGAGGCGCGAAACAATACCCACGGGTCGGCGCCGTTGCCATCTTTGGGGGCGTCTAAATAAAACTTTATGCCGTCCCGATTTTCCTTACGCAAAACCGAATAACCGCCGAGCTTCGACGTTTGCGGATCGGCGGCGCGCCGTATCGCGCCGTTCTTCATTTCATCGGAGATATGCAGATCGCGGCGTCCATAGTAGTGTGCGCCGAATTCACGCTGTAGGTCGGCGACCAGTTCCCCGAGCGGCTTGCCCTCTTCCGCCATCACATTTGCGAGTAGTAGCGCATTGAGAACCCCATCGCGCTCCGGCAGAAAACGCCCGTAGCCAATGCCGCCGGATTCCTCTCCGCCAATCAGAATTTCATGCTCCATCATCAGATCGGCAATGTACTTGAAGCCGATCGAAGTCTCATACAGTTTGCGACCGTACTTGGCGGCGATGCGGTCCATCATGCCCGTAGTATTGAAAGCGCGCACTACATCGCCGGGCCACTTTTTGCGTACCAGCAGCCAGTTCAGCAAAACCGACATGCATCTGTGAGAATCGACGAAGCTGCCATCCTCGGCGACAGCGCCGATGCGATCGGCGTCGCCGTCAGTGACCAGGCCCGCGTGACATTTTTCTTTCACTACGGTTTCTTGCAACAGCGCGACGTGCGGAAGGATTGGCTCAGGATTGATGCCGGGAAATAGCGGGTTCACCTCCTGCCGGATAGCGACGTAGCGGATTGCATGCGCGTCAAATATTTTCGGCAAAACACCGCGGCCGGAGCCGTACATCGAGTCGATAGCAAACTTGAAATTCGCGCGGCTGATCAAATCGAGGTCCGCAAATTCGCTGATGGCTGCCACGTAGGCGGGCTTGAGATCCACTTCCTCAATTTTCGCGACACGCGAGGGTGTCCCATCCTCGCGCGTTGTGTGCGTAAAGGTGGGAGACGAATCTGAGGGCAATGTCTCAGCGCCCAACTCGTCTTCAATCGACTTCATGATCACCGGAGTGGCCGAGCCTCCAAATTTCGCTTTAAACTTCACGCCATTCCAGTTCCAGGGATTGTGGCTGGAGGTGATCATGACTCCGCCGGCTGCGCCGAGCTTTTTCACATTGTAGGAAACCGCGGGCGTGGGCACATAATCGTTGGCGAGCAACACGGGAATACCCGCCTCGGCAATTACCTCCGCCACAATTCGCGCGGCGCGGTCGGAAGCGAAACGAGTGTCGTATCCCACAACGATGCCGCGAGTGGAATCTTCGTGCTTGAGAACGTAGCGGGCGATCGCTCCGGCAACGCGCCGTACGTTGTCAAACGTGAAGTCGTCGGCGATCAGGCCGCGCCAACCGTCGGTGCCAAATCTGATTTGGGTCATAGTCGTCGTTGGTCGCTAGTCGCTGGCGTTCGCTGTTCGTCATTTGTTTTGGGCCCGGTTGCCGAATTAAGCGCTTGCTAACCACCATCGACTAATGACCAGCGACTGCCTTTTCAAACCAATTTCTTCAACTTCTTCTCATCCAAATGCTTCACCACTTTAGCTACATCCTGTGATTGGTCGAGTGTCGTTACCAGTAACGCGTCCTCGGTCTCGACGATCACGAGATTGCTGACGCCGACCAGCGCGACAAATTTACCCGGAGCGTGCACGTAGTTATTCGTTGCATTCAATGCAAAACTTCCTGACGCTGAAACTGGGCTTCCATGAGCCGGTTTCGTCTTGGCTACGCGGTGCTCGTGAAGCGCCGTCCAGGAGCCGAGATCATTCCATCCGAAATCGGAGGGAATGCAGAAAATGCGCGACTGGCTCTCTCCCTTGGCCGAGCGCGGCTCCAGCACTGCGTAGTCGATGCTGATGTTTTCGCATTTCGGGTAGAGCTTGCGAAAAGTATTTTCAAAATTGCGCGTTCCATAGGCAGCGGCGATCTTTTCGAGAAGCGGAGCCGTGTTGGGAAGATGCTCGCGCAGCGCATTGGCTAGAGTGTCGGCGCGCCAAAGAAACATGCCGCTGTTCCAGAAGTAATTGCCAGCATCGAGAAACTGCCGAGCCAGGCCTAAATCCGGCTTTTCAGTGAAGCGGCGTACCCGAAGAATGTCCATCTGATCGAGTGAATCATCATTAGGAGCACCAGCCTCGATATATCCATATCCGGTCTCGGGGCGCGTCGGGCGGATGCCGAGCACAACGATATTCCCTCCTGCCGCGGCGGCAATCTCGATTCCCCGGCTAATCGTCGCGCGGTATTGCGTCGGATCGGCGATGACGTGGTCAGAAGGGAAAAGTCCCAGCACCGCATCGGGATCGTGGCGCAGCAAAAGAAACGCCGCCAAGCCGATCGCTGGAGCCGTATTGCGCCCAACGGGCTCGGGGATGATTTGTTTCGCCGGAAGTTTTGGCAATTGACGGCTGATCGCGGAGCGCAGTTCGCCATTAGTAATGATCCAAAAGCGGCTGGGCGAGGCCATCGGCGCCAGTCGCGCGACGGTCTGCTGGATCATGCTCTCTTTGCCGTCAAGTGCGAGCAGTTGCTTAGCGCGCCTTTTGCGGCTCAGTGGCCAGAAGCGCGTGCCTCGCCCGCCAGCGAGAATGACGGGATAGAAATGGGGGTTCGTTTTCACGAATAGAAAGCCTACCACGCACAGGCCTGAGTGAGGCTAGATGCGTGTGGCGGGCTCAGTGACGGTCCCGCCAGAAACGCTAGCTTTCAGAAACTCGACGGCCCACTGCGGCCGGACGGTGAAATCGTGCAGAGCGGCCGGGATCACAACCGCGTCTCCCTTGGCCAGTGCAACCGGATCGCGACCGTGCGCCTCGACAACTCCACAGCCTTCGACGGCAACCAAAATTTGCGCCGACGTTTTGTCCCCGTCATTTTTATCGGCGGTCGAGAAATCATGCGGCTCTTTCAACTCATACATCTCCACCGTGAAGTACGGCGCCGAGATCATCGGCGAGCGTCGATTCTTACCCCCATTGATCGCGACGGGCGCGGGGCGGATCACTTTGCCGGCGCCGGTGCGCTCCTTGATCGAGGCGAGGCCGCGTTCGAGATGCAGCGGCCGCGGGCGTCCATAATCGTAGAGACGATACGTGGTGTCGGATTGCTGCTGCGTCTCCACGATGACCGAACCCGGTCCGAGCGTGTGCACAGTTCCACCGGTAACGTAAATCATCTCGCCCTGGTAGACATTGATCCAGTTGAGCAGTTCTTCCGCGCGCTTGTCATGGATGGCTTGCTCGAATTGCGCGCGCGTGACGCCGGTCTTCAGTCCGAGCGCGATTTGCGCTCCCGGCTTGGCATGAGCGACGTACCAGCATTCAGTCTTTCCCCAGGGCTCGCCGAATTGTTGAGCGGTTGCGTCGTCAGGATGAACTTGTACGGAGAGTTTTTCCTCGGGAAACAGAAACTTCACCAGCAAGGGAAAGCGCTGCGGGTCGCGCGCAGCCGTGCCAACCAGGTCAGCGCCGAATTCTTTGCTCAGGTCTGCGAGCGTACGCGTCGCCAGCGGTCCGTTCGCGACGGCGCAGTTATCGCCGGTAAGCCATGCCTCTCCGATGCGCTCGTTGAATTTGTGATTCGGGTAAATAGCAGAGAGATCGAAGGTGCCCCAGGGACGCGGGTCGAAGGCGGGCTGCATCAGGAGCGGGTAGAGTTGGGTCATGGAAGCAGTCAGGTGGTTAAGCTTAAATCAAATGCTAAGCGCTAATGGGACGGTCGGGAGCGGTCGTCCCTATGTGGTCTCGCGGGCGAGAACGCGCCTACAATCCGCCAAAGAACTTCCGCATCCGCTCCAACCCGCGATCAAGTTCAGCAATCGTCGTCGCGTATGAGAGGCGAATGTGTTCCTTCGTCCCAAAGCCTTCGCCCGGAACAGTGGCGACGTGTACCTCGCGCAGAAGTTTGCCCGCCAAATCGGAGGCTGAGTTGATCCCGCTGCGCCCAAAAAATTCAGAAACATTGGGATACGCGTAGAACGCTCCTTCGGGGAGCGTGCATTTCACGCCAGGAATCGATCGTAATCCTTTCACCAAATGATCGCGCAACTTGATGTATTCCGCACGCATCTCGTCAACGCATTGCTGCGGGCCTCTCAACGCCGCCACCGCCGCTTTCTGCACGATCGAAGTTGGATTCGACGTCGACTGGCTCTGAAGTTTCTGAACAGCAGTAACGATGGGCGCAGGCCCGAGCGTGAATCCAAGACGCCATCCGGTCATGGCGTAGGTCTTCGAAAGCGACCCGACGACCATGAAGCGGTCGCGATACTCACGCAGTGAGCCAACGGAAAAGCGCTTTCCCGTGTAATTCAGATAAACGTAGCACTCGTCTGAAATCACCCAGATGCCGCGCTGGTGGGCCAGTCGCACAACTTCGGTCATGTCTTCCGGGCTGATCACGGCTCCCGAAGGATTCGACGGAGAATTCAGAATGATGAGTTTCGTCTGCGGCGTCACCAGTTCCGCGACCATATCGGCCGTGACGCGAAAGCCCTGCGACTCGTCGCTTTGCAGCAGCACGCAGTTGCCGCCGGCGTAACGCACCATATCTTTGAACGAGACCCAGTAGGGAACAGGAAGAATTACCTCGTCCCCATGATCGACCAGCACCGAGATGACATTGAAGAGCGCGTGTTTGCCACCGACCGACGCCACTGCCTCTTCACGCCGGTAATCCGAATCGAAGTCGACTGCATGACGATGGACAATCGCATCCTTCAGTTCGGCGGTGCCACCGACGGGGGTGTACTTCGAAAAGTTCGACTGGATGGCAGCGATGGCTGCATCCTTGATGTGCTGCGGCGTAGAGAAGTGCGGCTCGCCCGCACCAAAATCCACGACGTCGATACCCTGTTGGCGCAGTTTGTCAGCTTCAGCCACCACCGCCATAGTCGCGGAAGGCTCAATGCGGTTAATGCGTTCCGTCAAGCGGACGGGCTGGGTAACGGGGGCCATCACGGTGCTCATAGTCTCTTTTTCCTAAACCTGTTCTTCGCGTCGGAAGGTGTCTTACTCGCGCGCGGCTCGCCCTTCGCAAATTTGTGAGCCACATCTATTTTCTCACGAAGCTTCTGTTCTACAAGCTCTGGTACCAGGCGTTCGATAGAACCTCCGAGCTGCGCGACCTCGCGCACCAGCCGCGAACTCAAGTAGGAATACTTTTCGGCGGGCATCATGAAAACGGTCTCCAGCGTCGGTTGTAGTTTGCGATTCATCAGCGCCATTTGCAGTTCGTATTCGTAATCGCTGATGGCGCGAATGCCGCGCAGAATTGCCTGAGCCTCGACTCGCAGCGCGTAATCCACCGTCAGGCCGTCGAAGGTATCCACGGAAACGTTGTCAAACCCAGAGGTCATCGACTCCAGCATCTTGCGGCGATCAGCGACGCTGAATAGCGGATCCTTCTCGGGGTTACGCAGAATGGCCACGACCAGTTCGTCAAAGATCTTGCCACCGCGCTCAATCAAATCAAGATGGCCGTTGGTAGGAGGATCGAACGATCCGGGATAGATGGCTTTGATGCGCTTCATCGGGGCCCTCGATTGACGACAGGGTCAACGAAAGGAGGATTGTATGCGGGCGCTGCCGGAGATGGCAATCGGATGTCCGCGCGGCTCTGAACCCAGCCGGACCGGTTGGTGGTGTACGATTGCTAGAAAAACGCCCAATGAGATTACTCGGTTTACGATTTTTGCTGGTGCTGCTTGCGGGAACGAATGCAGGCGGAAGAGCTCCCGCTGACTACAAGGGAAAACCTTTTCAAGATGCGGCGCACGCCGGTGTTCCGCAGGCAATTCCGGGCCGTCTCCAAGCCGCATTCTTCGACGATGGCGGGGAGGGCGTTGCGTATCATGACGCGGATCCAATCAACCACGGCAGCGGCGAGTTGAACTACAAGCCTGGACACTGCGAAGAAGACGTGCCGGTCGCCATCTGCCGTTTTCGCGAACACGAAGGCGTAGACATTTCCTACGTGAAGAAACTAGCGGATCTCAATCATCCCAACCTGGTTGCGCCAGAGTGGCAGCAGTTATATATCGGATGGACGGAAGATGGCGAGTGGACGAACTACACCGTCGACGTACGGAAAGCCGGGACATACAGAATCGTGGCCATGTATTCCCATATCGCGCAAACCATTAATTTTTCGCTGAACAACCGGCCCGCCGCCGAGTGCAAGCTCCCGCTCGATTCCACAACCCAGTTCTCGATGAAAAACTACCCCGATTGGGAGGTCTGGCACTTCTGGAACAAGGCAGACTGCGGAGAAATTAATTTCCCCGAGGCCGGCCTGCAACTCCTGACTCTGCATTACAAGCGTGGAAACAATCTTGCGTATTTTGATTTCTTACCCACGGAGAAATAAAGGAACTTGAGAACTCCCGCGCCACAATGCGGGGTGCGCAAAGGTCGAGCAGAAATTAGTATGAGGTCTCAACTCTGTTCGACCGAGTTTAGTTGTCTGGGCGCTCCTACCGCCTCGCCGCTGGCACCTTCGCCGCTTCCGATGCGCTAGGCATCGTCGTGACTCGCCCCTGCGTTCCGGTCGCCTGTGCTGGAACCGCCGTCGGTGTCGGCGGCGCGGTCGATGGCGTCAGTCCCAGAGCCTTCCGTACTTCCGCATCGAGCTTAGCCATCGTATCTTTATTTTCCTTCAGGAAGGCGCGTGCATTCTCGCGTCCCTGGCCAATGCGCTCGCCTTTATAGCTGAACCACGAACCCGATTTCTCGAGGATGTTGCTGTTCACCGCCAGATCGAGCAGATCGCCTTCGCGCGAAATGCCTTCACCATAAAGGATGTCAAACTCGGCTTCGCGGAACGGCGCCGCCACTTTATTTTTTACGACCTTGACGCGAGTGCGCGAGCCGGTGACCACGTCTCCTTCTTTGATGGCAGCGATGCGCCGAATATCAATGCGCACCGACGAATAGAACTTCAGCGCGCGGCCGCCAGTCGTCGTCTCCGGATTGCCGAACATCACGCCAATCTTCTCGCGAATCTGGTTGATGAAGATCAGGCAGGTGCGCGACTTGGCAACTGTTCCCGTCAGCTTTCGTAGCGCCTGCGACATTAGCCGCGCTTGCAGGCCCATGTGGCTGTCGCCCATTTCGCCGTCAAGTTCAGCCTTAGGAACGAGCGCCGCAACCGAATCCACCACCAGCACGTCAATCGAGTTCGAGCGTACCAGCGCTTCGGTGATTTCGAGCGCCTGCTCACCGTAGTCTGGCTGCGAGACGAGAAGATTGTCGACGTCCACGCCCAGCTTCTTGGCATACCCCGGATCGAGCGCATGCTCGGCATCGACGAACGCCGCCATGCCCCCAGCCTTTTGCGCTTCGGCAATGACCTGCAAGGCAATCGTCGTTTTGCCGGAAGACTCCGGGCCGAAGATTTCGACCACTCGCCCGCGCGGCACTCCGCCCACACCCAGCGCGGCATCGAACGAAATCGCGCCTGTCGAAATCACCGCAATGGGAACAATCGCCTCCTTCGATCCCAGCCGCATGATCGATCCCTTGCCAAACTGCTTTTCAATTTGCGCGAACGCGAGTTCAATTGCCTTATTGCGTTCGTTGTTACGATCATTGTTGCGATCATCGACTCGGGTGCTACGGTCTTCCGCCATGAGGGCTGCTCCTGTTTAGGTGAAATCAGTAATCTCGGGTACGAATCCTCGTAGCCTACACCCGCGGGCTGGAGCGTGAAGTGTTGGCCGTCACATCAATTTTGGTCAGTTTAGCACGAAGCGAATGAAAGGCGAAGCTGAAAGTTGATGCAGCTTGATGCAGTTGGTTCGGGTTCCAGCGAGAACCCACCACTGAGGCAAGAATAGACGGAGGAAAATAACGAATATTTACGCGACTTTCTCCTGGCTGCGTGGTAAAGAGGGTTTCTTGCTAGACTCCCTCATGCGCAAAGACACGCAAATCGAGGGTATCTCTGAGCGAGACGCCGTTATTCGGGGACCATCTTTATATCTCATCGCCACGCCCATCGGCAACCTCGAAGACATCACGCTGCGCGCCCTGCGCATCCTCAAAAAGGTCGATCTAATTGCCTGTGAAGATACGCGCCAGACTCTGAAACTCCTCAGCCATTACGGCATCCAGACCCGGCTGGTCAGCTATCACGAGCACAATGAGATGACCAAAGCCGCCGAATTAGTCGTCGACCTCGAAGGCGGAGCCAAGATCGCCCTGGTCACCGACGCAGGCATGCCCGGCATCTCCGACCCCGGATTCCGCCTGATTGCCCTAGCCATTCGCCATCACGTTCCGGTCGTTCCGATTCCCGGAGCGTCCGCTTTTCTGGCCGCCCTCGTCGCCAGCGGTCTGCCCACCGATTCGTTCCGCTTCAGCGGCTTTCTCCCCGCCAAATCCGGCCAGCGCCGCAAACTGCTGGAAAGCGTAAAAGATTCTCCGCGCACACAAGTATTCTACGAAGCCCCGCATCGGCTGCTCGAGACGCTTTCTGACGTTTGCGATGTTCTAGGAGAAGCCCGCCACGTAGTCGTCGCGCGCGAAGTAACAAAGCTACACGAAGAATTCCTGCGCGGGCGCGCCCGAGAGATTCTCAATCAACTCAAAGCCCGCGGCGAAGTCAAAGGTGAGATTACTCTCCTGATTGCGAAAGCCGAAGAGGGGGCGGCTCCCGCGCCTTCCGAAAACATAAGCGTAGCTCAGCGCGTGCGCGAAATCATGGCCGCCGAAAAGGTCGACGAAAAAGCCGCCCTGAAAAAAGTAGCAAAGGAACGTGGGATCGGGAAGAGCGAAGCGTACCGTGAATGGCAGCGTGGTCGATAGTCTTCGTCAAGTTCACCGTTCACTAATTTCAATCGGCAATCGTGAGTCTCGAGGTCGGACTCCCTCGTCCAGCCACTGAATGTGTGCTTCTTTATTCTCAATCCAGAAAGCAAAGTAGTAGCTTCGGATTCGAGCGGTCTGAGAACTGTGCTTCAGGATTCGTGACTCCCCAATGTTCGGGGCGTCGCCCGCTACCGTGATCCGATATGGCTGAGCGCCCGTCTCCTCAATTTTCAACCTGTAAGTACCTTGTGACGGATTACATATCGCAACAGCCAAAACTTCACTCCGATTGGGGGCATTTCGGATTTCCACAACCTCGGCGTATCGCGACTCGGGGATTAAACCGTGACCTGCGCTTCGGGGCTGAGAATCCCCGTTGGGTCAAGGCCAACTTCACCGTGGGAGGTGAGCCGTGGCTTGGGGTGCTCGCGGAAACGCTCGGGAACGGGCTATCTCGGCATGAATAAATCAACGACGGCTCTAAATTGTGAGGGCGTTTAGGGTTTTGCGCCAAGCCCAAGCAGCCGTCACCAAAATTGCGCAGACCGTTGGCCAATAGAAAGTATTCTTCATTTCGCACGCGCTGTTATCTTTCCGCTAGCAACAGCAGGCGTTATCCCAGTATGACCCGACTAAGTCTTAACTCACGCTTCATCTTCAGGAGGGCTCCGTTCTTGAGTTCGATTTCCAAGTTTGTCTCGGCGCTATGCGTTCTCCTGCTGACGGAACTCCTGCGCTGGATGCTGACGTGCGGTCAAAAGAAGTGTTCAGGCCTGGGTTATGCGCCCTTGCCGGCAGAGGTCGCCAAGCGCGCATTGGATTCGTTTGATTCGGTGAAGTAGGTCGAGTAAATGTGCCTGATCTCGGCGAACGTGAGCGTCCGCTCCAAGGCGCTTGTTACTTCCCAGCGAGCTCCTTCTTCACTGCTTCGCTGACCACCTTCCCATCCACCCGCAGCCCCTCCGCCGCGAACCGCGCCATTGTGGCCTTCATCACCGCCCCCATGTCTTTCATCGTCAGCGGACCCGTCATCTCGGTAATCGCCGCGCGAACACCCGCGACGATTTCCTCTTCCCCCGCCTCTTTAGGCAAATAGGTCTCGATCAGCTTGATCTCGGCCGCTTCTTTGTCGGCCATCTCCTGGCGTCCGCCCTTGGTGAACTGCTCGACCGAATCCTTGCGCTGCTTGATCAGCGTGGAGAGCACTTGCTGCGATTCCTTGTCGTCGAGCGGCGCCATCTTTTCGATCTCGCGATTCTTGAGCGCGGTCTTGACCATGCGCAGGCAAGAGAGGCGCTGCTCTTCGCGAGCCTTCATAGCCGCGACAATGTCTTTCTGGATCTGATCGATTAAAGGCATGGCCGAATTATAGTCGGCAGGGCCCTTTTCCCCATGTTCCCTGTGACCTCTGTGGTAAGGCACTCCTCTCTTCCCGAATGTTCGCCCCTTCGCATATCCTGTTGAGTAATCCCGGCGCCCGATTCCCATGATCAAGAAAAACCGTCTCTTCACTCCCGGACCAACTCCCCTTCTTCCCGTTGCCCAAACGGCGATGGCAGCGTATGGCGCGCACCATCGCACCGCCGAATTTCGCGCTCTGTTCACCCATGTGCTTGCGGATGTGAAGGAGTTCATTGGCACAAAGAATGAGGTCCTTGTGCTCACCTCATCAGGCACGGGTTTCATGGAAGCCTCAGTCTCCAACCTGACTTCCCCCGGCGACCGTGTACTCGTCCTGACTGCCGGCAAGTTCGGCGAGCGCTGGACTGCGCTCACCAAGGCATTTGGCTGCGCCGTCGAGACGGTCACCGCTCCCTACGGCGAAACGTTTTCGCTCGACGATGTGCGCCGCAAACTGGCGCCGGAGACTCGCTGCGTCTACATGCAAGCGACCGAGAGTTCAACGGGCGCGCGCCACGATGTCGAAGCGATTGCGAAACTGGTGCGCGCTTTGCCCGATACCTTGCTGGTCGTCGACGCAATTACGGGTTTGGGCACGACCCGTCTCGACGTCGATGGCTGGGGAGTCGACATCATCCTTGGCGGATCGCAGAAGGCTCTCATGATTCCGCCAGGATTGGCCTATGGCGCCGTGAGCGAGCGCGCCTGGCAACGCATGGAGCGAACCACGTCTCCGCGCTATTACTTCGATCTGCGCAAGGAGCGAAAAGCTGCGGCCAAGGCGGAGACCGCCTCCACGCCCGCGACTGCGCTATTCGCCGGGATGGCGGCGGCGCTCGATTACGTCCGTCAAATGGGCGATGGAAACTTGGCGGCGGGACGCGATGCGCTCATCGCCAACGCCGAATTGTGCGCCGCCATGACACGCGCCGGCGTCGAAGCACTCGGACTGAAATTATTCGCGCCGAATTGTCCCGCCTCCGCGCTGACCGCGGTCGCTGCACCCGAAGGCGCCGACTCCAACATTATCTGCAAACGCTTCCGCGAGCAGTTCGGCGCGGTCGTCGCCAACGGAAATGCGGAGATGAAAGGTCAGCTTTTCCGCATCGCGCATATTGGCTACTACGACTATATGGACACGATAGGAGTGCTCGCCGCGCTCGAACACGTGATTGCAGAAGTGACGGGGAGGACGCTGGAGTTTGGTTCCGCGGTACGCGCAGCTCAAGAAATTTATGCGAGTTCAAACCAGCTGGCGGAAGGCAAGCCGCTCCAGTACAGAATCTAGAATCCCTGAGCGTCGAGCGCTGCCCGCCGCAATTTACGGCTCTCCGCCAAGAGCGACATGGAGTGCATGAGATTCTGCAGGGTGACAATTCCAACCAGTTGCTGCTCGTCGACTACCGGAATAATGCTGAGATTGCGGGCAGAGAGCTTGCGGAAAGCGGAGGCGAGCGACTCTTGTTTGGCGGCCACTTCGAAAATGCGGTTCATCACCGCCTGCACGTAACCGTTCCCCTCGGCACGCAGAGCTTCGAGAATTTTTTGCCGCGAAACGACCCCCACCATGTCGCTGCCGCGCACTACAGGGAAATCATCCTGCAACGTGTGTACCGCTTTTTCAAGCGCATCTTCCAGCGTGTCAGCCGGCGAGAGTGTGGCGAAGTCGGTGAGCATAACCTCTTCCAGCCGTACGCTCTGCAGCACGGACTGAAATACCGCCGATCGCTCCTCCAGTTGTGCCCCGACAAAAAGGAAAAAGCCAATCATCACGAGCCACCAGTTGCCCAGCAGCATTCCGACCATCATAAACAGAATCGAGAACACGTGGCCGATGCGGACGGCGCGCTGTGTGGCTCGCACCATATCAACGCGGCGCGAAAATATAGCGCGCAAAACGCGGCCGCCATCCATTGGATACGCCGGCAACAAGTTGAACAAGCCGAGATAAAGATTCACCCAAACGATGCTCCGCAAAAGCGCGCTCGAATGCAGAAGCGGCCTCGCCGTCAGCGAAAAGCCAGGTATAGCTGTAACCAGTATGAGCGCCGACAAACCTGCGATGACCAGATTCACCACCGGCCCCGCGGCAGCGATGCGAATATCGCGCTTCCAGGCGTTCATCGAATCTGGAATAGCGTGCGCTTCATCAAGGATGGTGATTCCGCCGATCGGCAGCAAGATGATGCCCTTAGCGGGGACGCCCGACCCCCGAGCCACCAGAGCGTGACCTAATTCGTGCAAGACGACGCTGCCAAAGACGATGCCGACCAGGGCGAGACCATGTAGCGCGGCGCTGGCGTCCTGCGTAGCAGCTTCCGTTCCCCACACAAAGAACAACAGGAACAAGAAAGTCAGGTGAATTCGAATTTCGATTCCGAAGAGACGCCCGAGCGGGATGGACCAGCTACGCATCGACATGCCTACTACTATTCTATCTACTTAGACACAGATTGGCCCTGGGGAGTTGCGCCCATCGAGAATCGGAAGGGCTGAGGCGAAAGATGGCGCGAGACCGTCCCCGCTGGTCCGCCTTAGATTCCGATGCTCTTTCGCAGCATGACCAGTTGGCCGAGATGATAGGCGTTGTGATCGGCAACTAAGAGTGCCTCGCGCAAAATCGTCTGCCCATCGCCCCACGGAATACGACCGAAGAGATCGGTCTTAGAGTTCCCAACGAGTTGCGTCATCGATCGCAAATCCTTCTTGAACGTGGCCATGCTCGCCTTCCACGCCTTGTCATCGGTCGGCGCCTCCAAAGTCGGCCAGTATTGCTCCGGCCATTTCGGTGAAACGTGCTTCGGACTGCGGCTGAACTCCAGAATGTCCCGTTGGCCGATGCGCATGTGCTCGAGTAGCATCCACGCTGTGTGCGGGAAATTCGCAACCTTGACTCCGGCCAATTGCAACGGCCAGTCGCCCATAGCAGCATCGAAGGTGGTATGGGCTTGGCCACCTTTCAATAAATCGAGAAGTTGTTTGCGCAGGGCCTGATCGAGAGATGCTCGGCTGGGCGCAGGTTTTTTATTGGATGCAGATCTGTTGGAAGTTTTTTGGCTCTTCGCCTTGATGGTCTTTTTCGCCATGGTGTTTCCATTGTATGTAAGTTTCCTTGAAAAGTTGGATCTGCTATTCGGACGCAAACCTCTTAACCGCCGAGACGCAGAGGTCGCCGGGAAGACCTTTTCGGTCCTTTGAACGAACTCATACAAAGTTGGCTCGCTACGACTCAGGTTTGGGCCTGGAGCTTCTCCGCGTTCTCTGCGACTCGGCGGTGAGAATCTTTTACGCCGGAAGAATCTCCGGCGCCTCGCCCTTGTATACACGGCCGATCCCACGCACCAGGCGGCGCATCGGCAATTCTCCCTTGGCATTGGCGAAGAAGATTTCGCCCACCCTCGTGCCGCGATAGCACCAGCGCTTCAGGATTGCAAGATGCTCCAAGTGTTCGACTACGCCAACTGGATCGGAGGCTGGAAAGGCCGTAAGCGCCGCCTGAATGCGCGCCTCCATCGACTGGGATTTGGCATGTTCCGCTTCGGAGATTGGAAACACGAGCGGCCCCGCGAGCACGCCCGTGTCAACGCGGAATAAAGCAACGCTCTCAGGCTGCGCCGATTTTTGCACGATTACGGCGTGCAGCCGGTCAATGCGCTGTACGAATTCAGGCAATTGCTGCAACACAGGAGCCAGCTTATCGATCCGCGCATGAATGGCGGCGGCCGTCTCGAATTCCATTTTCGTCGATGCCTCGTCGCGCTCCGCAGCCAGTTGCCGCTTCAGGGACTCACCGCGCGAATCAAAAAAATCTTCGACCCGCACCACCTCCGCATGATAGGCGTCATCGGTGCAGCCGCGAAAACAGGGCGCCAAACACAGCTTCATCTCGGAGTAAACGCACCCGGGAAACTTTGGATCGGGATGCAGATCTTCCACGCAGCGCCGCATTTTGAAAAAATCGAGCGCGTCGTTCATAAACTTTTCCGCCGCCCCCCGCGAAGCAAACGGCCCATAGTAAACATTCTTCCCCGAAATTCGTCCCAGCCGCATCGTTATCGAAGCTCGCGGAAATTCATTCTCCAAATGCAACTTGACCAGCGGCGCAAAACGCAGCCGCAGACGATTCGAATAAGTCTTGGGAAAAACTGCTCGCAGCGTCTGGTGCAGCACGAACCCAGATTCGAAGTCCGACCCCGTCAGCGTGTATTCAATCGAGCGCACGCGATCGCGCAAGTTGAGCCGTTTCGTGTGCGTTTCGGGAGCCGAAAGCAGTCGCTGCAGCCGGCGCCGCAGGTTGGCAGTCTTGCTGGCGTAGGGTTCGGAGTTGGCGTCCTGCCCGCGCAAAAGGAACACGGCCGGTGCCGCCGCAACAGCAGAGAAAATTTCGGCGTCAGATTCCGGACGAAACTCGATGCGTTCGGTCAGCACGCTTTGATTGTAGTGGGTGTGATTGTGCGGCGAAACTACCCAAAGCTGGCGCTCTTAAACTTCTGCCGAAAATCCGGCCCGTTCATCTTCACGATTCGGCACATCTCCTGCAACCGCGAGCGCATGCGCTCCCCAATACGATCGCCGAGAGTTTCGTCGCGCGAGGCGGCCCGGGCTGGCGAAAGAGACTTACTGACGCCCGCCGCCGGTTCGTCGGCAAAGTTCGTGGTGATAATCGTGGTTCGATTGTCGTTGTAGCGTGTATTCAGAATCAGGCTGACCGTGTCCCACACCCACTCGCTCGGCTTCACGGCACCGAGTTCGTCGAGCAACAGCACCTCGGCTTCAAACACCGGCCGCAGCACTTGCAACTCGGTCGCCTTGACGGACTCGTTGTAAGAATTCTGTATCTGCTTCAGCAGTTCGCGATAGTCGCAGAACAGGCAGGCGCATCCTCTGCTCGCGATGAGTTCTTTGAGAATGCCTACCGCCAGATGAGTCTTCCCCGTACCGATTCCGCCCACCAGCAGCAATCCCGCGCCATCTCGCGGCTCAACTTCTTGCACGAATCGTGAGGCACTGATTTGGGCGAGCGCAATCGAGGAATCGGCTCCCGGGAAATCCGTCGTAAAATTCGACAACTCGCAGTGCTCATATCTCTTCGGAATGCGCGCCGCCGCGATTAGCACACTGCCCCGCGCCTGCTTCTGACAGTCGCAGCGGGTGACTCCCCGCTCCGGCGCTCCCGTAACTGGCCTCCATCCTGAACCCGCACACATCGTGCAAACTTCCGCGCTTGTCTTCATTATTCCGAATCAATCCTAAACGCTGAACTCATACTAAGAACTCTGCACCCTAACCGCACTGCGCCGCAACTCGAAAGCGTTTCCTCTCTGTGCACATCCTGTGGACACAAGCGGCGAGTTGTGGAGAACGGCGCAGAAGTTCGGAAAAGGCTGCCCCCCGGAAAATTTCACTCGCCGTGCCGCCGTCCTCAAGAAAGAGACGCGAGAGCCTGCGATTTCGGCCAATTTCCTCATTTCCCCATACGCCACCCGTGTCAAAACCGGCAACTGGCACGTGTTTCCCATTGACAATCTGTCAGCATGGGCGAGAATGGCCATCGCCGGTTGCTCGCGCCTGAGCTCTCCCTCCCCGGCCGATGCGCGGGAGCCGAAACGAAGTAGTGCAAGGAGAATGCATGAACAAAGCTGATCTGGTTGATCGCATCGCCGGAGCCTGTAGCGTCTCAAAGGCGCAAGCGACGACCGCAATCGACACCACCGTGGACAGCATCACCGCTGCCCTTCGCAAAGGAGACCGGGTTGCATTGATCGGTTTCGGCACGTTCTCTGTCTCGCAGCGAAAGGCCCGCAATGGCCGAAACCCGCAGACGGGTGCCACCATCAAGATCGCTGCCCGCCGAGTCGCCAAATTCACTCCCGGAAACGAACTCAAGAAAGTAGTCAACAAAGGTAAGTGAGGGTCCCACACATTTAGAATACGAGCCAGACGGCAGGGGGGTCGGCCCTGCCGTTTTGTTTTTTAGCCGTCGGCTCTCAGGTATCGGCTCTCAGTAAAGCCTATCTCCAGAAAGTCCGAGGATTCGGCGTTTCCTGTGGCTGAGCGGCAAAGCCCTCGGAGCCGAGAGATCGCGAATCTACTGAAAGCTGACGGCTGATAACTGACGGCTAGGTTGCTGAATCCTTCACCGCTCCGGTAGAATCAAATCCTTGAATCGAGGATTTAGGAAACTGTCATGAAAGCAGCCATTCATCCCCATTACAGCGAAGTCCGCGTCCATTGCGCCTGCGGCAACGCCTTCGTCACCCGCTCCGCCCATAAGGGCGACATCAGCGTAGAAATCTGCGCCGCCTGCCACCCCTTCTTTACCGGCAAGCAGAAACTCATGGATACCGCCGGCCGCGTAGAACGTTTCCGCCGCAAATACGCCAAGAGCGACGCTGGCAAAGCCGAAGCCGCCAAAGCCGAAACTGCGAAGAAGTGAGCTTCGCCCAGAAACGAGCATTCTAGAAAGCCTCCCCGCCGCGGAGGCTTTGCTTTTGCTAGGGCAGGAATGACGCCAACATACGCAAACGCGATAGTCACATAGGGACAGACGCCCGCGTCTATCCAGCCGAGCGAAGCTCGGCTCCTGTCGGCGTTTAGTGCAATTCCTAAGCTCGCTCGCCGTCGAAGCGTAAAATCAAATCGTGCAGAAGTTCTGGGACAATTCGCTAAGCGACGCTCCCGCCCGCGAAGATGCGGGCCAAGCCGCCCCGCGCGTTTTCCCCACTTCCTTCACCATCGGCAACGTCCGCATCGCTCCCGCCACCGTGCTCGCCCCCATGGCCGGAGTCACCGACACCGTCTTCCGCCGCTTCATCAAGAATCTCGGCGGATGCGGCCTGATCATGACCGAATTCACCTCCGCCGACGGCGTCCTCCGCGATCAGCGCGTTCGCGGACGCTACCTGCATTTCTATGAAGACGAGCATCCCGTCTCCGCCCAGCTCTTCGGTAGCACTCCAACCGTGCTCGCCGACGCCGCGCGCCTGGTAGAAGATCTCGGGTTCGACCTCGTTGACCTCAACCTAGGCTGCCCTGCGAAGAAGGTAGTGAAGTGCAACGGCGGCTCCGGCCTGCTGCGCGATCTCCCGCTGATCCGCCAAATTTTCGAATCAGTGCGCGCCGCCGTCAAGATTCCTTTCACTGTAAAATTCCGTGCCGGATGGAGTGACGACGAAATTGTCTGCGTGGAACTGGCCCGCATGGCTGAAAATTGCGGCCTCGGAGCGGTCGCCCTCCACGCCCGCACCCGCGAGCAGGGCTACAGCGGAAACGCGCGCTGGGAATGGATCGCCTCCGTCAAGCAGGCAGTAAGAATTCCAGTGATCGGCAACGGCGACATCCGCTCGCCCGAAGATGCCTGCGCCGTAGTAGCCCAAACCGGCTGCGACGCCGTAATGATCGGCCGCATGGCTCCCGCAAATCCGTGGATCTTTCGCCAGATCGAGCAGTATGTCAGCGGCTCCGCGATTCCGGCGAGCGGCAAACTCTACGACGAGCCCACCGAGGCCGACCGCTACCAGATGATTCGCACCTACTTCCAAATGCTGCTCGAAGAAGAAATGACCGGAGCCGAAGGGAAGATGAAACAGTTCGCCTCGTGGTTCACCCACGGAGTTCCGGGAGGCGCAGCGCTTAGGAAGGCGATCTACGAAGCCAGAGATGGAACACAAACATTAGGGCGCGTAGAAGAGTTCTTCGAAACGAGATTGTGTGGCGCGGGCGTCCCCGCCCGCGAAGCGCCAGCGCTAACCTAGCGTCTTCACTGCCAACTTTCCCCGCTCCCCGCGTTCCACATATCCCCAGGGTGTCCGATCATCATGCGTGAACACTGTCAGCCACTTCTCCGGAATCGCCCGCGAGTAATACTTCTTCCGGCTCTCAATCGTTTCCAGCGGAAACAGATCAAACGCCATCACCCACGTCAGATCGAGATGAGCGGCCGTTGGAATCAGATCGGAGATGTAGCAGGCTGTCTTTTTTCCGTTGCTGCGGCCGCCGCTCTCGACAATCACCGCCTGCATATTCGCCGTATGCCCGGGGAAAACCTTGACCGAAATCCCAGGAACAATCTCCGCATCGCCATCCAGCAGCACCATCTGCCCACTCTCAATCAGCGGATCGTAATTCGGACTCATATAGCTGATCGCGTCGCGCTCCAGTTGCAGGCATCCATGCTCCCACTCCTGCCGCTGCACGTAATACGTCGCGTTCCGAAAGGTCGCGACCACCTGATCGCCGCGCCGCACCGTGTTCCATCCGCAGTGGTCAAAATGCAGATGCGTATTGATGACAATGTCGATGTCTTCCGGCGCAACTCCAGCAGCGCCCAGGTTCTCGAGCAGCTTGGCCGGTTGCTTGTATATCTGCACCAGCTTCTCCGGAAGTTTGTTGCCGATGCCAGTCTCAACCAGAATGTTCTTATCGCCCGTGCGCACCAGCAACGAATTCAGCCCAGCGTCGAGCCGGTTCAGTTCGTCGGGCGTTATCTTCTTAGACCACATGGTCTTCGGCACAACGCCAAAGAAAGCTCCGCCATCACTAAAATAAGTCCCATCCGAAACGACGGTGAGCTCAAATTCGCCAAGAGTTGTGCGATGCATAAGAGCGGCTTTTCAGCCGTCAGTTGTGAGCTAGCAGCAAAATCTCACGTTCGCCAAAATCTGAAAACTGACGGCTGATAGCTGAGAGCTATCAACTATTTCAACTCCTCCTGCCAAAAATCGTCCATCATGTGAAACAACTGCGTCCGCGTTTCCATGCCCAAAATCCCATGCGTCTTATTCGGATAAACCATAAGCCGAAACTGTTTGCCGGCCTTGATCAACGCATCGGTCATCTGGATCGTGTTTTGAAAATGCACATTGTCGTCGCTCGTCCCATGCACCAGCAGCAGCGACCCGCGCAAACTACTCGCCGCGTGCACAATGGAATCATCGTAGCCACGCGCATTGTCCTTCGGTAGGCCCATGTAGCGCTCGGTGTAAATCGAATCGTAGTCGCGCCAATCCGTCACCGGAGCCACCGAGATCCCCGCCTCGAAGCGGTCAGAATGCGTCAACGCGTATAGCGTCATCGAGCCGCCGCCCGACCATCCCCAAATGCCGGTGCGCGCGCGATCAAGTTGCGGAAATTGCGCATACAACTGGTCGAGCGCTGTGAGCTGGTCTTTCAGTTCGACGCCCCCAGCTTGCAGGCGGATCGCAGTTGAAAACTTCTTGCCGCGATTCGGAGTCCCACGATTATCAGTCGAGAAAATCGCATACCCTTCCTGTGCCAGGATCTGATGGAACAGACCATTCGTTCCGCCCCACGAATTCTGCACCGTCTGTCCGGCCGGACCGCCGTAAATGTGCACGACCAACGGAATCTTCTGGCTCGCATCCACATTGCGAGGCAGAATCAAATACCCATACAACGTCGTGCCGTCCTCCGCTTTAAATTCCAGAAACTGAGGCGCAATCGGATCGTACTCGGCGATGCTGCGTGCTTCCCATACCTTCCGGCAGGGACCGCCAATCGCGCACAGCGAAATACGCGGCGGCGTCAACGTCGCCGAATGCGTCTCCACAAAATGCTTGCCGTCATCCGAAAAAGTGGCGGAATTGTTTCCGTCCTCCATCGATACGACTTGCATCCCCGAGCCGTCGAGCTTCACCGAAAAAACCTTCTCCTGCCGCGGATCGCCTTTATTCGCGATAAAAAAAACGGTGCCCGGCTGTTCGCCCGACGCCTCATCCACGCCACTGATCGCGATCACCTCGTAGTCGCCGCTTTCAAGCTGGCGTTCGAGTTTGGCATCCGCCGCCAGCGGATCTCCGGGAGTGAAACTGTAGAGATAAATATGGGTATAGCCGTCGCGCCAGCTCGTCCACAGAAAGCGGTCGCCAGATTTCAATACGCGAAAGTCATCATTAACATTCACCCAGGCGTCGGGCGCCGACTCCGTCAGCACTTTGCGCGACTTGCCTGACTTTGCCTCAATAAAATAAAGGTCCAGCACATCCTGCTTGCGATTCAGAACCTCCGCCCATGCCCACCCTTCGCGAATCCAGCCAAAACGCGGCACATAAATGTCATCGTCATCGCTGAGCTTGATCCATCTCACCTTTCCGCCATTGCCGTTCGCCAGTCCCAGGCGCACGCTCGGATTCGGATCGCCCGGCTGCGGATATTTTTCCTGATCTTCATGCGGATGCGTTGGCAGCCAGTCGGCGATCGGATAAGTCGGCACACGGGTCTCATCCATTTGCAGGAAAATAATTTCTTTTCCGTCCGGCGACCAGAAATAGTTGCTGCGCACCGCTAACTCTTCGGCATAAACCCAATCGACTTCGCCATTCAGAAAGTTGTCGTTGTAGTTTTTGTCCTTCTCGTCGCGGTTGAGCGGCCGTTCGCCTTCCTCGCCCGAAACCGGGTGGACATATAAATTGTGCTTGCGCACGTAGGCAAGCCGTTTTCCGTCCGGCGAAAACTTCGGGTCTTCGCTCGGGTCGGGAGACGAAGTGAGCGGCACAGCGGTTCCCGTGTCCAGACTGTAGTACCAGAGTTGCCCCTGCGAATCGAAAAGCAAATGTTTGGAATCGGGCGCCCAGTTGTACGCAGCGACGTGATACCGCGTTACACGCTCCTTTTCGCGCTCGTCGTGAATCCTGCTCGTAGGCGGCGCAAGTTGCGACAGCTTGACCTCGCTCACCAGAACTTTTCTCTCGCCCGTCGCCGCGTCAACATACCAGAGTTCGCCGTGCTCGCCCGTGTCATCGCGCTGCACGAAAGAAACCTTCGTGCCGTCCGGGCTCCACTTGATCGTCTCCGGAGCGCGCCCCGTGACGCCGCCTTCCGCAAAGATTTGTTCGATCGTGAGTTGTTTCGGCGGCGCGGTCTGAGCACTCGCTGCGGAAAGCACGGCCAGGTTGACGATGAAAACAAAGAAAACTTTCTTCACGAACGCACTCCGTTTCAGCATGAGGTATACCCAACGCCGCACCGACGGTGAAACCCACAAAGTGTACAACCTGGAAGCAGTTTGCGTCAGAGGGTGGCTCAGTCTTTACGGTTCAGCTTTACCTGTTTAGGTTTTACCTTGACCCTGGGACACCAGCGTGTCGGGTGGAGGCACCCAGACCGGGACAGGGTATAGCTGCAATTGGCCCATCTCTTTAATGAACGACCCATGCGATGGCTCCAAAGGGGGAACAATATTGGTCACCGGCGATATTAGTGGCACTCTTAGCGGCAATGAAAGCGGGTCTGTGAGCGGTCAATTCACGATAACACCAGCGAATTGCCCCGTATCCAACGTGGTTGTGCATGGCGATCCGACTGTCGACATTAGCGGCCAGATAGACCTCACCGCCGGCCTGACTCCCACGTCTCCGATCACCTTTACGGAAACTGGCGGCATCTCGTACGGGCCCAATCCTTCCGGAAGTTGTCAGCTCAATGCGACGTACACGATAAATTCTTTAAGCCGTTGTACGCTCAGCGGGACAGTGTGCGGGCAATCGGTCAGCGGAAGTTGCTAGCGGACGGCCGGTGAGGGGCAATCGCCCTTCAATCTAGGGCTACAGGTCACCGCGTCAGAATGCCCGTCATCTCCGCGTGCACTGGATGTTTTGCTTCGTACGCCGCGATGCTTGCGTCGTGTTGCAGCGTCAGGCCGATATCGTCCAGTCCGTTCAGCAGGCAGTGACGCGAGAATTCGTCCATCTCGAACGGCGCCGCGAATCCGCGCCCGTCGTCGACGCGCAAGGCTTCGAGATCGACGGTGAGTTCGTAGTTGTTGATTTCCTTCGCGCAGCGCGTGATCTCCCTTACCTCATCATCGCTGAGACGCACCGTCAGGAAGCCGTTCTTAAGGCTGTTGTTCGAGAAGATATCCGCAAACGACGAGGCGATAACCACTCGGAACCCGTAATCCGCCAACGCCCATACCGCATGTTCCCGCGATGATCCACACCCAAAATTTTTCCCTGCGACCAGGATCGAGGCCTTGGCGTAGCGCGGCGCGTGCAGCACGAAATCGGCAATCTTTTTTCCGTCTCCGGAAAAGCGCCAATCGTAAAACAGAAATTCTCCGAATCCAGTGCGCTCAATGCGCTTCAGAAATTGCTTCGGAATAATCTGATCGGTGTCGACATTGACTTTGTCGAGCGGGACAACGACGCCAGTATGCTTGCGAAATGGTTGCATGTTTTCTAGCCCAAGCTTTCTCTAGTTGAATCGCCAATTCCGAATGTCCGTAAAATGCCCGGCAATCGCCGCCGCCGCCGCCATCATCGGACTGACCAAATGCGTGCGTCCGCCGCGCCCCTGCCGCCCCTCGAAATTCCGGTTGCTGGTCGAAGCGCAGCGTTCCCCCGGTTGCAGAAAGTCTGGATTCATCCCCAGACACATCGAGCATCCCGACTCGCGCCATTCAAATCCCGCATCCAGAAAGATGCGGTGCAATCCTTCCTCTTCCGCCGCGCGCTTGATCGCCTGCGATCCCGGCACCACCATCGCTCGCACCTTCGGATTCACATGCTGCCCCTTGGCCACGCGCGCCGCCGCGCGCAAGTCCTCAATGCGCGAATTCGTACACGACCCTATAAACACGCGGTCCACCGCGATCTCTTCCACCGGCGTTCCGGGATTGAGCCCCATATAAGCGAGCGCCTGTTCCGCCGCGCGCCGATCGGCGTCAAGCGCAAAGCTCTTCAACTCCGGAACGCGCGCCGTCACCGCAACCACCATCCCCGGATTCGTTCCCCAAGTCACGAATGGCGCGAGCGAAGCCGCGTCAATCTCAATCACGCGATCAAATTTCGCTCCCGGATCGCTAGCCAGCGTGCACCAATATGCAACTGCGTCTTCCCAATCTTTTCCTTTGGGCGCGAAGCGTCGCCCGCGCGAATACACGAACGTCGTGTCGTCCGGTGCGATCATCCCCGCGCGCGCTCCCGCCTCAATGCTCATGTTGCAGAGCGTCATCCGGCCTTCCATCGACAATCCGCGCACCGCATCGCCGGCGTATTCGATCACGTGCCCAGTGGCGCCATCCGTCCCGATGCGGCCAATGATTCCAAGCGCCAGATCTTTCGCGGTTACGCCCGCGGCCAGCTTTCCGCTGACGTGGATCTGCATCGTCTTCGGTTTTGTCTGTGGCAGACATTGGGTGGCCAGCACGTGCTCCACTTCCGACGTGCCAATGCCAAACGCCAGCGAACCAAACGCGCCATGCGTTGAAGTGTGGCTATCACCGCAGACGATCGTCATCCCCGGCAGCGTGATGCCCAGTTCCGGGCCGATGATGTGCACGATGCCTTGCTCGGCCGAATCCATATCAAACAGTGGAACGCCAAACTCGCGGCAATTCTTCTGCAGAGCTTCGATCTGCTTAGCCGCAATCGGATCTGTGATGGGCAAACCCCGCGGAGTAGTCGGAATGTTATGGTCGACCGTCGCCACTGTTCGCAGAGGCTGGCGAACCGCTCTTCCCGCCGCGCGCAATCCATCAAACGCCTGCGGCGAAGTCACCTCGTGCACCAGATGCAAATCGATATACAGCAGCGCCGACTGCCCTTTTGGAGCAGTAACCACGTGCGCATCCCAAACTTTTTCAAATAGAGTGCGAGGGGGCATGTCTTAGTTTCGCCCAGACTTAAGCAATTGTTCAAGCGCCCTCTGGGTCGGGTGGAGCGGGCACCCCCGCCCGCGGCCGTTGCCCTTGCTCTTTTCACGCGGGCGCGGGACTGTTCCTCACGCCGAGTGGCATCCACCGCACACATCCGCGGACGAGGCAGTCCGCTCCGCGCCAAAGCTTATTCCTGCGAAAGACTGCATTTCCATTTATTATTTCGGCAGACCGTCTGGAGACCATCTGAGGACACACAGCGCATGATCAACGGCAGGCGCATTGCTGTCGTATTGCCCGCGTATAACGCGGAGAAGACGCTCGAAGCAACCGTCCGGGAATTGCCCGACCTGGTCGATATTCGCATTCTCGTCGACGACCACAGTTCCGATCGCACCGTCGAAGTGGCCGAACGCCTCGGTCTCCAGCTATTCGTCCACGACCGCAACTACGGCTATGGCCGCAATCAGCAGACCTGCTACCGCGAAGCGCTGGCGGCAGGCGCCGACGTGGTCATCATGGTTCATCCCGATTATCAATACACGCCGCTGCTGGTAACCGCCATGGCCAGCATGATTGCCTATGATGTCTACGACGTCGTCCTAGGCTCACGCATCTTGGGTGGGCAGGCCCGTCACGGCGGTATGCCGCTGTGGAAGTACATTGCCAACCGCTTCCTTACGCTCTTTGAAAATACTTTCCTGGGTGCCAAGTTGTCCGAGTATCACACTGGATACCGCGCCTTCAGCCGCACCGTGCTCAAAGAGTTGCCGCTGCTTGAGAATTCCGACGATTTTGTTTTCGACAATCAGATGCTCGCGCAGTGCGTGATGTTCGGCTTCCGCATGGGTGAGGTTTCCTGCCCAACGAAATATTTCCCCGAAGCTTCGTCGATAAATTTCCGGCGGAGCGTGCAGTATGGCCTCGGCGTGCTGCTAACCTCGGTGCAGTTTCGCTTGCAGAAAATCGGCTTGGGAAATTTCCGGATTTTCAATCGCAAAGGCCGTTGCCTTGAACCTGGCGTCGATGCTCGCTATTACCATTCCGCAATCCCCGACGGCACGATTAGCAGCGGAACTACTACAAGTGACCGGTCCGGCGGCTAGATTGCCGAGCGAACCTGCATCCCGCCCTGAACCCCGGCATCCGGCCATGGGCCGCCTGGCGCTGCTCGCTTTCCTGGCAACATTCGCCATCCTCGTGCAGGGATATCACCCGGGACTCGAGGATGACGCCTTCTATCTCGCGGCCATCAAACACAATCTCAATCCATCTTTGTTTCCTCACGACGCTGACTTTTTCCGCGTGCAATTTCAGGCGACCATATTCGACAAACTGGTCGCCTCTTCGCTGCGTTGGACCCGCGCCCCTCTCGAATGGGGAATCCTGTTTTGGCAGTGGGGCGTGACCTTTCTAATTCTGTGGCAATGCTGGCGCATCAGCCGCCGCTGTTTTGCGGAAGCGCACGCGCAGTCGGCAGCGGTGGCGCTGGTTGCAGTTCTCCTGACCCTCCCCGTCTCGGGCACAGGCCTGAGTTTGACCGATCAATACCTGCATCCGCGGGCGCTGGCGACGGCGTTGATTTTGGCCACGATGGTAGCGGTGCTGGATGCGCAATTGCTGCTGGCATTCGCCTTGTTGACGGGGGCATTCTTCGTGCACGCCATCATGGCCGCATTCGGCGCATCTTATTGCCTGTTTCTGCTATGGAAGCCAAAACATCTGAACGAGACGAAGCAGCGGCGGCCCGCGGTAACGGCGGCGCTGCTGTTGCCCTTGGGATGGATTTTCGAGCCCGCCTCCGATGCCTGGCGGCAAGCGGCGGCTACGCGTCCCTTCTATTTTGTGCTGCGCTGGCATTGGTTCGAGTGGTTGGGCGTGATTGCTCCCCTGGCGCTTCTGTGGTGGTTCCGCGCACTGGCGCTGCGTAAGCAACGAGCGAACGTCGAGCAAGAGACTCTGGCGCGCGTGTCCGAACGCCTTGTCTACTTCGGCGTATTTCAATTAGCAGTCGCGTTGCTGATGTTGCTGCCCCCGAATTTAGAGCGTCTGCGCCCGCTGGAGCCAATGCGCTTCCTGCATCTCGTGTATCTATTGTTTGTTTTGCTCGCGGGAGGATTGCTGGGCCAGTACGCACTCAAGCGTCACGCTCTGCGCTGGCTGCTGCTGTTTGTGCCGCTCAGCGCAGGCATGTTTTATGCGCAACGCCAAATGTATCTGGCAACCGCGCATCTGGAATTGCCGCCGCCGCTGTCGCGCTACGAAGCGCCGCGCAATAACTGGGTAGAAGCATTCCGCTGGATCAGCCGCCACACGCCCGTGGATAGCCGGTTTGCTCTCGATCCCCGCTACATGGAATTGCCCGGCGAGGACTACCATGGTTTTCGCGCCCTCGCGGAGCGCAGCGTTTTGGCCGACGAGATCAAGGACGCCGGCATGGCAGCGCGAGTGCCAAGCCTGGCGCCGCGCTGGCTGCGTGAAGTCGAAGCGCAAAGCAGCTGGCGCAGCTTTCAGCGGCCGGACTTCCTGCGCCTGAAGGCGGAGTTCGAAGTGGACTGGGTCGTGCTGCAGTCGCCCGGCGTCGCCGGTTTGCCGTGCCCTTACCAGAACTCGCAGGTCATGGTTTGTCAAGTGGAGTAAGCGAAGTACAACAAGGAATCTGAATCAATTGAACAGGACGGGAATACGTGGACTGAAAAACGCGATTCAAGGCGCTGTGACGACGATGGTAGCGCTGTCGATGTGCACCTTGTCGGCCTGCAGATGTGATTTTAGCGCGGGGCAGAGAGTGACAAATCAGTCGGCGAAATATCCCGCGTTCACAGCGGGAAGTGAGTGCGGAGCTACGACTCCGTATGAGTCATCTGTTCAAGTGGGAGAGGTCTTATTTTGCTTTCGGTCGCCGGGCTTGGACGTCAAGAAAGGGCAACTTTAGCGCGACGGTGGATCTGGATCAACTGAAGCTCCAGTGGACCGATAACCGCCATCTCCTGGTGGTGGTTTGTCGCTGTAAGCGGCAAGTCGTTCTCTCCATGATCCCCGTTGGCAAGATATCGACATCACGTATGCTTTTTCTCAGTAGTAATGTGCCCCGCTACTTGGATGCGACTTAGCGAGATTCGTAAATGAGATCTCGCCCGGAAATGGATGAAGCATGGGCGCAAGGAAGGCGATGAGCGCAACGCGCGAAGCGGAAAACGGCGTTAGGGGCGCGTATTGGCCAGTGGTGGCGGCGGCGCTAGCCGTGCGTCTCGCCGTCATTCCCTTTCTCTACCGCGACTGGCTCGACCCCTTCGTCCTCGAGCACTGGGCATTCGGGCGCGTCGCGCGCTCTCTAGTCGCGGGACACGGATACGGAAATGTGTTTGCGAACACGGGACCAACCGCGGTGCTTGCGCCCGTGTACGTGTACGTGCTGGCGGTGGTGTTCCAGATATTCGGAACCTACACTCCGTCCGCGATCATCGCCACCCTCGCCCTGAATAGCGTTTTTTCAGCGCTAACCTGCGTCCCTGTATTTCTTCTGGCGCGCCGCTGCTTCAGCCCACGCGCAGCAAAGTGGGCGGGCTGGGGCTGGGCATTTTCACCCTACGGAATCTACTACGGCGCCGACTGGGCATGGTCGACGTGCCTGGTCACATTGCTGCTGGCCGTCCTTTTCCTGTGGTCGATAACGCTCGAAGGTTCAGGAAATGTGCGGGAGTGGCTAGCCTTCGGCGCCATTGGCGGCGTCGCGGCCTTGACCGAGCCGGTCGTGCTGGCGGTCATTCCGCTCCTAGGCCTGTGGACGTGCTGGCGACGCTTGCGCAACCGCAAGCCCTGGCTCATTCCGATGACGGCCGCCGCCCTGGGCGCCATAGCGATAATGGCGCCGTGGTTCGTGCGCAATTACGAAACCTTCCACCAATTCATCCCCATACGCAGCGGATTTGGCCTGGAACTCTACATTGGCAACAGCGCCGATTCGCTCCATTGGGTCGATCGCAGCCTGCATCCCAATCACAGCGACGCCGAACTATCGGAATACGCTACTCGCGGCGAACTCGCTTACATGGCGCACAAGTCCGAGCAAGGCAAGCAGTACATCCGTAATCATCCTGGCCAGTATGTTTATCGCGTCGCGCGGCGGATAATATACATATGGACAGGATTCTGGAGCTTTAAACGGGCCTACTTGGCGGAAGAGCCGCTCGATGTGCCCAATATTTTCTTGAGCACGGCAATGACGGTGCTGGCGTTGGCGGGTCTTCGCTGCCTATATCGGGCAAACACGGGGCGGTCAGAGAATGGGCCCACCGATGTGGAGGGCGCGAACAAAAGCCTGGCCGCACGATTTATGATAGTGTTTGGCTTTTTCCCGCTAGCCTACTATTTTTCGCATCCGGAAACCTATTATTTTAGGCCAGTAGATCCGCTGATCGTGGTGGTGGCAGCGTATTTCGTGACCGAGCGACTCGGCGGAAAACTGAAGGCCACTCACGCGACGGCTGTCCAGTCGAGTTAGTGTTTTAGCGTCTTGTGGCGCGTTTCAGCATCTTAGAATGTAGATAAGGCAGCAACTAGGCGGGGCGGAAGTTAGGTGAAGCATTGAATCCTGTGGACACTAAGTTCGTCGATGTGACCATTTCCGCCCCGGACGAGGCGGAGGTTCTCAATCGGCCGAGCAGTCCGCCACCAGCCACTCGTCCGCAGCAGAGGCCGCCTGTAGAAAGTCCGTCACGAAACACCGGTCCGCAGAAGCCCAAACTGGCGATGGGCGAGAGCTTGCGCTTCGCCTATGAAACGTTCGTCAGCAACAAGGTGCGGTTCCTGCTCACCGCTCTCGGCATGGTGATAGGGACGGCCTCTCTGGTCCTGGTGGTCACGATCGGCCTCACCGGGAAGCAATACATCCTCGACCAGATTCAAGGCATAGGCGCGAATCTGATTTACGCCAACTACTCGGGCGCCGGCCAGCGCATTACAGCTGTAGCGCTCGACGAACTGACCGTCGATGACTTAGCGGCTGTGCGCCAGCAAGTCCCGTCGGTGGTGGCCGCGTCGCCCTTCTCAACCCTCAACGACCGCATCAGCGTCGGCAACGGCAAAGAGCAGGATATTTCGATCCTTGGCGTTTTTCCTGAATATCTGCAAGTCCGCAACCTGGTGATGCTGGCGGGTCGATTCCTCGACAATGAAGACTATCAGGGACGCAACAAAGTCGGCGTGATCACGGAGAAGCTGGCCGTGAAACTGTTCCGCAACTCCGAGAGCGCAGTCGGTCAGGTCATCAAGCTGAACGGCCTGCCCTTCACCGTCATCGGAATCTTCAAAGAGCGGGTCGAGACGTTTGGCCAGTCCGAAGTCGAAGACAACACCATGGCGATCCCGTATTCGGTCAGCCGTTTTTTCCTGCCCTCAAATGCCGTGCGGCAGATTTATTTCTCGGTCGCGAGCGCGGATGAAGTGCCTACCGCGACCGCTCAAATCAAGCGCGTCCTGCAGTCGCGGCACCGCCCCGAGTCGGTCTACAACGTCGAGAACCTGACTCAACTCGTAAGCCTGGCCGAAAAGACGGCCAACATTCTTACGACGGTGCTGCTGTTGATCGCAACCGTGGTCTTGATCGTCAGCGGAATCGGCATCATGAACATCATGCTGGCCACGGTCAGCGCCCGCACCCGCGAGATCGGCATCCGCAAAGCGGTCGGCGCGACCAACCGCGAGATCCTCTGCCAATTCCTCTCCGAGGCCGTGCTCATCTCGCTCATGGGTGGCATTTTTGGCATCGTTATCGGCCTCGCCATTCCATTTTCCGTGCGCTATCTCACCGCTTATCGCATCCCCATTTCCGGTCTCTCCGCCATTATCGCCATTGTCGTGTGCTCGCTGGTCGGTATTTTGTTCGGAACTCTTCCCGCCATCCGCGCCTCGCAACTCGATCCGGTCGAGAGCCTGCGCTACGAATAGGGATTCGAACTCGGTGCTCCGTTCGAGTTCCGGCGCATCTGCCTGATTACGAATCAAAGAAGTAACAAGTGGGAAAACAGCATCGCGACGACACAAAAATGTCTCGTCAGGATCTCGCAAGTGCCATACCTGTCATAAAATGTGGACGAAGCCATTAGCACCGCGAGCCATGCCATCGAACGCACCCAGCAACCGCCCTCGCGCCGTCGTCCTCCTGAGCGGCGGCATGGATTCCTGCGTCTGCGCTGCGCTCGCGGCACGCGACCACCGCGTCGCCGCCGTCCACGTGGGCTATGGCCAGCGCACCGAACAGCGCGAACGCCAGTCGTTCGAACGCATTTGCGACCGCCTCGAAATCCGTGAGCGGCTTGGGGTCCGCAATGAAGCTCTGCGCGCAATCGGCGGATCGGCCCTCACCGACTCAAACATCAGTGTCCCGGAGTCGCGCGACATCGGCACCGGCATTCCGGTCACTTATGTCCCCTTCCGCAACGCGCATTTTCTAGCCGTCGCGGTTAGCTGGGCCGAAGTCCTTGGAGCCGAAAAAGTCTACATCGGAGCCGTCGAGCCCGACGGTTCGGGCTATCCCGATTGCCGTCCAGAGTATTATCGAGCGTTCAACGAAGTCGTAAAAGCAGGAACAAAAGAGGGTTCGATCAGGGTCGTCACACCGCTGATTGCCATGCGCAAAGCGCAAATCGTGAGGCTTGGCCTTGAACTGAACGCCCCATTCGATTTAACGTGGTCATGCTATCAGCGCGAAGATCGCGCTTGCGGCGTGTGTGACAGTTGTGTTCTTCGCTTGCATGCGTTTCGCGATGCGGGCGCGGAGGATCCCATTTCGTACGCGGAAGCCGCCGCCCGAATGACGTAGAGCCGTTTCGTTGACGGCCACAAATTCAGAAGTAAAGCCGGGAGGCTAAATCATGAAATATTTCATTGTTCCCCTACTGCTCGTCTTGGTGGTGAGTGTGTCGGTTCCATTCGCCTTGGCGCAGACCACGGGCAGCGTCAAGGGAGTCTGCAAAGACGTCGAAGGCAAACCAATAACGCAAGCCGATGTGGAATGGCTGGGAGTTGAAACCGGCCACAAGTACACCCTCAAAACGAACAATAAAGGCGAGTATTTCTCGCTCGGCATCGCGCCTGACAAGTACAACGTGACCCTTCGCAAAGACGGCAAGGAAGTCTTTCACATCAATGGCGTCACCGTGGGCATGGACGAAGCGACGCTCGATTTCGACATGAAGAAAGAACAGGCGCGCGTCGCTCAGGGCCAGGGCCTGACTCCGGAACAACTGAAGGCTCAACAGGAGGCTGCCGCCAAAGCCGAGAAGGAAAAGAATACGATTGGCTCGCTCAACGATAAACTCAATGCCGCCAAGGCAGCTTCCGATGCCGGCGATTTTGACACCGCCATCGCCACCCTGACCGCCGCCAATCAAATCGACGGCACTCGCGATTTGATCTGGTTCAAGCTGGGCGATGCCTACCGAATGTCGGCGCCCAAGCAGACCGATCCAGCCGAAAAGCAGAAGCGCTACGAGAGCGCTGCCGCCGATTACCAGAAAGCGATCGATTTGCGCACCGCTTCTGAAGCCGCCCCAAAAGAAGCCGATAACAATCAGAAAATGGCCGCCTACTATAACAACCTGGCGGAAGTTTACGCCAAGTCCAATAAAGTCGACGATGCCGTTACCAACTATGCCAAGGCGGCGCAACTCGATCCGCCGCACGCCGTTACCTACCTGTTCAACGAGGGTGCGGTCTTGACCAATGCAGGCAAAGCGGACGACGCGATTGCCGCCTTCGATAAAGTGATTGCCGTCGACCCGACCAAGGCCGACGCCTACTACTGGAAGGGCATAAATCTAATCGGCAAAGAGACGATTGGAAAGGACGGTAAGGCAACCGCTCCCCAGGGCACCGCCGAAGCCTTTCAGAAATATCTTGAACTGCAACCCGATGGCAAGTTCGCACAGCCCGCCAAGGATATGCTGGCGAGCATAGGGGTCAGCGTAGAAACCGGCTTCGGAAAGAAAAAGCCGGTTAAGAAACAGTAACCGGTACCCAGTACTCGGAGCATAGGCAGAATCGCTAAACGGCTTAATGGCGTCGCTGCCCGAGTAAAACTCTCTGGGTACTGGGTACTAGGAACTGGCAACTGCAGTTACCGAGGTCGTTGTCCTACTTGTCCTTCGCCGTTTCGCCCTTCAGGGTTACATTCATTAGATAGATTTCTCCGCTACTTTTCTCCCCTGTGGCGTCAAGTCAATCATTTGGAGTGCATGCAATGGCTGCTCCGGGGAATTCCCCGATCGCAATCGCCTTCGAGGGCATCAGTAGCACGGACGCGATTCCGACTCCCGTGCTGCTGGCCGGCATGTTGCGCGCCTCGGACAAGGTCAGCGACCTGATCTTTTCCCCCGGACGCCCGCCTCAAGTCGAAATCCATGGACAACTCACGGCGGTCGAAATCCCGGGCAGCAAGGTGCTTTCGGCCGATGACACGCGCCGCATCGCGGCCGACCTCATCGGCAACAATAAGCAGTCCATCAATACGCTTCGCGAACAAGGCTCCTGCGACGTCTCCTATGGATTGCCCGGCATGGCGCGTTTTCGCGTCAACGTTTTTATCCAGCGCGGAAGTTGTGCAATCGTCATGCGCGTCATTCCCACCGTAATTCCAACTTTCAGTTCCCTGCATCTGCCGGCGCAACTGGAAGAAGCAGCAAAGGTTCGTAACGGCATCATCCTGGTCACCGGCGGAACAGGCGCGGGCAAATCTTCGACGCTGGCCGCGCTCATCGACCGCATCAACAGCGAGTATTGCTACCACGTCCTGACCGTCGAAGATCCCATCGAATTTCTGCACCGCCACAAAAAATCGACCGTGCATCAACGCGAATTGCACAGCGACGCGCCGAATTTCACGTTGGCGTTACGCGCCGCTCTTCGCCAGGCACCGCGCGTCATCATGGTTGGCGAAATTCGCGACCGCGAGACGCTCGAAATCCTTCTCGAAGCTGCCGAAAACGGGCACCTCGTTCTTTCCAGCATGCACACCGTCGACGCCTCGAAGACCATCGAGCGCATCGTCGGCCAGTTTCCCGCCGCCGACCAACAATCGATCCGCGAACGTTTGGCCAAAACGTTTCGCTACATCATCGCGCAGCGCCTGATCACCCGCCGCGATGGCGGCGATCGTATCGCCGCGGTAGAAATCTTGAAATCCAACTCGCGCACCCGCGATTGTGTGGAACAAGGCGAGCGTCCCGGCCGCACTTTGCTCGACGCCATCAAGGCCAGCGAGAATGAAGGCATGCAGCACTTCGACGCCGAAATCGCCAAGCTCGTCCGCTCCGGCCTCGTTGACCTAGAAACCGGCCTTGCCTTTGCCAGCAACGCCACCGTGCTGGGCCAAGAATTGGCTCGATAGAGAGTTCTCCGTTCTCAGAAAAATCCCGATTTCGCGCGTTATGATTCTGTCATGTCCCTTTTTCCAGGCCGCGGCGCGCCTTCGACTGACGTGGTGAGCTTTGAGGAAGCTCGCCGCATCGTTGAGCGGCATGCGGCCGGCGTGTCTCCGGCGCACATCGAAGCCGTGGATCTATTGGCAGGGCTGGGACGAGTGCTGGCCGACAAGATCGTGGCCGACCGCGATTTTCCTCCTTTCAGACGGGCTACGCGCGATGGATACGCAGTTCGAGCGTCAGATCTGGTGAAGGTCCCGGCGCGACTGGAAGTGGTCGGCGAGATCAAGGCGGGCCACACACGGGAGACGCGAGACTGCGTGGTGGGCCGCGGACAGGCCGTTGGAATCATGACGGGTGCGCCGCTCCCGGAAGGCTCCGACGCGGTGGTGATGGTGGAGCACACTTCATCCGCGGATCACCCAGTCTCGGTGCAGACGATCGAGGTCAGCCGCACCGTCAACGTGGGTGACAATTTCGTTCCCCGCGGGGCCGAGGCGCACGCCGGACAAGTCCTGCTCGATCGCGGACGACGGCTAGATCCCGCAGGCATAGCGATTGCCGCGTCCGTCGGAAAGGCCCAGGTGGAGGTCTTCAGGAAGCCACGCGTGGCGGTCCTTGCGACCGGCGACGAATTGGTCGAGATCGACATGACGCCCGGACCAGCTCAAATACGCAATTCGAATTCCTATTCACTGGCGGCCCAGGTGCAGAATGCGGGCGGCGAGCCAGTGCGGCTAGCAATCGCTCCGGACGAACCGATGCGGCTCCAGGCTTTGATTGATGAGGGCCTTGGCTGTGACCTCTTGTTGCTGACCGGCGGCGTCTCCATGGGAAAGTACGATCTGGTGGAGCAGGTTCTTACAGGGTTGCAGGCAGGGTTCTACTTTACAGGAGTGGCGATCCAACCTGGAAAGCCGGTGGTCTTCGGCTCATGTGGAGCGGGCGCCCTCGCCCGCTTGTTGGCAGCAGATGCGACCTCGCCGGGAGCCGGGATACCCGCGCCACAAAAGAAATATTTTTTCGGACTGCCCGGCAATCCAGTCTCGACCATGGTGACGTTCGAACTATTTGCTAGACCAATGATCGAAGCGCTATCCGGCCTGTCGCCGCACCCATTGATCTTCCTGGCTGCAAAGCTGAAATCAGATATTCGCACCAAGACTGGCTTGAAAAGATTTCTTCCGGCGATACATTCCGGCGAGTTTGAAAAAGCCGAGGTGGAACTGGCAGCATGGCAGGGGTCAGGCGACATCGCTGCGCTCGGAAGGGCGAACTGCTACGTGGTCGTTCCGCCCGACCGCGAACGCATCGAGGCGGGAGAATGGGTGTCGTTACTCATGCGCTGAAAGAAGGCGCGTTGAAAAGATGCGATCGCTGTCGCAGTACGATAACCTGTTGTTGATGACGAAAAAAACTTCGCGGCTCTCGCATTACGACGCGCAGGGTCAGGCCCGCATGGTGGACGTGTCGCAGAAGGCGCGGACCGCCCGCGAAGCCGAGGCCAGCGCCTTCGTGGCCATGAAGCCGGAAGTTCTGCGCGCGCTGCCGCAGAATCCGAAAGGTGATCCCTTGGAGGTCGCGCGTACGGCAGGAATCATGGCGGCCAAACGCACCTCGGAATTGATACCGATGTGTCATCCCGTCCCGCTATCCCACATTGCTGTCACCTTACGCGTGTGCGAGAATGGCGTTTCTGTTGCCACAAAAGTAAAGACTAGGGCGGAGACGGGCGTGGAAATGGAAGCGCTGGTCGCAGCAAGCGTGGCCGCGCTCACCGTGTATGACATGTGCAAAGCGCTCGATAAGGGCATCGAAATCAGGGAAGTGGTGCTGCAACGGAAGTCGGGCGGCAAGAGCGGAGACTACTGCAGAAGCACGAAGAGCAAATAGTTTTACGCGTTAATTGTTCTCTTAAACTTGTTTTCTATTTATGGCGACCGACGTCAAAATCCTGCTGGTGGATGACAATCCCATGGTGCTTGGAATGCTCCAGCAGGCGTTATTAGCAATGGGCGAGGTCACGGTAGCGACCGACGCGGCCGATGCTCTATTGAAAGCCGTCGACGACTTGCCAGACGTGATGATTTGCGACTATCGCATGCCGGGCATGGATGGACGGCAGTTGCTGGAAAAGCTAAAGAGCAGGCCGGCTACCGCAGGAATCGCAGTGATCATGATGGCCAGCAAGGCCGACATCAGCGAACGCCTGTCGATGCAGGATCCGATTGAAGACTACCTTGAAAAACCTTTCTTCCTGAAAGATGCGACCCACAAAATCAAGCGCGTAGTCGACCGTATCGCCCTCGAGAAACTGAGCAAAGCGGCATCGACCGATGGTATTTTGCGCGGCAACCTCACGCAGATGAATGTGATCGACCTGGTGCAATCGCTGGAAATGGGGCGCAAGAGTTGCCTGCTCACCATGACCAAGGGCGATGAAAAATGCGAGATCTATTTCAGCCAGGGACAAGCCAAACACGCCGCCTATGGCCCAACCACAGGCGACGACGCTGTTTTCAAAGTTCTGCGCTGGACCGAAGGAAACTTCCAAATCGATTTCAACGGCAAGTCAACTCAAGAAACGACCACGCTCAATACGCAAGGCCTGCTCATGGAAGGCCTGCGCCTCCTCGACGAAGCGCAGCGCGACGCGGCAGCCGAAGGTGAAGATGTCCTCCTTGACTCCTAGCCTCTAGAACCGTTTATTCATGCGGGTTCCAGCCCCTCAAGAACTTGTAGCTCGGATGGAGCGCGGTAATATTCGACCTTCAATCCCCCGAGTCAGTATTTAACTCCGTGGGTTTAATCGGAGGCCGTAATTGGCAAACACCGCGGTTCTCCCCTGCGTTACTGCAAAACTGCGTCCGGCTGGCGTCGGATGCGCATCGCAACCATCAGGGTCGAAGAGATAGAAACCTCACATGCGATCATCGGGAAGGGCGAGTATGGTGCTCCGATCCCATCAGCGTTAAGCGTAGGCTTAATGTATGTACGCAACGACTGGAAGCATCCCAGACAGCACTCTGATGACATGCAGCGACTGCGGGCACGCGATCAGCATGAACAAGACTTGTGCGACAGCCCTTCAATCGGCAACGGATATGTTGAAGCACATATCTGCCCACAATTCCTCACGCGCTTTTGCGACGGCAAGCCGCGTCATCGCTCCGGAACAGGAAACCATCCTTCCAATCCAACCAGCCCCGGTATTGCCCGAGCCCACAGCATTCTCGCAGCTTCCAAACTAGTAGCGCGTTGGAGCCATTCCCGTGAATGAGAAGGCAGACTAGCCTGAAATCGAGCAGAATTCGGGGAAGGGCGGTTCGACCGAGCGTCCCGTGACGCAATCGAGTCTGGGGTGCTTTCGTTTCGTAACCACCACAGATTCGTTAATGTCTTGAGCTTTTTTGCTCACACCCTATCGAAGATTGCCGAGTGCGCTTTTCAAAGTGACCATCGTTCATTTGTACACGTCACTCGTCAGATTAGGATGGTTATGAGATGCGCAAGTTGCGAAATAAGGGTAACCCGAATTGGGGCAAAGGTTGGGGGGACATCCCCAGCACCCCGACTTCGTTTGAGGAGATGGTGGGGCAGTTGAAGCTAAAAGAGAACCAATACCGGAGTTCGATTCCCTTGAAGGAGTGGGCGAAAAAGCATAAAGACAGCAAGTACGTTCCCCAAGATTTGCTGGATGCGTGGGGAATCGAAGCGAAGCTCTGAGACGAGATTTTCCGCTCGATCCTGCTATGCTGGCTCGTTCCCGGAACAGCGAATGGCACAGTCGGAGAACCGAGATCGGAGTCATACTCTTTTTGGTCGTCGTCGATGAAAGTGATCACGGGTAGCAAAGACAATGAAAACGAAGACATGGACGGTGATCGCCAACACGGGCAAACAAGCAGACCTCAAGTCTGGCCTTGAGAAAAAGACGGTTCAAAAGCCAACACACATTAGCGGCAAAGAGTTTGTTCATTGGTTGGCGGCCAAGACCCGTATTGATGATGCTTCTTTGCAATCATTATTTAAGCTCTAACTTATTTTGCTCTTCAGGCGCCACCCGATAGTGAGCGGCTCGCGACCTTTGCCGGGGCCGATAAGTCCGCGCTGTTCGAGCGCCTTGATGGTATTGCGATTGGCGGACAGAGGGCGTATTTCTTCATTATCTTTCAACCGCCGCAGGACTGGGTTGCTGCCGAGCGAGTCGGTTTCAAGCTGGTATCCGTTTTGGATGTGCGAAAGTAGGTCTTGTTCAGTCTCGGTGAGTTTCGGCAGGAGATTAGCAGTTTTTGTCTTCGCCACTTCTCACGTCCATTCGCAGGAGGGCTAGTCCACCTCGCCGCCCAGTCGTAGTACCGGAGACTCAGAGCGGCAGCAAACGCCGTACCGCTGCCAAAGCTGGAACCACGGGCTATGCGCCAGCATTTCGTCGTGTCTTCGATTGGCAGCAGAGATGTCGCTGGCGCTGATTGGCCTAATATCCGGCGCTTCGAACATTTCCTGCAGCTGCTCAATCTCGTCAATGATGCGTTCAACGTCCATGCCGTCTCAATATCCAACATCAGCATGGCAATCGTCAAACGGGGTGGCATGTGGCGCTGGCCGCCGCGAACGGCTCACCGCAACATCTGTGTTTTGATGCAAGTCTATTCCAATATGCCGGCGGTAAAATCCCAAGAACTGGTCATTTTTGCACAGCCCGGGAACTAAGACCTTAGCCATACTCTTGAACGCGAGCTTGTCGGCCGCCATCAGGCTTAGCAAAGACAATGAAAACGAAGACATGGACGGTGATCGCCAACACGGGCAAACAAGCCGACCTTGAGTCTGGACTTGAGAAAAAGACAGTTCAAAAGCCGACACACATTAGCCCCCGAGATTTTATTCATTGGTTGGCGGCTAGAAGCCGTATTGATGACGCTTCTTTGCAATCATTATTTAAGCGGTAAGGGTGGCATTAGACCTGAATCCGCTCCATGAAAGCAAAGTCCGTTTCATTTCAACCCCGTGCTCCTCACCCAGCGCTGGCTCCATCGGGCACTCCGGATTCCGGTATCGCCAGCACCGGGGTGATTCCGTCCGAATATCCGATGTCGAACAGCATTCCTTCAGAAACCATCCCTGCCATCTTGCGTGATGGAAGGTTTACGACGAATAACGCTTGCTTGCCTTCGATCTCCCGTGGATTTGCACGCTCGCGCTTCATCCCCGCCAAGACCGTGCGCACGTGATCGCCGAAGTTAACGCGGAGTGCGATCAGCTTTTCCGAATTGGCAACGTCGCTCACGGATTCGATGGTGCCAACTCTTATGTCGATTTGGTTCAGAAGTTCTAGCGAGATCGTAGGCTTCACTGGCGCGGGGGGCATCTCGCAATTCTACCCGCGAGTCCCCAATCACATTGCGGTGCTATCACACGCCATGCCAAAAGCCTCTCCGAGCTAACTCACGGCAGGCGACCGAAGATCGAAGCTCGGGCAACGATCTGTTCGATCAAAACTCCATCTTGAACGTATGGTTCGAGCGCGGCGGCTATCTGTGCCGCAAATCTTTCCTGTCCTCCGGCGACGACTTCGGGCGAGGTATTGGACCTGGAGAGCGCACGTCCGATCAGGTCAGCGATGGTCACCTGACGACGTTCGGTAACCGATGTCTCCCCCTTTGCGTTGAAGCACGAGTCTCTAAACCATTCGCTCGGATCAACCCGATAGTGCTTCTCCTTTGGACCCGAAGCCCACGCACTGCGCACTTTCCGATAGGGTTTCACCCAAGGGGTTTCGGGTGTCTCAACACTGGAGGATCGGCAAATCAGAATGTGACCGGAGTCGTGGGCGAGAATCCGCTCAAACACCGCCAACGTCGGAGCGCGTTCCAGCCAATGATGGGCGCGGCCAATGGTGATGACATCGTAGGGTTGAGTCATCTGGAATTCCTCGATCCGGCCGTGGATCAAGGAGAGTGCGAGCCCTGCTTCCGCCGCCGCATCCCTCGCCGCCGCGATCATTAGGGGTTCGGGATCGACTCCGGTGCAGCTTCCGACAAAAGGCGCGAAGCCAATGGCAAGCATACCGGGTCCGCAGCCAACGTCGAGCAAGGTTTCGTCGCCACGCAGTCCGATCTGCTCCGCAACTTTCTGGGAAAACTTTGACGGATAGGGTTCCCGGTAGCGGGCATAGAATTCAACGGTTGACGCGAAGCGCCCCATCCGTCCCAGTTTTGCAGGTGATGGTAGAAACTTCAACTAATGTTTAGTATGCGGGCGGCAGCAGGCGTGGGACTGGTTAGAAGCGTGTTGCCACTCTAAAGCGGTTTGTGCTGTGCCGATGTGGCTGGGTCGACGCGGACGCCTCGCCTCTAGTTATGCTGCGTTGTACTATTTGTCCATGACCACAAAATCTCCAGAATGCCCTGACTCATACCCTTCTGATCGGTTGCCTTCGCATCTCCTCCTTCGCCAAGAGCCCGACGAGGAAGAGGACGAAGAGGAGGACGACGGCAAAGAAAAAGAAGATGACGATGATGACGACGCCGCCGACGGCTACTCTGAGTAACCATTCGACGAGTCCGTTCCTCCAGCTCCGCTTAGATAGCCCCTCAGTGCCGCCAGATGCACGTCGGAGCCATTTCCGACGACGAGAAGGCAGACTAGCCTGAAATCGAGCAGACTTCGGGGGAGGGCTGTTCGACCGAGCGTCCTTGACTCAGTCGAGTCTGGGGCGCTTTCGTTTTCTGCCACTGACTATTTGGGGAACGATGGACCGAAATCGCGTCGATATACCTACCCACCTACGGCCAGACGTAGTGAGTAGTTCCCGATGCTATTGCCTTCTTAGTTAGGCGGCTGCAGGCAAAAGTTGCCGTTACGCAGCAACACCACCAGCGCCTATCTCGGGACGCGGGTCGGCCAGAATGTCGAAGGTTTTTTCCGAAACGTTCTGCTGGGAACTTTCCAAAACCAAGCGGTTGACATAGCACTGCGAATGAACCGCTTTGCCGTTTTCATCGGCAGATAAATCAATTCGCAAATCCAGCGGCTCAGAGCAAATTATGCAGGATATTTCCGGGACGGGGTGGCGACCCATAAACGTGCCTCCTTTTAATGCTATCAAGTTTACTGGGAATGAAGAAACTAAAGCTGAGCAAGATCGACCGCTTCCGGAAATTTCTTCAAAACGACCGGGAATGTGTTGCGGAACACCTCAAGACGAAATTGATGGTTAGCGAAATCGCCTAAACGCCGGGTGAACTGATCGTGCTATCCGATGGCTCAGTAGGAGCGAAAGGGTTGGACGGTTGGCTGGGTTTCAGGTTGCTATCAGACTTGTCCTTGTCTAGGCGGCGATGAACTCAATCGACGAAGCCCTCGGTCTTGTCCTGTTCCATCCCACAATCCTACACGTGCCCAAATTGGGAAGTCTGGGTTCATTTTGACCGTGGGCCTTTTGCCGAACACGAGTGCCCGAGAGAGGATGCCGGGCAAACAACAGCATCGAGCTTCTAGATCAACCCAAGTGCTCGACGTCGTTAGGGCAACCACTCGAAGGGTAGTTCGCATCTTTAACTGGGTTTTTCGGAGGGGTCGCCTAATATGGACGGTTAACGCCCATACGATTCCTGCCCAAAAATACGGCGTGCGCTGGCGTACCGACGATTTAAAGACGCGGGTGCTACGCTTCCATTAATTAATTGCCATGAAAAAAGACCCCAGCCCAAGAAAAGTACTCGCTATCAGTTGTCCGACTTGCGGCGCTGCTCCGGGAGAAAAGTGTCAGCTTACCAGCGGCCAGCCGCGCACCGAGCCACATCGGGATCGCCGATTACTCGCAAAAGAGTGAACTGGCTACACTTTCTTAAGCCACGGCTGGTGGAGTCGCTTGCGCCCGTCATCATCCCACTTTACGACGGCGTCCTCTTCGTTCGTCTGTTCAACGGTTCCCAACTCCCCAGTCGGTATTCCGAAGTTGCCCAAACCCTCGACCCGATCTCCGGGACTCAGTTCCTCGCCCACGCCAGACGGCTCTGCGAGCGGCGGCCTCTTGGCGCGGTCTGAGTCAGGAGTCGCCCCACGGTACGACAGGGGCGGTTGGGGTGCTTTACGCAGCTTGGGTGTCGGTTTGTCGATATGCGTCTTGTTCATTGATCGTCTCCGGCGCGGCAGAAGTGACGCGATGCGACCGATCATCATCATTCATGGTGCTGAACTGCGGATCGGCGTAGGTAAAATGTTGGCTCCATTCAGAGAAACAGTAAAAATCTGAACTTCACAGCCGTATACCCGCCGCCGATCCTCTGACACTGTTCGTCTTTGATAGTCCAGTCCCATGGCCATGTCAAAAAGGACACGTCGCTTCCGCCTTTCAAATACTACCTTTCGCGGGTTCACCCAGACTGGTCAAAACCGCTCGGTGCTAAGGTAGTTTCTGAACCCGACAGCCGTTGCCCAAGATTGACCCTACAATCCCATGCGAAGGAGATCGACGACAAAGTATCGAAGAGCCACTTCCGTGGGAGATTGACTGACTGAGGTATTCGCCGAGGTTACTCCAAAATCGAACTGCGAGTATTGCTCACCTTGGCGGAGTACGGGGCAGTCTTGACTGTCCGGAAATGTTTATTCCGAAGCCTTGAGCGGCCGAGAATCGAGGGTCTGTGTTTTCTCATTGAGAACGATGTTCAGTTCCCTCGCCAGATCGGTCAACTTCTCAGGGTCTCGTTCCCTAGAGGCCAAGGCCGATAGATGTTTCCACCGCTCAAAGTTCATCGACATATGATCCTGATTTCTCTGTATGACTGCCAGAATAGGCAGCGGAGCGAAAGAACTCTGTGCAATACGGGTCACGCGCGCCAAATGAAAAAACTGCAGCAAACAGGATTAGTTCTGGGTAGTCACACACCTTACAAATCGAGCGACTCAAAGTGGTCTAATGTGACCAGACATTCGACTTCGCCGGTTCTAAGATGTTAACCAGTTAGGAAGTGAGACCACCGTTACAAAGGCCGGTCCAGCTTCCTCTTAACACGCGAGGTACAATATGGAAATCCTATTGATTGTTCTCTTGGTGCTGTTCGTGTTCGGTGGTGGGGGCTGGGGATACTCTCGCTGGCGCGGCTAGCCTGATCACAGGATGCACTCGTGATCCTACTCCTTGACCTAAATTTTTATGAGGGTTCGACTCTGGAGATATCCCTCGGACCCTCTTTCAGATTCCTGAACATAAGTCAGCCCATCTGAAGTTTTCTCTCCTTAGGCTTTCGAAGAAAGCCGCGTGCCCTATGCATTCGAATGCGATCCTGCACGAAGTTCAGCAACTCTACAATGTGAGTGACCGTCTCGACACGCTGGCAGAACAGCATCCTCTCGTCTCAGAAGCGCTCATCTCGATCGCGGGAAACGTTCGCAATACTGCCACTTTGTTGGAGGTGCTGGTTGCAATGAAAATAGTACCGCTCGCTGGATTAGGCCCAGCAAGTTCCTGAATTGCTCATTGCTGTGAGGCGGCTTTGTGGGTGGGATCGCAGCCGGACGCTCGCTCAGTCGTGGAGAACGACATTGAGCAGCGAACTATGAACCTGCAATTCTTCGCTGTTGTATCCGATGAAGCCCATTTCTCTGAACCTGTTCATGAAAAAGCTCACCCGCGAGCGGGTTGTACCCACCATCTCTGCCAGCGTCTCCTGACTGATCGTGGGGATTACGGATTCGGCCTTTCCGTCCTTGCCGAAGTGGGCCAGCAGGAGAAGGATGCGGGCAAGTCGCTTCTCACTGGAATTGAAAAGCTGGTCCACCAAATCTTCTTCGTATCGGATGTTCCGTGTCAGCAAATAAGCCACGAACATATCGGAAAACTCGTGTTCCCGGTGAAGCACCTCCATCATGGACTTCTTGCCGATTTCCATCACCGAGCAATCGGTCATTGCGCTTGCGGAGCACAAGCGGAGAGTTTGCCCCGTGAGGCATCCTTCGCCGAAGAAATCGCCTTCGTTCAGAATGCCAATGGTGGCCTCCTTTCCGCTCTTCGACACAACCGTGAGTTTTACCTTTCCTTTCTGTATGTAAAAGACGGCATCGGACGAGCCGCCCTGAGCAAAGATCGTCTGCTTCTTGGCAAAAGCCACGATCTTTCTACCGCCGTCGATGGTTGACAGGAAGGTTTTCGTATTGAATTTTCCGAGTTTCTTGGCCGTCACCATGGGTATCCTCTCAACGCTTCCGCATCTGCAGAAGGCAACTTCGCTATTAGGAATGAATGAATGCGGAAGAAGGCGAGAGCAACGTCAACTTTGCGGGCAAGACTGCGATCCGCTTGATGAAATAATGATTTCATCCTCGGTGTCGAAAGTCAATCCGTCCCATCCTGCTGACGCTGTTCATCGAGACTGTTCTGCAGCAAAAACGCCTGCGAAAGACTGGTGGCTGGGAACTTTCTTAAGCGACTTGGTCTGTGGGGAATTGAAGCGAAGGTCGAAGCCCGCCCTACTTCTTGCCAACTTGTTTCGCGATCCCCGCAGCCGCTTGGCGGATATCCTCGTGCTGAGTCTTTTGCTGGAGGTGGGCTGCTGTCTTCATTAGCTGCCGAGAGCGGTCTTCAAGGGATCGGGCGCGTTCGCGTTCTTGGCGTGACTTCTCACGTGCGGTTACTTTGCTCTTTGCCATCAGCAAAGTTTCCCACAATATGGAGGTACTTGGCTATCGCTTGCCTGATCAGAATTGACGATCAGCGATTTACGCGCACTCGGAGCGGAACAGAATGTCTGCTATTTCGTCGATTGCGGGCTTGGTGAACTCAAGGTTTCTTCGCAGGTAATCGCGAACGTGCTGTTCTCCATGCTTGGCTTCCTCGATGATGCGATCAGTAATGCGTTCCGCAACCTCGGTCGAGTTGAAGCGTTGAAGCATGAGATTGAAGAGGACGGCTCTCAAAGATTCGCCTCCGTTGGCTAGAGCAACCACTTGAAGGGTGTTCTCGTTAGTGAGGTTTCAAGGAATGAAGTTTTAGTCGTGGAGCACAAAGTTTAGAAGTGAACTATGAACTTGCAATCCGCTGGGTCCATAGTCAATGAAGCCCAGCTTCCTGAATTTGTTCATAAAAAAATTAACTCGCGGCCGAGTCGTGCCTACCATCTCGGCGAGGGTCTCTTGGCTGATGGAGTGGACAACAGTTTCGGCCACACCCTCCTTTCCGAAATGTGCAAGCAAGAGCAAAAGCCGAGCTAGTCTTTTTTCGCTGGAATTGAAAAGTTGGTCAACCAAGTCCTCTTCGTAACGGATGTTCCGCGCCAGCAGATAGGCTACGAACACATCGGAAAACCTGCGTTCACGGAGCGCGAGCATCATGGCCTTCTTGTCAATTCGCAAAAGTTCGCAGTCCGTCAATGCGATTGCCGAACCTAGGCGTAGACGCTGTCCCGCCAAGGTACCCTCTCCGAAAAACTGTTCCTCGCTCAATATCCCCAACGTAGCCTCTTTGCCACTCTGGGATACGACCGTCAGTCGGACCTTGCCTTTCTGGATGTAGAAGATTGCATCGGCCGGGTCTCCCTGCGCGAAGATTGTCTGTTCCTCGGGAACGGCCACGACGATTCTGCCCTCGCCGATGGTGGCAAGGAATCTCTTTGGATGGAACTCTCCGTTGCTTTTGGATGGCATTGCCAGCTTTAAAGAATCCGTTAGCAACCCAGCAACCCAAGGCAGCGGAACGGTATGTTGAACATTTCACGGAGGAATCGCTTCGTCGGTGAGGGTTTGAGGCCCAGCCACTGCCGATAGTTTGGCACCAGTGCCGATAATTTGGCAGGTCAAAGCGCAGTATCCCGCATTATCCCGCATAAAGACCGGAGAGTTGCAAGATTCGCGCGAAGCAACCTGTTCACAATTGACCATTCTTGAGAGCGGTTCCGACCTTAGAGTGAGCTTGTGCATGATGAGAGGGTGAATTCTATGGCTTCATACGAAGGACAGACTATTCGTAGGGTCCTTTTGGTTGACGACGACGATGTTGTGCGGGAGATGATGACCAGATCGCTCAAGTCCAAGGGATTCGAGGTGGTCGCTGCAGGTGGCGTAGCGGATGCTCTGCAATGCATTGCCACCGGGAAATTTGATGTGCTGATCACCGACCTGCACATGCCGAATGCAGGGGATGGCTTCACCGTGATTTCGGCCATGCGACACTCCCAACCAGCCGCGCTGACCATGTTGCTGAGCGGCTTCCCGGACGTGAAAAGCGCCATGGAGGCGATCATCCTTGAGGCCGACGAAATCGTCGTGAAACCCGTCGAGATCAAGCAACTCGCCGAACTGGTCCGAGAAAGACTGCTCGTTCAAAGGTCCAACAACCGGCCGAGCAAAGAGAGAGTGAGCGAGATACTTCATCGCTGTGCTGCCCTTGTTGTCAGAGACTGGTTGGTGCGAGTAAAGGAGAACCTTTCGCTGAACCACCTTGCTCTGGGGGATGAGGATCGCACCGGCCATCTTCCTCGGCTGATAGAAGACCTCGTTTCCCGCCTGAACAGACCCATTACCGGATCCCCGCAGGACAGCGATGCCATGTGTTCTCCGGCGGCCGTCCTGCACGGCGAACTGCGGTTCGCGCAAGGCTATACTCCCGAGATGCTGGTGCACGAATCCCGCATCCTTCAGGTGACCCTGTTCGGGACGTTGAAAGACAATATGAACGCTCTGGATTTCAGCCTGCTGCTACCGGATGTCATGACGATTGCGGACGAGGTGGACGCGCAATTGACTCAGACCATGGGCAGCTACATGAAACTCTCGAATTCATCGAAGGCACTGAAGATGGTGACATCGGCGAAATCAACGGCTGCTTAGAAGTTTAGTAGAAACAATATCGCGCTTGTCGGGCTTGGTTCGAAAATGTGTTCGACCAGAACTGGTCGGGAGTGATGTGAATGGCAGAAGTTCAGTTGCAACAAGGCGAGTCGTTGGAGAACGCCTTGCGGCGTTTCAAACGCAAGGTTATGACGGAAGACATCATTAAGGAAATTAAGCGCCACTCTTTCTACCTGAAGCCGGGCGAGAGACGCCGGGTCAAACAAGCTTTGGCTCAAAAGCGTGCTCGGAAGAAGATTCGTAAAGAGTCGGATCAGGTCGCACCAAGGAGATTCGCTGCTGCCAAGTAGCGGATTGCTGTTTCGCCGGGCGACAGTTTCCCAATGTGCGGGCGCTACAAACTGAGTCGTCGAAAACGGATCATAGAGGAGCATTTCGACGCCATCTCGGGGGAAGAAGACGGGACTCCCCAGTGCAGCATCGCCCCAGCCCAGCCCGTGCCCGTCATCCGGAACAGCGAATGTGGCGACTGTTCCCGAAAAAGTGTCCGGTGAAGTTGATATTATTGAGTCGGGTTGAACATCTTCGTCCAAAATGCCACACCGCGTAGCGGACACGGTGTTACGTCGATGTTCCGTCACTTGGGAGCATTCGGTCTCTTCTTCCTTGCCATTCTCGATAGCTCTCCGCTGCCAACATTTGGAGGCCCCGATATCCTCACGGCAATTCTCGCCGCTGGCCATCGCAATCCGTGGTACGAGTACGCGGCAGTTGCCACGGCGGGATCAGTGATCGGAGCATACCTCACGTTCAGAGTCGCACGAAAAGCTGGATCGGCTTATCTGCACAGCAAGTTCGCGCACCGGAAACTGGATGCCATTCTCAACTTTTTTCAGAAATGGGGCACCTGTGCTCTTGCTGTCTCTACGGCAGTGCCGATTCCAATGCCCACAAGCATGCTTTTCGCGGCAGCAGGTGCCACGGACTACGGTGTCGGGAGATTTCTGACAGTCGTGATCATTTGCCGAAGTGCACGTTACACCTTCATCGCAATCATCGCGGATCACTATGGACGCCACCTTGTGCGTGCTCTGCGCCATCCTTCCGAATATTGGGGCTGGCTGCTGTTGTCCGCAGCGCTCATCCTCGGCTTGATCATGGCTGGAATTGTGCTCAATAAACGACTGGCGGCTCCAACGAGTGCTTGAATCTGCGTGACCACGACGAAGCCTGTTCCCACCCGAGTTTGCGCAGACTCATGCTCGGCTCTTCTCGTAGTTGGGGCAGCGAGGATATCGTTCATGGCGAACTCGCTAATCATCGGGTTTTACAGCGGCGGCAAAGCTGAAACCCTAATCCGGCCATGCAACAGGCGCGAGATTTTCGCGGGCAGCCAACGCTTCCGGCGGGTTGCTGAACCCTCACGGCTGGCGCGGAGTTTTTGTTGGGAATGGAACGTCCGGGCGAGCGTCGGGAACGAAACCGTTGATCGGGCATCTTTACCTCGGCGCAACAACTGGCAGTCGGACATTTTGTGGCCATTCGCGCGCGGGTATCGAAACTAGAATGCCGAGTTAATCGAAGAATTTCAATGAATGGTGAGAGCTATCGTTGCGAAAAGCGCCTCGGCTGGGAAGCAAACGTGACGAACTGTGTGCGTGACGCAGTTCTCCCGCACGGGATGGGCGATATGAAAACCGCTCCCGTGGCTGGTCTTGAAAGGGCAGCGATCACGCTCCCCTTCGGTATTTGCCGAACAAAATCTCGGCACATTGAGCGAGGCAGCACGTGCCGAAGACGACGAGGAGGAACAGACCGGGATGTAGCGACACAACCCCCAACCCCGAGAGGACGACGAAAACCGCTGCAAAGAGGAACAGCGGTGCTGTAACGTAGCAGTGCCTTCGTCCGCACCGGGCTGCATTTGCTAGGCAGCCCACACCCATTACGACAAAAGCTGGTATCCACAACCAGACCCTACCGCGACTCCAACTGGAGCCCACGATCACAAGGAAGATAGGTACATACCAGAGAAACCACGCTATCTGACCCCCGGTCAGGTCTTTAGCGGAGCATCCACTTGAGCCGCAAGAATTGTCCATTTCAATCCCTCGTCTTGCCCGACAACCCAGCAAGCCTCTCTTCGAGAACGGGCGTTGCATCGACGACGGGACCGTCTGCAAAGACAGGCGAAGAAGTGCCCCACTGCGCTTGCTTCCCATAGAGCACAGCCAAGTCCCAAAGTATGCCTTTGCGCCGGCAGCAGCTAGGCTCCGAGGAAAGCTGGTGGCGTAAAGCCTCTGCGACGAGATGGTCATTGTCCCAGTACTGGATAACCCGTGGGTCTGAGATTCTGGATTGCACCATCCCACTGGGTCGCGACCAATCTGTCGGCAGGATTGGCTCCCACACCATGAGGACGCGGATCGGCAGTGAATGCGTCTCGTTGAGCAAATGTTCGATTGCGGACGCCCCCCGCAAACAAGTGGGTCAGGTCGGAGATAAAAGCAGCACCAACCGGGCTTCGTCGCCCGCGCCGTTGAAATCATGCTTGAACTGGTCGAGGTTACTCCGTGTCAGTGATAGGAGCGGCGGCTGACCGTGGAGCGTTCCCTTCGACAGCCAGAAATACCGGACGATCAAGAGCGCAACAACGATACCGACCAGCCAAAACGCATATTTGACTCTTCGTGTTGGCATGTCTCACCCGGCAATCAAGCTGGCTATCACTTGTGGGAAAAGGATCACAAGAAGGACGATTAAAGCAGCGCCCCAGAACAGGGCGATGCTCAACAAGCTTCGCTTTTGGCATTGATTGCGCCGAACGTACAACTGAATGAAGCCGATGCCGAGCAGGATGGCTGCGCCGGCGAGCAGCCAAGGACGTAATGACTGCAACCGGACGCTTGCTCCCGCCAAACCAAGCGTTCCCAGAAAGGTAAATGGCAAGCAGCAAGCTAGAGTCGACAGCACAGCGATCACTGCTGCCACAGACGTCGTTCGTTCTGCCACTCGCGTGCGAATTTTTACTTCCTCCTCTTCGCACCTGAAATCGCTGCCCGCAACAACTCCTCTGGTGGAATGCCGCTCCGATTTTCATACAGGCGACACCTTAAGCTCGGTATGGTTGCCTGATGGGGTTCGACATCCTCGCCGTTCACGCGGATCGTGGGGGAGCCCGAAAACATCAACTCCCTTGCCTCGGCATCGGTTCTTACAGCTATCGAGCGGATTTCCGCCTGCAACAATTCGGAGGACAACACCCTCTCGACTTGCTCGACTGCGGGCAGGTAGTTCGGGCAGCCGGGGACGTACAGAATCTCAATCCTCATTGACTCATCCCCGCCACTTCTTCGAGCACCGGACAAGCGCAGGCTGCGTGCCGCCGACGATGGTTCAATTCGCGGCTACACTTTCGCAAATCCATTTCTAAATCCGACTCCAGATGACGTAGCTCTCGAAGCTTCGCCCGGACTTGGATCAGTTTTGCCTTCAGCAACTCCCTTACCGGTTCGCAGGCATCCACCCTCCGCTCTCGAAGCTGGATCAATTCTCCGACCTCGCGCAGTGAGAAGCCGAGTCCCTGCATTTGCCGGATGAAGTGGAGCCGCTCGAGGGTGCGCTCGCCGTATACTCGGAACCGACCCGCACTGCGAACCGCCTTCGGCAAGAGCTGGCGCTTCTCGTAGAATCGGATCGCGTCTACGGTTAGGGAACTGCGTTTCGCGACCTCTCCGATCTGCATCGCCGTGCTCTCAGTTTGGTGATTGGTTGCCATGACGAAATCATACAATCTGGAGTGCAGTCCAGAGTCAAGGGAAATGAGGCGGATCGCGACCATCACGTTTTCTAAGCTGGTCGATAATCTCCAGCAACACTACGGTGCTCCTGTGCTGCCGCCCTCGACTGAGCCACTGGAGCTAATTTCTTGGGAGAACATCGCGTATCTGGCGAGTGACAATCGTCGAGCCGAAGCGTTCGCCACCCTAAAACGATCCATCGGTACACGCGCTGAGCAGATTCTTGCTGCTCGGCATTCCGCTTCGGCCGCGATCGGCAAGGCTGGCATACTTCCTGACGTGAGCGCCGAGAAACTGCTCACCATTGCCAGAATCGCTCACGAAGAATTCCAGTCAGCCCCCGGTTCCGTGCTCCGTAAGCCATTGCCGCAAGCAAAAAAGGCTTTGAAGAGATTCCCTGGCATCGGTGATCCCGGTGCGGGAAAAATACTCTTGTTCACTCGCTCTTACCCAGTGCTGGTACTCGCCTCGAATGGCTTGCGCGTGCTGTGCCGAGTGGGGTTTGCCGAAGAGCAGAAGAATTATTCGGCGGCGTACCGCTTGGTTGAGGATGCTATCGAATCGTATCGACGGTAGGAAGCCCGAATGTTTAACATCCGATGCGAAATGTGACCATGACCAAGGCGAATCTCCGAGTCCTGAAGTGGATCGGCACAGTCAAGGCGGTCGGATTCTGTACAGTGTGTGATCTCCAGTTCAAAGTTCCGACGACAACTCGGAGGCGAGTTGCGGGGATACCACCGCATCAGCCGAGCATGGAGGGGCTTCAGAAGTTCGGAGTAACCGATCAGTTTATCCGACCATAATTACAACAGACTTTCACGGGAAATTCTGCACAAAGCGACTTCGACCGCTTGCAGAGTTCTTGACCGTGTCGCCGCAGCAACTGATGCGCCCCTATAAGCGAATCGTGGTCCTTGGGTAGTTGCCCACTCGTTAGTTGATAGAACCGGACTTGGCAGCAGTTCCGTCACTCGCAATGGTAAATGGCACTCTGGCAATCACCGTTGTGCCCTTCGCATCAGACTGAACCTCAAGAGTCCCGTTCAGTTTTCTGAGACGCTCCCGCATACCTCGAAATCCGACGCCTGCTCGATCAGAGGAGATGAGGTCGGCCTGTTTGTCCGGTGGAATGCCTTTCCCTTGATCTTGAATTTCGACTGTTAACTGATCATTTTCTTGCGATAGTCGTATCGTCGCCGAGGTGCTACCAGAATGACGATGAACGTTGGTTAGGCATTCTTGGATCATTCGGAAGATGGTGAGTTCCATTTCGTTCGGCAGCCTACCAAGTTCCTCTGGAAGGTCCAGATTGACTTTGACTTTACTGCGTTCAGAGAAACCGTCAACGTACCACCGCAGAGCAGAAGAGAGGCCAATCTCGTCGAGCATCGGCGGGTGCAGAAGGTGGGACATCGTCCGAATCTCCCTGCTTAATTCATCTACCATAAAGGCATTCTCCGAAATAGCTCGGGCCGCTTCGTCGCTTAGCTTGTCCGACTCGTGCCGAACCTGTGCTATGTTCATGCCAAGGGCAGCTAGAATCTGTCCGACGCCGTCGTGCAACTCTCGTGCGATTCGCCGCCGCTCCTCGTCTTGTAGTCTGAGCACCTGCACAGAGAGTTCACGATAGTTCTCGGTCGCAGTCTTCAGGTTCTCGTTTACCCTGGTGAGGTCCGCGGTTCGGTCCTTCACCTTCTTTTCAAGCTCATCATGGGCTTTTTGCAGTCGCTGCTCAGCCGACTGGCTTCTGAATAGCGACCGTCTGTTAGCCTCGCCGAGAGCGATGATGAAGCTAGAAAAGAGCAAGAACCCGACCATTCCTGAAATCTGTGATTTTGGATCGGAAAGTCTAAGAGAATGAACCGGAGGAATGAACCAGTACCAAACGCCTATCACCTCGATGATTGCGGTGACGATAGCCGGACCCATTCCGCAATACCAAGCGGCGAAGATGACGGCTGCCCAAGCGGTGTGGAATGGATTGCTAACACCTAGGAGTGGGAACAGAAGTTGACGGAAGAGTAAGCCGACGATGGCGATGAGGATCGCCACGACGTAGCGAGGTACGTCTCCTTTTCCAGAAGAGGACATCGAATGGGATTGAGAACCTCTACCTAAGCCCACGCTATTATAGGCTAGGGTGAGTGCCATGACCGCAATCTTCCGGCGCAACCACGCAGGGCATCGAGCCGGGAAATTCGCCGACGCGGAGAAGGCGATCGGGCTGCGTCACGGGAGCTATGGATGAGATCGACTATATTTCCGACTTCGAAAAGTCTGATTACATGGCAACGCTTGCCTCTGCAATGGGCGGGCTCGGTGTCAAGGAGGAATCAGAAGAAGCTGGAAAACGCGCCGAGGAATTGCTGGAACGTGCCCGCAAAGAAGTCGAAGGTGGCGAGTTGCGGGCAACAGAGTCCTAGGCTGTCTGAATTCACAGCCCAAAAGGTATACCCGGCGGACCAGCAAAGTCGAAAATTCCCACTCAATGGATTCATTCACTTGCGACTGCTACGGCTGATTCCTTGCTGACCAACCTGTAGGCAAGGGCTTGGGAATGGCGGCATACGGGGGAGTTTCATCCGGGTAAGTCAGAATCAGCGTTCTTTAAGTCTGCATTTTCATCACGGTGCCCCAATTGGCCGCGCATGCTCGTATTACCACCTTCGTTCTGTGAGTCCTGTTCCACCGCGCCCTTGCCTCGATCCTGATCCCCTGAGTTGTCCATGGATGCTTTTTCTCGTCGTTCAACAATGTCCTTCTCAACACGCTCATGCACGCGGGCGCAGATTTCGGAAACGGAAGGAGAGTCAGCACTGTGGCTGGTCATGACAGATGTTGGGGACATGCAACAACGATACGCTGCTGGAGTTGAGGCGTCTGAGCTACAAAGCTCACATCAGTCAGCCGGGCACGACCTCACAAAACAGCCCGAGGCAAGCGCGGTTACACATCCAGCCCTATCGACCGCATCAGCGCCAGCCCGTTGCTCTTGGTGACCACACCTTCGCGTAGCTTGTAGTCGAAATGCATACTTCCGTCCTGAAATTCTTCTTGAAAATGCACGTTGCGCAGTTGACCATTCAGCGAGCCACCAATCTCGGCCAACGCCAGATCATGCGTACTCACGAGTCCGATAGCCCCGCGATTCAAGAGAGCATGAACGAGGCCCTCTGCTCCAACGCGGCGATCATTCGAATTTGTGCCCTGCAACAGTTCGTCCAGCAGGAAGAGCAGCGATGGGCCACCGTCGCCTGCAAGGTCGAAGAGCGCACGGAGTCGGGTGATCTCTGCATAAAAGCGCGAGCTTCCCTCCTGCAAAGAATCGTTCACGCGGATGCTGGCACCGACCTGCAGCGGCGTAAGCCGAAGGCACTGTGCCCGAACAGGAGCGCCAGCCATTGCAAGCACAGCATTGATGCCGACTGTTCGCAGCAGGGTGCTCTTGCCCGACATATTCGATCCGCTTACCAAGAACACACGTTTGCCATCCGCTAGACCCACGTCGTTTCGCACGCATTTTGCTGCCGGGACTAATGGATGCCCGAGGTCCGTCGCATCGAAGCACACAGCGCCTTGGACAAACTCGGGAAACGGATCGGCGGGATGCTCGTAGCTGTAGGTGGCTAAGCATAAGAGCGCTTCGATCTCGCCAATTACCTTCAACCATGACCGTACCGCGTGGCCGTGAGTCTGCCGCCAGCGTTCTGCCGCAAACGCCACCTGCACCGAGTACATCAAAGGAATATTTAAAATGCGCAGGAATATGTTGTCGCGTGAGTCGATAAAATCAACTATGGTTCTCAGACCGGCGATTGCGTAGGAACCTTTGATTTGGTGCGACGAAAGCTCGGTTTGCAGAGATTGAAGACGTGGCGCACGAAAGGTGTGTTGTTCAACTCGCGCCAGTACGCCTGAAAGCAAATTCAAGTGCCCGAATGCTTGTTCGGAGCCATGCAGGAGTTCTTCCAATGGCTTGCGGATTCGATAGGCTAAAAGCGCCTCAACCAGAACAATCACGATCAGTGGCGTGACGGTACCAAGAATCCACCACACCACCGCGCCTCCAACCGCCGACACGCTGAGGATCGCTGCCAACCATCGAATCCACTCCGGCTCCATCTGTTTGGGTGCTTCAGCCCAGCGCAGCAACGCTTCGGGAAATACTCCCACACTGGCATCTTCACCGAGTATCGCTATGTCCTCCCGGAGATCGAGTTGATCCCGCAGTTCGGCAATCGCAGTATGCCTCTCTGCGATCTGATCGATTCTTGAAGGCGAAAGCAGCCATCCCGCAAGGGTCTCCTCGCCCATGCGGGTGCGGGCGATTGATAGAAGTTCGAATAAACCGCCATGACCAAACAAATCCAGATCGCCTGCATACACATGATGGGGATCGTTGAAGCGTTCACCCGTTTGCCCTGTGCCCGCCCAACGGTCTTCGATTCGAGCTACTCCCTGCTGATAGAACGAAGCCCCTCGTTGGGCTAGTTCTCGGGATCGCAAGATGCGCGAATGAATTGCTGCGACGAGCACGAACAAGATCAGTGGTGCAGCGATCCACCACGGCGAGAGGGCGTGCCTCCAGAGCGACTCCCAGCCTATAACTGCGGCGACCAGAGCCAGAGACAATCGAACATATCCAAGGCGAACATGAACTTGCTCGCGATCAGCGACCCGACCTTCCCGATCTTTGAGACGTTGCTTGTATCCTTCGATCATCAACACAGTTTGAGAATACATGAGGCGTTTCGAGCGTGGGATTTGCATGGCGGCGCGTAAAGTATTGTGTGGGAACCACCTTTCGCAAGGTCACCACAGTCATTTTGCCATTTTGTCGACTTGCATCCTGAGCATCCCTAACATTGCAATCCAGTTTCCGCCACCCATCATGATCGGCCAGACCATTTCGCACGACTGCACTGTCGAGAGGCTGGGCGGCGGCGGAATGGGCGTCGTCTACAAGGCTGAGGATGTCAACCGGGTCGCTTTGTGGCTCTCAAGTTCCTGCCCGAAGACGTAGCCAAAGCCCCGCAAGCCCTGAGCCGATTTCAACGCGAAGCCAAGGCCGCTTCTGCCCTGAACCATTCCCAATATTTGTGTGGTCTTCGAGATTGACGAGCGCGAGGGTCAACACTTCATCGTCGTGGAGTTCTTGGATGGCACGACGCTGAAGCACCGCATCGCTGGTCGACCGATGGAAACCGAGTTGATTCTGTCGCTGGCCATTGAGATTGCGGACGCACTGGACGCGGCCCACGCGGAAGGCGTCCTCCACCGCGACATCAAGCCCGCGAACCCTTCATCTCCTCTCAACAAAGTTACGCTTGTTTCTATTTGATTCTCGCATATACAAGAGCGACAGATACACGTATCACCCCGCTGCGAGATCGCACCCAGCGCCGCTCCAAATCCCCCGCCCATCGCCGCCAGTCAATCCTCTCCTAGTACAATCATCCCTCTGTCAAAAATACCCGAGGGGGTAACAATGTCGAATCTAGAGAATGCACTAAGGGAGCTTCGCGAGAAGCGCAGCAACGCACAGGTAGAAATTGAGAAGTTAGACCAAATAATTGTTGGGATAGAGTCCTTGAACGGTGCGGGGGCAGCGGTATCCAGCAACACCGTTCAACCGAAACGAATTATATCGGCCGCTTCGCGGCGCAAAATGGCGTTGGCACAAAAGGCGCGATGGGCAAGTCTTCGGAAGAAATCGCAGCCAGTAGCGGTGGTAGCGAAGTCAGCGGGCTCGGCTCCTGCAAAGCGCACGATGTCAGCGTCGGCGCGGAGGAAGATCGCGGCGGCACAAAAGGCACGGTGGGCGAAGATACGGGCGCAGGAGAAGAAAGCGGCTTAGCAACTTGGGGAGCCTGCTGCGGCGAGTTTGCGGCAGGCTCTAGGTAGTGAACCACAATAAAATGCGGTAGAACTCGCGTCCCTTGGAGAACCTACTTGAGGGCGGGGTAAGGGAGCGCTGACAGTATCGAGGGGAAAGGTCTGAGAGATTGATGAACAGAGGTACGAAATGGCTCACGTCACTGTTGATCTGACCGAAGCTGATCTGCCGGCAAGGATGAAGAACTTTGAGGATCATCTTGTAGAACGTAAGACCGTTAGGGATGAAAAAGCTTGGAAAAAGACGGCAGTCGCTTTCGCGAATTCTGTTCCGGTCGGGCTCCCTGCCGTGCTGTAGATCGACGCAAAAAACGACGGAGAGATTGAAACTCCGCAGGCAAACTTGGATGAGATTCAGAAGAAGTTCGACGCTCAGATGCAGCGTGTTTATCCTCGTATCTCCTACGTCCCGAAAATCGTAAGCGACAACGGACGGCAGGTACTTGCTGTTGTTATACCCGGCGGCGAGTTGCGGCCCCACTTCGCAGGCTTGTCCTAGGTTCGCAGGGGCTCCGAAAGCGTTGAAGCCTCCGAAGGACAATTCTCGCAATTAATTGCCTCTCGCACCGACAAGGCTCGTGAAATTCTGAAGTGGAAGGATAAAATCGTTACGGTTCACCAGCTAAACGTCGAGGATGCAGTACACGTGCTGGGCAGGATTCAAAGTACAGTTGAAATGTTCGTTCGGGACTGCAATTCGTTCTACGTGACCTCGAAGCAGGGCGGTCTGTTGTCCTATTGCTTTGCGAAACGTGGACATATCCTTCGACCATCCGAGAAATCACGACTCGCGTTTGAAATTCGTCAAACCTAGAATTCCTTTCGTCCATCGGAATTCTCAGAACCGTTAACTCTATCCCGCGTTCCTCGTCGGCCACCGCTCATCAATCGCCCGCGTGATTTGTTCTGCCCAGCGCACGGCGTCCCCGATGGCACGAATGCTCGCGTCAGGGCTGGCTCTAGTACTTCTCAACATCACGATCAATCGTTTGCGCAGTGTACCGAGACGTTCGCTATTTATTCGCCTAAAAATTGCCGAAACGCAAAGCGACCGCCTCGGACGACGGGGTGCTGGCTCGGGTGGCGCTGGGGCAGGCACAAGGGCTTGGCCACAAGGGGAGTGGCGAGGTTAGGACATTGAGGATGGGCAGTTGGGGGACAGAAGATTAGGCCGAATCCCAACATCTGCTTGCATAGCCAAAAAGCAGTCAAGCGGAAGGAAAAGCGAAAATCTGTAGCTCTATTTAGCTCTATTTTTTTGGGAAAGCAGGGTTCTAGGGAGACTACAGAGTACTGGAGAGCATATCAAAGAAGGACTGTAAGCCCTTTTAACATCAAGGCTTTGCCGGTATTATTGGAAAACGGATGAAACGCAAGAATCAAATGTCCTCCTCGACACCTGATGCACCATCACCCAATTCGCCGAGTCCGATGACAGCGGCGGTGTTGACGATAAGCGATTCCTGTTCGCGTGGCGAAAAGATCGATCTTTCCGGTGCATCCGTAGCCGAAGCCTTGGCCCGGTATAACTTTCAAGTGGTGGCACGCGATCTGGTTGCCGACGACCGCGACGCGATTCAGCAAAAACTTATTGAACTAGGTCGCTCCGCTCGCCTGGTAGTCACGACGGGCGGGACTGGGATCGCTCCGCGCGACGTGACACCGGAGGCGACAGTCGAGGTGTGTGAGAGGTTGGTAGACGGAATCGCCGAGCAGATGCGACTGCAGGGAGCGCAAAAAACGCGCTACGCCGCATTAAGCCGCGCCGTGTGCGGCGTTCGCGGAACCAGCCTGATCCTGAATCTACCGGGCAGTCCTGCGGGCGCAGTAGAGTCGCTGCAGGCGGTGATGGATCTGCTTCCGCATGCGCTGGAGTTGATTGCGGGTAGGACAGAGCACGGCGGTCGTTAGTCATTGGTCGATAGTCGTCAGGAAAACGTCTTCCGCAAACTGGAGCGGCTTACGACGAACGACGCCCTCTGCTTCTCGCGTAAACTAACCTAACTTACTTGAACAAGCTTAAACATTTTATCCACGCCTACAGTGAGTGGATTAAGCACTTGCTCCTCCCCCTAGGACCCTGGGGCATGCTCGCCCTAGCGGCCGTCGATGGCTCTTTCCTAGGCATGCCGCTCGATGCCATCTTCGTCTATTACGTCTACACCGACCGATCGCGCTTCCTGCTATATGTGTTGCTGGGTGCGTCTGGATCGACGCTCGGAAGCATCGTCATCTACATCATTGGATATACGGGCGGCGAAGTGCTCCTGCGCAAGCGCCTTTCGCCCGCGCGCTTCGAGAAGATTCATGAATCGTTCGATCGGCACGAATTCTGGGCGCTGATGTTTCCCGCAATGTTGCCGCCGCCCGCACCCTTCAAGATTTTTGTGCTGGCTGCTGCTGCGTTTGAGATGAACTTCGGGCACTTCCTGCTCGCGATTTTCGCCGGCCGGTTCTTGCGTTTTCTGATTGAGGCGCTACTGACGCTCTGGTTCGGTCCAGGGATAGTGAACCTCACCGTGAGTCTATTCGCACATCACTTTATCGCGATTCTGATAGCGGTCGGAATGATACTGATCGCGTGGCTGGTCTGGCGGCGGACGAAGCGGGCGAATCAACAAGCAAAAAATGCAGCGGCGCGGCGCGACGACGAAGACAATTCAACTACCGCGTCACCGCCACCGTAATCGTATTCGACTTCACAGCTTCGTCTTTGGGATCGTCGGAGACGGTTCGCTAGAGTCGAATTGTGTATGTGCCTGCCTGACTCAGGTCATACAAGCGGCTTATATCGTCACCGGTAATGTCCGTGCTTTCCGTTCGGCTTGAGGATGCGGGCTGGCCAGCCGTGGCCCGTCGATCCAATCTCTGGATGGCTGATCGCGCGTTTCTGCATGGGATTGCCATCGCTGTCACGAACCTCATACTGATGGCTGAAGTCCACGTTAGTCCTGGAATCTTTCTCGTACCCCAAGGGAGAGGTTGTGTTTAGAGGTATTCGTCAAGTGCGCTTTGATGAACGCGTCGGAACCGGCTTCGATGGTATTGCTCTCGGGGCCGGTTTGGGATTCAAGACTCTCCACACTGATGGTCAAGACCAAAGGCTGTCCTACAGCCCCGGCTTCTGCCGAGGCCCACGCCATGCAGATCGCGCAGAGCCGGAAGCGCAACACCGTTCGGAGAATTCGTACTGGTCAGAGGTGGCTGGCTAGGTGGCGGCCCGAGTACCGTAAGTCTTGCTGGAGCGGGCGAGTAGGGCGGCGATAGCCGGCAGTCCGAACATCACCGCGCTAAAGAGCAGGTCCCCCGCTAGAGTGTGGCGGAAGAAGGGCACGCCGGCATCATAGCAAGTCATCAGTCCCGAGAAAGTCTTCGGATACATATTCCAGCACGCCCACACCGCAAAATTACTGACTATAAAAAACGATACGGAACTCGTCAAAGCCGCCCCACCCACTCGCACCCAATTCGAATTTTTCCGCAGCCGCGTGCCGAGCAAGAGAATCGCCGCGTACCATGCCCAGGTTACGAAATGGTCCCATGAGAAGGGAAAGGCGTACACGAACTTGGTCAAAATAATGTCAGAAGCCGCGAGAAGCGCGAAAGGAACCCATAGCTGGCGTCTCGGACCCCGCGCGCCAAAATACAGTAGAGCCGCTGCCACCGGTGCTAGATTCCAGGGGTGCGGCATAAACGGCATCCGGGCCAACACCGCAAATATGACAAATAGATAAGCCAGCATGATTCACCTCGTTACGTGTCACTAGGATTGTTGCGCGAGCCGATACTGCCGGTCAAGCGCGATGAAGCAACCGCATTGCAAAAGTGAGGCGCGTCGAGCACAACGGCTATCTCTACCCGGTAGGTTGTGGCGACCCGCGCATCATCCCCGGACTCAGCCCCGGAGAGCAGCAAAGCCGGTTTTGGGTGGCGCGGCGGTTCACCGCTGCTAGGAATACCGTTCCTCGAACTCGGGGCTTTAGCGGGCGCCGACCTTCAATCTCCTACTTCGCACCCCCCGTTCCCATCTCTCCCTCCACCACCCGCAAATCGCGCGTCAGCAGCACGAATGCTCCCAGCGTGGCGCGCCCGCGGCGTTCGGGATAGTCATAACGCAGATCACGAAACCTAACCACATATGCCGGCCGCGCGTTATCGACAGGATCGCTCGCCAGCTCCTCAGTTTCAGTGATCGGATATTGCGCCCAACTAAGATAAACGCGCCCAAGATAACTTTTCTTAGCGGCCATAGTGACCGGCGTTTCCTCCGGCTTGTAGCGAATCCGCATTTCTCCCCGCGGATCGACCTCCGGCGCGAGCGAATCAACATCTGTCTCGGCAAAGAAATCACTCGTTTCCACCACTCCATGCCAGCGAAACGGATTAACCCAATACGGGTACGCCGACACACGGATCGCATCAACTCCCCGATAATTGCGTGCCTCAAGCGCGGCCACGGCGCGTCGATGCTCGTAATCGCGCACCCCCCAGCACGCAAACACTCCGAGCAGAGCGAGCGTCGCAGCCAATCTTCCCTGCGGCACCCCGTGCGCGGATTTGGTACCAGAGCCGATCTCATCGTTGATTAACGAAAACAATGCCGGAACAACCAAACCGAGCGTGAGAATGACGAGAAGAACCGGTTCCACGACGAACACGATGTCCCACGAAATCCAGCGTTCAGAGAACGGCCACAACGGACGCACTCCATAGTGGTTAGTGAAGTCGAGGAGAATGTGGCTAAGCCCGGCCAGGCACGCGAAGCCGAAAAGCAATCCCCAGCGCGGAGGAAGATCAGGGTTGTGCGCACTGCGCCCGCGCACCCGCCAGATGAGATAGACGAATCCAACCACCGCAGCCGCCACCAGCGGCACTCCCAGAAAAGAATGCGTAAACCCGCGATGATGATTCAATCCAAACGCCGACCCGCCAAAGCGGCTGAGAACATCGAGGTCAGGCGCCTCGGCGGCAAGCGTCAGCGTAGCCGTGGCCAGCGCCGTCTTGCGATTGAGTCCGGCGCGGCCCATGCACGCGCCAAGTAAGAAGTGGGTTACTGGTTCCAAGGCGTTCGCTTGAGTCTATCTGGAGGCGAAGCAAAGCCCAAAGTGAAAAGTCAGGGGAGAGCTATGCAGCGAAGCTAACCGAGGAAGCTAAACATGCGCGGTCGGGAGCGTCGAACTCACGCTCATGGGGTGAGTCGACCACGCGCCAATCGGATGCGTAGCGCCGCAATCGAGGCATCTCGTTCCCTCATATCGCGTCGCGCAGTGCGGACAGACTGCCCCGGTCTGGAAACTATCGAAGGCCTTCCCACAATTTCCGCACTTCCAGTATTCCCCGATTGGCGGGCTAGCCTGGCATGATGGGCAGGCGTATTCAAATCTTCGCGGCAACTTCGCGAAGCGCAACAAAGCTCGCGCGTGCTGCAGCCCGCTCCAGCAATTCAGCAGCAAGAAGACGGCCATCGCGCCCAGCCACGCGTCTTGCTGCCAAATCGCGTAACCGATGAAGGCGGCGATGCCGGCGAATCCGAGCACCGTGGCCACCAGTAAACTGTGAGCGCGCCCCATCAGGAACCACAGCAATGCGCGAAGAATCTGACCGCCATCGAGCGGATAAATGGGCAGAATGTTGAATACGAATAGTACGACGTCGATAACGAAAACGGCGTGTATGAATGTACGCAGGTCGGGCACGGCCGCATACCAACCCAACAGAAGGCTCATCCGCCCGACGAGCATGATGATGGGAGCGAGCACTACATTCACCAGCGGACCGGCCGCGATACTCCAAAGCGTCGCGCCCGGACGCTGCGGCGGATTCACGTAGGCGACGCCGCCAAAGGGCCAGAGGACGATGCGATTGGCTTCTCCGCCGACCTGGCGACAAGCCAGCGCGTGGCCAAACTCGTGAATGGTCACGATCAGAAACAGCGTGAGGTACTCTGCGATATTCCAGCCAATCGAGGAATAGTCCCCTCGGCGCGCATTGATCTCGTAATACGCCACCAGAAACCAGGACCAATGGAGAAAGACGTCGACGCCAAAAATTCGGAAGAGGCGAATCGATCCCGAGCGTCCAGTAGGCATAAGCGATTTATAACGATTTATAACACGAATAAATGATAACGACGGTCGGGGAGCGCCGCCTAGGCCGGCACGACCAACGACAGCGCATCCTGAACCATCGTCAGACGTGCCGGCAAACGGCCAAGCAATTCGCCGTCCGCTTCGACATAAACTCGCTGGCCAGAGCCGGCCGGATGACTATCGCCTTCCGGCAACCGGCAAACAATCTCCGAGCAACTCACCACATCGATGCCCTTCACGCTCCAATGCCAGCCAAGCAGCGCTCCCGTTACATATTGCAGATAAGCATTGCGGCTGGCGGTGCGGCACATCGCCGCGCGCACATAGCCACAATCAAGCGAGGCTCCCGGAACGAGTTCGCGCAGCACATTTCCAAAGAAGCGTATCCTCACCGCCAAGAGTTCTGTGAGCGATGCGTGGTGGCGCTGTCCGCCGGCGTCAGTGTAGTCAACCTCGAAGCGGCGCATGTTGTAGGTCGCCCATAGCTGCCAAGCTTTCAGGTAATAGGCGGCCATGCCGGAACGATTCTTGAGATGCGCGGTCAGTTTGTAGAAGAGATGCCCGTCTACGCCCATTCCAGCAGCGACAGTAAAGTAGCGCGCGCAAGGCTTGCCTTCGAGATTCTCACACTCGATTCGCCCCAGCGGAACGCGGCGAACCGTGCCACCGACAGCGACCTTAGCCGCTGCGCTCGGGCGAAGCGGAACCCCAATGTCATGCGCCAGGGCATTGGCCGTGCCAAACGGCAGAATCGCCAGCGCGACAGAAGTCCCAGCTAGTCCCTGAATAACATCGTGAATCGTCCCATCTCCCCCGCAGGCAAACACCGTGTCGCTCCCGTCGGCGACGGCGCAGCGCGCGTTGTCGGTAGCTTCCCGGCTGGAGCGGCAAATCGTAAGCTCAGTTCTTACGCCCGCCGATTGAATAATGCCGATGGCATGGTTCAATTCCGCGTCGCGCTTCCTCCCGCGGCGCCCAGAGTTGGGGTTGAACAGAATTGTGGCTCTGCGCATTTCGTCGGCTGGCTCTGATTTGAGTTTTGCTTTGAGTTAGGTTTCAGTTCGCTTTTCAGTTTCGTCTTCCAGTTTAACGTACACCCCACTCCCACATCCCGAACATCGCCTTCTGCGGAATCGCATGTCCGGCTTGACGTGCCAGCATGGTGATCTGACCGCGATGATGCGCATCGTGCGCAAGCAGGTAAGCGAAGAATCCGGCCACATCCGGACGAAAGCCTGTGACGCGCCCCTCACCAGCAAGCGACGAACCGAGAACTTCCCGCAGCGCGACACGACTAGCGTCTAGCGCTATCTTGGCCTGAGCGGGCGTCGCGGTGAAGCGATCGAGCTGCTCTGGAATTTTCCCTTTCGCAGCCTTCAACCACATGACCCGGACGTTGTGCATATGCGCAACCACGCCGGCGACGTCGCGCCCCTTTTTTCCCGGAGGCTCAGCGCGCCAAGCCTCGGCAGGCAGATGATCCAAGAGATATTGGTTGATGCGATCGTTCGTGTCGAAAGCCGAGAGCAGAGCCTCGACAAGAACAAAAGGCGCACTTGATTTCTTAGGCATGGCGGTTTGTGTTTTTGAAATTCTCCGGTGCGGTAGGTTAGCAGGCGCTTGCTATGCAGGCCAAGCTAGATTGCTGAAAAAATTGTTTTTGCGTTTGGGTATCGCCGCAGTTCACCGCTGCGATAAAAAAATCGTTCAATAGCGGCCTTAGCCGCTGAGGAGTCCCGCGCCCCGGCCGATCGAATAAACGCAGTGCGAAACACCCCGCCAGTCCACTTCTTTCCAAAGAGTCATCCCCACGCGCTCCGCAACCCGGCGCGAAGGCAAATTCTCTGGACGAATCAGCGAAATCAACCGCTCGGTTTTCAAATGCCTGAACGCCCAGTCGCGACACCCGACAGCGGCTTCGGTCGCAAGTCCGCGGCCCCATAAATCACGGCGCAAGTGGTATCCGATTTCATAAAGGCCCTCACTTTCCACCTGCTGAAGGACGATGCCGCAATCCCCGACTAACTCCGTGGTCTCGTTCAACTCCATGGCCCAGAGACCAACGCCGTCCTCCCTGTAGCGCTTGCGATTCCGTTCAATCCATTGCTCCACACCAGCGCGATCGTAGGTCGCGAGATAATAGCGCATCGTCTCAGGATCGGAAAGAATAAGCGCCAGCGCCTCCGCATCGCGTGCAGTGAACTCGCGGAGTCTGAGGCGGTGAGTCTCCAGTATCGTCATCAGTCAGATTTGCAGCCGGAATTCAGCATACATCCGCTCCTCCGAGAAGCGGGACAGGGAGTGTCAGCCTTCTCTGCCGACCGGCGGAGTTAAACTCGCAGCATGGCGGAAATGGGACGAATGCTGGTGATCCTCGGCATAGCCCTGGTGGTTATCGGAGCCCTCGTCATGCTCCTCGGGCGAAGCTTCCTGCCGCTAGGCCGCTTGCCCGGCGACATTCTCTACAAAGGCACGAACACAGCCTTCTATTTTCCGCTCGCAAGTTCCATCCTGATTAGTGTCGTCCTCTCGATTATTGTCTACCTGATTGGGCGACTCAAGCATTAAAGCCTTGAGCGAAGCGAAGAGCCTGCCCTGAGCTTGCCGAAGGGACCTATGCATTTCGCCTGGGCAAGCGAAATCCGCAAGTCCATCGCTTTCAGGTTGACAATCCGATTTGTGCGCCAGGGTAAACTGAATGGTCAGAATTGAAATTCATGGCGACCTCCGACCAACTCGGCTTCCAGTTTCGCCCTCCGGAGCGCCGCGTCTGGACTGTCCGCGCGCTCGTCTCGGCCGTTCGCTCCCACATCGAGCGCGAGTATTCCGACTGCTGGGTAGAAGGAGAAATTTCCAATCTTCGAAATCCTGATTCCGGCCATTTGTACTTCACGCTCAAAGAAGAAAGTTCGCAGATTCGGGTAGTGATGTTTCGTTCAAGCGCAAACCTGCTGCGCTTCCGCCCGGACAACGGCCTGCACGTTACCGTCCGCGGCCGCATCACCGTCTACGAAGATCGCGGAGAACTCCAGATCTCCGCCGAATTTATGGAGCCGAAGGGCGCCGGCGCTCTGCAACTAGCCTTCGAACAATTAAAAGCAAGGTTGCAGGCCGAGGGCTTGTTCGAAGCCTCAAGAAAAAAACCGATCCCGCCGCTGCCCCAAAAAATCGGCGTCATCACTTCGCCCCAGGGCGCGGCGCTGCGCGACATCCTGAACATTCTCGCCCGCCGGCATCGCTCGGCGAGTGTGCTGATTTATCCCGCGCAGGTCCAGGGAGACGCCGCTCCGGCCGAGGTAATTGCCGGCTTGCGGCACTTCAATCAGGCGCCTGCTGACCGCGGCGCGGTCGAAGTCATCATCATCGCGCGCGGTGGAGGCTCGGTCGAAGACCTCGCATGCTTCAATCACGAGGGCCTGGCGCGTGCCGTCGCAAATTCAAAGCTGCCCGTGATCTCGGCCGTTGGCCACGAAACGGATTTCACCATAATCGATTTTGTCGCCGACCTTCGCGCGCCCACGCCGTCAGCGGCGGCTGAACTGGTGATCCGCTCCCGCCAGGAGATCGAAGCACAGGCCGAAGATTTATATCGTAGGCTGGAACGCGCCGCGCGCTACCGCCTGCTGATGGCTCGTCAGGATCTAACCGAGCGAGCGCAACACAGCGCCTTCGCCCGCATGATGGATGGCATCCACCGCCGCCAGCAAAAACTCGATGAACAGCGTTTTCGCTTGGAGAAAGCGGAACACCAGCTATTAGAGCGATTCCACCGTCGCTGCGAAAGTACTATGGCCGCCGTCCGGCACTACGACGCGCGCCGCCGTCTGGCGGCAGTGCGCCAAGCATTGGAGGCGCAAGTGGCCAACCTCGCCGCCGCCACGCACACGCGATTGCTCGAACTCCGCGGCGTCCTCGATCGCCAAACCGCCAGCCTGGAGGCGCTTTCGCCGGTAGCAATTCTGAATCGCGGATACGCCCTCATCTTCGACGCGAGCGGACAGCTCGTAAAAGACGCGGCGAAGCTGAACGCCGGGGAAGAGGTCTCGGGCCGCCTCGCCCGTGGACGAATTCGGGCGCGCGTCACCGCAACCGAGCGTAACGAACCGGAATCGATTGAGCCGCAATCCAAAGATCTGTCCTAAACAATCTGCCGTCGACGCACTGCATCGCGCGCGCTGCATTAGAATGGAAATCAGTTCAACTTCTGACGTGAGGGTGGCGTGACGCCGTCGCTGATCTGGTCGCACATCTCGGCGATCTCGGTCATTTCGGTTTTGGACATCGTGCTGGTCGCGATCCTGATCTACCAGTTTCTGGCGCTGGTGCGAGGCACGCGGGCGGCGCCGATGCTGGTCGGCGTGGCCGCTCTCGGCTTGGCCTTCTTTCTCGCACGCCTCGGCGAGTTGAGCACGCTGAACTGGCTGCTCAGCACGATGCTCCCCTACGTCGTCTTCGCCCTCATCGTCGTTTTCCAGTCGGAGATCCGTCACGCCCTCGCCAATCTAGGAAGTCGCATTTCGTTGATGCGTTCCAGTAGTTCCGTCGCCGATGTCTACGATGACATCGTTCTGGCGGCCAATCTTTTTTCGCAAAATCAGACTGGCGCCCTAATCGTTATCGAGCGCGAGATCGGTCTGCGTACCTACATCGAAAGTGGCGTGGCGCTCGATGCCCGGCTCTCCTACGATCTGCTGGCCACGATTTTTCGCCCCTCCGCTCCGCTGCACGATGGCGCCGTGATTGTGCAACGCGATCGAATTGCTGCGGCCGCTTGTTTCCTTCCCTTGTCGATGAATCCCGTCCTTTCAATTCAATTGGGCACGCGCCATCGCGCTGCAATCGGCATCACCGAAGAAACCGACGCGGTCGCAGTCATAATCTCCGAAGAGACAGGAACGATCAGTGTGGCCGTCGCGGGCAGCATTGAACGGGAGTTGACTGTCGAGCGCCTTCGCGAGCGCCTGAGCAATCTGTTGCGCCGCTACGCTCCCGCGCACACCCTGCCCGGAGCCGTGGAAGATAGTTTTGTCGACGATGAGTCGTCCAGTCCGCAAATCTCGCGCAGGCAAGACGCCGGAAGGGATGACTGATGCCAGCCTTCGCGCAGCGCGGTTTTTTCTACCGAATTTTCGTGCACAATATTGGCCTGAAAGTGATTTCTCTTTTGCTCGCCATCGGTTTGTGGCTGGTCGTAGCGCGCGATCCCATCGCCGAAGTCGAGATGCACGTTCCGATTGAGTTCCACAATCTTCCCGACAATCTTGAAATCGATTCCGCTAATTTCACCGAAGCCCAGATTCGCATACGTGGACCGGAGCGCGTGATTCATCGCCTCCAAGCCGAAGATGTGCGCGCCGATATCGATCTGGCCGAGGTGCGACCGGGAGAACAAACCTTCGACCTGACTGCCCGTCATGTCCACGTGCCCCAGGAATTGGAGGTCGTTCAGATCATCCCCGGTCAGTTCCATCTCTCCTTCGATAATCGCTCGACTCGCGTGGTCGAAGTGCGCCCGCGAGTGACTGGAACTTTTGCCGGCGGCATGCGTGTGGCGCAGGTGGTCGCCGATCCCAACAGTGTCATGATCGCCGGACCTCGCCGCCGAGTCGATGCGGTCGAGGCTGCCACCACCGACCCCGTGGACGTCAGCGGAGCCATGACCCGCGCCACCTTTGTGACGCAGGCCTATGTCCCCGATCCTCTGATCCAGGTTGTGCATCACATTCCGATCCGGGTGACGGTTATCATGGAAGGATTGGGAGGCGAAAAAAAGTAGCCAGTCGATGGTCGGTGGTCGTTCGCGAATTTCGATTAGAGATGTAATGCGAGCGGCTAACGCTTGCTGACCAGCGATGAACGACTATCGACTATCGACCAACGACCATCGACCGCTTCATGACCCAAATCAGACAACTCTTCGGCACCGATGGAATTCGCGGCGTCGCGGGAGAATTTCCTCTCACGCGTGACAGCGTTTATTGGATCGGCCGCGCGCTCGGCCACGATCTCATACGCGCCAACGCCAAAGCCCGTGTAGTGATCGGGCAGGACACGCGCGCCTCCAGTCGCTGGATCGCCGATCGTTTTCTGCAAGGTCTCGCATCGGTCGGCGTCGAAACGCGCAGCGCTGGAGTGATCACAACGCCCGGAGTCGCCTTCCTCGCGCGTTCGCAGGGCTTCGACGCCGGAGTCGTGATTTCAGCCTCCCACAACCCCTGGACCGACAACGGAATCAAAATCTTCTCCGGCGACGGCTACAAACTCCCCGACGCCCGTGAACTGGCAATTGAAAAAGAAATCTTTGCGCTGCTCCAGGACGGATCGGCTTCCGCGCCCGATCCAACTCCCGAGGTCTCAAGCCTTCCCGGCGACGAAGCTCTGCGCCACGCGTACGTTCAATGGCTCGCGGGCAGCATTCCGACCGATCTGAGCGCGCTTCGTGCGGTGGTTGATTGCGCCAATGGAGCCGCGGCCGCCGAAGCTCCCGAATTATTTCGCGCGCTGAGAATCAAAACAACGTTTCTCCACTCCAGCCCCGATGGACAGAACATCAACGAAAACTGCGGTGCGCTGCATCCCGAAGTGGTAGCGCGCTACGTCTATGACAGCTTCGCCGCCGACCAGGTTGTCGCCGGCGAGCAGGGGCGCTTCGACGTGGGTATCACCTTCGATGGCGATGCCGACCGCGTTCTTTTTTGCGACGCCAACGGACGCGTGGTCAACGGGGATGCCGTTCTCCTCCTGGCCGCCCGCGATATGCAGTCGCGCGGCGTCCTCGCCAATGCCACCGTGGTGGCGACAATCATGTCAAATATGGGATTGGAGTTGGCGCTTAAGCGATATGGAATCCAGATGCTGCGCGCCAACGTCGGCGATAAGTATGTGCTCGAGGAAATGCAGCGCGTTGGCGCAACGCTAGGCGGCGAGCAGTCCGGCCACATCCTCTTTCGCGATGGCGAAGCAACCACCGGTGACGGACTGCTAACTGCTCTGCGAGTGCTCGATATCATCGCGCGGACCGGCAAGCCCCTGGCCGATCTAGTCAGCGATTTGAAAGTGTTTCCGCAGACGATTCGAAATGTGCGGGTCAAAAACAAAACTCCGTTTGCCGAGATTCCTCCCGTCCAAATAACGATAACAGCGGCCGAACGCGAACTCGACGGCAATGGCCGTGTAGTCGTTCGCTACTCCGGCACCGAAGCGCTAGCGCGCGTGATGATCGAAGCGGAGTCGAAAGAACAAATGGATCGTCTAGCGGAAGCGATCGTCGGCGCGATTCGGTCGTCGCTCGGCGCGTAGAACATCGCTTGCGCCTCTTCGGCACTGCAGCGCGACGCTGTTGCTTCCGGAGGCGCGGCTCAAGCTAGCTTTGCCATACTTAATTGCGTCCATGATTGATACGCAAGAGCCGTCGGCGGCAAACTGACGCTTCTCCTGGGAGCCGGGGCCGTGCTGCGTGCGGAAAGCGACCCCGGCAGCCGAGAACCCAATCCGCGCGAACCTGATTTTCCTCAAACCGATCAAGACTCGACGAATCAGCTCACAAAGCGCAAGCCGGCCAAGGCCGCCCCCGCATCCTTAGTAGCCGTACGCGGCGCCAGACTGGCGATCGCCAGCCGCTTACTTGAAGGCGCCGGAGCGACGCTCGCATTCGCGGGCAACACTGATGCAGATCGCACCTCCGCCGCCCCCGCCCGGTTTCGTTCTTCGTATCGCGCGTTACTCCCATCTTTCGCCTGCATGACCTCCGCCTGAAATTTTGCCGGGCAAGCTTCGCCGCGAGGAGTACAATCCAGCCTTTCTGGAGGTTGCGGTGAAGCGCTCTCTCATTCCGCCGACTGTTCTGCTGAGCCTGTTGTGGCTCATCTCCACTACCTGGGCCCAACAAAACGCGTCCACGCCAGCGTCCGTGACTCTCATCCACGCGGGTGTCTTGATTGACGGTGTGTCGGCCTCGCCGCGCCGCAACGTGATCATCACCATTCACGGAAATACGATTACCGACGTTGCCGACGCCGGAGTCGTGATTCCTGCCAACATCCCTACCGGCGTAATCTTCCTCGATCTCTCGCAAGCCACAGTACTCCCCGGATTGATCGACGCCCACACTCACATTTTTCTGCAAGGCGAGGACCCCGCCAAAGGTGGGTACGATATTCAGCTCCTGAAATATCCTCTCGCCTATCGCGCGGCGCGGGCCACCGTCTCAGCGCGGCGCGCCCTCGAGCAAGGATTCACCACGCTCCGCGACATGGAAACCGAAGGCGCCGGCTACGGCGACGTCGGCATCAAAATGGCCATCGAAGGCGGATACATTCCCGGGCCGCGTCTCTTCGTCTCCACTCGCGCCATCTCAACCACCGGCGGATATCCCCTCGAAGGTTACGCGCCCGAGATCGAAGTGCCGAAGGGCGTCCAGATCATCGACGGTCCCGTCGAAGCCCGCAAGGCCGCGCGCGAGCAGCTCGATCACGGCGCCGACTGGATTAAGGTCTACATGACCCATCGCTCGTGGGTAGGTAAAAACGGCGAACTAGTATCGCAGCCTACGCTGACGGTGGAGGAACTGCGCGCAATTGTCGATGAAACCCATGGCTGGGGGAAAAAAGTGGCTTGCCACTCTTATGGCGGAGAAGGCATGCAGCGCGCTCTCGATGGCGGTTGCGATTCGATCGAGCACGGACTGCAACTGACCGATGCACAGATTGCGCAGATGCTACGCCAGGGCACATGGCTCTGCCCGACCCTAAGCGTCTACTACACCGACTGGGCGCCCGCCGATACTCCCGAAGGCCAGCGTGACCGCAAGCGCGCCTCCGAGCACGAAGTGTCATTTCGCAAAGCATTAAAAGCCGGAGTGAAAATTGCTTTCGGCACCGACATGGGCGGCATCCCCTGGACCGAGCCAATCGCGCAGGAATTTCCCCGCATGGTCGATTTCGGGATGACTCCCATGCAGGCCATCCAGACGGCAACCTCACGCGCCGCCGAACTGCTCGACATGAAAGGAAAGCTGGGCGTGATTGCTCCCGGCGCCTATGCCGACGTGGTCGCCGTGCAGGGCGATCCGTTGTCGAATATCAAAATCCTGGAGAGCGTCGGCTTCGTGATGAAGGACGGCAAAGTATTCAAGAACGATTTGCCATCCAAGAGGTGAATAAAGAAGTGAAACAAGAGGTCAACCATGAATATTCTCGAAATGTGCGACGCAGAAGCGGCATCGGTTCCGGTGGAAGCGACCGCAGAAAAAGCCATCAAAACGATGCTTGATCGTCACGTTGGCGCGGTCGCCGTCATCGACGAGAACCATCGAGTCGCCGGAATTTTTACCGAGCGCGATGTCCTGCGCCGGTTCTCCCTCGGCGAACGCGATCCGCGCAAAATTTCCATTCGCGAAGTCATGACGACGCCCGTCGAGCTGGCGACCCGGGCTACGACCGCGGGAGAAGCCCTCGCCACCATGGTCGAGCGCCACTACCGTCACTTACCGATCGTCGACGACGACGGACGCCTGCTCGGAATGCTATCCATCCGCCATGTGCTGGAAGCGAAAATTGACACGCTCACGCGCCAACTCGATCACGCGCGCGCGATTGTTCTTTGAAAATGCCCTCTGAGAATTGCTTTGAGAATGCCCTTTGAGAACGCCTTCTGAGAATGCCGCCTACTGATGCACGTCCGGGCTTTGCGCAGGATTCCTGTGCGGCGGCGCCGCAGCCTTCGCGATCTTCACATCAAAACTGACCGGCAGTTGCTTCGGCGGATAGCACGCCTGGTTGTCGCAGGCTTGATATTTCAAAGTTCCGCGCACGACATATTTTCCCGTCTGCACCGACATCAGCGGACGCACCAGCACATCGATCTTGAAATCTCCGGTGTAAACGTTCAGCTTCTCATCGGGAGCGAAGGCGAAACTCATATCCTTCCCTTCCGGATAAGTAGTCTTGCGGATCACGATATCCGTAGTGGCTTCAACCTTGAGCACGGTCGGAATCAAATACTCCGCCTTCGGCTGGTTAGAGTTGATGTGGTAACCGTTCGCCACGCGAAATAGCAGCGAAACCGTAGCCGGCTTTCCCTGCACGGCGGTCACGGTCGCAACCGGCGCCATCTTCACCACCGAAGTTTGCGGGCCAGGGTTATCCTGCGCCCAAGCCCACACCGACATCAAGCAAAGCGAGCTTGCAAGAAGAATTTTCATTGGGCAGAGAAGATCACTTCCAGACTACCCCAATTAACCAGCGGATTGTAGTTACCTCCGAGCCTGTACCGCTTGGCCCTGGCTGAGCGCCTTTTTGATGTGGTCGACAAAGACGCTGCGGCTTTGCAAGCCAAATTCGCGGGCGATGACCTTGCCATCGCGATCCACAAAAAACGTCGTTGGTAGCACACTGACCCCGCCATAGCTCTCGCCCACCGATTCCTTCCCCAGCAGAATCGGATAATTAACGCCCATATCTTTCGCGAATTTCGCGATGTCCTCCGTGCTCGCATCGTCCATGGCCACGCCGATAATCTGGAATCCTTGCGGCCCGTACTCCTTTTGCAGTTCGACAAACCACGGCATCTCGACCTTACAGGGACCACAATAAGTCGCCCAGAAGTTCAACAAAACTGCCTTGCCGCGCAGGTCCGACAGCTTGACATCCTTGCCGTCTAGCGTTTGCAGGTCGAAGTCAGGAGCCAGATTGCCGATCAGTTGTCCCTTGCCAGAATTTCCCGCGCGATTATTGCGTGCCACGCGAATGCCCGTGAATAACATCACAGCAACAATGGCGGCGACGAAGAACAAAATTAGAGGATTTCTTTTCATAAGTAACCTCGACTCAAAAACACAATCCCAGCTCTCGACCCCTCTTCATCCCTCAAACTTGTTGTCATCCCGAGCGCAGCGCGGGACCTGCAGTCCGCCCGCTACAGCGCAAACCGATTCAAAAACGAAAAGTATCCAGAGATAAGAGCAAACCGCCCCATCACCAGCAGAATACCCAACGCGATCATCAAGCCTCCGCTCACAACTTCCAGGGCGTGCATGTGGAACTTGAAGCGGTTGTAGAACTTTAGAAAACGCTCCATGAGGAGCGAAGTTAGCAGGAAAGGCACGGCCAATCCAGCCGAGTAAATTGCCAGCAAGAAAATTCCCTTCCACACCGTATCCTGAGCGGCGGCGAAGCCGAGCACAACCGCTAGGATCGGACCGACGCACGGAGTCCATCCAAACGCAAACGCAAATCCAATCACAAACGCGCCCCAAGCCGAAGGACTGCCCTTGAGGCTATGCAGCCGCGTGTCGGCGAGAAGAGCCTTGATTTGAAAGATGCCGGTGAGGTGCAGGCCAAAAAGAATGATGACCACTCCCGCAATCCGCGCCAGCAGCGATTTGTATTGCGCCAGCACCTGGCCCACTTCCGTCGAGATCGCGCCTAGAGTGATGAATACGATGCTGAACCCGATAATGAACGCGGCGGAATTCAGCATCACTTTTCGGAGGAGCTGTCCTTCCTTTAGCTTCAACTGCTCGACGCCGACGCCCGAGATCAGGGAGGCGTATCCAGGAACTAGCGGAAGGACGCAGGGCGAGAGGAACGAGAATACCCCAGCAACAAACACTGCAAGGGGCAGTGGCAAGGTAGTCATATCTGTCTATTGTAACGAGCGCGCAGAGGTTTGCGTCCTATCTAAGAGATGCCGCCGGAAGCCTGATTGTTACAACATTTGGACTGCAACCTGGCACCTAAGCGACCGCGAGGTAGACATAACGCAGGATAAACAGCGCCGTTAGAATCCATATAAGCACGGTAATCTCGCGAAACTTGCCAGTCGCAATCTTCACCACCGTATACGCGATCAACCCCAGACTGATGCCGGTGGCAATGCTGAAAGTCAACGGCGTAGCCAGCATCGTAATAAACGCTGGAACCGCCTCGCTGAACTCGCTCCAATCAATATGCGAAATCGATTGCGTCATCAGCGCGCCCACCAGAATCAACGCCGGCGCCGTAGCATACGCCGGAACCGCCGTAGCCAAAGGCGAGCAAAAAGTCGCGATCAAAAACAGCCCCGCGACCGCCACATTACTCAAACCAGTGCGCGCTCCAGCCGCGACCCCAGCCACGCTCTCAATGTAGCTCGTCACCGTCGAAGTCCCCGTCAACGAGCCAAACAGTGTGCCCACAGCGTCCGACACCAGAGCCCGTCCCACTCGAGGAATCTTCCCATCCTTAATGAATCCGCCCTGCTCGCAAACGCCCACAAGCGTGCCCACATTGTCAAAAAGATCAACAAACAAAAATGCAAACACAATTTCCAAAAACCCAAGATGAATCGCCCCGCGAAAATCCAGCTTAAGAAATGTCGACGAAGGATGCGGAAGAGAGACCAGCGCCGCCGGCCAATGTGAAATGCCGCGCAGAATTCCCACCAGTGTAGTTCCAAAAATCCCAATCAAAATTCCGCCGTTGATCTTCCGCGCCATAAGCACAAGAGTCAGAGCCAGCCCCAAGCACGCTGTCTGCACCTCTTTGTCAGAGAAGTTACCGAGGCCAACGAATGTAGCCGGGTTCGCGACCACCAGCTTGGCATTGCGCAATCCGACGAAAGCAATAAACATTCCAATGCCCGTAGCCGTGGAATGCTTAAGGCAGTCGGGCATACCGTTGACAATCTGTTCGCGGACGCGCGTCACGGTAAGCAGCAGGAACACCACGCCAGAAAAGAAAACTACCGCCAACGCCGTCTGCCACGGAACATGCATGTTGAGACAGACTGCATAAGTGAAGTACGCATTCAGCGACATTCCCGGCGCCAGCGCGATGGGATAATTGGCGTAGAGGCCCATCACCAAAGTCGCTGCTGCCGCCGACACGCACGTAGCAAACACCACGCCCTCAGCCGGCATTCCCGCTTGCGCCAGAATCTGCGGATTCACGACGATGATGTAGGCCATGGTCACAAAAGTAGTGAGCCCGCCCAGCATCTCCTGCTTAATCGTCGTCCGGTTTTCGGTGAGTTTGAAATAACGATCGATCAAAAATCGTCCCCGGGTTGCGTCATAATCTTGGCCCGCCCTGTGAACCTCTGTGTCCCCTGTGGTTCGAGCTCTCTTTCAAGAACGCAGCGGACCGACAGGCTGACAGGAAAATAAATGCTCTTCAATAAAGAATTTTCCCCGGTTGTTCCTGCCACGCGCGAAACGCTGCCAACGCCTCTTCGCGCATCATCTGAATTAACGGGATCTGGCGTTGCCCGTGCGGCTGTGCGATTTCGGCGTAGATCGCGGAGTCATCAAACCCGATCCTGGCAGCGTCCTCGGCCAGATTGCCGAAATAAACTTTCTCAATTCGAGCCCAGTAGATTGCGCCCAGGCACATTGGGCAAGGTTCGCAGGAGGTGTAAAGATCGCAGCCGCGCAGTTCGAAACAACCCAGCTTCTGGCAAGCCTGCCGTATGGCCAGCAGCTCAGCATGCGCCGTGGGATCATTGGTCGCCGTGACGCGATTCGCGCCCTCGGCAACGACGCTCCCGGCTTTGACGATGACGCAGCCGAACGGCCCGCCGTTGCCCGAGCGGACATTTTCGAGCGAGAGTTGAATGGCGCGCGCCATGAAAGTGTTGTCCATGTGTCTCGGCTCCGTCATCGCGTAATCGTCAAGAGCACGCCGAACTCAGCTACCCGTGCCTCCGCGCGCAAATCGGTCTTCATGGACTCTTTCGCAGCCGCCGGTCAAGAAGGGAAGTATAAGCGGAGCCAAGAAATACGCACAACTTTTTCTCGCAGTTCGTCGTTTGCAATTCGCTGCTCGCGGATCCCCCCGTCGATCTTCGCGGCCGATAGTGTTATCCGCGAACAGCGAATGACGAATAGCGAACGGCAAACGACAACCCCCCATCCTTGAAAATCCCCGGGACCCGCGATAGCCTCGGACATGGACGGGCAAGCATTTCTTTCCCATCGCGTAGTGACCACCGACGGACTCCGCTCCGGAGCGGTCCTGGTTCACGAGGGAAAAGCGCGCGATGGAAAAATTATCGGCCTCGTTCCCGCCGAACAAATCCCGCCAAACTTCGAAGTCCTCGACTTCGGCAATTCCGCCATCCTCCCCGGCCTAGTCGACTCTCATGTCCACATCAACGAGCCCGGCCGCACCGAGTGGGAAGGCTTCGCAACCGCCACGAGTGCCGCCGCAGCCGGAGGTTACACAACGCTGGTCGACATGCCGCTCAACTGTCTGCCGCCAACCGCGACAGTGGTCGCGCTCACCGCCAAGCGCCAAGCCGCGCAGGGAAAATGCCGCGTCGACTGGTTAGCTTGGGGCGGAGTCGTCAGCGACAATCAGGACGACATCGAAGCGCTCGCCGCCGCCGGTGTTCCCGGTTTCAAGTGTTTTCTCATTCATCCCGGCATCGACGGCTTCACCATGGTCACCGAGCAACAGCTTCGCGCCGCTCTCCCCCATGTCGCCCGAACTGGCCTGCCGTTGCTAGTCCATGCCGAACTCCCCGGCCCGATCGACGATGCCACGCGGAACCAGCCAAACGCAGATTGGACTCGCTACTCAACCTACCTGCAATCGCGGCCAGAAGAAGCCGAGCTATCCGCGATCCGCCTCCTGCTCTCGCTCTGCCGCGAATATGCATTCCGCCTGCACATAGTTCATCTCTCGGCGAGCCAGGCGCTCGCAGAATTGTGCGCGGCCCGTTCCGAAGGCCTTCCGGTCACGGTCGAAACCTGTCCTCACTATCTGTTTTTTTGCGCAGAAGAAATTCCCGACAGAGCCACATTGTGCAAGTGTGCGCCACCCATTCGCTCGCGCGAAAATCGCGAAAAACTATGGCAGGGTCTAAAAGACGGAATCATCGGCTTAGTCGCCACGGACCACTCGCCCTGTCCTCCCGCCATGAAGCGCCTCGATGAAGGCAGCTTCCAAACCGCATGGGGCGGCATCGCCAGCCTCTCTCTGGCGCTGCCCGTGATGTGGACCGAAGCCAGCCGGCGAGGATTTGCCTTAGTCGATCTCGCACGCTGGATGGCGTCAGCCCCGGCCCACCTGGCCGGATGTGCCGCCCACAAAGGCCGTATTGCGGAAGGATGCGATGCCGACTTCGTGATCTTCGAACCGGAAACCGAATTCGTCGTCACCGAAGATCGTCTGTATTATCGTTATCCCATATCGCCGTACTTAGGGAGAAACCTGCGAGGCGTAGTGAAGGCGACATACTTGCGCGGTCAAGTCGTCTTCAGCAGCGGCAAATTTTCCGCGGAAGCGCATGGCCGCGAGATCCCGCCCAGCGAAACAAAGCATGAGTGACCAGCGCATCATCGGCAAGTCGGTCCCGCGCAAAGAAGGCCGCGATAAGGTAACCGGTGCGGCGCGCTACATCGACGACATGACCTTGCCAGGAATGCTCTACGGAGCCACCGTCCGCAGCCAGATTCCGCGCGGCATCATCAAGAGAATCTCCTTTGCTCCCCAATTCGACTGGGACGAATTTGTTGTCGTCACCGCAAAAGATATTCCCGGCAAAAATTGCATCGCCCTAATCGGGGACGATCAGCCCTGTCTAGCCGACGGAAAAATCGATCATCCCGAGGAGCCGATCCTCCTTCTAGCGCACGCCGACCCGCATCTCCTGCGCAAAGCGGTCGACGCCGTTACCATCGAATACGAGCCCCTCCCCGCGATTTTCACCATGGAAGAAAGCGAAGCGCGCACCGAAATCATCTGGGGCACCGACAACACCTTCAAGACTTTTCTGATTTCAAAAGGCGACGTCGACAGCGTCTGGTGCACAGCCGATTTCATTGTCGAAGGCGAATACACCACCGGCGCACAAGAACAGCTCTACATCGAAAACAACGGAGTAATCGCGGCCTTCGATCCGCAGCAGGGAATCACCGTCTGGGGTTCGCTGCAATGCCCTTACTACGTGCACAAGGCGCTGATGGCGTTGTGCGCGTTAAAAGAGGACAAGGTTCGAGTCGTGCAAATGGAAACCGGCGGTGCCTTCGGCGGCAAAGAGGATTATCCCTCGATCATCGCAGGCCACGCCGCGTTGCTGGCCATGAAATCCGCGCGCCCCGTAAAAATTATTTATGACCGCACTGAGGATATGACCGCAACCACCAAGCGCCATCCCTCGCGCACCCGCCATCGCACCGCGGTGAGTAAAGACGGAAAAATTCTCGGTGGCGAAATCGATTTCACCATCGATGGCGGTGCCTACGCAACCTTATCCTCCGTGGTCCTCTCGCGCGGCACCATCCACGCCGGCGGTCCCTACTACTGGCCGAATGTCCGCATTCGCGGAAAGGCCGTCGCGACGAACATGCCGCCCCACGGGGCGTTTCGCGGCTTCGGTGCCCCGCAGAGTCTCTTCGCGATGGAGCGCCACATGGACCGCATCGCGCAAACCGTCGGCCTCTCGCCCGTAGAAATTCGCCGACGAAATTTTCTGCAGCCCGGCCAAACCACCACCACCGAACAAACCATTCGCGAAGAAATCGATCTCAGCAAATTGCTAGATCGCGCGCTAGAGCTCTCCAGCTACACCGCCAAGAAAAAACGCTTCGCGCAAGAAAACCAGACCGGCCCAATTAAAAAGGGAATCGGCATCGCCACGTTTCTTCATGGCGCAGGCTTCACCGGCTCGGGCGAGCGCTATTTAGCTTCGGTGGTAGGAGTAGAAGGCTGCGCCGACGGGACAGTGCGCGTCCTCGTCTCCAGCACTGAGTTCGGCCAGGGAACCAACACCGTTCTTTGCCAGATCGCAGCGGAAGCGCTCGAACTACCCTACGACGATGTTTGCATTGCGCAGCCGGATACCAATCAGGTTCCAAACAGCGGCCCCACCGTCGCGTCGCGCACCGCCATGGTGGTCGGCAACCTGGTGCGTTCGGCGGCTCTTGGCATCAAGCAGGCTTTGATCGCCGATGGCCTGCTCAGCGACAAATACTCACCTGAAGAATTTCGCGCAGCCTGCAAACATCATATTGCGAAGCGCGGCGAACTCCGTTCGATTGCGCGCTATGACCCGCCCCCCGGGGTTTTCTGGGATGACGAAAAATATCGAGGGGAGGCCTACGCAACCTTTGCCTGGGCAGTCTATGTTGCGGAGGTTGCGGTCGACCTCTCCACCTACACCGCGACCGTCAAAGAGTTCGTGGCTTTGCAAGAAGTCGGCAAGGTTCTTCACCCCATTCTCGCGAAAGGCCAAATCATCGGCGGCGTCGCCCAGGGCATTGGTTTTGCTATCTACGAAAAAGTGGTCTGGCAAAATGGCCGCATGCAGAACGGTCAAATGACGAATTACATCATGCCGACCTCCGCCGACCTACCGAAGATTCGCGTCTTCTTCGAAGAGTTGGGCAATGTTCACGGCGCCTACGGAGCCAAAGGCATCGGCGAACTTCCTATGGATGGCCCCGCGCCCGCCATCGTCAATGCAATCGAAGATGCGCTCGGCGTCCGCTTCGACTCCATCCCAGTTCTGCCCGAAGATATCTTTGAAACGGTCTTCGCCGATGGAGTGCGATGACCGTCCCGATGTCCGTTGCCTCCGAGCGCCGCGGTAAATGTGAACTCGCTTTTGTGGTGAACGGCAGGCGCGAAAACATCCGCGTCTATCCCATGGAAAGGCTCCTCGACGTGCTGCGCCACGAACTGAATCTCACCGGCGCGAAAGAAGGTTGCGGCGAAGGCGAATGCGGTTCGTGCTCCATCTTGATGAACGGCGAACTGGTGAATAGCTGCCTCGTTCCCGCTCTGCAAGCTGCCGACGCGGAGATCACGACAATCGAAGGTCTAGCCGCTGAATCGCAATTGAGCGCGTTGCAGTCAGCCTTCCTCGAGTGCGGCGGCGCGCAATGCGGCATCTGCACTCCCGGCATGATCTTGGGCGCCCGTCATCTGTTGAACAAAAATCCCGAACCCAACGCAGACGAAATTCGCGAAGCACTCTCAGGCAACCTCTGCCGCTGCACCGGCTATGCGCAAATTGTCGAAGCGGTGGCGCAAGCCGCACGCCACAGGAGCAGCGAATGAGGTCCGATCCAGCAGACTACGAGTTGATCGCGCCCGGCAAACTCCAAACGGTCGTGCAACTCCTAGCCGAGGAGCCCGGCAAGTGGCTCCCCATCGCCGGCGGCACCGACATCATGGTGCAATACTCAGCCGGCAAACTTCCGGCGCGAAAACTCGTAAGCATCTGGAATTTGCCGGAGCTGCGGACCGTAGAGATTTCGCCCAATGAAATCACAATTGGCGCCGCCTGCACCTACACGCAATTGCGCGAACACAATATAATTGCCAGCGAATTTCCAATGCTGGCCAGCGCCGCCCGCTGGACCGGCGGAATCGCCAACCAAAACCGCGGAACCCTCGGTGGCAACATCGTGAATGCGTCGCCCGCTGCCGATTCACTCCCCGCGTTGCTGGCCTACGAAGCCGAATTAATTCTCGTGTCGATTCGTGGCGAACGCCGAGTGCCTTACCTCGGCTTTCACACCGGCTACAAAAAGATGAACCTCGCGCCCGATGAGTTGATCCGAGCCATCGGCCTGCGACGGCAATTTTCGGGCTATCTTCATTACGCGCGCAAAGTGGGAGCCCGCAACGCGCAAGCCATCTCGAAAGTTTGCGTCGCCGCGCTAGGCCGCCTTCGCAGACATAACGGTCTAGATGCGCTGGGGAATATGATCGAAGACGTTCGCATTGCCGTCGGCAGCGTAGCCCCAATTCCTATCCGCCTGACTGATGTCGAACGCACCGTAGCTGGAAAATCGATCGAGCCAGAACTGGTGCAGTTGGCGAGAAAGGCTGCTGCGGCCGCGATCCAGCCCATCGATGACATTCGCTCCACCGCGAGATACCGCGCCGCTGTGACCGGCAATTTCGTTGCAGAATTTCTCCAACAACTGCGCGAGCAGGGAAAGACGGCATGAGCGATGTTCTGTCACGCTGGAATTTTCTTCCCGCTTCCGCGGCTGCGAATGAGATACTGCCCTGCTGTGGCTCAAGAGCGTGGGCTGAGAAAATCGTGGCAAGCAGGCCGCTTCCGACGGAGGCCACGCTGCTGGCTGCGTCGGACGAAATTTGGCGCTCCTTGCCCGAATCGGATCGGCTGGAAGCCTTTCGCAGCCATCCCCGGATCGGAGAATCGATCGGCGAAGCAAGCGCGCCGAAAGAGGCTTCGGCACGGTCGGTTGCCTGGTCGCGGCAGGAGCAGCGCGGCGTTGACCACGGAGGTGAAGCTGTTCGACTTGCGCTCGCGGAGGCAAATCGCGAATACGAACGCAGGTTCCATCGCATCTTCATCGTCTGTGCAACCGGCAAACCGCCAGAAGAAATTCTGAAAATTGCGCAGCGCCGCCTCAGTAATGACGAGCGAACCGAATTACAGGAAGCGGCCGAGCAGCAACGGCAGATCACGCAGATTCGCCTGAGAAAGTGGCTGCACGGATAAGAACAGAGATAAGAACTAACCATGGCGCACATTTCAACTCACATTCTCGATGTTGCGCAAGGACAACCCGCCAGGAATGTCAAGGTGCGGCTGGAAAGGCGAGATCCGTCCGGCAATTGGCGCCTGCTGGCCTCGGCGCGCACCGATCAGGACGGCCGCTGCTCCGACTTGCTACCCGATAAAAAACAACTGATGCCCGGCTTTTATCGTCTAGGTTTCGAGACCGCAACCTATTTCGCTGCGTGCAAACTCGAGGGATTGTATCCGCGGGTGGAGATCACGTTTCAGGTTCGGAAGGGGCAAAAGCGTTTTCATCTCCCGTTGCTCCTGAGCCCAAACGGTTACACGACATATCGAGGAAGCTAGAACATGATCACGGTCGCCGAAAACAAATATGGGAAGTCGCGCGTCCGCCTCGTCCAGGTGAAGCGCAACGGCGGCTGGCATGATCTACACGAGTGGACCGTCGAAGTCCTGCTTCAGGGTGACTTCGATTCCTGCTTCACGGAAGCGGACAACAGCAAAATTCTTCCCACCGACACGATGAAAAATACCGTCTACTCGCTGGCGCGAAATTCCACCGCAACTTGCATGGAAGATTTCGCCAAAGAGTTGATCGATTTTCTTCTTGGCCGCAATCCCCAGGTTTCCGTAGCCGAAGTGTCCATATCGGAAAAAGCGTGGGTACACCTGCAAAGCGGCGGAAAGCCGCACCCTGCAACATTTGTTCAAGCCGGCGGAGAAATTCAAACCACGAAAGTGACGCGAACCAATGCGAGCGAATTTTCTGTCACCGCCGGATTAGAAAATCTCGTCATCATGAAAACGGCGGATTCCGCGTTCGAGGGCTACATGCAAGATTCGCTCACCACATTGCCGCCCGCCAAAGACCGGCTGCTCGGCACCGCCGTGCGAGCCAACTGGAATTACACGCGGCCCGATGTCCCGTTCAATTCTCTGCGCGCGAAAATTCGCGAAATTCTCCTGGCGACGTTTGCCGCACACGAAAGTAAATCCGTTCAACACACGCTCTATGCCATGGGCAAAGCCGCGCTGGAAGAAGTCGCCGAGGTCGAAGACATCGAATTGGCTATGCCCAACAAGCATTGCCTGCTGGTCGATCTATCGCGCTTCGGACAAGACAATCCAAACGAAATTTTTGTGCCCGTCGACGAGCCGCATGGCAGCATTCAGGCACGGCTTCGTCGCCAATAAACTATGCGCGACAGCGAAACTCTAGCCCGCGAAGTGATCGCGCGTTGCCAAGCGCTCGCGCGTTTCAGCGAAGATGCGACCAGTATTCGCCGCACATTTCTGAGCCCGCCCATGCGCGACGTTCACCGCTCAATCGCCGAATGGGTTACTCCTCTCGGCGCCACCTCGCGAGTCGATGCCGTGGGCAACCTGCGGATCCTTTATCCCGGCGCGGGAGCAAATGCCCCGCGTTTACTCATCGGCTCGCACCTCGATACCGTCCCCAATGCCGGAGCGTATGACGGCATTCTAGGAGTCGTTCTAGCCGTCGCGCTCCTTACCGCATGTGAGGGCCGCAGGTATCCCTTTGCTCTCGAGGTCGTCGGCTTCTCAGAAGAGGAAGGCGTTCGCTTCGGCACGCCCTTCATTGGCAGCCGCGCCCTCGTCGGTACCCTCGATGAAGAACTGCTGAGCCGCCGTGATGCGCAAGGAATTTCGATACGCGAGGCGATTGCAAATTTTGGTTTGAATCCCACGGACATTCCGCAAACTGCAATTGGTGACGATGTTCTCGGTTATCTTGAGTTTCACATCGAACAAGGGCCAGTGTTGGAGCACGCCGGCCATTCGCTGGGAGTCGTCGAAGCGATCGCTGGCCAAACTCGTATGGAGTTCACCTTCCTGGGTCAGGCCAATCACGCCGGAACGACCCCCATGAGTCTTCGCCACGATGCGCTCGCCGCCGCCGCCGAGTGGATCAGCGTGGTCGAGCAGCGCGCCCAGAGCACGAACGGATTGGCGGCGACAGTCGGCTCGATCGAAGTCAAGCCCGGCGCGGTCAATGTAATTGCCGCACAAGCGCTGCTGACCCTCGATGTGCGCCATCAAAAGGACGAAGTGCGCAATCGAGCAGTAGATTTTTTTGTCGGCCAAGCAGAAGATATCGCGAAGCGTCGTCGCCTGAGTGTGCGATCGAAAAAGCTAATGGATCAGCAAGCTGTGCCGCTGGATTCTTTCTTGCTGAACCGGGTAGCAGAAGCCGTGAGCAGAGCCGGATGCGAGACCTATCGCATGGTCAGCGGCGCCGGCCACGACGCCATGATATTGGCTGCGCAAGTTCCGGCAGCCATGATCTTTCTGCGCTCGCCCGGAGGAATCAGCCACGATCCTGCGGAGTCGGTCGAAGTTGAGGACGTGACGAAAGCCATTGATTGCGGATTCCATCTTCTAGATCAAGTTGCTTCGTCAGCCGATTTCCTATCTTCTTCATCAAGGATGCACCGTGCATAATCTCGGCCATACGCGAAGCTCCCAGCAGCCTTATCATCTTCTGCTGACGCCCGACACATTTGTACGCACAATTTTGCCGGGCATGAAAAATTGCACCGCGATGGTTCATGCCGGGCCAGCGATGGGCGCCGCATTCACCGAGTACACCGCCGAATTCGAAGCCGGCGGAGAACTCGGCGACACGCCGGCGCAGCGTTTTATTTTCGTCATGGAAGGTGCTGTCAATCTAGACGTGAGGGGCAAGACGAACGCCCTCGGAGCGCGCGGCTATGCGTACCTTCCGGCAATCTTGCCGCATCGGATCTCGGCGAGCGAAAAAGCTCGCGTCGCGGTCATCGAGAAATCCTATGAATTGCTGCCCGGGACGGCACCACCACCTTTGATCATCTCCCGCGAAGACGATGTCAGCTCCCACCCCCTCGACGACGATCCCGATTTGCAGGTGAAGTGTCTTTTGCCCGACGAGATAAGCTTCGATTTCGCCGTCAATACCATGGTCTACCAGCCCGGAGCCGCGCTCAACATGGTCGAAATGCACGTCATGGAGCACGGCCTCATCATGCTCGAAGGCGGAGGAATCTATCGCCTCGGAGACTCCTGGTATCCCGTCACCGCCGGCGATTTCATCTGGATGGCTCCATGGTGCCCGCAGTGGTTCGGAGCCATAGGAAAAGTTCCCGCGAAATATCTCATCTACAAAGACTGGAACCGCCATCCACTCGCAGGCGCGCAAAAATGAAAATTGAAGTCGACCAGCGGAAGTTGTTATCTGAGATTGAAACCCTCGCCGCGATCTCCGACGCGGAGGCGCCAGCCGTCACGAGAATTGTTTTTACGCCCACCGACCTCCAAGCCCGCGCCTGGCTAAAAGGCCGTTGCCAAGAAGCGGGCCTCGCCACACGCGAAGATCCGATCGGCAACACGTTCGCGCGTTGGGCTGGTTCCGATCCCGCGCTTCCGGCCGTCGGCACCGGCTCTCACCTCGATGCCATCCCCAACGCGGGAAAGTTTGACGGCGTCGTCGGTGTTCTCGGAGGTCTCGAGGCAATCCGAGCTTTGCAGCGCAGCGGATTTCGCCCCAAACATTCCGTCGAATTGCTGATGTTCACCTCGGAAGAACCCACGCGTTTCGGCGTCGGATGCATCGGCAGCCGCATGCTTTCCGGAACGCTATCCGCTGAAGCTGCGCGCAGGTTGAAAGACAGCGATGGCGCATCGCTCGATGAAGTCCGCGAAAAAGCGGGCTTCGCCGCCGGACTCGCAGCAGTCAAACTGCCAACTGACTATTACAAAGCTTTCGTTGAATTACATATCGAGCAAGGCCCGCTGCTCGAGCGCCAACAAATTCCGCTAGGCGTTGTTACTGGCATCGCCGCACCCGCAAGCCTGCGCCTCACCCTCGAAGGCTCAGGTGGCCACGCCGGCGGAGTTCTAATGCCCGATCGCCGCGACGCGCTCTGCGCCGCCGCTGAATTAATCCTCGCCATCGAGCATGCCGCGCGAGCGAGCGGCGCCATCGACACCGTAGCCACAGTCGGCATCTGCGAAGTCTTTCCAGGAGCCGTCAATAGCATTCCCAGCCGGGTTCGCATCAGTGCTGACATTCGCGACACCGATCTCAAACGCCGCGACGAAGTCATGCAGAAAATAGAAACCGCCAGTCAGGCGATCGCGGCAAAGCGGCAGGTTTCGTTTCGCACAGAGCTATTAAACGCCGACGCCCCCGCCCAGTGCGCGCCCGCGGTAATCGAAGCCCTGTCCCAATCCTGCCGCAAACACAACCTGAATTTTCTCCCCATGGTGAGCCGCGCTTACCACGATTCGCTCTTCATGTCCCGCATCGCTCCCACCGCCATGCTCTTCATCCCCTGTCGCAACGGATACAGTCATCGCCCCGACGAATACGCGTCCCCGGAAGACATGGCCCGAGGAACATTAGTCCTCGCTGAGACGCTTGCCGCTCTTTCAAAGTGAAAGCAACTGCCAGGACTATCCATGCCGCGCCGCCGAGTTTCGAATCCTCGCATACCCCGGCTTGATCTTCTTGTAAATGAAATCGCAGCGCTGATCGTACGGCAAAAAAGCGCTCTTCATCGCATTGATAGTAATTTTCTCAAAATCGTCTAAATTCAGAGCAAATGTCTCCGCCGCCGCCTCGAACTCCTGCGTCATCGTGGTGCTGCTCATCAGGCGATTGTCGGTGTTAAGCGTGACGCGAAATTTCTCCTGATAAAGGATCTTAAAAGGATGCTCCGCCAAACTCGGCGTCGCTCCGGTATGCACATTGCTAAGCAAACAGATTTCCAGCGGAATGCGCTTGTCGAGCACATACTGCGCCAGATCGCCCAACTTCACAGCTTTTCCATCCACCACGGCGATGTCATCGATTAATCGCGTGCCGTGTCCAATCCGGTGCGCTCCGCAATATTGAATGGCCTGCCAGATCGACTCTTTGCCGTAGCCTTCGCCGGCGTGAATCGTGATATTGAAATTCTCCCGCTGAATGTAGTGAAACGCGTCAACATGTTTCTTCGGAGGATGCCCGCCTTCCTCCCCCGCAAGATCGAAGCCGACAACTCCGCGCTCGCGAAAATCAACGGCCAGTTCCGCCATCTCCAGCGACACATCCCGATTGCGCATGGCGCAGATAATCAGTCCCGACCCGATCCCATAATCCTTGCGCCCTCGCTCCAATCCCTTCAAAACCGCCGAAACAACCTGCAGGTGGGTCAATCCTTTCTCCGTATGAAAGATCGGCGCAAAGCGCGTTTCAAAATACACCACTCCATCCTCGCTCAAATCCGCAGCCTGTTCATAGGCGACACGCTCCAGCGCCTCCTCGGTTTGCATCACCGCGATCGTGTGCGCGAAGCCTTCCAGATATTTCGCCAGACTTCCCTGATTCGCGCCGCGGAAAAACCACTGCGCCAGTGCTTCGGGATCGGCAGTCGGAAGCTGCCGATATCCCGCCTCTTTCGCCAATTCCACCACCGAGCGCGGCCGCAAGACACCATCCAGATGCTCGTGCAACAGCACTTTCGGAAGACTCTGCAACAACTGCTTATCAAATTTCATCGAAGGCTCTCTTCTTGCCCCAGTCTATAGCAGGCAAAACGTTGCCAGATAATACACCGCCTCCCCAGCCAGATTTTCTCTACATCCGTTCTCCGTGAGCCCGTGTTGTACAATCCCACCCCAATGCAAATCAAGCAAGCGTCGCCCAACTCCGCGCAAACATCGATCGCGGTTTCGCCGGGAACAGGCTATGGCTTGCGCCGCGAGATTCTTTCGCCCATGGAAACACTGGCGCAATCCGTTTCTACCATCGCTCCCACGACAACGCCCGCCGCGACCATTCCGTTGGTATGCGCGCTGGCCGGCAACGGCACCTGGGTCGCGTATGCGCTGGCCACCGTGGCCGTCCTGCTCGTCGCGCTCTGCATCGGCCGCTACGCCCGTTATTCCGCGTCACCCGGATCGCTCTACACCTACGCGTCGATGACCCTCCCGCCCTGGCTCAGTGCCACCGTCGCGTGGAGTTTGTTGCTCGCCTACGTGGCCACCGGAGCAAGCGTCATCGGCGGCTTCTACCACTACGCCAACCTGCTCCTGCACGACGCCACCGGCCATGTTTACTCCACCGTATTGCTCGCCACTCTAGTCACCGGCGTTTCGATATGGATCGCCTACCGCGACATAAAAATCTCCGCTCGCCTGATGCTGTGGATCGAGGCCGCATCGGTCACCGTGATCGTCGTCGTTGTAGCATTGTTGCTCGCGCGTCATGGCTGGCATTTAGACGGCGAACAACTCCATCTCCAGGGCATGACCGGCAGCGGCCTGCGCCTCGGCCTCGTGCTCGCGCTCTTCAGTTTCGTCGGCTTCGAAAGCGCCACCACGCTCGGCGCCGAGGCGCGCAATCCGCTCCAGACCATTCCGCGCGCGGTCATCCTAAGCGCTCTTCTAGCCGGAGCCTTCTTCATCGTCTGCGCTTATGCCGAAGTCTTAGGCTTCCACACCGCAGGCCAGGATTTGGGCGCGAGCCAGGCTCCCATGCATGTGCTCGCGAGAGTCGGCGGCGTGCCGATGCTGGGCCTGCTCATCGATATCGGTGCGCTCGTCAGCCTGTTTGCCGGAACGCTAGCCTGCATCACCGCCGCCGCCCGTGTGCTCCTACTGATGGCTCACAACGGACTAGCCCCCGATTCACTGCGCAACACCCACGCCCGAAATCAAACTCCCAGCCGCGCCGTCATCATCACCGGCCTAGCCGCCCTCGCGCCCGCCGCTGCCCTCGCCGCCCGCGGGGCCAGCGGTCTCGATGTCTACGGCTGGCTAGGCTCGCTCGCCACCTACGGTTTCATCGTCGCCTATGCATTAGTCTGCGTCGCGCTGCCACGATATTTGCGCGACCACGGCGTCTTCCGCGCCGGAGCGCAGATCATCCCCTGGCTCGCCGCAACTGCTATGCTGCTCGCATTGGTAGGAAATCTATATCCAGTCCCCGAAGGCCCCTACGGCAGACTGCCCTACATCTACCTCGCCTATCTGGCCGCAGGTCTGCTCTGGTTCGCCCTGCACGGCCGCAACAAAAAAAGCCGGGTGCCCCACTCATCGAGCACTTTGCGATGAGTGGGGGCCTAACCCAAAAACGTTCGCTGCAGGCTAATTAGATCGCTGAAACCTCGATTTTTGCTCCAGCTTTTGGGTGGCGCAGCGGTTCGCCGCTGCGATAGAGGGCAATTGTGAAGTCGGGCTTTAGCCGCCGAGGGAATGCTGCGGCGTGAAGCCACAGTCGCCGCCATAAAAATATCTGATCTCTGCCAAAGAAATTTTCACTACAGCGAGCGCTTTCCTTCCGCGCCCAACTCGCGTAAATTTACTCCGTTCTTTTTTGTGTCTAAACGCGCGCAACCCAGCCTTGCCGCAAGTACCGTTTTTATAACTTAGAAGTAAAGCTCCACCCGCCCACCAGCGGTGCTATGCCCGTGTCTTTGACTCAAGGATTCACGAGGCTATTGATGCTTAATAAAATCGCACTAGCCGTTCTCCTTGCCGCGTCGTCGCTTCTCATCCCCATAGCCCTTACGCCGTCTGCCTACGCCCAGCAAACTCTCGGTGGAATCACCGGCGCGGTCGCCGACAAAACCGGCGGAGTTCTCCCTGACACCACAGTCACCATCGTCGGCGATCAGACCAAACTCACCCGCACTCAAAAGACCAACGCCGGCGGCGTCTACGATTTCGTTAACCTGCCCATCGGTACCTACACCCTCACCTTCACCCATGAAGGCTTCGAAACTCAGAAGATTCCCTCCATCACCGTGCAGGCGGATCGCACTGCCACCGTCAATTCCGTCTTGCCCGTAGGCCAGGTAGGAACCGTCGTCGAAGTCCAAGCCGATCCGCTCATGAACGCCGTCGACACGACCAACGGTTACGTACTCGACGATCAGCAGATTCAGGACGTCCCCCTGCCCACCGGCAGTTTCACCGGCCTGGCCATTCTTACCCCCGGAGTCAACGCCGAGCTTCCGGGCGGCACCGGCGTCAACAGCGGCCTCGGCAATCAGCCGATCTGGGCCAACGGCCAGCGCGATACCAGCAACAGCTTCCTCCTCAACGGAGTCGACGCCAGCAACCTGTTCAACGGCAAGAGCACCAGCCAGGTCGCCTCCGCCCGCATCGTCAATAACACTGGAGTCGCCAACCCCAACAGCACCACCGCCGCGCCCGTCCAGAGCACTGCTTCCGTTTATCTTGCCGTCGGCCAGGCCTTGCCCACTCCCGCGCCGGAAAGTGTCCAGGAATTGCGCGTCAACGCCTCCATGTACGACGCGCAACAAGGTGCCACCAGCGGCGCTCACATCGATATGAGCACCACGTCAGGGACCAACGCGTTTCACGGCCAGGCCTACTGGCACCGCGGCACGGATTGGCTCAACGCCGCTCCCTTCTTCAACAAGGAAGACCCCAACATTCCTTCCTACGACAAAAATCCCGAACTGCATCGCGAGACCGTAGGCGGCACCGTAGGCGGCCCCATCATCAAAGACAAGCTCTTCGGCTTTATCAGCTATCAACACCTTCACGATTCCGATCAGGATATCGGTCTCTCGCGCCTGATCGTTCCGCAAGGCCTCAGCGATGACCGATCCGTGACAGCCCTCGAGACGCTCTCCGACACATACTGGGGCACGAACCTTGTAGCAGCCGGGCCCGCCGCCGTCAGCCCGACCGCCGTTGCCCTCTTCCAATACAAATTGCCCAACGGCCAATATCTCATCCCCTCGTGGGACGGCCAGACCGCCGACGCCACTTTCCCCGAGAACGCCATCAGCCCCGGCACCGCCTACTTCAAGGCCGACCAAGCCGTCGCCAATCTCGATTGGAACCGCAGTACCAAAGACACAATTTCGGCAAAATACTATTACCAGCACGACCCGACCGTCGCTCCCTACGCCTACTCCAACATCGCCGGATTTCCCCAGTATCTCGATGCCGGCAGCCAAGTCGCATCCATCACCAACACCCAGACCCTACGGTCCAATCTAAGCATCACCGAAGTCCTTGGCATCCTTCGCGAGAAGGTGTACAGCACCATCGCCCAGCCGTTCTCGCCTCAATCTTTTGCCGGGCAAACTGGAACGGCCCCCATCAACACTTTCGGATCTACGTTTTTCCCAGGCATCAGCATCGTCGATCCCTTCGGCGTAGACGGCGCGGCGAACACCGGCGTCGGCCCAACCTGCAATGCCGCCAATCCCTGCCCCATCACCAACCAGCAGCCTCTGGTCATCGGCCAGGGCTCTGCCTCTCAAGGAGCTTTCACCGGGGTCTTCCAGAATCGCATCATGCCGTCCGCCAACGCCATTTGGATCAAGGGCAAGCACACCCTAAATTTCGGCGGCAGCTATGCCTATACCCAACTCAATGCCCGCGATACAAGAACCGGCCAGGGCATCATTTCAAGCGCCGACTTTTCCCAATTCATTCAGGGATTCGTCAACATCAACGACGACTTCACTACCACCAAATTCCTGCAAGGCAACGCCGACCGCTACTACCGCGCCGGCCAGTCGGGAGCCTACATTCAAGACAAATTCCAGTTCCGCACAAACTTAACCTTCACCGCCGGCCTGCGTTGGGATTGGGATGGCGGCCTCACCGAAAAATACGGCCGCATCTTCAATTTCGATCCCTCGCGCTACACCTACGACGACGCCACCGATACCATCGATCCCTCTGGCACCGGCCTCAACGGAATCATCATCGCCGGCAACAACAAACTTTTCCCGACCAAGGGTGTCAGCAACACCACCCTCACCGGCCGCCAATGGGGACTCGCCCCACGCCTGGGCGTCGCCTGGAGTCCCAAACGTTTCAACGACAAGATCGTAGTCCGCTCCGGAGCCGGCATCTACTATGATCGCGGCGAACTCTTCTCCTATCTCTCACCCGGCTACGCCGAAGGGGTAATCGATGGTGGCCCCTTCGGCGTCAACCAGACGCCGCCCTTCGTCAACTACACCGAGTGTGCGAACGCATATTCGAACTTGTACTTGAATTACATTCCCACTTGCCCCGCATCCGCCCCGCCCTACAACAACGCCAACGACCCATTCACCAATCCCTGGGGACCAACCCTCGGACCGGCTCCCTCCGGCAATCCAGCCAGCATCGACTCGTACCTACCCAACCAGGGAGCCATCATCAACGGCTCATCGCTCTTCTCCTTTGCCACTTATAACCGCGCCAACAAACTGCCCTACACCATCAATTACACCCTAGACATTCAATGGCAGCCGCGGAACGATCTGGCGGTCGAGGTCGGATACGTTGGCAACCTCGGACGCCACGAAGTCATTCCCATCCCCTTCAACCAGCCCACAATCGCCACCCCGACTAACCCGGCGCATCCCAACTCGCAAAACCCGCAGCAATACACGTACGGATACACCGTACTCGACCCGAATACCTTCAACCCCATTTTGCTGCCCAATGGTCAGCCCTTTCAGGCAAATTTCGAAGGAGGCAACGTCGACCTGCGCGTGCCCTACATCGGCTATTCGGCCGAATCAGAAAGCTACACCGCAGCCGGCATCTCCGCTTACAACGCGCTCCAGACGCACATCGAAAAGCGCATGAGTCACGGATTGCAAGTCGGCTTCTCCTACACCTACTCTCACGCCACCGATGAACAAAGCGGCATGGGCCTCTTCTACAACGGCAATAACCCGCTCAACCTGCGCTCCGGGTACGGATCGTCCGACTTCGATCGCACCCACGTTTTCAATTTCAGTTACGTCTACGAACTCCCGAAGTTTTTCCCTGTATCCACGCTGAAAGGCAAGGTAGCGGATGGCTGGTCGATTCAAGGGATCACCGTGCTCCAGAGCGGCCAGCCCTATAGCATCATCGACTACACCGGCGCCGTCGGCAGCATCTACTTCAGCGTCTTCGACGGCATCACGAATCCGGTGGTTCCGCTAGCCCCCGGCTGTACCGCCAAGAACGCGGTCACCGGTTCTGTGGGTGCTTTCGGAAACGGAGACGCGGCTCTCAAAGCTTCCTGCTTCACCCTGCCCTTACTCCAACCGGGAGATCTCAATGGCGCAATCCCGGCAAACGACACTTTCGAAACAAATTTCACCAACGGCCAGCGCAACATTTTCCGTCAGTCCTGGCAGCGCCGCGCCGACATCTCTTTCGCCAAACTGACCCAGCTTACCGAACGCTATTCTTTGAAATACACCTTCGACATTTTCAACCTAACCAACACCACGAGCTTCGACATCCCCATCGACGATGTTTCTCAGAACCAGTTCTACAATAACTTCCCGGTGGAGGGTCAGCCTCTCTACAATCCGCCCTCCGGCCTGGGCATAGTCAACAAAGCCATAGGCAGCCCGCGCCAAATTCAAATGACCCTACACCTGGTGTTTTAGCAGTTTGTTGAAAAACTCTAACTCCATCGGGCTCGCGCAGGACACAAACTCGATTTCGTCTTTGCCTTTTGGGGGGCGCCTTCGGGTTGCGCTTCTGGGTGACGCTTTTGGGTGGCGCAGCGCTTCAGCCGTGGGATCACAGCTTTGTCTTGACTGCCGCCTTTAGGCGCTGAGGTCAGAGTTACTCTTCCCCAATATCCTCGTTCCAAACCGCCGGATTCCGCCGAATATATTCCCCCAACAACGAAGCGCACTCCGAAGAATCCAGATCGACCACCTGCACTCCGAGCGACCGCAGCCACTCCATCCCGCCTTGAAAATTCCGGCTCTCTCCCACCACCAGCGACCGAAACCCAAACTGCCTCACCAGCCCACTGCAATACCAGCAAGGAGCCAGCGTAGTGACCATCGTCAGCTCGCGATAGCTGCGTTGCCGCCCCGCATTGCGAAATGCGTCCGTCTCCCCATGCAGCGAAGGATCGCCATTCTGCACCCGCCGATTATGCCCCGACCCAATGACCTTGCCCGCGCCATCAAAGATCGCCGCTCCTATCGGAATCCCGCCCTCCGCCAGCCCCCTGCGAGCCTCCGCCAAAGCCACCGCCAGCATCGCCGCATAATCTATCGCTGCCATAACGCCACCATTATAGGGTTTGCAGCAAACGGCTAAGGAGTCGAGGATGTTTTTGGGTGCGCAGCGGTTCACCGCTGCCATAAGACGGTCGATTCAGGAGCGGCTTCAGCCGCTGAAGTAGACGAAGATGCGCTGCGCTTCAGCGCCTGAGACCAAAATCAATCCGCCGGCATGGGCGATGGCCTGGCGACCATTCCGACCGCCTTCAGCGGAGATAACTCTTCCACCGGCGCTTCCATCCACTTGCGAACTTCTGGCAGCGCGCTGCGCATCGCCCGTTCGCCGACCTTAATCAACTCACCAGCCCGCTTGAAATCGTCATAATCAAAGCCCGCGACATCCGGCTCAATCACAATGTCGGCCGCGCTCCGCCACATGGAACCCATCATGTCCTGCGCAATCGCGAACGACTGTCCAATCACATCGAAGAAATGGCGAGGCGCGCAGCCCTTCGACCATTGCCCTTTGAGATGCACGCCGATCACGCGCTCCGCGCCCATTTCGCGCAACGGTCGCGTCGGCACAGGATACGAGAGCATTCCATCCACCAGGCAGCGCCCCTCAATCTCAACCGGCAGAAACATCCCCGGATAAGCACAACTTGCCCGCACCGGATCGATGATTGCGCCCGAAGTAAATACCGTGCCTCCGCCCGTCTTGAAATCGGTGGCGGTCACACCAAGAGGAATGCGCAACTCTTCAAAGGTGTGCACCTTCAAAGTGTGCCTCAGAAAGGAAGTCATGCGGTCGGTGGAGGCGAAGCCAAAACGCGAGAGCGTCCAGCGTGCGAAAGTTGTGAAGCGAACTTTGTGGGCGATCTCTTCCAGTTCCGCGATCGTTAGCCCGCTGCAATACGCGGCGCCCATGATCGCGCCCACGCTCGTCCCCGCAACCATGCTGACTGGGATGCCTTCTTCTTCGAGGACCTTCAGTACTCCGATGTGCGCCATGCCGCGGGCAAACCCTCCGCCCAACGCAATACCAATCTTGGGCATGTTCGATCTTTCGATCGCACCGGATCGGCGAGACAGGTCTCGTCCGAAAGCCTGCACTGACCGGATCACCCTGCCCAGACGCTTCATCGGAACCCCGCGTTCCCGGTCTGCCGCGTGCCGCAAACCCTTAACCTCTATTGAATAAGATGCCACAAACTCGCCTTAGGTAACAGTCCACCATCGTGCTATCGTTAGTTACAGTAGAATATATTGCGAGTTACCCGAAGCAATGTATCTCACTAACCTGGCTTCTAACTCCTTCTATCTTCATCACTTTCCATTTGGAGCCTCAATCGAGGTCTCGTTCCAGTTTGCGGCCGATTTGCGGCTATCGACCATTCCGCTCCCTGAAAGGATCGTCACGATTCACCCGCCGCCCGAGCGACCCATGGAATCGCCCGTCAAACTGGGTATTCGGTAATAGTAACTTTTGTCACCCCACAGTCGTTTACGGGTGCTCATTACCTCTAACCCAGCCGTTCTGTTAAAGTCTTGCCGCAGGCATTCATACCTCGCGGCGTGTGCAGACCAAGATAAGCTGAAGCTGAAAGAAACTCCCAGGAAGACGAACAATGACAGCAAGTTACATCGCAGCCGTCGATCAGGGAACGACCAGCACGCGCTTCCTCGTCTTTGATCGTTCGGGCCGCATCGTGACCTCAGCTCAAAAAGAGCACCAGCAAATCTACCCTCAGCCCGGATGGGTCGAGCACGATCCCGAAGAAATCTGGCGCTGCACCCAGGATGTAATCCATGAGGCCATGAGCGCGCGCGGATTGCAGCCGCAAGATCTTGTCGCCATCGGAATCACCAACCAGCGCGAAACTACCATCGTGTGGCACAAGAAAAGTGGCAAGCCCGTTTACAACGCCATCGTCTGGCAAGACACGCGTGTCTCCCCCTTGGTCGCCGAGTTCGCCGCACATGGCGGACAAGAGCGCTACCGCGCTCAGACTGGCCTTCCGCTAGCCACCTATTTCAGCGGCCTAAAGACTCGCTGGATCCTCGAAAATGTTGCCGGCGCCCGCGCCCAAGCCGAAGCCGGCGACCTGCTCTTCGGCAACATCGATACGTTCTTAATCTGGCATCTCACCGGCGGTCCGCATGGCGGCATTCACCTAACCGATGTAACCAACGCCAGCCGCACGCAGCTGATGAACCTCAACACGCTGCAATGGGACCGCGAGATCCTGCACGACTTCGACCTCCCAATTCACATGTTGCCCAAGATTGTTTCGAGCAGCGAAATCTACGGCACCGCAAATCTGCCACCCATTGCGGGAGTCGCCATCGCAGGCGATCTCGGCGATCAGCAAGCCGCTCTGGTTGGTCAAGCCTGCTTCAAGCCAGGCGAAGCAAAGAATACCTACGGCACAGGCTGCTTCATGTTGATGAATACTGGCGACAAACCAGTGCTCTCAAACTGCGGCCTACTGACGACCGTCGCCTATAAGTTCGGCCAGCAGCCCGCCGGTTATGCGCTGGAGGGGAGCATCGCCATCACCGGCGCCCTCGTGCAATGGCTACGCGACAACCTTGGCCTCATCGAAAAGAGTTCCGACATCGAGCCGCTCGCCCGCACTGTAAGTGACAACGGCGGCGTCTACTTTGTTCCCGCCTTCTCCGGCCTATACGCGCCCTATTGGAAGGACGACGCGCGCGGCGTAATCGCCGGCCTGACCCGCTTCGTCAATAAAGGCCACATCGCTCGCGCCGTGCTCGAGGCCGCCGCCTTTCAAGTCCGCGAAGTAGTCGACGCCATGGCCAGTTCCGATTCTAACGACTCCGCTATCGGTCTCGACGTCCTCCGCGTCGACGGAGGCATGGTGACGAACGATCTGCTGATGCAATTCCAATCCGACATCCTGGCGAAGCCCGTAGTTCGTCCCATGGTGAAAGAGACCACCGCCCTAGGCGCAGCCTACGCCGCCGGCCTCGCAGTAGGATTCTTCCGTGACACAGATGAACTGGTCGCCAACTGGGCCGTCGACAAGCGCTGGGAACCCACAATGGACGCCCCAACTCGCGAGCGCCTCTATCACTTCTGGAAAAAAGCAGTGATGCGATCGTTCGACTGGATAGAATCGCCATAACCATCATGACTCGAACCGAAATGTGGCGTCGCCTCGAAGCGCATCCCAAGCCCTGGGACATGATCATCGTAGGCGGAGGCGCAACCGGCGTGGGCGTCGCTATCGATGCCGCTTCCCGCGGCTACGACGTGCTGCTCCTCGAGCAAAGCGACTTCGGCAAAGGCACATCCAGTCGCAGCACCAAGCTAGCCCATGGCGGGGTGCGCTACCTCGAGCAAGGCAACATCGGCCTCGTGATGGAGGCGCTCAAGGAGCGCGGCCTGCTTCTGCAAAACGCTCCCCACATCGTGCACGATCTCGCCTTCGTCGTCCCCAACTACGACTGGTGGGAGGCCCCCTTCTACGGCCTTGGCCTCAAGCTCTATCAATTGCTAGCCGGCAAATACGGCTTTGGAGCATCCCGCATTCTCTCCCGGGAAGAAACGCTCGAACATCTGCCAACATTAAAGACCGAAGGCCTCCGCGGCGGCGCTATTTACTACGATGGACAATTCGACGATGCCCGCCTGCTCATCCACATGGTGGCAACCGCCTTTGAGCAAGGCGCCACGCTGTTGAACTATGTCGCAGTCACTGGCCTGACGAAAGACACTCAGGGCTTCGTCAGTGGCGTCACTGCTCGCGACGCCGAAACCGGCAACGAGTTTCGCGCCGCCGCCAAGGTTGTAGTCAACGCCACTGGCGCATTCAGCGATGCCCTTCGCCTTCAGGCAGAGCCTTCCGCCACTCCTATGATGGTTCCCAGCCAGGGTATTCATCTCGTGTTCGATAAGAGTTTTCTGCAGGGAGAAAGCGCCGTGATGGTTCCGCACACGAGCGATGGCCGAGTATTGTTCGCGATTCCATGGCACGGCCACACCCTAGTAGGAACCACCGACACACCCATCGCCCAGCCCACGCTCGAACCCGTCGCCACCGACCAGGAAATAGAATTCATCTTGCAGACCGCCGGACAATATCTCACGAAAGCGCCCAATCGTCGCGATGCCCTAAGCGTATTCGCCGGCATAAGGCCGCTGGCCGGGACCACAGGCGCGGCCAGCGGCGCGATCAGAACGGCAGCGCTCTCGCGTGACCACATCGTTCATATCGATCGTTCCGGCCTGGTCACCGTCTGCGGCGGAAAGTGGACCACCTATCGCCACATGGCCGAGGATTGCGTAGATCAAGCGGCAACGCTGGCGCAGTTGCCAGAAAAGCCGTGCGTGACACACCATCTCCGCATTCACGGTTTCACCGCGTCTGCAAGAAATGATTCTGCCAATGGCGATGCTGCCCCTAGGCCGCTCGACTCGCTGGCGATCTACGGCTCGGATGCTCCCGAAATCATCAAGCTCATCGAGACCGACGCGCAACTCAGCGAAGCACTTCATCCCGCGTTGCCCTCGATCAAGGCAGAAGTAGTCTGGGCGGCTCGTCAAGAAATGGCCCGCACCATCGAAGACGTGCTGGCAAGACGCACGCGCGCCCTCTTCTTAAACGCCCGCGCCGCCCAGGAAATGGCACCCGCGGTAGCCGACTTGATGGCCAAAGAATTAGGTTGGAACGAACCTGAACAGAGTAGACAACTGGCCGCGTTTCGCGAGTTGGCATCAAACTACGTGCTTCGCTCCTGAGAATTCCCAGTAGGACGTAACCGTGATCCGCGTGTCGGCCTCTGTCTGCTCGAAGATGCTAAATTAGAAGGTCGATGTCCGCCCCCAATTCTCTCTTTGTTCGCGCCGCTAAGGCCCAGCCCGCCGAACGCACGCCCGTCTGGTTCATGCGCCAGGCCGGGCGCTACATGCCTGAGTATCGCGCCATCCGCAAGCAATATTCGTTGATCGAAATTTGCAAAAAGCCCGAAGTCGCCGCCCAGGTCACCATCGAAGCCGCCGAGATCCTAAAAGTCGACGCCGCGATTATCTTCGCCGACCTTCTTCTTCCCCTCGAAGTCATGGGCCTTCCTTTTCACTTTGCCGCCGGTGAGGGCGCAGGCGGTAGCGGCCCAAAGATAGAGAAGCCTGTGCGCTCCGCCGAAGACATTGCTCACCTCCGCACCGACCGTGCCGCTGATCTCGGCTACGTTTCTGAAGCGCTGAAGTTAGTGTGCAGGCACTTCGGCGACAAACTTCCCGTGATCGGTTTCTGCGGTGCGCCCTTTACCCTCGCCAGCTACATGATCGAAGGTGGAGGCTCGCGCAACTACATTTTCACCAAGCAGATGATGTACTCCGCGCCCGCCCCGTGGAACGAACTGATGAGGAAGTTAGTAGCCGTCACGGCCGAGTATTCCGCCGAACAAGTGCGAGCCGGCGCCGACACCATCCAGATTTTCGACAGTTGGGTGGGCTGCCTGAGCGTTGAAGACTACCGCCGCTATGTTTTGCCGCATGTCACTGATCTCGTCAAGCGCCTGCAAAAGACCGGAGTGCCGGTAATCTATTTCGCTACCGACAGCGCCACGCTTCTGCCCTCGATGCAAGAAAGCGGAGCCGAAGTGATCGGTCTGGACTGGCGCATCCCGCTCGACACCGGCTGGCGGAGCCTCAATCTAAAAGGAGCGGTGCAGGGCAATCTCGATCCCGTGCTGCTCTTCGCCGATTGGAAAGAACTAAAATCGCGCGCCGAAAATATTCTCCGCCAAGCCGCCGGACGCCCCGGCCACATCTTCAATCTAGGCCACGGCATCCTTCCCGAAACTCCGGTCGACAACGTGAAAGCGCTCTGCGATTACATCCGCGAGTACTCAGTCGATTTCAAGACAGCTGTGAGGAGCAAGCATTGATAATCTTGAGTTATGAATTGTCATCCTGAGCGAAGCGAAGGACCTGCTGTTTGCCGCCATAGCGGGTCTCCCGCTTGTGAGCCGAGCCGATCATGACAGCCTGCCCGCTAGGCCTCGCCAGCCAGTGCTACTGTGCGAATAAGATAAGTTCGTTCGCCGACCGAAACCGCGCAAAAACCGCCGTCCTCCTCCTCGCGCACGGTAGCCCCGAAACCCCCGACCATATCCCCGAGTTTCTAAAGTATGTCACCGGCGGACGTCCCTTGCCGCCAGCGGTAGTCGAAGAAATCCGCCACCGCTATTCGCTGATCGGCTTCTCCCCACTCGCCTGCTGGACTCTGCTCCAGGCCGATCAACTTTCACAGTCCCTGAACATGCCCGTATTCGTCGGCATGCGCAATTGGAGACCCTTTATCGCCGACACCGTGAAAGCAATCGCGAGCCGTGGATACGAGCGCGTCATCGCCATCTGCCTTGCGCCACAAAATTCCCGCACCAGCGTAGGACTCTATCGCAGTGCGGTGATCGGCGACAGCAGTCTCCCTTTCGAAATGGATTTCGTCGAAGAATGGCACGATCACCCGCTCCTCGCTAAAGCCTTCGCCGAAAAGCTGCGCGGCGCGTGGGAAAAAGCGTCCGCCGAAAACGGCGCAAAACTGCCCATAATCTTCACCGCCCACAGCGTTCCCGAGCGCACGATCGCCGCAGGCGATCCCTACGAGCGCCAATCGAAAGAGACCGCCGAACTCGTAGCAAAACAAGCCGGCCTGTCGCCCGACGATTGGACCTTCGCCTTCCAAAGCCAGGGCATGTCGGGCGGCGCCGGGTCAGCCAACCCATGGATCGGCCCCACCGTAGAAGACACAATCGAGAATTTAAAAGCGAAGGGTCATCGCGGAGTCTTCCTGCAACCCGTAGGATTCCTCTGTGATCACGTCGAGGTCCTCTACGATATCGACATCGCCTTCAAACAATTCGCAGAAAAAGAAGGCATGCGCCTGTGGCGGGCCGAGTCACTAAACGGCTCAAAAACGCTGACAGCAGCGCTAGCAAAAATAGTCAGCGGACGAATAAAAACGCTGGGCTTGTAGCGGAAGCCAACCGCTAATTGCTAAGTGCTAATTGCCAAGTGCTGAACATGAAACGCATCGCAATCGTCGGCGGCGGCATCTCCGGCCTTTCCGCCGCCCACGCACTCGAGGAAAAGCGCAAGTCCGGAGTGCCCGTCGAGTACGTCTTATTCGAATCGAGCCCTCGCCTCGGCGGAGTGCTCGTCACCGACCACGTCGACGGCTGCATCGTGGAAGCCGGCCCCGATTCCTTTCTCACCGAGAAGCCTTGGGCCACCGACCTATGCAAAAAGATCGGCTTGGGCGACCAACTCATCGGCTCGAACGATTCCGATCGCAAGACCTACATCGTCGCCAACGGCAAACTTGTCGTCATGCCCGACGGACTCATGTTCATGGTGCCGACCAAGATCATGCCCACCGTGCTCTCGCCGCTTTTTTCCTGGCGCACGAAGTTTCGCATGGCGACCGAGTGGTTTCATCCACTGCACCAGGCCTCGGGCGATGAAACCGTCGCCAAGATGGTCGAACGCCACTACGGTCCCGAGATGGTCGACCTTCTTGCCGATCCGTTGCTCTCCGGAGTCTACGGCGGCGAAGCGTCGCAATTAAGCGTGCGCTCCGTGCTCCCGCGCTTCGCCGACATGGAATCGCAATACGGCAGCCTGGGCCGTGCCATGCTCGCCTCGCGCAAGAAAATGAAAGCCGCAGCCAAAGGCCCCCCGCGCCCGCTCTTCACGTCGCTAAGAGACGGCATGCAGCAGATGGTCGACGCATTAGTCGCGCGCCTGGATGCAAGCGCGCTCAGAACTAACTCGCCCGTAGAATCATTCCTCCCACAAAGCGACGGCAACCGTTGGACCGTCTGCGCCCGTTCTAAGACCGATCGCTTCGACGCCTTGATCCTTGCCACTCCAACCCAAGCCGCTGCCGCTGTCCTCGAGAGTTCGAATGAGAAGCTGGCCCGCGAATTAAGCGAGATCCAATACAGCTCCTCGGTGACAGTTACTCTTGGCTACGACGAACGAGTTCGGCGCTCACTCCCGCTCGGTTTCGGATTTCTAGTGCCACGCAGCGAAGGCCGGCGCATGCTCGCCGCCACTTTCGTTCACAATAAATTCCCTCACCGCGCACCCGAAAATCGCGCCCTCGTCCGCTGCTTTCTCGGCGGCGCCCGGGACGAGCAGATCCTGCAATCGAGCGAAGAAACGATTCTCGAAATCGTTCGCCGTGAATTGCGAGAGATCATCGCCCTGACTGCCGAGCCCCTCTTCGCGCGCGCCTACAAATGGAAGTCGGCGATGGCCCAATATACGGTCGGCCATCTCGACCGCCTGCAACGCATAGAATCGCTCCGCCAGCAACTCCCGACCCTCGCGCTCGCCGGCAATGGCTATAGCGGTATCGGCGTCCCCGACTGCGTCCGCTCAGGTACCGAAGCGGCCGCCAAAGTCCTGGCCAGCATGGGCTTGGGATTCGTCGCCTAACCGGCCGCAACGCCTGTCCCAATTACCGCCGTAATATCTCTTCCGATATCAGAGTTGCGCGCAACTACGCAGTTAAGGCAGGGTTAATATAATTGTCATGAAAAGGAGTGTGGAAACTGTCATGAAAACTCTGCTGACTCTGCTTTGCCTGGCCGGAACGCTCTGCTTCGCGCAGCAAAATTCTTCGCAAGATATGAAGGGCATGAACATGCCCGGTCACGACATGTCGCAAATGGGCGGACAAGAATCAGGCGAAGACGCAGACTCGAACATGCACGCCATGCATTCCATGGAAAGCCATCACATGGATATGGGTCCGCACATGCATATGACTGCGCTTCGCACTGCGCAGGCAGGCGACGCCGAAAAAGCTCAGAAGGTCGCCGACACAGCGCGTAGCGTGATGGAAAAGTACAAGGATTACCACGTGGCGCTCGACTCAGGCTTTAAGATTTTCCATCCCGAAGTGCCCCAGAAACAATACCACTTCACTAACATTCGCTATGCCATCGAAGCGAGATTCGCGTTCAATCCCGAGCACCCCACCTCACTCCTCTATGAGAAGGTCGGCGACGGTTATCGTCTGGCGGGCGTGATGTATACGGCTCCGAAGCGCTTCACCGAAGACGATTTGAACCAGCGTATCCCGCTGAGTGTCGCGCAGTGGCACGAGCACGTGAATTTGTGCCGCCCACCCGAGGGCCACAGGGGCGAAGCAATGGCTCCGAATCCCAAGTTTGGTCTGAAGGGTTCTATCGTAACCCAGGAAGAATGTGACGCGAACGGCGGCCAATTCTATCCCATCATCTTCAATTGGATGGTCCACCTTTATCCGCTCGAGAAGGACTCGGCAGCAATCTGGTCGGTCGATCGCCAGCACGCCGACTGAGCCATCGGGTGATCGGGTGATCGGGCCATCTAAGATCAACAACGCCGCTCCGAGATCGCCCGACGGGCAGATGATCCGATCACCCGCTGCTCTCTTGCCCCGCCCCTCACCGATGCATATCATCGGTGAATCATGAAATCGGCAAGCCTGCTTCTCCTTCTATCATTAACTGTCTACGCCTGCGCGCAGGCACCAAGTTCCAAAGAAGTCGAGGCCGTCTACCCAGCGGCCCATGATTTATACATCGATCTTCATCAGCATCCGGAACTGTCCTCGCACGAAACCCAGACCGCGGCGAAACTCGCCGCCCGCTTGCGCGGTCTCGGCTATGAAGTCACCGAAGGAGTCGGCGGCACTGGCGTAGTCGCCATCCTGAAAAACGGCGCCGGCCCCACGGTCATGTTGCGCACCGAACTCGACGCCCTTCCCGTCGAAGAGAAAACCGGCCTTCCCTACGCCAGCAAAGTTCACACCAAAGACGACTCCGGACGCGACGTTCCCGTCATGCACGCCTGCGGTCACGATCTGCACATGGCGTCGCTCGTGGCCACGGCGGCAATCATGGCGCACAGCAAAGACACGTGGCACGGCACCCTCATGTTGATCGGCCAGCCCGCCGAAGAAACCATATCTGGCGCAAAGGCCATGATCGCCGACGGCCTGTTCACGCGATTTCCCAAACCAGCTGTCGGCATCGCGCTCCACGTCGGCAATGGTCTTCCCGCCGGTCAAATCGGCATCACTCCCGGCATCTACAACACGAACGCCGATTCCCTGCGGATCACAATCTACGGCAAAGGCGGCCACGGTTCCGCGCCTCAGGCGACCATCGATCCCATCGTCATCGCTGCGCGCACCGTTCTCGCTCTGCAAACCATCGTCTCCCGTGAAGTGAAGCCGGGAGAGATGGCCGTAATCACCGTCGGATACATCCGCGCCGGCACGAAGAACAACATCATCCCCGATCAGGCCGAACTCGGCCTCACCGTCCGCACCTACAAAGCAGAAGTACGCAAGCAGGTTTTAGCCGCAATCACGCGCATCGCCAAAGCTGAAGCCGTGGCCGGCGGCGCGCAGCAGGAAACTCTAATCGAGCATTACGAATCGACCGACTCCGTCTATAACGATCCCCATCTCGCCGATCTCCTGCGATCCCCGCTCGAAGCCGCGCTGGGAAAAGACAACGTCATCACCACCGATCCCATCACTCCGTCCGAAGATTATGCCTTCTTCGTCGAGCAGGGCGTCCCGTCCCTCTACATGAGCCTCGGAGGCGCGGACCCGCAGAAGTACGCCGAAAGCAAGACTTCCGGCAACCTGCTTCCCTCCAATCACTCGCCCTATTTCACGCCCGACGTAGATCCCGCTCTCCATTCCGGCATCAGGGCCGAAGTCGCCGTACTCCGCAACCTGCTAAATGGTGCCTAGTAGTGCTAGCCAACGTTGCGCAGTCGAGAGTGAACGGCGAAAAGCGACAAGCGATGAGCATTTGAACCTAGATGGCCCGATGACCCGATCACCCGATGACCCGATGCTCACCTCCCCCGCCAGCCGATGGAAGATCATTCTCGCTTTCGGGCTGGTCTATGTTTTCTGGGGCTCTACCTATCTGGGCATTGGCATCGCCGTCGAAGAAATTCCTCCCGGCCTGATGTGCGCCGCGCGCTTTCTAATTGCCGGCACGGCAATGCTTGCCTACTGTGCCTTGACCGGACGCCGCCTCAAATTTTCAGCACGCCAGCTAAGGCATTTCGCCGCTGTCGGCATTCTGCTTCTGATGGGCGGCAACCTCACGCTCTCCTACGCCGAGCGCATCGTTCCCACTGGCCTGGCCGCGCTGCTGATCGCCGTGACGCCGCTCTGGTTTCTCGTGCTCGATACCTTGTTGCTAGGCGATCATCACATCTCTCGGCGGGGCAAACTCGGCCTCGCCATCGGCATCGCCGGAGTGCTCGTTCTCATCTGGCCCGATCTTCGGCACGATAATTCCCTCGGTCATCGCGATCTCTGGTGGTCGCTCGCCCTGCAACTAGGATCGTTCAGTTGGGCGTTCGGTTCGGTGCTCTCAAAAAAATGGCAGACCGCTGCGGCCGATCCCTTTAGCGCCATCGCGTGGCAGGTGTTCTTCGCGGGAATTGCCAACCTGATTTTCGCGCTAGTGATAGAAAAGCCGTCCACCGCTACCTGGACCTTCCGCGGAGTGGCCGCAATTCTCTACTTAGTCGTGTGCGGTTCCTTCATCGGTTACACCGCCTATATCTGGCTCTTGCAGCACGTTCCCACGTCAAAGGTCTCTACCTACGCCTACGTCAATCCCGTGGTTGCGCTGTTCCTCGGGTGGCTGGTCCTCCACGAGCGCATCGACCGCTACATCGCGATGGGAAGTGCCATCATCATCGCGTCGGTGATATTGGTAACCAGCGCAAAGATCTCCACGCGCAGTTCCGCGAAAGAAGAAATTCCTGCGGTCGAAACTGCGGGAGATTGACCCCGCGTCTCCAAATTCCAGGCATTTCTAACCAGGCATTTCTATCATTGACAACACGATACCTTGTACTGCATAGTATCGGCGTGAAACGACCCGAAGCCCGCGATCCCGAGGCAGCCGACAAGTGGGAGGTGCAACTCCGCAAAGGCTGCCTCGAACTCGCAATTCTCGCGTCGTTGTGGGACGGCAAACTTTACGGCCTGGAGATTTTGCGCCGCCTCGAGAGCGATTCCGACCTCATCGTCTCTGAGGGAACCGTCTATCCGCTGCTTAGCCGCCTAAAGGCGCTGGGCCTGGCGCAGAGCGAGTGGGTGGAGTCCGACGCCGGCCATCCCCGCAAATACTATGCGCTCACCTCGGTCGGGAGGCAGCGGGTCCGCGAGATGGCCGGGATGTGGACCCGGTTTTCCGAGAGCATGACCCGGCTGCTCGCTCCGCTAGTGAAGGGAAATAAATGACTATGTCAGGCAATGCTCAGTCAAACGTACCAAGCGATGCGCAAAAGAAGATCGAAACCTATTTGAGCAAATTGCGCCAGAGTCTCCGCGGCCTGAACGATCAGGACGCGCGCGAGATTATCGAAGAATTGCGCAGCCACATCATAGAAAAATCCGCCACGGGCGGCCAAATAACAATCGCCGCGGTCGGGGCGGCCCTAGCCGGTCTCGGCGCCCCCGAAGACCTGGCCAGCCAATACACGACGGATAAGCTTTTGGCGCGAGCCGAAGTCAGCCGGTCACCCTTCCGCATTCTAAAAAGTTTATTCCGCTGGGCCAGCTTGAGCATCGCCGGCTTCTTCGTCCTGCTCGGCTCCTTCCTCGGATATTTCTTCGGCGCCGTTCTCATGCTGGTGGCAGTCTTGAAACTGATTCATCCGCGCACCGCGGGATTGTGGATTTTCCCCAAGGCAAACGGCGAACTCGATATCTCCTTTCGACTTGGATTCGGAAGTATACCCGCGGCCGGCAGAGATGTACTCGGTTGGTGGATCGTGCCGCTTGGCTGGATAGCAGGCAGCGCCCTCGTCATGTTAACCACCTCCATCGCGGTCTGGTTTGTCCGGCAGTACAGGAAATCGCTGGTTCTTCCCCAAGGCTGATTCTGCTCAACACTTATAAGAGAAGGAGACACCGAGGCGATGAATGGATTCCACGATTCGACCAATGCCAATGGGACGAGCATAACTATTCCTACTACGCCCCGACCCAAGCAACTAAGCCCGGGGCAGCGCTGGATTTCCCTTGCTGAGTTTCTAGTCGGCGCCGCAATTGTGATCGGCCACAACGTTTATCACGTCATTCCCAACGAAGTGCCTATTCTTTTCGTACTCGGCCTGATCTCACTGCGAGTACGGGACGGCGGCTGGGGCATCATCGGACTGCGGTGGCCATCCTCGTGGCGTCGCACCGTCTTGTTTGCGATCGCAGCGGCCGCATTAAGAATTCTCCTCGGTTCGCTCGTAGTTGATCCGCTGACCAAGCATTTCTGGCCGCCTGCCGTTGGCCCTAGCGGCTTTGACCAAATCACGGGCCATTGGATGGTGGCGCTCCGCTGGCTCTTCATCATTTGGACCTTTGCCGCGTTCGGAGAGGAGATCAGCTACCGCGGCTATTTGGTCACACGCGCCGCAGATGTAGGTGGCCGGTCGAAGTTTGCGTATTGGATCGCGGTCTTGATCGTCTCCGTGCTCTTCGGATATGGCCATTACTACAAAGGGCCGGCAGGAATATTGGATTCCGGTATGGCCGGCCTGGTTCTCGGATCCGCTTACCTCCTTTCCGGACGGAATCTGTGGGTTTCGATTCTCGCCCACGGGTTCATTGATACATTTGGAGTCATGGCTTTGTTCTTCGGATTGAATTCCTAGAAGGGGTAGCGCCGCGATTATTCCTCCGGTTCTTCCGTGTCATTCACGACATCGACGACCCGGCTGCGTATGGAGAAGACAAGCTTCGGCTCATCGCCGTGGTGAAACGTCACGCGCACGGCTGCCCGCTCCCCAGTCGGCGCGGGACCTTCAGAGTCAGGATCGTCGCCTGCGTTCGGTTCGCCGGCAGCTTTCTTGAGAATTGGCTGGCGCCGCCCGAGGCGGCAAACCACGCTGGCGCAGTTCCAGCCAGTGTGGGAAACTGGAATCACAGCAACGCGCACCGCTAACCAGGAAGCGAGTGAGGCCATGGTTTACCCGCCACGTGAGCGCCGGACAACTTTTTCCCCACAATCGAGTTCTTATTCCAGTATGGGCGATCTACTGGTGGCACGCCGCAAACAGTCAATCCTGGTCGTCGACGACAATGCAGTCAACGCGTCCTTGCTGAAAGATTTGTTGTCGAGCCGTGGGTACAATACAACTGCGGTGCAGAATGCCGCTGCCGCCGAGGCCGAAATTCGACGCGAACCTCCCGACCTGATTCTGCTGGACGTAATCATGCCCGGCAAGACCGGCTACGAGCTATGCCGCGAACTCAAAGACGATTCGAAGACGCGCCTCATCCCTATCGTCATGATTACCGGTCTGAGCGCGCGAGAAGATCGTCTCAAGGGCATTGAAGCGGGAGCCGACGATTTTCTCACCAAGCCGATCTACTCCGAGGAGTTGTTCGCCCGCGTAAATTCGCTTCTCAAGTTGAAGGAATTCACCGACGAACTGGAAAACGCCGATTCCGTTCTGTGCACTCTCGGCTTGAGCGTCGAAGCGCGCGATCCTTATACCGAAGGCCACTGCGAGCGCCTGGCGCGCGATGCCACCGATCTGGGTCGTTTTCTCGGCGTCGGGGAAGAATCGATCGTCGCCCTCGGCCGCGGCGGCTACCTGCACGATCTGGGCAAAATCGCCGTGCCCGATGAAATCTTAAAGAAGGGAAGCGATCTCACTCCGGCGGAGTGGCAGATAATGAAGCGGCATCCCATCACCGGCGAGTCGATTTGCCGCCCCCTCAAATCATTGCGTCTCGTGTTACCGATCATCCGCCATCATCACGAGCATTCCGACGGCAGCGGCTACCCCGATGGCTTGTGCAGCGGCGAGATCCCGCTGCTGCCGCGCATCTTGCAGGTCGTCGACATCTACGACGCCCTGCGCACCGCGCGCCCCTATAAACAAGCGCTCAGCCACGATCAAGCTGCCGCGACCATGCGAGCCGAAGCCCGAAGCGGACTGTGGGACGAAGAGTTGGTCGCGGAATTCTTTGGTATGCTCGACAAGCGCCAGCAGGTGGCGTAGACGTTACATCGGGTCATCAGATGATCGGGTCATGTAAATTCAAATACAACGGCTTTTGACTTTCGATCATCCGATGACCAGATGACCAGATCACCCGATGCTGCAACGCCACGATTTCTCTCACGGATGAACCATTGACTTACTCGATCGTGATTCCCGCATATAACGAAGGTGTGCGCCTGCGCCCGACGCTCCATGCTCTTATTCGCCATATTCAGGAGCAAAACTGGGATGCGGAAATCCTCGTAGTCAATGACGGCTCAATCGACGACACCGCGCAAATCGTCCGCGAATATGGCAAGTCCAATCCACAGGTTCTCCTCGTGGAAAATCCCGGCAACCGAGGCAAAGGCTTCAGCGTCCGCAACGGCATGTTGCATGCTCGTGGCGACATCTGCCTTTTTTCCGACGCCGATCTTTCATCGCCCATAACCGAAGCGCAGAAACTTTTCGACGCGATTGCTCAAGGCGCCGACATCGCCATCGGCTCGCGCTGGCTGCGCGCGGAATTGCAAACCGAACGGCAGCCCCTTTACCGGCAGGCTTTCGGACGCATCTACAACCTGGCGCTCCGTATACTTCTAGGCTTGCGTTTCGCCGACACGCAATGCGGATTCAAAGCGTTTCGCCGCGACGCCGCGCAGCGTATTTTTCCTTTACAAAGAATTGAAGGCTGGGGTTTCGATCCCGAGATTCTCTTTCTAGCGCGTCGTGCCGGCCTGCGTGCGGAAGAAGTCCCGGTTCTCTGGGCGCACAGCGAGGGCACGCGGCTGCATCCCTTCCGCGACGGCTTGCGCATGTTCCTGGAAGCCGTTCGCATCCGCTGGTACGCCATGACCGGCGAGTACGCCGCCGACGCCGTGCCCTCGACGGGAAAGTTGTAGAATCAGCGCAGCAGAATTTATGAGGCGGCATGTCTGTTCGTGCTTGCCGCCAGCCGCACGAACTCCGCAATCTGTCCACCCATTTCCTCCGTCGAAACCGTTTGCTCCCCGTTCCGCGCCAGATCGCGAGTGCGAAAGCCCCCCACCAACGTCGACGTAACCCCGGCCTCCACACACTCGGCTTCCTGCGGCAAATTAAAGGTATGACGCAACATGAGCGCCACCGATAGAATGGCGCCCAACGGATTCGCAATTCCCCGCCCTGCAATGTCCGGAGCCGATCCATGCACCGGCTCATAAAGACCCACCGCGCCTCCTATGCTCGCCGACGCGAGTAGCCCGAGCGACCCAATCACGCCACCCGCTTGATCGGAAAGAATATCGCCAAACATATTCTCGGTGAGAATGACGTCAAACTCTGCCGGCTTGAGGGCCAGCGACATGGCCGCCGAGTCCACGTACATGTGAGAGAGATCGACGCCCGGAAAGTCGCGCGCAACGCTGCTTACGACTTCGCGCCAAAGGCGCGAACATTCCAGAACATTCGACTTGTCGACGGAAAGCAAGCGCCGCCGCCGCGCCAGCGCGAGTTGAAAAGCGACGCGGGCGATCCGCTCGATCTCCGCCTCACTATAGCGCATGGTGTTCATCGCACTGCGCTTTCCGTGATCGCCTTCAATGGAGCGAGGCTCGCCGAAATACAATCCTCCCAGCAACTCCCGCACAATGAGAATGTCGGTGCCCTTGACGATCTCTTCGCGCAGCGGAGAGCAGGCAGCGAGCGCCGGATAATACACCGCCGGGCGAAGATTGGCGAAAGCCCCAAGCTCCTGCCGCAGACGCAGCAATCCCGCTTCCGGGCGAAGTTCGCGAGGATTCTGATCGTACGCCGGATTGCCGACAGCTCCGAGCAGTACGGCTTGGGAAGCGAGACAGGCCTGAATCGTGGTGTCCGGCAAAGGCGTTCCAAACTTCGCCAGTGCGGCACCCCCAATTTCTTTTTCGTCGAGTTCGAGATCGTGGCCGAAACCATTCGCCACTTCTTCCAATACACAAAGCGCCTGCGCTGTAACTTCGGGACCGATTCCGTCACCGGGGAGTGAAGTGACGCGGAGTCGCATGGAGGCCTCGCTGATTTCCTGAAGAAAAAATAAGCAAACATCCTGTTCGTCGCAATTATGACGGCAGGACTGGAAATTAGATGCGTCGAGAAACGCCAGCGTGCGCGATCATAATCACCTTGCTGGTAACGGCTAACATCTCTCGGAAAGGAGTATTATGGCGACGAACGAATCGATATGATATAGGAGGAAAAAACGCAGCGGTAGCGCGTTTCGGGTAGTTTTCCATTTCTTTATTTTAGGAAGCATGCCGGTATTGAAAAACTAAACTCCCCAAAGATAATCTTCCTGCTCGCCATGATGATCGCTGAAAGGAATCTTCACCGTCGCCTGGCCGGCGCTTCCCGCTACCTGGGCGACATGCGCGTCACTGGAACTGGCCGCCATGGCGGCGGCGCGAGGTAGTGGCAACGAAGCCGTGGCCGGCGGAAATTTCTTACCCGTACTGCTAACACCGCTGCCGTTGCTCGCCTTGCCTTCGACCACGTCGCGGATCAGTTCCAGCACATGCCCGTCTTGCACCTTCTTGATGCGGTCCGCAAGAACGACAAACCGCCGATAGATCTCGTCCAGTTCGCGGCGTTCAAGCTGGTGCCCCAGTTGTTCGCAGCGCAGAGCCAGCGCGTGGCGCCCCGAGTGCTTGCCGAGCACAAGTCGCGAATCGGGCACGCCCACCGATTGCGGTGTCATGATTTCATAGGTCAGCGGATTCTTGAGCATCCCATCCTGGTGAATCCCTGCCTCATGCGCAAACGCATTGCGCCCCGTGACCGCCTTGTTCGGCTGCACCGGAACGCGAGTGATCTCCGCCAACATCTGGCTTGCAGCAAACAGTTGCTCGCTCGCGACCGCGCTTTCGTAAGGATAACGATCGCGCCGCACCCGCATTGCCATTACGATCTCTTCGAGCGACGCATTGCCAGCCCGCTCTCCAATCCCGTTGATCGTACACTCCACCTGCCGCGCTCCCTCTTGCATTCCTGCCAGGGAGTTCGCAACTGCTAAACCCAGGTCATTGTGGCAGTGCGTCGAGATCGTTACCTTCTCGATTCCCGCAACTTTTTCCCGCAGTGTCCGAATGAGCTGACCATATTCCTCAGGCATGCTGTAACCGACCGTGTCAGGAATGTTGACCGTCGTTGCCCCGGCCGCAATGACCGTCTCAACTACCTGGCAGAGAAACAGCACGTCGGTGCGCGTCGCATCTTCAGGTGAAAATTCCACGTCGGCGCACAACGACTTCGCATGGCGGACCGCTTCCCGCGCCTGCTCCAGACACTGTTCCCGCGTGATCCGCAGTTTGTACTGTAAATGAATGTCCGACGTCGCCAGAAACACATGGATGCGCGGATGCGCCGCCCCTTGCAGCGCCTGCCAAGCGCGGTCAACGTCGCCCCTACAAGCGCGCGCCAGCCCCGCGATAATCGGGCGCCGCACCGTAGCCGCGATGCGCTGCACGGCTTCAAAGTCGCCGTCGGAGGCAATCGGAAATCCAGCTTCGATTACATCGACGCCAAGACGATCGAGCTGCTGAGCCAAACGCACCTTTTCCTGCACATTCATACTGCATCCCGGCGACTGTTCGCCGTCACGAAGCGTAGTGTCGAAAATAGTGATGCGCGGCCGATCCATCGTTCTCTTTCCTCCGAAGTATCTGGTTGCTCTTTGAACTCTATCGGTCAGCAGGATAGAAGAAAAGATTATTATCTTTAATGAATCATTAGCAATTACGATAATATTAGACGTACTTATGAAGTGTGTCGAATTGATAAAGGTGAAATTGGCCACGCGCCAAACGAGAGGACGCAGGTTGAGGGTTTGATTTTCCTCTCCCCTGTCGCCTCACACCTGTCACCCGAGGGCTGCCAATGGATCTATCCCAACTCGAAGTCTTCCTCACCGTGGCTCGCGAACACCGCTTCTCGCGCGCCGCCGAAAAGTTGTTTCGCACCCAGTCCGCCGTCAGCCAGACCATCCGCAAGCTCGAACTAGACATCGGCGAGCCACTATTCGACCGCTCCTCGCGCGACGGTGTCCTCACCGACGCCGGACGCGTTCTCCAGGAATACGCCGAGAAGTTGCTCAACCTCCGCCAGGACGCGAAAACCGCCTTGGTCGAGATGCGCGAATTACAAAAGGGCCAGCTAGCCATCGCCGCCAACGAGTTCACCGCCCTCTACCTGCTGCCGGTCTTAGGAGAGTTTCGTCGCCTCCATCCCACCATCAAGATTACGGTCCGCCGTTCGCTTGGCAGCCACATTCCCGATGACGTGCTCAAACACAACGTCGAACTCGGCGTGCTTTCCTACGATCCGCAGGAGCCGCAATTGCGCTCGGCTGTCGTTTACCTCGACGAATTAGTATTTGTCGTTCCTCCAGGCCACCCGCTCGCTTCCGCCGGAGAGGTCAACATTCGCCAACTCGGTGCCGAGTCGTTCGTCGCCCACATCGTCGCCTCTCCTTACCGCGAAAAGGTGATCGAGGCGTTCCGCCGCCACAAGACGCCCTTACACATGGACGTCGAACTCCCCACCCTGCAAGCCATCACGCGTTTCGTCTGCATGGGCAAGGGCGTGGCGCTGGTTCCAGAAATCAGCGTAGAGAGCGAGATCAGCCGCGGCGAACTGATGCGTGTGCCTGTGCGCGACCTGCATTTTCAGCGCAAGCTGCGCCTCGTCTACCGGCAGGAATCCGCCCTGTCACACGCCGGGCGCGCATTCTTAAAAGTAGCCGAGCAAGCCGCCAAACAGCGAGGCGGCCGCTATCGCTTTCAACGGGAAAAGTAACGCCGATGGAGAATTGGAGGCATGGAAGTTGGCGGGTGGGCCCTGTGGAATTTCCCCTGTGTAACCCCGTGTCCTCTGTCGTAAAAGCTTCGGGCTTACATCGGCCAAAGCATAGTGAACTCAGGCCGAATGAATTTCTTCCTGAACCATCGCCGCCATGGCCTCGGGAACGCTGCCATAGACGTCAAACACCGCTACCAGATTCGTGATTTCGAAGAGCTGTCGCAACGATCTCCTAGGGCTGGCAAACTTCAGCGAATACCCAGCCGCCTCCGCCCACAGGTGGGTCAGCACCAATTCCCCCAACCCGCCGCTGTCCACCGAATCGACGCCCGCTAAATCCACCACCATTCGCCGCGCGGCTGGCAACACCTCGGCGACAATGCCGCAGAGCTCGCGAGCCTCCCCTTGAAAAATGATCCGCCCCTGGCAATGCAGCACCACCGCACCACTGGAAGATCCCGCCTCGAGCGTCAGCTTGATTTTCTTGTCATGCGGAGTGGCGCTGGTCCGATCGGTTGCCGACGAAGCGCGCACACTGCGGGCACCCGGAACATTTTCAGACGTCATGGCAAAACCTTAGTCTCAATAAACACGCGGTGGGTTGCCGTAAGATGAAATTTCAGTAAATTCCAGCCAGCTTCCCTGTGGAATTTGCCGGTGTACCCTCGGAACCCCGTGGTAGGAGAATTTCTCTAATACCATCAGAGACATTAAGGATGGAAGAGGTTCCTACTTGCGGCGGGAAGAATCCACGGTGGGCACCATCGGACGCCGCAAAGGCACCATCGCGCCCTTCGCCGGATCCGCTGCGGCCGAGGCCCGCGCCAGCACCTCGTGCTGAATGTACTGCACGAAATCCTGTATCTGGTGCTGCATCTCTTCCATGCGCTCGCGCATTTGCAGGATAATCGCGATCCCGCTGATGTTGACGCCCAGATCGCGCGCCAGCGACAGGATGAACTCCAGCCGCTGCAAATCTTCATCCGTATAAAGCCGTGTATTGCCCTCCGTGCGGCTAGGCTTCAGCAGCCCCTCGCGTTCATAAAGCCGCAAAGTCTGCGGATGAATCTCATACATCTCAGCCACCGCCGAGATCATGTACGCGCCCTTAGATTTACGCTTCGTCATATCTCCGAGTACAGTTCCAGGCCCGTCATGCGTGCGATTCGCACAAAGTCCCAATGGAGTGTAAAAACGCTGGCACCGTGTTCCAGCGCAATCGCTGCGATGAGCGTATCAATTGTGCTGGACGTGATACCTTTTTTTCGTCCCGCGCGGTAAATCGCGGCCGCGCTCCGGTAAGTGTCAAATCCCCCCGGCTCCAGCATCTCCCACTGTGTCAGGAACCGCTCAATCACGCCCGCATCCCGCGTCAACCCCTGCAAAACCTCGGCGACGACGATCCCGCTCAGCGCGAAAGGCTCGCTCTCCTCAATCATCCGCCGCAGTTCAGCTCCTCCCCGTCCCGGCGACGGGCGAAAGAAGTCGACCCAGACGGAGCTGTCGACCAGGATCACACTCGATTTCTCCGCGTGGTCTTCCGATCGCCTTGCCAGATACCGCTTCCGTAATACTTCAGGATTCCCTTGCGGCTTTCCGAACGCACCAGCAGATCCAGTGCCCGGTCGACGATCTGCCGTTTGGTCCGGAGGCGGGTCAGTTTACGCGCCTTCCGGATCAGGCTCTCATCGATAACAATGTTGGTTCTGCCCACGCCGACAATTTACACCATTTTTCCCGCATTTTGTGTATAGAATGGCCAAGCTAATGTAGCACCGCAAATAAAAAAAACGGGATGACGCTCGTCACCCCGCCTCTGTGGACCCTGTGGTTAAAGGGCTTTTACGCCGCCATCTCCGGCTTCGGCTCCGGCTGAGCCCAGCCCGCCGGCTTCAGCGCGTGGTTGATGGCGTAGGCGACGACGCCCGCTCCCATCAGGATCAGCCCAAACCAAAATGCGCTCATCCCGAGGATCGCCTCATGCTCGCTGTTCACGACCGCGAATCCGAGCAGCAGTGTCGGAGGAATCCCCACTGCAATCGCTCCAAACAGCCCGCCCGGCACGCGAAACGGCCGCTTCAATTCCGGTTCCCGAATGCGTAGTGCAATCAGTGCCACAAATTCCAGCGTCAGGCTCACGCCATAAATCATGATGTCGAGCGTCACCAGCCGTTCGAAGCCAAGATTCAAAGCCAGTCCCCATCCCAAAGCCAGGGCCAAAATAGCCACCCACGGCGCGCGCGATTTCGGATGCAGCTTGCCAAACACCTTCGGCAGCATTCCATCCTGCGCCATCGCCAGCGGCAGCCGCGAATAACTCATGACCAACGCATTGAACATGCCAAATCCGCTCATCATCCCGCCCGCCACCAGCGCAATCCGCAGCACCGGGCCGCCCATCAACTGCGCAATGTCAGCCCAGGCGCCTGTCTCCCACGCCGAAGCCGGGAGCCCTGTAATCCACATGGCCGCAAACGGCAGCACGTAGCTCGCCGCAACAATCGCTACCGCCCAAAGCATGGCTCGCGGATAAGTCCGCTGCGGCCGCTCGACTTCGGCAGCAATGGTCGAAGCGTTGTCCCACCCCATGTAATTCCACATGCAGATGAGCAACCCGCCCAGAATATCGACGTTCGAAGTGGTCGGCTTGGTGACCGCATTCGCCAGCGCATGAATCTTGAATGGCGCCAGCAAAAAAATCGCTGCGAAGGGCGCCGACAGCGCAAAGAACAGCCACAGCGAAGTCGTCGATACGACCTTCACACCCATAATATTGAGCGCCGCGCAGGCAATCACCACCCCGAGCGCCACCGCCACGCCGCGATGGTTCTCCTGAAACCACGGAAACATCCGCGTCAGGTAGGCGACAAACAGCGTCGGATAAATCGCCATATCGAAAATCGACGCGACCAGCGACAGCCACGCTTCCTGAAATCCCCAGAAATTTCCCAGCGCGCGCCGCACCCACGCGTAATATCCGCCCTCAAAAGGCAGCGCGCTCGAAAGCTCGCCAATCATGAACGCAGTCGGCAGGCTCCAGAGAAGCGGGGTCAGCAGCAAAATGAGAATCGCTTTGCCATAACCCGCGCCATGCACGATGTCTTCGGTCCCATAGGTTCCACCCGAGACCATAAAAAAGGTCGCGGCCACCAGCGGCCAAAGCGTAAGCCGGATAGATTTCTTCTTAGGCTTGTCGTTCTGAGAAGCGACCTGAGGAGCGACGCGGGGACTCGTGGCAGGATTCAAGTCAGTCTGCGAAAGGTTAGGGCGTGCGGTAACTGTTGCCAATTTCTATGGCTTCCTCCTTGAACGACTCACTCTCACCACCGCGTCTCCCTTTAAAGATGCTCTCGCGGTTCCCGAGTTGCAGCGATTCCCGGACATTTCGGCGAAGTTGGTTCGCATGTGTGAGATTACGGGAAATTTCCACAGATGCAAGAAATTTTTTGCAATTGTTTTGTCAACAGTAATGGAGGGGCGAATTTTTCCGCGCGCGAGGTTTTCGAAGCCGCTACGAGTATTCCCACCGTCCTGCCAGCCGCCGGGCGACCGCCCAAAACACGACGCCAATACTGAGCAGCACCATCACCTGCGGCCAAAGATGCGAAATCGGCTCATCACGCCAAAAGACTTTCGTAAAGCCGTCGATCGCCCACGCATTAATCGTCAGCAGCCCTGCTTTCTGCATCGATTCCGACATGAAATAGCGCGGGAACATGCTCCCTCCAACCGACGACATCAGCAGAATGACCAGCGTCGATAGCGGTCCCAACTGGGCCCGCGTCCGGCAAATGCTAGCCAGCAACATGCCGAAAGCACCCACCGCAAAGGCAGTCGAGAGGCCCATGACCACAAACCCAGGAATATGCGGAATAAAATCGACTTTGAAAACCAGCCAGGCCCATACAAACATGACGACCAGCTGCGAGAACGCCAGCAACATGCTGTAAACGAGCTTGCCCGCCAGCAGATTACCCATGGTCACTCGCGAACTCAGCACCCGGTCAAGTGTCCCGCTTTCCGCCTCGTCCAACAAAGAGCCGCTCGCCCCGCTGGCCGTAAAAAGCAGGAACATAACCCCAATGGCCGCCGCATAAAAAGACACCATATCCCTGTTTTGTCCGACGACATCGCGCGTAGCCACGGCAACCGGCATGCCGCGATTCGAGTCGCCGGATGCGCTCGATTGGTCGTCCGAGTTTTCCAGCCGGCGCAGTTCGTCCAGGCCTTCGTCAATCCGCTTTCGCTGCTCCGGAGTAAGTCCGCCCGCGAACCGACCCAGGTATTTCGATCCTTGCTCCGCCATTAGATCCGGCATCGCGGTCATCGCAACCTTCTGAAGCAGGCCGGTCACGACCTGAGCTGCAATCAAGTCGCTGCTGTCTTTCAGCAACTGAATCGTCGGCCGATTCTCACCCGGCGCGCCGAACGCCATGGGATACTCCCCGAAGCCGTGAGGAATAATCAAAGCCACCGGCGCGGTGTCACCCTTCACGGCGGCCTCCGCCGTCGCCGCCGTATAGTCGGCCTGCTGCACACCGTCTTTGGCGGCAGGCTGCTTTTTCACCACCAGCGACCCTTCGCGCTCCAGGCCCCGAATCAACCTCTGCGACGCCGTGCTTCGGTCTTCGTCGACCACAATGACCTTTACTCTAGGCGTGCTGTCGCGATGCCCTCCAAAGATCACCGCAAAGATGGAGAAGAACGCGATCGGCAGAACGAAGCTCAGCGCAAAAGCTCCGCGGTCGCGGCGAAGCGCGATCAAGCCCGTCCTCACAATCGGGAGGATCAATCGCGCAACTCCCTTCCGGTCAAGTGCAGAAAAACGGATTCGAGATTAGGTTTGCGCAGCGAGATGTCCGCCAGTTCATGCCCCGCCTTGCCCGCCGAGTCGAGCAATACGGCGACTTCATTGGCGTGCTCGATCGTGAACCGCGCCGTCCCGTCCTCGAACACGCCGGCGCGCTCTTTTACCCAGCCGTCGACGCCGTTACCCGTCTTCGCGAATCGCACTATCACCTCGCTGCGCGAGGCAAAAGCTTTCTGCACCAGCTCATCCCTTGTTCCGAGTGCGATAACGCGCCCATGATCGATCACCGCGATGCGATCGCAAAGCCGCTCCGCCTCTTCCATGTAGTGCGTCGTATACAACATCGAAACGCCCTCGACATGCAGCATCTCGATCATCTCAAAAATGCGGTTGCGCGATTGCGGATCGACTCCCACGGTAGGCTCATCCATCAGAATCACCTTGGGCCGGTGGATAAGCCCGGCTGCCATATTCAGCCGCCGTTTCATTCCTCCCGATAAGTGCAGCACCGGCTCCAGCGCGCGATCGCTGAGCGATGCCCAATCCAGACACCACTCCACCGCGGTCTTCAACGCCGCGCCGCGCAGGCCGTGATACAGGCCAAACGATTCCAGATTCTCGCGACAGGTGAGCTTCGGGTAAAGCGCCAATTCCTGCGGAATCCATCCCAGCGCCTCGCGTGCCCCGGCAGAATCGGCTCGCGCGCCAAACACTGACACCGTTCCAGCGTCCGGAATCACGCGCCCGACGACGCTCCGAATCAGTGTGCTTTTTCCCGCGCCATTCGGGCCGAGCAACCCCAGGCACTCCCCAGCTTTCAACCCCAGCGTAACGTCATTCACCGCCGTCAACCCGCCAAAGCGCTTGACCACGCCCTCGATGCGCAAAGGCAGTAAGCTGGGGACGGAACCTACAGGTGTGGGCGCCATTCATCCTCCGGGCTTGGCGGTTCGTGCCCCATTGTAAGGCCATGAGCCCCACTTCAAGCGGACAGCCAATCAAAGCTTCAGCTTCCAGGTTTCGGCCACCAGATTCTTACGTCCCCAACTGTCGTGATGTTTCTCGCCCACTAGCCGAAATCCCGCGCCCTGATAGATTTTGCGTGCCGCAGTGAGCTCGCTCTGCGTCCAGAGCATCATGGTTTTGTAGCCGGCCTTCTGCGCAAACTGTACGCACTCGGCCACCAATCGTTTGCCAATTCCCATGCCTCGGGCCGAAGGCTCGACGAGCAGCAAACGTAGTTTGGACACAGCCTTCGACTTTTCTACCAGGAAAACCGAGCCCACTATCTGGCCGTCGCTCTCCGCCATCCAGCAGTGCTCGCGGGCCGGATTCAAATTTTCGACAAATTCGGCCACGATGCCCGCGACCAGAGCCTCGAATTGCTCGTCGTATCGGTATTCCTCGGAATAAAGAATCCCGTGCCGATATACGACCCACCCCATGTCCCCCGGCCGATGTGATCGCAGCGCGAAAGTTCGTCCCGGGCTCTTTCCTGCCGTGCTGTTAGGAGCCAGTATTCTCTCGATTGTCTGCATGGCGCCCACGAGATTTTCCCGCTGCGCGGGCAGTAGCTTGTCGATGATCAAACTCACCTGCTTGGTTGATCGTGCCTCCAGTGGGTGGAAAACTTTTCTGCCCTTCTCGGTGAGGCTGAGCAGGCTCTGTCGCCCGTCTTGACGCGAGACATTCTTCTCAATCAATCCTTGCTTCTCGAACTTGCGCAATATGCGACTCAAATATCCCGCATCCAAACCAAGCTCTTTGCACAATTCGACCGCTGTCGACCGCTCGCAATGGGCCAGTTCGTAGAGCGTGCGCACTTCCGTCAAGGAGAACGGGCTGTTCAATAAACCTTCATTGAGCAGCCCGATCTGCCTGGTGTAGAAGCGATTAAACCGGCGCATGCGCAGAGCGTGTTGCTCGGGAATGTCGACGGGAGGGGTTCGCGGAGCGGTAGCCATGAATACAGCATCGCTCTTATTAGTTGACTAAGTCAAGTAATATGTTGACGCTGTCAACGACTGAAAAAGAAGTGTCTGGAAGGGTAACGAGCCAATCTACATGCTGCGCATCAGACCTTGCTCCACAACTCTTCTCGCGGATCTTCAGGATTCAGCTTAGCCAGCTCCCGCAGCAATTCCTTGGTCTTCTCGTCCCGCGGCATAGGCACGGTAATCTTCACCTCGACAATCTCATCTCCGCGCGCGCCGTCCTTCGTGGCCGAAGGCACGCCTTTCTCGCGCAGCCGCAGCTTCTGCCCCGACTGCGTCCCAGGCGGAATCTTCAATACGCTGCGCCCATCAATCGTCGGCACTTCGATCTTCGATCCCAAAGCCGCCTCCACCGCCGTAACCGGCACGACGATGTGAATATCGTCGCCCTCCCGCCGAAACAGCGGATGCTCATCAATCCGGATAATCACATAAAGGTCGCCGCTCGGCCCGCCGCGTAACCCCGCATTGCCCTTGCCCGCAATCCGTATGCGCTGTCCATCGCGCGTCCCCGCCTTAATTCGAATCTCCAGCGGGTCGGTCCGCTCGATCGTGCCTTCACCATGGCACACCGGACAAGTCGAAATATTTTTCCCTGTCCCATGGCAGCGCGGGCACGTGACATTAAACTTCATCCGCCCGCCCGTCTGCTCGATCGTCCCTTTGCCATGGCACTGCGGACATTCCCCTGGCGCCTCCACATATCCATTCCCGTGGCAGTTCCCGCACACTTCGCGGCGCGCGATATTCAACTTCATCACACCCCCGCGAATCGCCGTCCAGAACGGCACATTAACCTGATACTCGAGATCGCTGCCTTCCTCCGGCCCTGCGTCAGCCGCGTCGCCGCGCCCGCCGCCGGTGAAAATATTCGAGAAAATATCGCGAAAGCCACCGCTTGATCCACTCGACGTTTTACGCCCACCGCCGCGCGCGCCTTCAAACAAATCGGAAAAATCAAACCCGCCAAAATCAACGTTGCTCGGTCCTCCCGCGCGACCTCCGGAGAACCCGCCGCCAACATCCGCCGGACCAGCCCCCGGCTGCCCCCCGCCGCGCGCATAAGCCTCCGCCGTAGCCGGATCGATATTGTCCGAATAGAACCCAAGCTGGTCGTAAATCTTTCGCTTCTTGGGATCGCTGAGAACGTCGTTAGCCTCGGAAAGAGTCTTGAATTTCTCCTCCGCCGACTTGTCCCCAGGGTTGACGTCAGGATGATACTTGCGGGCAAGCTTGCGAAACGCCTTGCGTATATCGTCGGTAGAGGCGGACTTCTTGACCCCAAGAACGCCGTAATAATCTTTGTCTTTAGTCTGAGTGGCCATCGTCTAGCTGTGAGCGTAATTTGAGCCTGTCGTTCTCCGTCATCTTACGCTCTGTCATCCTGAGCGTAGCACGGCCCTCGGCGGAGCCGAGGGCCGCGTGGAGTCTAGGGATCCCTACCTCACAAGTTTAATTCACAACTTCCTTCGCCTGCTCGTCTACATCGACCGTGAACGCCTCAAACGGCGCCGCATCCATCGACACCGGAATTTTCTGCAATCCGGTCTCCGTCGGCGCGTAGCAATACCACCGCCCCTCCTCCGGGACGAAGTTCACAAAAAACATCTGCCCATTGACTTCGAATCTCAATTCGCTACCCCCGTTCTCGCTCGCAAAAAATTTCAAACCGTGAAGCAAATGGGGGCGCAACCCGCGCCCCCAAGCCAAAAGCCAATGGCTAAAAGCCAACAGCGTTACTTCTTGTCCTCGACGTCCACGTACTCGGCGTCGATCACGCCTTCATCTTTCTTCTGACTAGCGCCGTTGCCGCCAGAAGCCGCGCCCGCCCCATCTGCCGGACCAGCCCCAGCTCCCGGAGCCGCCTGCGTAGCCTTGTACATCTGCTCCGCCAGCTTGTGCGAAGCCGCCGTCAGCCGCTCGCGCGCCGAGTCCATCGCCGCCTTGTCGCCGCCTTCAATCGCCTTCTTGGCGTCCGCCAAAGCGTTCTCGACATCCCCGCGCTCCGAGCCCGAGATCTTGTCGCCATGCTCCTTCAGCATCTTCTCGATGTTATAGACCATCGTGTCGAGCTGATTCTTGGCCTCGATCTCTTCGCGCCGAGTCTTGTCCTCAGCCGAGTGAGCATCGGCTTCCTTAGCCATCCGCTCCACTTCTTCCTTAGACAAGCCGGAAGACGAAGTAATCGTGATCTTCTGATCCTTTCCCGTCGCGTTGTCCTTAGCCGTCACGTTGAGAATGCCGTTCGCGTCAATGTCAAACGTCACCTCAATCTGCGGCACGCCCCGCGGAGCCGGTGGCAATCCCGTCAGATGGAATTTCCCCAGAGTCCGGTTCTGCGCCGCCAGCGGACGTTCCCCTTGCAGCACATGCACCTCGACCGAAGTCTGACTATCGGCCGCCGTAGAAAACGTCTCCGTCTTCTTCGTAGGAATCGTAGTGTTCCGAGGAATCATCGGAGTCGCCACGCCTCCCAAAGTCTCAATCGACAGAGTCAGAGGAGTCACATCAAGCAGCAACAGATCCTTAACCTCGCCGCCCAGCACGCCGCCCTGAATCGCCGCGCCCACTGCCACGACTTCATCCGGATTGACGCCCTTGTGACCTTCCTTGCCGAACAGCTCTTTCACAATCGCCTGAATGCGAGGCATGCGAGTCTGTCCGCCGACCAGTACCACTTCATTGATCTTCGAAGCATCCACGCCCGCATCTTTCAAGCACTGCTTCGACGGCCCAACCGAGCGCTGCAAAATATCCTCAACCATCGACTCCAGCTTCGCCCGAGTCAGCTTAATCACCAGGTGCTTCGGCCCGGAAGCATCCGCCGTAATAAACGGCAGATTGATCTCCGTCTCCATGGTCGTCGAAAGCTCGATCTTCGCCCGCTCGGCTGCGTCTCTCAGACGCTGCAAAGCCATCTCGTTCCCCTTGCCGCGCAGATCCAGCCCTTCATTCTTCTTGAACTCATCAATCAGCCAATCCACCAGCCGCTGATCGATGTTGTCGCCGCCAAGGTGCGTGTCGCCATTCGTGGCCTTCACCTCAATGACGCCCTCGCCCACTTCCAGCACCGAAATATCAAACGTGCCGCCGCCAAAGTCATAAACCGCGATAGTCTCGTCCTTACCCTTGTCGAGCCCGTAAGCAAGAGCCGCCGCCGTAGGCTCGTTGATAATGCGCTTGACATCCAATCCAGCAATCTTGCCCGCATCCTTAGTAGCCTGCCGCTGCGCGTCGTTAAAGTACGCCGGCACAGTGATGACCGCCTCAGTGACTTTCTCGCCGAGGTAGTCTTCCGCCGCCTTCTTCAGCTTCTGCAAAATCATGGCGGAGATCTCAGGCGGCGTATACTTCTTCCCCTGCGCCACGACGACTACGTTGTCGCCATCCCGCTCTACCTTATATGGGACCATCTTCAACTCTTCGCTAACCTCGTCATAACGCCGTCCCATAAACCGCTTGATCGAGTACACCGTGTTCTCCGGATTGGTGATCGCCTGCCGCTTAGCGACCTGCCCCACCAACCGCTCGCCGGTCTTCGTAAATCCGACCACCGAAGGCGTAGTCCGCCCTCCTTCTTCATTCGGTACAACCTTCGGCTCTCCGCCCTCCATAACCGCCACGCAGGAGTTGGTAGTTCCCAAGTCAATTCCAATAATCTTTCCCATAGCACATCCTCCGATACTAAATTAATGCTTTATAATCAATGACATGATGATTATGCATCCGGCCATGCTATAACCTGAGCGAACCACTGTCAAGGTTTAGATGCACGGAATATACTTAGGATGCTCCTATTCTTCACGAGCCATGAGCAAGAACAGGAAATGCTGGGAGGCTTACTTGCCCGACAGGTACGCTTGGCCGCCGTGATCTCTGAGGAACCTGTCCTCTGGTCTGTAGATCTGGGACGAATGATGCTGCGTTGCATTGTCGGCACCCACTTTTCCCCCGTGGAACCTTTGTACATACATTTGTCGAAGTGGCCGTTCAGTCCGGCGAATGCCGGGCCGGTTCGCAAGCCAGCCGAACCGCCGCCAGGATCTCCCGCGGCTCGGCCCGATCCATATAGTCCTCGTTGACGGAAGCAAACAAGATCGTGCCATCGCGATCAACCACATAAGTTGCCGGGATAGGCAGCTCCCAGCTCGAGTCGCCATTGGCAAAGGGCAAATTGACGAATGTTCGGCTGTAGAGTGCCTGCTGTTCCTCGGAAACGCGATACACCAGCCCAAACTGCCGTGCCAGCCCGTTGTGAGCATCGACCAGCAGCGGGAAAGCCAGCTTGTGCTGATCGTGCATAAAGAAGGCTTGCTTTTCGGTCTGCGGAGAGACCGCAACCACCGCCGCTCGCGCTCTGGCAATCTCAGCGGCGACGGAAGACATCGCCTCCGTCTGCGAAACACAAAAGGGACACCAGCGGCCGCGAATAAAACAGAGAACGATGCGTCCGGTAGCCAGAAGGTCGGAGGAAGAAACAACCTTGCCGTTGTGGTCCGGAAGTTCGAAAGAGGACGAGACATCGCCCGCCTTGAGCGCTCGTGATGCAAGCCCTTGAGCCTTCAGGCTCGCAACGGCCCGGGCATGAACGGCTTGCACCTCGGCCGGAACGTATTGAGTTATGGCTTCCTTGCGCTCAGCAAAAATCTCACGCAAAGGCCGAAGCTCACGCGATGGGCCGGATTCCTGAAGAGATCGCCACTTCATAGGTCAGCAGTTAGCAGTGCCGCGGTATGCGTTGCGCCTTTCCTAAATGCTAAATGCTGAGTGCCGAGTGCCGAGTGCTGCCCCTCACATCCCGGGAAACTTCATCCCCGCCATCCGCCGCGCGAAACTGGGCTTGCCCATCTGCTTGAACATTTTTCTCATTTGCGCGTACTGCCGCAGCAGGTTGTTAACCTCCTGCACGCTGGTGCCCGAGCCGCGGGCAATGCGCTTTCGGCGGCTGCCGTTGATGGCTTCATGATGGTTGCGCTCGAATCCGGTCATCGAATTGATAATCGCTTCGACCCGGTTGATCTGCTTTTCGTCAACCTTGTCGGCAGCCTTCTGCAAGCCGGAGAACGCACCGATGCTAGGCAACATGCCAACCAGGCTTTGCAGCGATCCCATTTTGCGAACCTGCCGCAGTTGGTCGCGGAAATCTTCCAGCGAAAAGCCGTCGCCACTGAGCGCCTTCGTCGCAAGCTCGGTAGCCTTCTTCTTGTCAATCTGCGACTCAGCTCTCTCGATAAGCGAGAGAATGTCGCCCATGCCCAGAATGCGCGAAACGATGCGATCCGGATGAAACGGCTCTAGAGCATCGTATTTTTCGCCGATGCCGATAAATTTGATGGGCTGCCCGGTGACCTGGCGAATAGAAAGCGCCGCGCCGCCCCGAGCATCACCATCCATCTTGGTTAGCACCACGCCGGTAAGCGTGAGCTTCTTGTGAAATTCATCGGCCGACTTGACCGCGTCCTGTCCAGTCATCGAATCGGCAACAAACAAAATTTCCTGCGGATTGAGCAGCCGCTTCAGCGACTGCATCTCGTCCATAAGCTGGTCGTCGATGTGTAGACGCCCCGCCGTATCGACGATCAGCACGTCGCAGCCGGAGTTGATCGCCTCACGCCGCGCTTCTTTGGCCAGCCGCTCGACGGTAGCTGTATTCGCCTCGCCTACTTCGCCCTCGTAAAGATTAGCCTTGATCGCCGCCGCCACAACTCTAAGTTGCTCGCGAGCCGCCGGCCGGTAAACGTCGACCGAAACCAGCAGCGGACGATGTCCGCCGTTCTTAAGCCAGTTAGCAAGTTTGCCGGAGGTGGTGGTTTTGCCGGATCCTTGCAGACCGGCCATCAGCACAACCGTTGGCGGCTGCGAGGCGAACTTTAATTTGGCCGTGTCTTTGCCAAGCGTCGTCACCAGTTCGTCGCGAACAATCTTGATGACCTGCTCGCCCGGCGAAAGTGCAGTCAGCACTTCCTGGCCGACCGCTTTGGCCTGTATGCGGTCGATCAGCTCCTTAACAACTTTGAAGTTGACGTCGGCTTCAAGCAGCGCCAGACGAATCTGTTTCAGCGCCTCTGAGATATTCTCCTCGGTAAGGACGGCCTGTCCGCGAAGAGATTTAAAAGCGCGCTGAAGCTTTTCCTGAAGATTCTCAAACATAGAGTTGAACCTTATTTTAACAGTCCCGGAACCGTCATTTGGCGGGGCGTGATGAACGCAGCCAAAACAGACAGCCAATCCGTACGCTAACGTACGGACTCTCGATCGTCAGTCGCTCAGAATCGTCGGCATTTAGCGGGGGCGGGATTGAAGGCAGTCAAAACGGAAAGCCAATCCGTGCGCTAACGTACAGACTCTCGATCGATCAGTCGCTCAAAATAAGAAAATTCTAAAACTTCGTGCGCCATATGAAACTCCGCCTCCTCTTCGCGCATCTCTAGAAAACAATTTCAAAATTGCGAGGAAAAGATATGGCTTCTTCGGCGCCCGCCAAATTCAGAATCGACGTTGACATTCACAATCTCCTGATGAATTCCGCCTCCGCCGGGCCAAGGCCAGCAGAGGCCGGAGGCGCAACTTTACCCGAGCCGGTCTTCCCGCAATATCCGGAATTACTCAAAGAACCAGGCCCCGAAGTGCCACCGGAGAAACGCGACTGGACCTACGAACAGGTCTGGCGGAAAGTTCGCGGCTGGCTTCTACCCTACATGCGATCGCGCGTCATGCCCGGTGAGTTCCATCCGATTACGGCTTATCTTTTTCTCGATTACAAATGCAATCTCGACTGCTGGTACTGCTGGGCCTTTAACAACAAAGTGAAGGGCATGACCGAAGACGTGGCCAAGCGCTCTATCGATTGGCTCCATGATCATGGTTGTCGCGTGCTCGCGCTGATGGGCGGGGAGCCGCTATTGCGCCCGCAAGTTGCGCACAAGGTTGTTTACTACGCAGCGAAAAAAGGCTTCTGGATTTACATCGGCACCAACGGCCGCCTACTGCGCCCCGAAGTCGCCGATCGTCTCGGCGATGCCGGCGTTGCCATCTTCAATTTTGCGCTCGACGCCTGGGACGAAAAACCCAGTCTGCCCAAAGCGTTTGCCCCCGGCCAGAAGAGCCTTGAACACTTGATCCGCAAACAGTACGTCTACGGCTACATGGTGTTCTTCAACATCAACATCTGCCGCAACAATCATGAGGACGTCAAGAAGCTTACCGAATACGCGCACGCGCATCGCCTCGCCACCGACTACCACATCAACGAAACGCCGATGCTCGAGCAGGACGAGCATTTCAAGCACTTGAACGAAAATCCAACCTACATTCGGCCCGAGGATTGGCGTGCCACCGATGCCCTCATCGATTGGATCATCGAAAAAAATAAAGCCGGCTACCAGATGGTGAATTCGGTTCAGCGCTTGCAGGAGATGAAAGCCTTTGTCCGCATGTCGTCAGGCCTCGATCTGACAAAATATGGATGGTATAGCGACGGCACCGGCACAAACGGCAACATCGCCGCGATGCTGGCGCAGACTCCGGGCATAGCGCAAGATGCGAACGGCGAACTGCATTTCACCGATTGGAACTGCCGCGCCGGACAGAACAACGTCATCATCCGCACCGACGGCACGGTCGCCCCATGTTTTCCGATGTACCCATCGACCTTCGACTGGGGAAATATCGACAGCCCAAAATTCGATCAGCAACAGCTCAAGCAGATGAAACATACCTGTGAGCGGCATTGCTTCTCCACGCTCAATCACAATCTCGGCTATTGCTATAACGACGCGCGTGTTATCAAGTGGATCTGGAAACAGGCGGTCACCAACCGCATGAAGGGAGGAGCGAGAAGTTTCGAAGACTAATTCTGAATTGTCGGCTCGTTCTTCACTCCACCTTAGGCCGCACCATCTCAAAGCGTTCTGTGGTGCGCGTGTACTGCATGCCGCCCATGCGTCCGATCAGATCGAGCGAGTCGCGATCCAGTCGCCCTTCTTTCAGATGACGCCCATCGATGTGCACGGAGACAATTTCGCCGATCACAAGGCTGCTGCCGTCGGGCGCTGGATTGAAATCGAGAATCTGGTGCAGCTTGCATTCAAAGCTTACGGGAGATTCCGCTACACGCCGCGGCCGCACCACGTGCGAAGCCACCGATGCTACCTTCGCCAACTCGAATTCGTCGATGCTCGCGTCATATTCTCCGCTGGTCAGGTTCATGGCTTCCGCGAGTTCGTAGGTGACCACGTTGATCACGAACTCTCTCGTCTCGCGAATATTTCGCAGCGTGTCTTTAATGTGAACTCCAGGATGTCCCTCAGCCCCGTCGGCAGCTGCCTCTGATTTGTGGGGCGAACGCATGCCCGGCGCAAACGCCAGCAGCGGAGGCTTGGCGCATACGGCATTGAAAAACGAAAAGGGCGCGAGGTTGTGTCGTCCGGAAGCGCTAAGAGTTGAAACCCACGCGATCGGCCTCGGCACAACTGCGTTGATCAGAATGTTATAAAGCTCACGATGCGGAAGTTGCGAAGGGACGACGTCCATGAAGAGGAGTATAGCTTGTGCATTTTTTTCGCAGTCAGCGCTTTCGTAGGTCAGCTCTGCCGGCTAAACACTGCTTTGGCCGCGACCACGGTGTTGAAGTGAATCGTGACTGTATCCTCCACCTTCGCGGCGTAGCCTCCCGCGAGGGTGACCATCACGGGGATGCCACGAGTCTTGGCGGTTTGGAATACAAGTGCATCGCGCTGCTTTAATCCCTCGATTGTCAACGACAGCCCGCCGAGTTGATCTTCACGATAGGGATCGGCTCCAGCGATGTAGCAGATGAGTTCGGGCTCGAACTTTTCCAATCCCATACTAAGCGCATCGCCGAGACCGGCAAGATAGTCGGCGTCACCCATTCCGTCGGGCAAATTCAGATCGAGGGACGAAGCGGGCTTATGCGCCGGATAATTGTTTAGCTGATGGAGCGAGATGGTGAACACATCCTCGGGGTGGCTACTCTGTGACCTCGTCCCCAGCCCGGCGCCAGAAAAAATCGCAGCCGTGCCGTTGCCCTGGTGGACGTCGCAATCAACCGTCATCGCTTTGCGAATTTTTTTGTCCCGCTGCATGCAGCGGATGGCAATGGCCACGTCGTTGAGCATGCAGAAACCCTCGCCGTGGTCGGGGAAGGCGTGATGGAATCCTCCGCCGATGTTGATCGCGACGCCGTCGTTGAGCGCATGATCGGCGGCCACCACGGAGCTCCCGGCGGCCAGCCAGAAGGCGCGCGCTAATTCCGGCGAATAGGGGACTTCGAGTTCCAACTCTTCGCGTGCGCTGAGCGAGCCTGTCTTTAATTTATGTACGTACGTTCGGGTATGTACTAGCAGCACGTCTTCATCGGTCGCCGGGCGGGGCGCCACAAAATCGGAATGCGCCGCAATTCCCGACGCGAGCAGACGGTCGTGGATGCACTTGTATTTTTCGGCAGGAAAAACGTGGGAGCCTATGGGCAGGTAATAGTCGTCGCTGTAGACGAGCTTGAAGGGCAGCATGAAGCACTCAGCATTCGGCACACTGTCTCGGGCACCGGAAAACCTCACATCATACGCGATTGAGGCGAATGGCGTTCGATCTTCGCCAGTCGCAGAACTGTTAAACTTGGCAAGTTGCCTGCCAGGAAAAAATCGCCGTCGCCTGAGAATGCTTCGCCCGGAAGTCTGCCTGCGCGCCCGCCCGTTGCTGCCGGAGAGAGGGGCCGAATTTTCCTGATCGATACAATGTCATTTATTTTTCGCGCCTATCACGCCATGGCGCGGCAGCGTCCGATGTCGACGAAGACGGGACTTCCCACGGCGGCGATATACGTTTTCGTCAACATGCTGCGCAAACTGCGCGACGATTTCTCGCCCGAATATCTGGCGGCGGTTTTCGATGTAGGCGCGCCGACCATACGCAATCAGCAGGCGGAAGCGATTACGACGATTCGTAAATTTGACATCAAGACGCAGACCTTCCAAGAATCGCAATATGGCGGCTACAAGGCGAATCGCGCCGAGATGCCCGGCGACCTGGTACAGCAGATTCCTTATATTCGGCGCGCGCTGGAGGGCTATCGCATTCCGATTTTGCAGCTCGAAGGTTATGAGGCCGACGATGTGATCGGAACGCTGGCAAGGAAAGCGGCGGTGGAAAAATATCCCGTGTACGTGGTTTCGAGCGACAAAGACATGCTGCAACTGGTCAACGAGAAAGTCTGCGTCCTGAATCCGCCGAAAGATAATTTGATTTGCGACGCGGCCAAGGTGGAGGAAATTCTTGGCGTGCCGCCGTCGAAAGTAGTAGACGTGATGGCGCTGCGCGGCGATTCGATCGATAACATTCCGGGAGCGCCTGGAATCGGCGACAAAGGCTCGGTGGAACTGATTCGGCGCTTCGGCAGCGTCGAACAGGCTCTGGAACGTGCAGCCGAGGTGGAAAAGAAAACCTATCGTGAATCGTTGCAGAACAATCGCGACAACATCCTGTACAGCAAACAACTGGTGACCATCGATACCGACGTGGCGGTTGAGTTTGACGTTGCGGCGATGAAAGCGGGCGAGCCGGACGTTGAATCGCTGCGCGCGCTGTTCGCCGAACTTGAATTTACTTCTCTGTTGAAAGAACTGCTCCCGGTGGTTGCGGTGAAAGAGGGCGACTATCGGGAGATTCGGACGAGGGTTGAATTCGACGAATATTTAAAGGATGTGAGCAAGGGCGCCCCCCTGGCGCTGGCGATTCCGACGGAGAGCACTGAGAATGCCAAGCCGGAGGGTGCCACAGAAGAAGATGAGCCGCAGGCGGTGCAATCTGGGCTTTTGGATTTGCGGCCCGCGGAGGTCGAGGATCGGAGTGCTGACGCTATAGAGAGCATCGCGGTGTCGGTTGCGCCCGGCGTCGGCGCGATGATCACGATGGAAGACCCGGCGCTGGCGGAGCAGGTAAGAAAAATGCTCGAAGACGCTAGCGTGCCGAAAACTATTCATGATCTGAAATCCGCGCTCCACTATTTCGCGGAGAGCTTTCGCGAGCAGCGGATTGCGCTGGCTGGTGTGCAGCACGATCCGATGCTGTATTCCTATCTGCTCGATCCGACGTACTCTTCGCATTCGTTGCCAGAGGTCGCGCTGCGCAGACTCAATTTGAAGTTGAGCGGCAACCTCGCGGAAGCGGCGGACGTAACCGGCAGGCTGGCAAGTGCGCTCCGAAGGGAAGTTGACGAGCAGGGGCTGACTTCAGTGTATGAAGAGATCGATGCGCCGCTGGTGCCGGTTTTAGCGCGCATGGAAGAGGCGGGAGTAAAGATTGATTTGGCGGCGCTCGAGGAGATGTCGGGCAAACTGCAGCGCGCGGCCGCAATCAAAGCGCGCGATATTTACGAGCGTTGCGGCGTCGAGTTCAACGTCAATTCTCCAAAACAACTTGGCGATGTCCTGTTTAACAAGCTCGCCCTGCCGATGCCGGTGAAATACGGGAAAGGGAAAAAGATTTCTACGGCCGTAGATGTGTTGGAGGGTTTGGCGGAGGATCATGAAGTGCCGCGGCTGGTATTGGAATACCGGCAGCTGACGAAATTGAAATCGACGTACGTCGATGCATTGCCGGTGCTCATTCGCAACCACAGCGGCCGCGTGCACACGACGTTTGGGCAGACGGGAACGGCCACAGGCAGGCTGTCTTCAGCGAATCCAAATCTGCAGAATATTCCGATTCGCACCGAGTTGGGGCGGGAGATTCGTGCGGCCTTCATCGCCGAGCCGGGGCACGTGCTGATTGCGGCGGATTATTCGCAGATCGAGTTGCGGCTGCTCGCCCATTTTTCAAAAGACAAATTGCTGGTCGAGGCGTTTCGGCGCGGGGATGACATCCACACGCTGACCGCATCGCAGGTCTTCGGCGTTCCGCCCCTCATGGTGACAGCGGAGGATCGTCGCAAGGCGAAGGCGGTAAACTTCGGAATTGTTTATGGGCTCTCGGCGTTTGGGCTGTCGCAACAATTGGGAATCGAGTCATCAGAGGCCAGAAAATTCATCGACTCGTATTTTGAAAAATATGCGGGCGTGCGAGCCTTTATCGACGCCACACTCGACCAGACGCGACGCGATCAGAAAGTGAAGACCATGTTTGGACGCATTCGGCCGATTCCTGACATCAACAGCAAAAACGCCACCCAGCGCGGGTTTGCGGAGCGCACGGCGGTAAACACTCCTCTACAGGGAACGGCCGCGGACCTGATCAAGCTGGCGATGATTCGAATCGACGCGGAAATCCGCCAACGTGAATTGAAGTCGCGGATGACATTACAGGTGCACGATGAACTCGTGTTCGAAGTGCCGGAGAGCGAAGTGGACATCATAAAGGCGTTAGTCCGTGAGCATATGGAGAACGCGCACGCGCTCGCTGTGCCGGTGGTGGTAGAGATCGGAGTAGGGCGGAACTGGCGAGACATGGAGTGAGCGTTTCCGCTGCGAGAAAACTATTCGACGTTTTCCTCGCGCGCTTCCGATATACTTTCTGCAACAATTCGCACGGCATCGTGTTCATTAGTTCTTCCAGCCGATTGAGTCCAGCCGCATGACAGGATTTTCGACCTTGCGGAGGCAAGTGTGATGAGCGCAGTTCTATCGTCCACGCTCGAAGAAACGCCACAGCGCAGTTTCCATCGGCATCCGATCGGCGTCCCGCTGGACTTGATTGTCTTGCGGTCCGGAGTTCCCGAAACTTTACCTGGGCGCTGCACCGACATCAGTGAAGTGGGTGTGGGCGCGGTGATCGCGGGAGAAATGGCCGCAGGCCAGCAAGTGGCGGTTGAGCTGCGGCTTCCGAACGTAGGCATACCGGTTCGAGCGCGCGCCCTTGTTCGTTATCAGTCGCGTCTCCGTTGCGGGCTCGAGTTTGTTGGCTTGCCGGCGGAGCAGAAAGAGATGATCCGGTATTGGATTTACCGCTCCTCGGCAAAGCCGGCGGATTTCAAAGATTTCCAGAAAGAAGACTTTAGAAAAAAAGAGAGCGTCCGATCCACGCCAAACGAAACGCCCGCGGCCCCTCGGGAGCCTTCGCCCGCGCGAAAGCCCAGAGTTCACATTGGACGACGCGCAATTTATATCTTGATCGCTCTGATGCTCGCTCTCGGCGCTCTGGGATGGTGGGAGTGGCAGCGATCGTGGAATGAACTGGAAAACAAAGCGCCAGCTGGAGAATCGTTGCGAGTTTCTTCCGAGACCATGGAGAAACGGATTATCACGAAAGTGGAACCGATCTATCCAGAAGCGGCGCGCATCGGGGGAATCGGAGGACGGGTCGAGTTGGGAGCGCTGATTGGGCCCGAGGGCGGCGTGGAACGGCTGTGGCCCGTCTCCGGTCGGGCCATACTCGTTCAGTCGGCGATGGAGGCGGTTCGGTCCTGGAAGTTTGAGCCGTACCTCCAAAACGGCAAGGCAGTTGAGGTGGAGAGCAGGATCGTGGTCGAGTTCCGTCTGCAATAGCAAACCGCTAGTCAAATTTTTCCGCCAGCTCAAAAGGCACGCCCCGCTGGTCTTTGGCAGACACAATCGCGGCGGCATCCGCCGCGCCGCCGAGTTGCCAGTCGATTTTCAACGCAGCGTCATCCCAAGCAACCGTGCGCTCGTGCTCCGGCGCATAAAAATCTGTCGCCTTATAGAGGATGTGGGCAGTCTCAGACGTAACTAGGAATCCGTGAGCAAATCCGCGCGGGATCCATAGCATTTGTTTATTTTCACCGGAAAGTTTGAACGATTCCCACTGCCCGAAAGTCGGGGAACTGCGGCGGAGGTCGAGCGCGACGTCCAGAATTTCTCCGGTAATGGCGCGCACAAGTTTCCCTTGGGGCTGTCGGATCTGATAATGCAATCCGCGAATGACATTTTTTGCGGAATAAGAATGATTGTCTTGAACGAAAGGCTCGGCAATGCCGAGCGCCGCGAACGTGCGCTGGTTGTAACTCTCAAGGAAGAAGCCACGGTCGTCGCCGAACACGCGCGGTTCGAGCAACAGAACTCCAGGCAGATTAGTGGCGACGCTCTTCATGGGAAAGTTTTCATTAATTAGAAAACCCGCTCGCGCAGCATTTGCAGAAGGTAGCCGCCGTAAGCATTGTTGCGCATCGAGTGCGCGAGCCCTTCGACTTGTTCGGCGGTGATGTAACCGGAGCGATAGGCAATCTCCTCGGGGCAGGCAACCATCAGGCCCTGGCGGTTTTGCAGCGTCTGTATAAATAAGGACGCTTCCATCAGTGCCTCATGCGTGCCCGTGTCCAGCCAGGCCGTGCCGCGGCCCATCACGCAGACATTCAGTTGCTTGCGTTCGAGATACGCGCGATTAACGTCGGTGATTTCGAGTTCGCCGCGCTTCGAAGGCTTGAGGCTTGCGGCAATTTCGACGACCTGCCGATCGTAGAAATAAAGCCCGGTGACAGCGTAGCGAGATTTTGGCTGCTTGGGTTTTTCTTCAATGCTGAGAGCTTTGCCTCGTGGATCGAACTCGACGACGCCGTAGCGCTCGGGGTCGTTGACCGGATAGGCGAAAACTCGCGCCCCCCTGCTCTGCCGCGTCGCCGCGCGCAATTCCTTGACCAAGTCGTGACCGTAAAAAATATTATCGCCGAGCACGAGCGCACAACCGCTGGAGCCGATAAATTTCTTGCCGATCAGAAACGCCTGGGCAATTCCCTCGGGCTTCTGTTGGAGAGCGTACTCGAAATGAACACCGAAGCGCGAGCCGTCGCCAAGCAAGTGCTGAAAGCGCGGTAGATCTTCTGGTGTGGAGATCAGTAAAATGTCGCGAATGCCCGCCAGCAGCAGCGTCGAGAGCGGGTAATACACCATCGGTTTGTCATACACCGGCAGCAGGCTCTTCGGGAGCACGTGCGTGACGGGGTAGAGGCGCGTGCCCGATCCTCCCGCCAGGATGATGCCTTTATATTTCGGTTGCTCAGTTTTGGTCATGTTTAGGTTTCAGGCCAATCTGTGGCTTCAATGCTCGCTGGCGTAGTGTTTCGCCATCCATTGACGATAACTGCCGCTCGTCACATCGCGAACCCAGTCGTCGTGATCAAGATACCAGCGGACGGTTTTGCCGATCCCACTGTCAAATGTTTCCAGCGGGTGCCAATGCAGTTCGCGTTTGATTTTGCGCGTGTCCATCGCGTAGCGGCGGTCGTGCCCGGGCCGATCTTTGACGAATGTCACCAGTTTGTTGTGAGGGATGACGGGATCATGGGGGCGCAATTCGTCGAGCAGTTGGCACACGGCACCGATAATCTCCAAGTTCTTTTTTTCGCCGCCGCCACCGATATTGTAGGTTTCTCCAACTTTGCCTTTTGCGAGCACGGTGCGAATGGCGCGACAGTGATCCTCAACGTAAAGCCAGTCGCGAACGTTTTGGCCGTCTCCATACACCGGGAGCGGTTTGCCGGCGCATGCATTCAGGATCATGAGCGGAATTAATTTTTCAGGGAATTGATGCGGACCGTAGTTGTTGGAGCAGTTCGTGGTGAGAACGGGAAGTCCGTAAGTATGATAATAAGCGCGCACGAGATGGTCAGACGCCGCCTTGGATGCGGAGTATGGGCTGTTGGGCGCATAAGGCGTTGTCTCGCTGAAGGCGGGATCATTGGGGTTGAGCGATCCGTAGACCTCATCGGTCGAGACGTGAAGAAAGCGGAAGGATGCGCGATCAGGTTCAGAAAGCTCCGACCAATAGGCTCGGGTTTCCTCAAGCAGGCTAAAGGTGCCGTTGACGTTGGTGCGGACGAAATCATCGGGACCATGAATGGAGCGGTCTACGTGGCTTTCGGCGGCGAAATGAACGATCGCGCGAGGCTGTTCGCGCCGCAGCAATTCGAGCAAATATTCGCGATCGACTATGTCTCTTTGCTCGAAACGATAGCGCGGATTGGATTCGATCGCACGCAGATTGTTGAGATTGCCCGCGTAGGTCAGCTTGTCGAGATTGATGACGCGAGATCTTCCCGAGGCGATCCATTGCAGAATAAAGTTGGAGCCGATAAAGCCGGCGCCACCGGTGACGAGAATGAGATCTTCCATGCCAGGAAAGCGACGTTGTGCCAGACCACCGAACTCCGATTCTAATCGCAATTTCAGGCGGGCGCGAGGTCCGGCATAGTTCGGCAAGGCGGGGGGACGTTGGTTACGAGGCGCCCGCCTGGGGAGTGGATCAAGCGACGGAAGCTTGACTCCGCGGAGCTGCCGAGATTACCGAGGCGCGGATGCCTATCTGATCCCGCGGGGCGCACTCGCGCGGAGCCCATCCCATCACGTTGGTATACGTTTTTTCGATCGAGCGCGCGATCTCGGGCCACAAACACCGGCCTTGGACTCGGCTCGCGCAGAAAGCTGCGACACGCCCCTGAAACCGCCTGCTGAATCATGCCGACGTGATCCTGATCGCCGCGAGTCGTCTCCCCGATTTGAGTCTGCTGCACTGGTTACGTCTTTCTTATCCGAGTGTTTCTTCCGTGCTGCTGGTCGATAGCGACGAGCGCGAACTCGTCGTGAATGCCACGCGCACTGGCGCCAAAGGTATGTTTCTTTTCTCTCAAACTCCGTTTTCTATGCTCTGCAAATGCATCCCGTGCGTTGCTCGCGGCGAGGTTTGGATCAACAGCCAGCAGACGAATTATCTTGTGGACGCGCTATCCGAAGTGCCCACCCTGCGCGTGGTCAACTCCAACGGCAGATTCTTGTTGACGCCCCGCGAAGAGCAGGTGGTCGCGCTCGTCGCCGACGGTTTGACCAATCGCGGTGTTGCAACCGAACTCGGGCTCAGCGAGCACACCATAAAAAATATCTCCTCCGCATCTTCGATAAGGTGGGAATTTCGAGCCGCGTCGAACTCGTTCTCTACGCCATGTCGCACGGCAAACATCGCCCGATGCCGGGCAACAGCATTTCGGCATGGAAGGAACGCGCGACGTACAATGTCGGTATGCGAAGCAGCCGGGAAATCGCGCGGTGACCAGCGCCGAATCCCCGACTCTATCGCAGTCCCAAGTCGCTCGCCGGTGGACCGTGATCGCCTCAGGATTGCTCTTGCTGGCGCTGGCGCTGATTGTGATCTACACCGCTCCCAATGCCTTCTACAGTCCGGTCGCTCTGGTCACAGTCGCCGCTATCGGACTGGCAGCGTTGCTGCTTCAGGTCTGCTTTCGCCTCGACCTTCCAAATGTTCACTCTCCGCTCTGGCTGAATGTACTTGGCATTGTGTGTGCCTTGCTGTCGCTCTTCGCCAACAACCTCCACATCACTCCAAGAATTCTGGAACTGGTGGCGTTCGCTGCGGTGATTTGCTTCGGAATCAGCGGATCGCTCATCCTGCGCGCGTTGCGGAGACGGGTACCTCCACCACCGTCGACTGCGACCGAATAGGAGCCGCGGTTTCTGGCAGGCTGGAAGCGAGTTATACAATTCCATCATGCGCGTCACCTTATTCGGAGCCTCAGGTTTGCTCGGCCGGGAGTTGGTCGAGGAATTGAAAACCGAGCAGTTGACCGCGCTCTCCTCCAAAGACGCCGATCTGCGCGACCGCGCGCGCGTTCGATCCGCAATTCGCGATTCGCGCCCCGACTGCACCATCCTCTCCGCCGCCTACACCGATGTCGATGGATGCGAATCCAACCGCGATCTCGCCTTCGCGGTGAATTGCGAAGGCGCCGTTAATGTAGCCGACGCTGCCCGCGAAGCCGGATCGCGATTGATATTTCTCAGCACCGACTACGTTTTCGATGGCACGAAGCGATCGCCGTACGAAACGAGCGACCCGAGAAATCCCACCAGTGTCTACGGCGAAAGCAAAGCGCGCGCCGAAGAGCGTCTGCTCGAGATTCTGCCCGACGTATGCATCGCTCGCACTTCGTGGCTGTTCGGTCACGGAGGCAAGTGTTTCCCAGCAACGATTCTGAAGCTGGCCGCGACTCATCCAGAGATTTCCGTAGTGAACGATCAGCGGGGAAGCCCGACGTTCACGCGCGACCTAGCATCCGCTCTCGCCGAACTCTGCCGCGCATCCGCGACAGGCATCGTGCACGTCACCGATTCCGGCAACTGCACCTGGTACGATTTCGCGAGCGAAATCGTGCGCGCCTCTGGCTTGCCGACCAAAGTCAAACCGGTCACGACAGCCGAATTCCCGCGTCCGGCGCGGCGGCCTGCCTTTTCCGTTCTATCGCCAGACAGCCTGCATGCTTACAACATTCACATGCCAGAATGGCAGGATGCTTTTTGGCGTTATCTGGCGAGCGCGCCGGAACCATCGTGAACAGTGGCCGCCGAAAGTTCCTTGTACCTCTGCCTTTACCGTCCGGCCCGCGAAAAGATAGCGGGCCAATCCCGCTGCGCTGTCCAATCCGCGCCGTCGTGGTTTATCCTTGCTTTTCTCTTTCGTCGCATTCGAGTTCGTCACATTGAGGACCAACCGTGAACAATCGCCTCTCCATTCCGCTCATTTCGCTCTGCATTTTGCTTTTCCCCTTTGCGCTCTCCGCCCAGCAGTTCGACCCGGCGATGTATCAGGAACTGCACTGGCGCTTGATCGGCCCGTTTCGCGGAGGCCGCACCGTCGCCATGGTTGGCATCACCGCTCAGCCCAATGTCTTCTATATGGCTCCCAACAACGGCGGAGTCTGGAAGACGACCGACTACGGCCACACCTGGAATCCGATCTTCGACAACCAGCCCGACGACCCGCAACACTCCGGCTCCATCGGAGCGCTAGCCATCGCGCCCTCGAATCCCGACATCATCTACGTAGGCAGTGGCGAAGGTCTGCGCCGCCCTGATCTTAGCGTCGGCGATGGCATGTATAAGTCGACCGACGGTGCCCGCACCTGGCAGCATCTCGGACTCCGCGATGCCCAGCAGATCGCCTCCATCATCGTCGACCCCAAAGATCCCAACCGCCTCTTCGTAGCCGTGCAAGGCCATCCTTACGGACCAAACTCCGAGCGCGGAGTCTACCGCTCGCTCGACGGCGGCCAAACCTTCCAAAAAGTTTTCTACAAAGACGAAAACGTCGGCGGAATGGATCTCCTCTTCGATCCGCGCAACTCCCAGGTCATCTTCGTCAGCATGTGGTCATCGCGCCGTCCCGTCTGGACAACCGGCGGCGGCTACAACGGTCCCGGCAGCGCCCTCTACAAATCCACCGACGGCGGCGATCACTGGCAGCAACTTACCAAAGGATTGCCTGGCGAAGCCGAAGGCATTGGCCGCATCGGACCTACTCTCGCTCCGAGCGATCCCGATCGCATGTATGCGTGGGTGAACGCTAAGAAGGGAAGCGGCATCTACCGTTCCGATGATGCCGGCGAAAGCTGGCAGCAGGTCAACGACGAAGACCGCATCTGGGGACGCGGCGACGATTTCGGCTGTGTTCGTGTCGACCCGCGTAATAAGGATGAGATTTACGTCGCCAATACTTCGACCTATCGCTCCACCGATGCGGGCAAGACGTTCACCGCCATCAAAGGCGCTCCCGGAGGCGACGACTACCACACCATCTGGATCAATCCCGACAATCCCGACATCATCGCCATCGCTCTCGACCAGGGCGCGACCATCAGCGTTAACGGCGGCCGGACCTGGAGTTCCTGGTACAACCAGCCAACGGCGCAGTTCTATCACGTCATCACCGACAACCAATTTCCCTACTGGGTCTATGGCGGACAGCAGGAGAGCGGCTCCGTCGGCACCGCCAGCCGCAGCGACTTTGGCGAGATCACCTTCCGCGATTGGACGACTGTGGGCACCGAAGAATATGGCTATGTCGCGCCTGATCCGCTACATCCCAATCTGATCTACGGTGGCAAGGGAACGGTATTCGATCGCAACACCGGCCAGACACGAAACGTCGAGCCCGTTGTTCTGCGTACCGGAAAGTATCGCTTCAATCGCACGGCGCCGCTGATCTTTTCGCCGGCCGATCCGCATATCCTTTATCTCGGATCAAACGTCATCTTCTCCACCCGCGACGGCGGCAACAGTTGGCAAATCATCAGTCCAGACCTGACCCGCGAAGATCCCGGGATTCCGGCAACATTAGGGCCGTTCGTCGCGGACGATCCAGCGAAAGGCAAGCATCGCGGCGTGGTTTACTCGATTGCGCCATCGCCGAAAGACGTAAACCTGATCTGGGCCGGAACCGACGATGGCGTGATTCAAGTGACGCGCGACGGCGGCAAGAACTGGAGGAACGTTACTCCGCCAGAAGTGGCTTCGTGGAGCAAGATCGCGCAAATGGATGCATCACATTTCGATACTGGGACCGTCTACGCTGCCGTGAACCGCTTCCGGCTCGACGACCTGCATCCTTATATCTATCGCACACACGACGCCGGAAAGAGTTGGCAGAAAGTCGTCAACGGATTGCCCGATAACGAGCCGGTTAACACAGTGAGAGAAGATCCCGAACGCAAAGGACTGCTCTTCGCCGGAACCGAGCGCACTGTCTATGTGTCGTGGGACGATGGCGATCATTGGCAGTCATTGCAAAGGAATCTGCCGCCAAGTTCGATCCGCGATCTAGTAGTCCATCACGACGATGTAGTAGTCGGAACTCACGGCCGTTCATTCTGGATTCTCGACAACATCACTCCACTGCGTCAATTCAGTGACGAGGTTGCTCATGCTTCCGCATATCTTTTCAATCCGCAGCTGACCTATCGCGTTCGCCGCAACAACAACACCGACACGCCATTGCCTCCCGAAGAACCCGCAGGGCAGAATCCTCCGGATGGAGCGATGATCGACTACTGGCTGAACACGCCGGCTGATGGCGCGGTCACGCTGGAAATTGTCGATGCATCCACGGGAAAAGTCGTTCGCCATTTTTCCAGCGCCGATAAACCCGCAACAGTCGATCCCAAAAAGTTCAATGTACCGATGTATTGGGTGCGGCCAGCACGAACTTTGTCAGCAGCAGCAGGAATGCATCGCTTCCTCTGGAACCTCGCCTATCCCGCCCCCGACGTGCTGTCGCGCGACTATCCCATCTCGGCGATCTATCACGACACGCCGCTTTACCCGCTGGGCGCGGCTGTGCTGCCGGGACACTACAAAATCACACTCAAGGTTGGCGGCCAGAGCTACACAAAAACGCTCGACATAAAAATGGATCCGCGAGTAAAGACGACCCCCGCGGAACTGCGGAATCAATTCGACCTCGACCGTAAAATCGCCGACGCGCTTCACAAAGATTACGAAGCCCTGCAACAGCTACGTAGTTTGCGAGCGCAACTGAAGACGCTTACAAGCGCACCCGACGCGATCCAGAAAGCAACTGCTGATCTGCAAGCGAAAGCCACAACCATCGAGGGCGAAGGCGGCGGATACGGCGCGCGCTTCCTGAGCACTCCCGAAGGCCGCACCCTGTCCCGTCTGAACAGCGGTTTCGGCGCGCTCGTCAGCGCTCTCGATACTGCCGATGCCGCCCCCACCACCCAGCAGGTCGAGATGTTCGGCGAACTGAACAAGGCGCTAGAAGAGCAGCTCTCAGCCTTGACCGAACTCAAAGCGAAAGACATTCCGGGGCTGAACGAGCAACTAAACAAAGCAGGGTTGCCAACGATCGATCCGGAGAAACCGCTTCCGGGCGCATCCAGCGAGGAGGAAGCACGCACCCAAGATCGCGACCGAAATGAAGAATAGAAGAATATAGGAGGCCTTCGCTTCGGCCAGGACGACAAATTTGTCGAAGCAATCACTCCTATTGAAGCTACGCCGGAAACTCCCGCCGCACATACTCCATCGCCGCCTCGCGCGAAGTAAGTCGCCCCTCCAATTGCGCATCCTCCGCTGCACCCAGAATTTCCTTGAAGCGTGGCCCCGGCTCATACCCCGCCTCGATCAAATCGCGTCCGGTGATTAGCGGAGTGGGACGAATCTCCTCGGGCGGCATCGATTGCAATTGTTGGCGCGCATAATCGTAGGCTTCCAGTTGTCCGTGGCTGGAGAGGCTGTCCAGGCGGTGCAGCTCCAGGTGCTCGTCGAAGGCGGGCATGCGGAGAAATTTCTTTAGCGTCGATTGCTTCATCTGCTGCACCTGGCCAAAACGCATGTGATGGTCTACGAGCGCGAGAATCTGATCGCTGTCGTCGTTCGAGAAGCGCAGGCGGCGGAGGATTTCCGCGGCCATCTTTACTCCTACATCGACGTGGCCATCGAAGCGAATGCGGTCGGGCGCTACGCGGAAAGTGGGCGGCTTGCCTACATCGTGGAGGAGCGCTCCCCAGGCCAGAGTTTTCGAGGCGCCAGCGGGCAGCTTGTCGAGCAAAAGAAGAGTGTGCACGAAGACGTCGCCTTCGGGATGGTATTGCGGCGGTTGCTCGACTCCTTTCATAGCGGCGATTTCGGGGAGGACTTCCCGCAAGAGGCCGGTCGCGTCGAGTAGTTGAAAGGCGCGGCGGGCTTGGCCTTCGGTCAGCATTTTGGTGAGTTCTTCGCGGACTCGTTCAGCAGAAACCTGGTGAATTTTGTTGGCCAACTTCTGGATTGCGGTCATTGTTGCTGCCTCGATCTGATAATCGAAGCGGGCTGCGAAGCGGACGGCGCGCAGCATGCGGAGTTTGTCTTCGGCAAAACGACGCTCAGGGTCGCCGATGGCGCGGATGATTCCGGCATTGAGATCGGCGCGGCCGCCGACGAAATCGAGGACCTCGTTGGTGGCGGGGTCGAGCATCATGCCGTTGATAGTGAAGTCGCGGCGCTCGACGTCTTCGCGCGGATCTTTGGTGAAGCGTACTTCGTCGGGACGGCGGCCATCGGAGTAGCCCATGTCGAGGCGGAAGGTGGCGACTTCGACTGCGTCGCGATGATGAGCTGGAGTTTGACCGGAGCTCGCTGAAGTGCGCGCTATTTGATCAGCTTCTTCCTCTTTTCTATACGGCACCAGCACGACTCCAAAATGCTCGCCGACGGCGTAGGTTTGCGGAAGGATTTGCATGACCTGCTGCGGAGTCGCGTCCGTGGCCACATCATAGTCAGCCGGTTCGCGATTAAGAAGAAGATCGCGGACGCATCCTCCGGCCAGATAAGCTTGGTGGCCCCGCACACGCAGGGTGCGGATGATTTCTTCGGCGAATTGTTTGGCGTGAGACAGAAAGCACTCCAGCATTCAGCACTCAGCGTTCAGTCGCCGCAACGCCGAGCGCTCGAGGTCGATTCGAAATCGTCTAAACTGAAAAGGTTGCTCGCAGCCAAAAGCCAAGAGCCAAAAGCTAAAGCCAATTATGCCTGACGGCTACATACTCGGCATCGAAAGCTCCTGCGATGAGACGGGCGCGGCGGTGGTGCGCGCGGGGGAACAGATTTTATCGAATGTGGTGGCCTCGCAGATTGCTACTCATCAGCCTTATGGCGGAGTGGTTCCTGAGCTGGCGTCGCGCGAGCATTTGCGCGCAATTGTGCCGGTCGTGCGCCAGGCGCTGGCGGAGGCAGGACAGACGTACGCTTCGGTCGACGCAATTGCCGTGACGCAAGGGCCAGGGCTGGCCGGCGCTTTGCTGGTGGGGATCAGTTTTGCTAAGGCGCTGGCATTTGCACTCGATAAACCTTTGATCGCGGTGAACCATCTGGAGGGGCACATTCACGCCGTGTTGCTTGAGCAGCGGCTTAGCGGCGAGGCCGAGTTGAATTTTCCGGTGCTGGCGCTGGTCGTGTCGGGTGGGCATACGCATCTTTATTTGGCTGAGGAGCGGGAAAATCTGTGGACCTATCGCAACATTGGCCACACGCGCGACGACGCGGCGGGAGAGGCGTTCGACAAGGTCGCGAAGTTGTTGGGGCTGGGATATCCGGGTGGTCCGATTATCGACCGTCTAGCGGTGCACGGAGATGCGCAGGCGGTGAAGTTTCAAGCTTCGCAGATCAAACATCGCGATCGGCGCGATCATCGACAGGGCGAGCAGGGACGGGGCGAGCAGGGACAGGGCGAGCAGGGACAGGGCGAGCGAGCGCAGTCGCCGGCGCATGTCGCTCGGCCGGATTTTGATTTTTCTTATAGCGGGATTAAGACAGCGGTTTTGCGGTACGTGGAGACACACGACTTGAAGCCGTCGATTGCGGCGCGGCGACAGGCGTTGGCTGGAATCAGTTGGCCTACGGTCGAGGATCTCCTGAAAGTTTGCGATCGGCAAACGCTTAACCTGGTGGCGTCTTTTCAGCGGGCGATGGTCAGCGATCTCCTGGCCAAGACGCTGTCGGCAGCTCGGGAGTATGACGTTCGCACGCTCTTTGTGAGCGGAGGCGTGGCCGCCAATCGCGAACTGCGGAACACGTTTGGGCGCGAGGCTGCCATGCAGGGGCTTCCGGTTTTTTTCCCGTCGCACGCGCTCTCTACCGACAATGCGGCCATGATTGCGGCAGCGGCGTACCCGAAATTTTTGCGGGCGGAACTCGTGGCGATGGATTTTTCGGCCGAAGCGGGAATGGCTCTGCGCTGATTTCGTGCGCCGCCAATCGATCCAGCGTAGCTCCGTGCCGATTACACCGCATTCTTTAATTTCCTTGACTTCTCTTCCACGCCGCGCGCGAGTTTTTCTTTGTGCGCCGTCAATTTCCCCGCGATCGCGGCATCTGCAACTCCGAGAATCTGCGCCGCGAGAATTCCTGCGTTTGTGGCGCCGGGCTTGCCGATGGCGACGGTTGCCACCGGAATCCCCGCGGGCATTTGCACGGTCGCAAGCAGCGAATCCATGCCTTGCAGCGAAGTTGACGGGATAGGAACGCCGATCACCGGTAGCGTCGTGTGCGCCGCAATCACACCCGCCAGATGAGCCGCTCCGCCCGCGCCCGCGATGATCACGCGAATGCCGCGTTGGGCGGCTTGGCGCGCATACTCTGCGGTGCGGTCGGGTGAGCGATGGGCCGATGTTACATCCATTTCATACGGGATCCCGAATTCGTCGAGAGCTTTGCTGGCCTCGCGCATGATTTCCAGATCAGAGTCACTGCCCATTACGATTGAAACTTGTGGCTTGCTCATAATTGCGGTGCACTTCCATTCTTGAAATTGAAAATATTGCTGTCATTCTGAGCGAAGCGAAGAACCTATAAATTCCAGCGCCACCAGCAAATGCATCGGTCCTTCGCGGCGCTCAGACTGGCAATTCTAGCTTGGTCACGGTGCAAAGTGTCGCTCGTTCACAAAGCGCAGACCCTACTTCTTCTTCAGCGCCCGCGCTGCGATGTCCTTGCGATAATGCGCATCATCAAAATCAACTTTCGCGCAGGCTTCGTAGGCGCGCTCAACCGCCGTCTGCAATTCTGCGGCCCGCGCGGTTACGCCGAGCACGCGGCCGCCCGAAGTGTAGAAAGCCCCATCCCGCTTCGAGGTGCCGGCATGAAAGACCTTTACAGATCCCATCTTCGCAGCGCTCTCCAGCCCGCCAATCTTCTTGCCCACCTCATAGCTTCCGGGATAGCCGCCCGATGCCATCACCACGCATACTGCCGCATCGTCCGACCACTTAAAATCGCCATCGCTGGTACGTCCGTCGATCGACGCCTCCATGGCCTCGAGCAAGTCGCTTTCGAGCCGCATCAGAATCGGCTGCGTCTCCGGATCGCCGAAGCGGCAATTGAACTCGAGCACCATCGGTCCGCGCGCCGTCATCATCAATCCGCAATAGAGAACGCCCTTGTACTCCGCTCCCTCGGCCTTCATGCCCGCGACAACCGGCCGCGCGATGTGGGCGACGAGCCAGTCGCGCATCTTGTCGTCGACGATGGCGGGAGTGGTGTAGGCGCCCATGCCGCCGGTGTTCGGTCCGGTGTCGCCGTCGCCCGCACGCTTGTGATCTTGCGCGGCAACGAGCGGCGCCACGCGCTCGCCATCGCTTACAACCAGAAATGACAGTTCGTCGCCTTGTAGAAATTCCTCCAGCACGACGCGCGCGCCCGCTTCGCCCAGCATACGGCCGCTCAGCATTTCGGTGGCGACGGTCGAGGCCTCGTCTTTGCTCTGCGCAATCACCACGCCCTTGCCGGCGGCCAGCCCGTCAGCCTTTACCACAATGGGTGCATGAAAATGCGGTAGGGCATCGCGCACCTCTTCCGAAGAGTTGCAGATCGCATAATGCGCGGTGGGGATGCGGTGCCGTTGCAGGAATTCCTTGGCAAAACTCTTGCTGGTTTCCAGTCGAGCGGCGGCTCTCGTGGGGCCGAATATGCGCCAGCCGCGCCGCGTAAATTCGTCGACCACGCCGAGCAGAAGCGGTAATTCCGGTCCGACGATGGTGAGGTCGGGTTGAATCTGGTTGGCGAGCGTCAGCATGGAGTCGAGGCTCTTGACGTCTACCGCGATGCACTCAGCATCGTGGGCGATGCCGCCGTTGCCCGGCGCGCAGTAGATTTTCGTGACTCGCGGCGACTGCCGCAACTTCCAGACTAAAGCGTGCTCGCGTCCGCCACCGCCGATGACGAGAATCTTCATGATCGAAAGACTCAAGGGTAGGGGCGGATGACGATGATGTCAAACCGAGAGATTGCAGAGGCCAGATCGCAGAGGTTAGAAACCAGAGGTTTCATCTTCGAGCGGTGAGACAGCTTTCGCCGAAGATGACGAGGTGGTTCTATCCTTTGCAATCTGACCTGCGCGAATCTCTCGTTAACCGTGCTTAACGCTTCGCCGTATAATACGATTCACGTGATTACCGTTTCCAAAGAGGACTATCTTAAAGCCATTCTCGGGGCTGAGAGCGAAGGCGAGACTGTCATCTCGGCGACCCTGGCGCACTGGCTCAAAGTTTCGCCGCCGGCTGTGACCATGGCGGTGCGACGACTGAAGAAAGACGGATTGGTGCGCGTGAATGGCGACGGTCGCGTTCGCCTGACCGCCGCTGGCCGAAAAATAGCCCGCAAACTGACGGTTCGCCATCACCTGATTGAGCGCATGCTCGCCGAGATTTTCGGAATGGAATGGTACAAGGTGCACGACGAGGCGGAGCGACTGGAACACGCGGTCTCGCCCGATTTTGAAGCCAGGCTGCTGGCGAAACTCGGCGCCGGGGTCGCCTGCCCGCACGGTAATTTGAGCGAATTGGAGAGTCCGGCAAGCCGCCGTCGTCGTGGCTTGCTGCTGTTGGCTCAGGCCGAACCGGGGCAGAACTTCCAGGTGAGTGGTATCTACGAACGCGACCGACGCCTGCTCGAGTTTCTGGAGCAGCGCGGCATTCGTCCGGGAGCGAAGGTGCATGTCGCACATCGCAACTACGATCACACGCTGACCTTGACTACCGGCGCGGGGCGAGTTTCGCTGGGAGTGTCTGCAGCGGAGAGGGTGTGGGTTAAGTCGGCGGATTCGAAGGTTACCACGAAACCCTAAACATTGAGTGGTATCAACGACCCCGCAAATTGTCCTCATCCGAAAATCTAATATCCCTAATCGCAAAAGTAATTAACTATAGTTTATTTGCTGATGTATACTTAGGCTAATTTTCCGGCGAGCGCTTGCGGTTTCTCGCCCGCGTCAGCGCATGAAAAAACGAAACACAGCGTCGGAGAGCGGGGGTGAAACCGCTTTCCGTTCCGTCACCCTCGGCGATCCCGAATCGAATAGTCAGCCGCCTCCCCCCGACCGCGTCGTTATTACCCACGAAGATATCGATCGCGCCCACGACCGCGAACAGGTTTCCGCGACGCGCGCACGCCGCGGATTTCGGCCGCGCCTCCGCCTGTTCTGGCTCCTCATCGGTCCCGGCATTCTGGTGATGCTCGGAGAGAATGACGGTCCCAGCATGCTGTCGTATGCCGCGACGGGTGCCCGATTCGGCGTCGGTTTCTTCGTGCCGTTTGTGGTGCTCACATTCCTCATGGCGTGCGTGGTGCAAGAGATGACGGTGAGATTGGGTGCCGCTACGCATCGTGGCCACGCCGAGTTGATCTTCGATCGCTTTGGTCCGTTCTGGGGTTGGTTCTCGATGATCGATCTGATGGTCGGCAACTTTCTGACCCTGGTCACCGAGTTCATCGCCATTCGCGCCGGTCTCGGATTCTTCGGAGTGCGTCCAGCAGTCGCCGTCCTCGGCGCATTGTTGGTCCTCTCGGTTGCGCTCATGACCCATCGCTATTGGACGTGGGAACGGATCATCTTAGGCGCTGCCACTTTCAACCTCGTGTTCGTACCGGTGGCCCTACTGGCTCACCCGCACTGGCACGAAGTCGCTCACTCATTGCTGACCTGGAAACCATTGCCCGGCGGGCTTACCCAGGAAACTGTCTTAATCCTGCTCGCTAACATCGGAGCCACCGTCACTCCCTGGATGCTTTTTTTTCAGCAGAGTGCGATTGCCGACAAAGGTCTCACCACTCATGACATCCGCATGGGGCGCGTAGACACGGCTCTGGGTGCGGCTTTGGCCACGGTGGCCGCTCTGGCAACCATGCTGGCGACGGCTCCGCTATTCCTTCATCACATGTCGGCCGCCAACTTCGAAGCGGCGGAATTTGCGCAGGCATTACAACCATTTGTCGGACACTGGGGAGCGGCGCTGTTTGCGCTGGGCATCTTCGAGGCGGGCATGGTCGCGGCAATCACCATTTCAACTTCGTCGGCCTATGCTTTCGGGGAGGTGGCGCGTCGCCCGCACAGTTTGAATCTTCCTTTCAAGCAAGGCAAGGCGTTCTATCTCGTCCTATTGCTCGAAGCAGCGGCCGCGGGCGGACTGGTGCTGATTCCGGGAATTCCACTGGTTTACATCGTGTTGCTGGTGAATGTGATTGCCGTCCTGGCCATGCCTCCAGCGCTTCTCTTCCTTTATATGCTCGTCAACGATCGCGAAATCATGGGCGATCTGGTCAGTCCACTCTGGGCCAATGTGCTGGCCTTGGGAGTGGTGATCATCCTCATCGCCGCCGGCCTATTGTTTGGCCTCAGCGTGATCGCGCCCAATGCGCTGGCCGTGATCGGAGCTAAGTGAGCGAAGTAAAAGTAATAATGATTGGAGCCAGGTAAATGGAGAAGCATTTGGATTCCGTACCCGACCACGAAGTCAGCCGGGAAGAAATCACTTCCGTGATGACGGCGCTCGAGCCCGACCAGTTGATTTTCGCCAAGGAGCACCATCATTGTCCACGACGACAGCTCACGGCGACCGAAATGATTCTTTTCTGGGCACTCAGGATTTACCTAGTGTTTATGGTCGGCGTCGTGGTGTATCAGATTTGGACGGGCGTGCGGTAGGAATTTGTCAGTTCGCAAAATTACGAAATTGTTTGGTCAGACCGAACGGCTGCTGTTCAGTTGCAATAGATCCCAGCGATTGCCGTAAAGGTCCTCGAAGACTGCGACGGTTCCGTACTCTTCTTCGACTGGCTCGCGCATGAACTTTACTTTCCGCGCGGTCATTTCATTGTAGTCACGCCAGAAATCATCGGTGTGCAGAAAAAGAAAAACTCGTCCGCCGGTCTGGTTGCCAACGCGGCTTTGCTGCTCAGGCGTTGCGGCGCGTGCCAGCAGCAAGGTGGTGCTCTGAGATCCCGGAGGTGCGATCAACACCCAGCGTTTGTTGGCGCTCAAGCGTGTATCTTCGACCACAGTGAAGCGAAGCGTTCTGGTAAAAAAAGCCAGAGCCTCATCGTAATCGCGGACGAGAAGCGCGACGTGGCCCAAGGTTTGTTTCATAGACACCCTGCGTCTTTAACTCAGTTTAGCGTGACGCCCGTCATGTCACGACCCCACCAAACGAATTACACTATAAGGTTAAGTTCCGCATCGTGCCCAGCCTTGTGCCGGAGCTTGTGAAGGAAGGTCGGTATGTCATCCAATAGTTTTGGCGCCCGCGCAAATTTCAAAGTTGGTAAAAAAAATTACGAACTTTATCGCCTAGACGCTCTCGACAAGCAGGGAATCTCCACCCGGCATCTCCCGTTCTCGCTGCGCATTTTGCTGGAGAACCTGCTGCGCACCGAAGATGGGCGCAACGTCACGAAGGATGAAATTCGCGCGCTCGCCGCGTGGAACAAGAATTCGAAACCGGAAAAAGAAATTGCCTTCACGCCGAGCCGCGTGCTGCTCCAGGATTTCACCGGCGTGCCCGCCGTAGTCGACCTCGCCGCCATGCGCGATGCCATGAAGCGACTGGGAGGCGACGCCAAGTTGATCAATCCGCTACAGCCTGCGGAATTAGTCATCGACCACTCGGTGCAGGTCGATGAGTTTGGGTCGGCCGAGGCGTTTGACATTAACGCACTGCTGGAGTTTCAGCGCAACAAAGAGCGCTATGCGTTTCTGCGCTGGGGGCAGACCGGCTTCCGCAACCTTGCTATCGTGCCGCCGGACACAGGAATCGTTCACCAAGTCAATCTCGAATATCTGGCTCGCGTGGTTTTTGTGCACGAAGAAGGCGAAAAGCGCACCGCGTTTCCCGACACGCTGGTCGGCACCGACTCCCACACCACAATGGTCAACGGGCTCGGCGTGCTCGGCTGGGGCGTCGGCGGCATCGAAGCCGAAGCCGCCATGCTAGGCCAGCCTGTATCCATGCTCATTCCGCTAGTCGTCGGTGTGAAACTTTCAGGGCGCCTGCGGGAAGGCACTACCGCGACCGATCTCGTTCTCACGATCACCGAGATGCTGCGCAAGCATGGCGTCGTCGGCAAATTCGTCGAATATTTTGGCCCCGGCTTGCAAGACCTGCCGCTCGCCGATCGCGCAACCATCGCGAACATGGCTCCCGAATACGGCGCCACCTGCGGCATTTTCCCGATCGACAAAGAAAGCCTGCGCTACCTGAAACTAACCGGCCGCAGTGACGAGCAGATTGCGCTGGTGGAAGCGTATGCGCGTGAGCAGGGACTTTTTCACGATGCCAATACGCCGGAGGCCGAATACTCCGAGCTGCTGAGCCTCGATCTGGCTACGGTCGAATCGAGTCTGGCTGGTCCGAAGCGCCCGCAGGATCGCGTGGTGCTGTCGAAGGCGGGCGAGTCGTTTGCGCAAGCGCTGCCCTCGCTGATCAAGCCAAAGGCCAAGGCCGCCGCGGCGGCTCCGGCCGACTCTGCTATCAAGCAAGTCAGCCGTTGGGAGCAGGAGGGCGGCAGTCCGACCGCGGTAGGTTTCGAGGATCCGAATGTTCACGAACATATTTCGGGAAATGGCAGCATGTTGAAGCACGGCAGCGTGGTGATCGCCGCGATCACCAGTTGCACGAACACGTCAAATCCGTCAGTGATGCTGGCTGCCGGCCTGCTCGCAAAGAAGGCGGTGGAACGCGGACTCCAAGTCCCAGTGACGGTCAAGACTTCGCTCGCTCCCGGATCGAAAGTTGTGCTCGATTACCTGCACAAGGCGGGCCTGATGCCCTATCTGGAAAAGCTAAAATTTCACATCGTCGGCTACGGCTGCACCACCTGCATTGGAAACTCGGGCCCGCTGCCGGTTGAAGTCTCGAAAGAAATTGACGAGAAAAATCTGGTTGTCGCTTCGGTGCTCTCCGGCAATCGCAACTTTGAGGGACGAATCAATTCCGAAGTGCGCGCCAACTATCTGATGTCGCCGCCGCTGGTGGTGGCCTTCGCGCTCGCCGGCCGCATCGATACCGACCTGCGCAAGGATCCCGTCGGCAAAGGCAAGGACGGCAAGCCGGTCTACCTCGCCGATATTTGGCCTTCGCAACAAGAAATTGAACAGGCGATGGCGAGCGCGATTACGTCCGATATGTTTCGGAAGAGTTACGGTGAGGTCTATGCGGGCGATGAACGCTGGCGCGGGTTGCCAGTTCCGAAGGGCGAGACGTATGCCTGGGAGAAGGACTCTACCTACATTCGGCAGGCGCCGTACTTCGATGACATGGCGCTTGAGCCGTCAGCGGTCGAGGACATCAGTGCCGCGCGCGTGCTGGCGGTGCTCGGCGACAGCGTCACCACCGATCACATTTCGCCGGCAGGCTCGATAAAGAAAGATGGACCCGCCGGCAAATACCTAATCGCTCATGGCGTGCAACCCGCCGATTTCAATTCCTACGGATCGCGCCGCGGCAATCACGAGGTCATGGTGCGCGGCACGTTTGCCAATGTGCGCTTGCGCAACAAAATGGTGAGCACCGAAGGCGGATTCACCCGCCATCTGCCAGACGGCGTGGAGATGTCGATCTTCGAAGCGTCCGAAAAGTATCATGCCGAAAAAGTGCCGCTCGTAATTCTCGCCGGCAAAGAATACGGCTCCGGATCGTCGCGCGACTGGGCCGCCAAGGGGCCGCGACTGCTCGGCGTTCGTGCAGTGATTGCGGAAAGCTACGAGCGCATTCATCGCTCGAACCTGATCGGCATGGGCATTCTGCCCCTGCAATTTCTGCCCGGAGAAAATGCCGAGACGCTGAAATTGACGGGCGAAGAAGTTTTCGAGATCGCAGGAATTCGTGAAGTGGTCGAGAAATCTTCTTCCGGCCGCAAGATTACGGTGCGCGTCAAAGGCGGCAAGACCGCAGAGTTTCAGGCGACCGTTCGGATTGACACGCCGCAAGAAGCGCTCTACTACGCGAATGGCGGCATTCTCCAATACGTGCTGCGGCAGTTGCTGGCGGGGAAGGCACAGCCGGAGACAATAACGGTTTGATTACGTCCCACAGAGCATAACCTGGCTGGATCCTCCTTTACCGTCGCTCGAGCAGAATGCTAGCATTCCCGCCGGAGAGCCTATGCCCTTGGTCGACACCAGTAAGCTCGATGTAATTGAGCGCCTGCCAGGCTGGTACGGACGCTATTTTCATACGACCAACATGACGTTCGCGCACTACGATTTTGCGCGAGGCGCATCCATTCACGAACATGTTCATCCCCAGGAAGAAGTTTACGAAGTGGTCGAGGGCGAACTCGAGATCACGATCGACGGCTTGGCCCAAACCGCCAAACCAGGCGTCGTGGCGATCGTTCCGAGCAACGCTCGTCACTCGGTTAAGGCCCTCACTGATGGCCGAGCGATTATCGTCGACTACCCGGCGAGGCGAGATTTCGCCTAGATCCCGCTTTGCGGTTGATCAAAATACCAGCACAAGGTCGCTCGCCCTCGAAATCCCATTTCGCGTGCTAATCTCAAATTCCCATGTTCGTCCCAGCCCAATACATTCCCGCTGCCTATAGCCTGACTGCGTTCGGCGTCTGGGGCGCCAGCGATTTCCTTGGCGGAGTCGGCGCGCGCCGCGCCAACGCATTTCTCTTTACCGCCATCGTCCATCTCAGCAGCCTGGTTGCGGTCGGCACGGCGGCGTTGATGATTGGCGGACCATTCCTCGGACACGCCAGCCTGGCTTGGTCGCTGCTCGCCGGTGCTATGGGGGGATTTGCTCTCGCCTTGTTCTATCGTGCATTGGCCCGCGGAAATATGGGACTGGTCGCGCCCGTCGCGGCCGTTCTTAGTGCCGCTATTCCCACGCTCGTGACTGCGTTCTACGAAGGCTTCCCCAGCTATCGTCATCTGCTCGGCTTTATTCTCGCCGGCATCGGCGTCTGGTTGATCTCGCGAACCGAAGCCGGGGTCGGCCGTCCCGAGGGCCTGGGTATGGCGGTACTCGCCGGAATTGGCTTCGCCGGTTTTTATCTTTGCACGCATCAGGCGGGCAACGCCTCGGCTTTGTGGATCGGCACCTGCTCGCGTGCCGGCTCTTTGCTAGTCACCGGAGGAATCGTTTTGTTCGGAGGGCATCTCCGCGCCCTGCCCGCGCAGGTGCTGGGCATAGCCATCGCTGCCGGAGTTCTCGACATTGCTGGCAGCGTCGTCTTCATCCGCGCATCGCAAATCGGGCGCCTCGACGATGCAGTCGTGATCAGTTCGCTTTATCCAGCGATCACCGTTCTGCTGGCGCGCATCTTTCTGCACGAGCATTTCAGCCGCGCCCGTACCATAGGGATGGTGGCGGCGCTGGCGGCGGTGCCGATGATCGCGGGATAAGAATTATGATCTAACCGTTCCATATTCTGGAGTGTGGAACGCGCGGATGTGTGTAGGCTCCGACAACCGATGGTTCGAGCAGGTGAACCGTGGCCCTGGTTGAAGTTCGCAATCTGACGAAAGTTTTTGACCTCGCCGAATCCTCGTTCGGCGCCCGCCAGTCAGGCGAAGTTCGCGCCGTCGACAATGTCTCCCTCGACATTCAGCAAGGCGAAACGCTGGGCCTGGTCGGCGAATCCGGCTCCGGCAAGAGCACCCTTGGACGGCTCATCCTTCGTCTGATCGAGCCGACTTCGGGCTCAATCCTCTTCGACGGCGTCGATCTGGTGACGGCGAATCGCTCAGAGTTGCGCCGGATTCGCCGTGACATGCAGATTATTTTCCAGGATCCCTTCGGATCGCTCGACCCGCGTTATCGCGTCGAAGACGTAATCGCCGAGCCGCTGATTCTCCGCCAGAAGATCGCAGGCGAAAGTGCCAGCCGCGATACCCGCCGCCAGCGTGTGCGTGAACTCCTGTGCTCAGTCGGGATGGATGAATCAGCCATGCCCCGCTACGCGCACGAATTTTCCGGAGGCCAACGCCAGCGCATCGGGATCGCCCGCGCGCTCGCGCTGCGCCCGAAGTTCATCGTCGCCGATGAGCCAGTCTCCGCGCTCGACGTCAGCGTCGGCGCGCAAATTGTTAATCTTCTGCAACGACTCCAGTGCGATTTCGGACTCACCTATCTCTTCATTTCGCACTCCATGCCAGTCGTGCGCTATCTCTCGACCCGCATCGCCGTGATGTATCGTGGCAAGATCGTCGAGGTCGGCCCGACGGAACAAATCACCAGGCAGCCGCAGCACGATTACACGCGCAAACTGCTGGCGGCCACGCCTGAGATGGCCGTCTCGTAGCCTTCGCCAGCTTTCTGTTGTCCTTCGCCCCGAAGAAAACTACAATCGCTTCGTTCCAGGGAGACGATATGGCGACCAATCCCTCCGTACCACTGCAACCATCTCAGGCCACACCCCTGTCTCCAGAACCCGCGGCGCTCTCCGAAGGCCAGCGTCTCATCGGCACTTTCTTTTCGCCGGGCAAAGCCTTTACCGACCTGCGCAGAAACGCGAACTGGTGGGCGCCTTTCCTGATCATTGCGATCGTTTCCCTGTCGTTTGTCTATGTGGTCGATCAGAAGGTAGGATTCCGCAAGGTTGTAGAAAATCTCATTCAGTTGCAGCCAAAGCAGGCCGATCGTATCGACCGGATGCCGATCGATCAGCGCCAGACCGTCATGCAACAGCAGGTCACGATCACCAAATTGATCTCCTACGCTATTCCCCTCATTGCGCTCGCAATCTACGCCGTTTTCGCCGGTGTCTTACTTGCGACGCTGAAGTTTGGCGCCAGCGCCGATTTGAAATACAAGACTCTATTCGCTCTGATTGTCTACACCCGGCTGCCGCAATTGCTGGCGACGCTGCTGGCGATGGTTTCGCTGCTGGCTGGTGTCAGCGGCGATGGATTCAATATTCAGAATCCCGTCGCTACCAATCCCGGATATTTCATCAGCCCCGACGGTTCGCCCGTCCTTCGCGCCCTGCTGACACCGCTGGATGTGTTCTCCTTCTGGACTCTGATCCTGACCGCCATCGGCATCACCTGCATCAGCAAAGTCAAACGTAGCACTGCGTTCGCCGTGGTCTTCGGCTGGTTTGGCATCGTGGTGCTAGGCAGAGTGCTTATAGCCGCCGCCACTCCCTGACGCCCCGACGAACACTCATGCATACCGCGGACGTCGTGCTCATCGGTGGAGGGATTGTCGGCTCCAGCATCGCCTACCATCTGGTCGCGGCGGGTTCGAAGAACATTCTTGTGATCGAGCGCGAGTCCGCGCAGGGCAAGGGATCGACCGGCAAGAGCATGGGCGGTGTGCGTGCCCAGTTTTCCACGCCCGTCAACATTCAGATGTCGCTCTACTCGATCCCTTTCTATGCAAGCTTCGAAGAGCGGCTCGGCTATCCGTGCGATTACCGGCCACAGGGATATCTTTTTTGCGCAACCAGTGAAAACCATCTGGCCTACCTGCGTGCGAATTACGAGAAGCAAATCGCCATGGGATTGAAGAACGTGCGTCTCGTAGGGGGCGACGAAATCCGCAGCCAGTTTCCTCAACTGCGCGGCGATGACATTGTCGGCGGCAGCTTCTGCTCTACCGATGGCTTTGTTGATCCCTATAGCGCGATGATCGGCTACATGACCTGGGCCAGCGATCACGGCGCCACGCTGTGGAAGAACACGAGCGTTACCGGAATCACCCGTAACACTGACGGAAGTTTTGCAGTTGCGACCACGCGCGACACCGTCTCGACACGCACTGTCGTCAACTGCGCCGGCGCCTGGGCGGCTCCGATTGCGAAGCTGCTGGGCATTGATCTCCCGGTCGAGCCGTTGCGGCGCATGCTCGTTCCAACCGAGCCTTTCGATCAGTTTCCGCACAGCGCGCCCATGATCATCGATATGTCTACGGGTTTCCACTTCCGCCCGGAGAGCCGCGGATTTCTGCTGGCGTGGAATGATCCCGAAGAAACGCCGGGCTACAAGACTGATTTCGACGCGGGCTTCATCGAGAAGATTTTGACGCGGGCCGCCGACCGCGTACCCGTCTTCGAAAATGTTGCAGTCAATCCCAAGCGAGCCTGGGCCGGGCTTTATGAAATGACGCCCGATCATCATCCGATTCTTGGCGAGTCTCGCGAAGTGCCTGGCTTCTTTTTTGCCAACGGATTCAGCGGCCACGGCGTAATGCACTCGCCTGCGACGGGAAAGATTCTGAGCGATTTGATTTTGACGGGAAAGACAGATTTGATCGACGCGTCGCTGCTGAGTGTTTCGCGCTTCGCCGACGGGCGGATGATTCACGAAACCGCCGTGCTGTAGTTTGCGGAGCGATTGGCAATCGAATCGTTTATCATGGCCGCTGCAAAGAACATAACCACAGGGGACGCAGAGCGACGCAAGGAAAACCCAGTTGTCCCTGTGCCTCTCCGTGTCCCCTGTGGTTAAGCTCTCCGCACCGATGCCGCAGGAATTCAACTACTGGCTAACAACCGTTCAGCTCCCGATCCCTCCCGCGCCGCCGCCGCCGGAGAGCGCTGACGTTGCCATCATCGGCGCAGGATTCACGGGCCTGTCCGCCGCGCTCGCGCTCGCCAAACGCGGCGCGAAAGTTGTGGTGCTCGAATCTGAAACCATCGGCTGGGGCGCTAGTTCGCGCAATGGCGGCATGGTGCTCACCGGGCTGAAACTTGGCGTCAACCAGCTTATTGCGAAGTATGGACGTGACCTAACGCGCCGCATGTACGCCGCGTCGCTCGCGACCGTCGACCTGGTCGAGCGCATCGTGAAAGAGGAAGCCGTCGCCTGCGATTTTGTCCGCACCGGCCATCTCGAAGTCGCATGCAAACAAGCTCACTTCGATGATTATGCCCGACAGGGCGAAGTCATTGCGCGAGAATTCAATCATCAGCTGCGCGTTGTCCCTCGCAATCAACTCCGCGGCGAAATTGGTTCCGATATTTATTATGGCGGCATGGTCGATGAAATTTCTGCGGGTCTCAATCCCGCACGCTACGTTGCCGGGCTCGCAACTGCCGCGATACGCGCCGGAGCGCAGATCTCGGAGCACACTCGATTGCACAACATCCAACGCCAAGCTCGGGACGGCGCGCCCGGTTTCAAGCTGAATAGTTCTCGCGGCGCAATCTGGGCGCGCAATGTGCTGGTTGGAACCAGCGGCTACACAGGCGTAGCGACTCCCGCGCTGCGAAAGAAAATTATTCCCATCGGGTCGTTTATTATCACCACCGAAGTATTGTCTGATGCACTCGCCCGTGAACTGAGCCCGCGCAACCGCCAGATTTACGATTCGAAAAATTATCTTTATTACTATCGCCTCACCCCCGACAATCGCATGTTGTTCGGTGGCCGCGCCGCGTTTTTCCCGGAGACCGACCAGACCATCCGCAGGAGCGCGGAGATTCTGCGCTGCGGCATGATCGAGGTCTATCCACAGTTGGGCGACACGAAGATCGAATACGTCTGGGGAGGCACGCTCGATTTCTGCTTCGACATGATGCCGCACGCCGGCCAAATCGACGGCATCTATTTCGCTCTGGGATACGCGGGACACGGCGTCGCCATGGCAACCTATCAAGGTCAGAAAATGGCGGAACGGATCGCGGAAGGCACAGCCGACGGGAAAGACGCATCGAGAAAGACGGACAACCCGTTCACCGAGATTCCATTCCCAGGTGCGCCGCTAGGTCTCTATAGCGGCAAGCCGTGGTTCCTGCCATTCGCCGGCGCCTACTACAAAGTTTTAGACTGGGTATCGTAGGAAGAGCGGGAAGCGGATGACGGGTGACAGGAAGAGCAAGAACGGGTGACGGGAAAAACAAAGGCAGCGCGAGAGGATAGTGTGCATCGAAACTGTTTTTGATTTTCCGGTTACCTGTAACCTGCTTTAGGAGAAGCGCATGTCCATCTTCGGCCTTATTGAATACGCCGACGCCAGCCCTGAAGTGCGCGCCATCTACGACGACATCATGAGTACACGCAAAACCGACTGGATCAATAATTTCTGGAAGGCGATTGCACACGATCCCGTCATGCTCAAACGCACTTGGGAAGACATCAAGCAGATCATGGCGCCCGGCGCGCTCGACCCGCTCACTAAGGAAATGATCTACGTCGCCGTCTCGGTCACGAACCAGTGCGAATACTGCATCGCCTCGCACACCGCGGCGGCGAAGAAGAAAGGCATGACCGACGCCCAATTCAAAGAGTTAATGTCTGTGGTCGGCATGGCGAATGAAACCAATCGCCTGGTCGCGGGATATCAAGTGGAAGTCGACGACCGGTTCAAAGGTGGGTCTTAGTGTCAGGCCTTAGCTGGCGGGTTTTCCTAATACCTAACACCTGACGCCTAAGACCTGGTAGCTTTCCGCTTCCCGCGACGCTCTATAATCATCAAACCAACCGCGAAGATTTTCGAAAGAGGTATAGGCATGGTTGAGATCACGGTGACTCCGGTTGCCACTCACGGTTTTTTTGTCGATGGCAAGTGGCTGGAAGAGGGTGACATCGTCGACGTGCGCGCGCCCTATGACGGCGCTCTCGTCGCGCATGTTCACCGCGGAAACCGCGTACACGCCGAAGCTGCAATTGCCGCAGCCGTCAAGGCTTTTGGAACCACGCGCCGATTGCCCGCCTTCGAACGCCAGCGGGTTCTGCGCCAAATTGCGATCGGCGTCCACGATCGCAAAGAAGAGTTTGCGCACACCATCGCTCTCGAAGCGGGCAAGCCCATCAAGAGCGCCCGCACCGAAGTTGATCGCGCCGTCTTCACCTTCAACATCGCCGCCGAAGAAACAGTTCGCAACTACGGCGAATACTTGCCGCTCGATTGGCAGCAGTCGACAGCCGGACGCTGGGGCATCGTCAAACGTTTTCCGCTCGGCCCGATCGCTGGCATTACTCCTTTTAATTTTCCGCTGAACCTGGTCGCGCACAAAGTTGCGCCAGCCATCGCCGCCGGCTGTTCGATGGTGCTTAAGCCCGCGCCCCAAACGCCGCTCACTTCGTTGCTGCTCGCCGAAGTGATCCAGCAAGCGGGATGGCCGGACGGCGGCTTCAATGCTTTGTTGCTCTCGAACGAAGATTCCGGCCTGCTCGTCTCCGATGATCGCATCAAGCTCATCAGCTTCACCGGCAGTGCCGCCGTCGGCTGGTCGATCAAGAACAACGCGGGAAAGAAAAAAGTTGTGCTCGAACTGGGAGGCAATTCCGGCGTCATCGTTCACAGCGACACCGATCTCGCTTACGCTGCCGAGCGATGTGTAACCGGCGGTTTCGCCTACGCCGGACAATCCTGCATCTCGGTGCAGCGCATTCTGGTCGAACACTCTGTCTATGGAAAATTCACTGAACTATTGCTGGCCGCCGCGGGCAAACTGAAAGTTGGAGATCCGCTCAAGGAGTCGAGCGATCTCGGCCCGCTCATCCGCGAAAGCGACGCCATTCGCGCCGCCGAATGGGTGCAGGAGGCGGTGCGCGGCGGTGCGCGCCTGCTTTGCGGAGGAGGTCATAAGGGTTCGCTCTTCGAGCCAACGATACTGACCGGCACCAAACCCAACATGAAAGTGAATTGCCAGGAAATCTTTGCGCCGGTCGTGACCGTCGAGCCCTATACCGATTTCGCCTCGGCGCTGAAGCAGGTCAATAGTTCCGCCTACGGCCTACAGGCCGGACTCTTCACCCGCGACGCGAAGCTAATTTTTCAGGCCTACGATGAATTAGAAGTGGGAGGCTTGATCGCCGGAGATGTTCCAACTTTTCGCATCGACCACATGCCTTACGGTGGGGTTAAAGATTCGGGACTGGGACGCGAAGGCTTGCGCGATGCGATCCATGAAATGACCGAACCGAAGCTGTTGGTCATGAACCTGCGATGAAATTTTCACCTTAGCGGCGTAATTCGTAGAAAATATGATTCACGACTTTTTACACTTCAGGCTCTAGCATTGCGAGTGAGGAGTGAGTAGTGGGGCGTGAGTAAGGAAGAGCAAGTGCTTCCCGATGTCCGCAAGATGCAGGTGCATGAATGGATTACAATTCGGTACGAAGAAAAACTGCGCGACCTGTTCCATTTTCGAAGTAGCTGTTATACTCTCCTGTTTTAGTAACGCGCGTCACATCTGCATGTGACGTAAATCATAAAGATGCGTTCAGCCGAGTGCGGCGCGAGCCAATCTCGTAATATTAAAAATTTCTTAATCAATATCAATGCAGATCTTTCCGCGCAGCAGCAATGCCATTGCCCGGGCCTCCCTGGTCCTCGTTGTCCTTGCCGTGGCCGGTCTGGGTTGGGTTGTGCTGGAACTGGAGCGCACTCCTTACATCACCAACGCCGGAGTGCGCAAGGCTCAGCCTGTGCCGTTCAGCCACGAGCACCACGTAACCGGCCTCGGCATCGATTGCCGCTATTGTCACACCTCGGTTGAAACTTCGAGCTTTGCCGGAATTCCCCCGACCAAGACCTGCATCAACTGCCATCAGCAGATTTGGACCAACGCCGCCTATCTCGAGCCAGTCCGCGAAAGTTACCGCACGGGCCGATCGCTCGAATGGACGCGCGTCAACCAGTTGCCCGACTTCGTTTATTTCAATCACAGCATTCATATCAACAAAGGTGTGGGCTGCAACACCTGTCACGGCCCCATCGACCACATGCCGCTGACCTACCAGTACGCGTCGCTGCAGATGGAATTCTGCCTTGATTGCCATCGCAACACGGAAAAATATCTCCGTCCGCGCGATCAGGTTTTCAACATGCGCTATGAACCGCCGGTCGACGACCCGTTGGGAAAGAATGCCGTTGTTTTTGGCGGAAAGACCTACAACAACCAGATTGCGCTCGGCACAGCCCTGCACGAGGCATACAACGTGCGCTCGGTGAAGGACATTACCAGTTGCAACACCTGTCATCGGTAGGGCGAGGTTTTACTGAGAGCTGACAGCTGAAAGCAAATTTCTGATGAGCATCGACGAGCACAAAACGAAACCGGCCGCAGCGAAAGCCGCTGCGCAACCTGACGTCTGCCCCACCAAGCGCAAGCAGCTTGACCTCGCGACCGTCCGCGAGCAGATCGAGGATACGACCGGCCCCGAATACTGGCGCAGCCTCGAAGAACTGGCCGGCAGCGATGAGTTTCAGGAGATGCTGCACCGCGAGTTTCCCAAGGGCGCCTCCGAATGGCTCGACGATTTCTCCCGCCGCGGATTTCTGAAGACGATGGGCGCGTCGCTGGCGCTCGCCGGTTTGACCGGATGCACGCGCATGCCGAACACCGAGATCGTGCCCTACGTGCGGCAGCCGGAAAATGTCATCCCTGGGAAGCCGAAGTTTTATGCGACCGCGCACACTCTCGGCGGCTATGCCTCTCCCGTTCTCGTCGAGAGCCATCTCTTCCGCCCGACGAAAATCGAAGGCAATCCGCAGCATCCGGCGAGCCTCGGCGGCACCGACATCTACGCGCAGGCCTCGATTCTCGATCTCTACGACCCCGACCGCGCGCAAGACATCACCTACCTCGGCGACGTGCGTTCGTGGAACGCCTTCATCGACGCCATCAGCGGCCCACTCATGGCGGAGAAGAGCATGGCCGGCGGCGGGGTTCGCATCCTGACCCAGACCGTTTCCTCGCCCACACTGGCGGCGCAGATTCGCGATTATCTCGCCGCGAATCCACAGGCCAAGTGGCACGTCTACGAGCCCATCAATCGCGACAACGTAGTCGAAGGTGCGAAGCTCGCCTTCGGCGAACCGGTCGAAACGCGTTACGACCTGTCGAAGGCCGACGTAATCGTTTCCCTAGACGCCGATTTCCTCTACGCCGGATTCCCCGGCTCCACCCGCTACACCCGCGATTTCGCCGCGCGCCGCAATCCCGACGCGGACATGAACCGGCTCTATGTCATCGAGAGCACGCCGAGTTCAACGGGAATGAAGGCGGATCATCGGTTGCCGATGAAGGCGAGTGACATTCAAAGCTTTGCCGGTGCGCTCGCGGCGTTCGGAAGGGTAGACCCCCAAGCTGCCCGTCCAACAGACGAAGTCGGCAGGTTACTTCTTGCAGTCGGGAAGGACTTGCAATCGCACAAAGGTTCGAGCGTTGTGATTGTCGGCGATCACCAACCGCCTGTTGTCCATGCTCTTGCGCACTCCGTCAATCAAGCGCTCGGCAATGTCGGCAAGACGGTTTTCTATACCGATCCCGTCGACGCCAATCCAGTAAATCGCGCCGACTCGCTGAAAGCTCTCGTCGACGACATGCACGCGGGCAAGGTCGACGTGCTGCTGATTCTCAGTGGCAACCCAGCCTACGACGCGCCCGCCGAACTCGAATTCGCTTCATTGCTCAAGTCCCCGGCCGTGGCCACAAAGGTGTATCTCGGCTCCCATCGCAACGAGACCGCCGAACTCTGCCAGTGGCATGTTCCCGAGGCCCACTATCTCGAATCCTGGAGCGATGGCCGCGCCTACGACGGCACCGCAACTATCATCCAGCCGCTCATCGAGCCCCTCTACAACGGCAAGAGCGCACACGAAATCATCGCCGTTTTCGCCGGAGACTCCGGCGCTACCGGCCACGATCTCGTCCAGGCCTACTGGCAGAAGCAGCACACCGGCGCCGATTTCGACACATTCTGGCGCAAGTCGCTGCACGATGGCTGGATCGCAGACACCGCCTCCAAGCCTAAAACTGTCGCCCTCAAAACCAGCAGCGTCCCGGCTCCGCAATCTGCCACCGCTTCAGGAATCGAGCTCAACTTCCGCCGCGATCCCTCGATCTACGACGGCCGCTTCTCCAATAACGGATGGTTGCAGGAGCTCCCCAAGCCGCTGACCAAGCTGACTTGGGATAACCCGATCATGATCGGCCCTGCCATGGCCGAGCGCCTGAAGCTCAATTTCAAAGACGTAGCCGAACTGGAATTCAATGGCAAGAAAGTAAAAGGCGCAGTCTGGATCCAAGCCGGCCATCCCGACAATTCGATCACCGTCTTCCTCGGCTACGGCCGCACGCGCGCCGGCCGCGTAGGCAGCGGCGCGGGCTTCGACGTCTATCCGATGTGCACCAGTCAGGCTCCATGGTTTGCCGACGGCGCGAAGCTCACCGCCACCGGCGAGACTTACAACCTCGCCAGCACGCAGGGCTATCAGACCATGGAAACGCCCAACGGCAGCGAGCGGCCGCAGGTGCAGGAGCGCAGTCTCGAGGAGTATAAGAAAGAGCCGAACTTCGCGAAAGAGGGCGAGCCGCCGAAGGACCTCACGCTCTACAAGCCAGAGATTTTCGATTATGCGAAGGAGACCTACTCCTGGGGCATGGCGATCGACCTGAACTCCTGCGTCGGGTGCAATAACTGCATCCTCGCTTGTCAGTCGGAAAATAATATTGCCGTGGTTGGCAAAGAGCAGACGCTCAGGGGCCGTCACATGCATTGGATCCGCGTCGACGCCTACTACAACGGCCCGCGCGATAACCCCAAAGGCTTCTTCCAGCCGGTGCCCTGCATGCAGTGTGAGAATGCGCCCTGCGAACTGGTCTGTCCGGTGCAGGCGACCGTTCACAGCAGCGAAGGGCTGAACGACATGATCTACAACCGCTGCGTCGGGACGCGGTATTGTTCGAATAACTGCCCTTACAAAGTTCGTCGATTTAACTTCCTGCTATTTCAGGACTGGGAGACGCCGCAGTTCAAGCTCATGCGCAATCCAGACGTGACGATCCGCAGCCGCGGTGTCATGGAAAAATGCACTTACTGCGTGCAGCGCATTAGTGAGGCTCGTATCGACACGGAAAGGGCCGACTCCACGATCAAGGATGGCGATCTGCAAACCGCCTGCCAGCAGTCCTGTCCGGCGAATGCCATCGTTTTCGGCAACCTCAACGATCCAAGCAGTCAGGTAAACAAGTGGAAAGCACAGGCGAGAAACTACTCCCTGCTGGGTGAATTGAATACGCGACCGCGCACAACGTATCTGGCGGAAGTCCGCAATCCCAACCCAGAGTTGGCAACATAGTTATAAACATAACTCGAAGAGTCAAGAACAGGGACGAGAGCATAGTCGAGGAAACAGCGGAGCGCATGTAAGGCATGGCTACGAACACGCAAATACCCGTGGCAGACAGGCGAGCGCCGGTAATCGAACCCGGCCACACCTTCTCCACCATCACCGAGAAGATCAGCAATATTGTGCTGAAGCGCCCCGTGTCGCTGGGATGGATATTGGGCTTCCTGATCGTGTTTGGGATGCTGAATATGCTGGCAGGCGTCCTTGGGTATCTGTTCATTAAAGGTGTCGGGATTTGGGGTATTAACATCCCAGTCGGTTGGGGATTCGCCATCATCAACTTCGTGTGGTGGATCGGTATTGGCCACGCGGGTACCTTGATCTCCGCCATCCTGGCCCTGCTGCGGCAGAGCTGGCGAAATTCGATCAATCGCTTTGCTGAAGCCATGACACTGTTCGCAGTGATGTGCGCCGGGACATTCCCGCTCGCTCACATGGGCCGCCCGTGGCTCTTTTACTGGATGTTTCCCTATCCGAACACTATGCGTTACTGGCCGAACTTCCGCAGTCCGCTGGTTTGGGACGTATTCGCGGTTTCGACTTACTTCACGATTTCTCTGGTGTTCTGGTTTGTGGGGTTGATTCCTGATCTTGCCACCATGCGCGATCGCGCCGAGAACCCGTTCGTCCAGCGCATATACGGACTGCTCGCGATGGGCTGGCGAAACTCGGCTCGCCACTGGCATCGTTATGAGACGGCTTACCTGCTTCTGGCCGGACTCGCGACGCCTCTGGTGCTCTCGGTGCACACGGTCGTGAGCTTCGATTTCGCCGTCGGCATCGTCCCGGGCTGGCACACCACAATTTTCCCGCCATACTTTGTCGCGGGCGCCATTTATTCTGGATTCGCCATGGTGCTCTGTCTTGCGATTCCAATCCGCAGCATCTATGGACTGAAAGACTTCATCACCGAGCGGCATCTGGAGATCTCGGCCAAGGTCATGCTGGCGACGGGCCTCATCGTCGCTTATGGATACGGCATGGAGGCGTTCATGGGTTGGTACAGCGGGAACCAGTTCGATTCGTTCCTGATGTGGAACAGGTTCAACGGCAACTATGCATTCTCGTACCGCGCATTACTCACCTGCAACATTTTGATTCCCCAAATTCTCTGGCTGAAAAAGTTCCGCGTTTCCCCCGGCTGGCTGTGGCTCATCTCGTTCGTTGTGCTCGTGGGGATGTGGCTCGAGCGCTTTATTATCATCGTGGTCAGTTTGAGCCGCGACTTCCTGACTTCTTCGTGGGGAATGTATTACCCGACGAAGTGGGACTGGGCGACGTTCATCGGGACCATCGGATTGTTCCTGACGGGTATGTGGCTGTTTCTACGTCTCCTGCCCCCGATTTCCATTTTCGAAATGCGCACCTTGCTGCCGGAGGCGGAGGTGCATGAGGCGGCGGAGGTAGAGCAATGAGCGATGTCTCGGTTTATGAATCTCCGATTCCCGGCTCTCCAGTCTATGGCTTGATGGCGGAATTCGACTCGGCACAAGAGTTGCTCGCCGCCGCGCACAAGACGCACGAAGCGGGTTATAAGAAGATGGATGCCTACAGCCCGTTTCCGATTGAGGGCTTAGCGGAGGCCATCGGTTTTCACAAGAACCGAGTCGCGCTGGTCGTCCTCATCTGCGGGCTTATCGGACTGATCTCGGCATACTCGTTCCAGTACTGGGTGGCGGTAATTACCTTTCCGGTCAATATTGGCGGACGTCCTTATCATTCATGGCCCTCATTCATAATTGTGACCTTCGAGCTGACGATTCTTTTCGGCGGAGTCTCCTCGATGATCGGCATGCTGGCCCTGAACGGGCTCCCCATGCCGTATCACCCGGTGTTCAACGTGCCCGAGTTCACCAAGGCCTCGGAAAATAAATTCTTTCTGGTCGTGTTTTCGAGCGACCCCAACTATGATGCCGCCCACACGCGCTCGTTTCTAGAGGGGCTTGCCCCCCGCATGATTGCGGAGGTTCCGAGCTAGCTATGAGGAAGAGGAACCCGACCACGCTCGACCTTCGACGAGTCCTGCCCGCCTTGCTGGCACTGATTGCCGTCGCCGGCGGATGCCGGATCGACATGCATCTGCAGCCCTATTACCGCACGTTTGCGAAGAGCGACTTCTTCGCTGACGATCGCTCTGCCCGCATGCCGGTCGAGGGCACGGTCGCCCGCGGCGATCTCCACGAAGACACTTACTTTTACACTGGGAAAACCGGCGACGTTCCCGGCGACGCGATGCCCTTTCCCGTGACCCTCGAAGTTCTCGCGCGCGGCCGCGAACGCTTCAACATCAACTGCACACCCTGTCACGGTCGCGTCGGCGATGGTGGAGGGTTCATCCCCACCCGCGGATTCCGCCGTCCACCTTCGTATCACATCGAGCGTTTGCGCAATGCGCCAATCGGACACTTCTTCGACGTCATGACCAACGGCTATGGCGTGATGCCCGACTACGGCAGCCAGGTCACTCCGCGCGATCGCTGGTGTATTGCCGCCTACATTCGCGCGCTGCAGTTGAGCCAGAATGCGCTCGCAAGCGACATTCCTGCTGGACAAGAGGTTCCATCCCCGCCGCTGCACTACACCGACATCGGCAACGGAGCTACCTTGCCGCAGCCACCGCCAGCCGCCGCCGCAACTGAAGGGGAGCCCAAATGACCACGGCCACCATGACCAAGTCCGACCTGATGGCGCCGCCCGTGGCCCTGACCATTCAGACGCAGTCGCTCTTTATTGGCCTGATCGGCGCTATAGCATCCATCGCCGGCGCGTTTCTGGCTCCCGAGAGTTTTTATTCTGCTTACCTCAGCGGCTTCATGTTTTGGCTTGGTCTTTCGCTCGGATGCATGGCCATTCTGATGCTTTATCATATGGTCGGCGGAGGTTGGGGTACGGTGATTCGCCGCATCCTGGAAGCGGGGATGATGACTGTGCCGCTCATGTTCGTCCTCTTTCTTCCGATCTTGTTCCATTTGCCGAGGCTCTATAAGTGGGCCCAACCCGACGAACTGGCTTCGGATCGCAAGCTGGCCGATATTGCGCAGAGTTATCTAAACTTCAACGGCATCTTGACGCGCGCCATCCTCTACTTCGTCCTGTGGTACGGGATGGCCTACTTCCTGAATCGCTGGTCGACCGAACAGGACACGATAGCGGGTCAAAGCACGCTGCGCTTCCGCGTCATGAGTGGACTTGGACTCATCATCTACTCGTTCTCCATCTCCTTTGCCGTGATCGATTGGGTGATGTCGTTGCAGGCGCGGTGGATTTCGACCATCTACGGCTTCATTTTCATTGCGGGCGAGGCGCTTTCCGCCTTTTGTTTCTGCGTAGTAATCGAGAGGATCCTCGGCAAACGCAAGCCGATGTCCGAATACCTTACCGATACCGAAGTCCACGACCATGGCAAGTTCATGCTGACTTTCGTTATGGTCTGGACGTACTTCAATTTCTCGCAGCTGCTCATCATCTGGTCCGGCAACCTGCCGGATGAAATTTCGTGGTTCTTCCGTCGCCTGCATGGCGGATGGGAATATGTAGCGTTGTTTCTGGTGCTGTTCCAGTTCGCGGTGCCGTTCGCGCTCCTGCTCTCGCGCCGGTTGAAGCGTAAGACGCGTACGCTGGTGTGGATTGCCTCCTGGATTATATTCGCGCGTATGGTCGACATCTATTGGCATGTAGAGCCGGCTTTGCATCCCAGCTTTCACTTAAGCTGGCTGCATTTCACCGTCATCGCGGGTATCGGCGGTCTTTGGATGGCCTACTTCTTTCACAACCTTAGACTGCGTCCGCTGCTGGCGGTTAATGCCCCGCAGACGTTGCGATTCCTGGAGTCGCATGAGTAGAGAGATATGAGCGACGAAATGATGAAGCCGGGGCACCCGGCCCACGATACCGAATTCGAACATGAAGACCTGAGCACGCGCGGCATCATCGCCTTCATGATCGGTCTCTCGGTTACCGGCGTGATCATTTATTTCATCATCGTCGGCATGTACTCGTTCCTCGATAACTACGAGCGTTCGCAGATGGCCACCGCAAGTCCGCTGACCACCTCGAAGGGCGCGATGTCGCGCGTGGTGACGCAGCCCGACATGGACAAGACCTTCAAGGACAACGGCGCGCCCATGCTCGAAGTCATCGAGGGCGTCGAGTTGCGCAAGGACTTGATCGAGCAGGAAGAGCAGCTCAACAGTTACGGCTGGGTCGACCAAAAAGCTGGTGTCGCGCACATTCCGATCGAGCGAGCGATGGAGTTGATCGTCCAGCGCGGACTGCCGACGGTTCCGCCGGCCAAGGCGGGAGGAATCACGACTCCCGCGAGCAAGGAACCGGAGAAGAAAGGCGTGGAAGCGCCGCGATAGCCGGGTAGAGTTTCTTGGACGATGCAATACAACCGATCCGGCCGGAATCGCCGGAAAAGGAAAAGCAGTGCGTAGTCAAGGTAGTTGCTCAAATTCGATTGCGGTATCGGTTTTGCTGCTGATGTTCTCGGCTGTGCCGCTGTGTGCGCAGGGCCGTGGTCCTATGTCGGGCGGCATCATGAGTCCTCCCGCCACCCAACGTCCGCCTGGGCTTCAATTCGTCGGCATCGAGCAACATCTCAATGCCGATGTACCCGTTGATCTTCAATTCCGCGACGAATCCGGCAATACGGTCAAACTCGCCGACTACTTCGGCCACGGGCGCCCCGTTATTCTGAACCTCGGCTATTACCGGTGCCCGATGCTCTGTAGCGAACTGCTGCAAGGCTTGGTCGGCTCCATGAAGGCGTTGACCTTCAACCTTGGCCAGGATTTCGACGTGGTCACCGTGAGCTTCGACCCCAGCGAAACTCCGGAAATGGCCGCCGTAAAAAAGCGCGACATCATGAAGCGCTATGGGCGCGCGAATTCCGCTCAGGGCTGGCACTTCCTCACCGGCCAGGCGGACCAGATCAACGCGCTCACCCGCGCCGTCGGCTACCAATATCAGTTCGATCCGAAGACAGAGCAATACGCGCACGCCGCCGCGATCGTCATGCTCACGCCCGATCACCGCATCTCGGGATACTTTTACGGAGTCGAGTTTTCTCCCAAGGATCTGCGCCTCGGCCTGGTGCAGGCTTCGCAGAATGAAATCGGCAACCTTGGCGATCAGGTGTTGCTCTACTGCTATCACTATGATCCGCGGACTGGAAAATACGGAGCGATCATCAGCAATATTTTGAAGCTGGCAGGTTTGGTGACGATTCTGATCCTCGGAATATTTATGTTCGTCATGTTTCGCGCCGAACGTCGGTTCGCTCGCCGTTCCGCTTCGCTAGCCGGTCACGCCGACTTGAGACGAGTTACGTAATTATGGCGATCTACTTACCATTGTGGCCCGATCAAGCCTCGACCATGGCAAGCCAGGTGGATGCTGTCTATATCTATCTGTTGCTCGTCTCCGGCGCCATGACGGCGCTGATCTTTATCGCCGTCGCGGTCCTGTCGATCAAATATCGGCGCCAACCCGGCCGCGAAGCCGTCCAAATCGAAGGCTCGACCATCCTCGAAGTTAGCTGGTCGATCATCCCCTTCTTCGTCATGGTGACGTTCTTCATCTGGGGCGCCGTCATTTTCTTCAAAGAGCGCACGCCTCCCGCCGACGCCACCGAAGTCTACGTCGTCGCCAAACAATGGATGTGGAAGGTCGAGCACATGGAGGGGCAGCGCGAAATCAACGAACTCCACGTCCCCACCGGCCAGGATATCAAGCTGATCATGACCTCGCAGGACGTGATTCACAGCTTCTTCATTCCCGCCTTCCGCCTCAAACAGGATGTCTTGCCGGGCCGCTACACCACGCTTTGGTTTAAAGCGACCAAACCCGGACACTATCATCTATTCTGCGCCGAATATTGCGGGACGATGCACTCTGGCATGGGCGGCGACATCGTAGTCATGGAGCCGCAGGATTACGCCCTGTGGGCGGCCGGCGGTGCGTCAGCGCCCTTGCAGGAAACCGGCATGGAGCTGTTCGCCGCTTTCGGATGCTCCACCTGTCATCGTTCCGATGCGCAGGGCCGCGGGCCCAATTTGCAGGGCCTTTATAACAGTCGCGTGCCTCTCGAAGATGGACGTACCGTAACTGCCGATGACAATTATGTCCGCGAATCGATTCTCGATCCGACCGCTAAGATCGTAAAGGGTTACATGCCCGTCATGCCGACTTTTCAAGGCATCGTCAGTGACGATCAGTTAAATGCGCTGGTGGCGTATGTTAAATCGCTGTCCCAGCCACCCACGGGTACCGCCGGACTGCAAAACGAGCCCGTTGCTTCCCCGGCGCAACCACAGAATGTGCAGGTGCAATAGTCATGGCGATCAAAGCTGCGACCCCAGTCATCCCGGCGAATCAAGTTCCAAAATTGAACTATCTCACCAATGGATACACCCTCAAATCCTGGCTGCTGACCACGGATCACAAGCGGATCGCGATTCTCTATCTGATCTCAGTGAGTGCTTTCTTCTTCTTGGGCGGCTTCTTCGCCATGCTCATCCGGCTCGAACTCCTCACGCCCGAGGGCGACCTGATGCAGGCCGACACTTACAACAAAGTCTTCACCATGCATGGCATCGTGATGGTGTTCTTCTTCCTGATCCCGGTCGTGCCCGCCATACTCGGCAACTTTGTGCTGCCGCTTATGGTCGGAGCGAAGGATCTCGCCTTTCCGCGCATCAACCTGCTGAGCTGGTATCTCTATATCGCAGCCGGCGTGCTCTTCCTGCACTGCATGTTGAGCGGCGGCGTCGATACGGGATGGACGTTCTATACTCCCTACAGCACCGCCGCCAGCAACACCAACGTCATCGAAGCTGGACTCGCTATTTTCATCGCCGGCTTTTCGTCCATATTCACCGGACTCAATTTCATTGTCACGGTTCACCGCATGCGCGCGCCCGGCCTCACTTGGAGCCGCCTGCCGCTGTTTATCTGGTCGACCTACGCCACCAGCCTGGTCATGATTCTTGGCACACCGGTGATTGCGATCACCATGGTGCTGGTGGTAGCCGAGCGTCTCCTCCACCTTGGCATCTTCGATCCCAATCTCGGTGGAGACCCCGTGTTGTTCCAGCACCTGTTCTGGTTCTACTCGCATCCCGCCGTCTACATCATGATCCTGCCTTCGATGGGAGTGATCAGCGAAATCGTTCCCTGCTTTGCGCGCAAACGCGTCTTCGGTTATAAATTCGTCGCTCTTTCGAGCGTCGCCATCGCCGTATTCGGATTTCTGGTTTGGGCGCATCACTTGTTCGTGGCCGGTATCTCGCTCTATGCCGCGCTGATCTTTTCTTTCCTGAGCTTTGTCGTGGCCGTGCCCTCCGCCATTAAAGTCTTCAACTGGACGGCCACTCTCTATAAAGGTTCGATCACCTACGCCACTCCAATGCTCTACGCCTTTGGCTTTATCGGGCTCTTCACCATAGGTGGTCTGACCGGCATCATGTTGGCCACCATTGGTGTCGACGTTCACGTCACCGACACCTACTTTGTCATCGCTCACTTCCACTACGTTATGGTTGGTGGCGTCTTGATGGGCTACCTCGGAGGCTTGCATTTCTGGTGGCCGAAAATCACCGGGCGCATGTATCCCGAAGGCTGGGCTAAGCTGTCGGCGCTATTCGTGTTCGTCGGTTTCAACCTGACCTTTTTCCCCCAATTTATTCTCGGCTACCTCGGGATGCCCCGCCGCTACTGGCAGTATCCGCCGGAGTTCCAGGTGCTCAATGTGCTCTCGACCGCCGGGGCCAGTATCCTCGCCGTGGGTTATCTGTTGCCGATGATCTACCTGCTCTGGTCACTGCGCTACGGACCGCTCGCCGGTGATAATCCCTGGGGCGCTGCCGGCCTGGAATGGAAAACTGCCTCGCCGCCGCCGACCTTCAATTTTGATGAGACCCCCGTCGTCACCTGGGAAGCTTATAACTACGACGAAATTCCGGAACCAAAGGAATTGGAGGCTCCCGTTGCACGATAGCCGAGCCATCACCAGCTCCGGGTCGACAAACGTTGGGTCGACGCAAGTTATGACAGCCGACCACGAAGCCCATAACCCCGCGCTGCTCCACCATTTCGCCGACGCTCAGCAACAGAAAAATGCCGCCTCACTCGGCATGTGGCTTTTCCTGGTCACCGAAATCATGTTCTTCGGCGGCATGTTCTGCGCCTATCTCATTTACCGGCTCGCCTACTTCAATGCCTTCGCCGCCGGCAGCCAGCAACTCAATATTTGGATGGGCGGAATCAACACCGCCGTCCTCATCGTCAGTTCCGTCACCGTCGTCCTGGCCGTGAAAGCCGCGGAAGCGGGCAAGCGCAAACTCCTGACCGGCTACCTCGTAGTGACCGTCCTGCTCGGCATGACGTTCCTGGTCATCAAGGGATTCGAGTACGCCGAAAAATTCGAAAAGCACCACGTGCCCGGTTCGACGTTCAACTTTACCGAAAAGTTCGACGACAACGGCAAGCAGATCGATGTCAACCCGAAAGAAGCCGAGCTTTTCTTCTCGCTTTATTTCGTCATGACCGGCATGCACGCGCTGCACATGGTTATCGGCTGCGGCCTCTTCAGCACGCTAGCCGTCCTGGCGTGGAAGGGACACTTCACGGCGAACTATTTCACGCCCATAGAAAACGGCGGCCTGTATTGGCACTTGGTCGACATTATTTGGATTTATCTTTTCCCATTGTTGTACCTGATAAGCCGCCATACATGACGACGGTGAAGAGCAAGTGTCAGGAATAAGCAGGAACTAAGAAAGAACGGTTTTGCCTTTCCTGTCACCCGTAACCTGTTCTTAGAGGATCGCATGGCACAACCCGAACCAACGCAAGAAGACAACCTCACCGTCGAACACGAGCACACCACGCACTCGCAAGGTTTTTACCTCGCTATCGGCGCCATCCTGCTCGTCCTGACGGTCACGACGGCCGTGGTCGCCTTCATCAATCTCGGGCCGTTCAATCCAGTAGTTGCGCTCCTCATTGCCACTATCAAAGCCACGCTGGTCGTGCTCTTCTTCATGCACGTCAAAGGCGCCAGCGAAAAGATGACCGGAGTAGTTGTCATCTCCGGCTTCTTCTTTTTAGCCATTCTGCTTACGCTATCCCTGGCCGACTATATGACACGATCCTGGCGCTAATCGGCTACAGACGATGCTGGGGCTCCGACCGAGGCTGCCGGTTACCGACGAACAGCGGCTCTGGATCGACAACAGCTTTGATAGGCTTTCAAGGCTGCTGGGACGAGCACGAATGACGAATGCCGAGGTTGTGCTCCCCATTGCCGAATATTTTCCCGACCCTTATTACGCCACAGATGAGACGGTTGACGTACTGTTTCAGAGAGTGTGTGGATACATGCAGGTCGATGAGCGTCGTATCGACCTCGAGGTATTTCCCGATGAGGCTCATGAACTTAGCGCTGTCGTGCCCTTCTGGCGTGGCGACATGGGAGGACCAGCGGGCCTTTATATCAGTGCCACTGATGAATCCCCGCCTCGTCATCGCGGTCCGGAGTTCTAAGCTGAAGAATCCGCTTGCGGTAGTCGCGACGATGGCGCACGAACTGGCGCACGTAATCCTGCTGGGAGGAAATCTCGTTGACCGCGAGTCTCAGGACATGGAGCCGCTCACCGATCTGACCACCGTATTTCTCGGATTGGGTATCTTCACCGCGAATGCGGCGGCTCAATTCGAGCAACATCAAGACGGAAGATCGCAGGGCTGGTCCATGCAACGCCTGGGCTATTTATCGGAGGAGATGTACGGCTACGCCCTCGCGAAGTTCGCCTTCGAGCGAGGGGAAAAACAGCCCGACTGGAAAAAATATCTGTCGACGAACGTCGCGGCTTACTTCAAGCGCTCAAGCAAATGGTTGGCTCAGGCCGCGCCCGGCGCTGAATTCGGCGCCCGCTGAAGAGGCCGTCCCCTCATTCCGCAATCTCCTTGCGCGCAAAGCCCTAATCCTCGAAGATGTTTGTACACCATGCCGCCAGATACTGCTCCACCCTCGGCCCACTCCGAACGACTCGATGCCATCGCCCTTGAAGCCGCTCTCCGCCGCCATCTTCGCGGAGAAATTCGTTTCGACAAAAGCACCCGAGCCCTCTACGCGACCGACGGCTCCAACTACCGCCAAGTCCCCATCGGGGTAGTAATTCCGCGCGACAAAGAAGACGTCCGCGCCACCGTCGCCATCTGTCGCGACCATCGCGCCCCACTCCTCCCCCGCGGCGCCGGCACCGCGCTAGCCGGACAATGCTGCAATGCCGCCGTTATCCTCGACTTCTCAAAATACATGGCGAGCATCCTCGAGATCGATCCCGCCCGCCGCATCGCCCGCGTCCAGCCCGGGGTCGTCCTCGACACGCTCCGCGCCGCCGCCGAAAAACATCACCTCACCTTCGCGCCCGATCCTGCTACCCACGACCGCTGTACCCTCGGAGGGATGATCGGCAACAACTCCTGCGGCGTGCACTCGATCATGGCCGGAAAAACCGACGACAACATCGAGGCTCTGGAAATCCTCACCTACGGCGGCCACCGCATGCACGTCGGCGCCACCAGCGCCGAAGATTTCGATCGCTTCATCGCCGAAGGCGGACGCCGCGCCGAAATCTACGCCGGCCTCAAATCGCTAGCCGACCGCTACGGCGACCAGGTCCGCCGCCAGTATCCCAACATCCCGCGGCGCGTCTCGGGATACAACCTCAACCACCTGCTCCCCGAAAACGGCTTCAACGTCGCGCGCGCGCTGGTCGGCTCCGAAGGCACCTGCGTGACGATTCTCGAAGCCACCTGCCGTCTGGTCGAAAGTCCGCCGGCCCGCGTGCTCCTAGTCATCGGATGGCCCGACATCTTCATCTGCGCCGACCACGTTCCCCAGATCATGGAGCATCGCCCCATCGGCCTCGAAGGCTTCGACGACATCATGGTCAACGCCGCCCGCCGCAAGGGCGTCAACCTCGATGCCCTCGCCCTGCTGCCCGAAGGCGCAGGCTGGCTCATGGTCGAGTTTGGAGCCAACGATCCCGCCGAAGCCGAAGCTCAGGCGCGCCATCTGATGGAAGTTCTCGACCGCTCTGCCATCCCGCCCAACATGCAGCTCTTTACCGATCCTCGACTAGCGCGCCGCATCTGGGATGTCCGCGAATCAAGCCTAGGCGTCACCGCCCACGTCCCCGGCCAACCCGTGTTCTGGGAAGGCTTCGAAGACTCCGCCGTCGCGCCCGACAAACTAGGTGCCTATCTCCGCGACCTGCGTCGCCTGATGCAAGCCTTCCACTACGGCGGCTCCTTCTACGGCCACTTCGGCCACGCCTGCGTGCATACGCGCATCGACTTCGACCTCGAATCCGAAGAAGGCGTGCGCAAATTCCGCCAGTTCATGGAAGAGGCCGCCGACCTGGTAGTCCGCTACGGCGGCTCGCTCTCCGGCGAACACGGAGACGGCCAGGCCCGCGGCGAACTTCTTCCAAAAATGTTTGGCCCCGAATTAACGCAAGCCTTCCGCGAATTCAAATCCCTCTGGGATCCCGACTGGAAGATGAATCCCGGCAAGCTCATCGATCCCTATCGCCTGGACGAAAATCTCCGTCTCGGCGCAGGCTACGATCCCTGGCAGCCCGAAACCCATTTCAAATTTCCCGACGACCACGGCAGCCTCGCCGCCGCCACGCTGCGCTGCGTAGGTGTAGGCAGGTGCCGCCGCGATTCCGGCGGAGTCATGTGTCCAAGCTACCGCGTTACCCGCGAAGAAGAACACTCTACTCGCGGCCGCGCGCATCTGCTCTGGGAGATGACAAAGCGCGACGTAATCAAAGATGGCTGGCAGAGCGAAGAAGTAAAAGAATCGCTCGACCTCTGTCTAGCCTGCAAAGGCTGCAAGAGCGACTGCCCCGTAGGCGTAGACGTGGCAACCTACAAAGCAGAATTCCTCTCCCACTATTACGAAACCAACAGCCGTCCGCTAAACGAAGTAGCGCTGTCGCAGTTCGAGTTATGGCTAGGAGTAGCCGCTCACGTACCAGGGCTAGTAAATCTAACCACCCAACTCCCCGGCCTAAGCAACCTGGCCAAACGAGCCGCGAAAATCCCCGCCCAGCGCCGCATCCCCGCGTTGGCCCCAGAGACCTTCCAGAAATGGTGGGAAAGAAGAAGTAGCGCCGGCGTCCCGCCGGCTGTCGAGCGGGCGTCCCGCTCGCTGAGCAGAACCGATCAAGCCAGCAAGTTAGTCGCAAGTGAGCACTCGCGCGCCGCCGAGACCCGCGTCCTCCTCTGGGCCGACACCTTCACCAACCACTTCCTCCCCTCCACCGCCAAAGCCGCCGTAGAGGTCCTCGAAGCCGCCGGATTCTACGTCACCGTGCCGCGCGCCCACCTCTGCTGCGGCCGCCCCCTCTACGACGTAGGCATGCTGGATCGCGCCAAGCGCCTCCTCCTCCAGATCATGGACGAGCTTCTCCCAGAAATCGAAGCCGCCACGCCCATCGTCGTGCTCGAACCCAGCTGCGCCAGCGTCTTCCGCGACGAACTCACCAACCTCTTCCCCAAAGACGAACGCGCCCAGGCTCTCTCAAAACAAGTCTTCCTGCTAAGCGAATTCCTAGAGCAGCGCGCCAAGAATTTCCCGTTGCCCAAACTCTCGCGCTGCGCATTGATCCACGGCCACTGTCACCAAAAAGCCATCATGAAGATGACTGCCGAAGAATCCATCCTCCAGCGCATGGGCATCCACTACACCGCTCCCGCCCCCGGATGCTGTGGCATGGCAGGGGCCTTCGGCTTCGAAAAAGACAAATACGCCATCTCAAAAGCCATCGGAGAACTCGAACTCCTCCCCGCCGTCCGCCAGGCTCCCACCGACTGGCTGATCGTAGCCGACGGCTTCAGTTGCCGCGAGCAGATCGCGCAGGAGACCGACCGCCATGCCCTGCACCTCGCCGATATCCTCCAGATGGCCCTCCGCGAATCCACCGAAACCCCCGAAGGCTACCCCATGTTCGACCCAGCGCCGCAATACTATCCCGAAGATGCCTGGGTGCGGCCGCACCAAGCCGCCATAGATAAAAGTATGAAGCGGACCGGCCTAGCCATAGCCGGCATGGCCGCCGGAGCAGCCCTACTATTCACGCTGGCAAGAAGGCGCTAAGTGAGCGGAGTGGCGGAGGCATTAGATCGAGGCGACACAATCGACGAAGAGGCCGCGCTTTTGACTGTGTGGAGCGGACACCCCTGTCCGCTGCTGTTGACCTTGATTTTGCTTTTGACTTTGACCGTTTGACCCCGGTTCTAGACACGAAAGAAAGCAATCGGCACCGCAGCAGCGAGGCAGTCCGTGAGGCATAACTGAAAATGATGCGAGCAGCAGTCCCGCGGCCCACCCTTGCAAAAAGCGCATGGATGGAGCAACCTCATGTCTGCAATAGGACAAAGACAGGCCGCTGTTAGCAGAGCTTGGCCGCCTCCAATCTGATTTTCGATTATGAACTTCAATATCGCCCTGCCGCTCTATGAGAATGCTAAGCGCGCCCCTGATCGGCTAGCGCTACACGTCAACGGATGCAATCTCAGCTATGGGGAACTGGCAGGGCTTAGCGAACGGATCGCCGCCTGGCTGGAACGGAGGCCCGGTCCGGAAGTGAAGCATGTGGGAATACTAGCCTCGCGAAGCTGGATTGCGTACGCTGGACTTCTGGGCGCATGCTGGGCGGGTGCGGCGTATGTTCCTCTCAACCCGGACTGGCCCGAACAGAGGCTGCTCAGGATATTGGAGGCGACCGAACTGGATGCGCTGGTGGTGGATGATCGAGGCGTGAAGCTTCTCACTCCTCAAGTTCTCAACCACGGTCCCAAACACATCCTGGCCCCCGGAAATGCCGTGTCATTTTCGCTTGGGAACCCGCCGACCGCAGCCCTCGTCGCTGGTGTCGACGCGTTGCCGCCGTCGGACCCTTATCATTTTCCTAGGTCGCTCGGTAAGGACGACCTTGCTTACGTCATATTTACGTCCGGGACCACTGGCTTGCCCAAAGGAGTCATGATTTCGACGGGGAATCTTGCATCCTTGCTCTCAGCGATGCGACGGCGCTTCCAATTCAGCTCGGAAGATCGTGTCTCTCAGACGTACGAGCTTACGTTTGACCCCTCCGTTCGGGACATGTTCATGACCTGGTCTTCAGGCGCCTCTCTGCACGTCGTTCCCGCCACACAATTGATGGGACCGTCCCGTTTCATCCGTGAGAGGGAACTGACTGCGTGGTTCTCGGTGCCTTCCACGTTAGCCTTTATGCGAAACATGAAGATGCTCACTCCCGGAGCCTTTCCGTCGGTGCGGTATTCGATCTTCTGCGGTGAACCGTTGCCTGCAAGCTCGGTGGAGGCGTGGCAGAAAGCTGCCCCGAATAGCGTGATTGACAATCTCTATGGCCCAACGGAAGTGACCGTCGATTGTATCGGACATCGCTTATCCGAACCGTTCGTGGTTACGGAGGGCCGCGCAACGGTCGCTATTGGCGATCCTTTCGACGGCATGCAAGCCGCGATTGTAGATTCGTCTCTTCGTTTCCTATCCCGCGGAGAAAAAGGTGAGCTTCTTGTTTCGGGCGGACAGGTCGGGAAAGGGTACTTCAAGGACGAGCAAATGACCGCGGTCCGGTTTCCATCCATCAATGGCAAGGTGTGGTACCTAACGGGTGATTTGGCCTATCAGGACGCGGAAGGAAGATTCCATCACCTGGGCCGCACGGACAATCAGGTCAAGGTGCTGGGCAATCGGGTAGAACTGGAAGACGTTGAGGCGCACCTCCGTGAGGTCTGCGGAGTTGACTCTGTCGCAGCGGTAGCGTGGCCCATTACCCAGGGATCTGCAAAACAAATCGTAGCATTCGCAGCCGGCAGCGCACGTACCGCAGCCGAAATTCGAGACGGAATGCGGCGGCGGGTGCCGAAGTATATGGTCCCATCCCAAGTGCGGTTACTCGAAAAGTTGCCACTGAGTGCCAGCGGCAAGACCGATCGGAAAGCTCTGGCGGCGACGCTCTCTGCCGGCTCGGTATGACTGATGACTGCCGCTGCCGATCCGGCTTGCAAAGCAAGAATCTCCCCGCGGAAACCCTTTCCGTGGGGCTTTCGGCTCATTCCACCAATCGAAACCTTCCCTCCAGTCCTATGGTTCGCCCAAACGATCATCGGAAAGCTCTTGCTTCTCGCGATCTTCGGGAAGCTGCTTTGGTATGCCCATTCGGAGTGGCGACAGCTGATCATATTACTCGCGATCATTACCGCGCTTCCGCAATACCGACGAATCCTGCTGACCTTCGGTGCACTTCTCTGGGCCGGTGACACCTGGTGGCAATCGACCGGCCATCGGCTGTTGTTGCAGGTCCCAATTGTGCTCATTGTTGCGGCCCTGCTGTTTTCGGCGGCAACCCGATTCCGCCAATCGTGGTTCGGACGCAGACCCGTTGCCAGCTTGCTGGCAGGCTTCGCACTGGCCGTTCTTCTCGCCAGTTACCTGCCCACAGATCGACACCTGCGGACCCTGTCTTGGGATTTCTTGACTGTGGCTGGAACTTACCTCTGGTTCATCGCTTACTCGCTTTTGGACTCCGGCTCGAAGAATCGCGACCCCTTTGCCTTGCAGGTCGGAACCTACCATCCGTTCTGGGGATCGTCCAGCACTCCGTTCGTGAAAGGAGCGGCCTATCTTCGTCGAATCGAGGCACACAATCCGGAGCAACTTGCGATTGCACAACTCAAGGGTCTCAAACTCCTGACGTGGGCGGTGATATTGGGTTTCTTTCTCGAAAAGGCTTTCATGCCGGTCGTCCACGGGTACCTGAAAATTCCGCTGTATTCTCATTTGTTCGAGCTCAGCATTCAGAGGGCGCCTTTTCCTTGGTATATTGCGTGGGCCAGCCTGATCGCGAACTTCCTCAGAAGTCTCTTGCAGATTTCTATTTTTGGGCACGGTATCGTAGCGTGCTGCCGGATGGCTGGTTTCCTGGCGTTGAGAAACACCTACCGACCCCTCGAATCGCGGTCCATTGCAGAATTCTGGAATCGGTATTACTACTACTTCAAGGAGTTGCTCGTTGACTGCTTTTTCTATCCAACGTTTTTTCGTTATTGCAAAAGCCGCCGGCGCTTGCGGCTGTTCGTCGCCACTTTTGCCGCGGCTTGCTTCGGAAACGTGTTTTATCACTTCTTTCGTAACCTGAATTACATTAAAGAACTCGGCTTCTGGAAAGCTCTGGCGGGATTCGATGCGTACATTTTTTATAGCGTGGTGTTAGCCGCCGGAATCGCTATCTCACAACTTAGGCAACGGCCAGTTAAGACCACCAGCTGGATCAGAGGTCGGTTTGTGCCGACGTTTTGTGTTATCAGTTTTTTCTGCATTCTGAGTGTTTTTGGCGCTACCGATAAGCGATACCCGATTCAAGAGTGCTTTCGGTTTTTGGCACATCTATTCAACCTGGCGTCTTGAGGTAACCAGTGGAGCGCAAAGTCCTGATTCGCGAATTTATAGAAGGACTGTTGGCCCGCAAGGGAGATACGCAGCCTTTCTCCGATGAGGCATCGCTGTTTGTGAGCGGCAGGCTTCAGTCGGTGGACGCCATCGAGCTCGCGGTGTGGCTGGAAGAAGTGTTTGCCGTAGACTTCGCAAGCACCGGATTCGACCAGGAAATGATCGATAAAGTAGATGCGATCAGCGCTCTGGTCGAAGGTAGATCGACAAGAGAATGATGAACTCGGGGAGAACTCGGGGACGACGGGACCTTTTTTGCCCGATAGCGCTCGCGGGTCCGATATAAAAAGAGAAGACTAGGGCGTGCAGAGGGGTGGACCACCCGCCATTTCCAGTCCTGCACTTGCGGAATCGGAGTTACGGGACAGCAATCCCGGAAAGAGCTGCCACAATGGCTTCCAAGAGTCGGCCGGGGTTTTCTATGAGCAAACCCTTCTCGATGAAAGCATCAGCACCTTCCTGTACCAGTTTTGGGCCGTTGTTCTGGGACAAACCGGAGAGGACCACCACAGGGATGTGTGCGGTTAGATCGTTCTTTTTCAAGGAACGAAGCACCTCGGGCCCGCTCAGTTTGGGCAACAGCATATCGAGCACAATCAGTTGGGGAAGACTGCTTTGAGCTAACCTCAAAGCTTCATCACCATCCCCCGCACAAATCACTCTGTAGCCAGCGTTTGTAAAAATGCGTTCCGTCGCAGCCCGCAAGAATTTACTATCCTCAACTAGCAGAATCGTTTCCATTTGGATCAACTCACTCTCAATTTGGCACCCTATTATGAGTCTAGGCGTATCAACGCCGGGTTGAGGCGGAAAACGCCGTGCGCGGGTTACGAAAGGCCTAAAAAAGTATCGGTGAATTTAGGCAAACGTGGGTGATGACTGTAATCGGCGGGCGGCGCAGCCTCTAAATCCCGCCGACACAATCAACCCCGAGGGCCACCCGCGGTTCGCTTGTCTAAACCAAGGGCCTCTATGTCACTGTTTACTCCGTGCCCGTCGACTTGTTTCATTGCATTGAGCATCGTTGTACCACCAGGGCGATGGGCAATCCGACACAAAAGATGTGTATGACGACGCCGATAACCAACAGCTGTAAAGAGAACGGATATTTGATGGCGCCCGAAAGGGGCACCACGACGCGATTCATGAAGAAGTAAACGGCCACGCCATAGAAAACACCAGAGATTATGGCGTGCGCCAGAAGGAATGGTATCCAGCGGCTGGCCGTAATGTAGACGGTGGCGGCAGAAAATGCGATGAAAAAATGACAGAAAAGGCCGAGCAACGCGGTTGGAAGCCCGCCCTGGAAGGAGCGCGAGCCCAGCACGCCGGCGGCGATCCCTTGCAGCAACCGCATCGGCGGCCGTCCGAAATACCGGTAGACGACGAGCGCGGCGCTAATGTCCAGCGTGCCGCACGTGAATCCGGCCCACAGGATTGCGAGCAGCGGGTTGGAATTCTGTAGGGAGGACGATGCAGACGTTGGATTCATGATCTCCCCGACGCCGACAAATCTGGAGCCAAGAAAATACTGAACTGAATTGATTTAGACAAGCAATCTCAGCCCCGGCCAATCTTAACCCGAAAAACGCGACTTCTTGTCCACCGGCACAATGTCCGCGGGTGGGCCATAACCGCGATCGTGTGCCTGATTCGAGACCGCATATAGCTTCAGGTCGCTCCAACTCCATCGGCTGGAGATGGGTGGCCTCCCGCAGGCACAGTACAGCGTCCATTCATCTGCGAATCCTCCGGCCAGCGGAATCAAGTACGACCCGTTACGGTACGGGCTGAAGCCAGGCAAATATCGAGTCAAGCACTTTGGACACTCAACGCAATGGCGAACACGGAAAGCCATGTCATGTGTCGGAGAGCTCCTTCGAGGGCTCTTCCCACCAACTCCTTACGTAAACAATCTGGGTCACGTCAATATTCGCGTGACCCAGACTGTCGCGCAAAACTCACATCTTGCGCCTTGGCGCATGGCTCAAATGCATGGTGCGGAAGCTCAGAAAATGCCTTTATCGTGCATTGCGCAGTGTGCGGACCTCGGCGAAAGCTGCTTGCCAACATTCGCCGCGGGCAAATTGATTGTCGGAGGCGTAGTCACGACCTCTGCAATCGACTTGCCCATGTTTTCGTTTACCGGGGTTGCCAGAAAGGCGTGGACGATATTTTTCGCGTGCGGCCCGGCCATCTCAATCGCCATACCCGCGATTTGTCCGCTGTCATTGATGTTGCTGGCCGAGATTACGTAGAGGTGGGAGCTTGCCGGAAATAGAGTGTTAAGGTCGGTCATCACGCCGTTCTGCCAGATGAGGCCGTGGGACCAGCCGCCCTGGGCAAATGAGCTTCCCACCGCCTGGCCCTGGTTGTTGATGCTGGTGGCAAAGGTGGCTTGATCTCCCGGCAGAAGGGCGCCGCCGCCGAGGGCTGTGACTGTATTGTCCTGCCAAAGAGCGGCCAAGGGTGTGCCGTCAGAGTTAATGGCTTGCCCAACAATTTGGCCGTGGCTGTTAATGGCGTAGGCTACGGCGTATGGATTTCCGAGGTTCGGAAGCGGGGTGGCAGTGTCGTTTTCCCACACAATGGCGTGATTCACTGCGGTGCAGGTTCCCGAGTAGCCTACGACTTGACCTTGATTGTTGATGCCGATTGCTTGTCCGTCTGGATCGCGATCGATCGTAGGAAGAACCTGGGCTTTGCCTTTGGACCACGACACCGGCAGTTCAATCCGATTATTAGTCATGCCAGGCGGGCACGTGGAGTCCACCACACCATTTTCCGCCCATCCTGCGACCTGTCCGCCGTTATTGATGGCGCTGGCCTGCCCGTTATTCCCGCCCACGGGTGGGAGAGCGCTCATGACGCCGTTTTGCCAAAGAAATGGAAGACACGTAAGGTGTGTGCCGAAACCGCAAACGTCTTCGCCATTCGGATCTGGAACAGATGTTTCGGACATACCGACAGCTTCCCCGGGATCATTGATTCCATTCCAATTGATCGAACTGTTCTTTCCTCCAAGCGTGCCGAGTGCGAGGTTGAGATCGCCGATGCTGATCCTCACGGTGCCTGACACGAGGTTGGCGGAAAGGGAAACGCTGAAAGGATCCAGGAGTTGCTCCATGTTCTCCGTCCAGCCGTAATTATTGAGGGCCATGGCCATGCCCAGGTCGTCAGGGTGCTGAACGCCCAAATCGTGAACTTTGTAGCTCGCTTGCGCGACCGCATTGCTGAAGCAAGCCAGAACCATCGTCGCAACCCCGAGTATCCAGAAATTCCGCAACTGTCTAAGCGTGATCATATGTTCTCTTTCCTCCGGTAAAGTCGTGATGCCGAGATGACTGGCGATTTACGACAGGTACCACTCGGCGCTCGGACAGTTAGCGTGCAATTGAGAGCAGAATTGACTCACAACTTCACAAATTCCTGCTGAGTGATAATGACGGAGCATGTGGTGTTCCACGTTCACAACGATTACGTGACACAACAAGCCCAACAGTTCAGAGTTCGAAAGCGAGTGGTGGGCTAACAACCTTCTGGGACGACCCCAAAACGGCTGGAGAGACGGTTTCTCCAAGTTTTCATACAGACAGTGGCGAGAGGTTACTAAATTCGAGAACGCCGAGCAGCTAAAGTCAGGCCGCGCAATTGTTATTGATTTTCAGATCATTTAACATACATACTGGTTGGTATGTTGGCAGCACGCAAGAGTCCGAAACGTAAAGCGACCAGGCTGCGCGATTCTGAGCGCACGCGGGAGCGCTTGCTGCAAGCGGCATCCCGCGAGATCTACAGGTCGGGTTTCCAGAGTGCCAGCCTGGACACGATTCTGGCCGTAGCTGGGGTCACCAAGGGCGCACTGTACTACCACTTCGACAGCAAGGAAGCCTTGGGACACGCCGTCGTCGATGAGATCATCGCGCCCGACGTTCGCGGCAAGTGGGTGCGCCCTCTACAGACCGGCAAGGACCCTATCGACGCTTTGATCGGCGCTGTTCGACGTATACCCGTTCGGCCCGTGGATGTATGCGGCGGCTGCCAACTGAACAATCTGGCGCAGGAAATGTCTCCTCTTGACGCGGGATTCCGGAAGCGGCTGGCGATAATCTTCGATGCCTGGCGGGAGGCCGTGGCCTCCGTTTTGCGAGAGGGCCAGGCTCACGGAAGCGTTCGCCGCGACGTGGAACCCGCTGACGCCGCTGGCCTACTAATCGCGATGGTCGAAGGCTATGCCTCGCTGGCAAAGAATGCCCAGGATCCGAAAGTGATGAAAGCGGGGATCAGAAACATCGTGGACTGGCTAAGATCCCTGCGCTCGCCGGGCAACCGCAAGCGAGGTTGATCGCATCGCTGTCTCAAGGAGCAATTTGGCACTGTTACATACCAACCGGTTCGTATGCTCGCGAGAGTCAGCATCGCGGTCGGGCGAAGCGCTTCAAACTACATCGTGAAAAGGAGAACGAACGATGACAATGACAATGACAGGGACAAAGACCGTAGTGTCGCGCCGGAGCCTGCTCGCAACCGGAGCCTGCGCGCTGCTTGGCGCCGTAAGCCTGCCGGGACCGGCAAGTGCCAGCGCAATGGGAGGGCGGAACTTGACGAACGGAGAGATAGTCCGGAAGTGGTACGCAGCCTGGGAGCAGAAAGACTGGGGCCCGGTGGATAGCCTGCTCGCCGACAACTTCACCTTTTCCAGCGCGGCCGGTGACGACCACATCAGCAAGAGCACTTTCAAAGAGCAATGCTGGAAAACACAGATCGATTTCATTAAACATTTCGATCTGGAGCGGGTCTCCACCGGCGCGGACGATGCTTTTGTCAAGTATCTTTGCCACACCAAGAACGGTAAATCATTCCAGAACGTGGAGTATCTCCGAATCAAGGACGGGAAGTTGCAATCGATTGAGTGTTATTTCGGCGCGCAATCCAGCTTTCCGTCAGCAGTGAGCACTGGGCAGAAGTAACCTGCGGGCCAGGAAGTCGAAACGAGAGAGCAAGGGGTTCCATCATGAGCGCCCGCGAAATTGAGGATCAGAAGACCATTGCACGTGCGATGTTTGTTCAACAAGCTGCTCACGCTCATGCGGACGTTTCGGCTAGCCCACTGCGCGGAGCAACGATTTGCAGACGGGATTACACTCTTGAATCGACAGCGGACGAGTTCTGCGAAGCTGCAGATACATCATTGCTTCCGCTAATCCGAGGTGATGCTGCAAACCTCATGCGAGTCTTGCGGCAGTTGGAGGTTATAGCAAAACGACTGGTGCCACGAATCGCGTTCAAGGCAAAGGGTAGAATCCTACTCTTGGATTTAGCCGACATCCTGGCCGTGCAAGCCGAAGGTAATTACGTTTCGCTGCGACACCGACCTAATCCCTATTTAGTGCATGAGTCCCTCTCGTCCATGGCGGAGAAGCTCAAGCCCTACGGTTTTATTCGCATTCACCGCTCCGTCGTCGTGAATATTTCGGCCGTGGAGGAGATCCAACCTTTACCGACGGGAGAGTACAGGCTGCGTGTAAAAGGTGGGAAGGAATACTTGGTAACGCGCACATACAAAAACAACCTCAGAGATCTGGCTCAACTGTGGGTTGGCTCAGAGCGCCTTCCCCGCTAGCAGGCAGCCACGGAAGGACGGCGAGCAAACTCCATGATCGATTTCACCGGTGTCTGGAAGGCAAATCTCGAAAAGAGCAGGTTCCTCGGTCCCCCGCCGAAAGCTCTCACGATGAAAATCGAGCAGTCCGAGACCGAACTCCATCAGGAGATAGTCGTCACCAGGCCCGACGGCAACGAAGATCGCATGACCTTCAACTGCAGGATCAATGGCGAACAGAATAGAAACTCGCTCCACGGCCAGCCAATTCGCGGATCGGCCGGCTGGCAAGGCGAGGAACTGGTCATCGAGTCTTGGCTGAAGGTCGGAGAGCGCGAGATTCACTTCCGCGACTTCTGGTCCCTCTCCAACGACCGAAAAACACTGTTCATGGAACATAGGGAAGACGATTTGGCCGGCCAGCGGACGGTCCTCGAAACCGTGGAATGATTCCGAAGCCTCGCACGATTCCGCCCCATATATCAATGTAAACTATTGATAATACAAGACATACACTGAGTACTGCCCATCCTGCCCCATTTCTGGGACAATAGACATAGACAGCAGGTCCACGTAGCGGCCATCGGTCCTCGTCGCACCGCCAACTCGCCGCATCCTTATTGAAGACCTGAAACCAGAAAGCTGAACCTTATGGAAACCGCAAATCAGACCCTTGTTCCGCCCACTCCGGCGCAGTCGGCCGTCACCGTTACGGCACAGAATAAAATGTTGCAAGGCTCGGTGCTCGTGCTGATCCAGTTCGACGTGTGCGAGGAGATCAAGCTCGACTCCCTACGCGACATCTTTGGAGCCCGCCGCCAAGAGGCCAGCTTCAAGCACCCCGCTCCCGGATACGTTCGCTTCCAGCGCCCACCAGTGGTCGAGCAGGTTGAGCCGCTGATCCTCGAGAGCGGCGAGCGCCTTGACGTCCAGATCAAGTATTACGATTACGGTGTCCTCAGTGTGGTCTTCGAGCTGCCATTCTCCGGTGACTGGGACACGCTGGTCGGCCTCGCCGGCCGCTGGGTTTGGGATACAGACTTCACCAGCTTCGCCCAGAAGATTGTCAAACAGAAGATCGAGCGCGCCCGCCCCGCGCTGGTCAAGCTTTACGACAGCTGGCTGCATGAAGATTATTTTGTTTTCCACGTCCGCGACATCGCCGGCAATCCTTCGGCGGCCGAGTTGCTCGCGACCCAGGGCGGACGCATTGCTCAGATCGTGCGCGGAGAAAACGCTCCGCTCTCCGAAGGCGAACAAGCCGAGATCATGCAGTCGAAGATTTCTTATTATCCCAACGACCTGGCGGTGATCAGCTGGAACGGCGCCTTTCTCTACGACTCTACCGTCGGCGCGGAGACCGTGATTCAACTGCTCGAGTACGCGAACTCGCAGCTCCTCGAATTTCGCCACTACGACGAGCTGCTCACTCGCGAACTCGCGAGCGTTTACGATTTCATGGATCACGGATCCGGCATCTGGGCTCGCTGGCGTACGGCGCGGCGTGCCAGTCGTCTGCATACCGTCCTTCTGGACGTGGATGAACTGGCGGAGCGCGCCGACAACGCCATCAAGTTCCTCAGTGACATGTTCTCGGCCCGCCTCTACAAAGTGGCCGCGTCGAAGATCGGCGTGACCGATTACAAGGACCTGGTTAACCAGAAAGTCCATACCGCGGAAGAGCTCTACCGCTTCATGATCGACCAGTTCCACCAGAGCCGGGCGTTTGTGCTGGAGCTGATGGTGGTGATCATCCTGATCATCGACCTGATCTGGCTGTTCAAGGGACGGACTCCCGTCTAATCCACAAATGTACGTACAAATGTTCCACGGGGAACATTTGTATTGCTATTGATATATGTACGCAATCGTAGGTATCGTGGCTGCTATCCCGAGTGTAGTCAGGCGCGTAGCCCCTTTATCTCGGCGAGCGCGGCTAGCTGCTGCCTCAGTCGGCCTATGCTGATCACCAGGCCCGCGACCATGCATAGGCCCAGAACTGCAAGAGTGGCGCCCGAAACTCCGCCCTTGTGAAGGAAGACGAACCAGCGATCCCAGCCCAATCCCAGGCGCGCGGGCTCGCTGCTGGTCAGGTATTTCCACAGAAGATGAATCTGGCCGCTCCGAGAGTAGTTGAGGCGGTAGGTCCAGTTCGCGTCGTAGTAGCGTCCGCGCGGGGCCTGGTCTTCCATAAAGCTGGTTGCGAGCGAGACGCACTGGATAAAGGCTCCGAGAGCGAGCGCGAAGAGTGCGAGCTTTTTTATGTTCGAGGCGCCAGGGGCCAACATCGGCCCCAATCCTAAGCAGAGCAGCGCGATTGACGGGACAAGATAGCGCGGCCCGACGCAGTAGCCGCCTTCCCACTGGGTGTAGCGTGCAAAGAAAAATAGATAGAGCAAGGGAAGCACTATAGCGACCGTCGCCACTCCGCGCTCCAGTTTCCAGAGGCGGCGGAGGGCTGCCAGCGCAAGGATCACGGGGGGCGCAAAAATAAATATCGACTTGCCGGGAGATAATAGAAATCCGTAGAGGCCTTTCCAGAGCGGCGTATCGAAAGTATTGAGGCGCTTCGCTCCCTCGGCGGTCGTGGGATATCCAAACTGAAATGGCCCGCCGAACAAGAGCACATTGTGTGCGAGCAGGAGCGCGACTCCGATCGCCGATGCGGCGCATAAAATGAATGCGGCGCGCAGCGCGGGCTTTCCGTCCCGCACCAGCACCGCGGCGGCAAATACCGGAATGGCAAGAACGTTGGTCGGCCGCACGATTGTGGCGAGGCCGAGAATCAGTCCTGCAATCAGCGCAGTCCGCAACGCAATTGGTTCGTGACAACGCCCGAATAGAAGCAGGGCCACGCCCATGAAGGTCGCGGCCGTTAAAGGTTCGGAGAAGAGCCATCCGGAATAAGCAAAGATCGGCGTTCCTAAGCCGACGATGATCGCCGCGAACATGACTGCGCGCAGAGGGGTTCCGATTCCACACAACAACAGAAAAAAGAAGGCGACTGTGAGCGCCGAAAATGTTGCACTGCTCAGGCAGGAAGAGAAGGCGACGATTAGGTCGGTATCTTCGGGCGGCACGCCGGGCAAACGCGCCAGCAAATATTGTCCGAGGGCGTACCAGGGCGCGCACAAAAGAGCCTGTCCCGGAGGATAGGCTGCCCGCGGCTGCCCGTGCAGATCGTATCGCCCATAGAAGTTGTGCAACTGCACCGCTTGCGGAACTGCCATGGATCCGCGCAGCACTAGGCTTTCGGTGGTGTAGAGAGTGTTGTATTCGTCGGGCGTTCGCACCCGGCCGGTTGAAGTCAGCAGATAGAAAAACTGGAACGCCGCGAAGAGCCAGATGGCAGCGCGCCGTGAGTGTCCGTGGCTTGCGACAATGTTCGTCGGGATGCTGGAAGCGGACACGTAATTCGATCCTATCAATCGTTTTGGCGTTTTGGGCAATACGACCATTTGTGAATCTGCGGGGTTACTAGAACCCAGCTCACAATGAACCTGGGAGGTGAACTCGCAACCTCCTCAGGGGCTAAAGCCCTTGTCTCTACTGGCTCTTTGCGGCACGGCTGAAGCCGTGCCCTACGTGAGATCGATTTATGAAACGGCGGTAAAGCCGACGCCGGGAATAACCGGGTTGTCGCATCGGCCAACCGCTGCGCCACCCCAAAGCACGAAACATGATTGCAACGGAAAAGCCTCTCCAGAGGTGCTTCTCTGGAGAGGCTTGGGGGGAAATCTTAACGAGTGTCCTTTGGCCTAGTGTTTCTTTTTCTTGGCGGCTTTCTTCTTGGTTGCCATGAAGTGTTTCCTCCGTTTGAACGATTTGTTCTCCCAAGGTTCTCGACAGGGCACCTTGATGCCCGGGCTACTCTACAACTTGTATGAGCAGCTGTCCTACCACAAGATATTGCCATGAGTATGTAATTTGTCAATGAAAATATTGCGTTAGAGAAGGAATTTGGTGAAGTGCGTGCTCCGCTTCGGGACGACTCCGCGCGAAAATTTCGAGCGCGCGACAGAACCTCCCTCGCCCCTGCCCGTGAATCCGATGTCGCTGTGCGATAATTTCAGAAGAAATTATGTCTGAACACAAAGTATTCTGCGCGAAATTGAAGCAGGAGCTGCCCGGTCTTCCCGAGCCTCCCTTCGACAGCGATCTGGGAAAAAAGATCTACGACAACGTCTCGCAACAGGCGTGGGGCCAGTGGATGGAGCATTGCAAGATGCTGCTCAACGAATATCGCTTGAATCCGGCGCGCAAGCAGGATCAGGAAGTCATCGTGCAGCAGATGGAGCAGTTTTTCTTTGGTGAAGGATCGGCGCGACCCGCCGAATACGTTCCCCCAACGCACTGAGTGCGCGATCGTGAGGGCTGCGGATGAGCTTTTTGCAGCCATCCTCCAGTTAAACAGGTATGGGGACGGATGGTTACTGACGAGTTACCTCCGACTTCGAAACGGTTCTTAATTCATCATCATGTAACAGTCTGTGATGACAATTAATCTGTGGCGCCGCCTGTTTACGACACGCTGATCCTCTCGGATCTGCATCTCGGCGCGGACATGAGCCGCGCGCGCGAGGCGCTGCACGTTCTTCAGGACAATCAATATCGCCGCCTCATTTTGCTGGGAGATATTTTCGCCGACCTCAATTTCGGCCGCCTGAAAAAAGAGCACTGGAAATTTCTCGGCTACATTCGCAAGCTCTCCAACCCCAAGCGCAAGGTTGAAGTGGTGTGGGTCGAGGGCAATCACGATCATGGCCTGACCGAGATTATGTCGCATCTCGTCGGCGTCCGCGTGTACCAGGAATATCAGTGGGAATATCAGGGCAAACGCCACATCGCCGTACACGGCCATCAGTTTGATGGCTTCGTGGTGAGCAATGTTCACGTCAGTTATCTGATCGGGACACTGCTCTACCTGCAACTACAGAAGTGGGATTCGAAGAATAAGACGCTCACTCGCTTCCTCGATCGATTAGGCACAAGCTGGCAGCGCCTGTCGCCGAAGGTTGCCGATGGCGCCCTCGGGTACGCCCGCCATCACCACGCGGCGCGCATCTTCTGCGGACACACGCACGCCGCCATGCAAAAGACCGACGCCGAGCACGGAATCGAATATTTCAATTGCGGCGCTTGGATTGACGCGCATCCTACCTATATCACGGTGGACGAAGATGGAGTTCGGATTCGTGAATATGTTGAGCGACCCGACGATTTCCAGGCCGGCGCGGAGAACTCGGGCGATGCCGACACTGCGGAATCTGGCGACGCGGCGGGATGGCTCGAGGATGGTGAATTCGAGGGTGTGGCCACGTGATTTTGCTCTCAGCGACGCGATAATCTTCGTCGCGAGAAGCTTAGAAATAAATCGCTGGGAAGTAGATCGTTGGCCGGAAACGGGGCAACCGAAAACTTGCGCAAACTAACTATCGTTTTCCACCACGCCGGCGGAGGACATCAAAGCGCGGCAGAAGCTCTCAAAGCCACGCTCTCGGCGCAGGCCGATCCGTGGGACGTCAGCTTGCTCGACATTCAGGAGTTGCTCGACCCGCTTGACGTGATTCGTCGCGCCACCGGTCTGCGCATTCAGGACACGTACAACCTGATTCTGCGCAAGGGCTGGACGCGCTTCACGCCACAGCTCCTGCTAGTTTTGCAGACAACGATTCGCATCTACCATTCTCCAATTGTGAAAGCGCTGCGCGCTTATTGGGCCGAACATCCGGCGGATCTGGTGCTGTCGGTGATTCCGCACTTCAATCGCGAGATCGCTGAAAGTCTTCGCGCTGATGATGTGGGAAGGGCACGAACCCACACATCCGCAAGAAGCGCGGATGCCTGGGGCACCCGTCGAACCCCCTTTGTGACCCTGATCACCGATCTGGCGGATTATCCGCCGCACTTCTGGATTGAGCGGGAGTCGGAATACATCATTGCGGGGACGGAACGCGCGCGGCAACAAGCGTTAACGCTGGGCGTTTCCGCTGACCACGTCTTCCGCACTTCGGGAATGATTCTGAAGCCGAAGTTCTATGAAAAGACGACCGTCGATCGCGTCGCGGAAAGAAGGCAGCTGGGTCTCGATCCCGAGTGTCCGACCGGCATTGTTCTCTTCGGAGGCCATGGCTCGCAGGTGATGGTCAACATTACGCGCAAGCTTGATAAAGCTGGAAGCGGCGTTCAGTTGATTCTGATTTGCGGGCACAATCAGAAGCTCGCGGCGGTGCTCAAGAATCTGAAGATGGCAAAGCCGACGCTGATCATAGGATTCGTGAAGAATGTCGAATACTATATGGCGCTGGCCGACTTCTTCATCGGCAAGCCTGGGCCCGGATCGATCAGCGAGGCGTTGCAGTTTCATCTGCCGGTGATCGTCGAATGCAATGCGAAGACGCTGCCGCAAGAACGCTATAACGCGGAATGGGTGACGGAGAACGGCTACGGAATTGTGGTGCCGAGCTTCCAGAAAATTGCGTCCGCGGTGCAACGATTGCTCGAGCCGGCGACCTTCGGCGATTTTCGGCGGAAGGCCAGCGAGTATTCGAATCGTGCGCTGTTCGAAGTGCCGGCGATATTGGAAAAATGCGCGGAGAACGTAACATCTCCAAATGAGCCTCTGGAGCGGGTAGGCATTTCATGAGTCCGATTGACACCGTTCTCAATTTTCTGGACCGCGTCAATCAGCGAGATGCGGACAAACTCGCGGAGTTGATGACGGAGGATCACGTTTTCATTGATTCCCTCGGTCAATCCGTGCGCGGGCGCGAGAAGATGCGCGCGGGATGGAGAAGCTACTACGCATTCTGCCCCGATTACAGCGTTTCGCATGAGGAGATTTTTCAGAGCGGAGATGTGGTCGCAGTGTTCGGCTCGGCGGGCGGCACGATTGCTGCACAGGGCAAGCTTCCTCCGGAAAATAAGTGGCGCACACCGGCGGCTTGGCTGGCGGTGGTGGAAAAAGGCATGGTGAAGGAGTGGCGAGTCTATGCTGACAACAAGCCCGTATACGACATAATGGCGAAGCAAACGCGTTCTTAGAAGTACGCCGCCTTAGAAGTGCACCGCGACACCGGTCGAAAAGCGCACTCCATTTTGGCCCGTGCCATAGAAACGAGTGTTCAGCCAATCAAGCTTTCCACGCAGCGCTACCGGGCCAGCAATTTTGTAATCGAGGCCGCCGCCGAGTCCGTCGACGAATGAAGTGTTGGAATCTGAAATTCCATCGCTGCGGCTGATGTGGCCTACTCCGAATAAAAACTCGGCGAAGGGGCGGAAGCGCTGCACCTGCACCGAAACTCTCGGGCCGAATAAGACATTGTGTTCCGCAACATCGGCGGTTATCGGACATCCCATCGCTAGGCAATCGTAAGTGTGGCTGCCATAGTGGCCATCGACATCGAGCACTGCGCCAATCCAGGGCGCGAACTTGCCTTCCAGCGTGGCATCCCAGCCGTTCAGATTTGACGTATCGTTCGAGACGATAGGAGTGCGGTCGTAAGCATAACCAAAAAATACATTGCCTTTGGTCGGAATCTGCGCCCAGACTGCGCTGGCCATCATGATTAACAAGAAAAGAGTCCAGAGTCTTCGCATAGTCTTTCTCCTCGCATGCGGTTCGCCATTTATTCAATTTGGGACGCAGTGTGAAATGCGCTGTTCGAAAATAGATGCGCTCGGAGAGAAAAACTTTGCCTGCGCGGATGATCTATATCGTTACATCGATGACGCTGACGGAGGAGAAATTTGACGGCACACTTTAGTGAAACAGCGAAGCAAAGAAGCCACCGAGTTTCCTGAAGAAGCCGCGCTTGGGTGCAGGATTAGCGGCTGTCGTCTGCGCATCCACTGAGGAGCTTTTGCTCGCAGGTGGCGGCAGTGGAGCGGCCAGAGCCGGCATGGCTCCGGGACGCGAATCGAGCGGAAGGGCGCGCACATCTTCTAGCGGCGCTGGAGCAGGGCCGGTCGCGTGGAAGACGAAAGGCGCCTCTACTTGCACGTGAAGCTCGTTCGGAGCGACCGTCGCGTCGAGTGGAGCGGATGTTGCGGGCGCGGTTTCGGGATGGGGCGCCTCTGCTGCGGTCGGCGCTGGGCTCGGATTCACAGCGGGCAAGGGAGCGCTCTGATTATTTGGCGCCTCGCTCTGCATCGGCACATTGTTCGTCGCGCGTTGCGTAGCGTCACGCGGGGGCGGACATCCGCACTCGAGCGGTACCGCCATGTCGACGCGATCGAGTTGTCCGGAATGAAACATGAGTTGATCGGTGGCCTTGACTTGATAGGTGCGATCGCCGAGCAACTCGGTGACAATCGCGGCGGCGGTGTTGCCGGGCAACGCGCGTACGCAAGTGTTGCCCTGATTGTCGGCGCTGATGGCGTAATGAAATTCTCCGGGCCCGACTAGCAAGATACGGAAGTCAGGAGTCATCACAGAATCGGAAGAAGCGTCGAGAGGGAAGTGCGCTTCGAGTGCGCCGGTGTTCATGCTAAGCATTACATTGTGTCGATTCTGCGACGGAGTCACGGAGACGGTCGTCCCCGGGCACACATGCACCTCTCCGCCTGACGAAAGATTGACGACGGCAGTGTCGGGGCCCGCGGTGATCGTCGAGCCGGAGCCCGCATCTTTTCCGGTGAGGGCCAACGGGCTGGCTGTGCGCACCGAGGCGACTACCGGCTGCGGCGACTGCGTGAGACTCGGAACCGTTGGCGGCTCAAATGGGGAACTGCGCGCCTGGTCCGACGCCTTGCCGAGATGCACCACCAGGCGATTGCCGGCGGCATCCCATGTATAGGCGCGCGGCGCGAGGAGATCGACCACCACGCGGGCGATTGGCGGATTCTGTTGAAACTGATCGGCGCGCAGCGAGCCGATCTGGTCGGACTGCACGCTGATTTTTTTCTGGGGCGTATCCAGGCGCGCGTTCGCCAAATCGATCACGATCCGGTCAGGATTCGTGATTGCCTGGATCGCCGGAATCAACGGCCGGGTCGATAAAATCTCAACCGCCTGGCCGTCTTTTTCCTGCACGATGCGGAAGCTCTTGATCGCGGCGATCTTGCTGGGTGCGGTCTTGCTGATGGCAGGTTTCGAATCCAGGTTACTTGGAGCCTGGGCGCAAAGCGAGGACGCGGCGACAACTAGCATTCCAAGCACGCACAAATCCGCGTGTAGGCGGCGAGACAGCGCTGGGCGGAACGCAAGATTCGGCTGGAAATCTTTCACAGCGGCACTCGAGTGTTACCCAAACATACCACTCGCGGCTCGCGGTGAGAAAGGTACACGAAGCGACGGGGACCGGTTTCGCATTACGAGTCCGCCAGAAACTCGTACTCATCGATGACCGCAGCCACGGCCAACTTTCCGACGGGATCTCCGCCTTCGACGCGCATGACGCGGCCCTTGCAGCGCACGCGTATGCTTTCGGTCAGCGTGATCTCGGGCGGCAAGGTGAGCGTGAAGTCGATGGCGGAGCCGGCCTGAATAGCGGAGTCGACGTAGAAGCAGATTCCGCGCGCACTTACGTCGCGGGTCTGCGCGTCGTGCTCTTTTTCATTTTCTCCGTAACGGACGCTTACTGGCAGACGAAGCGCGAAGCGCCGCGTGGCCCGCTTGTCATTTTCCTGGTCGCGCTGCGTCTCGGCCATTAGTAGCTCCAAAAAGCAAGGTTGCAAAGTTTCAAGTTTCAAAGAACCCGCTCGAACCGCCTGTAAGCATGGCAAGTGGAGGCCGGACTGTCAAGCAGAAGCAGGTTTCAAGCAGAAGCAGGTTTCAAGTGCGCCATATTGCAGTGTGCAAACGTTCTCTTTGAGGGGATCCCGCATATCCCGCATACCTTTCGATAGGGCATCTCGCTCCGCGCGTGCGATAATGCTGCGCTTCCCCGCGCGGAGTTTCCATGACATCGATTGCCGACGCTGGCGCTGGACTGGCAATCATTGGGGTCGGCGTGCTCGGCCTGCTCATCTATTTCATCCCTATAATCGTGGGCCGTAGGAAGCGAAACGCGAAACCGCTATTTTTGCATTGAATTTCCTTCTGGGATGGACAGTCTTGGGTTGGGTCGCCGCCCTGGTCTGGGCACTGACCCGCGATCCACCTTTGCCTACGGCCCTACAGTTGGCCGCGCCGCTTCTATGTGGCAGTTGCGGAGTATTCTGCTCCCGGATCGCAGTTCTGCAATTCTTGCGGCGGAAAGTTGATCTTCAATTGAAGGCTGAGTAAGCGCGTCGAGATTCTACCTGTTTCGCTTGGCCTAGCTCTTTATTGTGAAACCCCTTGAACCTTGAAAGCGGCCTCTCCAGCGCTACAATAAATCTGTGGTCTTCGTTCTCGACAACTACGATTCGTTCACTTACAACCTTGTCCAATACGTTGGCGAACTGGGCATGAAGGTTGAGGTCCGCCGCAACGACGAAGTGACCGTCGACGAGATCGAGGCGATGCATCCCGAGCGCATCATCGTTTCTCCCGGACCATGCACGCCGCAGGACGCCGGCATCAGCATCGATGTCATCCGCCATTTTGCCGGCAAGCTCCCCATGCTCGGAGTCTGCCTGGGACATCAAGCGATTGGGGCGGCTTTTGGAGGGCAAGTGGTCCGCGCAAAGAATCTGATGCACGGCAAGACCAGCCAGGTCGAACACGATGGCAAGACCATCTTTCGCGGCCTCTCTTCACCGATGACTGCGACCCGTTATCACTCCCTGATCGTCGCAGAAGATGATCTGCCGAGCGATCTCGAAGTCAGCGCCTGGACCTCGGACAAAGACGGAACCCGGGTCCTCATGGGCCTACGGCATAGGAAATTCGCGATTGAGGGTGTGCAGTTTCATCCCGAGAGCGTGCTGACGGGCGAGGGGAAGAAACTGGTGGCAAATTTTCTGCGGAGTTGATTGTGCGCGTGAGTCTAATCCCCCAAAGAAGGGTAAAACCGGCCCGAAGCGGTTATCCCAAGCGCCGGGAACTCTCCGAAGCAGGCGAGCGTGGAGTTACAGCGTTCAGGATGTTGGCCGACACGCGCGCATGGCAGGACGGACCGCTGGGCCGTCACAAGTTACGTCTATATTATCCGCGAGCCTGGTAACTGGCGATAGGAGGCGCGGCCGATTCCTGCTTAAGCTTCTCCGCCTGATAGTGGGTGGTCAGCGCCTCGATTACTGGTTGCAGTTTGCCGTCCATCACCTGTTCGAGCTGGTGGATGGTGAAGCCGATGCGATGGTCGGTGAGCCGATTCTGCGGAAAATTGTAGGTGCGAACCTTTTCCGAGCGGTCGCCCGATCCGACCATCTGCTTGCGTTCTTTGGCGAGCGCGTCGGCTTGTTTCTGCATTTCGACTTCGTAGAGCCGTGAGCGCAGAACTCGCATACCTTTTTCACGGTTCTTGATCTGCGATTTTTCATCCTGGCAGCTCACGACCGTGCCCGTCGGAATGTGCGTGATGCGGACGGCCGAGTATGTTGTGTTTACCGATTGGCCACCCGGTCCAGAAGAGCAGAAGGTATCGATGCGCAGGTCTTTCGCTTCGATCTTAACGTCGACTTCTTCGGCTTCCGGCAACACTGCTACGGTGATTGCCGAGGTATGCACGCGCCCTTGTTGCTCGGTTGCGGGCACGCGCTGTACGCGATGCACTCCGCTCTCATATTTCAGGCGGGAATAGACGCGCTCGCCTTCGATTAGCGCAATCACTTCCTTCAGCCCGCCCACCCCGGACTCTGAGGTGGAGAGCACTTCCACCTTCCACTTCTGCGTCTCGGCGTAGCGGTTGTACATGCGGAAGACCTCGGCCACGAAGAGCGTTGCCTCGTCGCCTCCCGTGCCGGCGCGGATTTCGAGGATTACGTTCTTCTCGTCGTGGGGATCTTTCGGCAGCAGCAGAACCTTTAGGTCTTCTTCGACGGTGACGATGCGTGCGTCGAGTTTGGCCAGCTCTTCTTCGGCATAGGCGCGCATCTCCGGATCCTTCTCTTCGGCGAGCACAGCCTTGCTCTCGGCGATGCCGCGCTTCAGATCCTTGTACTCGCGATATTTCTCGACGATGCCGGCGACTTCGCTATGCGCCCTGGCAGTCTTCTGGTATTTCGCCGAATCGTTGGTGATCTCCGGCGACAGCAGAGCCTGCGTGAGCTCTTCGTAACGAATTTCGATTTGGTCTAGTCGTTCAAACATTGACTTCTCAGTTCTCGGTTCTCAGAAAAACCTTAATCGATGAGTTCCGACCGCGTAGAAATCATCCCGGTTCTCGTTTCACGAATTCTATTGTAGGGGTTTTACTGAGAACCGAGAACTGATAACTATGCAGTGGGCACCGCTAGGCAATTACGAGTTCGCCGCCGCGAGTCTTTTCCAATTTCATTGCTTCATCCAGCGCCACAATTGCGCATTCGACTTCGCGATCGTCCGGAGGCTGGGTGGTGATCCGCTGCAGCCACAGGCCAGGCGCCGTCATCAGCGCAAACAGCGAACCGCGGTGCTTGGCGGCGAAGCGAATGATCTCGTAGGAGACGCCCGCAATCAGCGGCAGGAGAGCGATCCGAATGCCGAAGCGCGCCCAGAAAGTATGTACGGGAATTGCCATGTAGACGAGCATCGAGATGATCATCACCGTCATCAGGAAACTCGTGCCGCAGCGCGGATGATACGTTGAATATTTCTGCACTGTGCCGGTGTCCAGCGGATCGCCATTTTCAAATGCGAACACCGTCTTGTGTTCAGCACCGTGATATTCGTAGACGCGGCGAATGTCTTTCCAAAGCGAAACGCCCCATACGAAGAGCAAAAACATTGCGATCCGAATCAGCCCATCGACCAGGTTAAACATGATCTGCTGCCCGAAGACAGGATTCACTCTTTTCAATTCCGTGGTCGCCAGCAGCGGCAGGTATTTGTACATGAAGATGAAGAAGGCGATGGAGAACGCCATGTTCAACCCGGCCATCCAGCCGGTGATTTCAAACTTTTTGGCATCTTTCTTGTCGCCGGAACCTTGGTCAGCGCCGCTGTCAGATAGTTCTTCGAGCGCCGCATTGGCAGAAAACTTCAGCGCGCGGAATCCGAGCGTCATCGCGTGGCCGAGCGTCATTACTCCGCGGACCACCGGCCAGCCCATCCATTTGTGCTGTTCTGAAGGCCGCTCCAGCGGTTCGCTGTGAGTAACAATTTCGCCCGACGGCTTGCGCACGGCAATGCCCCAGGCGTGCGGCGAACGCATCATCACGCCTTCGAGCACGGCCTGGCCGCCGACGAGGGTCTCCTCGCCGCTCTCGAGAGCGGGCAGCAGTTGCACTGCCGCCAAAAAACGCAAAATTTGCCGCCAACGTCGCATAGGCATTGGATGACACTTCGCGGAGGGAGGACTCCGAGGCTTAGCTTATCACAGAATGCCAGAGTTTCATGAGATCCCGGCTGTGCATGTTGCTGTCTATCTCATTGTCTATCAATACATTATGAAGTATGTTCGTAAACATTTCACCTCGTCGTCAAGCTCGCAATCGCCGTAAATTTCCGTAGAATCCAATACACGATGCTGCACTTCGCCGAGACCTGCGACGCGATCGCTTCGACTACCAAAAAGCTGGAGAAGACCGCGCTGCTGGCCTCCTATCTGAAATTGCTATTGCAGACGAAGCCGCCCGACGAGGCGGCGACAGCGGCGGTTTTTCTTTCCGGGCGGCCTTTCCCAGCATACGAAGAGGCTACGTTGCAAGTGGGCGGAGCGCTGCTGTGGCGAATCATCGGCGAGCTGTCGGGAAAATCCGAGCATGAGCTAACCGAGATTTATCGCAAGCATGGCGACGCTGGTTCGGTGGCCGCCGCCGCGCTGCCAGCAAAGCCTCCCTCGAGCCTCTCCCCCGGCGCGGTGCTGCAGGTTTTTTCCACGGTCGCCGTCGCTCGCGGTACTGCCGCCAAAGCTTCCCTGCTGCGCGCTCTTCTCGAGCAAGCGACTCCGATCGAGGCCAAGTACATCGTGAAGATCATTAGCGGAGATCTTCGCATAGGCCTGAAAGAAAGTCTGGTCGAAGAAGCGATTGCGCGCGCTTTTGAAATGCCCCTTGACGAGGTCAAGCGGGCGAATATGTTGCTGGGCGATATTGGCGAGACGCTGCGTCTCGCCTCGGCAGGGAAGTTGGCCGACGCACAGCTTCGGCTTTTCCATCCCATCGACTTCATGCTGGCCAGTCCCATCGAATCCGCCGAAGACGCGCTCAGTTATTTTCTGAGTGCGGCGGTCGAGGACAAGTACGACGGCATACGCGCCCAAGCTCATATCAGCGCCGGAGAGGTCCGCATCTTTTCGCGCACTCGCGACGAAATTGCGGAGTCGTTCCCCGAATTGCCCGCGGTTCTTGCTGTCCTATCCCATGACGCGATTCTCGACGGCGAGATTGTTGCGTGGAACCCGGACGGAAAAGGCCGCGCTCTGCCATTTAGCGCGCTGCAACGCCGCCTCGGTCGCAAGAAAGTCAGCGATCGACTCATGCGCGAAGTACCTGTCGCCTATTTGGTATTCGATACCCTTTACGCCGATGGCGAGCTCCTTCTCGATCGCCCGCTGCGCGAACGCGCAGTGGTTTTGAACAATCTGTTTCTAACCAAGGGCGTAGGACCGTCGCCGTTGACAGCGCCCACCCGACCGTCGCAAGCCCTATTCTCTTTCGCCGCTATCGAACTGCCCGTCGCAACAGTCCTGCGCGCCCCGGTCGCAGCCGCCCACTCCCCACAAGATCTCGAAACACTCTTCATCGCAGCGCGCGACCGCGGCAATGAAGGACTGATGATCAAGGATCTCGATTCTCCTTACACTCCGGGGCGCCGCGGCAGATCCTGGCTCAAGATGAAACGCGAACTGGCCACGCTCGACGTGGTCGTAACCGCCGTCGAGTACGGCCACGGCAAGCGCATCGGAGTGCTCAGCGATTACACTTTCGCGGTGTGGGCCGGCGACCGCCTGGTCAATATTGGCAAAGCATATTCGGGGCTCACCGATGTCGAGATCGCAGAAATGACGCAGTGGTTTCTTGAGCACAAGGTCAGCGAACAAGGACTGAGGCTGGAAGTGGAACCTAAGATTGTGTTGGAGGTCGCTTTCAACAACCTGATGCGCTCTACGCGCCACGAGAGCGGCCACGCTCTGCGCTTCCCACGCATCGTGCGCCTGCGCCCGGATAAACACCCAGAAGATGCCGACACGATCGAGACGGTGAAGGAAATCTACGAGCGACAGAAAGGTGCAGTCGATCCTCGCTAGTCGTTGGTCGTTCGGCAACGCGCTGGCTGGCGACTAACGACTAGTGACTAACGACAGTCGACTATTTACCGCGCGTGATCGTGCCGGGAATGATCGCGGCCCGAATGATCGTGCTCGTGCACTTCCTCCCGCACCGCAATCACGCAGCTATGCGCCGTCTCGCAGACCACGTGCTCGAGTTGGATCGTCGTATGATGAATGCCGAATCCGCGGCCCAGCTTCTCGTTGATCTCCTTCAGAATCGCGTCGCTCTCCGAAGTCGCCATGTCCGCAATCTTCACGTGCGCCGAGAGAGCGTGATTCTCGGAGCCGATGCTCCACAGATGCAGGTCGTGCACATCGCTCACGCCCGCGATCGTGCGCATGGCTGATTCGACCGCCTCCAGGCTCATGCCGCGGGGCGTGCCCTCGAGCAAAATGTTCAGCGTCTCGCGCACGATGCCGATGCTCGACCAGAGAATCAGCGCGCCGATGGCAAATGAGAGTGCTGCGTCGACCCAGTATTGACCGGTCCACAGAATTACAAACCCGCCGACGATCACAGCCGCGGTCGAGAGCGTGTCGCCGACCTCATGCAGCAGAGCGCTGCGTACGTTCACATCGCGCGCCGATCGCCATAGCAGCAGCGCAATTACGCCGTTCATCACTACGCCCGCCGCGGCCACGCCAATCATGACTCCGGCGCGCACCTGCTCCGGATGCTGAATGCGTTGAAACGCTTCGTAGAAAATGAAAAATGAAACGACCACCAGCGACAGCGCATTGACTAGCGCCGCCAACACTCCGGCGCGCCGGTAGCCATAGGTCTTGGTTGCGCTCGGTGGCCGGCCTTCGAGAAATACAGCCACCAGCGACAACAGAAGCGCGAGAAAGTCGGAGAGGTTGTGTCCGGCCTCCGAAAGCAGCGCCAGAGAGTGAGCGCGGATGCCGGCCACGACCAGTAGGCCGACATAGAGCAACGTGACCCCTAAAGAAAAGCGCAGCACCCGCCCCGTCCCATGCGAATGCCCGTGTCCGGCGTGCGAGTGCATATCACTTAGGATAGCGCAGACTGTTCCATGTGGCGCGGGCGCCCCGCCCGCGGCTTTTGACGGTTGTTTCAGGAATTCGGTGTCCACGTCCGGCTAGCGTAGATTGCCCCGCTCGCGCTATTCTTCTGATCGCCCCCAGGAGGCACAAAAATGAAGCAGATTTACCTAATCCCAGCCTTGTTGTTGCTAGCCGCGTCGGCGATCGCACAAACAGCGCCAGGCGCGTCCGCCCCGGTCGCGAACCCCATCAGCAGCGCCCTTAGAGAGATCATTCCCGGCCGCCAGAAAAATACCATTGCTGCTGTCGAGGCCATGCCCGCTGATAAATTCAGCTACAAGCCGAGCGCCGACCAGATGACATTCGGTCACCTCGTCGCCCATATGATCGAAGCGAATTACGGTCTATGCAGCAACGCCGCGGCCGTCCCCGCGCCCAAAGCTGAAGAGGTGAAAGACACCGACCCGAAAGATAAATTAGTCCCGGCGCTCAAAGCGTCGTTCGATTTCTGCGGCGATGCGCTCTCGAAAATGGACGATACGAAGCTCGGGGAGATGACCGCCGGCATGGGCGGCCAGCAATTGTCTCGCGCCCGCTTCGCCTTGGGGATCGCCAGCAATTGGGCCGACCACTATGCCGAAGCGGCGATGTATCTGCGGCTGAATGGCATATTGCCGCCGACCGCGAAAAAGTAAACCGGAGTACCATTGCAGCTAGACAAATAGTTGCCCGGGAGGCACCGGCCATGACGGCCGCGTTCTCTGGTCTACGCCGCTCTGTTCACCTCCCGTTATTTGGATTGAGTTCTGTCGCCGCACTGACTGCCATCATAAACATGGTGCCCCGCCAGGAGATGGGCGCGAGCTTTCTGAATCAAGAAGTATTTGGTGGCTATCCCGACTTTCGCGGTACAGGCCGAGCAAATCACTCTGCTGACCGATCCCAGCCAAGTTGAGGTGTATACGGACAACAGCACACAGATGCTCAATACGGAGGCGCTCACTGTGGGCAACGCGCTGCGATTCTACGGACTGGTGTTCAATGACAACGGCACGCTACGCATGGACTGCGCGTAGGTCAACGACGGCGTGACGGAGTAGTCTCACTCCACCAACTTTTCCAACTCGTCTTCTCCGATCACGCTAACCCCTAACTCCCGCGCCTTGTCCAATTTCGAACCCGCATCGCTGCCCGCGACTACGTAGCCCGTCTTCTTGCTCACCGATCCGGACACGCGTCCGCCGGCATCTTCGATCATCTTCTTCGCTTCGTCGCGCGTGTGGCGTTCGAGGGTGCCCGTCAGAACAAAAGTCTTTCCCGCCAGCTTCGTGCCTTTTTCTTTTTTCTGCCCGGCGAAGGTCAGCCCCGCCTTGCGCAGATCGTTTACCAGTCTGCGATTGTGTTCGTCGGCAAAAAACTCAACGATGCTTTCCGCGATCCGCGGACCCACTTCGTTCACTTCCTCAAGTTCTTCCGCGCTCGCGTTCATGATCGCGTCAAGCGAGCCGAAGTGCTCTGCCAGAAACTGCGCTGTGCGCTCGCCGACCATCCGTATGCCGAGGCCATAAATCACACGCTCGAGCGGCAGTTTTTTGGACGCCTCTATCTCGCCGAGCACATTCTCTGCCGATTTCTCGCCCATGCGCTCGAGCTTGAGCAGATCGTCTTTCGTCAGCTTGTAAAGATCGGCGACGTTCTTGACCAGGCCGCGTTCGGTAAGCTGATTGACCAGCGCCTCGCCGAGGCCGTCGATATTCATAACGTGGCGCGAAGCAAAATGCAGAATTGTCCCTTGCAGCTTCGCCGGACAATTCGCGTTCACGCAGCGATGGTCGGCCTCGCCCGGAGTGCGCACCACATTGCCACCGCACACGGGGCAGTGCTCGGGCATTTCGAACTGCTTGTGGCCGCGCGGATGGTCTTTATCCTCAACCACCTTCACCACTTTTGGAATGACGTCGCCGCCGCGCTCGACCTCGACCCAGTCGCCAATCTTTACGCCGAGGCGTTCGATCTCATCCATGTTGTGCAGCGTGGCGCGCGAAACCGTCGTGCCGCCGATTGCCACCGGCTTCAGCCAGGCAACGGGCGTGAGTTTTCCGGTGCGGCCGACCTGAGGAACGATATCTTCGATCTGGGTGACGGCTCCGCGCGCCGCGAACTTGTACGCAATCGCCCATCGCGGGGCCTTTCCGGTGAAACCCAACTCGCGCTGCCAGGCCGTGCGATCGACCTTGATCACGATGCCGTCGATCTCGTAGGGCAGCGATTCGCGCTTGCCCTCCCAACTCTGAATAAATTTCCAAACCTCGTCCAGATTTTTCGCCAGCCTGCGATTCGGATTTACCTTGAATCCGGCCGCTTCCAGTGCATCCATGGTTTTCGATTGTCGGTCGAAAAAAGTTTGGCCGTCTTTCAACAAAAAGTAGGCGAAGAAATCCATGCGGCGCTGCGCCGTGATTGACGGCTCGAGTTGACGTACCGTCCCGGCGGTGAAGTTGCGCGGATTGGCAAAGACTGCCAATCCTTGTTTTTCGCGCTCTTCATTCAGCTTGCGGAAAGCGGCGATAGGCATCAACATTTCTCCCCGCACTTCGAAGTCGGCGGGGATTCCCGACTTTTTCGATTTGTCTTTTGGAATTGACAAAGGGATCGACCGCACCGTGCGCACGTTCGCAGTCACGTCCTCGCCGATGGTGCCGTCGCCGCGCGTGATGCCGCGCGCTAGGTGGCCGTCCGTATAGACGAGCGCCAGCGACATGCCATCCAGCTTTAGTTCGCACATGTACTCGAGATCGGTGCGTCCGCTCAGTTCATGCACTCGCCGCTCCCAGTCGCGCAGTTCTTCTTCGGAATAAGCATTGTCGAGCGAGAGCATGGGCGAGGAATGTTTCGCTTTAACGAATCCTTCACGCGGCTTGCCGCCAACGCGCTGCGTAGGTGAGTCCGGCGTGATGAGATTCGGATGCCCTGCTTCGATCCGCTTGAGCTCATTCATCAGCTTGTCGAAGTCGGCATCCGAAATCTCCGGATCATCGAGCACGTAATAGCGATACTCGTGGTGCCGGATTTTCTCGCGCAGCGTCTCGATTTTCTTTTCGATAATTTTATCGTCGCCAGAACGGGACATGACTGGGGAATTATAGAAGGAGAATTTGATTTTACTGAGTACTGGCAACCGGCTACTGACTTTTCGCTTTCCGAATGCGTCCGCTCCCCGCAGCGGCCCGACCTACGCTTGACGGAGGCTTAGGCATCCCTTCCAGCAATTCTTTCAGCACCGTCGCGTTGTTGCGCTCAACATTTCGCGACGCATACAGCAGCGTCACTCGCCGCTTGCCCTCCGCCAGATGGTGCAGCTTTTCGAGCGCCGCTGATGCTTCTTCTGTCTTCAGCTCTTTTAGATAGCGTTTGCGGAACAGGTTCCATCCCTCCGGATTCGCATGGAACCATTGCCGCAACTCGTTCGAAGGCGCCAGATCGCGCAACCAGAACTTGACCGCCGCGGCCTCTTTCGTCAAGCCGCGCGGCCACAGACGATCCACCAGCACGCGCACTCCATCGGAGGCCGACGCGGCCTCGTAAATGCGTTTGACCACAACGCTCATGTCTTCCGTATTATCCTACCTTTGAGTCCGCATAGGCGATGCCGCAATCATCATGAATTTCTGGCAGCAGATCTCCCTGTGTCTTCGTCTCTCCGTGATCTTAACTGCGCTGCTGATGCTCGCCGCGTGCGACGTTGAGCGACGCAAATCCGACGCTGAACTCGGACTCAATCCGCGGCAGGCCGCGGGCCGCAAACTCTACGACAACTATTGCGACCGCTGTCATGAACCGTACTCATCGCACGGCAAAAAGGGGCCCGGCCTGAAAGGCATCTTCAAAAATCAATACCTGCCGCTGAGCGGACTTCCCGCCAACGACGACCGCGTAGCCGACATCATTAAATATGGGCGCGCCAAGATGGACGGTTTCAATCAGGTCATGACCGACGAGCAGGTGAAGGACCTGCTGGCGTATTTGCACACGCTTTAGATCAGTTCTCGGTTCCCGGTTCTTCTGAGAACTGAGAACCGCGAACCGGCAACTGCTCCTGTGGCATAATCGCCCCAGTGTCCGCCATCGACAAGCCCGCGCTCTTTCAGAGATTGCCATCGACGGATGAACTCCTGCGTCAGCCGGAAATCCAATCATTGATAGCTAGCGGGGGGCATTCTGCGGTTGCCGAAAGTATTCGCGATGTCCTCGCGCGTCTGCGGCAGGAAATCGTTAGCAACCAGTTGGACGACAGATCAATAGACCTCGCGCTCGGCGGCCTGTCTGCGGCGGTTGAACGGCAACTCCGACGGTCGCTCGGTTACTCGCTGCTGCCGCTCATCAATGCGACGGGTGTAGTCCTGCATACGAATCTGGGACGAGCGCCGCTCGCCGCCGGCGCACTCGATCACATCCGCGCCACGGCGAGCGCGTATTCGAATCTGGAATTTGACCTGGTGAGCGGCGAGCGCGGCAAGCGCGACGTACATGTGGATCGGCTCTTTCAAAAGCTTTTTGACAGTGACCGCGGCGGGACCACGGCCACCTCGAGCACGATCTCGACAATCGTGGTCAATAACAATGCCGCTGCCGTTCTCCTCGCCTTGAACTCATTGGCTGAGGGCGGCGAGGTCATAGTCTCTCGCGGAGAGTTGGTTGAGATCGGCGGCTCGTTTCGCATCCCCGACGTGATGTCGAAGTCGAATGCGATTCTGCGGGAAGTCGGCACCACCAACCGCACGCGCATCGCCGACTACGAACGTGCCATCAACGATCGCACGCGCGTGTTGCTCCGCGTTCATCGTTCGAATTTTGAGATTACCGGCTTCACCGAGCAGCCTGGGCTTCACGAATTGGTCGATCTCGCGCGTCGCCGCAATGTTCCGCTGGTGGAAGATCTGGGCAGCGGCGCGCTCTTCGATCTGCGTTCTGTAGGCATCAACGGCGAACCTGGAGTGCTCGATAGTCTACGCGCCGGCGTCGACATTGTGACTTACAGCGGCGATAAGCTTCTTGGCGGTCCGCAGGCTGGGTTGATCAGCGGCCGCGCCGATCTGGTCGCGCGCTTGCGCTCGAACTCGTTGTTCCGCGCCTTGCGTGTCGACAAGCTCACTTATGCGACGCTCGAAGCCACGCTGCTCGCCTACGTGAAGCGCGACCACGATGCCGTACCAGTGCTGCGCATGTTGCGCTTGTCGAAAGATGAAATCAAGCAACGCGCGGGAAAAATTATTTCTCCGGTTGAGTCGGCCGCAACAAAATCCGTCCCCCTCAAGCTGAAGCTTGTCGACGGCGAGTCGGTGATTGGTGGCGGCGCTGCGCCGTCGGCATCGTTGCCTACGTGCTTGATCGCGATCACTCATTCCGACCTCAGCGCGGATGAATTGAATGCCCGGCTTCGCGCCGCCACGCCGCCAATCGTCGCCCGCGTCGAAGAAGGGCAAGTTCTTCTCGACCTCCGAACAGTTTTCCCAGAGCAAGATGCAAACTTGGCCGAGGCGTTAGCATCTTTTACTGAGAACTGAGAACTGAGAACTGAGAACTGGCCCGAAATCTCCTCTCCCGTGTCGACCCTCTACACCATCGGCCACTCCACGCGCTCGCTGGATGAGCTTGTCTCTGCGCTCAAGGCGCACGGGATCGAGACTCTGGTCGATATCCGCGCCTTTCCCATGTCGCGGCGCCTGCCCCACTTTAATCGCGAGCCGCTCGAGCGCACCTTGGCGGAGCATGGCATTCGCTATGTCTGGATGAAAGCGCTCGGTGGATATCGAAAGGCGACCGGACAGGAGTCGCCGCATACTGCGCTGCGCAATGCCAGCTTCCGCAACTATGCCGACTACACGCTCACGCCGGAATTCGAGCGAGCCGTCGCCGATCTGATTGAAATCGGCAGCGCCTCGCGCACGGCCTACATGTGCGCTGAGCGCGTGTATTTCCGGTGTCATCGGATGATCGTCTCCGACTGGCTGGTCGCGCGAGGCCATGAAGTTCTGCATGTCGATGCCGAAGGCCCAAGCCGTCCGCACAAGCTCACCCCCGAAGCGCGAGTGGTCGACGGAAAAATGATCTATCGCGGCGACAATCTTTTTTGAGCCCAATTGCCAATTGCAAATTCCCAATTAACAATGTTCGTATGATCATCGGCACAGGAGTCGACATTGCCGAAGTTGCGCGCATCCGCGAAAGCATCGAACGCTTTGGCGACCGCTTTCTTCATCGTGTATTCACCGAAGGCGAGATCGATTATTGTCAGCGAAGAGCCAATCGTTTCGAAAGCTATGCCGCTCGTTTCGCCGCGAAGGAAGCTGGCATGAAGGCTCTCGGTACAGGATGGAGTCACGGCGTCCGCTGGCGCGACATCGAAGTGGTGCGCCCGAAAGGGCAGCGTCCGACTATTCAATTTCACGGCGAAGCTGCCGGCATCGCCGCCAAGATCGGCACAAAAAATATTGCGCTCTCGATCACCCACACCTCGGAGCAGGCGTTGGCTCACGTGATTCTGGAAGCCTGATTCCATAAGCTGCTGCCCTCGGCCTTAAGCCAACTCGGGTTCCACGACGTTCGTAACTTCCGCGCGCCCTTGTCGCGACGGATGATGAGCCGCAAGCGTGCAACACAGCCGAGGCAAGCCCATGGTAGCGTTACCCAGCCCGACGGTATATGGGTTGGCGTTTGGCGGCGGTTCTCATGCTGGCAGTCCTCGCGCCGTCCGCGTACGTACAGGAAGGCCTGCCGCAGTTAGACGAGAAGATCGACTTGAGTGAGTCGGCGAGCAAGCAGTTGAGGGCGACTTTCTCGGGACCCGAATCTCCCACCGCCCTTGCACTTAGCTCAAAGACGAATTCTCTGGCATACCCCCTACTATGACGAACGGCCTGCTCTGTTGCAGATGGATGATCAAGCTGCGTTCCTGACGTTTATCCCGCTGGCGGCGAAGGGTTGCAGCCAATGTTACGACCTTTACCGGGTGGAATTCGTCGAGACACTTCCGGTCGAGCATGGTGAGCTAATCGAACTAAGGATCTACACATCGGACAACGTCCCAAATTCCTCTGCCATAGACCACTACGACCGTGAAGCTTTGCTCTGGGTGGCGCTGCCGCAGGTCCACGTGGCGCTTCAGGTCGACTCCCACAAATGAATCGAGCAATTGCGATGGCGAAGATTGCTCGGAGCAGGTCTGTGCTAGTCAGGTTCGCGACAGCCGAGATGAGTCTGGGCACGTCGCGGAAATCACCAACATCACTAACTTGTACTGTCGACAAAATCGAACATCGGCTGAAACCGCTCGCTACGTCTGGAAACCGGCTGCCGCTTATTTTGAGAAAACCGGCACTGCGAAACCGTAACGAGTGCACAATCGGCTCATTTCAAAATAGCTTTCGCCCCGCCGCAACATGCTTCGAATTTCAGGGTTTCTATAGCCGGAACGTAATATCACCGGATTATCCGGCATGGGCCAAAGTAAACAGGGCCAAAGGAAGGTAACGAAATGAAACGCTCTGTTCGCAAGCTGCTATCGGCATTCGTATTGAGCATTTTAATGTTGACGGTTTCCGTGCTGTCGTTTTCGACGGAATCGGCTGCGCAGATTGGAATTGGCATTGGCATTTCGGTGCACATCGGCCCTCCAGCGCTGCCGGTTTACGCACAGCCCGTCTGCCCCGGGCCGGGATATCTGTGGACGCCCGGTTATTGGGCGTGGAACGATGTCGGCGGGTATTACTGGGTTCCCGGCACGTGGGTGGTTGCGCCCGTGGGCATGCTCTGGACGCCCGGATACTGGGGCTTCGCCGGTGGCGTCTATGGCTGGCATGCCGGTTATTGGGGGCCGCATGTCGGTTTCTACGGCGGAATTAACTACGGCTTCGGTTATGGCGGCGTAGGCTTCGCGGGCGGCGAATGGAGAGGCGGAGGCTTTTTCTACAATCGCGCAGTCATGAATGTGAACGTGGTGAATGTGACCAACGTCTACAGCCGGACCGTGGTTGTGAACAACGTGCACACCAGCTTCAACGGCCCGGGTGGAATCGACGTGCGGCCGACTGCACAGGAAGAAGCGTACTCGCGCGAGCCACACCGAGCCGCTCTACCGGCGCAGACTGAACACGAACATGCAGCCAGCCAGAACCGCGCATTGTTCGCGTCCGAGAATCATGGACGCCCCGCAATCGCGGCCACCGGCAAGCCCGGCGAGTTCAATGGTCCGCGGGTGGCGAGAGCGAGCGCAGCGGGCGGCAACTTCAATGACCGGGCTGCGGAACGCTCCGAGAATCGAAGCGCGGCAGACCGGGAGCAGTCGGTAACCCGCGAAAACGCCAAGCCGAGCCAGCAGGAGAAGCAGGCGCAAAAGAACAACCAGAAGCAGGCAAAGGCCGAAGCGAAGCGAAGTGGAAACGACGAGCACCGCTAAAGCTTCGATTTAAGGCCGCACCGGCAAGAAGGCTCCCACGCGCATCAGGCGCAGTAGTGGGAGCCTTCTTTTTGTTCTGCGCTTTACCCTCCGCTGAAGCTCCGCCGACGTTTTTCCGCCTCACTTAAATCTTGCAGCCTGAAATTCCGCCGCATTTGCTATGATGTCCTGTCGTTTACAGAGCAACTTGCCTAGCCAAAAACAGCTGAAATGGTCGCAACTTCGCGTGGGGCTGACTGTCATTGCAGCCAGCGTCACGCTCATGGTCCTGATTTTCGTAATGAGTGGGACTGGCGGATGGTTTACCCGGAAGATCACGATCCGTTCGTACTTCGATAACGCGGGCGGATTGCGCGAAGGCGCGCCCGTGCGTCTGGCGGGCGTGGACATCGGCAACGTCAAGAGCGTCCGCATCGTTGGCGGCAAGCCGATGACGCCGGTCGAAGTCACGATGAAAGTCAACACTAAGTACTCCTTCAACCTGCGGAAAGATTCCGTCACTCTGCTGACCACGGCCGGGGTCCTCGGCGAAACCTATGTCGACGTGGATAGTTCGCAAGCCAAGGGGCTGGAGGCGCGGGACGGAGACGTATTGCCTGCGCGCGACCAGCCCGAACTTCAGGATGTGGTGCGCTCCACGCAGGGCACGCTCGAGAATATGGATGCGCTGCTTAAGCGCGTCGATCGCATCGTCGCCTTCATTGAGAGCGGCCAGGGCTCGATCGGCAAAATCATTTATAGTCCGGCTCTTTATGACCAGCTCAACGCGACGGTGACCGAATTCAAAGGGTTGGTCGATGATATTCAGACGGGAAAAGGTTCGCTCGGCCCCCTGTTTACCAGCGACGAAGCGTATAAGAAGGCGGTCGCTGTCATCGACAAACTCAACGCGATGGTGGACGACTTGCAACAAGGCAAGGGCACTGCCGGCAAACTGCTGAAGGATCCCGAGCTGTTCGACAACGCCAATAAGGCTATTGCCAACGTTCGCCAATTGACCGACGACATTAATGCGGGCAAAGGCACTATCGGCAAACTGTCGCATGACCAGGAATTTGCGGACAAGCTACAGGTCACGATCAACAATCTTGCTGCGCTCACCGATCGCTTGGAGAAAGGCGAGGGCACGGCGGGGCTGTTGTTCAAGGATCCGGGACTCTACAACAACAGCAACCAGATGCTGGTGGAGACGCGCGAACTAGTGAAAGCGATCCGCGAGAATCCCAAGAAATATCTGACATTCCACGTGAAGGTGTTCTGAGGATAGAACGTCACTGGTCGCTAGTCGCTAGTCGTTGGGAATAACCTCGCATTTACTGGCCATGCACAACTAACGATTGCCCTCATAGTTCGTCCAATACAATGGCTGAGGTGTGTTCGGTATTCAACCGACCGGCATTCCTACATTTTCGATTCGAGGATTTAATGCGCTATTTCAAAGACTGTTGCGGAATCCGTTTCAGGGTATTAACCGTCGCACTTCTGCTCGCGTCTGTACTATTATCGGCGCAGGAAAAAGCGAAACCCGCCGCCGAGGTGCGTTTCTCCGCCGACATGCTCGATAAGAGCATCGACCCCTGCAACGATTTTTACGCGTACGCATGCAGCAAGTGGACGGCCCGCAATCCGATCCCTGCCGATCGTTCCGTGTGGGGACGCTTCAACGAACTGGCGGAGCGCGGGCAGTTCATTGTTCGCGACATTCTTGAAAAAGCATCCGCCGACCGTCCGGGCCGCACCTCCAACGAACAAAAAATCGGCGATTATTACGCCAGTTGCATGGACGAGGGCGCTGTCGAAAAAGCCGGCGCCAAGCCGCTGGAGCGCGACTTCCAAAATATTGCCGCGATCCATTCGAAACAGGAGCTTCCGAAAGAGATCGTGCGGCTTCACGACGAAGGCGCCGACGTTTTATTCGGCTTCGATTCCGGATCGGACTTCAAGAACGCCAGCCAGATCATCGCCCAGGTCGACCAGGGCGGACTCGGCATGCCCGACCGCGACTACTACTTCAAAGACGATGACAAATCGGCAGAGTTGAGGAAGAAATACGTCGCGCACGTGGCCAAGATGTTTGTGCTCTTAGGCGACGACCAGAGCAAAGCCGAGGCCGAAGCGAAAGTTGTGGTGGAGATCGAAACCGGTCTGGCTAAGGGCGCGCTCGACCAGACCAGCCGCCGCGATCCTCTGAAGATTTATCACAAGCTGAGCAGCCAGGAACTCGCCGCGCTGAGTCCTGAGTTCAACTTTACCCAGTACTTCGAAAGCGTAGCCGCGCCGCAGTTCAATTCGCTCAACGTGGTTGAGCCGGATTTCATCAAGAATATGCAGGCGGTAATCGACGCGCACTCGCTCGACGATTGGAAGACATATCTGCGTTGGCACGTCGTGCACGCCAGCGCGCCCTATTTACCAGCGGCCTTCGTCAACGAAAATTTTGATTTCTTCGGCAAGACGCTACAGGGCACGAAAGAATTGCGTCCGCGCTGGAAACGCTGCGTTGGTTACGCCAACAACGATCTCGGAGAAGCGATTGGCCAGGTCTACGTGCAGCAGACTTTCGGAGCCGAGGGCAAGGAGCGGGCGCTGGCTATGGTTGGCTCGCTCGAAAAGGCGCTCGGCGAAGATATCCAGAGTGTTTCATGGATGAGTGCAGATACCAAAGCGCAAGCGATGGTGAAATTGCATGCGATCACGAACCGCATAGGCTATCCAGACAAATGGCGCGACTACTCGACGCTGCAGATCTTGCGCGGCGATGCGCTTGGCAACTCGCAACGCGCTAGTCAAAACGACCTCCAATACCGATTGAAGAAAATCGGCACGCCGCTTGATAAGCGGGATTGGCCGTATCCGCCGATGACGGTGAACGCGACCTACGATCCGACGCAAAACAACATTACCTTCCCTGCCGGAATTCTCCAGCCGCCTTTTTATGACAATCGGGCTGACGACGGGCTGAACTTCGGTGGAATCGGCGCGGTGATCGGTCACGAATTGACCCACGGCTTTGATGACGAGGGCAGCCAGTTCGATGCCGAGGGCAATCTCCGCGACTGGTGGACGGCGAGCGACAAGAAGCAATTCGAAGAGCGCACCAGCTGCATTAAAAACCAGTACGGGAGCTTCATCGCAGTCGACGATCTGAAGCTGAATGGCAAGCTGACGCTGGGCGAGAACACAGCGGATAATGGCGGCGTGCGCGTCGCCTACATGGCTTTGCTGAGCACCTTTGCCGGTAAAGAACCGGCGCCCATCGATGGATTAACCGCCGAGCAGCGGTTCTTTTTGGGATTCGCGAACGTGTGGTGCGAGAATCACACGGATGCAGTGGCACGCATGTTGGTCACCCTTGATCCGCATTCACCGGGAAGATACCGGGTGAACGGAACGGTTTCGAATATGCCGGAATTCCGCGAAGCCTATCATTGTGCCGGGACCGCGCCCATGGTGAATCAGAATGCTTGCAGGGTGTGGTAGGGGAGGGTCGTTCGCGGTTCGCACCTGACGAATCGTTGGAAGATACGTCGAGAATACGCATTTGTGAAAAGCCAACGACGAACAGCGCGCCGACTACTACCGACCACCCGCCACATCCGCCTGCTCGTGCGCATGATAGCTCGACCGCACCAGCGGCCCCGACTCTACGTGCTTGAATCCAAACTTGAGCGCTTCCTCCTGCAGCGAGACAAATTCGGCAGGAGTGTAATAGCGCGTCATCGGCAGATGATTTTTTGACGGACGCAGATACTGCCCAATCGTCAGAATATCGACGCCGCGCTCGCCCAGGTCGCGGAAGACTTCGATCAGTTCGCTGGTCTCCTCGCCAATGCCCACCATCACGCCACTCTTAGTGACTGTTGCCGGGTCCCAACGCTTGGCATTTGCCAGCAGATCGAGCGTCCGTTTATAACGCGCCCCCGATCGCACCGCGCGATAGAGCCGCGGAACGGTCTCAGTATTGTGATTGAGCACGTTAGGCTTGGCGTCGAGCACGATGCGCAGCGGTTCTTCAAGACCCTGAAAATCTGGGATCAGCACCTCGACGCGGCACTCGGGCACAAGTTCACGAATCTGCCGAATAGTCTCGGCAAAAATCCGAGCGCCGCCAACGTTGTCGTCGTCGCGATTGACGCTGGTCACGACCGCATGCCGCAGCCCCAGTGTCGCGACCGCCTCTGCCACGCGCCGCGGTTCGTCCCAGTCGATCGCCTGCGGGCGGCCTTTCGGCACCGCGCAAAACCCGCAACGCCGGGTGCAGATATCACCAAGCAGCATGAAGGTCGCTGTGTGATGGTCCCAGCACTCGCCAATATTCGGACACTGCGCAGACTCGCAGACCGTATGTAGCCCGAGCCCACGCGCCAGTTTCTTAAGGTTATGAAAGTTGTCGCCCACCGGAGCCCTGGCCTTAAGCCAAGCGGGCTTCGGGCTGTGGACCCTGGGGCCAAGGTCAATCTGGATAAGCTGAGAAGAGGCGGACATGACGAAGCTTGATTTTATCAGTTCGGTAGAAACGCCGCGAAATGGCGCTTGAGAGTGTTGAGATCACAACGGAAATATAAGCAACAGAAATATAAAATGTTGCGGGAGGTGTTTCATGTCGAGCGATAAGAGAGCGCGGCGCGATTTCCTGCGTCTCTCCGGCGTGGGCATTGCTGGAGTTGCGCTGCCATCTCGCCCTGGCGAAGCGCAAGCAACTCCCCCTGCCACGCACAATGGCGTTTCTGACGGAAGGATCTGCGACGTCAGGACCTTCGACGCTACGGGCGATGGCAAGACGCTCGACACTCCCGCTATCAATCGCGCGATTGAAGTCACAGCCGCCGCCGGCGGCGGCACGGTGCGCTTTCCGGCCGGAAACTACCTATGCTATTCCATTCGCCTCAAGAGCAACGTGGCCCTCTGCCTCGATCAGAATGCGCTGATCATTGCGGCCGACCCGCCCGTTACCGTGGTGTCCTCGAATCCTGGCTATGATCTCGCCGAGCCCAACACTGCCTGGGACGCCTACCAGGATTTTGGCCACAACCACTGGCACAACAGTCTGCTCTGGGGCGAGGGCATTGAAAATCTCTCTATCATTGGCCCCGGCCTCATCTGGGGTCGAGGACTCAGCCGAGGCTGGGGTCCGGGCCCGGTTGCCGAGCACGCCGGCGTCGCAAATAAAACAATCAGTCTGAAGAATTGCCGCAACGTTACACTCCGCGATTTCTCCATCCTCAAGGGCGGCCACTTCGGCATCCTGGCTACCGGTGTCGACAACCTTACAATCGACAATTTGAAAATCGACACCGACCGCGACGGCATCGATATAGACTGTTGTCGCAACGTTCGCGTTTGCAATTGTTCTGTGAACTCGCCCTGGGACGATGCCATTTGCCCCAAGAGTTCCTACGCGCTCGGTTATGCGCGAGCCACCGAAAACGTCACCATCACCAACTGCTACGTCACCGGTTCCTATCAACCCGGCACTCTGCTCGATGGCACTTTCAAGCACTTCGAACCCGGGTTCGCGGTCTTCAGAACCGGCCGCATCAAGTTCGGCACCGAATCAAACGGAGGCTTCAAGAACATCACGATTTCGAATTGCGTTTTTGAGGGCTGTCAGGGAATAGCGCTCGAAACCGTCGATGGAGGGCTGCTCGAAGACGTCGCCATCACCAACATCACCATGCGCGACCTCGTTTCTTCGCCCCTCTTCCTCCGCTTGGGCAGCCGCATGCGCGGTCCCGCCGGCGTGCCCGTTGGAGTGCTACGCCGCATCTCGATCAGCAACCTTGTCTGCTCCAACGCCAACTCAAGTTTCGGATCGATCCTCAGCGGCATTCCCGGTCACCCGATTGAAGACATCCAGCTCCACGACATCTACATCCAGCATCAGGGAGGCGGCACGGCCAGCGCCGCTGCCCGCCAACCGCCGGAAGCGGAGAACAAGTACCCCGAGCCCAACATGTTCGGTGAAATGCCCTCGCATGCCTTCTTCCTGCGTCATGCCAAGAACATCTCGCTCAGCAATGTAGAGATCAGCTCTTTGAGGGAAGACGCCCGTCCGGCCTTTGTTCTCGAAGACGTCCAGGGCGTAGATTTCTTCCGCGTCCGTACGCCCAGCGCGAAAGACGTACCGGCGTTTGCGTTAAACAACGTTGACGACTTCAGCGTCTATCGTTGCAGGCACGTCCCAGACACCCAGCTCGGGCACGTCGATCGGACGAAGTTGTAGCCATGCGCAACAACGGTCTCTTACTTCAGATGCACCGCTGCCTCTGACCGCCTTGGCGCACCTGATTTTCCGCGGCGCGCCCCAAGCGTCGCCGACCCTGGCATCGCATACTTTGGCTTGATCTCATGGCATCCATCGTCGCAATAAACGCCTCCGGCGGCCGACTCCGGTGTTGGCATCGGAGAATTTACCGCGATTTCGCGCTCGGCCTCCAACTGCTGCTCGACGCTGGCGATGAGCGCTTCGTTGTCTTTCGCCGCCAGCCACTTTTTCTTGGTCACCAGATAATCTTCCATGCGCGTAATCGGATCACGCCGCTTCCAATATTCGAACATCTCTTTCGGAACATACTCGGCCGCGTCATGAATGGCGTGCCCTTTCATGCGCATCATCTTCGCTTCGATCAGCGTTGGGCCTTCGCCACGATGCGCCCGCTCGCACGCTTCATGGCATGCGTCATACACCTGGCAAGCATCGGTGCCATCAACGATCACGCCGGGGATTCCATAGCCGATTGCGCGTTCGGCGAGATCCTCTACGCGAAACTGCATGTTGGCCGGAGTCGAATAGGCCCAAAGATTATTCTCGACAACCAGCACCAGGCCCAAATCTTGCACCGCCGCAAAATTCAGGCCTTCATAAGTGACGCCGGTCGATTGCCCACCGTCGCCAATCCAAGTCATCACGGCAACATTTTTCCCCTGGAGCCGCGCGCCCAGCGCTACGCCGCTCAGCACGGGGACCAAATCGCCCAGCATCGAGATCGGCGCGACCACGTTGCGCTCTTTGAGATCGCCGAAATGTGAAGTCGTGTCGCGTCCGCCGGTCGGAGACCCCGACTTCGCCATGTATTGCATCATGATGTCGGCGGGCCTGAAACCGCGCACCAGCAGCGCTCCCTGATTGCGAATCATCGGTCCCATCCAATCATCTTTGCCGAGCGCGTAGGCTGAGGCGCAGGAGCAACCCTCCTGCCCCAAGCCAAAATAAACTCCGCCGACAACTTTTCCTTGTTTGTAGAGATTTTCGAGCGCTGTCTCCATGCGGCGGTTAAGCAGCATCCAGCGGTAGATTTCAATGCACTGCTCGCGCCGGAGATATTTGGAGTCGCGAATGGGAGGCGCGGGTTTCGCGAGATCGCCACTCTCGACTTCATATCGCACGTCGTCGCCAACGCGAACCTGATGTGCCGTGAAGTGCGGTTTTTCCAGCCGGTAATCGCGGATGGTATAAGAGCGCCGATCGCCGATAGTCTCAGCGAGCTTTACGGTTTGCTTCTGGTTCTTCGCGCGGAAGATCTTTCCAGCGGGGGCGGTCTTCTTCTTATTGTTATTGTTTGCCATGGATCGGTCCGCGAATATGCTAACACTCATGTGTGGCGGGGACACTCCCTTCGGCTTCGCGCAGGGCAGGCTCTGTCCGCGAATGCCGACTGCGGAAGTAACGACGTCTCACGCAAGAAACAAATCATCGTCGCCGTGCATCTGGCGCAACTCGTCCGGAGCCTTCATAGGCACACCGACCGCATTCCCGAGCAGCGCATCCAGCGTATCGAGCCAAAGCATTTGGCTGCCAAACACTATGCCGAAGTTTCGCGATAACGAATGCGTTACCTCGTCAAGATGAAGCGGCCGACCCAACTCTTTCTCCATCGAGGTCACCGGCTTTGTCGTAATGCCGCAGGGTACGATGAGATTGAAGTAACTGAGATCGGTATTTACATTCAAGGCAAACCCGTGCGAAGTGACCGAGCGCGAAATGTGTACGCCGATGGCAGCGATTTTGGCGGCGGGCTCGGTCTCAGTCCAAGCCCCAGTGAGTCCCGGAATGCGCCGACTAGGAATGCCAAAATCTCTGCACGTCCGAATCAACACTTCTTCCAGCCGCCTGACGTAGTCAACGGCACCAAGGGTCTTGCGGCGTGGAGGAGGCTCTAACTGAGAGCTAACAACTGATAGCTGATAGCTGTGCTCACGCAAATCAAATATCGGATACCCGACCAGCTGCCCTGGCCCATGAAATGTAACATCGCCACCGCGATCGCACTCGAACACCTCAACTCCGCGCGCTGCCAGCGCATCCGCAGAAGCCAGCACATTAGCCGTCCTGGCATTGCGTCCAAGAGTAATGACTGGCGAATGTTCGAGCAGCAGCAGCGTGTCGCCAATCTCGCCGGCCTTGCGCAGATCGACCAGCTTTCGCTGCATGCGAAGGCCTTCGGCATAATCGACCTGGCCGAGTTGGACGACAGAGATCACGTGACTTCTGAAATTATAGGCCCGCAGCGTAGCGCCGGTGTCTTCCGGCTCTCTCGAGTGCGTCTCGCGCTGAAGTTAGTTATTTCCAACGGAGACTTTAATTCAACGCACACAGTCGAGGCGGAAGGCGACGGCGCCGCACCGGAATGTCGTCCGTAACTTTTTTTGTTCCCCCCTTGCACAATCCGTTTGCGTTTGGTATAAACATCAGGTCGAGGACAAGTGAATAAGTGTCTGAGTTGTCCGCTGAATCTTCGCGGCTGCTTTGGGCATCCAATACTGAAGGCCTCCAATTGACCCCTTTCCGGGGTTCGCATTCGGGGACAAGGTTCCCTGAAGGGTTTCCGCGCATAGCAGAGCCTCCAAGCGATCTTTAATTTTTGAACTGTCCTCCGCGTCGGCTTGCGTCCGATTTCGTGGCGTATCCCAAATGCGGAAGAGCGTTTTCGGACGCGCAGTGGACTTAGCTCCAATCCCTAGACAGGGCAGAGCCCCGTCACCCCACTCAATCCACGAGTGGTTCTGCTGTTGAAATCAGGTGGAAATCCTGTGATCTCAGAGGGTTGACAGCGAGCGCACCGGACGCGTAGTTTTATCAGGCTCAGTCGCAACAAGTTTAGTAACACAAGTTTCGAGGACGCCAAAATCTCTTCTAAGGGATCGCGGCAGATCTGGAAGCGCACCGCTCAGGCGGAAAGCGGATCGGTCTTTGACAAAAGGTTGAACGTGCCAGTCGTGAGAAACAAATGTTCGGGCTCAAGTCTGAACGTACTCACAAGATAGGACCTTCGTCACAGCAGACGGAGGCCGTTGGTCTACCCAGACCAACTCAGGTTTCAAATGAGAGTTTGATCCTGGCTCAGAATCAACGCTGGCGGCGTGCCTAACACATGCAAGTC
>DATBYM010000070.1:0-2098 GCA_036513715.1 Terriglobales bacterium
GCGGCCATTGTCAATGCCATCGGAAATAACACGACTTGCGACGACGGTACCGGCTACTGGAAGGACACCGCCATATTCATTACCTGGGACGATTGGGGAGGTTGGTACGACCACGTGCGACCGGTGTTCCAGGCTGGCGCCGACCAGGACGATTATCAACTCGGCTTTCGCGTACCACTGCTGGTGGTTTCGGCCTATTCGACCAAGGTCGGCTATGTCAGCAACCTGAAATACGATTTTGGCAGCATCCTGAAGGCTATTGAGGGAATCTTTGGCCTCGGCAATCTCGGCTTTGCCGACGCGCGAGCGACTAACGATCTCCATGACTTCTTTGATTTCCGTCACCCGGCATCGGCGTACAAAACGATTCCCGCCCCGTTGCAGGGAACCTTCTTCACCAAGACGGCAACCACGGAAGTAGCTCCGCCGGACACCGACTAGCCAGATGCCCATCCTTTCGAATTTCTAGCGAAAGGATGGGCCCTGAATCAGCTGGCTGGGTTCTCAGTTGTTATGGCTTTTCCACACAACGGAGTCTTCCCTAAAGTGCTTGGAAATCGTTGGCGAGCTAAAGGCCGGGGAGAAGGCCCCCCATTTAGCCGGCGTGGATGTAATCCGCGAGCCCGGCAAAGGAGTGATAACCTCAGCGCGGACAACCCACATACTCAAACCCGGCGACGAAGTGAGGTAAAAACCAAAACGGGCCAGGAGGCTGGGTGCTAATGGAGAGAACTACCCACGACCGAACCGGCACAGCGGCACATTCGGCGATTTGTGCATTCTGGACTGAAGCCCCACATCCGACTCTCCAGCTAGACTGGCTGCGATGGGAGGGACCACCTGCACGACATCGCTGTCTCGTTGACTGAGGCTCTATCAGTGCTACGACGCGTTTCAGGAGGTACCCCACAAGACCGTGCCCTCCCGATTACCCACCCCCATCCCAGTTCCCCACTAGAATGGATTTTTCAACAGGAACTCATACCCATGGATAAACTCGTAATCCGCGGCGGCGAGCCGCTGCTCGGCACGGTGCGCATAAGCGGCGCAAAGAACGCCGCACTTCCGTGCATGGCCGCCGCCCTGCTCACCGACGAACCCGTCATCCTCGAAAACATCCCGCAGGTTCGCGATATTCAAACTACTCGCAACTTGCTCGCCGCCATGGGCGTCGAGGTCGAACTCGGCTACGGACGCGCTCAGCACCGCACCACCCTGCACTGCAAGAATATCGCCAGCCCCGAAGCTTCCTACGAGCTAGTCAAGACCATGCGCTCCTCGACGCTGGTTCTCGGACCGCTGGTCGCGCGCTGCGGCCGCGCTCGGGTTTCGCTTCCCGGAGGTTGCGCCATCGGCAGCCGTCCCATTGATATGCATATCAAAGGACTAGAACAGCTCGGCGCAAAGATCACGCAAGACCACGGCTACGTCGAAGCCTCCGCTGATCGTCTCAAAGGTACGGAAATTGTTTTTGACAAGATCACCGTCACAGGCACTGAAGATTTGCTCATGGCCGCCACTCTCGCCGAGGGCGAAACCATTCTGCAGAACTGCGCTCGCGAGCCCGAAGTTGCGGACCTCGCCGCCTTGCTTAACAAAATGGGAGCAAAGATCGAAGGCGCCGGGACCCCCACCATCCACGTCAAAGGCGTGAGCAAACTGAAAGGCGCGAAACACCGAATCATCCCTGATCGCATCGAAGCTGGCACCTTCCTGATTGCCGGAGCCATGACCGGAGGCGATCTCATTATTGCCGGGTGCGATCCCACTCACCTTGACGCGCTGCTCAGCAAACTCAAAGAAGTCGGCGTTAAGACAAAATCTACCGCCGATTCCGTGCGTGTAATGGGCGACAATCCTTTCACCGGCGCCGACATGTCCACGGAAGAATTCCCCGGATTCCCCACGGACTGCCAGGCGCAATTCATGGCGCTGGCCACGCAAGCCGAAGGCGCGTCCATCATCACGGAAAACATTTTCGAGAATCGCTTCATGCACGCGCAGGAATTAACGCGCATGGGCGCGAATATAAAAATCGAAGGCCGCCGCGCGGTGGTGCGCGGCAAGACTCCGCTCAGTGCAGCAGCTGTCCTGGCCT
>DATBYM010000071.1:0-77234 GCA_036513715.1 Terriglobales bacterium
TGTTACGCCGCGGCCGCGGTTATCGAGACATGAACTATCTGCTGCTGAAGGCACAGCGCTTGGCAGCCACCAAGACCGAATTCGTCGCTTTCCGGAAAGCCGCGTAGAATGCGCGTTTGTCCAGATTGTCGTGCAGAACCCGAAAACCTAGCAATAGACCTACAGGGCAGCAATACAGTGCATAACTTAGGGTGCTGGCTCTGTTTGCGAAATGCTTAACCAGCCCTTGGGATTCCGCTGTAGGTCTGCGCTGTATGTTTATAATCAGTGGTTCACGTAACTACGGCGAGTCTCTATCACAACCATCTCCATCCCAAAGACAACGTTTAAGGACACTCATTGGCACTCGACGAAAATATTTATGAAATCCGGCGCGAGAAGCTTAAGAAGATTGAGGCTCTCGGGCATCCGGCTTATCCGCGGAAGTTTAATTACAGCCATACGGTGGCGCAGATTCTGGCCGAGTATGGCGGGCAGACCACGGAGGAACTGGAGTCTCCGCGGGTGACGGTGCGGGTGGCGGGGCGCATCATGGCGATTCGGCTGATGGGGAAGGCCGGGTTCGCGCACTTGCAGCAGGATGGGCAGCGGCTCCAGATCTACGTCAAGAAAGATGCGATCGGCGATGCGGGCTACGAACTTTGGAAGCTGCTTGACCTGGGCGATCACATCGGCGTGCGCGGATATGTGTTTCGCACGCGCACTGGCGAACTCAGCATTCATGCCGAGGAGTTGACGTTCCTGGCCAAAGACCTGCTACCGCTGCCGGAGAAATTTCACGGGCTTACGGATGTTGAGTTGCGCTATCGGCAGCGCTATGTCGACCTCGTGATGAATCCCGAGGTGCGCGAGGTGTTTTTGAAGCGCAGCAAGCTGGTGCAATCGCTGCGGCGATATTTCGACTCCCAGGGATTCATGGAAGTCGAGACGCCGATGATGCATCCGATTGCGGGCGGGGCGGTGGCGCGTCCGTTTAAGACGCATCACAACACGCTCGATATGGATCTGTTTCTGCGGATTGCCCCGGAGCTTTATTTGAAGCGGCTGACGGTGGGCGGATTCGATCGCGTGTATGAGATCAATCGCAACTTCCGCAACGAGGGCCTCGGATGGAGATGGAATCCGGAGTTCACCATGCTCGAGGCTTACCAGGCATACACCGATTACCTTGGCATTCTGGATACGACGCAGGGATCGATTGAGCAGGCGGTGAAGGATGTTACGGGCGGGACGAAGACGAAGTGGGGCGAGCACGAGATTGACTGGTCGCACGCGAACTGGCGGCGTATGACCATGCGCGAGGCGATCTCGAAATTCTGGCCGGAGAAGGCTGGGGGGGCGCCTTCGCGGAACGATTTCGCTTCGCATGAGTCGGTCGAGGCACTGGTTGAGCGGGTGCGGGGCGCGGGAATTAATTTGAGCTATGATGCGGCGGCTCCGGTGGGTAAGACGATTGCGGCGATTTTTGAGGCGATTGCGGAAGAGCACTTGATGCAGCCGACGATTATTTATGAGTTCCCTACCGCCGTGTCGCCGCTGTCGAAGCAGAAGCCCGATGAGCCGGACTGGACGGAGCGCTTCGAGATATTTGCGGGCAAGATGGAGATCGCCAACGGCTTCAGCGAGTTGAACGATCCGGAGGATCAGCGCGCGCGCTTTGAGGCGCAACTGAAAGAGCGGGAGCGCGGCGACGAGGAAGCGCACCAGATGGATTCGGATTATGTCCGGGCGCTGAGCTATGGCATGCCTCCGGCGGGCGGGGTGGGGATAGGAGTGGATCGACTGGCGATGCTCATCACCGACTCGCACACGATCCGCGATGTGATTCTGTTTCCTTTGTTGCGTCCGGAGAGGCATTTGACCGCCGACGGCGCCGAGAGTGGGGAGAAGGCGTAGGGCGCTCGCGCATCTAAAGAATCACTTGAAGGATTGCGCGCGGCGGCCCATGCTGGCGATAGTTAGAGCTCGATTGTGTGGGCTTGATTGCGGGCAGCGCTGTTGTAGCGCCACTTCGTGCGTTGGGTCGGCAGCGCTTTGCTCTTGATGGCTACAGTGTTGTGCGGGCGCGGCTCGGTCGGCGATTAAGTTTGATCGCTTGCATTTATGCGGGTTGGACATTTAGCGGACAGGAGTGTCCGCTCCACACTAGAGCTAATTGGCTGCGCTTCCTGATTTTTTTGCGGCTCCCTTTTGCGGACCAAAATTCTTGACTAAATAATTCAGCATAGGGTCGCGGTCGGCGTCGGGAATCACTGCGCCCAGGCCTTCCATTTTTTCAAGTTGCGCTTGCCATCCCTTACGCGTCAGGTGCTGTTCGGTGATGCGGCTGGTGTTGTGACACTGGGTGCAGGCGGCTTTTACTTTCGCCTGCATAGGTCCGGGCGGAAGCGGCTTGCCGGGAGCGCTTGGCGGCTGCGCGCTGGCCGGGATGATAGACGCTAATAGAAATGTAGCGGCGGCGATTCGTTGGGACAAGCGGTATCTCCACGTGTGCTCACGACAGATTGAGCGGATTCGGAGCGCCCGCGGGCGCTGCTAGATTTTAGCGTATGTCGGCGGCCATTCTGAGCGCAGCGATGGACCTGTGCATTTTTTGCGCAGTCAAATACATAGGTCCTTCGCTGCGCCCAGGATGACAACATTATTTGGGTTTCGCAATGACGACATGACAACATTTTTCCTTGTGCTCGAGAACGGCGGGGAGTCACGCGCGATCCCGCTGCGCTAGCGCTGATCGAGCAGGTGGATGGTCAGCATGATTGTGTCGCCTGTGATTTCCAGGCTCTTCGGACTTAGCTTGTCCATGGTGTCTTGGGCGGTGTGGTGGAAGACGTTGTTGTAGCCGTAGTCGAGATCGATTACGTCGGCGCTCGGGACGCCGCGTTTGACGAAGGGCAGGTGATCGTCTTCGATGGGACCTTGCGTGGCGTAGAAATGGGATTGGTAGCCGAGGCGCTCGGCGGCGGAGTAGATGAGATCAAGCAGCCACGGCGTGCCGTTGGTATCGCGCAGGATGTCGAGGTCGGCGTCGCCGATCATGTCCATCACCATGAGAGCTTTGATTTTTTTGAGCGTGCCGTCTTTTTCCCAGTGCTCGGCTAGATGGCGGGTGCCGTAGAGACTGTCCGTGTCCGACCATTTGCGGACGGCTTCTTCGCCGTCGGTCCAGACGAGCCAGACGCTGTAGCCGTCACGCTTTTTGCCAGGCGCGACGCGCAACTGATTGGCGAATTCGAGGAGGATCGCGGTGGAAGAGCCGCCGTCGTTAGCGCCAAGGTATCCGATATTGCGCAGCGGGTAGTTGGTGTCGTAGTGGCCGAGGATGACGATGATGCCGTCTTTAGTGCCGGGAAATTTGGCAATGATGTTGCGTACGGGAAACTTCCCTTCCACGGTGTCGGCGGTGAAGGCGTCGTCTTCGATTTGGTCGCCTTTGAGGTGGTCGACGATGTAGTGTTCGAGTTTCTTATGATTTTCGTTGCCCATGTAGCGTGGGCCGAAAGTAGTGACTTCGCGAGTGTATTGGAAGGCCCGCTTCGCGTCGATATGCGGAAGCGGGGCGTTGTCGGCTTGGGCTGCGGTGCTTGCTGTGGCCCCTGTCGCGGCTAGAAAGAAGCAAAGGCAAAGGCGTAACCACGGGGGACACATCGGAACCCGGGGGAAGGCTTTGCGGATTGCAGTTTTTGCTGCTGGTCTTTTCATGATTTTCCCTGTGATTCTCCGTGTCCTCTTCTCCGTGTCCCTGTTGGTTAAGACTTCTTCTTGTCCGCGCGCTTCTGGCGCTGAGCGGGATGCACTATGTAGGCGATGCCGGTGCTTAGCATATATAGACCGACCATGGGCGCGGCGAAGATGCACATGTTCAGGATATCGGGTGTGGGCGAGACGATGGCGGCGACCACGAAGATGCCGAGGATGGAATAACGAATGTTGTGCCACATCCAGCCGGCGCTGACGATGCCCATTAGCGATAGGAAAAATACCAGGATCGGCATCTCGAAAATTATGCCGAGGCCGACGATGATGGTGAGGAACAAAGAGCTGTACTCGGTCAACGTGATCATCGGCTGAAAATCTTTGCCATAGCCGATCAGAAAGACGAGCGCCTGCGGGAGGACGACTTTGTAACCGAAGTATCCGCCGGCTAGAAACAGAGCAATGGTCGAGACCATGAAGGGGAGCACGTAGCGCTTCTCGTTGCGGTAGAGGCCGGGAGAGATGAAGCACCAGAGCTGATAGAGAACGAAGGGCGAGGCGACAAACAACCCGGCCATCATTCCGACTTTTAAATAGAGATTGAACGGCTCGGTGGGATTGACGTAGACGAGTTTGGCCGATAGATGATTGCGGGCGAGGGCGTCCATGATGGGACGCTGCATAACTCCGTAGATGCGTTCGGCGTATCCCCAGCAAGCGAAGAATCCGACGGCGATGGCGATGACGGAATAGACGATGCGCTTGCGCAGCTCCTCGAGATGATCGAGGAAGCCCATGGAGGGCATTTGTTCCGCGTCGTTGTTTTTGATGGCGGAATCGTTTAGGGGAGAGATGGCCGACTCAGGCATCGGGCGCTACTTTCGAGGCGGCGGGTTCGCTGAGCGGCTCGGCTTCGGCGGCGGTCTTGCGAGCGACGGATTCCGCAGCGGCGGCCTTGACGGCGGCGTCTTCGGCGGCGGCCTCTTCGACCGCCTGCAACTTTTCAGGCGGCGGAGGATTGAAGATGCGGTTGGCGAGCGAGCCTAGCGGAGCCTGCAAAGACGGCAAGATCTGCTGACGGGAGCCCCCATAGCTTCCGCGGCCGTTGCTGGCGTCGAGCGAATTCACTTCAGACTCGATTTGCGAACGGAATTCGTTGGAGGCGCGGCGAAATTCGTTGAGCAGGCGCGCGATCTGGCGTCCGATCTCGGGCATCTTCTTGGGGCCGAAAAGGACCAGCACTAGAAGAAACAGAAAGATCATCTCGCCGGAGACGCCAAAATTCATGGTCTTATCATAATGCGTGACGGGGGCAACGGGCCACTGGCGACGCGAGAAAGGACAAATGCTTTACAAACGCGCGGCATTTTCGCGGTCGCTAACCGCAGATCCTTCGCTGCGCTCAGGGTTTGTGACTTTTCTGATTTTTCGACCACTTTGTCGCCGTAACTATATTGTTTGCAGCGCTGATTTTTGGCGATTTTAAAAAAGTCACAAGCTCTCAGGATGACAAATCTGAAAGGGGGCTGCAGCGTCGGCTAGTGTGCTCCGAAGGTGTAGCCGATTGAAATGCCTACTCGGGCGGCGTGATTGGAACTGAAGTTGGTGTCGTTTCGGATGAAGTAGTAACGCGCCTCCGGGCGGACGAAGATGCCACGCTTGGCGTAGAGCTTGATGCCGCCTCCGAAGTCCACATCGAAGTGTGCGAAGCTGTTGACGCCCTGGCTGTAGCCCAGATTGCAGTCGTAATCGGGGCACTCGTAAAAGCGAGTATCGAGGCCGCCGATGCCGCCAATGAGCTCGAGGTAAGTATGGTTGGCGAGCTTGGGCGAGTAAACCGCGTTGAAGTTGTAAAAGAACGGGCGGTAATTAACGCCGACGCTGCCGCCGTAATTGACGCCCTGGGCAGCCCGCCAATAGATTTCGGCTCCGATGCCGAGATTGCGCCAGAAGATCAGATCGCCGCTAAGGCCAGGATAGAGACCACCGCTGAGCGACACAGGGTATTCCGAACCGCTCGCGGAACTGGCCCCCGGCGCCAGGATCGTGCTGACGCCTGCTGCCGCGTCAATTCTCTGGGCGTGGGCCAGGTTCGAGGTCGCGGTTAAGGCGATGCAGGCGAACGCCACGAGCAGGGCGCGACTGGCGCCGGAACGGAAACGAAAGCGGTCGGAGGCGCGCCGGAATCCGCTAACGAGTGCTGGGACCGGTCGGCCGATCTCGGGTAATTTATGGGAACCCAAAAGGATCAGCAGCAGAAGATAGAGAGAAATCGTCTCGCCAGAGACGCCGAAATTCATGCAGCTATCATAATGCATAATGCGGAACGGTGAAGAGCAGCCACTCGCTGCTGATTCGATTACGAACAACATGGCGAGCGGAAAATTAAAAGGACCCGCCGCTGCCGGATGGCATACAGCAGGTCCTTGTCTCTGTCTCTTCGACCCCACTCAGAATCAAGGTGACAAATTAAATCGGACGCTACTTGCTTCCGAAAGTGTAGCCGATCGTAGCGCCGGCGCGCGCGAAACGGCCGGAGCTGAAGAAGTTATTGTTGGTGGCATAGTAGAGGCGCGCCTCGGGTCGAACAAAAAAACCGCCCTTCACGTAGAACTTGATGCCGCCACCGAAGTCGACGAGGAAATGTTTGTCGCTGGTGTAGTTGGTGTTGTAGCCGTTGCCACATCCGTCGCAGTAGAAGCGGTTGCTGATCGCGCCGACGCCGCCGTCGAGGTCAAGATAGATGTGATTGGCAAGCTTGGGCGAATAGACGGCGTCGAAGTCGAAGAAGACGGGGCGAAAATTCAGACCTTCGTCTAGATCTCCGTAATTGTCGGCCTGGGTAGCTCGCCAGAAGACCTCACCTCCGATGCCGAGGTTGTGCCAGAAAATCACGTCGCCGCTAAAACCGGGATAGGTGCCGCCGCTGAGTGAAGCCGGTGCGTGACCGCCGCTCGCCGAATCGGCGGAGGGCGCGACTAGTCCGCTAACGCCGAACCCTAAGTCGATTTTCTGCGCCTGCGCGAAATTCGAAAACGATGCCAACGCAGCGCAGGCAAAGGTCAAGAGGACGGCAATACGCGATATCTGTTTCAATCGAAACCTCCTAAGCAATAAGTGAGTTTACGTTTAAATTTAACACGTTGGATGCAGGCCAAGAGCGTGGCGATGCCGGTACAAAATGAGATTTACAGAAATTTACGGATATCGGAAGTACATGAACTATCAGGGGATTTGAGGTATCGGTGCCGCCAGGTCAAGGGCCGGTGCGCTTGCGACCAAACCTCTGAACGCTAGCGCACATATATTATAAGGAGGCAGACAAACGAAGGTTATAAGTATGGTACGCGGCCCTGTGTTGCGAGGGTTGGTGGGGGAGTTAGTAGGCGAGCAGGATACGCAGGTCGCGCAGATTATTTCCGGTGGGTCCGGTGACAATGGCGTCGCCGAGCGCATCGAGAAGTGGATAGGCGTCGAAGGTAGCGAGTGCATGGCGCGCTTCCTCGATGCTGCCCGCGCTGGTTTTTATTCGACCGCTTCTTCGATCGATTATTCGATTTAGGGTGCTGCCATCGACTACGGCTCCGGCGGCGGGGCTGTTGCCGTCGATGCCATCGGTGCCGGCGCTGAGAATGGTTATATCGCTCCCCGATATTAATTCGGCGCAGGCTAGGGCGAACTGCTGATTGCGTCCGCCGACGCCGCCGTTCTGGACAGTAACGGTCACCTCGCCTCCCGATATCAGGCAGACGCGTGAGACTTTGCTGCGCAATTCGCGCAGGCGATTTGTTAAATACGCGGCGGCTTTTTCGTAGGGCCAATCGTCGCAGAAGTTATCAACTTCGACGGCGAAACCGGCGCGAGTGGCGGCCACGGCGGCCTCGTCGATGGCTACTTTATTCGAGAGCACGGTCCACCAACGGGCGCGGATAAAGGCAGGATCATCGGATTTGGGCGTTTCATCGAGAGCATGCTGGCGAAATAGATTAGCGGTGGATTTTGGGAACTGATCGATGAGGCCGTATTGAGCGGCGATCCGCTCGCAGTCGTTGATGCTGGTCGAATCCGGCATGGTCGGCCCCGAGGCGAGCGCGTCGGGCGTGGCGTCGGGCACGTCGGAGACGAGTATTGAAACCTGCTGAGCGGGATAGGCGGCTTGGGCGAGCCGACCTCCTTTGACGGCGGAGAGATGCTTGCGAATGGCGTTGATCTCGGCAATGGGCGCTCCGGAGTGGACTAGCGCCTTGTAGGTAGAGATCAGGTCGGGGAGAGAAATCTCATCGTCAACCGGCTTTTCTACTATGGAGGAACCGCCGCCGGAGATCATAAAGATGACGAGCGAGGCGGCGTCGAGAGCGGCGAGCGATTTGAGGATGGCTTCGGCGGCACGGATGGATTCGGCGGTGGGCGTGGGATGGCCTCCGCAAAAATAACGGAAGCCGCGGATTTGCGTCGTGTGCTCGACCGACGAGGCAACGATGCCATCTTCGAAACTGCCGCTGCCGGATTGCGCTTCGAGAGCGGCGGCCATGGTGTGCGCGGCTTTTCCGATGGAGATTACAAAGACGCGACTGTAGGAATCGAGATCGTAGAGATCGTCGCCAATGCGGAGCAGGCGGCGCTCGCAGTGCAGGTTGCGGGCGAAGGCGCTTTCGATCGATGCGTTTTTGAGCGCGGAGGTGAAAATTTCGCGGCCTGTGTCGCGCATGCGCGCGAATTGCTGCTGACGGTCTGGAGAAATCTCTGGCACGCGAAGATTATAGAGAAGAAGCAACTTTTCAAAGTTTCAGGGTTTCAGAGTTTAGATAATCTCTCACCCACGTTTCAATCGCGTCGCGCATCTCGCGCAGGCGGCCCTCGAAGAAGTGATCTCCGGCCTCGATGCGGACTAGCTTCTTTGGTTCGGCGAAGGTGTCGACGAGCGCTTCCAGCTTTCCGGGAGGGCCGAACTGGTCACGGGAGCCGCTAACGAAGAGTTTCCGCTTGGTGCTCTGGCGCAGGAATTCGAAATCATAGATGCGGTCTTCGACCGGGACGGCGGGCAAGCCTAGGGCTATGAGCGCTGTCACACGATCATCGGAATAGGCGGCTCGCACTCCTACGGCGGCACCGAAGGAAAACCCGGTGAAAATTATTGAGAGGTTGAATTCCTTTTCGAGCCAGTCGAGCGCGGCACGCACGTCTTCTACCTCGCCTACGCCGTGGGCGTGCTCGCCTTCGCTCAGCCCGGTGCCGCGAAAGTTGAAGCGAAGCACGGGGAATCCGAAACTGTTGAGCGCTTTCATGGCGTGGAAGACGACTTTGTTGTGCAGCGTTCCGCCGAAGAGCGGGTGAGGATGGCAGACCAGGGCGGCGTGCGTCGCAGTGGGCGACCCGGCGTTGAGAAGGGCTTCCAGGCGACCGACTGGGCCGGTGAGGAAGAAGGAGCGAATGGTGGGGGATTCGGGCACGGGCTGTCGTTGGTCGTTAGGCGTTAGTCTTTCGTCGTTCGCTGTTCGTCGTTAGGCGTTCGGCGTTCGTCGATAGTATTGCAGAGAATCTGGCTGGCAGCGACTGGCGACTTGCGTCCGGCGACTGTTACTCTTTTGCTGCATGGAACTGTTTGCGCTGACCCGCCGGCTGGTCGATATCGAATCGATTACTCCAAATGAAGTCGCGGTCGGAGATTTTCTTTGCGAGGAATTGCAGCGGCGCGGGTGGGAAGCTCGCAAGATGTCGGTGGAAGGCGCGCGCGCAAATGTGCTGGCAACGTGGCCGGGGCATGGGCATCCGGAGATTGTTTTTTCCACGCACATGGATACGGTGCCGCCGTTTATTGCGTCGTCTGAAGATGACGCACGCATTTACGGGCGCGGATCGTGCGACGCCAAGGGAATCATCGCTGCCGAGATTATGGCGGCGGAGAAGCTGCGCGGGGCGGGTATTTTCGTTGGCCTGCTGTTTCTGGTGGGCGAAGAGCGGGATTCGATTGGCGCAAAGGCGGCGAACCTGCAGCCGATCGGCGCGCGCTTTATGATCAACGGCGAGCCGACCGAGAATAAGTTGGCGCTGGCCAGCAAGGGTGCGCTGCACGTGGAACTGGTGGCGCAGGGAAAGATGGCGCACTCGGCGTATCCCGAACTGGGCGAGTCGGCGATCGACAAGCTGGTAGAGGCGCTGCACCGGTTGCATGCGATGACACTTCCGGCGGAGCCCGAGGTGGGCGCTTGCACGAAAAATGTGGGATCGATTCAGGGCGGACGAGCGCCGAACGTGATTTCTGATTTTGCCAAGGCTGATCTTTTCTATCGCCTGGTCGGCCCGGCGGATGCGCTTCGCCGCGAGATTACGGCGGCGGTCGATGACCTCGCGGCGGTTCATTTTACGCGCGAGACTCCGTTTCTGCGGCTGCGCACGCTGGACGGATTGCCGACGATGGTCGCGGCGTTTACTACGGATATTCCTTCGCTGCCAGATTGGGGCGAGCCGCTGCTGCTGGGGCCGGGCTCGATTCACGTAGCGCACACCACCGGCGAGTTTGTCGAGAAGGCACAGTTGGTGGAGGCGGTCGAGATTTATTACTCGATGGCGAAGAAGCTGAGCTCGTAGGTCTCACTCAGAATCACACTCTCGCCCAGTCTCGCGATAAACTCTGTTGATGGACTCCAGCCCGCCCAACTCTCTCGCGCGCGCTTCTTCTTCTTATTTGCGTTCGGCAATGCATCAGCCGATTCAGTGGCACGAGTTTGGCGAGGAGGCGTTTGCCGCGGCGCGTTCTGCTGACAAGCCGATGCTTCTTGATATCGGCGCGGTGTGGTGTCACTGGTGCCATGTGATGGATCGCGAGTCTTATGACGATCCTGAGGTAGCGGCAATCATCAACCAGAATTACATCGCGGTGAAAGTCGATCGCGACGAGCGTCCCGATATTGACAGCCGCTATCAAGTGGCAGTGGCTTCGCTCAGCGGGCAGGGCGGATGGCCGCTGACCGCGTTTCTTACTCCGGATGGCAAACCGTTTTATGGAGGGACTTACTTCCCTCCCGCGGATGGGTATGGGAGACCGAGTTTCAAGCGCGTGTTGCTCTCGATTGCGGCGGCGTATCGCGACAAAAACGGCGATGTGATGGAGCAGGCGCAAATGGTGGAGAGCGCGATCGTGCGGGCGGAGTCGCTATCGGCAGGCGGTGCGAAGGTTTCGGCTAGCGTGATTGATGCAATCGTCGAGTCGGCGCGAAAGATGTTCGACGAGGTGAATGGCGGATTTGGAAATGCTCCGAAGTTTCCGCATCCGGCGACGCTTGATCTGGTGATGGAGCAGTATGCGCGGTGTGGAAGCGGGGCTCCACCCCACTTGGACGGAGCAGAGCCCCGTCACCACACGAATGCTGAAGAACTGCACACTATTTTCGTGCACACGCTGGAGAAGATGGCGCGGGGCGGCGTTTATGACCAGTTGGCAGGCGGGTTTCATCGTTATTCTGTCGATGATCGCTGGATTGTCCCACATTTCGAGAAGATGTGTTATGACAACTCGGAATTGTTGAAGAATTATGTCCACGCTTATCAGGCGACTGGCAATAAATTCTTTGCGGGCGTGGCGCGCGACATTATCCGCTGGATGGACGAATGGCTGAGCGACCGCGCACGTGGCGGGTTTTATGCTTCGCAGGATGCCGACTATTCGATGGACGATGACGGCGATTATTTCACCTGGACGTTGGAGGAGACGAAGGCGGCGCTGAGCGAAGAGGAAGCAGCGGTCGCGATTCTTTACTACGACATTCAGGGGCGCGGAGACATGCACCACAATCCGGCGAAGAATGTTCTCTACATTGCAAACTCACTGGAGCAGATTGCGCGGCGGTTGAGCATTCCCGAGGAGCGGGCGCGGGCTTTGCTCGAGGTGGCCAAGAAAAAAATGTATGCGGCTCGTCTGCGGCGGCCAACACCTTATGTCGACAAGACGATTTATTCGGGATGGAACGCGATGTGCGTTTCAGCTTATCTGGAGGCAGCCAAGGTGCTCGATCTGGCTGGGGCTCGACAGTTTGCGTTGCGCTCGCTCGATCGACTGCTCTCCGAGGGATGGCAGGGCGAGTCAAAGTCTATGGCAGCGGGCGAGGGCGCCCGCTCCACACTTAAGCACGTGATCGCTTATTCGGATCCGAAGGCGGAGCGGCGCGAAACTTCTGGCGTGCTCGACGATTACGCTTTCGCGGTGATTGCGTGTCTCGATGCTTATGAGGCTACGGCAGACTTAAGCTATTTTCGCTTTGCACGGTCGATTGCGGATGCCATGGTGGCGGGATTCTTCGATTCGGATGAGGGTGGATTTTTTGACACGCCCGTCGCGGCAGGCGGGGCAGCGAGCGAAAAAGCTGCCCTCGGCATTTTGGGAACGCGGCGGAAGCCGTTTCAGGATTCGCCGACTCCGGCGGGAAATTCGGCAGCGGCGATTGCGCTGCTGCGGCTGCATGGATATGCGAATGATGGATCGGATCACCATGCGTCGTATCGCGAGAAGGCCGAGCAAACTTTGGAGATCTATTCGAGAGTCGCGGGACAGCATGGGATTTTTGCCGCGACCTATGGACTGGCGGTTGTGCGCTTTCTGCAGCCACATACGCAGGTGGTGGTCGTGGGTAAAGATGTTACGGCATCGGAACTGTATAGGGCCGCAGTGCAGCCTCTTGATTTGAATGCGGCGGTGATGCGTCTGGATGCCGACAAGGCGGTCGCGCAGAATCTGCCGCCGGCGCTGGCAGCGACGATCCCGCATCTGCCCGCGCTCGGCGGAGGGAAATCGTTTGCTGTGGTGTGTTCGGGGTTTACATGCCAAGCACCGGTCTTTGACGCGCAAGAATTGGCGCGGGTTTTGGGGCGGCAGGCGCGACCCGCGGCATAAGCTCCGGCGGGGCGTTGGAGATCACAATCGACCTCACAACTCTTGGCGTTTTACTGATTCTATTTTTTGCGACGCTCATTCGATCGGCATTTGGTTTCGGCGAAGCGCTGGTGGCGGTTCCGCTGCTGGCATTTTTCATTCCTCTCGGCGTTGCCGCTCCTCTGGCGGTTCTGGTGTCAATTACGATCGCCGCGATGGTCGTCATGCAAGACTGGAACAAGATTCATCTGCGAAGCACGGCGTGGCTTGTAGTTTCGACCCTCTTAGGCATCCCGCTGGGCCTGCTGCTTCTGACGAGCAGTCATCAGCGGATGGTCAAGGGCGCGCTCGGCGTAATCATCATTTTGTTCTCGGCCTATTCTTTGATCGGGCGAGCGCCGTTGGAATTAAAGCGCGATAGTCGCGTCTGGCTTCTTGTTTGTGGTTTTTTTGCGGGCGTGCTGGGCGGGGCCTATGGCATGAATGGGCCTCCACTGGCCATTTATGGCGCCATGCGGCGGTGGTCGGCGCAACACTTTCGCGCAACGCTGCAAGGATACTTTCTGCCTGCGAGCATCATTGGAATGGGTGGCTATTGGCTGGCGGAACTTTGGGTCCATGCGGTGACGCATTATTATCTGATCTCTTTGCCGTCCACTCTGCTGGCGGTGTTTTTGGGGAGAGTGATCAATCATCGCCTGCGCGGGGACGGTTTTCTGAAGTACGTTTACGTTGGATTGGCTGGCATTGGAGCGCTCCTGCTGATTCAGGCCGCGGTGGGGCGGCTTTGATGTGTTCTAGCTTTTCTATGTCGGCGACATCAACATTTCTGCGCACTGCCGCGCGCACGTTTCGGCACAGCCTGGATGCGGGGGATTTCCTGGGATGTTGGGGCGAGAATGAATTTCTGGCGGTGCTGCCTTCGGCCAGACCAGTGACCGTCGCGACGACCGCGGACAGGTTGCGGCACTTGCTGAGCCACTCTGAAGTCCTATGGTGCGGCGATCACTTTCGGGTGGAAAGCGAGGTTGCGCATACGGTGGTGACGGCGGGAGACGACCTTGGAATCGGTTTTGCGAGAGATGAAGCCGTCGCACGCGAGCGGCATAGCATGGTGTTGTTGCTCATACATCGGCCCGTGTCTTTGCTTCACGCTTCCTTCAGACCCCACCTCGCGGTGGCGCCCTTGCGCTTCACTAACCTTTCGTCTCCATCAGACCGGGTAGAGGACTCTCACCTCCGAGCTGTTGAACATGCTTGGCACACCATAAAAAAGGCTGGCCAAGGAGGCCAGCCGGAAGATTGCATTTCAAGATGTGAACGCTGCCCTATCTCACTTCATCGGGGCAATTCGGGTTATGCCAAGGGTCACATAGCGGCACCGGTCCCCCGTGAGTTGTAGCTTTGGGGATAGCAGCGTACGCGAATGTGCCCATCAGACCTACCAACAGTAACAACGCCCTGAAAGAACGTTTCATGGGTTTACTTTCTCCTTAGGGTCTGCCGAAAGCTCGAAATAAAAGTACAAGCGTTCGGCGCCGGAATTATACACAACGTTGCAACTTTATGATTAAAAGGAGGTTAATTATTGGTTCGCCGAACACGGGACGGACTGCCGAAGGTGCCGAGAATTGATGAGTCCGTCCGGCAGGCCAAACTAGCTGTGTTTACGCCTGTTTTCTTAAAGTAACGGTTTGACTGAAGGGGCAGGGCGTAGGCCGGTGGAAGGAGGGCGGCTTAGTGACAAAAAATTGCACTTGACAAGGTTTTACAAAAGCCCAGTTTTCACGCAATTGGAGCTAGGGGCGAATCTTCGAACCGGCTGCTGCGGAGTTGGCTCTCGGTCGATTCAGGGATTGGTTCAGCGGGATAGAGTCGTCCGTTGATTCAAGACTCGAGCTTCGAGAAAACGCGCGCTCCACCATGCCTTCGAACATCGGGATCAGCGAATCGGATGTCACCGGGTGTTGGAGGTCGGCCAAGCTCTGTTCCCAACGCTGCGTCTGCAAATGGTTGACAGAAGGAGCACGTACGGCTTTGCGCGAAAACGAGTAGGCCAACCAAATAAAAATAGCCAGGTTGTAGGCTGACATATCGACCAGGTTAAAAATGCTTTGCCTGACAAAGCCACCCGAGTTCAACGCATACATCATCAGATCGACACCGGCAAAGAGGCCAAAGCCCAGGGCGATGCCAAAACTGATCTGCTTTTTGGACACTCCCAGAAAACGCGAAAACAGCACCAGGAAAAGAATGAGGCCAAGTTGCACGATGCGCACCGAACGCTGCAAGGTAGTGAGAGCATGCACGAGAGGGCTCTGGTCGAGGGAATTCGAAAAGGCGACCACCACGGAAACCAGCAACATCACCACACCCGCCCATTTAAACAGCAGCGTGCCCAGGTCCTTCAGCGTGTGATAGGGGCGGAACACATCGAGAAAAATCTCGTGAATTACCTTGAATCCGAGCACCGCATTCGCGGCTTCGCCGAGCCAGAACATCCCGAAATACATTTTGTGATTGCCGGCAAACCAGAGCGGGAAAATGGCGGCAAATACCGCCACCTGCACCACGAGGAACAGGAAAAACACGGGATACTGCTGATGCAGCTTGCGGCGCCATAAAATAAACCCCACGACCGATTGCGAGATCGGTTGTGCGCACCACAAAATCAAGACGACGGTATGGATGTGCCAAGTCATGGGCCCGTTACAAGGGGGAAGCACGCGACCAATGTCCGAATTCGACGCCGCCCTCCCCCACATCCTCATGCAGATTGCCCCACTGGGTCAACCCACTTAGGTAACCTTAGTAACCATTACCTTCTGGCTATCCCGCAGACAGGAGCTGCGGAAAAGATGAGGCTCGACAACATAACACCAATGGGATGTTGGATTTCCCGGAGAAAAAGGGCGTTCTCGAAAAAGATACACCTCTGACTAAGGTCATACCCTGACCCAAAACGGGAGTTTTTCTAGCGCCGTGCAATTCCTGACCTTAGCCGGCATTATCGGGCGTGGAATGCAGGTAGGCACGCATCATGCGCACTTCATCGTCCTTTTCGTCGAGGTTTTGCAACAGGATGTCGCGCAAAGAGACGACGCCCCTCAGTTCACGTCCCGAGCAAACGGGCAGGTGCCGAAACCCATGACGCTTCATCAGGGTCATACAGGTTTCTAGCGAATCGTTGGGGGCGACGGTCAGAGGGTCTTCGGTCATGACCTGGCTCACCAGGATGCGGGCGGGATCCTTGCCGCCGACGACCACTCGGCTCATCAGGTCGCGCTCGGAAAAAATCCCTTTCAGTTCACCATCTTGCAGCACAGGCACGGCGCCGATGTTGTGCTGCACCAACAGGCTGGCCACTTCGAGCACGGTCTGATGCGACTCGACGGATATCGGAACTTGGTTTCTGAGCAGATCACGGATCAACATTTGCACCTCCCTTGGACTTGCGCCGGAAGCGACGTGGCCGGCAAGCCGCGCTGTCAAAATCTGAACGAAGGGCGCAAAACCGTTTTATCTCTGGACCCGCGGCGGAGTATATGTCGAACTACGCACCCTAGTCAATCGCTGGGTTTTTCAGGTTTTTTCAGGTGCTTCCCCGCTAGGGTACCGTGACCTGTACCGTGAAGGCATCGTGGGCAACGAACGACTACTATTTGGCCACGAGTCTCGAACAATCCACAACTGCGCCGCTACTCGGCACGACCACCACCATCACCAGCACAGTTCCGGAAACGAATCCGCTGAAGGTGACGGTGTACTTCACTGTGACCGAACGGAATGAACGCAGTGACGGGCGATGTAACCGTAACCGCCGCACCCGGCGGGCAAACCTGCACGGGCACGGTTACCGACGGCAAGTGCGTGTTGGCTTTCACGACTACGGAGTCAACGATACTGGCCGCGACCTACGAGGGCAACACCGATGACAGCACCACTACGTCAGCCTCGTACACGCTGACAGTGTACTAGCGGAACGGGTCGAGGTTCATCCGGTTCATCCTCGACCTCAGTTATCCCCATCCTTATCATGCAAAACGATGGGCTCCAGTTTCGCCATTAGCGGGACACAACTGCCCCGTTTCTAAGCACTGCGCGAGGGAAGGGACGCCCCTTCCCTCGCGCACCCATCCCCGAAATCCCGCCGCAACGTTCCCAACCTCCCGATCATTCGATCATACTTTGGATAGAACGTGCCGCCGCCTCGCTTCGGACAATCTCGCTTAACGATTCCGAACACTTGCTCCACGATCACCATATCAGCGTCGCTGCGCTCCGACTGCTGTTCACCTGCGCGCCCCGGAATGCTGTTCGGCCCGCCACTGGAATTGATGTTCACCTTCACCGGAATACCCACTGAAACGCCCTGACGGCGGTGCCGACGCCGATGCCCATCGGTTCCGCGACTTCACGCTACGACGCCCCGGATGACAATACGGGCGGGCGGTAAAGAGGGATGCCCTCACCTTTTTCAAGATTAATTTCATCGGCCGGCGTTTGGCTTCGATCGCGTGTTTGAGACGCAGGCTCTATCTAGCGGGAAGAACTTTAGCCACTGCACGTCGTGCAAACTCAATCCTAAGACTTCCTAGCCGGTTCGCCCCGGCGATCGGCTCTTATTGCAAAAATCAAGGCCGCCGCATTATTGCAGAGCACCCTGCGTGAGCTTGACGGCGCAGTAGTCTTGGCCTCCGCAGTTGTTGGAAAGGGCGATGCCGAGAACCACGACGACGTGATCAGCGCTAACTGGCGCCGGCAATGTGAGGCTCTTGATTGTCTTCTTGGGATCGATAGCAAACGAGTAACCGTAGAGAAGGAAGGTCTGGGCATCCTTTCCGCCGAGGTAAGTGTCGCGATAGGCTGTGGTTGCGGCCACAGATTCTCCCGGATAGTACTGCGGCGTGAACCAATCGCTGACGCTCTGGGTATAGGTGGTGGTGGAATTATCGCTGTAGGTGACGATAAAGTGTTGCGAGGCCAGATTGCCATTGACGGCGTTGCCGAGAAAATTCAGCGTGCTGTAACTGCCAGCGGGGAGCGTGACAATGGTATTCTGCCAGGCGCTGGGATTGTTGGTTGGGCCGAGGGTGAAGGTGGTGCCGTTCCACGTGACCGAACTACCGAGCAGAGTATACGAGTACGCGTTGCCGTCGTCATCCAATCCGCCGGTGCGGGAGAAGATCTGGCCGTCGGTGTAGATGCCATTGACGTTGTAGGCTGTTGTGGTGCCAACGACGGTTGAGGCAATGCCGAGCTGTTCGGTCGAGAAGTAGATACTCTCCGCTTCGCTGTCTCCACTGTTGTTGTCGGCCGCGATGCCGCTGGTGCCTCCGAAGTAGCCGGTGGCTTCCGCAGTATACGTGGGCATGACACCGCCAGTGCCGCTGGTATTGGTCAGCTGCGTATTCACATTCCACATGGTGACAACGTTGGATCCGCCGCTACTGGCGGGTTGTCCCATGCCAACGAAGATACGATCATTGGTCCCGTCGTAAAATTCGGTGATGGGAGAGCAGAGTCCGAGCACTCCGCTCGGGTTGACATTGGTGTTGTAGGACATGGCAGGCGTGGTGTTAACGACGCCGGTGAAGGCGTTGAAACTGATGGAGAACAGATCCTGCCAGGTCGTATTTGTCTGGTCGGTGCCGCAACTGTAGAGAGTGGACAGAGAGCTCTTTGGGCCGTTGTTGTAATAATTGTTGTCGAAGGCTCCGTAGAACAAGATTGGGGTGGCGTTGGTGCTTTCTGGTCCCAACTCAACGGCAGTGCCCGAGGTCAGGCTGGTTGTGATCTGGGTCATGGATGTTTTTCCCGCCGCGTCGTAGGTGGAAAAAACGTAGAGATAGCCATTGAACATATCGAGCAACGGTCCGGGGCCGGTCGGGTAGTTGTAGATGCTAGCGCTGTTTCCAAAAGTGTAAGACGGCGTAGAAGCAGGGGAGAAGTTGGATATCGTCGCAGCGGTATTTACGGAATAGGCGTAGATTTTTTCGGAATCGGTGAGGAAGACCTCGTTCAGAATCGGATCGTAAACCGGGCCGCTCATAGCTCCCGAGGGCGTGGTTTCAAACGTCGTATTTACGGGAATGCAAAAATCCACGGTGGGAGCAACGGTGCTGCTGAAGATATTCGAAATGTGATAGAGAAGTCCGTTGTTTGCGCTGATGAAGCCGGTATTACCAGAATAGTCCACATAGAGGTCAGAGTGGCTGTTGCCCGCACTGTAAGCAGTGCTGCATCCGGGATAGGTAGAAGCCGTGTACGCGACGGAAAAATCGCAGGACGCAGTGGTGGGGGTGCAGGCTCCATTCGAAAAGGTGCCAGTCACGGCGACGGGAGCGGTAGCCGTTGCACCCTGGTTAGCGACCCATTTGGTTACATGCAAGTAAGAAGTCGTGGCGCTAGAGTTCTCGATCCAGGCAATCTTTGTCCCATCAAGGGAGAGCACGGGCGAAAGGGCCGATCCGCCAGTGCCGATCGCGTAGGAGAAAAGAAAAGTAGGAGCGGTGCCGGAACAGAATCCGGCGCCGGCGCTGTCGCTGTAAAGATTGGTTAATCCGATCAGATTGGCTTGCTTAGCCACGGTGGGAGCGGCATTAAGGGTATAAACGGCGAAGTCGGCGCTGCAACTGGGCGAGGAATAATTAGCGGTATAGATTGCCGGAGTTTCACCGTATGACATACCGCCGGTGGGACCCAGCGAGATCGCCCAGTCGACTTTGGAGTGCTTGTTCTTGAGACGTGAAATCGGGCGCATCGGATCCCAGATCATCCAAGGCCGGAATCCTTGATCGGGTTGTTCCTCGTTAGCACTGACGTCATAGAGGCCGATGTTCCAGTCGGCTTCTTCCGGCCGATTCTGATCTGCCTCAGGGAGTTGTAAGCCGAGGGCTGCCGCGAGGTCCTTACGGTGTTCTTGCGAGTAGTGGCGGTAGAGGTTGTGGACAAAGCGGGGATCGTTACGAAGGAGCATCATCTGTGCCACGGAGCCGTCGCGGGTGTAGACGACGTGGCGGTTGCTCCAATCCTGCGGGTCACCAAGAGGCGACGGCGAAGTGGCAGAAGAGTTTTCTTGCGCGGACATGGCAAGCGAAATTGCAAATACGATTGCGAAACCAAACACGACGGCTCTTGCGGTACGAAGCATCCAGCCCTTCCAGAACTCAAGCGAATATGATCATGCTGTCCACATCTTCTCGGCTCCAATCTCGATTAGTAACGGGCGCTATCAAGTGGGATAGGATGTTTCGGGCATTGCAGCTACTTTTTATAGCCAAAAGATTCGAGGAATGTGTTTTCACATTCCAGCAAATCATCGATGCACAGAAGTACAACGCTTTTGAGCGCCTTTTGAATGTGAGACAGGCACCGATTCACTCCTCAATCCAATTCTCGACACCTCAGCTCAGAAAACTGTTCAAAATTGCTCATGATGCCGAGGATCTGCGTTGACGGGTCTGACTAGTGGAATATGCCGTCCGCATCGCCCTCTACATCTCCAAAAGCTGAATACTGTCTGCTCCGGAGAACTAAGCGAAATTACGGCCAGATTATTATGACCAGCCTGCAAACCCTTTGAAATCAATGGGTGCGTTTTCTACGTCGAAAATGGTTGCAGGGGAAGAAAAAAATGAAGAATGGGAGCGGTCCGAAGGAGCGTATTTTCCCAATCAGGCTAAGCGTTTCGGCGGGTGCCTAGCGAAATCACGTACGATCTGGCGGCCAAAGCGGAAGGAATCGCGGCGGCATCGAGCGGGGTGACGATCAGGTTGTAATCTTCGCTGGCGCGCAGACGGCTAAAGATGGGTGTAGCTTCCTGCGGCTCGACCAGGGCCAGGTATCGCAGGAAGGCGAAGACGTCTTCGGTGGGCTCTAACCCTGGCGCGACGAAAGAGACTTCAACATCCTCGTGATGGAAGTGCCACGCGAGCGAAGCGGCCAGGCGCACTCCTCGCTCGTATGCCGCAGAGGGCAGCACTCCGGGCGCGGGATTGTCAAAAACGATGCGCAGCTTACGTTCATCTTCGCGGCTGAATTCGCGCACTTTAAGCGCGCCGGTTCGCGCCGTCGCTTTCCAGTCCACGTGGCGCGCGGAATCGTCGGGCATGTATTCGCGGATGAGATAAAGATCGTTGCCGCGTCCGCTGATAAAAGTTTCGAATTCGCCGGTGACCATGGGCAGAACTCCTAGAAACTGATCGGTGGTCTCGACTGCTGGATAGACGATCACTTCGCGTGCAAGGTTGATGCGGCGCGTCTTCATCAGGAAGGCGAAGGGAAAGCGCGTGGCCAAGCCGAAGTTCTTTTCCGAGTAGAGGCCGCGCGTCCTGAAGCTGATCTCGAGGTCGGCGCGCAACTCCTGTAGCGGGGCAAGAAAAGGAAAATAAACAGATTCTTGCAGGATTGGCTTCTCTTCCGGCTCCTGCAAGCGCCGCAAGCGGCGGTCCGGTAGACGGAACCACTGATCTTGAGGAGCACGATTGCGCGGCCAGCCGAAGGTCGAGGCCTCCCAGCCCCAGCGCACCTTATTCTTACTTTTGCGCCTGGCCGGAACGACGCGCACGGAAAATGACGGTAGCCAGGAACTGAGGTTGCGCAAAAGCAAACGCGCTACCATTGGACGGCCGGCGAATACATGCTCCGGCAAATGCACGTCGAGTTGCAGACCGCGCAGCACCAGCGCTGAGGCGACTCCGGAGACGAGAATCGCCGAGAGCAGCGCGGCGACGACAACATAAAGAAGGTTGTTGCCGGAACTGAGGGCGGCGATGCCGATCAAGACGCTGGTCAGGATGTAGATCAGGCCCGCGCGCGTGACGTCGTAGTCCATTGCTTCGCGCACGCGGCTAGCAACCACTCGACGCGCCAGATAGGGCACCGTGGTCAGTCCAACGAAGGTCGCGAGCAATAGCGCGACCGACGCCAGAATCAGCGTCCCCCAAAGGCTACCGGCCTCGCGCGACACGGTGGAAAATAAGGCCGCGCCGAAGGCCAGCACCAGCCCTACAAGGGCCAGCAGAAATCGCACCCACACCTGCGACAGTCCGAGCCACGAATGGGACGGAGCCGAGGGTTCCGCTAGATTCTGGGCGTTCCCCGAGATTGCTTTGCTGATCAGTCTGTTCTCCAATACCGCCCGATGCTTCTAACAGCATATGACGGCGCGCGGGCGAGGGGGAAGTGACCGAAGATACTTTCATTCGAAAACGGTGGCCGGTCGTTTATCGACAAGGCATTTTCATTGCTGCTTCTCGCTCTCCATTTTGCGACGAAGATACGCCTCGACTTCTTTCTTGCCGCCGTGCCTCGCCCAGTCGGCCGGAGATCCGCGCCAGAGCACATCTTTCAAATCCAAGCGCGCGCCGCGTTCGACGAGCAGTCGCACCATTTCAAGATTGCCCGCCCCAGCCGCCTGATGCAGAGGCGTCGTATGCGAGTGGCCGCCGACCGGGTTATATCGATTTGCATCTTCGCCCGAGTCCAGCAAGAGGCGGACGATTTCGACATGTCCAAATTGCGCTGCCAGCGCCAGTGCCAGGTGGCAAGCTTCGCCGTTGCTGCGGGGAAGTAAGCGGCGAACATCGTCGATGCGCCCGAGAGCCGCCGCTACCGGCAAATCGATGCGAGCGCCGCGCCTGATTAGAGCATTCAGCGCTTCCATTTCGCCGTGTAGGGCGGCGGCGTGAAGCGCGCCATTGGGATCAGCTCCGTAATCGCAAAGGAGATCGATCAGTGGAAGTTGCTGGCGACATTCCCGCGGCACGCTGCCTGTCGCGACAAGCATAAGCGTCTCGTTCAATGACGATTGCTCAGCGCCCGCATCGAGAATGACCTTGGCTATTGGAACAATGTTCATCGGCAGAGTGCCGTGGCGAACTGGATTCTCGGCGACGAATTCTAGAGGTGTGGGATGCCGGAAATAATTTCCACCTTCGAATGTGACGTGCTGACGCGATAGATTGGCGTGTTGCTTCAGGTGGGCTCGTAAACCTGCGACATCGCCCGCATCGAGAAGTTCCACCGCGCGCCGAAAAGTCGCATCCTCGATTCGTTCCTGGTGCGGCAAATCCAGCTGATCGGAGAGCGTTGGTTTTTCAATGTGCGCTTTCAAGCGCGCCCAGCTGGGGAATCCCGACTCGCGAGCGATGGCGAGCTGCGCGTCACTGAGCTTGAACTGGGCGGCGAAGATTTCAGCGTCGGTGGCGCGGCTGAAGCGGGGATGGAATTCTCTGATTCGCTGCGCCACTTCAGGAGTGTGGGCGCTGTGCTCCTGGAGGAAGTCTTTCGCTTGATACTTGAGATGGTCGAGGTTGGGATTCGATGGCAGACGTCGGACTGGCATAACGAACTTCCTTTCGTATGCCCGAGGTCCGCATTGATGGGCAGAAAGTCAGTTCGTGAAAACAAGTTTAGCGATCAAGGTGGACTTCTGTCCTTTCCGCGGACCGGATGCGCCCTTCGCGCTGGGGTCATACTAGCACGCGGGCAGTTGGCGATGCGATGAGCCGCAAGCGCTCCGTCAGAAAGGTCAGCGAATAAGAATATCTCCGTTCTGCCGACCTTCTCGATCAGTGAATTGCCAAGGCGGCGCCCACTGTCGTGGGGAGCGGCTTGCGAAAGGACTAGCGCGAATTCGGGATCGTTCCCCCGAGTAATAACCCCAGCAAAGCCAGCCCGAAAATACTCAGCAGGAGGGCAGCGAGAGCCACGATTACCTCGCAGAGAAACCAGAAGACCGGCGCGAGAAACGAAATCAACCACAGAATGGCTGGTAGCCAGATTGGACTAAGCTCGAACCAGATAAACGCGACTACCGATACGACGAACAAGGCTCCGAAGTTGGGCCTTGGCATAGAGTCCAATATCTTGCCGATCTCGCTCTCTGGGATACGACGGTGCGTGATGGACGGGCTGCTCATGCAATCACGCCAATCTTAGGTGTGGCGCAGACTGTAAGTCAATCGTGACCAAGAAGGATCGATAACCTGTTCCGTTCATCCTGGGAAGTTGCTTCTCTGAGGCGTGAATGAGCCATAACGATTGTGCAACCTTTCGGTTGCTATTTGCCGGTTGCCTCTGGTAATATGCAACTGAGAGGTTGCATAACATGAGCGATTTTATTAAGAAGCAGATCGAGCTCAAGTCTCCTATTTCACGGGTCTGGCGCGCCCTGACGGATTACCGCGAGTTTGGCGAATGGTTTCGCGTGAAACTCGACGGACCGTTTGTGCCCGGCCAAGTCTCGCGCGGACAGATGACGTATCCGGGATATGAACACGTCAGATGGGAGGCCGTAGTTCAGGAGATGGAGCATGAGCGGCTCTTTTCCTTCACCTGGCCTCATCCTAAGTCTTTTGAAAAAACCGCTGCCCCGCTGGACTACTCAGGCGAACCGACTACGCTCGTCGAGTTCAGGCTGGAAAAGATTGCCGGCGGCACGCTGCTGGTGGTCACTGAGTCCGGCTTCGACAAGCTTCCCGAGGATCGCCGTCTCGACGCTTTCCGACGGAACGAGGGCGGCTGGACGGAACAGATGAAGAACATCGAGAACTATATCTCGAAGAAGCATGTCGCGCCGAACTCGTAGCGGCGGGGCGGCGAAACCGCGGGCTTCCGGGGGGAAGAATCCCGCGCTTGTCTTTGCCGCCCTCGGCGACACAACCCGGCTGGCGCTGGTGGCGAAGCTCTGCGGACGGCATCCTTATTCGATCTCACAGCTGACGCGCGGCTCGAAGCTGACCCGGCAGGCGATCACCAAACATCTCCGAGTGTTGGAGAGCGCGGGAATCGTACATAGCCTCAGGGCGGGGCGAGAGAGCCGATTCGAGTTCGATCCGCAGCCGATGGAGGGACTCCGACAATATCTTGATTTCGTGTCGGAACAATGGGATCAGGCTTTGTCGAGGTTAAAGGCGTTTGTGGAAGAGTGAAGGCCGAGACGGTGATTGGAGGACCTAGCAGCGACGGCGGGAGCCACTTCTCGAAAAGCGCGAGAAGTGCTGCACCCCCGATCGATTCGCGCGACGTTCGGCGACGACCGCCTTCAATCTTTTTTCGTCGCAGCCTGACGCCGATATCTCCACCATAGATAAACAATCACAACCGCGGCAACAATCAACACCGTAATATTGAAGCGCTGCATCACCCGCAGCAGCGTCTGCCAATGGCGCCCGAAGAGATAGCCTGCGACGCTCATTAGAGTGACCCAAGCGGCGGCGCCGAGAAAGTTGAAGAGGGTGAACGCTCGCCAACGCATGCGCAGCACGCCGGCGAGCGGGCCGGCGAAGACGCGCATTCCGAAGATGAAACGGGAGAAGAAAATGGCGGCGGCTCCGTAGCGCTCGAACATTTTCTCGCCGCGTTCGAGCAGTTCCGGCGAAATTCGCAGCAAGCTCCGGTAGCGCTCGAGCAGCGGCCGTCCGCCATACTCGCCGACGGCATAGCCCAGGTTGCCGCCGAGCGTCGCCGCGCAGGTGCCAGCCACGATGATCCAACCGACGTGTAGATGACGTTCAGAGTAGGCCAGAAAGCTCGCGAGCAGCAGCGTAATCTCTCCGGGAACGGGGATGCCCGCGCTCTCCGCCAGCAGGGCCAGAACTACCGCCCAGTAACCGTAATCAGCGATGAGAGTGCGAATCGAGTGCATAGGCGCGTGCTTACGTTTGCCGAGTGAGAAGATCAGTATGCCGGGTAGCGTAGCTTTAGTTTCGATGCAAGATGTTATCTCCGAAGAGAAACCTCTCCCCTTAGATTTCGATCAGCACATCCCCGCCCTCGATCTTTACCGAATACACCGTGAGCTTTGCTCCTGGCGGCCCGGACTCTCCGGTCTTTGGATCCCATGCCCAGCCATGCCACGGACAGATCACTTTGCCATCTTCGATAACGCCCTGGCCGAGCGGGCCTCCGCGATGGAGGCAGACGTTCTCCATGGCGCTGATCTCGCCATTCACGTTGGCAACGCAAATCGTCTTGTCGCCGCAGGGGAATTCTCTGGCTTCGTTGGGGGCGGGAAGGTCGGACTGGGTCGCGATTTTCGTGAACATTCTGTTCATTCTATTTCATAGGTGGCGAAGCGATAGAGATGAAGAGCGCGGCGATCATTTTCTGCCATAGGGCCGCGCGGCGATCTGGCCTTTCGTTTCCTGAATGGTGACCGTCTGTCCAGTCGCGATGTCTGCGAGTTTGTCTACCTGCCCGCTGGGCCAGTCGATTTCGATGGTGTCGGCTTTGGTCTTCGATCCCATGCCGAAGGTGAGAACGAGTTCGCTCTGCGAAAGATAGCTGGAGCCGCTCTTCAAGGTGAGCCACTGCTTGTCGGCGCCAGCGCTTAAGCGCACAACCGCGCCGATGCCGTCGCGATTCGATTTTGTGCCGACAAGTTTTATGCGCAGGCTCTGATTCGTTCCGCCCTGGTTGAGATAGAGATGCGGCGGGCCGCCGTTGGTCATGACGAGCAGGTCGAGGGCTCCGTCGTTATTGATGTCGGCGTAAGCCGCCCCCCGCGCCACTTTTGGAGCGGCGAACGCGTCTCCCACTTTTGCTGTAACTTCCTCGAACTTGCCGTTGCCGAGATTGCGGAACAGATGTGGCGGTTCGGCGTAGCTTACGCGCTTCTGCACCGCCTCGATCTGGTCTTCGATGTGGCCGTCGGCGACGAAGATGTCCTGCCACCCGTCGTTGTTGTAATCGAAGAAAAAGCAGCCGAAGCCGAGCGTGACGAGGGTGGCGCGGCCAACTTCCGAGCGCGGAGCTTCATCGACGAACAGGCCGTTGCCTTCGTTGTGGTAGAGCGAAAGCATCTGGTTAGAAAAATTCGTGATGATCAGGCTTGCGCCACCCGAGCGATCGTAGTCGGCAGTATCGACGCCCATGCCAGCGCGGGCGATCCCATCTTCACTGAAGGCGATTCCGGCGGGAACAGCGCGCTCTTCAAAGGTGCCATTCTTTTTATTGAGATAAAGTTTGTTCGGCTGCGTATCGTTAGCGATCAGAATGTCGGGCCATCCATCGTTGTTGTAATCCAGAATGGCGACGCCGAGACCTTTCGAGGTGGGATCGTAGAGGCCGGCTTTCTGCGTGGCATCTTCGAATTTGCCGTTGCCGAGGTTATGCCAGAGGCGCGCCGACGTTCCCTTATACGATTCTGGCGTGCAGTAGGACTTGTGCGAACCGTCGAGAGTGCAATAGAGATCGGATTGCTCGGACCACTGCACGTAGTTGGCGACGACGAGATCGAGTTTGCCATCGCGATCGTAATCGACCCATGCCGCGCCCGTAGAGAACTCGTTCGGGCCCCACAATCCCGCCGACTTCGTGACGTCTGTGAACGTGCCGTTGCCATTGTTGTGGAAGAGATGACTCTGGCCGACAGCAGTAATGAAGATGTCGTCGAATCCGTCGTTGTCGTAGTCGCCAACGGCGACGCCGAGTCCGAAGAGCGAAATGTCGAGGCCGGACTTTCGTGTCACGTCGGTAAAGGTGCCGTCGTGGTTGTTGTGGTAGAGCTTCAACGTCGTCGCACCACTTTTCGCGTGGCCGCGCCAGTCCTGACCGTTGACTAGCAGGATGTCGGGCCATCCGTCGTTGTCGTAATCGATGAAAGCGCAACCGGGGCCCATGGTTTCGGGCAGCCACTTTTTGCCGAAGGCTCCGTTGTTGTGGGTGAAGTGGATGCCGGCTTGGGCGGTGATGTCGCGGAAGGTGATTTTGTCCTGCGCATGGCTTGCGGCGATCATCGCAAAAACCAATAACCACGGAGACACGGAGGCACGGAGGAGTGCGGAGATGGAATTCTTGCTCGATGCGCGCATCACTTTGGGGTCCTGGAGTTTGTGGCGGCACTAACTACTGTCGGGGCGTCCGTCCCTACGCGATTCCTAGCGGGCGCCTGGAGTGCCGCTACGCGCTTGGATGGTGCGGCGTTCAGAATCGGCAGCGGGACTGACACGTGCTCGTGAATACTTTGGCGTTCGTTATTGTCTTCTGGATTGAGCTGGCGATAGGGGCCGGTGATGGCCTGCGAGGCTTCGTCGGCTTTGAAGCGGAGATAGCGCGCCTGGTGTTCTTTCGACATTTTTTTGTCGCCCAGTCCGTTGTAACAGAGCATGAGATTGTAGTGGGCCTGCAAATCTTCGGGATCGATGGCGAGAACCTGCTGCAACGTCTTCACGGCGTCTGAATACTTGCGTTCGAGAAAAAGAGTGCGGCCAAGATTGTTAAGTGCCACGCGATCCCGCGGATACTGAGCGAGCACTGTCGTTAAATGTTGTATGGCGCCGTCGTAATTGCCTTCCTGTCGAAGAACTCCAGCATAGAAAAAATGCGCGCGGGCTAGATTGGGACTGAGCGCCAATGCCGTCTCGAGCACGGTGCGAGCGCGGGCGGTGTCACCTTCCTGCAGGGCGGCGCGTCCGATGTTGACCCAGCCATCGGGATTCGCGGGATCAGCCTCAGTGACTTTCTCGAAGGCGGCTTGCGCGGCTTTCAGATCGCCTTGCAGCAGGAGGCCAATGCCGTAATCGTTCCAACGCTGCCAGTCTTCTTTTGCGAGTTGCATTTTGGGCTGCGGAGCAGGAACGTTGGCGGGCAACACGTCGAGGGACACTTCGTTTTGCGCAACCGCGACGATCGGCACGTCGGGAATCTGCTCCTTTTTTGCTGAGACCCCGTGCAGTGAAGCGGTAAATGTCGCTTTCGCATCGTCGTAGTCGGGCGTCGTCAATGCAGACGTCGCCTCAACGTGCACTGGATTGCTGCTGCTTCCACTTTCATGCTCGCCGGCAAATGCAAACTGCGTGTTAAACCACGAGAACTTGCGATAGCAGAGCCTCGCAGTCAGCGTGATCTTGCTGCCGGTTTTCTCTGGGATCTTCATGCGGAAGTGCACCGTGTCGGCGGCGCCTGGCGGAATCAGCCGCACATAAACAACCGCACGCGTAGACCAGGCATTGCGCTTGTTGATCGGGTTGCCGTGTGCGTCCACTTGAAGCGAGCGATAGAAGTGCGCGCCCTTTTCTACAGGACCTTTACCGTTATCCTCGACCATGCCGCTCCAGAAAATTGTCTGGCCGTTATCGTCGACGCCTTTGAGTTCGAGCCAGGTGTCGTAGGCGTCGACGGTGCCTCCAGGAAAGAAGTGGCCGATGCGCTTGGTTCGGACCACAACGTCGACGCGGACGGTGTCGCCGCGACGGACGGCGGGTTGCACGCGATTGAGGGGCGCGGTGACTGGCATAGCCTCGGTCACATCGGCTTGTGGAGTTCTCGCGGTTGCCTCCGCTTCTTCGCCGACGGCAAACGTCGTTGCCAGCTCATGTTCGGCGGCCGCTCCAGCTTTCGATGGCGCTGATTTTATCGGCGCACTCGCCGGTGAGAGCGCGAAAATATCGACCGTCAGAGCGCCGCTGGTTAGGAAATCTGCGGTGGCTTTCAACTGCGCGGCATCTTCGTTAGCTGTGGGAACCGCTGTGTTAGCGCCAGGAAAGCGATGCGAGTGCACTTTACCGGCGAGGTTGCCCATGTCGGTCGAAGGTTCGAGCGGCATGTGGCAATCGGCGCATTGTTGGGGCTTTGGGGGATAGTAGAACGAACGCGCACCCTCGCCGGAGACGCCGCTGGCCTGCCAGTTGTCATACTCGTTGAAGCCGCGAATCCAGCGGTAATGATTGACGGGCACATCGAGATGAACCTTGTGGCAGGAGGAACAGAATTCCGCCGTCTGCTGCCTCATGAACGGCTTAAGGAACACGCGGCGATGCGGCTCCGGGTTCAGCTTGACCAGGAAGTCATGCAGTGTACGAACCACGGGATTTTTACTGGCCGCGAGTTCGTGCAGCTTGGGATACTCGAGATAGAAGTCGCCTTGGCCCATCGTGCTTTTTACGTCTGCAATGGAGTGGCACATCATGCAGCCGAGCCCGGCCTGGGCTGCGGGCGTGTGCACGATCTGCTTGATCGGAGTATCCATCTTGCCGGCGTAGAGCACGGCTGGATCATGGCATCCGCCGCACCATTTCGAGGGCTTGGTGCCGATCGTATCCTGCATGTATTCGATCGACTTGCGGTACCACTGATTATTGAACGACGAGAAATGGTGGGCCGAGCTGTTCCACTGATTGTAGATATCTTCATGGCAACGCTTGCAGGAATCGGATTCCATGAAGAACTGGCTGGGAATTTTTTCGCCTCCATAGACTTGCGCAGAACTGGGGAAAAAGGGGCCGTTCGGCCCATCACCTTCGCCGTTCATGGTGAGGGGCGGGAGCGCGGGATTTTGGATGCGCGCATGCTGAATCCAGCGAGTTTCGCGGAGATAGCGAGCCGCTGGCGCGAGCGCGGCCAGCACCGCCAACACGATTGCGACGCGCAGTGCGGTGTGACGTGAGAGCCATGCTTGATTAGCGTTTCGAGCGGCTCCGACGCGCGCCGCGAAGATCAATCCCGCTCCGAGAAAGCTCAGAGCTAAATGAACGTAGACCAGCGTCCACTCAGTACGCAACGCTCCGGTATAAATCAGCGCCAGTCCCGGGATTGCGCCCGCGAAGAGCAGGATCATTCCGATGCGGACTAGCGGCTCACCCTGACGCCACGAACGGAGCAGCCAGAGCAGCAGCCAGACTGAGGCAACGACACCAGCGACGGCGTGCAGCAAGACCACTCCAGCATAGAAAACATTCGCCTGCGGGAACGTATATAAATAAATCGCGGACGCTACGAGAAAGCCGATTAGCAGTGAGAGCGCTCGGTTCATAGAAAGTCTGGCGAACAATGCTGGCTGAGAATGTTTGGTAACAATATTTCTAAATCCCGCAGGCTCAGGTCCAGAGCCCGCCCACGGGTTGCGACATCTTATCGGCTCGCGGGAAGCGCTGTCTCTAATCAAAATAGACTAGGAGTTGTTTTCCTCAAACTGACTCCCTTGCTGCGCGGACGCTGCGGTTGACTCGGCGGCGAACGTTAGACTATGGATAAGTCGTGTCCGCCAACATTTCCGCGGTTGCCAAAACGCTGGTATTCACCGTGTTCGTGCCGGGAACTGTTGCTGGCTACGTGCCATGGCGGCTGCGGCGGGGTGCGGCACCAGTGACTGGCGTCGAAGCGTGGGCGGCTCTTGGCGTCATCGCCATAGGAATTGCGGTCTATCTCCACACGGCTTTCTGGGGCTTCGCTCTGATCGGCAGCGGAACGCCCGCACCGATCGCACCGACGAAGATTCTTGTGGTCAAAGGGCTGCATCGTTTTGTCCGGAATCCGATGTATCTCGGAGTCGCGCTCATCATCGGCGGGCAGGCGTGGCTGTTTCACTCGTTGCACATCTTGATTTACATGGCGTGCATGCTGACGGTCGCGCACCTGTTTGTTGTTCTTTACGAGGAGCCGACACTGCGCAGGCAATTTGGCGAGGAATATGGCCGCTATCGCGCGGCGGTGCCGCGCTGGATTCCAAACTTCAGGGTTTAGGAACACGAACTGCACCTTCAGGAACTGTCATCCCCTCGCTTCGCTCGGGGATGGCAAATTTTCCGACAGGGGACGGCACAGCTGCTCGCTCTAAAGTTTTCGGCGCCACAGGGCTCCGGCTGAGCGAATACCGGCCTTGAGCTTCTGACGCAACGGGCGTGCGTAGAGCAGGTCGAGGAAGCTTTCCATTTCGTCCGCGAATTCCCCGCCATAGCCGAACCACCAGATTTTTTTCATGCGCGGCAGCAAATCGCTGTCGATATATTTCAGGCGCACCATTTCTTCCAGGCCGCAGCGACCGTGGGTGCGGCCCAGGCCGCTTGATTTAACACCTCCATGCGGAGCTTCGCTGATGCTGAAACACGAGACTGCGTCGTTCACCATCACTGTGCCGGCGTAAATCTGGCGCGCGAGGCGCTCGCCGCGGGCGCGATCGCGCGTCCAAATGCTGGCGGCGAGTCCATAGTCGGAATCATTGGCTAAGCGCACGGCTTCAGCATCGTTGCTGAAGGGCGCAATCGGGAGCACGGGGCCGAAAGTCTCTGCGTCTTTCTGCATGACGCGCATGCCGTGATCGACATCGGCTATTACTGTCGGAGAAAAAAATGTTGGGCCGAGGTCGCGCAAGCGCGCTCCTCCGGCGAGCACGCGCGCGCCGCGCTGCCGCGCGTCTTCCACGTGTGCTTCAACTACGCGCACCTGGCGCTCGTGGATCATGGGGCCAATTTCAGTCGCCGGATCCATGCCATTGCCGACGCGCAGTTTGCGCGCCTTTTCGGCACAGGCGTCCAGGAACGCCGAATATAAACTCTGATGCACATAGCAGCGTTCGACCGAAAGGCAAGTCTGGCCGGCGTTTACGAACGCTCCCCAGACGGCGCCGCTCGAAGCGACGTCGACATCGGCGTCTTCGAGGACGATCATCGGGTCTTTGCCGCCGAGTTCGAGCACCACCGGAAGCAGGCGTTGGGCGGCGACTTGGGCGATTCGCCGGCCCGTGGCAACGTTGCCGGTGAAAACCAGTTTGTCGATTTCGCTCTCTACGAGCGTCGCTCCCGTTTCGCCTTCGCCCGGTAGCACCTGAAAGATATCGGCGGGAACTCCTGCCTGGCGGAGCAGTGCTTGCAGCTCGAGCGCGATCAGCGGCGTCAACTCGGAAGGCTTGAGCAGAACGGCATTTCCTGCGACCAGAGCTGCCAGAGTTTCGGTTGCCGGAATCGAGAAAGGATAATTCCACGGCGAGATGATTCCGACGACGCCATAAGGCTCGCGCAGGATGCGACCGGCCTTCGACTTCATGACGAGATTGCCGTGCTCGAGCTTTTCGTCGCGCAGGATCGCGAAGGCGTTGTCGATGAGGAATCGTGCCGCATCGAGCACAACGAGAACTTCGGTGAGCAGAGCTTCGACCTGGGGCTTGCCTGCCTCCTGCGTGATGCGACGCGCGATGTCAGTCTTGCGCGCGAGAAGAATCTGCTGAAATCGGCGCAGCACCTTAATGCGATTGTGGATGCCCCAGGCGTTCCAGTCGGGTTGAGCGGCGCGAGCGCGAGCGACCGCGGCACGCACTTCGGTTGGGCCAGCGGTATCGAGTTCGCCCAAAACCTCACCTGTCGCAGGGTTCACAGAGGCAATGCGGGTGACGACGAATTCGACGTTGCCGACCATCTCGGAAGAAGTTTACGCGGGATGCGGCGGCGGCGCTAGAGTGTTCATCTTTACTTGCGAAAGGTCATGCCTGGCGAGGCGACGGGCTTGTGTATTCCTGCTCGGCGAGCGAATGCATGGGTCCCTTCGGCAAGCTCAGGGCAGGCTCTTCGCTTCGCTCAGGATGACAAATCTTAAGGGGCCGTTGCCCTCAGTATTCGACTGCGACGAGGTACAGGCCGCTGGCGGGCGCGGTGGGGCCGGCTGCGGTGCGCTCACGCGCATCGAGTATGCGGCGAAAGTCTTCCAGGGTTACAGTTCCCTTCCCCATTAACAGAAATGTGCCGACTAGGTTGCGGACCATGTGATGAAGGAATCCGCTGCCGCGCACGGTGTAGATGAGTTCGTCGCCTTCACGCGACCACGACGAAAAATAGATCGTCCGAACATTCGTTGTGGTATGGGTGGGTGCATCGGTGCTGGTCGCAACATCGCTTGCAGCATCAATGGGCAAAACGCTCTCGCCGGCAGCTATGCGTTTCACCCGCTCCGGATCGACTGCCGCAAACGACGTGAAATCATGTTCGCCCACCACCGCGCAGGCGGCCGCCATCATCGCCGATTCGCCCAGAGGATAGGGGTAGTGCCAGACGTAACGCGCCAGAAACGGTGAACAGATCGGCGCGCGCAGAATGCGATAACGATAAGTTTTGGCTCGGGCGGACTTGCGCGCGTGAAAGTCGGATGACGCCTCGCTCACCTCAAGCACGCGGATCGCAGGCGGCAGAATGTCGTTCAGGACGCGCAACCAGTTTTCCGCCGGAATCGCCGACGCGGTGTTAAAACTCGCGACTTGAGCGAGCGCGTGCACGCCCGCGTCGGTGCGGCCTGAGCCTTGAGGCAGTACATTTTCGCCGGTCACACGTCCAATGGCTGAGGCGAGCGCGCCCTGAACCGTCTCACGGCCGGGTTGCACCTGCCAGCCGGCGAAGTCGGCGCCATCATAAGAAAGAATCACTCTGAGATTACGCACGTTCTTTTCGAATCCTCGGCTGCATGGGCAACATCATTGTGAGTTACAAACCGGCTGCCTCGTCACAGAAAGCGCGGCGGCGCGTCAGCTATACTATTTCACTTAAGCTCAATTTATTTGCAATCCAGTTATTCGCGACCAAGGTGCTGGGAACATTGTCTTTTCCGCCGTCGCCGATTGGACGACTGCAAGGAGAAGATTGCAAGGAACTCTTGCCTATCGCCCTGCGTATAAGAGGATGTCGGCGAAATCGCGGACCACTGCGTCCCGTGCCCTCAAGCCTGACCGGTTGAGGCAGATCACTGATTGTCACCAATGGAGATGATGCGAATGCAAAGTTTTACAGTGTTGACCGGGTTTCGGCGGGCTGCCGTTTTTTTCCTTGCTGCCATCTTCTTTACTGTAGTGCTGGTGCCTGCGGGATCCGCGCAAGATACGCCGGTGCCGAGCGCGCCGTCGCCGCAGATGCCGGCGCAGAGAGCTGTATCGCCCTCGTCATCGACGCAGCCTTTTGATGTACAGGAATATTCGAAACCGAAGTCGCACTTCCCTAATCTGGTTGCTCCCTACACTCCGCGGCGCGTAGAAGCGCCGAACCTCGCCAACACGCCCCGCATCGACGAACTCATGCATGACGGCAAACTCTATATTTCGATGAACGACGCGGTCGCCTTGGCGCTCGAAAATAACCTCGACATCGCGATCGCGCGCTACAACCTGAATATTGCCGACACCGATGTGTGGCGCGCCAAATCGGGCTTCAACACCATTCTCGGCGTCAACAACGGCGTGGTGCAAAATACGCCCGGCGGCGGCGTAGGCGGACTGGGCACTCAGGTGGGGTCGGGTCAGGGCGGAACGTCGGTTGGTGCGGGCGGCGCGGGAGCCGGAACGAGCGGGCTGGTTCAGTCCACTCTGGGCAGCGGGCCGCTTATTACCAGCTTCGATCCGATCCTCACGGGCACTTTGCAAAATGATCACCTAGGCATTATCTGCACCAGCCCCTTCTGCGGTCCTCATCAGAACACCGCGACCGGGAACTTTACCTACACTCAGGGATTCCAGTGGGGCACGAACGTATCGGTCGGCTTCAACAACACCCGCGTAACCTCGGATAACCCTTACAATGCGTTCACTCCGCTACTTAATTCCAGTTTCCAGTTCAAGCTGACGCAGCACCTGTTGCAGGGTTTCGGATTCGCGGCCAATGACCGCTTTATCAGGATCGCGAAAAACAATCGTGAAATTTCGGATGTCGCATTCCGCCTACAAATCACAACTACGGTTGACCAAATTGAAAATATGTACTGGGATCTGGTGTATGCGTACGAGAATGTGCGGGTGCAGAAAGAACAACTGGCTTTTGCGCAGAAAACACTTTCTGACAGCAGGAAGCAGGTGGAAATCGGAACCCTCGCGCCGATCGAGGTGGTGCGCGCCCAGAGTACGGTTGCTTCCGATCAGCAAACCCTGACGGTGGCGTTGACCAACCTCCAATTGCAACAGCTCCTCATGAAGAATGCTCTGAGCCGCTCGCTGGTCGACCAGGTGCTAGCCGACGCCGAAGTAATTCCTACTTCGACGATGGAGTTGCCGGCGCAGGAAGCGGTTATACCCACGCAGGATCTGGTAAACGATGCGCTGAGTCATCGCCCCGAACTCGCGGAACAGCGTATCAATCTTGCGAATACGGACATCAGTAATAAAGCGATTAGGAGTGCTTTGTTGCCTACCGTGGATCTGTTTGCCTATTACGGCGGAAATGGTCAAGGCGGGAATTCGAATCCTAACTACGTATGTACTAGCACCACTGAATTTCCGGTCTGCGGCCTCACCAGTCCTGCCCCGGTTCCGCCCAGCGTTTCTTACCCTGGTACATTGAACCAACTCGTTAACTCCACCGCTTCTGACAAGGGCGCGGGCATCGCCATCAATATTCCGTTGCGCAACCGAGCGGCGCAGTCGGTTCAAGTGCGAGGCGAGTTCGAATACCGCCAAGCCCAACTGCGCATTCAGCAGATCGAGAACCAATTGCGGATCGAGGTGCGCAATGCGCAGTTTGGCGTACAGCAGAATCGCGCCAGCGTCGCTTCCGCCCAAGCGGCCGTCGATCTGGCGCGCCAGTCGCTCGACGCGGAACAAAAGAAATATGCGCTCGGGGCATCGACTTCTACTCTCGTTCTCCAGAATCAGGCGGCAATGACGCAGGCCGAAGTTACGCTCGTCTCCGCCAAGGCCCTTTACGAAAAGGCCGAGGTCGAATTGGAGCGTTCAACCGGCCTTCTGCTCGATCACGCCGGTATATTGATCGGCGATGCCGAGCGGGGACAGGTTACGCACGCGCCGAGTATTCCTCACGTGGCGGCCCGGCCTGCCGACAAGCCGATGCCGGCGAACCCTCCGGCGCAGCCGCAGCAGTAGGGCGCTATCGCAACTCGCGTTTAAGCAGCGAAGCGCCGGGGCTCGCATCCCGGCGTTTCTCTTTTGCGCCGCGCTGACTCTCGCGTATTCTCTCTCGGTAGGAATTCTGTGTGATCCTCTCCGTCGTCGTCATCACTCATAACGAGGAAGTCAATATCGCGCGCGCGCTCGCCAGCGCGCAGCCGCTGGTTGCCGACGGCAAAGGCGAGATCATCGTGGTCGATTCTGGCTCGACCGACCGCACCGTCAAGATCTCGAAATCGTTCGGGGCGAAAGTATTCATTGAAAAATGGAAGGGCTACGCCGCGCAGAAGAATTCGGCGATCGAGAAAGCTGAGGGAGATTGGATTTTGAGTTTGGATGCGGACGAAGAGGTCGGCGCGGGAATGCGAGAGTTCCTACTCCTTGCCCTCTTCGGAAGACATCAGGAAGAGTTCGCCGATTTTCAAGGTGGGATGATCTTTGCTCGACGCAATTGTTTTCTAGGGCGTCCGATGCGGCATGGCGGCTTTTATCCGGACCCGAAGCTGCGCTTGATCCGGCGCGGGTGCGCGCGCTTCGAAGATCGTCTGGTTCACGAGGATTTCCGCCTCAACCATGGTGTCGAATATAAGCCTTCTCTGTATTACGAAATGGGCGGCCCGATCGAGATCATCCACCACTCCTATCCCACCCTCGCCGACTACATCGACCACATGAACCGCTATTCCTCCCTTGGTGCGGAGATGGCAGTCGCTAAAGGCCCGCGCGGCTTCAGCGTGTTCAACATCGTCTTGCGGCCAATCGCCACCTTCACCTACAACTATTTTCTTCGACTCGGATTTCTCGACGGCCGCGAAGGATTGCTTCTGCACCTCTATCATGCCGTTTACGTGTCGTGGAAATATGCGAAGGCGTGGGAACTCTCGCGGTCGAGAGAATCACGGTAGAAACCAAGGCTGCATCTCGGAAACTGATCCACGCCAGCATTTTGGTCGCGCGATTCTTTTTTTCTTGCTCGCGACAACTTCCCTCTACAAGCTGGGTTTGAATCAAACGAGGCTAAGCAGCTTCCCGGTTGGGATCCCAGCGGTGCATTGTGAGCTGCCCTGACGTCGTCTTCCAGCGTCAACGGGCGGTTCATCCCCCACAATCAGCTTCACAACCTTCACCAACTTTGAGGAGACTTATGAAACTTCGCAGGAGTGTCGTTTTGCTCGCAACTCTGTGTCTCGCGCTCGGAGCCTCCAGCTTCGCCGCCGATAACGCTTACCTTTACATCGTGCAGGGGATTCCGGGCTACGATGTTTCCAAGAACCTCAATCCCGGCTATCCGGTCGACATTTTGATCGATGGCGACTGCCTGGTGCGCGGATTGACCTTCAGCAGTACCAGCGGGCCCCTTAGTTTTGCCGGCGGAACCTACGACGTGCAGATCAGCGAAGCCAATTCGCTTGCGCCCTGCACCAATACGGCAGTGATCAGTTCGCAGGTAATGTTGAAATCTACAGACAGTACGACAATCGCAGCCGCCCTCAACGGTAGCGGTCAGCCCGCTCTGCTGCAATTCGCTGACGACTTCTCTCCGATAGCGTCGGGCAACGCGCGTTTCGTCTTCGCGAACGCGGCCGATGCGCCGACCCTGCAAGCCACGCTTACGCAGGTGGGTGTGAAGAATCCGAAAACTTACACGGTTACAGCGGCTGCGGGCGCAGAGGGCTCAACCAGCGTAACGGCTGGCACCTATTTCGTGCAGGTGACCGCTTCCGGTAGCACAACTGTTCTGACGTCGGAGCAGATCGATCTGACGGATCAGTCTGCCACCTTTACTTATGCGGCGGGTGAGGCATCCAACAATTCTGTTGGATTGATCAATCGAGCCGTCCGGGACGTGTTCTAGATGGCAAAGTATCAACTGGGGCCGAGCTTGGGCGGCCCTTTCTTCGAATCTCTTGAACACGAAAATAGAGAAGCGACTCGCGAATCTTAAACGCAGTCCGTTCTCAGAGTGATGCGCATGATGTCGTATTTTACTTCCACTACCCGTTGCGGAAACTTCGACTCAACATAGGTCTTCACATCTGCGACAGTCGGAATCCCGTCGCAGCCCGTCAGTCCGCGCGCATCGTCGAGCAGGATCATGTGGCGGTAAGGATGGCTGAGGATCATCTCGAGCTCGGCCGACAAGCGCTGCTGGTCGCCTCGTTTGCCGACCCAACCGTAGTAGCCGGCATCGAGCCAGAAAAGCGCGGGGTCGGTCAGCAAGGCGAGCACGTCGGGCATGACGACGCGGCTGTCACCACAGAAGATGCGCACATGCGGGTGGCGTGCGAATTTGCGAGTCGCTCGCTCGGCCAGCTCGGGGACAAATTCTATCGAGTAGATGCGATCGAAATGGCCTTTCAGGGCCGCTACCATCTCGCCATAGTAAGTTCCGGTTTCGACTAGAGTCTCGAGCGCAAATTTCTCGCCATATTCGCGCACAACTTTCTGCTTCAGAAGATGCGGAGAGCGGGACGGCCGGCCACGGAGAATCCAATACCAATAATCGGGATAGTGGCCGAGCGCCTTATACGCGCCGTAGAACGGAGTACGTTGCAATAACTGCCGGAATGCCTTCAGAATTCCTCCGCTTGAGTAGGTCAAGAATAGGGGCGCGCGAAAAGCGGCGTCAAGGGAGCCTGCAAAATCTTTAGGACGATGGAACGATGTAAAACATGGGGAGCCTTCAACCTCGCCAACCGCTTGGTCGGTCGCGCCATTTTGCAGCACCGCGCCGCTACTCTATCATCAAGGGCAGGGTATGAATGAAGTAGGTAAAAGAGATGTCTGAGAATAAGACCAAAGGTGACTTGACGAAGACGGTGGTTGAGAGTCCGATCGCGGACCTGTTCGAAGACCGTCATCCTTCCACTTCGGAAAAAGAGTGGGCCGAAAAGACGCTGGCTCCCACGATCGAGAAGGCGCCTGAAAAACCTATTGGCGCAGCTACCGGCACGAACCTCGATGAACACGGTCACGCCCGCTTCAGCACCATCTCGAATGCGCCGATCCGTCGCTTGTACACGCAGGCTGATCTGCCCGCCGATTGGAATTACGATCAATATCTCGGCTATCCAGGCCAGGCGCCCTACACACGCGGCATTCACTCCACCGGATACCGCGGAAAACTGTGGACGATGCGCATGTTCTCCGGCTTCGCTTCGCCCGAAGAGACTAACCAACGATACAAATATCTTCTCGAGCATGGTGGAGGCGGACTTTCGGTTGCCTTCGATCTTCCGACGCTTATGGGCTATGACTCTGATCATCCGGCAAGCGAAGGCGAGGTGGGCAAGTGCGGTGTGGCCATCGATTCGCTTGAGGATATGGAAATACTCTTCGACGGCATCAGCCTTGAGAACGTCACAACGTCTATGACCATCAATTCTCCGGCCAGCGTTCTCTGGGCCATGTATCTGGTGGTCGCCGAGAAACAGGGTGCCGACTGGAAGAGGATTTCGGGCACCATTCAGAATGACATTCTTAAGGAATACATCGCGCAGAAGGAGTACATCTACCCGCCCGCACCTTCGATGCGGCTGGTGATTGATACTTTCGAATTCGGATCGAAATTTACCCCGCGCTTCAACACCATCTCCATCAGCGGTTACCACATTCGCGAGGCTGGATCGACTGCGCTGCAGGAGCTTGCTTTCACGATTTATGACGGCGTCGAGTACGTCGAATGGGCGCGCCGCCGCGGGCTCGATGTCGATGATTTCGGGCCGCGCCTCAGCTTCTTCTTCAATGCGCACAATGATTTCTTTGAAGAGATCGCCAAATACCGCGCCGCGCGCAAGATCTGGTATCGGCTGATGAAGGATCGCTTCGGCGCGAAGAACGACCGCACGCGGCTTATGCGTTTCCACACGCAAACCGCTGGCGTCTCGCTGCCGGCGCAGCAACCGATGAACAATATTGCCCGCGTTGCGCTGCAGGCACTGGCGGCAGTGCTCGGTGGGACGCAATCATTGCACACCGACGCCTATGACGAAGCGCTCGCTTTGCCGACCGAAGAGGCTGCGCGCATCGCGCTGCGCACGCAGCAGATCATTGCCTTTGAGTCGGGCGCGGCGCAAACGGTTGATCCGCTCGGCGGTAGCTACTTTGTCGAGAAGCAAACTCTTGACATGGAAGATGGCGCGTTTGAATACTTCGAGAAGCTCGATCAGATGGGCGGTATGGTCAAGGCCATCGAACGCGGGTACCCACAGAAAGAAATTGCCGAGGCGAGTTACCAGTACCAGCGTGCGGTCGAGGCCAATGAGAAGATCACAGTCGGTGTGAATGATTTCGTCATCGAAGAGGGATCGCCGAAGATTCTTTACATCGGTGAGTCGGTGGCGCGCGCCCAGGAGAAAAAACTTAAGGCCCTGCGCGGCCGCCGCTCGAACGAAGAAGTCGAGCGCCGCCTCGACGCGTTGAAGCACGCCGCCTCAAAGACTCCGACCGCGGGCAGCAATGGCAACATCTCTGACGTCAACACCATGCCCTACATTATCGACGCCGTCCGCGCGTATGCCACCGTAGGCGAAATCTGCGAAGCGCTACGCCAGGTGTATGGAACGTATACGGAAATAAGCGTCACCTGATTTTGTTTGCGGTCGCAAATTGCGACCGCAAAGATTTGTTGTTCACCCGCATACACAGCTTCGTGAGGCGGGCCTCCAGTTCACTTGGTCGATGTCCGCTGGGCAGGTTCGGTCCGCATCCAGCAATCGAACGCGACCGCGGAAATTCCCGGGCAGAATTCATCACATCTTTATTGTTCAGTCATCACATCCCGCACTGTCAATCGTCAGTCGATTACCGGACGCGACTGCGCTCGGCAAAACCACTCGCGATAACGCACACCTTGGCAAAACAGCGAAAGGCGACCGTGGTTCCTATTGAATCCCGAATCACGATTCTGCGGCAGCAAAAAGTCATCCTCGATAAGGCCCTGGCCGAGATCTATGGAATAACGGCAAAGCGCCTCAACGAGCAGGTAAATCGCAACTGGAGCCGCTTCCCTGCCGACTTGATGTTCCAACTCAAACCGGGCGAGTTCGCCGTTTTGAGATTGCAATTTGCAACGCCAAAGAAAGGACGCGGCGGCCGACGGTCTCTCCCATATGCATTCACTGAACACGGCGCCATCATGACAGCGACGGTGCTTAACTCCGAAAAGGCAGAAGCCCTGAGCGTTTTTGTGGTGCGCGCCTTTGTTCGCTTACGAACGATGCTGGCCACAAATAAGGAACTCGCGGGCAAGATCGAAGCGTTAGAGACGAATCTGGAGAAGCACGACGACTCGATTCAGGAAATCGTTAGATTGATCAAGAGGCTGATGGAACCACCACCCACTCGCAGAAGCAAGATTGAATTCTCGCTCCCATCCGCGCGGACCAGGGTTATTGCCGTCTAGTTGCCGAATTCAAATCCGCCAAAGAGATAATTGCGTGGTCACGTGACTGCAGCGCCAGAATTTTCCGCTGCGAATCCGTCTTTTCCCCAGACCTTCAATCTGTAACCCTTCCCTACTTCATGCGGTTGCGATACAAGTTGCCATCCACTTGCCCGACCATGGCACCGATGTCGAGCGGCACCTGTAAAAACACGGCTACCTCCTCGGCGACCGCCTTGGGTTCTCGAAGCACGCGATGATAATGCACACGCGTGACTTTGATGTTGGCGTGTCTGGCGAGCCACTGATTGACCTCGATCAGGTGGCGGTGAAAAAACTCTTCCACAGTCGAGTTGTCGCCGACCAAGTCCGCATTGCCGCGGCGGCGCAGCATTTCGTCCTGCGATTTCAGCACCTCGGGCAGCGGACGCTGCATGAAAACGATGCGGTACTCGTGACCGGAGGGTAGGGAGAGAATCAGTTGCGATATGACTTTGACCACCTTACCTTCGGCCTCCGCAATCAGGCTAGGATTTTTGGGAAGCTGCTTGATGCGCTCCCACTCGAGGTAGCCTTTAGGGTTGTCGGGATCAGGCTTGCGTTCGCCGTCGGCGAGAACCGGGAGCCCGCCCGCATCCAGCATCTGCATCATCAACGATGTGCCCGACCGCGGCAATCCGGAAACGATAGTGATCATCAGTACCTTTCAAAGTAGAAATGCAAGATAGAAATGAAAGAGGCGCATTCACTGCTCCCCGACGTACAGAATCCAGAACCTGCATGATAGAGGAATGTCGCTGCGGCGCAAAGATCGCTGGAGGCTTGAATTGTCAGAGGCTTGAATTGTCTTGAATTGTCATTGCGTCCCAACCGGCATTCTGCTACCTTGCCTGTCAACTCAAAGGAGGCCTCGTGGCCTTTTGTCCAAGCTGTGGAGCTCAGATCGCGGATGGTGCAACCTGCACGAAGTGTGCGCCCGGCACGGTGCCCAGCACCATCGCAGTGCCGGCGGGCGCAGGCCTGGCGGATAATGTGGCTGGCGCGCTGGCCTACGTCACCATCATCCCGGCGATTGTGTTTCTGGTCATGGAACCATTCAACAGGAAGCGTTTTATCCGCTTCCACGCATTTCAGTGCCTCTTCTTCGCCGTTGCCTGGACCGTTCTTTGGATCGGCCTCTCTCTCATTGCCCACATCCCATTCCTCGGATGGGCGACGCTCATCATCTGGCCGCTGGTGAGCCTCGTCGGCTTTGTGATCTGGCTGGTCCTGGTGCTGAAGGCCTACCAGGGACAGATGTTCAAGCTGCCGGTGATCGGCGACATGGCCGAACAGCAGGCGGGCGCGTAAAAACCTGGCGACGGGTGACAGGTCTCAGGTCTTGGCCTTAATTCCCAGGAAAATCGCGTCGTAGCTTTTCCTGTCACCGTCACCTGTCACCTTTTTTCCTCTTCTTGTGCGTCGCCCAAGTAAGTAAAATAGAAGGTGCGTGTTTAACGGCCTTCAGCCTCCGAGCGTTTTTCCGGTGTCGGCGGCGATTCGACGCCATCGCGCCGTCGGAGTGTCGGTTGCCGCCCACCTGGTGCTACTCGCCGTCATCGTGTTTTACCATCGCGCATCGGTCACGCTTACTCCCATGTGGCTTGCTCATGGAGACGGCAACGTCACCTTGATTTATTTTCCGCCCGGCGCAAACAAAGACGCGCATCCTGATGCCGCCAAGCTGCTATTCCCGCGGGCGAGCAAGACGCATCCGCACACCCATCCCTTGCCGCCAAAGCCACAGCCAGTAGTCGTTGCCGATGATGCCGGTGCCGACCATGACGCTCATGCCGGATCGCCGCTAGGCACCGTGGTTGACGGCCCCGTCACCGGCCACGAAGTTCATGTCGCGTATTCGGTCATCCATCCTGATCCGCCGGTCTCCCGCTCTGAACTGCCGAGGGATTTAGTCGGCGATGTCGTGATCGTAGTGACCATCGATTCCCAGGGCAATGTCGTAGAAACGAAAATCGTGCAGACGGTCGGCCACGGAATCGACGAGAAGATCGAAGCCACTGTGCGCCGCTGGCACTTCCAACCAGCCACGCTTGATGGCAATCCGGTAGCATCGCACGTCGACGTGCACTTCCATTTCCCCTCCTGAGGATCGCGTCGGCTGCGGATTGATTCGCCTTTTCACGACGGAGTCATGGAGACGCGCAGAAGCCCAACCGCGCGGCTAGTTCTTTTGGTCTTTGACGTCGAGAGTTCTTCTCCGCGACTCTGTGCCTCCAGGATAAGCAAATCCGAATATTCGCCATTTGTTCCCCTTCTGTGCTAAACTTTGTCCCCGTCAGTTCCGAGGCACCGCACCCATGCGAAGGACACGAATGCACCAGGCGAACCACCAATCCGCCACACGGCACCTGAAGAAATCTGATCCTATCCTGGCGGGGATTATCGAGCGGGTCGGGCCGTGCCGCATGCAGTTTGGCGATCCGACGTTTCATGCTCTGGCGGAATCGATCCTCTATCAGCAGTTGAATGGCAAGGCCGCCGCGACCATCTTCGATCGCTTCACCGCCCTCGCCGGAGATCCTCTCACTCCCGAAGGCATTCTCAAACTCACCGACGCGCAAATGCGCGGCGTCGGACTATCCCGCCAGAAGACCGCCTATCTGCGCGATCTCGCCGAGAAGACCGCCGCCGGACTGCTCGAGTTCGAGCGCATGACCGACATGCCCGAAGAAGAAGTCATCGCCCATCTCACCCAGGTCAAAGGCGTCGGCGTCTGGACCGCCCACATGTTCCTGATGTTCACCCTGCGGCGTCCGGATATTTTGCCGGTGGGCGATTACGGAGTGCAGGCCGCAATCAAGAAGCACTACAAAAAACGCAAGTGGCCAAAGCCCGACGTGATGACCAATATCGCAAAACCGTGGGCTCCTTATCGCTCAATCGCCTGCTGGTATCTGTGGCGGAGTCTGGATATTAAGACAGTGGGGAAATAATCGCAGGCGGGCTTAGCCCTGGACTTTGGGTGGCGCAGCGGTTTACCGCTGCGCTCAGGCGCGATCAAGCGCGAACGGGAAGGGCACGACTTCAGTCGTGCCGCTAACAAGCCGATATCCTAGGGAACTGGCCCACCTTTGCACCACCACGAACGGAGGCTGCCCACTCCGGGTGCGCGACTTCTCAAGCCCGTTGAGAAGCAGCCGACGGCGTTTGGCGAATAGCATTTGGCTTCGATGCTGCACGTCGGGGAGACAAATCAGGTGGCAGCGAGAAACGTTTTTGTCGCCAACTTATTGAACAGGCAGACGCGAGGTTTGATAAACACCTTGCTTTTCTAAAGACGGAAGCATCCTTGCAGAAAGGGGCCAAGCAGCAATGAAGACTTTGGAGCAAAAACTCAAGGCGACCGGTCGAACGAGGCGGAGGAAACGGGAATTTAGCCAGAAAATCGAGCTTAAGTCCATATTCCTGAGAGTTTACAATTAAGTCATTTACAATCATATGTTTGCATGGGAAATCTGGGGCGGCGGGGGCGGAGAATACTATCAATATGCTAGCAGTAAACAGCCAGCGAGAATCACGTCGCCCCGCAAGCAAAAATAAAAAACCCTCTCGACCATCCGAGAGGGTTTGCGACTGGTTGGAGAAGATTTTTATGCGACTCGCACCACGTTGCCCGCCTGGAAGCCTTTCGGGCTTTGAACTGGGTTTGCTCTCCTATGCGCTGATGAAGCGGACGTTTCCGCCACGCCCAGCTGAAACTGTCACTTCGGTGGAACCGCGATGGCGTCGTTTGCGGGAACTGGCACGCCTTTTATCAGGAAGAAATAAATCGGGTAGCTGAGCGCGATCAGGATCAGGGTGAAGAGAGCGTCCTTGCGGTCGCTGACAATCGTGGCGACGAGGAACGCGCCGGAGGCGAGGAGGACGCCGAGATTTGTCCAGGGATAGCCCCAGAGTTTGAAGGGTCTGGGAAGGTTCGGCTCGCGGATTCTCAGCGCAAACAAGGCGCAAAAGCCTGAGAGATAGACGGCCACGAACAGGAACGAAGAGATGGCGACGAGCTTTTCGAAACTGCCGCTGAGGACCAGAGCGATGGCCGCGAGCACGCCGAGCAACAGGGCTGTGCTCGGAGTTCCGCCACGGTTAACGGATGCTACGGCGCACGGTAGCAAGCCGTCGCGGCTCATGGCGAAGAGGATGCGCGGCATCATCAGGAGCACGGCGTTGATGGTGCTCACCGCCGCAACCAGAGAGACGATCAGAATGACCTGTTCGCCGTGCGCTCCGAACACGGCTAAGGCGGCATCGGCAGCCGGCATTTGAGAAGCGGCGAGTTTGGCCATGGGCAGAACGTGAAGGAGCGCAGCGTTGACCAGTAAGTAGATCGCGATGCAGGCGACGATTCCGCCGATCGACGAGCGGGGCAGATTCCTGACCGGATCTTCGTCCTCCTCGACGAAGTAGATGGCGCCATACCATCCGTCGTAGGTGATGAGGATCGGCTGCAAGGCCAGGATGATGGCGAGGAGAAGGCCTCCTCTGGGCACGAGGAAAGTTGCCGGAGCGGAAGGAGCGGCGAGTGCTCCGCTTGGAGAAATCGCGAAACAGGCCACGACAAATCCGAGCAGCGCCAGCGCCTTGACCAGGCTGGTAAGTTCCTGGGTGCGGCTGCCGGCACGAAGGCCGAGCCAATTCAAAAGGGTTAGAAAAACCAAACAGGAAACCGCGACGAGTTTGACGTTGCCGCGGAGCGCGGGTTGAAGTTCGGCGGCGAATTCGGCGAAGGCGATGGCGATATAGGCCAGAGAGGCGGCCTGCACGGTCCAGTCACAGCAGCCGACGAGGAATCCGGCATACTCGCCAAACGCGCGGCGAGAATACACGTACCATCCACCGGCGCGCGGAAGCATGGTGCCGAGCTCGGTGACGGAGAGGGTGCAGAAGAAGGCGTAAGCGCTGCCAAGAACCCAGACCGCGATCACGAGCGAGGCGCTTTGCAGGTGAGCGGCAATTTCACCCGGGGTGCGAAGGATGCCAGAGCCGACTGTATTGCCGACGATGACAGCGATTCCAAAGCCGACGCCTAAGATGCGCAGGAGATGACCTATTGGGCGAGCGGGAAGGCGGGAAGATTTGGATTTGTGCGACAGGAATTTCGCGCCAGAGGTAAGAGCCATCCGTGCGCGCAATTATAGACCAGGAAGCGCCTATGTTTTGCGGAGATGACCTGACTTCGGCGCCGACAAAAAAACCCTCTCGACACATCTGAGAGGGTTTTGCGAACTGGTTGGAGAAATTTTTATGCCGCTCGCACGACGTTGCCCGCCTGGAAGCCTTTGGGGCCTTTGAGCAGATCGAACTCGACGGTCTCGCCTTCATTCAACGAGCGGTAGCCGTTCTCCTGGATGGCCGAGAAATGCACGAATACATCCTCGCCGGTGGAGCGCTGGATAAATCCGTATCCCTTCGCCCCGTTGAACCACTTCACAGTACCCTTCTCTCTCACAAAGAAACTCCTTTCGCCTCATCGCTAAGAATTATTCTTGCGGCGCGTGTGTTTGCGCTGCTGCGTTCTCCTGATCTGCTTGCTCTTGCACGGCAAGCGGACGCGGAAGAGCGCTGCAGCACACCCCCTCAATGCGACGTCAAGAATGTGATCGCGTTGCCGCGCGACGGACGAAACCGCGCCAACGGAAACGGCTCCCTTTGCATTTCGTCGAGCGGTTGGGCGCGACGAAACACTTGAGGAGCCGCGAAAACGAAGGCGCGATAAACGACTGCTGACACGGAAACGTCGATCCTGCTGCACATCTACTGAAGTTCCTGCTGCATTTTGTCGAGTATCACCAACCGGTCGAGGCTGGCGAAGCACCAGATAATAGCAGGAAGATTGCAGTTGGCAAGAGCTAAGTTGATGGGCGGAAAGATAGCGATATGACCGGGATTCATGCCGAGATCGGGAGATGCCGATGATGGAGTCGAGGGGAAGTCGAAGCAAAATCCGATGAGAAGCCGTAAGTATTTGATAAGATTTGAGAAGCAGTGTCTTCGATAACTCCCATAGAGCTTTCGAACAAGCCCGATTCGGCCGAGATCGGTACGGCACCGCACGAAGGACTGGTGCGCTCGACGGCGCGCTATATGTTGCGGACCGAAGTGCACACGTTCGCTTTCTCGGTCGCGGCCAATTCGATTCTGTCTTTCTTCCCGTTTCTGTTGTTGCTGATGACGTTGATCCGGTATGTCTTTCATTCGCGGGTAATGTACGCGATCATCGAAAATCTGCTGCGCGACTATATTCCGACGGGCCAGGAATTCGTGATCCGGAATCTGAATGCGCTGGTGATGGCGCATCGTCGGGCGCAGGTTTTCTCGCTGGCGATGCTGCTGGTGACTTCGACAGGAATATTTGTGCCGCTCGAAGTTGCGCTGAATCGCGTTTGGGGATTTCGTAACAATCGCTCGTACTTGCGAAATCAGTGGATCTCGCTGGGACTGGTGTTTGCCTGCGGGACGCTGGCGCTGGTGTCGGTGGGATTGACGGCCGGAAATGTGGCGATCGTGAAGACCGCGCTGCACGGTTATGGCGCCTGGTATATCACGCTGGTGGACTTTATCACCATGAAAGTTTTTTCGATCCTGTCGACGATTGCCATCTTTTTCCTCGTCTATTGGCTGTTGCCGAATGGCAAGGTGCCGGCTCGAGGAGTGCTGCCAGCGGCGGTGATTATGGGATTGCTGTCGGAGGCGCTGAAATACGCTTATGTCTTCGCCCTGCCCTGGCTCAATTTTGCGGAAGTGTATGGACCCTTCGCGATCTCGGTGAGCCTGATGTTCTGGTCATTCTTGTCGGGCATGCTGCTGCTGACGGGAGCGCATCTGTCGGCGCGGAAAATTCGGCTGAATTTGTGATTGGGAATTTGATTTGCGGTCGGCGATTTGATTTGCTTTTTTTGAATCGCAGATTACCGATTACAAGTTTCATAACTGCCATCTTGTAGCCGATTTTGGAAATGTCTTCTCGATGAATCCAAACATCTTCTTTGGACGCACGCCGAAGATTGGTTCTTTCATGCTGCGCGGATCCATCTTGTACTTCTTCTTGTAGGCAGCAGCAATGCGATCGAGCGCGGCCGCATCTTCGACTTCGGTGGCTTGCCCCTCGATGATTACCGCCTCTGCTCCGTCGTCGTTGGTAATTGTGCAGGCGGGATTGGCGGCGAGGTTTTGACCTTTGCGGGAGTGGCGCCCGGTAGAGAAGAAGAAAGCGTCGTCGAGCCACACTCCCCATACAGGCATGACGTGCGGGCGGCTGTGAGCAGCGTGGATCGAGGAGAGCCAGAAGGTACGGCAACTGTTCAATTTTCTTGCAACCCACGTCCAGGAGAGCAGGCCTTTCCCCTCGTTTGCACCTACGATGCCATAGCCGGGAGCGAAGGGGCGGTCGGCGCTGGGTTGCGGCTTCCGTGCCGTCTTCGGTCGTTTGGTTGGGTGGGGCTTCATGTAACCACCTCCTGGGATAACGGTGCAGACTGCATCGCGTCTTAGTCCAACTTACTTTTCGGCCTCGCCTCCAGATTCAACCAAGGGCCGGCTTTCGCGGGCGAGGGCGCCCGCGCCACACTTAGTTCTTCAGTTCTTCTTGAGTTCGTGCACGGCGCGATAGGCCTGATCGATGGCGCAATCGGTATACGCATAGGCGTCCGCGTCGGCGTTGGCGATCGCCAGGCGTCCGAAAGGTTTGCGCGCGATCTGACAGGGCGTCTCTCCGCCTTGCAGCCAGAACTTGTCGAAGAGCGAATTGTATTCGTAGGCGTAGCCGTGAGGCCAGCGGTTGACGGTGATCTCGAGAATGTCGCGAGCGGGATCGAATCCGCCGGGACCGAGCATGCGTGATAGCTGATCGCGAATGTTGCGCTCGTAAGTCTCAAAAGTCGTCTCGTAAAGCTGAATGCGGCCCACTCTGTGCTGATCACGCGCGGGTAATCCTGGCTCGCAGGCTGCTTTCATCATGTGTACGACGATCGGATCCTCGGGAGTTTTTGTGCACTCATAGCCGCCGATGCTGACCGGGATGTCGAGGTTCACGGCGGTGTGATACATGCCGGGCGCGTAGATGGTGCTGGCGGCGAGCTTCTGGAAGGCGGTCCAATTGCGCACGAGAACGTTGGTGTAGAGGAGCGGAACTTTCTGCGCCGAGGCTAGAGCTTCTTTTTGCGCCGCCGGCAACTCTTGCGCGATGTAGGGAATGACGACATGCCAGCAGGCCAGGATACAATTCGCAGCGCGCACGGTCTGGAGCTTCTTATCCGCGAAGTAGGTGACTTCGACTTCCTGGGCACGTTCGGGCTTGCCGAGATGTTTCACTTTCACTACGGTGCTGTTGAGGCGGATGCGGGTCCCATAGGACGGCTCATCGAGCTTAGAGTAATCGGCTTTGGCGAGCACCACGCCGGTGGGCGAGTCTCCGGGAACCGCGGCGGGAATAAGCTTGCGCACGAGCAAGCGGGCGATCGAAGCGTTGCCGTCGGGAAAGTGAAAAAAGTATTTGTCGGCCTCGGCGTTGGGAATGGTATCGCGGTTCATACCTTTGCCGGGAGCAGGATCGAGATTGAGGCCGTCGAATCCCTTGTATCCAAGGCCCCATGCATCCTGCGCGGAAACGGCATCGATGCCTACGCCGAAGAGCGGGTGAGGTTGCGCCTGAAAAAGTTTGACGATTTCGTCGCTGACGCCAACGATTTCGGTCAGATACTTGGCGTAGCTTACACGGGCGAGTCGGGCTTTCTTTTCGTCGGAACTCAGGCCGGGCAGGTAGTCTTTGTTCTCAGTTAAGAGACGCTGAAAATCCTGTTTCGCCTTTTCGGAGAATGGAGCTTCTTTCAGAAAGGCGCGCAATTCGGCTTCGCCGCTGGCATCGTTGATGCCGCTCTCGTCGCTGGAGGTGCGAGCAGCATTGTCAACCAGGCGATCGATGCCGAATGTTTCTTTGTCGAAAAAGACCCTGGGCTTGAGGCCGAGCGAACGGTAGAGACCGCTGCTCACGTACTTGTGATAGGACGGCACATCGATCCCGAGTTCGGCGATGAGGGCTTTCGCAACGGCGCTGTACGGTGCGGGGCTCTCGATGGAGTACGTGCCGCCGTAGCCGAGCCAAGTGCGGTTGCCGGCGCGAAATTCGTTGCGCTTGGCGTGGCCGCCGAAGTCGTCATGGTTTTCGAGAATCAGGACGCGGGCGCCGTCGCCGGCAACCTTGCGAAAGAAGTGGGCTGCGGCGAGTCCGCTGATGCCGCCGCCAACGATTACCAAGTCGTAAGATTCGCCGGTATCGATGGGCCTCGGTGCGTGGTTCCAGAAATCGCCGTCGCGGACGCTGTGCATGGTTTCGAAGGAACCGGGATGAGATCCGCGGAGACCGGTCTTGGCGGGTGGGTAGTATCCGGGAACGTCTTGGGCTTGGAGGTCGGAAGCGATTGCGGCCCACATTTCCGGCGGAATAGTCGCGGCACCCACGGTGAGCGCGACGCCGTTAAGAAAATCGCGGCGAGTGATGCGCGCGTCCATCCCCAGTTCTCGATCCCGTTTTTTCGATTGTAAAGAAGGATTCTCGTCTGACACAGAGCCCTCTGGCGAAGGCAGTTTACCATTCTGCGGACACTATCGTGGGCCGCTAGTGCTGGTGAAGTGCGTCGAAGATGATGATCGTTGTGATGCGGCTCGATGCGGCGCAAGTTCTGGCGTCCGAGGAAGAACCCCAGGGCTTTCACCGCAGGGGGCACAGGGGACAACCGACGATTGGTGAATGTCGATCTGTTTAACGCACTGGGCTAATCGCCCGGCGAATCGCCACTCAGGCGATCGTTTCCGCGCAGGCTGGCCGTCTCGAGGCCGGATTGCGCCGCGGCTTCGAGCACTTCATTCCAAAACGAAGTATTGGGATCGACGGCGGCGACTCCGATTTGACCAGCCGCTGGAGTTTCATCTGCGCCGACCCAGGCGACGCTAAATTGTTCTCGCTTTTGTCCGCGAGTAAGGGTAACAATAGCGCCTTGGCCGAGCAGTCCGTGAACGCCATCGAGGAGCGCTCCGCGGCGGCTTATATTGATGGTCATCACTCTTTGATCCAACGGACGACCTCGGACGTCGGTGCCAGTGAGCAAGACAGGCAACGCGATATCGAGGCGTGGATCGCGGCGCTTGCCGAGTCTCTGGGCGCGCAGATCGTTGAGAAATTGCTCGGAGGTCAGCGCCGCGCCTTTGCGAATCAATTCCAGGAGCGGGTCGGGTAACTCAGCGTCGGCCGCTGCATCGGACGCGGCGGCCGGGATCTCTTTCTGAGCTTCTTTTGTATTTTCCTTGCGTCCTACGAAAATCTTGGGGACTTCGCGACTGCTCATCAGTTGGCGGATGAGCTCTTCGACTCGTGCCCGTTGATCGCTTGCGGACGGAGCGGCGAATTCGACACCCATGCCGGCTTGCGGATGTGAGACACGCGCCACTCCGTCGAGTAGAAACTCTGCGTCGAGGATGCGAACGCTTATCAAAACGGGAGTGTCGGCAGGGAAGGGTGCAGCGGTCTCCAGGTAGCAACCGCCGACACTGATATCGGTCAGGCGCCAACGGCGTGGAGGAGCGGGCTTTGTGGACGCGCTCGGAGCTGGCTGTGGGCTTTGCAGCGCTGACGCCTCTTCAATCCTCTCCTCGATTTTCCAATCCGAGGGCGCGTATTCGATTCCCCAGAAATTGCCGGGGATATCAAGTTCGAGGCCGACCAGCCAGGTCTCGGGATCACCGCCGAGTGGCACCACTTCGGCAACCCGGGCGGTGGTGTGCCGTTGCGCCGAAACGATTTCAAGGCGGACGTGAATGCCATGCCCGAATTCGCAGGGAGCGATCAGGCCGCATCCGTGGGCGTTGACTAGAGTGGTATTGCACTGCTCGGAAAATGGCTGGGTGGGGTCGAGACTGGTTACGCGCACGGGAATTTCCAGCGGCAAGCGGGTGCTGCGCCGGATCGCGTGCTGTGCTGTTTCCGAAGGGCCCATAGAATTAGCTGAAACGAGAGGAAAGCAGGGGCCAGTGGTTTCTGCAATTGCGCATTCATTATGCTAGATCACAAGAAAGATGGGGGCACGCATTTTCGTCGACCCGGTTTCCAGTTAGACACTAGTACGGCCTGCGTGGCGACCGGCGGCGGAAAAAGTCGTTAGCCAGCAGAGAGGGGCAACCGCGGCGCCTAAGGCGCAGCCAAGATCATGCTGCGATCGCAGCGGCGAAGCGCGGCGCGACCCAAAAACCGCCAGCCAAAAAAACAAAGACAAAATCGAGTTTTCCCGCAGGCTGGGGACACCGGTAGCGCCGGCAACTTGCCGGCTGTCCCGAGGGCATCTCGCTCTCGGCGCGGCGGTGCTGCTGTTAAGGGCGCCAAACGCTTCCGACTAGGCTACTTGCCGACATACGTGCGGGCGGTGCCGATACCGGCGCACAAATCCCAGCCGATCATGCATTGCGAAGCGCCTTGGGTGATGTCGTAGAAATCGGCTGCGTATTCGGTCTGATTGGCTAATTCGTCATACATCATGGTCAGCTCGGCAGCGGTCGTCTTCTGCTTGCTGGCGGCGGCGTTGACGATGCCGGCGAAGGTGGGCGATGCCCAACTTGTGCCTCCTACGGAATACCAACTGCCCTGGAGGAAAATCGGTGCGCAGCAGAAATCGGAGGCGACATCGGGATAGCCGCGCTGGCTGCCGACGATGCTGGAAATGCCGTTCTGATAGGCTGGGCGCGGCTCGTAGGGGCTGAGATCGCCGCCTCCTCCGCCATAGATCTCTTCAACAAAATCGCCTTTGCTGTTGCGATCGAAACGCGTGCCTCCCACTGAGACTACGTTGGGAGACGAACCTGGATAGATGCTGACGCCGATGCCGGAATCGCCGGAAGCGGCGAAGTAGACGACACCTTTATGCTTGAAATATTTGTCCCAGGTTGTTTCCTCGGCAACTTCCGGATCGCCCCAGCTCATGCTGATGACGCCACCGCCATTTTCGGCGACGAGTTTCGATCCGAGTTGCACGGCCGCCCAGGTTGGGTCGGTCGCGCACTGTTGGGCCACGCAGAGCACTGATTCGACCAAGAACAGCTTGGCCTGGGGCGCCATGGAGTGGGCCCATTCGATATCTAATGCCTCTTCCACTTGCCAATCTGAATATTGTGGGGGCTCTTTCTTGCCGACCCAGGTTACTGTAAAATCCGCGGCCGGTATGCCGTAGTAGGCATCGAAGGCGGCGAGATCAGAGGCTGCGGTCGGATAGCTGCCGGCGTCGATGATGGCGATTGCGCCCCAGCCGCCAGTCGGGACGGCCGTGCTGGTGGCAACGGGGCAGCCGGCCGGTCCGGCAACTAACTGGTAGACGCAGGCCAGGGATCCGGGCGTTTCCACGCCTCCGGGAGGGTTGTTTTGGGGTTGGTCAGAGTCGACGAAGAAATAATTCGTATGATGGCGGCCGGGCCGCGGAATGCTGGAAGCGGGGATGATGATTTTGTGTCCGTTGAAAACGCCCTCGGTGCGGGCCTGGGCAAAGGCCGATGAGGAGGAGAAACCTAGTGCGAGGGCGACCATGCCGAGGACGAGCATCATTCTCACTGCAAAACAACGTTTCATTCGCTGGCTCCTTTTGCGCCGTCGGTAATGATGCCGGTTGCAGCGCGCAAAAGCAAGCTGGAAACGGCAGGAGTGGGGCGTGCGCAACGATTTTCACAATAATCGAAACGAGACGATGCTTCGTTCCGCGAAGAGCGTGCCGCAGGCGCTAAAACGCGGACACATTTCAACGGAATCGTGGCATGCGCAGAACTCGTCCCCTTCGCCAAGCTTGATTGAGCTCGAAGGTTGTTGTGCTGCACATATGGCGCGGCTGAATCAATTGCTGAAAAACTCATGCCATGCGCGGCAGTTACCCTCAGCCGCTGAAGCCGTCATTGAAAACGGTCTTTTATCGCAGCGGTGAACCGCCGCGCGCCACCCAAAAGCAGGATGAGATTCTAGTGGCTGCTTTGGGCTGATTTCAGGTCTTTGCGGATCAAGGCGAAGTCGAGCAAGAAGCCGAGACCGGCGGCAAAGGGCACGATGCCGAAGGCGACAGCTTTCCAGACATCGGGATCCTCGCGCGCGATCAGCGACATCGTGACGATGTAGCCTAGAGAAATCGCGGCTAAGAGAATTCCCCAGCGGCGGGAATGGGCAGCCTCGGAAAGATCCGGCTCCATGGCAACGTTAGCACCGCGCGCGATGGCGGCTAGACGTTCCTCGGTCCGCAGCTTGCGGACGCGGTAGTAGGTGTACATGGCCGCAAGCGGAATTCCAAAAAACAGCGTGACCGCGACTAAACCGACAAAGTTTCCGTCCATACTGAGCTCCTTTTATGGGCGTCGTCTGGCGCCCTGTTTCGTCTGGGCTTAGATACGGAGGCTGGTTCATGGAAGTTCCGTGGGTTGGAACTTCCCTATCGCGCTTCGATCGGACGCGGGGACGGCCATTACTATCTGGACATTCTTGCTGCGCGCTAAGAGCAGCGGACAGGAGGGTCCGCTCCACACCAACTGCTCCACACGATTGCTAAAACTTCGGTAAGAGGAAACCCGTGTGTCGGCGGTGCTCCAGAAAAGCTTCGCCAAACTGCTGGGAGAGTATGGATTCTTCTTTTCTGGCTTTGATCGAATAGCCGAGGATGATGAAGACGACTCCGGCGACGCAGCGCCAGCGATCAATCGCCAAGGCTCCGCCGATGGCGGCCAGATCGAGTCCTGAATAAATGGGATGCCGGAAATATGCGTAGGGGCCAGTGCGGATGAGTTGGTGATCTTCTTTGAGAGTGATTCGGGCGCTCCAATATTGTCCGAGATGCCAGCGAGCCCATAGGGCGAGGGCAATGCCGATCCATGTGAGGGCCACGCCACCCAAGGAAAGAGCGTAGGTGCGCGGGAAAATTTGCTGGCCGAGAACGCCGATCCCCGCTGTCCCGCTGAAAAGCAGTACAAAGCCCACAACTTCCAACAGGAGAATACCGGAACGCAAGGTGAAAGATTCGCGGCTGATTGTGCGGCGCGTCTTCAGCGCACTCGCCGCCCAATAGACGACGAAGACGATCCAGGGAATCTCAACGAGCAGTGGCCACGGCGTCGTCATCGACTTGGCAGAAATTATACTTGGCGAATGTTTCGCGGTGCGAACGGGAACCACTCGGGGCCGAGCGTAACCTGAGCGATGCGTCTTTATTGAGAGTGGGCTAGGCAGCTACCGGGCGGAGCCTTCTTCTATAACGCCAGGCGGTCAACGCCAGGCCGGAACCTAGCAGAAGCATGGTCGAGGGCTCGGGGGTTACGCGTCTTGGGGGCTTGTGATGGCAGACTCCCTTTTTGTCTACTTCGCCTACAGGACAACCGCCGAAAACGGGCGCACCGAAGGGAACATAAGGGAAGATGAATCCTCCGCTAAAGGTCTGAGGAGGAGTGGGCGAACCGGCGGGCAATTCGGGAGCGGCTAGAACAGGGCGTGGGGTGAGTGAAGGCGCCGCGGCGACGGCCAACACGGGCTCGTCCAGCACGTCGACATCGGGCTCTTCGTTAGAGACCTCGGGCTGGATGGTATCGGAAACCTGGTTGCCGCAGCGAGCGCGGGCGGTGATTTTGCCGTCGGTGAGCAGCAGTTCGCCGGGATGCAAGCGAACTTTGCGACGCGTCCAGTAGACGGCATCACGAATGCGATATGACAGATAAACTTCGCGGGCTTCAGTGGCGCGCAGCAGGCGGGCGTGAGTGAAATCGAAGCGGGCGAAGTGGCGGCGAACAACGTAATCGCGCAGCGCGGCATAGCGAAGATCTTCGGAATCTTTGACGCCTCCGGGGATGACTGAATAGGGATAGACGTTCGCGATGCGCGAGAAGCTTTTCTGGGGCTTGGACTGTCCGGCAAGCAACGCAAGATTGTTATGGACGTTTCCCCGGGTCCAGAGAGAGCTGGGCACGAGTTGGGATTGATGCCGCGAGAGTTCGGAGAAATAGGACGGGGCGAACTGCCAGCAGGCGCCTGCGAGCACGGTGCCGACAACCACCGCGACCAGGACGCGCTGCATTCGCAGGCGACGGCGATACCAGGTGCGCCTCCTCCGCGGACGTTTGCCGGTCGCGGCAGGGGTCGAAATCGGATCGATCAAGACTGGATCGTCTGACGCTGAGCCGTTCGACGCTTGGCAGTTAAAGACAGGGTCGTTCAACAAACACTCCTACGGGGCCGTGCGGCACAGCGCCGCAGAGGGAGAGCCAACTTTATAGAGCACTCCTGCAACCAAAACCGCGGCTGGGAGCCGGCTCGGATACAGGAACTTAGGGTATACGAAGGAACATCTTAGCAGGGTTGTGCAAGGAATTTCACTCCAAAACGATACTGTGGAAGCCGCACCTCCCTATTTGGGGAAAATACTTTGTGCGGGGCATTTGCGCCACTCCACTTCCGTGGGGGTCGCGGCTTTGCAACGTGGCTTCAGCGGCCGAAGCCAAAGGTGACGCTGGCGCTGGCGTAGGAGGGAATGCGAACTCCGACGACGGCCGCTCCGAAACATGGGCGGACCGACTTCGATTAGCAGCGCTGGCGGTAACCCGAGGAAGCAGCACGCAAACACCACCTAAATCAAAAAGACTTTAAATCAGCCACCACCCAGGCAGCCCCTGTAACAAGGAAAGTCAGGACGCATTCGGACCAGTTGAAATGCGCCTTCGGGTGAGCAATCAGGCGCGGAACCCAAACCGCAACGCCAAAGAGCGCCAGCATGAGTGTCATTAGACGTATTGCAAGCCGTGCCTGGCGATTCATGAGAATAGCAATTGCTGCGATCGCAAACGCGACCGTCGTAAGGATCGCCCAAAACATCTGGTTGGGAGGAATCCACTTTGGAACCAGGCTAGCTGTCTCACGAGGTAAGAGTGCCTGACCCAGCGTAAAGGAAATCGCGCAGACTCCCAGTCCAAGGCGCGCCAGTCGGCCAAACGCTATCGCCCTTGCTGCATTCGCCTCAGTCGCGGCGTACAGCGCAATCGCGCCGCAGAGTAAGGAAAAGAACAGGAAGAAGCTCCCCCCGTAGCGCTCATAGCTGTTCGATGCGGCAATGATGTCAGGTATGCAGGCCAGCGAGAAACACAAACAGACAACGCAAAGTACGACCGAAGCCAAGCGCGCGGTCCGCGGGTACTGCATCCCAATCGCACCGGCAATTAGAGCGGCCATGAGACATCCGCCGATGAGCGTGCCAAAAGGCAGCCTCCAGATGTGCTGCAGGTTTTGCCAGGTGTCAGAGTCGTGCCACATCAGTGCAATGACGCCGAACAGCGCCGCCGACGCGCCAAAGACGATCCGTCCGTACAACGCCGTCTTCATAGAGAGAAAGTGATGCTGCCCTGGGTTACCTGGGACGCCCCCGCACTAAGTCTGGATCGAGTCCTTTAGTCGCCGGGACCAGTATAGTCTCAGGAATCTTCACCGGGTCTGCGTGCTATGGCCTAGTTACAAGAGTTACCCGCAACTCGTTCGCGAGGGAGCGAACGAATGCAGCCTAGACCTGCTGACGGAGGTTCGGACGCAACGTGAGCGAGCCGTCATCGTTCAGCCTCTGGTGACAGGCCCACCGCACAGGATAGCGCATTCCCTTTACCTCAATCTCCGCTCTAAGTTTTAATCCTTTCCAATCGGTGACGTTGGGAAGCACAAACTGTGCCTGCCGAATCTTGCCCGGTAACGGGTAACCGGCGTCCAGACAACCGCTCTTGAATACCTTTCCGTCCTGGCTCTCCACGGTTACCCTCAATACGCCCGGCACACCTGCGATTCCGTCATTTCGGAAGCCGACAATCAGCCCCGTGGAACCATCGTCCTTATAGCTCCAGATGAAAGACGGCCTCACCCGATAGCCAATTCGGCGATTGATCTGGTCGAACGCCGCCGGATAAGCCTGGTAGTAGCTCATCAGATTCTTTGCGCTGATCTGGTGAAAATTCCAGAGCGACCAGTAATTCGCCCCGACATCGATCACATGAGCGATCATGTCCTCCGCCGGCGATATCCCTTCATAGGAAACGCTTGGATCGGGGGGAGTACCCGGAAGCCCCTGCTCGAGCAATGCCGCGGTCCAGGGCGGGCGATTGCTGAGCGCTTCAATCTGCTCGTTCTCAATAAAGATGGTATCGCTGCGAATCCAATTGTTGCTGCGGACCGTGCGGTCGACCAGTTCTGAATTACCAACCCGGCTATAGTCCGGTTGAGTATTGGTGAGCAGAGGAGTTCTCTTAAAGTGTTCGAGCTGGACTTCGAGCATGTTTATCCAGGTGCGCTCTGCGGTCAGGTAGTCAGGGAAAGGATTGTTGCCAAATGGCCAAGTGTGCCCTTCACCCCAAAAGCCGTACATGAAGCTATCGATATACTCGATGAGCGGATTGCCATCAAATTCCGCTGCCAATAGGCCAACCAGTTCTTTGAATGCCCGCTGAAAAAAAGGATGGTCAAACCGAGGCTGATAACGTGAATGCGGATTTTCCAAATATCTTTTCGCCGAGTCGCTGCTTTCCTGGTCGCTAAGAACGAGATCCACTTTCGGCACTCTGTCGAGGACAAAATCCGGCAGGGCCGCTTCGTGCGTATAGTCCGGAGCACTCATCTGAACTCGCAATCCGACTCGCTTGTTGTTTTTCTTCGCCAATTCAAAAACGAGCTTTACGTAGTCGGGCATCTCCAGACGTCCGGGCCGCGGCTGCATTTCCCTCCAGGTCGGGCGGATGTAAAGCTGCTGGCCTAATGGAAAGCGAACCAAGTCTTCGATCGCCTGAGGAATATTGTCTGACTTGATTTCCTCCGTGCCACTGTCTGCCGTGATATAGGTGACCAGCCCCTTGCCATAGTTCGGCACGGCGCTTTCCGAGGAAGTAGTCGTCATTACCACATCGTCAGTCGGGATAACCGCATCCGGTGGATATTGAGGGAACGGACCCTGATTGAGCCGATCGGCCACTTGGGGACCGGGGCCGAAGTCGTAGTTTTCCCAGTTGTGGGCGGGAACCTTCGCCTGCACTTTCCCCATTCCAAGCTCTGCAGCTACGGCAACAGCGACACTACTTTTCAGAAAATCTCTGCGCTGCATCGAAATTATCTCCTGCCGGCCATTGCGATTAGCTGTGCGTTTCTGACCGATTGTAGTACCACGTTCGTCTCGGTGAGTTTTGCCTCGAATTGACATGCAAAGAGCGAGCCCTTGCTCTCGCAGCGCAGTCGTGATGCAATTTCGTTCACAACCAATCGTCTAGTTGGCGCAGTCAAGAAGGGGGGCATCGCTACATGGATCGAAGAGTGTTCTTGAAAACAGCCGGAGCAGCATCACTCGTGCCACTATGGCCACGCAGTCTGTCCGGAGTTCCCGCGATTCGCAGGGTGCGGCCTTCCGATCCCGGTTGGCCCTCCAATGGAGCCTGGAAGCGTCTCAACGATGCAGTTGGCGGCAACCTCATCCCAATCGACTTTCCGATCAACGCATGTTTGTCCTCGCCACAGAGTGCGGACTGCAAGGCTCTGTTCGCAAATCTGAAAAATCCCTACTACATCGGAGACAGCCCCGGCGTAACGCAAACCTTGGGCTGGGTTGATGCCTGGACGACGAAACCGAGTGTTTATGCCGTTGCCGCAAGAAATGCTGACGACATCGCTGCCGCGGTGGATTTCGCCCGCGAGCACAATTTGCGCCTGGTCGTCAAAGGCGGCGGCCACAGCTATCAAGGCACGTCGAACGCGCCCGATTCTCTCCTGATCTGGACGCGCCACATGCATGACATCACCATCAACCCCAGTTTTATTCCTCAGGGTTGCCAGTCCACTCATGCTCCCCAGCGGGCGGTCACGGTTGGCTCGGGAACCATCTGGATGCAAGCCTACGACGCGGTCACAACCAAGGCTGGGGCGTACGTTCAAGGCGGCGGCTGCACCACGGTCGGTGTGGCGGGTCTGATCCAAAGCGGTGGATTCGGTAGCTTCTCGAAGCATTACGGCATGGCCGCAGCCGGCTTTCTCGAAGCTGAGGTGGTGACGGCCGATGGCAAAGTGCGAATTGCGAATGCCTGTACAAATCCGGATCTGTTCTGGGCTTTGAAAGGCGGCGGAGGAGGCACCTTCGGTGTCGTGAGCAAGTTGACCTTGCGCGTGCGAGATCTTCCCGAACTGGCTGGAGGCGCCAACTTAACCGTCAAGGCTTCTTCCGATGACGCCTATCGCCGTCTGATCCGCCAGTTTGTTGGTTTTTATCGTGACGCTCTATTCAACGATCATTGGGGCGAGCAAGCGCACTTTTCTCCCGATAACAAGCTCGAGATCAGCATGGTGCACCTTGATTTGGAGACGGAGCAATCGCGAAAAGTGTGGCAGCCATTTCTCAATTGGCTGGCGCAGTCTTCCGGCGCTTACACGATCGAGTCTGAGCCTGAGATTGGCAGCATGCCGTTCCGGCATTGGTGGGATGTCGGCTGGCGAAAAGAGCATCAGCAAGATGTTTTCAAGGCAGACTCCCGCCCGGGCGTTGGCGCAAGCAACGTCTGGTGGAACGGCGACGGCGGCCAAGTTGGTTGCGTTATCTGGGGTTTCGAATCGCTTTGGCTGCCAGCATCGTTGTTGCAAGACGACTCACAAGAAAAATTGGCCAATGCATTGTTTGCGGCCTCCCGGTTCAGCGAAGTCGAGCTCCACTTCAATAAGGGGTTCGCGGGCGCACCTCCCGAAGCCGTCGAAGCGGCAAAAGACACTGCGATGAATCCCGCAGTATGTGGCGCCTTTGCTCTCGCCATCGTCGCCGACGGCCAAGGCTCCGCCTATCCCGGCATTCCCGGCCATGAGCCGGATATTGTCAAAGGCCGCCAAGGCGCCGGCACGGTGCATCGCTGCACGAACGAACTTCGCGCGGTCGCTGCGGGCGGCGGAGCCTACGTCTCCGAGAGCAACTTCTTCGAGTCCGACTTCCAGCATGCCTACTGGGGCAGTAACTATTCGCGACTCGCCGAAATCAAAAAGAAGTACGATCCCGAGGACCTCTTCTTTGTCCACAACGGTGTCGGCTCAGAGCAGTGGACTGCTGACGGTTTTACCAGGCTCTGACCTTATCGATCGGGTTCGGTTCCCACCAACATCGTTCGGCACACACGAAACCATCACGGCCGCAAGTCAGAATGGCGCGTTTCCGTAGCTGAGCATTCTCAGCGGTTTCTACGCTTACTTCAGGCCTAGTTTAATGACAACGAATTTCCCTGTATCATGGCTATCGCCGTATTCAATCGAAACAGGTTAGCGCTCGATAGCGGATGCCATGTCAGCGCGAACGCATGAGGAGGTTTGATGTCTCAGATTGACGTCCCATTGTCGCGCGCGGGGTTCGGGCAGACGCAGCGAACCGACAATTGGTGGGTACAGCCGCTGGTTGTGTTCCTGGGGTTGTCAGCATTCATCGTTTACTCCACATGGGCCGCGTTGCAGGGGAATCATTTCAGGTTTGGACCCTATCTCTCCCCGTTCTACTCGCCTGAATTGTTCGGTCCTGAGGGTTGGTTTGGTTCAAACCCCAGCTGGATGCCGGTTTGGGTTACAGGAGCGATGCTCATACTCTGGGCCCCCGGCGGTTTTCGATTTACGTGCTACTACTACCGCGGCGCATATTACAAGGCTTTTTGGGCCGATCCGCCAGCCTGCACCGTGGGCGAACCGCGCAAGACATACCTCGGCGAGCGATCGTTTCCTTTGATCATGCAAAACGTTCATCGCTATTTTCTTTATCTGGCTCTGCTCTTTCTCATCATCCTGGCGCGGGACGTGTGGGATGCGTTTTGGTTTGACGGCCGGTTTGGAATCGGCGTCGGCACTCTTGTCTTGTTGACGAACCTCGTGCTGCTGAGCTCCTACACCTTCGGATGTCACTCATTTCGTCATCTAGTCGGCGGTTTTCGCGATCGATTAGCGGGAGCGCCGGCTCGCAAGCGAGTTTACGATTGCGTGAGTTGCCTGAACCGCCGCCACATGCTGTTTGCCTGGTGCAGCCTGATGTCGGTAGGGTTCTCCGACTTGTATATACGGATGTGCTCGATGGGTATCTGGACGGATTGGAGGATCGTCTAGTGAGCGAGTACATCACGCACGAACACGACGTTCTGATCATTGGAGCCGGGGGGGCCGGTCTGCGGGCCGCTATCGAGGCTTCGGCCGCGGGGGTAAAGGTCGCGGTCATTTCGAAATCTCTTCTCGGCAAAGCGCACACCGTCATGGCTGAGGGTGGCGTAGCCGCGGCGATGGGAAACGTGGACGACCGCGATAGCTGGCGCGTTCACTTTGCCGACACCATGCGCGGCGGCCAATACCTGAATAACTGGCGTATGGCAGAGTTGCATGCCAAAGAAGCCCCGGCGCGCGTGCGTGAACTGGAGGCTTGGGGCGCGCTTTTTGATCGCACCAGCGATGGCCGAATTCTGCAACGGAATTTCGGTGGCCATCGCTATCCTCGCCTCGCCCACGTCGGTGACCGCACCGGCCTGGAGATGATCCGCACTCTTCAGGACCATGGAATCCATCTCGGCCTCGACGTTTTCATGGAACATACGGTCGTCACGCTGCTAAAGGATGGCGGCCGCATTGCGGGCGCGTTTGGATACGATCGCGAGCGCGGTCGATTTCATCTGTTCCGCGCCAAAGCCGTGGTGCTGGCGACGGGAGGAATTGGCAGGGCTTTCAAAATCACCAGCAACAGTTGGGAATATACGGGCGATGGCCATGCGCTCGCATACGATGCCGGCGCGGCGCTGATGGACATGGAATTTGTGCAATTCCATCCCACGGGAATGATTTGGCCGCCCAGCGTGCGCGGCATTCTGGTCACGGAAGGAGTGCGCGGCGAGGGCGGAGTGCTGCGTAATAAGAATGGCGAAAGATTCATGTTCCAAGATGTTCCGCCGCTGTACATCAACCAGACCGCCGATTCGGAAGAAGAAGGCTGGCGCTACACGCAGGGGGATAAGAACGCGAGACGCCCGCCCGAATTGCTGACCCGCGACCACGTGGCCCGCTGCATCCGGCGTGAAGTGCGCGAAGGGCGCGGCAGTCCGCACGGCGGCGTGTTCCTGGACATTGCCTGGATCAAGGAGAGAATCCCGAACGCGGCGGAGCATATAAAGAAGAAGTTGCCCAGCATGTATCACCAATTCAAGCAGCTTGCCGACATTGACATTACGCAAGAGGCGATGGAAGTGGGTCCTACGACTCACTACATGATGGGGGGCGTCAAAGTCGACGGCGATTCACAAATGTCAGACGTGGCTGGCTTGTTTGCAGCGGGAGAATGTGCGGCAGGTCTGCACGGCGCCAACCGGCTCGGCGGGAATTCACTCTCCGATTTATTAGTTTTCGGCAAGCGAGCGGGAGAGTATGCCGCGGCTTACGCGAAAAATAACTCGCTGGGCACAGTGAACACGGATGCGGTCGGATCAGCGGAAAATTGGGCGTTGCAGCCCTTCGAGCGTCAGGGCCCCGACAATCCATACGCCGTCCAACATGCATTGCAGGATTTGATGCAGGACTTGGTAGGAATCGTCCGTCAGGAACAAGAGATGCTCCAAGCGCTCGCACGTATTCGAGAGTTGAAAGCTGCCAGTGAGCGGGTTAGCGTTCCCGGAAACCGAGAATACAATTCGGGATGGCACACGGCGCTCGACTTGCACAGCCTGTTGACCGTATCGGAAATTGTGGCGCGGGCGGCGCTGGAGCGGAAAGAAAGCCGCGGGGCGCATTTTCGCGATGATTTTCCGGCCAAGGACGAAAAGTACGGCGGCTTCAACCTCGTGGTGCGAAAAGACGCAGGCGGAGAAATGCAGCTCATACGCGAGCCCATTCCAGCGATGCGAGAGGATCTGCAACAAATCATCCAGGAGATGAAGTGATGGCGACGGCCACGTTTCGCATCTGGCGCGGTGAAAACGGCCAAGGGAAGTTCCAGGATTTCACTGCGGAAATCTCGGCGGGCATGGTGGTCCTCGACGCCGTGCATCAAATACAGGCGGAGCAGGCCGGCGATATGGCGGTTCGCTGGAACTGCAAGGCGGGCAAATGCGGCTCCTGCTCGGCCGAAGTCAATGGCATGCCGAAATTGATGTGCATGACACGGCTGAACACACTGCCGCTGGACAGACCTGTGACCATCGAACCCATGAAAGCGTTTCCGCACATCAAGGACCTGGTGACGGACGTATCGTGGAATTATGAAGTAAAGAAGCGCATCCCCAAGTTCCAGCCACGGCAGCCCGACGCGCCCGATGGCACCTGGCGCATTGCCCAGGAGGATGTCGAACGGGTGCAGGAGTTTCGCAAGTGCATCGAGTGCTATCTCTGCCAGGATGTCTGCCACGTATTGCGCGACCACCACATGCACGAACAATTCATCGGCCCGCGATTTCTGGTGTATACCGCCGCGCTCGAAATGCACCCGTTGGACGTAGGCGATCGCCTGGAAGATCTGAAAAACCAATTTGGCATTGGCCTCTGCAACATCACCAAGTGCTGTACCAAGGTTTGTCCTGAAAGCATCACCATCACCGACAACGCGATCATCCCGCTCAAGGAGCGCGTCGTGGATCGCTTCTTCGATCCGCTGTCGAAACTGTTTCGGGTCTTCAGCAATTCGAAACGATAGAACACGTTATGGGGTTTCGAACTGAAATCCATTCTTAGGCAGAGTATTCTCGAAGCCCCGGGCCAGAATCGCCGCTGCGCGGCGATGTGCTCAGCACGTTATAATTGCGCGCGCGTATGCCTCTCACCTCTGGCACGAAGCTCGGTCCCTACGAAATTCAATCGCCGCTCGGTGAAGGGGGAATGGGAGAGGTATACCGCGCCCGGGACACCCGTCTCGAGCGTTCCGTCGCGATCAAAGTCCTGGCTTCTCATTTGTCCTCTTCCCCCGAACTGAAGCAGCGCATGGAGCGCGAGGCCAAGGCGATTTCCACGCTCAACCATCCACACATCTGCCATCTCTACGACGTCGGCTCGCACGATGGTACCGAGTATCTGGTGATGGAGTTGCTGGAAGGAGAGACTCTCTCGCAGAGACTGGGGAAAGGACCAATGCCGATCGGCGAAGTCCTCCGAGTCGGAATTGCCATGGCCGAAGCGCTGGAAGCAGCGCACGGGCAGGGGATCGTGCATCGCGATTTGAAGCCCGGGAACGTCATGCTGACAAAAAGCGGCGCGAAGTTGATGGACTTCGGTTTAGCGAAGTCGACGGCTGCCGGCTTGGGTGCGGCAGTCACGAGTGCGCCTCTGTTGTCGGCCGCGAGGACGATGAGTGGAGCAAGTCCGAGGTCTCCGCTCACAACCGCCGGCGCGATCATCGGCACGATCCAATACATGTCGCCAGAACAGATCGAAGGCAAGGAAGCGGATGGGCGATCGGACCTGTTTGCGCTGGGCGCTGTGCTTTACGAAATGCTAACTGGTGCAAGACCGTTTGCCGGCAAGAGCCAAATCAGTGTGGCCAGCGCGATTCTCGAGAAGGACCCGGAACCGATTTCCACGTTACAGCCACTGACGCCACCGGCGTTGGAGTATGTCATCCATGCCTGCCTGGAGAAGAATCCTGAGGATCGCTTCCAAACAGCACATGATGTCAAGCTGCAACTAAAGTGGATTGCGCAAAGCGCGAACCAGGATCGCAGGTCGGACGGAAACGAAGAAACAAAACGTGGAAGTCTTGGTTGGATCGCTGCCGCGGCAGTCGCCGTCGTATTGATTGCATCCCTTGTGTGGTGGCGAAGCTCGATACCCGCCGAGCAGATCACGTATTTTTCCGCGCCGCTCCCCTTCTCTTCTCGCGACGTGGCTGTTGCTCCCAATGGTCACACGGTTGCGGTCGTTGGCTATCGTGAATCGGAACGAAAAAGCGTTCTTTGGATTTATGAGGTGGGCTCGCAGTCGGGCAACAGCTTGCCCAACACCGAGGGCGCCAACTTTCCCTTCTGGTCGCCGGACGGCCGTTCGCTCGGATTCTTCGCCGATGGAAAGCTGAAGAAACTTGAACTGGCGGGCGGACCTGTCCAAACCTTATGCGATGCGCCTACCGGACGCGGCGGCGCATGGAATAAGGACGGCGTGATCCTATTTACTCCGAGCGGACTTTTGGGAACCGGCCTTTTTCGAATTCCGGCTTCGGGTGGCGCGCCGGTGCAGGTCAGCTTTCCAGATCGAACCCAGGGGGAGGACAGCCATCGCTGGCCCATATTTTTGCCGGACCAAATCCATTATCTCTATTTGGCGATGAATCTTACGGGTCGAAAAGATCTTTACTCGGTCTACGTGGGCTCGTTGAATTCGAACGAGAAGCGACTGGTTGTCCGTACCAGAGCTAACGCTGCCTACGCCTCGCCCGGATATCTGATCTTCGAGCGCGATCAGACTCTTTTTGCGCAACGTTTTGACCCGAAGAGATTAGAGCTGAGCGGAGAGCCGACTCCTATTCTGAACGACGTTCAGTATTGGCCGCGCATCGCGAGAGCGGTCTTTGCCACTTCGAATACTGGGCTTCTGGTGGCGCAAAAAGCTGGAGATAACGGCATCTCACAACCACTCTGGTTCGATCGCAAGGGTCAGCCGGTCGGAGTGGTGTTGAAACCCGGCATTTACGGCAACATATCCTTGTCGCCGAACGGAAAGTTGTTGGCCTCGGATACGACGGATCCTGCCAGCCAGAACACGGACATATGGACTTACGATCTCCAGACGGAGAGCGCCAAGCGGCTGACATTCGATCCATCCATCGACTCGATGCCGGTCTGGAGTCCGGATAGCAGCCGGATGGTTTTTGCCTCAAATCGCGAATCTAAGTTTGATTTATATCTGAAAGACGCCAACGGGGCGCAAGAGGAGAAGATAGTCGCGCAAGACGGCCCCGACCGGTTCCCCAATGATTGGTCTCCCGACGGCAAATCCGTGATCTATGAGCGAGGGTCGGATCTGTGGATTTTGAGTTTGCCAGATCTCAAGATGACTCAGTTCTTAAAAGCGTCATCGCTGAAGAATGCACGTTTCTCGCCGGATGGACGCTGGGTGGCCTATGCGTCGAATGAAAGCGGGCGATGGGAAATTTATGTGACTTCTTTTCCTGATGCGCATGGCAAGTGGCAGATCTCGAACGGAGGTGGAGATCAACCCAAATGGCGAAGCGATGGGAAAGAACTCTTCTACATAACTCCCGATGGAAAAATCATGGCCGCGGCGGTAACCGTCGGCTCCAATTTCGATGCCGGAAGCCCCAGCGTGCTGTTTCAGGCCAACCCACGGGAGATGGTTGCAACCTCCGAGCAGGTTACTTATGACGTCAGCAAAGACGGGCAGAGATTTCTGATCAACACGCAGCTGAAGACAGGAACAACCCCAATGTCAGTGGTTCTGAATTGGACGCCGAAGTTGACCCGATGAAGTTGCCACTGACGGCTGTATTCGTCTGCGGATAAAGGGGAAGCCGGAAGGTTATACCCCGGAACAAATTCTCAACAATCCTTGGCTGAAGTCGACTGCTGGGAAGTGATCTGTAACTCCAAAGTGTTCGCTTACTCCAAGCGCGTCTCTGGAGAGCTTCCCGTTTGCCGACCATTCACGCATTGAGCGGCAGATTCAGGGCTCGCGCGTTCTAAAATGCCTAATATGAGTTTTGGCGTCCTGCTACGTCGGTGGCGCACTGTTCGCCACCTCAGCCAACTGGATCTTGCGCTCGATGCCGATATCTCAACGCGTCATCTCAGTTGCGTCGAGACGGGCCGGGCAGAGCCGAGCCGGGAGATGATCCTACGGCTCGCTGAGACTCTTCAGATTCCGCTGCGCGAGCGCAATGCCCTGCTGCTAGCGGCGGGCTACGCGCCATTTTATCGTCACACCAATCTCGACACACCTGAGGCAGAGGCGGCACTCCGTGCCGTGGAGCTTCTCATGGCGCAACTCGAGCCTTATCCCGTACTCGTCCTGGACCGATATTGGAACACTCTGAAGATGAACACTGGCGCAAAGCGCTTTCTTGCTTTCTTCCCGGGCTGCGATTCTGGAACGCCTCACAACGGAGTCCGCCTTGTTTTCCAGCCTCAGGGGCTGCGTCCTTTTATCGAAAACTGGGAGATCGTGGCTGCACGCATCATTCAGCGGGTGCATCGCGAAGCCGCCGCTAACCCGTCGGATGAGACGATGAAGCGCTTCCTCGAAGAGTTGCTCGGCTACCCGGACGTCCCGAACCGCTGGCGCATGCTCGATTTGGAGGGCACTCCTCCACCGTTTTTGACCATCAACTACCGGTGGAGGAACTCGACGGTTCGCTTGTTTTCTGCGCTTACTACCTTCGGCACTGCGCTGGACATTGGACTGCAGGAACTGCGCATTGAGAGTTTCTTCCCTGCCGATGAAGCCACGCGCGCTGCGCTAACCTCAGCCCGATAATCGCGAAGCAGTGATTTGCTTTAACGACAAAACCATCTGGCTCGCACATATCTTCGTATAGAACGTGTCTTCCCATGACCTCGGAGGTCATGGACAACGTTTTTCCCTTCTCGGATACTGCGGGTGTAGCAATGACCCCTAAGGAGGCAACAAAATGAAAAAGAGCGTTTTCAGCCAGTGGTTCGTAGCGTTGTTGTTGTTCTCAGCTTCAGTATGGTGGGCGAGCCTTAGCATCCGAGGCGCGGCGGCAATGGGTAAGGGCGGCGACGCTCCCCTGCCATCAAACGATCCGGCCGCTGTCGACACTATCAAGCAACTCGGACGGGATATGGGGGATGCAATGGTGGCTGGCGATATCGACAAGCTCAATCAGATCTTCGCCGACGACTGGGCATCCGTCGGAATAACCTCCGGCAAGATTATTACCAAGGAGAAGGTTTTAAACGATTTTAAATCCGGCAAGGACAAACTCGTGTCGTATGCGCTAGGGCCTATCGACGTGCAGGTGTTCGGCGATGTTGCCGTGGCCCATGGCGGTGTCACAGAAAAGAGAATCCGGGACGGAAAAGACGATAGCGGTGAGTCTGTTTATATGGATCTCCTCGAGAAGCGCGCAGGCAAATGGGTGGTCGTGCGCAGCGCAGCCGCGAGCGTGAAGTCAGGGAATTAAAAGAGCCGACCAGACTTTTCCAGGACTAGAGTACTAGCTGCCTAGCACAAGGAGTCTATTGCAATGTTGGCACTCGAAGGAAAGGTTGCGGTTATAACCGGCGGGACGAGCGGGATCGGCGCCCGTACCGCCGAGGTTTTCGTCGCCAGCGGAGCGAAGGTTGTGATTGCTGGCCGTCGCCAAGACAGAGGAGAGAAACTTGCAGGGAAGCTCGGCGATGCCGCGAGCTTCATTCGTACAGATGTCTCAGTCGAAGCCGACGTCAAGGCGATGATTGACCATGCCGTGGACCGCTTTGGCCGCGTCGATTGCCTGATGAACAACGCCGGCAGGAGTTCGCAATATGCCGCCATGGCCGAAGTTGATCTGGAGGTGTTCGATGCGGTGATAGCCGTGCACCTGCGTGCCGTCCTGGCGGGGATGAAATATGCGGCGCGTATGATGGCCGTACAGGGAACGGGCAGCATCATCAATGTTGCAAGTGTCAATGGATTCCGCGCCGGGCTGGGAGGATACTACTATTCAGCCGCGAAGGCAGGTTCGATTCACCTGACGCGTTGCGCCGCCATGGAGTTGGGCGAGAAAGGAATTCGAGTGAACAGCCTCTCGCCAGGCATGATTGCTACCGGAGCTTTCGCCAAGTCTATAGGCATGCAAACCGACGAGGCGGATGACCATCCGGAACTTGCCGAGGCCGCCATTGGTTCTGTCGTGGCAAGATGGCAACCGCTGCAGTATGTCGGCCGCACGGATGATATCGCGCAAGCTGCACTGTTCCTGGCCAGCGATGCGTCGCGTTTCGTGACCGGACAGAACCTGGTCGTGGATGGGGGCATCAGTGCAGGATGGCCGATCGCCGCTGCCCGCCCTGACCGCGAATTGTTGTTCCGCACAATTCAGGAGAGCGTGTCGGTTCATTCCGCGTAGCTCGAGTTTCGCGCTGATAGCCGTGATGATTGTAGCGGCGAGCCATAACAACCGGAGTCAATTGTTGCGTCGCAACAACACCTCTGGTTACTCTCGGAAATTGCCACCTCGGCCCCAGACTCGTTGGATGGGTGACGGGCAAAGGAAGTTATCCGATCGCCGGTCGGATTAGTGCCAAGAAACGCCCTGGCGGTGACCGGCTGATTGTTGGCGAAAAAGCCGACTTCCCGTTACTAATCCAGCCTTGAAGCGGATAGCAATCCGGATAGCCGACTGTGCATGCTCGATCAGCACGCTTCGGCTCGGTCGCCGTTAGTTTGCGGGCCCGGCAAACAGCAGCAGATTCCCATCCGGATCCTTGACGACGAAATTCTTGGCGCCCCATGGCTGCTTTTTCAGTGTCTGGTGAAAGGCAACACCCGCGGACTGAAACTCAAGAAACAGCAGCTTGATCTCCTCCGCTGTAGCGACGGTCATAGTTACTGACAACAGTGACACCGACGATAACGATACCGACAACAGTTCCTCCCGATCGTCGACCGTCGACTCGATTACCGGTCGCTCGACGTACCTTAGATTGAGACGCGCCGCGTCGCGACCGACCTGCGCATAGTAGGGAGGCTTGCCGTAACTGAATACAAGCGAAAAGCCTAACTTCTCACGGAAAAATTCGCATGCTCTATTGATATCGGTGACGAACAGTTGCGGCTCTGCACTGACAATCGTTGCTTTGGATGGCGCTGATTTGGATGACGACGATTTGGACGATGATGCCTTCACCTTGAACGACGTCGTCGAAAGTCCGGTTTTCAGAGCCTGCCAACTATCGAAGCCTTGCTGTCTTGCGACCATTTCCTGCGCATCGCTGAGCTTAAAGCTCGTCGCAAGAATCTCCGAGTCGGGCATATTCAGGAAACGAGGCAAATGCTCGCGGATTTCTGCGGCGACGGGATAGTGGCGTTCGCGATGCCACCGCAATATGAGCTTGGCTTGCTTTTTGAGGTTCTCTAGATTGGGCATGTGGACCTCCACGATGAGATCGTAGGTGGGCATTGCCCTTCGGCGACCTGCCGTTGCATCCTACATGCGCAGGTTGCAGTATCTGCGACCGTGTCAGGAGTTGTCAATTGAGAACGACGCCGCGTAGAAAGTGGAGTGACCATGAAAACGAAATTGCTGCGATTCAACGGCGCTGTCGAGCGCGATCCCACCATCGATGCATGGATGAAAGAGCGTGCCGGTGGATTGGGAGCCATCGCGCACGAGTGGTTTGAGGTGATGCGAAAATGCGGTGACGAAGTCCGGGAGCTTTTGCATGACGGCTGTCCGGTTGCTTGTTTGGGAGATGCGCCCTTCGGCTACGTCAATGTATTCACTTCTCACGTGAACGTGGGGTTCTTTCACGGCGCGGCGCTGCCGGATCCAGCACGCTTGCTGCAAGGCACCGGCAAGTTCATGCGCCATGTGAAGCTGCGCCCTGGAACGGCCACAAACGCCGCAGCGCTAAGCAGGCTCATCGATGAGGCGTACTCGGATATAAAGGAGCGCGTCGAAAACGGCTAGCTCAGAGAAACGCTTGGGGGAGTGACGCAATGTGAACCGCCAGATTAGTAACTGGATCCATGGAAGAAGTACTCCGGAGAGTTCGTCAGCGAGGATGCGTTCCTGGAGACAATTTACCTCTCGCTGACCGGAGAGAAGACCGGAAAGTTTATCAAGCACAATTCATAAGCAAACGTCATGCCCCGCTCCAGCTGACGTAGAATTTCGATAATCGGGCGATACGCAAGCCCTTTCAACGGTCGATGCAATAGCATTTAACAAGAGTTATCCCTCCCGCCACCGTTGTCCCGTAAAGGTTGTGCTTCTTATCCCTGATTAGCGATCCCTCGGGCGAGCCCGCTCCCTCTTCGAAGCTGTAGAGTACGGTGACTTCACCCGTTCCCGGGTTGAACCTGAACACCGAACCGTAACCGTAGGCTCCGCCCGCGATAGTCGTACCGTAGAAATTCCCCGCGACCCGGATCATCGCCGCTGACGGCAGGGCCGCATCGCCCCTTGCCTTAAGCGAGGCCAGTAGCGGCGCTAAAAACATGAAGTACGGTGAAATTTTGGCCGCGCAGTGGGGAGACAAGCAACAGAGCTACTACTAGTAGGGCTAGCGGAGATAAAACCGTACCCAGTTTGTCAGGAAGGTTGGGCGACATAGGCACTCCATTCTTTTTGTCTGAAACGCATTGACCGCGCACGGGAGGGAATGGGGTGGAGGTCTAGTCCCATAAGATCGTGTGCGCAATCATAAAGAGTCATCCCTTCACTCTGGGACCAAGCACCTTGGCGATCGCCTGCGGAATCTGAAACCACGGCCTGCTGTCATACACATCGATGTGAAAGGTCACGCTGAGAGCACTTCCCCTTTTAGTTCAACGGCTTTTCGGACGGTTCGCCCCAGACGGAGTGAGGTCTAGGCTGATGGCTCCCCCACGCGATCCAGCGCAACGTCGCCGCCGCGAGTAGCGCGATCAAGAGCCAGCACAAAATATTCATCGATGCCTTACGCCGGGTATTCATTGCGGCCAATTGTAAAACAAAGCGCCCCAAACTCTTTCGAGTCATGGGACGCTAGGTTGAACAGCCCTCCCCCGAAGTCTGCTCAGTTGCAAACTATCCTTTTAGCGATGAGTTGGGGAATGGCCCGCAAGAGGGATTTGATGGCCCGATAGTTGTCTTTTGGTGCCGTTGTAAAGCCACCGGCGTGAACGCGGTGTCACACTGCTTGCGCGTGAGCGCCTGCCAGATTTTCGTGCGTTCTTTGCTGGCTTTACCGATGCATTCGGTTTTTTCAGGCCGTCATCCAGCATCCGTGGCATATTGTTTTCAATGATGAACCGCTCTCCGCACTTCGGACAGGTGCGCTGCCCAAACTTGACCGTATCCATCACGGTCGCGATTATCAGAGGCGCAATGCAGTGCGGACAGTTGATCTGAATTTCGGTGAGTGGGAATGATGGTTCGTCTTGCGCCGGGCGCGGGCGTCTCCCGTTCGCCAGATGCGACGGGGCAGGATAGCTTGAGGTTGTAAGGCCGGAGACTAGGTGAAATGAGAGCATGGCGGACCGAGGCGGGGCACCTCGCTTGCTACTGGTCTGAGGTGGGACAGCACGTTCAATACGACCCGCGCTGGATGCAAGAGAGTGCAGATATTCGAAGCGGCTACTTGCCTCCCGTTCCTGATTTTGCCAGTCACAGCCCGTTCGGGGGAGCAACCTCCTGGTTCCAACTCCATACCGCTGACCGCGATTCCAAATAAATGTTCGCCGATTCCAACCGACGCCGAGGACGGTGCCTTTGCCCGTTGTGCCGCCGCGATCTTTCGACCGTCATAGACTGCGCACGACAAAAACAATCAACACAATTACGACAAGTGTTCCTACCAAACCGTAACCGAACATAACCCCTCCTAGTCAAAACGTGTAAGAATCTAACCACATTATGGTGAAAGTGATTAGTCTTCGCTGCTCAGTTTTGCTCACAGCACTAACGGTAATCAAAGCGGCCTCGATATGATCCATATTGCACAGAAGTTCTTCGCCGCAGCGTCCATGCTGTAGATGCGTCCTTCGAGGTGTCCTGTGCATGAACAAGCTAATGAACGCTGGTACCAACTGTGCCAGCTAGCCGCCGTTGAAGCCGACCCTGAACAACTCTTGGAATTGGTAACGGAGGTGAGCCTTTTGCTAGAAGCGAAAGAACCCGCCCTAACGCACGTTCGGCGTGGCACGATTTCGGTATGAATGCGCTGAGGTTACGATTTGTGTCTTGCGGTGGGAGTGCCAGTATTTCTGAGCTTTTTCTTATTGCTGAAATGAGGATTATGTCGAAACACTTTGAACGATGGAAAGAGTTAGCCGCTCTGGCCTCCAAGGAACAAGATCCTGCGACGTTGACGGAACTCGCACACGAAATGAACTTCGTTCTTACGCAGAAAACACCATACATCCCTCAGGCGCGGGCGGCGGGTCCGCACGAAGCGGGCCAACGCGACGTTCTGAAGGCAAACCCGGAGAGTAAAGTATGTTTCATTTAATTTGGTATGTGCTCATAGGGCTAATCTCGGGGGTGATCGCGAAATCGGTCATGCACGTTCACATGACGATCTTCTGGACTGTCGTACTCGGCATCATCGGATCGATCATCGGCGGCGGCGTTAGCCACATGTTTTCGCGCCCGACAAACGAACGGTATCATCCTGCTGGCCTCATTTTTTCCACGCTGGGCGCGATTCTGATTCTCTTCATTTGCTATAAGCTGAAGATTCATTTTCCCCAGGTCAACCCCTTCTGAGATTCATCGAGGCCCGGCGTTACAACTGCATGGGCATGCGAGAGATCGAGAAAATCCTATCCAGGGGACTGCTGGTGATCCGGCAGCATAATCCCCGGCAGCGCAGCATCCTTACCGCACTTTGGATCGACCGCATACGATGGGACTCAGTTCATTGCGAGAAACCGCAAACATTCAGGGGATGGACTGAGATCGGGTCTGGTGATTTTGCTGGGACGTTTTTTGAGAGTCTTGACGTAACAGTCATCATGGAATGCTTGCCCGTTTTCATTAATCCTTGCAGTGATCAGCTCAACATGTTCGTTGCAGACGGGGCAGAGAGGGTAACGTGTGCGGATGGACATGTCGCACCTCGAGGGAGAACAAGAATGAAATCTGGATGGGCCTGTGATTACACTAGCACAGAAGGACGTGGAAAGCCGATTAACGTCCCTCAGTAGTCTGGCAAAATATCTGCGCCTGTCAATACAGTACATTGGGTATTTCGAATCTGCATCGCACACCCAGAAATGAGCAGCAAACTTTACCTGGTCTTCCAACGCGATTCCAAACAGCAATCCTAAATAGTTGTTGCCTGATCACTTTCAGTCGAGGTCATTTGGCTTCGGAATTGCTTCCAAGAACAGTTCAGAAACAGTTTGGAGGTGACCCTTGCGAGCCGAATCCAGACAACGTTGCATAGAACTTTGCGGGCTGGCGATTGCTGAGCAAGACCCAAATAAACTTCTATCCATAATCCAAGAACTAATTCAGAGATTGGAGGAGGATGATGAACGGCCTAGTAGAGTGACCAGCGTCACCCGCGCCCACGCACAAACCTGTCGAGGATTGGTCCTCGCCTAAAATCTATCAGGAGGTTATGATGACAGCCCCAGCCCATGCCATCGAAGAGGAAATCCATCAACTCATTCGATTTCACATCGAGATTTTCAGACAACCAACGCCCCTCAGTTCTTTCCAGCTTCAGGAGCATCGTCGCCGTTCGGAAAAGATCAGGTCGCTTGGCCGAGAGTTGGATCGAATGGGCACGGTGAGGGTAGTGGAGCGATTGAAGAGTGCGTCTTAGATGGCCGGGCGCTCGCGGGTGTAATCGTCCCTTCCCCAAGAAACGAAGCATTCGAAACACCGGGCCTGGGCTCGGCCCGTTGCGGCATATGGTGGAGCTAGTCGGGATCGAACTATTCATCCGTGTTGATAAAACGTAAGTTATTGATTCTTATACTGGCGAGAAGGCCTCAAAAGTCACGATTCCTGACTATTGGTACGTTTTAGGTAAAGTGACTTACTTCGCACCTGAAGCATTACAAGAGTCCGTCGAACCGCAGTCGTTCTTAATTTCCGAGTTGACAATAGGGGAGTTAGGATTTCAGTCGAGAACGTTCAAGGGCCTTATCGCGGCCGCGATGCCGGCGGCACCATGTTGTTGGCGCGATAGTACACCACGAGCTGGCCATAGTGCTCGCCGCTGTCCTCGATGACGAACATTCCTTGCCCAGGTCAGGGCCGATGTTCGACCCGGAAACCGTCCGCATCAGGAGGTAATCGACCCCGGCGACGTGTAAAAGAGTTTGGGCAAAGGTGCGCTGGTCTTTCTGCACCTTGAAGTCGTATTTGTCCTCGGGAAAATCCTGGGCCATGGCGATGGGTTTGTTCCCGATGCTGTTCCACATTGCCAGCGCCTCGTCTGCTTGGGAGCGCGCAGGAGGCGGAGGTTGATTCTGCGGTTGGTCTTGACTGTAAAAACTGGTTCCGACGACGGCAAGCAAAGTGACCGCAACTAGCGCAAGCGAAGACCGCTTCATTGTAAATTTCTCCCTTGGATTGGCAATGAACTGCGAAAACACACCCACGCGAGGCTAGGACTGTCCTTATGAACGGGCCGTAAACCCAGCAAGTTCATGCCTCGCGCAAGGCAATCATTGGGTCCACCTTGGTCGCGCGCCGGGCGGGAAGGTAGCTGGCTAGAACGGCAATGGCAAACAAAAGCACAGGCACGATCACAAACACAGCCGGATCATGCGGGCGCACCCCGTAAAGCAAACTGCCCATCAACGACGCAGTGGATGCAGAAAGGACCATGCCGGCCACAACTCCGAGGCCCGCCAACACCATACCCTTTTGCAAGAACAGCTTCAGGACGCCGCCTCGCCCGGCGCCCAGGGCCATGCGGATACCTATCTCGCGGGATCTTTGGCCGACCATATAAGCCAACAAGCCGTAAAT
>DATBYM010000072.1:0-71772 GCA_036513715.1 Terriglobales bacterium
GCGGGGTCTTCACTTCGGTTGCTGATCTGGCACGAAAGCTACGCAAGTACATCGAGGCTTATGCCAAATCAGCAAAACCTTTCCGCTGGACTTATACCGATCCTCAGAAGCGAATTCGTATTAACGAAATCACCGGGACGGTTTACTAGTAGAACAATGCTTCGGAACGGGAATGTCGCCCCATCATGATCAGCAAGTCTCGGACGATGAGAATCAAACAGAGCGTGGGCAGATGCTTTCTTCTACCGCACTTCTGCTGAATCTCGTTCCGCTAATCGACGTGACTTTTTCAACACAGGCGATTTCACTCGTTGAGAATTGCTGGAGTCCTGCTGCAGAAGCTCCCTGCTGCAGAAGCTCCCTACAGCCGAGGCTTCTCCACAGTCCCAGCCGTCTTCCGTTACCCTGCTGCAGAAGGGCGTCCTACGACTTGATCGATGAGGGTGTCAGCTTTAAGGTGCCGAGCGAGAAATGGGTCTGCTCGCTCTCGTCTGCGCGAAATACGTGAAGCCGTGTTCTCTCATTCAATTTGAACCTGTAGGGGTTTGCGGGCTGGCAAGGGCAAATCAGCCGTTGCCACTCGGGGCAGCCAGCAACGTTCTCGATGTAAGCCCCGTTACTGTAGGTCAGGCCAAAGTCTTTCCTGAGGTACTGCATGTGACAGCTTGGGCATTCTACATAAAGTCGAGTCTTCAACATGATTGGGGGCAACAGCCATTCGAGTGATGTGACCGGATCATTAGAGCAGGTGTTCGCCCCTGAAACCATGGCTCATAGGATTGATTATTGAAGTAACGTTACCTGCTCCGCGCCGGGATCGCTGAGACCTGAGTCGGTGAAGTCGCCGGTTACGTCAATTGGTGTCAGGCGACAGACGCCTATCGATATCGCGAAAAAGAAGAATTGGGACGCCACCTGATACCAGTGGGATTCCAAACAGCGCAATAATGAGGTAGCCAACGTGGTTATTAACCCAGTCCCAGCAGAAACGGTCAAGGAAAGATGTGAGTACGCCAGTTACGGCACCGATTGTTGAGGTCTGCCATCGAAGGGCTGGAGGCGCGAATGCGATCCAAGACAGAGACAAGAGTACCACGCTGAGAAGTTGGATTGCGGCAAAGGCAAAGACCTGACCTTCTCGGTAATGAACGTTGTGCGCGTTGATCGCGGAACGGCTCAGCGGCACCCAGAGAATCCAAGTGATCGCTTCATTTGCGATTCCGAATCCGACAGGAAATAAGAGCCAATTCCATCTTGGGCGGCCCATCTCCAAACCCCTTCCACTGACGCTCGTTCTTAAAGAATATCGTGTTGTTGGCGACAAATCTTACTCCCCCACCGACAACTGCCCCGGCGCGGAGCATCGGCGGGAAGACGCGAGCACGCTGTAGCGTGCGCCGGGGCAGCGGCTTCGTGCAAATTCCGATTACGTTCGAAACCCAAGCTAACGGGCGAACGGACGGCGCAAGCTTGCGACATCGCCTCTTTACAACTGCTGAAGGGAGCAAAAAAAAGGGGGAGCGGTTGCGCTCCCCTTTTGGTTGTACGGAGTCGCGGTGGCAGTTTCGCCACCCGCCGCCAGGATTGGTGGCCTGACCTGTTGTCAAACACGTCCGCAGCTTGGCGGCCGCTTCAGTAGGTCAGGAGTGACGTAGTTCCATCGACCGACACGCTAAAATCACACTGCGGGCCTCCACTTCCGAAGTAGTCATACTGGGCACCGTGGAATTTCAGCGTCTTGTAAAAGTCATAGGCAGGGTATCCATGAGGAACCGCGGTTTGACGTGGGTCTCTTTGGACCCTCCCCCGAGTCCCGACGGATACTCGTAGCACGAGGTCACGGAGTATGCCTCAAGCACGCCCGAGAATGCCAAAATCCAGTGAAGGCCCTGACTGGTGAGGTAGAGCGTTGACTTTTGTTGGGAGGTGACATCCGCCGCAACCACCTCATAGTCCAGCGTGGGATTGCCAGCGCCGACAGCACCATTCTGATATGAGTCCCCCCAGAGGTAGTCGTCGACATTTACAACGATCGGCGTGCTGTAAGCGGCATAGCCGGAACTCTCCGGACCTACAAGCCAACTGGCAAACGTGTAGTAATCGCCGCCGAAATTGCCGTTGTCACCCCACTGGAGCACAGGTTGCATGATCCAGTCGCCCCCGGTGCTTTCGATGCCGTTAAACAGGAAGACCAGAGCGCCGCCTTCGGCGGGCCGTCCTGGAACATACCAATAACCGTAGACAGTATCGATGTTGTCACTGGAACCCAATGCTCTTTTGAGAGCCGATGTGCGGCCCAGGCGGCTTCGAACATTCGCGAAAGCCCATCACTAGAGGTAGCGGGAAAATGGCACGGCAGGGATCATGCCAAACGAAGACGGCAAAACCAAGAGGGATAGTTGTTGAAAAAGACGACGTCGCAAGCTTGCACCGTCCGTTCACCCGTTAGCTGGGGTTCGGATGTTATGCCAATCATCCTCCCAAACTCGTCTGGAGGTCCCTGCCAGCATATACTTCGTCGATGGAGAGGCGTGCTTCGGAGTCTGAGCGGCAGAGAGCAAGGGAAATTGCCGCTGCGGTTTTGGATGGCCGAACCACGATATTGGAGGCGGTCAGAGCACTCTGCCCGCTGGCGCACACGGATGCTATCGCTGATGAAGAAGATCGAACACTCGTCATCGCAATTGAAAGCGAAACTGACGTCCTTCCTGTCGGAGAGGTTCGGAAGCTGTGGGCTCCCTATGCACTGGAGCTGAAGGACGCTGAGATTGCCCGTGCCGAGGAGCTTTACAAAGCGCAATTCCTCGAAGCAAGCAAGAGGATTGCTTTGGGTATGGCATCCAGCCAATGAGTGTCCCGGCGCACGCTGCCGCGTGTTTGCGCCTTCCCGCCGATGCTTTGCGCCCGGTGGCACTTGTCGATGGGGGTGCTGGGATTCACAACAGTAATTTAGCTTTCATTTCGGTTGTGGGTAATTGGGTGGGAACGGAACCGGATCGCGAAAGGCTTCGCTCCAAGTCCTAGCACCCTGTAACCAGCCAAAGATCACAGACAGGAACGCGAGTTTCCCGATCCCGGAGACCCATCCGTGAGAGATGTTCCCTAGGAGGTCGGCAGCAGTAATTGCCAATCCGACCGCAAGTCCAGAGCCAGCCATTCCGAAGATTAGGATGTACCACAACTTGCCCATCTTCTTTATGCGTTCCCGCCTGCGGACGCGGTCCTCGGCCAGTCGGCTAAAAACTGTAATACCGAACGAACGTAGCGACAGAGCCCAAATTGCCAGCCAAGCAACGCCAACCGCGATTCCAGCGACGATGGAGATAAACCACTGCACGCCCAGATTTTACGCTGCCGCTTTGTCGGGCGTGGGGGCTCGGCATTCCCGCAGGAGGAACCGTGACAGTGTCACGCTTCGCGGCTGCGGATTCGTGCGAAGCCGGCGGCGAAACCTCGCGAATCGGCCGGAGTTTATTGGCCGGTTAAGGAGACCTGAGCACCAAGCCCGATTGCGCGATCACCTCTCGTCTTTAACAGTTTGCTAAGCTCAATGAACATGAACGACGAATCTCATTCGACGCGAATCCCGGAGACTCGCTGTGATAGTTGTGCCCAGATCACCCCGAGTTACGACATCATTAACTACGGCTCCATTGAAGGCGGATATAGACATCTCTGTAGCCAATGTTTCAACAAGGAAGTAGCGGAAGCGGCTGGGCTGACAGGATTCGAAAACGCCAAGTTCGAGCCTGTGGCTCTCTGTGACGCTGCTGGAAAAGTCCACGAGTTTCACTTTCGCATCCATCTGTTCGGACCCGGAGTCGCGCTCGACGCCTTCGAGCTTTGCGACGGACATCCGGCTGGCTACCGCTTCCAAATCATCGGCGATCCGGAAGAAGACCTGCTGGCTCTGCTCGGGCGATTGATCGAAAAAATGCGCCGTTCTTTATCCACAAAACATCTCACGAAAAGCGAATACGGACTGCAAATCTCGGAGGAACGAGTCGTGCGTGGTCGGATTGAATGGGACGATGCTCATCATGGTCGCGTGCCGCTTCTCGTTATTGATGGTCGGGAGATCGACTGGGAGGAGTTTGGCCAGATGTTGATGACCTTTGAAGGGTGGCAGTTCAAAATGATAATCGCTGACAAGAGCGAGGAGTTATGAACCCAGCAGAGCCGAGATCACGCCCAGATTGCCCAACAGGCTGGCCAACCAAACCCCGCAACCCCCTGCAAACCATGGGGCTCGATTGACGCCCCAGCCGGGCCCAAGCCCCTCCCGGCAGCCGAATCCCGGGCAAAAGGGTAGAAGGGGTGTTCGAACGAACCAAGCACCCCAGAGCCCTCCACGTCAAAATCACGCCTACCGCTGCGCCCGGTGGAAGACGAAAAAGAACACCATCACGGTAAGGCAGCCAAACGCATCAATCCGCCTCCAGATGGGAGGCTCGTCTCCATCAGCAAAACGAGACGTCGAGAAGAATGTCCGAGTCGGCTCCTGATTTTTTCCTCCTCACTCCGCGTCCTGAAGATCAGGAGCCGATCCCGTCCGCTCTTCGGCCTCCTCGGAATCCCCGAAGACCTCCTCACGGATGATGCGTTCCGTCGCTTCGTTCAGGTATTCATCAAGGGCGCTCTTGATCTGAAGGAACTCTGGCCAGAGAGTTTGGTTGATGAACGAGGCCGGTGCTCGCAGAACGACAGTTGAGTACCTCTGACGAGGATACCGATACGGCTTCAGCCCGTAGCGGCGGCACAAGGCCGTGAATAGACGCCGACTCCAGCGATCAGTCAGGCTGAAACGCATTTCAACAGTCGGTTCCGTTCGCTCCGCAGCGCCGAGCGCGGTGCGAATCCTATCGATTGCGGCAGCGGCGGCGGCGCGCTCTCCCGCTGTGCTGGCACCCTCAAAAAGAGCCGCAATTTTACGCAATTTGTGACGAAGTTCCTGTTCAGTGGTCACTTGATTGGCTTCCCATGTCAGAATTGAACCGAAAGCAGAATGCCTGACGAGAAGTCTACCGTCCGGCATCCTTCCCGGCTACACGGGATCGTCGCCTCGCTCGATCCCAACAGTCTTTTCGCCAACCCCAGAGATGTGTCACGACGCGATCAGTCCGGAAAAGCGCGAAGAGGTGATTGCGCACATGGCGGCCGGATTGTTATGGAAATCGCCTGTATTTACGGGCACAAAAGAATGGCTCCTCAGGTAGGACTCGAACCTACAACCCTCCGGTTAACAGCCGGATGCTCTGCCATTGAGCTACTGAGGAGTGTGGGCACGACGTTGACGCGTGCTTGAATTGTCAAGCAAATCATATCAGACGCTACCGGGATTGGAAACATGCGCGCGCGCCGCGTTCTGCTAACCTAACCTTCAGTGTCTCGTCCACATCTGAAGTGAGGTATTTATGCTGGGAGGTTTCCGTTTGTCCCTTGCTATCTTTTTCTTACTCATCGGTGTTCTTGCCATGGCTTTTGCCAATGACTCCTCCTCAGCTAATTCCACTCCCTCCAATCCTTCCGGCCCGCCGAGAGCCAAAATCGCCCCAGTGGAAGACACCATCCACGGCCACAAAATAGTGGATCCCTACCGCTATCTCGAGAATCCGAACGATGCCGACACCAAACTCTACGTCGAAGAGGAACTCAATTACACTCGCTCCATCCTTGACCCGCTTCCCGGGCGCGACAAGATCAATGCCCGTCTGTCCCAATTATTAATGATAGGCACCGTCGGAGCCCCGCAGCTGGGCGGCAAATATTACTTCCACACCCGCCGCGAAGGCAGTCAGAATCAACCCATCCTCTATGTGCGCGAGGGCCTCAACGGAGAAGACCGTGTTCTAGTTGACGTCAATCATCTCTCCGTCGACGGCACCGTCGCTCTCGACTGGTGGTATGCCTCGGATGACGGCAAATATGTCGCCTATGGCACGTCGCCGAGCGGCTCCGAGGTGAGCACGCTGCGGGTGATCGAAACTGCAACCGGCAAGCTACTTCCCGATTCCATTGAACGCACGCGCGCCGCCAGCCTCGCCTGGGAGCACGACAATTCAGGTTTCTTCTATACGCGCTATCCCAAGAAAGGCGACGTTCCCGCCGGTCAGGAGGTCTATTACCGTCATGTCTTCTATCACGCGCTAGGAACCGATCCGGCACTAGACCCGCTGATTTTCGGCGAAGGCCGCGATCCCGAATGGTGGCCCAACGTCAATCTCTCCGACGACGGACGCTGGCTGCTGATCGATGAAGAGCATGGCTGGACCAAGACGCAATTATTTTTGCAGGACCTCACGACAAAAAATCCTCCCGTCGAAATTACCGTAGGCAAGGATTTTCAATACACCGCCGATTTCTTCGAAGGCAAACTCTACATCACCAGCAACGAAGACGCGCCCCACTACCGTGTCTTTGTCGCCGACGCGGTCAATCCGAAGCGCGAGAACTGGAAGGAACTCATCCCACAAAGCGATGGAGTCCTCCAGAACGCGAGCGTCACCGGCGGCAAGTTGCTCGCGCAGTACGAACACAACGCGACCTCCGAACTAAAACTCTTCGCACTCGACGGCAAGAAGCTCGCCGACGTTCCACTCCCTGCAATCGGAAATGTTTTCAGCGTCTCCGGCCGCTATGACCGCAACGAAATCTTCTTTGGCTTCCAATCTTTCACCGTGCCACCGTCTGTTTACCGCGTAGATCTGACCGGTGTCCAAAGCGCTCTCTGGGCCAAGGTCGATGCGCCCTCGATCGACCCTTCTCAGTACGACGTCCAACAGGTCTGGTACACATCAAAAGATGGCACGAAAATTCCGATGTTCGTCGTCAGCAAAAAGGGAATCGAAAAGAATGGCAAGAATCCCACTCTGCTCACCGGTTACGGCGGCTTTAACATCTCGTCGACCCCCGCCTTCAGCCGCAGCACCTATCTCTGGATGGAGCACGGCGGCATCTTCGCCGTCGCCAACCTGCGCGGCGGCGCCGAGTTTGGCGAGGAATGGCATCGCGCCGGCATGCTCGAAAAAAAGCAGAACGTCTTCGACGACTTCATCGCCGCCGGCGAATATCTCATCGCGCAGAAATACACCGACAAAGACCACCTCGCCATTCAAGGCGGTTCGAACGGCGGTCTGCTGATGGGCGCAATGATCACGCAGCGCCCCGATCTTTTCCGCGCCGTAATCTGCCAGGTTCCGCTGCTCGATATGCTGCGCTACCAGAATTTCCAGATCGCTAAACTTTGGATCCCCGAATACGGCTCCGCCGATGACGCCAATCAATTCCACTGGCTCTACGCTTACTCGCCCTATCACCACGTGAAGCCCGGAGTCGAATATCCCGCCATCCTCTTTATGACCGGAGACACCGACACCCGAGTCGATCCCATGCACGCCAAGAAAATGGCCGCGCTCCTGCAAGCCGAAGCCAAGAACGGCGCCAGCCAGCAAAAGCCGATCCTGCTGCGCATCGAGACCAAAGCCGGCCACGGCCAGGGTAAGCCAGTAACCAAGCAAATCGAAGAGAGCACCGACATCTACTCGTTTCTGTTCTGGCAGTTGGGAGTAAAACCTTGATCGTGTGGTGCCGGGCCTCTCTCCCGTCCCGCCGAGCGAAGCTCGGCCAAAGGAAAGTTCAGATGCCCTGTGCTCCTCTCCGTCCTCTGTGGTTAAATGATGTTGGTGCCCACTGACCGGAAGATCCGCGTCCTCGTAGCCAAGCCCGGCCTGGACGGCCACGACCGCGGCGCGAAAGTCATCGCACGCGCCCTCCGCGATGCCGGCATGGAGGTCATCTACACCGGCCTCCGCCAAACCCCCGAGATGGTAGTCAACGCCTCGCTGCAAGAAGACGTCCAAGTAATCGGACTCTCCATCCTCTCCGGCGCGCACAACGCCATCGTCCCTCGCGTGATGGACCTCCTCAAGCAAAACAAAATGGACGACGTATTAGTTCTGGTCGGAGGCATCATCCCCGACCAGGATATTGAAGGCCTAAAAAAAATAGGCGTAGCCGCAATCTTCCAACCCGGCACGCCCATGGACGACATAGTAAAGTTCATCCGCGAAAACGTGAAACCCCAAGGCGTCCCCGCCGTCTAATCCACGACCCCTTCGTTCCCCCAAATATCAGTGAGCGCTAGCAGCCGGGGCCGGCTCCAACATGACCTCAGCACCACGGCAACTAAACCGCTCGACAACCTGATAGTTCTGTCCAATAGCGCCCGCGAGTGATTCTGGCCACACCTCGGAACCCATCGCCCGAACCTGAGCCGGATCGCGAGACATCACAATCAGGCCAAAATACCGTTCGTTCACCAGATCTTCGATTCTCCTGTCGGGCCAGAGGCCATGCTTGACGAACTGCCCGTATGCGAACGGATCAGAAATAAGAATCGGCTTTCCGGCTACGAGCAACGGCCCCAGGTTTTCCGATAAAACGCGCGATGAACTTGAATTGCTCACAAACCGATATGCCTCGTCGCATTGCACCAGTTCGCGCGACGGTTGCAGGCTCGGCCGATTTTGTGCGACCACCCCGACCAGGACCGAAACGCTCAGCAGCGCGGTAAGCGGCGCGGCCTTGGCGGCATACTTCGACAGCAACAACGCATACCCCAACCCGGCACACAGACAGCATGCAACCATCCACTCAACGAAATGGTTTGTCGTTGATCCCAGCTTCCCGGCGGTCAGAGCTGAAATGGTGCTCACCGCAAGGTAAATGGGCGCGAAAGCACACGCTCTTCCATCAAGTGCCTGCGCGGCGTACCACACCGCAACTGCCGTGACCACCGGCGCACTTGCCGCCGCCAGCGCCCCTCCCACGACGAATTGCATCAGCGAATACCGATCGGGGTGCGTCGAAAACATATGAAACGCAAACCATCCACCGGTCGTGACCTGAAGAATCACGAATGCCAGGGTGGCGGTCGCAACGAGTCCGACGGCAAATACGAATCCCTGCTTTACTTTCCGGCTCAGCAGTAAGTGCGCAAACACGGCCACTGGAGCGGCAAGCAGCGAGTACTTGCAAAATAATGCGAGCCCAAAGAAGGGGACACTCCAATACCAATATCTCTCGCTCAAAAGATACAGTGCGATTCCGATCATCGAAAACAGAACGCCAATGAGATCGGCCCGCAAGAGGTAGAACCAGAACCGGAAAGCCGGAAGCGTCAATAGAAGCAATCCAAACGAAAGGGCAATCCACCACGAACCCGTCAGGCGTCGCAGAACAATGCCGAGCAACAACGAAAGCGCAATCGAGCATCCGACGATCAATAATCTTCCCGCCGCAAACGAAGGCGCACCCGCTGGCAAAACAGCAGCGCCAACCGCATAGGCAACCGGTCCATACATATGAAGGACTACAGGAAAGCCGAATGGATTGGGATAGAGCGGTTGAGCGTGCCGGATTCGCAATGCACCCTCCAGCATCGAACCCTCCCCGTAATCAATCTGGTAAGGAGTAGCGATCAGGGGGATAGTGCGAAGACCCACCAGCATTGCGCCGAGAACGACGCAGACCAAAAGCATTCTTTCAGGCTTGAAAAGTGAAACCAGCTTATTTGACCTTCCGTCAGAAGAGGACATAAATCAGAAGGCGGATTGTCGAGTCGAATCCCATTGCATCCCGACATAATACATGCGCGCTGCAGTTCCGAAATTTTCCCGGACGACGCCGCATCCCCTAAAACACAAGCGACCAGTTCAAAAAAGTCCACAGCCACGCCAGGTTCATGCAGCCGAAGCATGTTAGCCAAAAGCCGAACTGCTTCTCACTCCACCGCCGCGTCACATACCCTCCCATCGCTACGAACGCCGGGTACATAGCCAAAACATATCGAGGCCCGCCGAGCAATGGCCGACCCGTGTACATAAACATCTGCAACGTCACGGCCAGCGCAAACAGCTTGTCCTCAATTCGAACTTCGCGCCGCAAACTGAAGCCCAGCGCAACCGCAATCAACACCAGCTTCATCGCCAGCGCCGCATCACCGTGCCCAATCAACCGGACAGCTTCAGCGAAACCGGCCCACGGCGGAGCAAACGTCGCTCCCTGATAAACGCGATAGGCCTCGACCACCGAGATTCGTCCCGACCATCGCAACCATCCCCAATAACCAAGCGTTCCCGCCGGCGTGAGCAGCACGACCAGCGATCGCACGCGGCGGCTCCGCCAAGCCAACACAAACAGCGGAAGCGCCACCAGCACCCCCGAAGGCCGACTAAGCCCGGCCAGAATCCCACTGACCGCCGCCAGTTCCCAACGCTCCCCGCGCGCAAAGATGACCGCCCACACAATCAAAGCGAGCGTCAGCGCTTCCGCATAACCCGCAACCAAAACAAAGCTGCTGGGCCAGACCGCAATCGCCAGCAAGGGCGACAAACGCCATTGCGGATTCAAATCCGCCTCCGCCAACCGCAACATTCCCCAAAAGGCAAAAAACGCCGCCGCCGTCGAGACCAGCAGCGCCGCCGCCATCCCCGGCATCGCCAAACTCACAACCCGAATCGCCGCCGGATACAGCGGATAGAAAATTACCGCCATCGCCCGATCGTATCCATACTGCGCAATGTGCAAGTACCACAGAGTATCGAAGCGCTCCCACACTCCCAGCAGCGCGTATCCCATCCCGTGCGCCGCTGGCAGCGAATCCGTAAGCGCATTGCTCCGAATCAACGCCGGATCAGGATGCAGAAACGGAAAAAACGCCGCCGCGACCGCCGCAAAAAAAACACGCATCCCAACGCTCATGCCGAGCGCAATCTGCCAATCCTTCCACTCCGCAACCCTCCGCAACATTTCCAGATTGTAGCGGAGCCTCCACCCACTCCCTCCCACGCCGCACTGGTATAGTAGTTTTCTGCGGCTTCGAATTCAGCCCTCATGCGCGAACGCTCCGTATCCACCGCCCTCACCATCAACAACGTCCTGCCCACCAAGCTCGACCCCAGTTCTCTCCGCTACGAGTCCAACATGCGCTCTCTCGCCGACCTCGTCGCCCAGATTCGCAACGAAGAAGAAAAAATCCGCGAAGGCGGCGGCCCCAAAGCCATCGAAAGCCAGCACGCCAAGAAGCGCCTGACCGCCCGCGAGCGCATCAACCTGCTAGCCGATCCCGGCTCCTTCTTCGAACTCGGCCTCTACGCCGCCCACAAAATGTACGAAGAGTGGGGAGGCGCGCCCGCCGCCAGCGTCATCACCGGACTTGCTCGCGTCCACACGCGCATGGTCATGCTCATCGTCAACGACGCCACCGTGAAAGCCGGCGCCTTCTTTCCCATGACCGCGAAAAAAGTGATTCGCGCGCAAAACATCGCCATCGAAAATCGCATCCCCACCATCTACCTCGTCGATTCCGCCGGAGTCTTTCTCCCTCTGCAAGAAGACGTCTTCCCCGACACCGACGATTTTGGCCGCGTCTTCCGTAACAATGCCGTCATGTCCGCCATGGGCATCGCGCAGATCGCCGCCATCATGGGCATGTGCGTCGCTGGCGGCGGATATCTTCCCGTCATGTGCGACAACGTTCTCATGACCGACGGCAGCGGCCTCTTCCTCGCCGGCCCCGCGCTCGTGCAAGCCGCCATCGGCCAGAAAGTTTCCGCCGAAGAATTAGGCGGAGCTGCCATGCACTCCGCCATCAGCGGCACCATCGATTTCCGCGAGCCCAACGACGAAGCCTGCATTGCCCGCATTCGCTCGCTCATAGAAAAATGGGGATACCGCCGCCAATCTCTCTGGGACCGCAAACAGCCTGTCGATCCTGCCTTCCCGGCCGAAGAAATTTACGGAGCCTACGACGCTTCGCCCGCGCGCCCCTACGACATGAAAGAAATTCTCGCGCGCATCGTCGACGAGAGCCGCTTCGACGAATACAAGCCCGAGTATGGCAAAACCCTGATCTGCGGCTACGCGCGCATCGGAGGCTTCGCCGTAGGCATCGTTGCCAATCAGAAACTCCACGCGCAACAAACCGACCACGAAGGCCACAAGCGCGTCGAATTCGGCGGCGTCATCTATACCGAGTCCGCCGAAAAAGCCGCCCGCTTCATCATGGATTGCAACCAGAATTTAATTCCGCTGGTTTTTTTTCACGACGTCAACGGCTTCATGGTAGGCCGCGACGCCGAGTGGAGCGGCATCATCAAAGCCGGAGCGAAAATGGTGAATGCCGTTTCGAATTCCGTGGTCCCGAAAATCACCGTGATCGTAGGCGGTTCATTCGGTGCCGGACACTACGCCATGTGCGGCAAAGCCTACGATCCCCGATTCGTCTTCGCCTGGCCCACCGCCAAATACGCGGTGATGAGCGGGGACGCCGCCGCCGGCACGCTAGTAGAAATCAAAGTCAAGCAACTGGAACGCAGCGGCAGAAAATTAAGCGACGAAGAAAGAAAAGAACTCTTCGACTCAACCAAAAAAACCTACGAAGAGCAGACCGATCCCCGCTACGGTGCCGCCCGTCTCTGGATCGACAAAATCATCGATCCCATGGAAACCCGCCAAGCCATCACCCAAGCTCTGGAAGCCGCATCGCTAAATCCAGAAGTGGCAGAGTTCAAGGTGGGAGTGCTGCAAACATGATTCCCCACGGAGCCACGGAGGCACTGAGCAAACTTCTTCATGAAGAGCTCACCGAGAACGTCGTTGGAGCGGCTATCGAAGTGCATCGCGCGCTCGGCCCCGGTTTTTTAGAATCTGCCTATGCAGCGTGCCTCTGCCGCGAGTTCAACCTTCGTGGGCTCAGCTTTGAGCGCCAGGCGCCCCTGCCGGTCGAATACAAGGGCGTCAATCCGGACTGCGGCTATCGGTTGGATCTCATTGAAAATGAAGTCATTCTCGAACTGAAATGCAGCGAGCACTCCTACCAGTCCACGATGCTCAGTTGTTGACATATCTGAAGCTAACGGGCAAGCGGGTTGATCTAATTATCAATTCCAATGTAGCGATGCTGGTCGGAGGCGGGATAGTAAGAAAGGTGTTATGAAGTTATTTGGTTTTCTCCGTGCCTCCGTGTCTCCGTGGAGAACATGCCTCAAGAAGTAAAACTCGTCGAATGCCCCCGCGACGCCTGGCAAGGCCTAGAAGGCCAGATTCCGCCCGATCTAAAAGTAAACTACCTCCAGGCCCTAATCTCCGCCGGCTTCAAACACATCGACGCCGTCAGCTTCGTCTCGCCGAATGCCGTCCCCCAAATGGCCGACTCCGAAGAAGTTCTCAAAGAACTTGACCCTCCCGACGACGTGGAAATCATCGGTATCGTGGTCAACGAAAAAGGAGCGCAGCGGGCGGTCGCAACCGAAGCCGTGCGCACCCTGGGTTTCCCCTACTCGATCTCGCCAACATTTCTCGAAAACAATCAGCACCAGACGCTCGAAGACGCAATTGAAGAACTAGAGAAGATAGAGAAGAAAGCCGATGAGGCCGGTCTCGACACCGTAGTCTACATTTCGATGGCCTTCGGCAATCCCTACGGCGACCCCTGGACCATCGAAGAAATAGTCGAAGCCGTCGGCCTGCTAGAGGTCCAGGAAATTCACACAATCTCGCTCGCCGACACCGTAGGCGTAGCCTCGCCCGAGAAAATTCGCGAAGTAGTTTCCGCAGTGATGGCGAAATACGACTACCTCGACATCGGAGTCCACCTCCACAGCCGTCCCGAAGAAGCCGTCGCCAAGATCCTCGCAGCCTACGAAGCAGGCTGTCGCCGCTTCGATTCCGCCATAGGCGGCCTGGGCGGTTGCCCCTTCGCGCAAGATGACTTAGTCGGAAACATCGCAACCGAAACTGTAATCGAAGTTCTCCGCAAGCAAGGCGCGCAACTTCCCCCGATAAAGCCTCTCGACGTGCTCCTTAAGGCCACCGCCGAAATCGGCTCCAGATACCGGCTTTCATCGACCTAGCGTCAGATCGCGCTTTTATTAGTGACAGATTTATGCAACGCTTGCGGGGAATCGATGACTGCGATCGTCCGGCTGTCACGCCAGCTGGCTGTTTCTCCGCTCCAGTGACCTCGGTTGCAGCTCCTAGGAGGATCCTGATGAAATCGATTCGTCTGTTTTGTCTGGCGGCTCTTGCGCCGTTCAGGGCTGGCTTCCACAATGCTCGCGCGATCTCCGACCATCACTGGCACCACGTTAAGGACACCGGCTGCATTTACACCGTAGGGTAGCAGCACTAGGTGGGCAGCGTCGCGCCTGGGAGGTAACGTGGACATCCACCCGCGTTACTGCCACGGTGACTCATGTTCGCTCCAGCTCCAATATATCTTTGGCAACCGGGGGAGGCGTAATTTCCCCCGATGCGGTCGCCTACACCGCCCTCGGCCCGGTGATCACGGGCATCGTGGTCGGAAACTGTACTTACGTTCCTGATCAGAGCTCCTCGCTTTGCTTGATTACGCCGGGAACGCAGTTCACCATTAACGGAAGCGATTTCGGACCGCTGTCTTCTGACGATCGTCTTGTAAGGACCTGCAACGGCTGTACGCCAACCATTAACAGCGGGAACCCAAACTGGGCACCAGTCCGTCCCCGTACAACAACCAGATTGTGGCTGTCGCGAACCAGGCGGTTTGTGGTTTGACAGTCGCAGTTTTTGCCGACTAGGTTTGGAGTAACTACGTTCCCTACACTGCCGGTTAGGCGTATCTCTTATCGTTCACTCCCTCCGCGGAAGGGTGGGCCTCGCCAGAGCCTGTGCGGCGCGGCCCATCCTTGCCCCGCATTCGCTTCGACTCACGCCTGACAACCGCCTCTTGTATACTCAATCGTTTCGTAGTGTCCTGGTTTCATCATGAACTACAAAACGCTTCACCTGACTTTCGATTCGAGCATCGCCACCATCACCCTTAATCGCCCCGACAAGCGCAACGCCATCAGTTACGAACTCATCGAAGATCTCATCGGCGCTCTCGACGAAGTAAACAACTCCTCCGCTCGCACCCTCGTCATCACCGGAGCAGGGAAGTCCTTCTGCTCCGGTATGGATCTCGAAAATCTCAAGTCCCTAATCGGCCGCACCCCCGAGCAAAATATCGAAGACTCGCAAATCATGGCGCGCCTCTTTCGTTCGCTCTACGAATTTCCCAAAGTTACAATCGCCGCAGTCAACGGCGCCGCCATCGCTGGAGGCACCGGACTCGCCCTGCTCTGCGACTTCACATTTGCCGTGCCAGAAGCCAAGTTTGGCTACACCGAGGTCCGCATCGGATTCGTGCCTGCCATCGTCGCAACTTTTCTATTGCGCCAAGTCGGCGAGAAAGCCGCCCGCGACCTCCTGCTCACCGGCCGCATCTTCGACGCGTCCGACGCCCTGAAGATGGGCTTGATCAACGAAATCGTTCCCCCGGAGAAGCTGCTCGACCGTGCCCGAGAACTAGCCACGCAGTTGGCGGAGCTAAGTCCGCTCTCCCTATTCCACACCAAGCGTCTGCTGACCGCTCACGCGCAAGCCGAACTCGATTCGCAGGTAGATAGCGCTATTCGCGCAAACGCCGGCATTCGAGAAACCGCCGATTTCCGCGAAGGCATCGAATCCTTCCTTGAAAAGCGCAAGCCCAAGTGGACGGGCCGATGAGCAAATTGCGAACATCGATGGCCGTCAATATGAGTGAAAAGGCATCGGTCAACGAAACTCGCATCCGCGTGCGCTACGCCGAAACCGATCAGATGGGTGTCGTCTATCACGCCAACCATTTCATCTGGTTTGAAATCGGACGAGTCGAACTCTTGCGCCAGTTCGGCTTTAACTATAAAGATATGGAGCGCGAAGACGATTGCTTCATCGCCGTAGTCGATGCGCAATGCCGCTATAAGGCGCCAGTGCATTATGATGACGAGGTTATCGTGCGCACGCGCCTCAAACATGTTCGAGAAAAAGTAATCCGCTTCGCCTACGAACTGCGAAATGCAGCGACTGGCGCGCTGCTGGCCGAAGGCGAGACCACGCACATAGCAGCCAATGCAAAAATGAAACCGCGAGCGCTGCCGGAAAAGTACATGCAAGTCTTCCGCGCGGCAGTGAAAGAAGAATAAGAAGGAATCATAGATGCAAGAGTTCCTCTACAAACTTCAACTAGTCCGCGGAGACATGCTGCGCACCGGCCCCACCGCAGCGGAACAGGCCGTAGTTGCGGAACACTTCGCCTACCTGCAAGGCCTCCACGCGCAAGGCACAATCATCTTCGTGGGGCGCACGCTGACGACCGACGACAATACGATGGGCCTAGCCGTCTTCCGCGCCGAATCGGAAGACGCGGCCCGCCGCATCATGAACGAAGATCCGGCAGTTAGCCAACGCGTGATGACGGCAACGTTGTATCCCTTTAAAGTAATTTTGCAAGAACTGAAAACCGACAACCGACAACTGACAACCGAGAACTCCCAGTGAACGCTCTGCACATTAGTGGCAACGACCTGACTCTAGAAGCAGTGCGTGACGTCGCCGTCGAGAAACGGCCAGTGCTTCTCGCACCCGACGCCCGCGAGGCCGTCGATCGTGCTCGCGCCGTTGTCGACGCGCTCGTCGCCAGCAACAAAACTTCCTACGCGATCACCACCGGCGTCGGCAAGTTGAGTGACGTGCACATCGTCGGCGATCAGGTTCGCGAACTTCAGGTCAATCTGGTTCGCTCCCACGCCGTAGGCGTGGGTGAACCACTGGCGATCCCGGAGACGCGCGCGATGATGCTTCTGCGCGCCAACTCACTGGCGAAGGGAAACTCGGGCGTACGCGGCATCACCATCGACACCATCTGCGAGATGCTCAATCGTGGCGTGACCCCGATGGTCCCGTCACAGGGCAGCGTCGGAGCAAGCGGCGATCTCGCTCCCCTCGCTCATCTTGCCTTGGCTCTGATCGGAGAAGGCGAATGCTTTAACGAAGCCGAAAAAAAAGTGCGCATCCCAAGCGTCGAAGCCTTGAAGCGTGCCCAGATCAAGGCGCTGGTGCTCGAAGCAAAAGAAGCAGTCTCGCTCATCAATGGCACGCAGGCGATGCTCGCAATCGGTACGCTAATGCTGCTAGCCGCCGAGACGCTGGTCGATACCGCCGACGTCATCGGCGCCATGGCGTGCGATGCGCTCAAGGGAACCAACGTAGCCTTCGACGAGCGCATCCACCGAGCGCGACCGCACGCCGGCCAAATCAAAACCGCGTCCAATCTCCGCCGCCTGCTGGAACAGAGCGAGATTCGCGACTCGCATCGAGACTGTGGCCGCGTGCAGGACGCCTATTCGCTGCGTTGCATCCCGCAGGTGCACGGCGCGGTGCGCGACACGCTCGCCCACTGCCGCCAAGTGTTTGAGACGGAGACGAACTCGGCCGTCGACAACCCACTCGTCTTCGTGAAGAATCCGAAAGTGGTGGACGGCGAGGGCGACGTGCTCTCCGGCGGAAACTTTCATGGCGAGCCGCTCGCCTTCGCCCTCGACTTCCTGGCGATTGCCCTGAGCGCGCTGGCCGGCATCAGCGAGCGGCGACTGGAGCGCATGGTCAACCCCGCCCTCAGCGAAGGCCTTCCCCCATTCCTCGCGCCCGGCGCGGGAATGAACTCCGGTTTCATGATGCCGCAGGTCACCGCCGCCGCGCTGGTCAGTGAGAACAAAGTGCTGGCCCATCCCGCGTCGGTCGACTCCATCACGACCTCGGGGAACAAAGAAGACTTCGTGTCGATGGGCATGACCGCGGCAAACAAACTAAAGAAGATCGTCGAGAACACGCGGAACACTCTGGCCATCGAGGCGATGGCGGCGGCGCAAGCGATCGACTTCCTCGCGCCGCTCAAGACCTCGAAGCCGCTCCAGCAGGCGCACGCAGCCATACGGTCGGTCTGCCGGACGATGGAGAAGGATCGGGTGATGTACCAGGACTTCGCCCGGATCGCCGAGTTGATCGGCAGCGGCAGGCTGGCGGCGGTGCTGCGGTAGTCCTTTGTACATACAAATGTTCCATGTGGAACATTTGTGGTGGCAAAGATGTACTTGCAGTACAAGTTTGTGTGTACAATCTGTGTCCTTGAGCCCACTTTTTAGCGCATATGGAGCTAGGCGGATTTGGCGGCGGAGCCGTCCAGGCCTAGTTCTGGGGCGATTGACTTCATGGCTTCTATGCAGAAGGCTATGTGGGCTTCCAGGTCGACGCCTAGATCGGCGGCGCCTTGGAGGATGTCTTCGCGGTGAACGCTGCGGGCGAAGGCTTTGTCTTTCATCTTCTTTTTGACGGAGGGGGCTTCTACTTCGGCTAGCGACTTTCCGGGCTTGACCAGGGCGCAGGCGGTGATGAATCCGGCTAGTTCGTCGCAGGCGAAGAGAGTTTTCTCCATAGGGGAGACGCGCGCCACGCCAGTGTATTCGGCGTGGGAGAGGATGGCGCGGCGGATTTCCTCGGAGTAGCCGCGCTCTTTCAAGATCTCGGAGCCTCTATAAGGATGGTCTTCGAGGCTGGGATATTTGTCGTAATCGAAGTCGTGGAGAAGGCCGACCGTGCCCCAGAGATCTTCGTCGGCTCCGGCTTTGCGGGCATAGGCGCGCATGCAGGCTTCGACGGCGAGCGCGTGTTTTAGAAGACTTTCCGATTGCGTGAACTCGGTCAGGAGTTTCCAGGCGGCGTCGGAGCGGTTGATGTCCATAGGCATTCCTCGAATGCTATTCTATTGCGCTTCTCTCGTGAACCTAGCTGCTTAGCCTTATCTTCTATTTTTCCGAGGCCGAGACGCCGGAACTCCCCGCATCTCACTTCTAAGGTGGAGTGGGCCTGCATGGCTTCGGCAACAATATTTTGCCGGGGCCGTAACTTTTTCGTCTCCTTTCAGGATTATCTAATTTAAGAAGGCGATGCCGCGGAGAACGTTTTGAAGGCGCTGGAGAACGAGAAGCTGACGAAGCAGAACCACGAGCGTCTTCAGATCGAGGCGGCGCAGCGGGATACCGCGCGTTTTGCCGAGCTGTATGAGAACAACTTTGAACGAGTCTATGCCTACATTGCGCGTCGCGTAGGAAGTCGCGAAGCGGCGCAGGACCTTACGGCGGACGTCTTCCACCAGGCTCTGGCCAACCTTCCGAGGTTCGAATGGCGCGGCTTGCCGTTCATCGCGTGGCTCCTGGGGATTGCAGCCAATCTGCTTTCGGACCGCTGGCAGCGGTCCGTCAGACGGCAGGAAGTTGTGGCGGACGACTTGGAGCGGGTCGGCACGGAAGACGACATCGAGCAGCGTGCCATGCTTTACCAACTGGTAGAGACGCTGCCCGAGGATCAGCGGCGCGTGATTATCCTTCGCTTCGTCGCTCAGAAGAGTCTGCGGGAGATTGCCGCGGACCTGGGTCGCAGCGACGGTGCGATCAAGCAACTGCAACTGCGGGCATTACAAAATCTTCGTGAACGAATAAGGAGCAGTCATGGCTAATATTCTTCTCGCAAATGAGCTCGATGACGCCATTGAGTTGTTGATCGCAAAACGGGATTCTTCGTCGCGCTCAGTCGACCTCGATCTCGGTGAACTGCTCGGGATCGCAGCGCAACTGCGGTTGCTGCCAGACCCCGAGTTCAAAGCGACCCTTAAGAGACAGCTCCTCGGACCAACCCCCACGCCAGTTGCCTTGCCGCGCGATGTAATTCAGCCGCCCCGGCAAGCACGATCTGGGCGCAGGGATGCAAACCGTGACGAGATTCTGCCGACTTTGTTTGGAGCGGGCGACGGGACGTATCCCGTCCGTCGAGGAAATTTTGCGATCTCAGCTGCGATACACGTGATGCTGATTGCAGTTGTAGTGATAGGCGGAGTCTGGATGGCAAGGCAGCCGAAAATCAGGCCGCACACGACGAGCGTTCTGTTGACGGACATAGGCGCGTACCCGTTGCCGGTGGCAAGCGAGAAGGGCGGAGGCGGAGGTGGCGGGGGCGACAGAGACAAGCTGTCCGAATCCAAGGGAAGTTTGCCTCGTTTCGCGCGGGAGCAGATAACGCCTCCAGCCGTGGTAGTGCGCAATGAACAGCCGAAGCTGCCGGAGGAGCCGACGATTGTTGGACCGCCTGAGCTCACCGTTCCGCCCAGTTCTCAGACTGGCAATCCGATTTCGGCGATTCTTGGGCCGCCATCGAACGGAACCGGAGCCGGTGGTGGAATCGGGAACGGCGTGGGCGGAGGAATTGGCTCGGGAGATAGCCCTGGTTTTGGCCCCGGACATGGCGGCGGCACCGGCGGCGGATTTTATCGCGTTGGCGGCGGAGTCTCCGCACCGCGCGCAATCTACGAGCCCGATCCCGAGTATTCCGAAGAGGCGCGCCGTGCAAAGTATCAGGGAACAGTGTTGCTCTGGGTCGTGGTCGGAGCTGATGGCAAGCCACGCGATATCCACGTGCAACGGACGCTGGGACTAGGCCTCGATGAAAAAGCGATCGCAGCCGTCGAGCAGTGGAGGTTCGAGCCCTCAATGAAAGATGGGCACCCCGTCGCCGTTCAGGTCAATATCGAGGTTACGTTTCGGCTTTACTGAATCGAGTGCAAAATTGCGGCGACTGCCTTTGCGATGATCTCCTGCGATTGGGATGACAGAGTCAGGGAGAATCTCAACCTCCCCACTCTAAATTTCTTAGAATGCGAAGTTTAAAATGGGCCATCCGCCCTATTCATTGGTGCGGAACGGGGCTGGGGCCCGCCGCGGTGCCAAGAAATATTATTTGGAATATAGTTAGTAAACATCAGGCGACTTTGGGGTTGATTCATGATTTGCCCTGAGTTTTAGCCGTTTTTCGACTTAAACCAAAGGGCGATCTATCTAGGCGCTTTGTTCTCGCGCACTTTTCGCTTGACTTCCACAGGGTGCATCCCGCAGATTACGCAGTAGTTGGCTTTGAGAGTAGCCCTGCTCTGGCACTCGCAAAACCTGAATGGCCACAACCTTAGCGCCCGTGGACTCACGGGAAGTTGTAAGATGCGACCGTTGTTCTCTCGTGCAATTCCGCACATCTAACAGTCTTTGCCGCCGTTGCCATCTGTCATTGGATGAGGACGAAGTGGAGAACTCCGCTATGACACAGGCGCCGGAAGTGATGCCGGTGCACATGGATTCGACTGGACGGGGGCATTTGCGGCTGGCGCACTCGATCCGATCGTTGCGGCTGCGCAATGGATTGAGTCAGCGGCAGCTGGCGCTGCGCATGTCGGTGCCGCGCACCTACGTCTCGAAAATCGAAAATGAAAAGGCGACACCGACGCTGTCTTCGCTGGAGCGGCTGGCGCGCGCGCTCGAGGTGAGCGTGCCCGATCTGCTTTCTGGCGGAGAACGGAGCCGGCAGGAAGAGGTGCGCGAGTTGATGGAAGATCAATTCGTGGCCGACGTGATGCCGTATCTGTCGCAGTTGAGTGGCATGCAGATGTCGAGCATTCTGGCGCAAGTAAGAGACCTAACGGTGCGGCCGCGGCGGAGCGCGTAGTTGACACGCGGCTCCTGCGTGGGTGGCGAGTAAGAGCCGCCAACCCGCGGGCTCAAAAGCGCATCGTAATTAGGTGCGCGAAAACAGGCGCCGCAGAACCTAGGAAGTTTTATAGTTTTATCCGGGCACACAACCAACTGGACAGCCGGGACCTTCGGGTTCCGGCTTTTTTGTCGCCCGCGAGCCCGCCAAAGTCGTGCGCAATGCGACGGACATAAGCTGCACACGTTTGCACAGTTCAAGCGCGCCATGAGCAAGACTTTGCATCCCTCACTAAATATTTTTCGTGATGCGCCCTGTTTGTTCTTGACCCGCGCGGTTGAACGGGCTAACCTCGGCCCACTCCCCTAAAAGCTGGGAAAAATCCCGGCTAAATTCCTTTGGTGAGCAGGAAACTTCGATGAAAATCTCTCAGATTTGCGGCATAGCATTATTGCTCATGGTCGGGTCAATGATGGCCTTTGCCGATGGTATCAAAGATCCGAAAATTATCATTAAAGGCGTGGCGCAAGAGCTGACGCAATGCCCGCAATGCACCGGCGTTGGCTTGAACTTCGGCTTCACCGTCCCGGAGAGCGGATCGGGCGAGCTGTATTTCACCAACACGAGCGGAAAGAATTGGACGTCGCTGGCGCTGATCGAAACAGGTGAGCCGGCGGCGGACATCAGCTGCCACTCCAATCTGTTCTCCAGCTGCACGACCCAGACGCTGAAGAATGGTTCCGTGGAAATTTTGCTGGCGAACGGGGGCCGCGCGCAGTGGAAAGACCGCGGAATTATGAATGGGCAGAGCTTCGGGATTTCCTTCAACTGTCTTAACAAGAGCTGCTGGCCGGGCGGATTGAGCTTCAGCGGACACGCTGGCACGGGTACGGTTCCGGAGCCGGGCACGATTGCCCTGATGGTGACGGGACTGGCGGGGCTGATCTCGCGGCGCAAGGCGTGGAAGAGCCGCTTTAATTCTTAGTGGGATTTTTTCCGGTTCACCAATTGGGAAAACTCCGGCAGGACCTGGAGCTTTTGCAGCTCGGGATCGTTCCAGGCCTCCTGCGGCGGGTAACCCTTATCCAGCGCCTGCCGCAGTGCCTTTAACGCCTCGTCCGGTTTTCCAATCAGCGTTTTTACCTGCACTTCCGAATACATCAACTGCAAATCATCGGGCTTGATGGCGCGCGCCTGGTTCGTGTATTGCACAGCGTTCGCGGCGTCGCCCTTTTTGGCATAGAGCAGGCCGAGGTCGCCCATGATGGAGGCGGAGCGCGGATCGATTTGCAGTTCCTGGAAGGCGAGGGTGATAGCTTTGCTGTAGGCGGTTGCGGCCTGATCGGAATGTCCTGACCAGCGATAGGCGTCACCGAGATTGCCGAGCAGCACTTCGTCGTTCGGAGTCATCTCAACCGCTTTTTCGTACATCTTCGTGGCCTGGTCGTAATTTTTCAGGTAGAAGTAGGCGGTGCCGAGATTGGAATAAGTGCTGGAATCGGGCGTGAGCGCGAGCGCCTTCTGATATTGCGGAATCGCTTCACTCCACTTGCCCTGGCGGAGATAGACCGAGCCGATGTTTTCGTAGCCGATGGGGCTATCGGGAGAGAGTTCAATCACCTTCTCAAATTCAGGAAGCGCTTTTGCGTTGTCGCCCAGGCTCCAATAGGCGTTGCCGAGGGCGTTGTGATTCGACCAGTAGTAAGTATTGGCAGCAACCGCTTTCTGGAAGGCGGCGATGGCTTCATCGCTCTGACCGGCGCGGCTGTAGGCGTCGCCCAGATGGCGATAGGCTTCATCTGAGTTGGGCGCTAATTCCAGAGCCTTCTTCAACTCGCTGACTGCTTCGGTATTTTTGCCGGTGGTGGAATAAACGTTACCGAGCGACAAATGAACTTCGGGCAAGTTGCCGGATAGGCGCTCGGCCTGCTGCGCGGCGAGCGTGGCTTTCTGCGCCCAAATGCCTTCTTTCGTTTCCTGATACATCTGAACGCTCGAGTCGGCGAGCCCGGTATAAGCGAGCGCGAAGTTGGAATCTTTGTTGATGGCTTGTTCGAAGAGGCCGACGGCCTGGCGATAGGCTTCCTGATTATGGCCGTTGCGCAAAGTGTTTCGCCCTTGCAGGTAGAGATCGTAAGCCCTCAAGTTTTCCGTGGGGTGAGCGCCGACGCGAGCCTGCTCGTCATCGCTGGGCTTGACTGCGAGGGCAGTGGCAACGGTGCTGTAGATCTGATCTTCGAGAGCGAGTACGTCACCAGGGGCGCCGGGAAATTCCTGGCTCCAGACGCGCTTGCCGGTCGTCGCATCGTCGAGGCTGAGAGTGACGCGTAGCGCATCGCCATTGCCCTGCACGATGCCTTGCAGCACGAGGTTGACGCCGAGTTCACGGGCGAGCTTAGCAAGAGGCAGATTCTTGGCGGCCGCTTGCTCCACAGCGTCCGAGGATGCGAGGTGGACTTCTTTCAGTTGAAACAGTTTGGCTGCCAGGGCTTCCTGAATGCCGTCGGCGACGTAGCCTAAGGCTTTCTGATCGCCCACGAGTTTCAGGGGCAGGATCGCAACATACTTCCCTTGAGACAGCGAAGGGATGCCTTGCGCCATCTGGCCATAGGATGGCGCGGAGCGATCGAGCATGGTACGTCCGGCGAAGGTCGCGAGCGCGATGACGAGCACCGCTCCGGCGATCCACATCCAACCCTTGCCCGGCAGATCGAGGCTAAAACGCGAGCGGCGCACGATGGGGTGCGCGATCATCTTCGACAGGGTTTCGGCGCTGATGTTGGGATTCGCTTCCCACGTCGACAATTGCTGCAAGAGTTCGACGACGGAGTGATAACGATTGGCCGGTTCGCGCTCAAGGCAGCGGCTGACGATGGCACTCAAGGAGCGGGGAACCGATGCGTCGACGTCGGAGGCTGAGCGGGCGTCTTCGCGGGTGCGCTTCATCAGGCTGGCGATCGCGGTATCGGCGTGGTACGGAGCCTTGCCGGTGAGCAATTCGAAGAAAATGAGCCCGACGCTGAAAATGTCGGAGCGCTGGTCAAGCGTGCTGCCGAGCGCTTGCTCGGGCGACATGTATTCGAGCGTGCCGACGAGGGCTCCGGTCTGGGTGAGGCCGGAATCGCCGAGGGAACGGGCCAAACCGAAATCCATGACCACGATGCGGCCGTGGCGGTCGCGCATGATGTTCTGCGGCTTGAGGTCGCGATGGATCACGCCTTCGGAGTGGGCGGAGTCGAGGGCGCGGCAGACCTGCTCGATGACGCTGATTGCTTCCTGTGGCGTGAATTTGCGAGCACGGCGTAGAAGTGTGCGAAGATCTTCGCCGTCGACATATTCCATGCTGATGAAGCGGATGCCGTCCGCCTCGCCGAGATCGAAGATGCGGACGACATTTTTGTGCGTGATGTTGCGCGAGAGAATCAGCTCTTGCTTAAAGCGCTGAAGAATCGCGGGATCGGTTGCGAGCTCGGGACGTATGACTTTGAGTGCGATGAGGCGGTCGAGTTCGCGGTCGCGCGCCTTATAGACAGCGCCCATCCCGCCCTGCCCGAGGATGCCGAGAATTTCGTAGCGTCCGCCAAAAAGCACGCCCGGCGTCAAACTCAGGAAAGCGGAGATGCTGTCAGCCGGTGGTCCAGCAGAAGGCTGCCCAGAGGAGGGTGCTTGACGCATGTAGGGTAGAGCCTGAGTCAGGCCGGGAAGGTCGCTGCCATGGCCCGTCGTCGGCGCGTCCGAGAGCGGGGCATTGGAGAGCGGAGGAGGCGTAAGAGCGGCGGCCCCGATAGCGTCTTCGGAGTGAGGCAGACGGGTGCCCGGCTTCGTCGGGCTGTCGGAATCCTTCCGTCTGCGATCGCGCTCATCCATGAAGTTGGCCCGGGTACGGAGAGCTGGGGAGGGGAGCGCGCCTCGGTCCTCTGACAAAGGCAGCGTTTGCCTCAGTTCGTCGAGGGGAATTCGAGAACCCAGCACTCCTATATGCTACGAGAGTATAACCCGGAAATGGTTCTGGGGGAACAAGCACCCTACTCGGGTAAGGGCTTTCTTGCGACCGAAGCTTTATACACATTTGGCATTTCCAACCGGTCGGTATGAACATCTCGTGATTATTGCTTAGCCTGCTTAAATGAGGAGTTGGGCGTCCGGTTTTAGCGCCATCCCCTACGCGCGGCATCCAACCACAACTGTAAGAACGAATTACGAGTCTGTTTCCCTTCGGTTCGACTCGGCGTTTGGGATGGAATCCGAGCGGTATTGGCAAGTCTTAACAAAACATATCTAAGCCCGCATTAGAGTCCCTCGGCACGGCTTCCTCTTCTGGAAACTTGACGCGAGCTGCGTTGCTTCTCACATCACGGAAGTCAATCCGCGCTAAGTGGGATAGGGGCGGGCAAATGGGGTGGATTTTGCAGGGACGCGCCCGTCTGCTGGGGGCTGCTGAACGACCTGCCGAGCCAGCTGCAGTGTCCGCAGCGGCTGAAAGCCGGTTATGAAATACCGGGTTTGACGCAGGGGTGAACTGGTGCGCCACCCAAAATCAGAAAGAACGGCGAGTTCCAAAGCAGCAGGGGGAAACGGCTCCAAAAGGTGTACGACTTCGGCGATGTGGCTTCCGGGTTCATCATGGTGTGTCATGCTCGGAGGAGCAATTATGGGGGATGAGGCGACGGTGGCGCTTTTGCAGGAGATTCGCGATATCCAGAAACAGCAGTTGGAATGTTTGAGGACATCGATTGCCAATCAGCAGCAGTCTTTAGGCGTGCAGCAGCAAGTGGTTGATCGGCAAAAGATGCTGGTGACGCGTTCGACAAGGCTTTGGCTGTACGTTCTTGGAAGCATCTTTTTGTTGTTCTTCTTATACCTGATTCCTATTTTTTCTAAGTTTGTGGTGGGGCACTAACCGGCAGAAGTGAACAACGGACGAGGAGGCAGGACGGCTTCGTCGGCAAGCCAACCGGTCGGTACGAGAATTTCGCGATTGCCGCCTGACCGTGCTTAAATGAAAAGTTGGGCGCCAGTTTTTTTGCGCCATCCCCGCGCGCGGCATCCAAGCATAAATTTCCAGACGAGGTGAGAAACTGCGGATCCCTCGCTCCGCTCGGGATGACAAGTCCTGAGAAGGCGCGGCGAGCGAGACGAGTTGGAGGACATTTGGACTTCCAGTTAAACGACGAGCAACTGCAGCTCAAGAAGACGGTGCGTGAGTTTGCTGAGCGCGAGATGGCTCCGCACGTCATGCGCTGGGATGAAGCTTGCGAATTTCCGCTGGCCACGATCAAAGAATTGGGCAAGCTTGGCCTGATGGGGATGATTTTTCCGCCGGAGTATGGCGGCGCGGGCATGGGTTATGTTGAGTATGTGACAGCGGTGGCAGAGCTATCGCGCGTCGATGGGTCGGTGGGGATTATCGTCGCGGCGCATACCTCGCTTTGCTCGAACCATATTTTTATCGCCGGAAATGAAGCGCAGAAAAAGAAGTATGTGCCGAAGCTTGCGAGTGGCGAGTTTATCGGCGCGTGGGGATTGACCGAGCCCTCGGCGGGATCGGATGCGGGTAGCGCGCGCATGACGGCGACGCGGGCTAAGGGAGGATGGGTGCTCAACGGCTCGAAGACCTTCATCACCAATGGTCACTATGCTGACGTGCTGGTGGTGATTGCGGTTACCGATCGCGCGGCGCACACGCATGGGCTATCGGCGTTCGCCGTGGAGAAAGATTCGAAAGGATTCCGCGCCGGGAAAAAAGAAAACAAACTCGGCTTGCGCGCGAGCGACACCGCAGAGCTGATCTTCGAAGATTGCTTTGTGCCATCGGAGAATCTGCTCGGCGGGGAAGGCAACGGATTCATCGATGCGATGCGCGTGCTTGACGGCGGACGCATCTCGATCGCCGCGCTCTCGCTTGGCATGGCGGAGGGCGCGTACGGCGCGGCGTTGAAGTATTCAAAAGAGCGCAAGCAATTTGGGCAGGCGATCTCGGAGTTTCAGGCGATCCAGTGGAAGCTGGCCGATATGGCGACGGAGATCGAAGCTGCCAAACTTTTGACGCTGCGCGCGGCGGCTATGAAAGATGCGGGGATGAAGACTACGCTGGAATCGTCGATGGCCAAGCTTTACGCCAGCGAGGTCGCGGTGAAGTGCGCCAATGAAGGCGTGCAGATTCACGGCGGATATGGGTTTATCAAAGATTATCCGGCAGAGAAATTTTATCGCGACGTGAAGTTGTGCACGATTGGTGAAGGGACGAGCGAAATTCAGCGGCTGGTGATTGCGAGACAGTTATTGAAGGATTAGCGGGCAGATATAAAATAGCGACGGCCTCCCTGCGACAGAAGGCCGTCGATGCGAAGCGCCGCAGCACCAAGCAGCCTCTTACGGTCCGACAGTGCTGGTCAGCTTGTTGTCCGGGCCCATGATAACGCACGCGACCTGGCCCGTCCCCAAAGGGGCGCACGAGGGCGTGCCCATGCCAGTACCGCCAACCGAGGTAAAACCCGACCAGGCCGCTCCGTTATAGACATCGGCGTAAAACGCATCGGTGTCTGCGCCGACACCGTATATTCCGCAAACCAGCTCGTTCGCAGCCTGCGTGGCGCAACCAGCATTTGCATTGACCGCGCCGCCGATGGAACTGTAGCCGGTCCAGTCGGCCAGAGTCCAAGCTCCTCCATTGAAACGGGCGCCGAAGATGCCCGAGTCGTAGGCTTCGGCGAAGCACACCACATTCCCGCTCGAGTTCATCGATATGCAATCGGGTTCGCCGGCAGCGATTCCGCCGAGGTTGAGGAAGCCTTCCCATCCGCCAGCCGTGAAACGATTTACCAAGGTAGCGTACTCAGTAGTAAATACAGCGCAAATCACTCCGCCGTTGTTATCGGTGGTGCAGCTGGGGGCGCTGAAGGCCGTGGTTGTGAGGTTCGCGAACGCGCTCCAGGCGGTGCCATTGTAAAGCGACCACGCCAAACCGCCAGAGGAGTTCCCCGCTACGCAGAGCACTTGACCCACGGCCAGCTCGGCGCAACTGGGAGCCGAATACAGTGTCGCCTTTATTTTTACCGGCTTGCTCCATACTCCGCTCGTTAGTTCCGCGACCTGCAAGTTGCCATTGGTTGCGATTGCTGCACAGAACACATTACCGCTTCCATCGCTCGTACAGCTCGGGTCGGAACTGACAGCGCCGGCCAGGTTCTTCCATGTTCCCCACTTAGTCCCGTTGAACTCGTTGACCATGACGGCGGAAGTGCCGCTCCGCACTGCACAAGCGACATTTCCGTTCGAGATAGCAGCGCAAGAAGGATTGCCGAAGCCGGTGGCAGTGCCGTCGAAATGAAACTTCCCCAACTGGCCCAAGAGAGCGGGGCCAGCCCCAGGCAGACAGACAAGAGCGTAAGGCGAACTGCTATTCCTTTCATGGATATCCTCCAGGTTGGTTTTTAGACTTCGAGTAACTGACGGTGGCCGCCCACACTACGGCGCCCGGTATGTATCGTTGTTTTCGCCGCGGGGAAGGACTAAATACTTGCACGGAAGTCTGCCAGCTTCTATCGTTTGTATCGGGTTGAACTGTGTCGGTTGAACTGTTATCGAGTTGACCTGGGCACCGAGCCAACTTTTCCGTTTTTATATTCGTAGCCAGTTCGGTGGCTTACGTGGAAAGTTGTCAAAATGAGGGCTTGACAGGATTTGAGCCAGGGAGGGATCAGCGGTGATCCACGGGGCGCACGTCATCGTTTACAGCAAGGATGCGGAAAGCGACCGCGCTTTCTTTCGCGATGTTCTTAAATTTCCCGCAGTGGATGCCGGGCATGCCTGGCTGATTTTTGCGCTGCCGCCTGCGGAGGCTGCGTTTCATCCTGGTGAGAATGATGTGCACGAGCTTTACTTCATGTGCGACGACCTGAAGGCCGAGATGGAGTCGCTGAAAGCGAAGAAAGTGAAATGTGGCGCGGTGCAAGAGGAGCGCTGGGGCAGTGTCACTACGATTTCGCTGCCTGGAGGCGGGAAGATTGGGCTTTATCAGCCTAAGCATCCCACGGCGCTTGGGCGATAAAGAGTGGATGGTGCGACCGAGCTCTTCTACCGCGGAGGCACGGAGCCACGGAGAAAACCTTGAGACTTGCGATAATGAGAACGGAAAGGTTTTCCCTGGGCGTTTGGGTTTCTCGGTGACTCCGCGCCGCCGCGGTCAGAAAACGGAATTGCCTGAACGCTGATCGACGCTGGTTGCTACACTATCTTGTTTGACTCAGCCCAGTACAACTCTAGTCGACCAGCTTCGCTGCGGCGATCCGCGCGCCTTGGCTCGCGCAATATCCACGGTTGAGAATCGCTCGACGGGTTGGTCCGATTTGCTCAAGTCGCTCTTCCCCCACACGGGCAAGGCGCGCGTGATCGGTCTGACCGGCGCTCCGGGAGCGGGTAAGAGCACGCTAGTCGATCAGCTGGCCAAGCATTATCGCAAAGAAAATCGCACCATCGGGATCATCGCGGTCGATCCTACAAGCCCTTATACGGGTGGTGCGATTTTGGGCGACCGGATACGAATGCAGGATCACTATGCCGATCCGGGGATTTATATTCGCAGCATGGCAACACGAGGTTCGCTCGGCGGGCTGGCGCGCGCCACGGCGGATGCTGCGACCGTACTCGATGCTTCGGGGCGGGACCTGGTAATGATTGAGACGGTCGGCGTGGGGCAGGACGAGATTGACATTGTGCGGCTGGCCGATGTCACGGTGGTGATTCTTGTGCCGGGCATGGGCGACGATGTGCAGACAATCAAAGCCGGGATCATGGAGATTGCCGATATTTTCGTCATAAACAAAAGCGATCGCGAAGGGGCGGAGCGCGTGGAGCGCGAGATTCGCGGGTTGCAATCGCTGGCCACGCGGAAGCTCGGGACGATCAACGATCGCTGGACGCCTCCGATCGTGAAGACGGTGGCTAGCGAGGGCGTGGGCACGGCGGCGCTGGCGGAGGCGATCGCCGACTACGAGGCGTATCTGAAGAAGGAAAATCTGTTCTTGAAGAAGAATGTCGAGAACTGGCAGGAGCGATTGATTGAGATGCTCCGTGATGCCATGCTCCAAAAGGTGCGTGAGCGGGTGGATGGCGCGAGCCTCGCGCGTTATGCGGAGGAGATCGCCGAACATAAAAGAGATCCGTATTCGCTGGTCGAGGAGATTGTCGAAGGGTCCGATGGGCGAGGCGGAAGCAATGTACAGCATTGATCATCTTGGCATCGCGGTGAAGTCGCTGGGAGCGGCGAAGGCGGTTTACGAGAAGCTGGGGCTGAGCGTTTCTCCGGAAGAGACGGTGGAGCAGGAGAAGGTGCGCCTGGTGATGGTACCGGTGGGCGAGAGCAGGCTGGAGTTGCTGGAGGCGACTTCGCAGGATTCGACGATCGCGAAGTTCATCGCCAAGCATGGCGAGGGCCTGCATCATGTTTGTATACGCGTTCCCGATCTCGCGGCGGCGGTCGCAAAATTGCAGAGCAATGGGGTGCGGCTCGTGTCGAACGAGATCAAAACGGGCGCGGGCGGACATCGCTATGTGTTCGTGCATCCGCAGAGCACGGCAGGCGTGCTGCTGGAATTGGTCGAGGGGCATTGAACTGGCAGGAAAACATTTCCGCATATGGAGTCGAGGAATTGAAGCCGCTGGAACAAATTCGCAAGGAAATTATTGAGATCGTCAATCGAGAGACGCGGGCTTGGGACACGAAAGATGTTGAATTGTTGCTCTCGGTATTTCATCCGGATATGGTTTGGCCGTGGCCTCGAACGCCCGAGTTGCACGATCCTCTGGATTGGGTGATCGTTTGGGGTCGTTATGACCGCGAGCGCTGGAAGCGTGGTTGGCAGCAGTTGTTCGATACGCACACACTGGAGCGCAATCAGCGGAGCATTCAAAAGATTGAAATCTCGGAACAAGGCGACGGGGCGTTTGCAGTGGTCGATGTTGATACCTTGTGGCGCGACGCCAACGGCCAGGACTTTCACTGGAAAGGACGCGCCTGCAAGGTTTACAGCTGGATGGGCAGCGAATGGAAAATGACCATGCACACCGGCCTGTTGAACTACTGACGCTTAAGCGAAGCATTCACGCGCTGGCACGCGTTCGAGATCTTCTAAATGCTTCTTCTAGCCACTGATACTTCGGGGAAACAGGGCAGCCTCGCTCTCGCCGAGTGCGGAGCGGCGGAAGGCTGCGCGGTTATGGAGGTTGTCCCGCTCACGGGCGGCGCGTTTTCAGCGCAGCTGGTTCCGCAGATCGCGGCTCTACTCGAAAAGCACGGGCACAGTAAGCGCGACCTGGGAGCATTTGCGGTTGTCAACGGTCCGGGGTCTTTCACGGGATTGCGCGTGGGTTTGGCTGCGATCAAAGGGTTCGCCGAGGCGCTGGAGAAGCCGATCGTTGCTATTTCATTGCTGGAGGCGGTTGCGCGCGCGAGTCGTTCGCGTGATCGCCTGCTCAGCGTGCTCGATGCGGGGCGGAGTGAAGTCTACGTCGGCGACTATGAAGTTTATCCAGAAGTTTGCCTACACAGCGAACGGCTGCTGAGCAGCCACGAGTTGGTTGCCGAAGCCAAATCGAAAGACCGGCTTGTCATCACGCCAGATGGCGCTTTGGCTGAGATTTTTCGGGCCGCCGGAGTTCGGGTTGAACTGATCGAGTATCCGAAAAGCGCAGTGATTGCTCGGATGGGTTGGGAGCATCTGCAACGCGGCCAAACGGTTCGTCCCGAGGATCTGGAGGCGAACTACATTCGTCGTTCCGACGCTGAAATTTTCGCCAAGCAAAAAGTCTGAGATTGCCAACTGTCTATTGTCTATGCTCGTGGTTATACGATCCGCTAGGTTGAACGATGTGTCCGAGATTCTCGCGATTGAACAACAGGCAGCCAGCGCGTCTCATTGGACATCCGCGCAGTATGGCAAGTTAGTCAACGATGGGGTGGTTTTGGTGGCGGAACTCGATGCCGAGGGCACCGGCAAACTCTGCGGCTTCCTTTGCGCCCAGATCGTCGCGGGCGAGTGGGAGATTGAGAATGTGGTGGTCGCGGCGGAATTCCTACGCCGTGGCGTCGCCAGCGAGTTGATGTTCAGGTTGATTCAAAGGGCGCGCGAGGGGTGGGCATCCGCCATTCTGCTCGAAGTCCGCGAGTCGAATCTGGCGGCGCGTGGATTATATGAAAAGCACGCTTTTCGCGAAGTAGGACGGCGGCGATTGTATTACAAGGTTCCGGACGAGGACGCCATTCTATATGGGCTGCGGTTTGAGCGGTAATTATGTCGGAAAACCATTGATTCTGCACTACTTTCGGTGCAGCTTTTGGGCTCAGACAGCTGGCGAGCGGTGGAAATCTTTCTATGAAATATCATTGAATGGCTATTGATTTCTGTGCTAATTTTAACCTGGCAGTAACAGAAAACAGCAGGAGGTCTGGCAAGGATGCTGACTCCAAGAGACCAAATCCTGACCGGTCATGAGCAATTCCAGCGACTGGTTCAGGAGCACTCGCAATACTCCCAACGGCTGGAATCCCTCACCGAAAAGCGGTACCTCACCGAAGACGAAAAACTAGAGGAAGTGCGGCTGAAGAAACTGAAGCTGCGCCTCAAAGACCAGATGCAGAGCCTGGAGCACCAGGTATATCGGCATTCTGCATAGGTAAAAAGAGCAGCGAGCAGGCCATCGGCCTGAGCGCCACCCTTCGTCGGCCTCAGCACAGTAGCCGTGTCTCCGCACCAGGCGCGTCTAAGCGCCTCTTTTTGTTTGAAAGCGGCGTGGTTCGCTGCGCGTCATTCGCGGTTCGCGCAATGACGTTGATCGCCGAGAACCATCTGCGACGGCGAAAAGCGAACGACGAACCGCGAACAGCGCGCGACCAACCCCCTTACGCCATATAATTGACCTGACTCTCCTATGGTGCGCGACGGTTATTTCTATGGCTTGGGCTGCGTAGTCGCGGCGGGCGTGATCGCCTGGCTGGCGTCTTGGCCTTATGCCATCCCGGTGCTGTTGCTGGGAGCATTTTTTCTTTGGTTTTTCCGCGATCCGGAGCGCCAGATTCCTCAAACTGCTGACGGTGTCGTTCCTGTCGTGTCTCCGGGAGACGGCAAGGTGACCGATATTTCCGTCGTGACCGCCGGAGGCACGGCGCGCAATCGCATCAGCATTTTTCTGAGCGTCTTTGACGTGCACGTCAACCGCTCGCCGATTGCGGGGGTGATCCGCGAAGCGAGCTATCAGCGCGGCAAATTTATCAACGCCATGAGCGCGCATTCGGCCGAGGAGAACGAGCAAAATATTGTCAGCGTGGAAGGTGACGGCCGTATCGTAATATTCAAGCAGATTGCCGGCTTGATCGCGCGCCGCATCGTCTTCAATTTTCACGTGGGAGACTATGTCAAGTGCGGTGAACGGGTCGGGCTGATCAAGTTTGGCTCACGCGTGGATGTGCTGTTCGATTGCGATGCGGCGATTCAAGTGAAGATCGGTGATCGCGTCAAGGGAGGAGCATCGGTGCTGGCTCTTTTACCGGCCAGGCAAGCGGTTCATGCGGGTGGAGTCGGTGCCAGTAGCCGAGGAGTGGCGCACGGGGCGGAGCGGGAGGCGCATTGAGCATGTCGTCAAACATGTCATCCAATAGCGAAGATCCGGGACCCCGCCGACGCGAATCGGACCGTTCCCGCGGAAAATTGCGCAAGGGCATGTATATATTGCCCTCGCTGTTCACTACCGCGAATATTGCGGCTGGGTTCTACGCGATTCTCCAGACCGTGCATGGCAGCCAGAGTGAAGCGTGGCACTTGGATTTCGCGGCCAAAGCGATCGGCTTTGCCGTGCTGTTCGATGGCCTGGACGGAAGAATCGCGCGCATGACCAACACCGCCAGTGATTTCGGCAGAGAGCTGGATTCGCTGGCCGACGTAATTACCTTCGGAGTCGCGCCAGCTCTGCTCGCATGGATGTGGGGCTTCCATCTACTGCCGGATGTTAAGACCTTTCCCGACCTACACTTGAAGATCACGCAATTGGGCTCCATTGCTTGCTTCGCTTTTCTCATCGCGGGCGCGAGCCGGCTGGCGCGCTTCAACATCGCGAAAAATCCGCAGCCCTCCAATCCGGGGCGGCCAGGGAAAAAATATTTTGTCGGCATGCCGATTCCGGCGGGAGCGGGAGTTATTGCGGCTGTCGTGCATTTCTCCGGCGGTGAGCCGTTGACTTCGTGGGTGACGGCGGTGAGCTGGCTGATGATGGTGGTGGTGGTCGGCTATCTGATGGTGAGCACGTGGCGCTTCTACAGCTTCAAAGATATTGATTTTCGTTCCCGCCATCCGTTTCGCCTGGTTGTGATCTTTGGCGTAGTGGGCGCTTCGATCTGGTTCTTTTCAGGGCCCGCGCTCTTCGCGATTGCGATTCTCTACATGGCTTCGGGCGTGCTGTGGCGCTTGCAATGGATCTTCCACCGCAAGACTCCGCCGGCGCCTCCGGCTTATCGGGAGGCATCGCAGAATCCATGACTGCTGCTCCAAAGTTTCCGCTTTCGAAGTCCGCCTCATCACCGGCTGATCTGCGTGGAACGAATGTTTATCGCGTGGCTGTCGTGGGAGCGGCTTCGCTCAAAGGAAAAGAGGTTGCCGAAATTCTGCGCGAACGGAATTTCCCCGCCGTCGACGTGCGCTTGCTCGACGATGACGAGTCGCTCGGGCAACTGGAGGCGGTAGGCGACGAGATGAGTTTTATTCAAAGCGTTCGGTCGGAACAATTTGAGAAGGTGGATTTTGCCTTCTTCGCTTCCGATCAGCGTTCGACGCGCAATAACTGGAAGGCGGCGCGCGACCTCGGCAACACCATCGTCGATGTTTCGTCTGCGCTTGAAAATGAAGCGGGAGCGTCGATTCGCTCGCCCTGGATCGAACGCCAGACGGGCCAACCGGTTGCGCCTGAGTTGCTACCAGGTCCAGTGGTGGTCGCCCATCCAGCGGCGACAGTGCTGGCGCTGCTAGCCCTGCGCATCGAGAAGGCAAGCGCGACGACGGGGAAAATCGAGCGCATGATTGCGACGGTGTTCGAACCCGCGTCCGAGAACGGCCAGAAAGCGATGGACGAACTGCACGAGCAGACGGTGAATCTGCTCTCCTTTCAGGAGTTGCCGAAGAACGTGTTCGACATTCAAGTGGCGTTTAACATGGTGGCGCGCTACGGACAAAGATCGAACCTGTCGCTGCAAGCTGTTTCCGAGCGAATCCGGAAGCACTACCGTCAAATTGCCCGCGGCGCGACCGAGCCCGCGCTACAGGTATTGCATGCTCCAGTTTTTCACGGGCATGGATTTTCTGTTTACTTCGAAATGGAGAAGCCAGTCGCGCTGGCAGATTTGTCGGCGGCGCTGGCGGGAGAGCACGTCGTCATCAGCGCCAGCCCCGAGGAATCGCCCACCAGTGTGAGCGCGGCGGGTCAGGGAGACATTCTGGTTTCGCTAGCGGTCGACGCCAATCACAAGAATGGAGTGTGGCTTTGGGCAATCACTGACAATCTCCGCGTGGCCGCGTTAACCGCCGTTGAGTGCGCCGAGACGCTGACGGTATCGCGTCCGCGAGGTCAGATCCAATGAAGCGCTGTGCAGCCGCGCTGAGCTTGGCCTCGATCTCGATCTTGATGGCGACGGGCTGCGGCTACCACCGCGTGGGTGCGGGCGATCTGCCGCAGAACATCCACTCCATCGCCATCCCCGACTTTGTCAGTCATAGTCAGACCTTTCGCGTCGAGCAGGTGCTCACGGACGCGGTCGTACGCGAATTCAACGCGCGCACGCAATATCACGTGGTGCATGAGGTGAATGGCGACGCGGATGCGGTGCTGAAGGCGACGGTGCTATCGGCATCGGCGACGCCGCTGGCGTATGACTCTCAAACCGGGCGCGCCGTCAGCGCTCTGGTCACGGTGAGCATACAAGTGACGCTGTCGGACCGTCAGGGCAAAGTGTTGTTCGAGAATCCGGCGTATCTTTTTCACGATCAGTATGAAATCTCGCGCGATCTTCCGAGTTTTTTTCAGGAAGATTCTCCGGCGGTCGATCGGCTGTCGCGCGATTTCGCGCACACCCTGGTGGCCAATATTCTGGAGGCGTATTGATGCTGGAGGAATTCTGATGCGCGCCTTCGGTCAGGTCAACCGCTTTTTCTCCGACCTCGAGTCGCACAAGCTGCGGCCGGCTTATGTTTTGGTGGGCGATGAAGCGTTTTTTCGCAAGCGCTGCCGCGATGCCATTCTTGCGCACCTAGTCGCGCCCGACTCGCGGGATTTCGGATTGTTCGAGCTCGATCTCGCCGAGACTTCGTTGAATGAAATTTTGGATCGCGCGCGCACCCCCTCGCTGATGGCGCCGTTTCAGGTTTTCTTTGTGCGCGGAGTGAAAAATTTGTTTGGTCGCGGGTCGAACGAAGAAAAGATCGCGGCTATCGAAGCCTATTGCAAGAATCCGAATCCCGACGCGCTCCTGGTGTTTGTTGCCGATCACATCAGCATTCCCGCCGATGCGCGCCGCATAGAGATGACCGACAAGGATCGCTATCAGAAGATCCGCGAGGATTTGGGGTCTTTCTGCGGCATCGTCGAACTGGCGCGTGTGCAGGAGGGCGAAGCCGTTCGCTGGATTGGTGAGTATTGCGTGACGCGCGGAGTGAAGATCGATGCCGATGGCGCGCGTGAGCTAGTCGATGCGCTCGGTGCCGACATGATGATGGTGTCGAACGAACTGGAAAAGCTAATTCTTTACGTCGGCGACAAGAGGATGGTCACGCTCGGCGATGTCGAAACCATGGTGCTGGCCGCGAAGCAGCGCTCACTCTATGAATTGACGGATGCGATTTCATCGAAAGATCGCGTGCGCGCGCTGGCTGTGCTCGATGCGCTGCTTTCGACGGGCGACGGGGAAGAAGCGGCGATCGGTCATCTCTATATGCTGGCGAAAACATTTCGCCAGATGCTGGTGATCCTCGAACGCAACGTGCGCGACCAGCGCATGCTGTGGGCGGCTTTGTGGCAAGGCTTTCGCGTGCCGCCGTTTGCGGCCGACGATATTATCCGGCAGGCGCGGCGCTACAAATCGAAGCGCGAACTGACGCGCGCCATTCGGTTGGTAGCAAAGGCCGATCTGGCGCTCCGTTCGAATCCTCCGGGCAAGCGGATGGTGCTGGAGAGGCTGATTCTCGATCTTGCGGGCGAGCCGAAGTCAGAAGTTGCCGGCGGATGGATGCAGGAAGAACTACCGGTGTAGCGATGCCCGCTCCATCGTTTCAAACCTGTGTCCTAACGAATGCTCACTCGCACCCCCAATCAGTTAAACTAAACAGGCGTGGTTTCCTTCCTCCTCCGGCGTCGCCCCGCTTTCGCTGTCTTCATCCTGCTGCTTTTCGCCCAACGCTGCCTGGCAGCGGAGCCTTTAGTTTCCAGCGCATTGCGTCCGTCTGATCCGTTGAATCAGGCCGCTTTCGAGCATTACTACAACCTCGACCACGACGCCGCAATCCAGGATTTCGAGAAAATTCTGGCGCGTCATCCGAATGATCCGTTTGCCGTGAATCATCTGCTCTCCGCGATTCAAGTGCGCGAGTTGTATCGCATGGGCGCGATGAATACGGGCGATTACTCGAACGACAATTTCATAGGACTGGCACATCGTCCCGCCGATCCCGCGCAGAAGGAACGCATCAAGCAGCTGGTCCAGCAAGCCGAAAAACTTGAGAATGCCGAACTGGCTAGTAATCCGGATAACGTCGAGATGCTCTACGCCCGCGGTGTTACGCGTGGGCAGTTCGCGTTATACACGGCGCTCCTTGAACGCGCGTGGTTTTCGGCGCTGCGTAACGCAGTGGGCGCACGGCGCGATCATGAGCGGGTTCTCGAATTGGACCCGCGCTATTCCGATGCCAAACTCGTAGTGGGCGCGCACAACTATGTGATGGGGAATCTGTCGCTGGCGGTGAAGATGGCGGTCGCGTTGGTGGGCTTGAGCGGCGACAAAGACAAGGGACTTCGCTATTTGAACGATGCCTACCACGGCAACGGCGAAACCAGCGTTGACGCTGGCATCGTGCTCATGGTTTTTCTACGCCGTGAACAGCGCTATGGCGAGGCGTTGCAGATCGCGGACGAGATTGGCCCGCGCTTTCCGCGCAACTATCTTTTGCCGCTAGAAGAGGCGAATCTGCTGCGCGCGTCGGGCAAGAATGATGAGGCGGAGGCGCAATATCGGCGCGTGTGGCAGAACGGGCGCGAGGGAAAATACGGTAGTCTACATTGTGAAATCGCGGCGATTGGGCTGGGCGACCTGTTGCGCAGCGAAAAGAAATATCAGGCTGCGGCTGCGTCCTATGAGCTAGTCAGCGAGGTTGCGGGCGCCGATCCGGAATTGTTGCAGAAGGCAAATCTCGGAGCCGGCGAAATGTATGACCAGCTGCAGAAGCGCGACCTGGCGGTGAAGAAATACGAGGCCGTGGTGGCGACGAACTCCGGCAACGCCGAAGCGGATAAGGCGAGGAAGAGAATCAAGGACGCATACCGGGAGTAGCTAAGCGTTTAGCTGTTAGCACTTAGCCTTTATCCAAGAGCTAGAAGCTAATAGCCAGAAGCTGATCCCGGAACATTTTCTCCGCAGCCGCCGTATCATAAACAGGGGGTGACAACCGTGTACTGCAACGCTTGCGGCAAGGCTATCGCTGAAGATGGGCGCTTTTGCTCTCACTGCGGCAACGTGGTCGGGATGGTGCCGGTGCCGAAGAAGTTGATGCGTTCGCGATCGGACCGGAAAATCGGCGGCGTTTGCGCCGGCCTGGCTCACTATCTCGAGCTCGATGTGTCTCTCGTGCGCATCCTCTGCTTCTTCATCACGCTCTGTTGCGGAGTCTTCCCGGGAATCATCGCGTATATTCTGGGATGGATCATCATTCCGGAGGAGCCGTTGCTGCTTCCGGTGTCTGCTTCGCAACAGTCGGTTCCTGGCTAGCAGGTGGCGCGCCTCTAGCAAGCCGAGACTGACACCCCGAGACCCGACACCTTGCCGTTCCTGCACAGCGACGACGCCGAGATTTTCTATGAAGTTCGCGGGAACGGTCCGCCGGTCGTCCTGCTCCATCCTTTTCCTGGTCATCACGGATTCTGGAATCCGATAGCGGCAGCGCTCGATTCGCGCTACCGGTTGATTCTTCCTGACCTGCGCGGGCATGGTGATTCGGAAATTGGCGTAGGTCCCGCTTTCATGGCAAAGCACGCCAGCGACATCGCGCGCGTGCTCGCCGCCGAGGGCTTAGGCAGAGTGGCGTTCATCGGTTGTTCGATCGGCGGCTATATTCTGTTCGAATTCTGGCGACGATTTCGCACCCGTATAAGCTCGCTTGCGCTTTGTGACACGCGCCCGCAGGCCGATACCTCCGAAGCTCGTGCCCATCGATTGAAGTCCGCAGCCGGCGTACTGGAGCAGGGAACTGAGCCATTCTTGGAGATGATGATTCCGAAATGGATGGGGTGCACGACCTTGGCCGCGCGTCCAGACTTGGTCGACGGAGCGCGCGCCATGATGCGTAAAATGTCTGCCGAAGATGTCAGCCTGGTGCTGCGGGGAATGGCGGAACGCCCGGATTCGGCCGCCGATCTGAAGACGATCAACGTGCCGACGCTGATCGTCATCGGCGAAGAAGATGTGCTCTCGACAGTGGCCGACGGCGATCTGATGCGGCAAAATATCGCCGGTAGCCAGTTGAACGTGATTCCGAAGGCGGGACATTACGCGCCCTGGGAGCAACCGGACGCGGTGGGAAGAGTGTTGCGGCAATTCTTGGATTCGGTCGCCAAATGAAGGCGACAGCTCTAAAACGGATCGGCGGGCAACAGCCGTCGTCGCTCCCACCAAGCGAAATCACAACCCTCATCTCGCCTCTCTGCTAGAATTCCCGCGTCATGATGGAAGCGTTTCTGGTTCCCGAAAGAACGGTGGTCAATGCTAAAGGCGACGGTCCTGCGCTTGACGTGAGTCGTTCGCAGGGGAGGATTTTTCTCCTGACGCTCGCCATCACCAACATCATCGAGCAGGAATCGCTCGACGTCGGCATCTTCGGATCGGCCGACGGCACGGCGTGGGATGCCAAGCCGATCATCGCGTTTCCGCAGAAATTTTATCGCGAGGAAGTTCCGTTGCTGCTCAATCTGACCACGCGCCGGGAGGTCAAGTTCGTCCGCGCGCATTGGGAAGTTGCGCGCTGGGGACGCGGCTCGGAAACCCCGATGTTCGAATTCAACGTTGTCCTGCGCGAGGTGCCGCAGGAAATTCTCGCGGAAGCGGCGGGACGGGTGCGTACACAGTAGGCCCCATTTCCAGTTTGTCATCCCGAGCCAAGCGAGGGATCTGCAGTTCGCGGGAAGATGCGGACCCCTCGCTTCGATCGGGATGACAAATCGATAGAACTCTTTGGACGACGAATCGGCTCACCGTTCGCAACCAGCTCGTACCGTTCGGAATCTCCGTTATAGTAAGTCCATGCCAGATGATTCGAAGCCTGGCCGGTCGCACGTCATCGTCCGTCCGGCGAGTTCCGTGCGCGGCATGGTACGAATTCCAGGAGACAAATCCGTTTCGCATCGCTACGCTATGCTGGCCGCGGTTGCGGAGGGCACGAGCCGCTTCCAGAATTTTTCGGCGGCTCGTGATTGCGCGAGCACGCTCGATTGCGTAGCCAAACTCGGCTCCGAGTGGAAGCGACTGGAGGGCGAAAACGAAGGCCGTGGGGCAATCGAAGTACGGGGCGCGGGGCCCCGGCTTAAGGCTCCGGAGCAAGTGCTCGATTGCGGCAACTCGGGCTCAACGATGCGCATGTTGAGTGGCATTCTTGCGGGCCAGCCATTTTCGAGTGAGCTGTGTGGAGACGAATCGCTCTCGCGCCGTCCTATGGCGCGCATCATGAAGCCGCTGTCCGAGATGGGCGCGAAGATTTCGTCGAGCGAAGGCGGACGCCCTCCACTCAAGATTCAAGGCGGACCGCTCAAAGCGATTCACTACAAACCGGAAGTGGCGAGTGCGCAGGTGAAATCATGCGTTCTGTTTGCCGGACTCTTTGCTGAAGGTGAGACGGTGGTCGACGAGCCTCTTCGTACCCGCGATCACGGCGAAATCGCGCTGCGAGCGTTTGGAGCGGACGTAGAGCGCGTGGGGAATCGATCGCGGATGGTAGGAGGACAGCAGTTGCATGCGATTGACGCGCATGTGGCTGGTGATCTTTCGAGCGCCGCATTCTTTCTTTGTGCCGCGGCTTTGTTTCCTGGATCGCAGATCACCTTGCCGGGAATTTTGATGAATCCAACGCGAGCGCGGCTGCTCGATATCCTCATTCTGATGGGGCTGAAAGTTTCGGTCGCGCATCTGGAGGAGCATCATGGCGAACTGGTGGGCACGATTGAGGCGCATGGCGCGGAGTGGAAGGGAGCTGTGATCGCCGGGGCTGATTCGGCCGCCTTGATTGATGAGATCCCGGTGCTGGCAGCAGTTGCACCATACTCTGAGGCAGGTCTTGAAGTGCGCGACGCCAAAGAATTGCGCGTGAAAGAGTCGGATCGCATCGCGGCCGTAGCAACCAACCTGCGCAAAATGGGCGCGGAGATCGAAGAGCGCCCCGATGGAATGCGAATTCCGGGAGGACAACCTCTTCATGGTGCGGAACTCGATTCCTTCGGCGATCATCGCATCGCGATGGCCTTTGCGGTGGCCGCGTTGCGAGCGGAAGGCGAAACGATGATTCACGGCGCAGATGCGGCGGGAGTGTCGTATCCGGCGTTTTTTGAAGAATTAGAAACGGTCGCTGGTCGTTAGTCGTTCGCAGAGTTTTGTCTACCAACCAACCACTACCGACGAACGACACTTGCGGAGAAATTTCATGTCGAAGGAACAGCCCGCGTCTCCCGAGGAGCGCCTGCAACAGGAATTCAATCGCTGGGCCGATGATGGCGAGGGCGCGAAGATGGAGCGCCATCATCTCGACATTACAGAGAAGACCATGCGGCGGATGGAACTGCGCCCGGGCGAGCGCATACTCGATCTCGGCTGCGGTTCGGGGTGGGCAACGCGCTTGCTCGCGCGTATGGTGGGCGAAGAGTCGGAGGGTTTTGGGCAAGTGGTCGGCGTTGACATTTCTGACGAGATGGTTCGGCGGGCCCGCGCAGCTTCGAAAGAGTTCGACAACGTGATGTTCGTCGTGGGATCGGCGGCGCAGATTCCGTGGGAAGAAAACTTCTTTGATAAGGTGCTTTCAGTCGAATCGTTTTATTACTATCCCGATCAGGATCGTGCGCTGGCCGAGCTGTTCCGCGTGATGGTTCCACATGGGCGGCTGTTCATTCTGATGAATCTTTACAAAGACAATCCTTATTCGCTGCAATGGGTGCCGAATTTAAAGGTGCCGGTGCATGTGCGCTCGGCGGCCGAATATCTTGAATTGCTGAAGAAGCACGCCTTCGAAAATGTGGAGTATGCGCTGATTCCTGATGACACGCCCACGCCGGAGAATTATCAGACGACGTCGTTTCATTCGCTCGACGACCTGAAGGCATTCAAGCGCATCGGCGCGCTGCTGCTGATGGCGTCGAAGCCAGATGTGCGAAATCCGGCGCCGGGATACACGATTTACTAGCTGCTGGCTAAGGCCTCTAGCCAGCGACGGCAAATGCATCGAGGGGCGTGGATTCGCACGCCCCAAGCTAGTAGCTAGCGGCCAGAAGCCCGGTGTGACCCGCGTCACTCCTCGGCGTATGATCATGTTTCGTGCTGTAAGGCAAGTGGCCTCATGAGCTGGTTGCAGAATAAATTCGAAAAGAATTTCATGATCTCGACGGTGGACTACGTCTTCAACTGGGCGCGGAAGTCGGCGCTCTGGCCGATGACGTTTGGGCTGGCGTGCTGCGCCATTGAGATGATCGCCTCTTCGACGGCGCGCTTTGATATCGCGCGCTTTGGCTCGGAAGTATTTCGGCCGAGCCCGCGGCAAGCGGATTTGATGATCGTCTCGGGCACGGTCACCTTAAAGATGGCGCCGGTGGTGAAGCGCATCTACGAACAGATGCCCGAGCCGAAGTGGGTGATCTCGATGGGTGCGTGCTCGTCAGTGGGCGGGCCGTTCAATACTTACGCGGTGCTGCAGGGCGTGGATCGCATCGTGCCGGTCGATGTCTATGTGATCGGCTGCCCGCCGCGTCCGGAAAATTTGTTTTATGCGCTGCTCAAGCTGCAGGACAAGATCGACACCATGACCCTCGCCAAGCGCCCCACCGAAGTGCGGCTCGAAGAGAACATGATGGAAAGTTTCAAACGCCAGGTGATGGTGGCGCAGACGATGCAGCCGAAATAGCCGTCAGCTGTCGGCCGTCAGCGCCACGGTTCGCGCGGGTCTTCGCCGGTTTGCGCCGCGCTCAGATAGGATCAGTTGGCAAATCCCTAATGACAAGATCACTCGTCGTCGCTCTCATTTTCGTTTTGCTGCTCGCGTTGCTCGGTGCTTTCACCGTGGCAAATGGCCCTTCCTCTGATCGGCAAGAGGCCGCGCGCCTCAACAACATTGGTGTCGCGTACATGAATCAACAGCTCTTTGAAAAAGCGCTGAAGGAGTTCGAGGAAGCGGCGGCCGCTGATCGAACGTTGCAGGTGACGACGGTCAATCGCGGCGTCGCGCTGCTTAATTTACAGCGGCTCGACGAGGCGAGGGCGCTCTTGGAAAAAGCGATCAAGGACAATCCTAAGGACGCTCACGCCTGGTACAGCTTGGGGCTTGATTACAAAAACTCTGCGGATGCCAGCGCCGCAGTCGACGCATTTCGCCGCGTTACTGAAACCGATCCGAACGACGCAGATAGCTGGTACTTTCTGGGATCGGCCTACGCACAGCTCAAGCAATTTCCCGAAGCGATCGATGCCTTCGAACACGCATTGAAGCTCGATCCGCACCATGCCTCCGCGCAGTTCGGATTGGCGCGAGCTTACCAGCAATCCGGCCAAGCCGATCCCGCGCATGAAGCGATGAAGAAGTTCCAGTACATCACGCAGAACAAGCTGGGCGCGCCGATCAGCCTGGCCTATGGCGAGCAAGGGAAATATTCGCGCGCGGAGGACTCGCCACAGGCGGTAGAGAAAGTTCCGGCGCAGAGTCTGGTGACGTTCGTGGATGTGACGGTTGAGGCGGGAATTGTCTCGAAGTTATCGACGCCAAGATCGAACGATGCCGTTTCTTTTCTCGGTCCGGGAGCCTGTTTTCTCGATTACGACAATGATGGGCGGATCGACATATTGCTAGCCGACAACGGTCCCGAAGGTGGGTTGGCACTTTTTCACAATCTCGGAGGGAAGTTTGAAGACGTCACACGAAAGGCTGGGCTGGATCCTACGCTGCACGGGCTGAGTTGCACGACGGGCGATTACGATAACGACGGTTTCGCCGATATTGCACTCAGCGCGAGCGGCCGAGTGCTGCTCCTCCACAATGAAAAAACTGGAAGCTTCAAGGATGTAACGCAGGCATCGGGAATTAGGAACGATGGGTGGAACGTAGGCCTGACCTTCATCGACTACGACCATGACGGCGATCTGGATTTGTACATCACGCGGGCCACGGGTTCTGCCCAAGATTCATTACGGCTAAACACCGTGCCTCTCACCGGGGAAGCAAGGCCGGTCGACCCGCCGAACCGGGAGCGGGCGAACGAAATGTGGCGCAACAACGGTAACGGCACATTCACCGACGTTAGCAAGGAGACGGGGTTGTCGGCGCGAGGTAGCTATTCTGCCGCGGTAGGAACCGACTACAACAACGATCGAGCCGTGGACATTGTAATTGCCGGTCAAGGCAGCACCACAACCATCCTTGAGAATCCGCGCGAGGGCGCGTTTATTCCGCACACTCCATTTCCTGCCTGGACTAGCGAGAACGGTATCGCAGTCCTCGATTTCGATCATGACGGGTGGATGGACGTGGCATTCACCGCCGACGGTACGACCGAGAGCGGTGTCCATCTGAGACGCAACAAAGCTGGGAAAGACTTCGAGCGCATCGAGCTTCCCAAGAGCAATTGGGCCCGCGCCTACGGCGTCGCCGCTATCGACTACGACAACGACGGCTGGGTCGACCTAGTCGTCGTCGGCGAGACGCAAGACGGCCGGGGCGAAGTCCGCCTCTTTCGCAATCTCGGCCCCGACGGCTGGAAAGACGTTACCGCCGATGTCGGCCTCGACAAAATTCAGCTCAAAGAGCCGCGCGCCATTATCGTCGGCGACTACGACAACGACGGCGCGGTCGATCTTCTGATCACGCAAAATCACGGTCCGGCGGTAATGCTCCGGAACGAGGGCGGGAACAAGAACAACTATTTGCGGCTTGCGCTTAAGGGTCTGAACGACAACAAGAGCGCCATCGGGACGAAGGTGGAAGTTTTCTCCGGCGGCTTGCGGCAGAAGTTTGAAGTGTATGGATCGTCGGGCTACCTCGGACAGAACTCGCCTTATCTGACAATCGGGTTGGGGCAGGCGAAAGAGGCCGACGTTGTTCGTATGCTGTGGCCGACGGGCGTTTTGCAGGACGAAATCGGAGTCGCCGCCAACCAGCCGCAGAATATTTTGGAGCTCGACCGTCGCGGCAGTTCGTGTCCTACGCTTTTTGCATGGGATGGACGCGAGTATCAGCTGGTCGGCGACATGCTGGGCGCGGGGGTGGTTGGGCATTGGATCTCAGCGAATGGTGACAAAATCGAGCGCGATATCCCGCGTCCTACCGAAGCCATCAAGCTCGATCGCGCTTCGCTTCACGAAAAAGACGGGAAGCTGAGTTTCCGTTTCATGGAGCCGCTGGAAGAATCTGTTTATCTCGATCAGGTGAAATTGCTCGCCGTCGATCATCCCGCCGGCGTTGACGTTTATCCCAACGAATATTTCGCCAGCAACCCGCCTTACCCGCCGTTCAAGGTCGTATACAGCAATAATGATGCGCGTCCTCCGGCTGGCGCCTGGGACGAGCACGGCCACAACGTGCTTCCCGATCTGCTCGCGCATCGTTACTTTGGCGATTTCAAAATCCTTCCATTCCTTGGATTCGCCGAACCGCACACGCTCGTTCTCGATCTTGGTCAGGCCTACAACGGCGGCCCGCTCTGGCTGCTGATGCATGGCGAGATCGAATATTTTTCCGCGACCAGCATGTACGCCGCCGATCAGGCGCATCTGCGGCCAAGCGCGCCGTATGTTGAGGCGCTGGCCCCGCCGGTCGATGGCAAGACCTTCGATGGGAAAAAATGGCTCCGCGTAATCGACGATCTTGGGTTTCCCGCTGGTGGGCCGCGAACCATGACCGCCGATCTCACGGGTAAACTCCCGCTCGGCACGCGCCGCATTCGCATCACTACAAATCTGCAAATCTACTGGGACAACATCCTGATCAGCCGCACGAGCCAACGGCAGAGCGTCCGCCTGACGCCGGTTCCGCTGGCGCACGCCGACCTCGATTTTCACGGATTCCCTCTGAAGATCGAAGACAATCCTCCCGGCAACGTGAAATACATTTACGAAAAGACGAGCGCCACCGGTCCCTACGCGCGTCCGGCGGGCGCTTACACTCGCTATGGCGATGTGCGGTCGTTGCTCGAATCGGTTGACGATAGGTTTGTCGTCTTCGGATCGGGTGATGAAGTTGCCTTGGATTTCGATCCGTTGACGTTGCCTGCCTTGCCATATGGCTGGGTGCGCGATTATTTCTTCATCGCCAACGGTTACGAAAAAGATATGGACTTCTACGCCTATCGCGGCGATACGGTTGAGCCGGTGCCGTTTCGAAAAATGCGTACCTATCCCTATCCCGGCCAATCGTTTCCGTCCGATGCCGAGCACATCAATTATTTGCTTGAATACAACACGAGATTCATGTCGGGGAATGAAGCGAGCGGGTATGCTTTCCAGTATCGTAAGTGATGACTTGCTCGGACACACCATTTAACGATTCGAAAAACAGCGCATCCGATCGCTCCACAGTCACCCCCAATGTGGACCGGTCAGATCAGGGTTTTGCTAGATCTCTCCATGTCACCCGTACGAACCCCTGCTCCTCAAGAAACTTGCGGAATGCGGCGCTCCTCACCATATTCAAGTCGCGCTGACGCCAGGCTGCGCCCCAATCCGGATGGTCCCAGGTGGCGCCGCGCATCTCCTCGTCGTCATAAGCCAAGTGCACGATGAGCTGATACACACCTGGCGGGAGGTCCGACATTTGCTTCTTATACCAGTTGAGCCAGGCCTCACCACTATCGTTCGGCACGACGCCCGGTTCCATGGTGATAATGCGCTGCACTGCGATCTCTTCCGCGGGTACAGAAATCCCCGCCGGTGGGCCATGAGTCCCCGACCGTTCCAAAAGAATCGGGAGCTTGTATTCATTCCCTAATTTCCGGTACACGGCGAAGAGTTCTGGAGATGACACCATGCCCGCCATGTGCATGTCCAGGTGTGTGACCGGAATGCCCGCATCTTTCGCGCGTTCGATCTGCGATCGCAATTCGTATTCCACGTCAGGCATCCGGGCATTTTGGGCAACGTCGAGCGTGTCGAGTGGAAAGTATCCGTGGGCATCAACGAGGCTTGGGACTCGGCCCGCGCCGCTGACCGGCCCCCAGCGCAGATCAGTCCACTCACTGGTCAACGCCAAGTGGATGCCGAGATCGGCGGCGGGATGCTCTTTGGCCCAGCGTGCCACCTCAGGAAACCACGGGCAGGGAACAAGAATGCTGGCCGAAGTAATCCATCCCTTCTCGAGCGCCTCGAAGGTGGCCCGGTTGACGGAGTGGCTCATGCCGAGGTCGTCGGCATGAATTAAGAGCAGACGGGCCGAGGCCGGATAGCCCAGTCGCTCCTGCGCAGTTGGTGGGTGCGCAGTTTCTCCCGGGACAGTCTGGGCGTGGCTCTGCGGCAAGTTGATAAGGAGGAACAGGAGTAGAAAACGCATTTCGCAGTTCATGACTGTGACTCACACTCCGTCAAATTCCGCTGAATTCTCGAGTTCATCGAGACTCGGCAATAATCGTTTTAATAGCGGCGTTTTGCGTTGACAGAATATTCTCGCCGTATAGAATGCTAGAGCAATTGTGGAACTGCGACACGAATTTGTGTGTGCGATCCCGCGAGCCACAATTAAGCCTTCCCCGAATCCCCGTTATCTCCGCAGGATAATGGGGTTTTGTTTTTGAGATACCGAATGAGTTCTGTAAATAACCCGTCTGCTAAGCCTCCGGCCCGCCCGCCCGCTGATACGCAGCGCCTGAGGCGCTCGCTCACGCTCTGGGATCTCATTCTCTACGGCATCATCGTGATTCAACCGGTGGCGCCGATGTCGGTGTTCGGAGTACTCAGCGACCGCGGCCGCGGGCATGTGGTCACGACGCTTCTGATTGCGATGGTAGGGATGCTCTTCACTGCCATTAGCTATGGCCGCATGGCGCGCGCCTATCCGAGCGCCGGTTCGGCTTTTACTTACGTCGGGCAAGAAATTAATCCCGCTCTCGGCTACATCACCGGTTGGAGCATGGTGATGGATTACATGCTCAATCCTCTCATCTGCACCATCTGGTGCAGCCAGCAGGCACACGTATTTGCTCCGGGCGTGGCGTACTGGGCATGGGCCGTTTTCTTTGCGCTGGTATTTACGCTGCTCAACGTGCAAGGTGTAAAGACCTCGGCTCGCGTAAACTCGGCGCTGGCCGCTGCGATGGGCGTGGTGATCGCAATTTTCTTTGTGGTCGCGGCGCGCTACATCTTCGGTCATCCACACGACGCCGCTGGGTTTTATACGCGGCCATTCTACGACCCGAGCATGTGGAACACGAAGGCCGTGCTCAGCGCGACATCGATCGCGGTGCTGGCTTACATCGGATTCGATGGCATCTCGACGCTCTCGGAAGAGGCAGAAAATCCGCGACGAAATATCCTGCTGGCCACCGTGCTGACCTGTTTCGTGATCGGCATTCTTTCCGCGGTTGAGGTCTACGCGGCGCAGTTGATCTGGCCGGCGTCGCAGCCCTTTCCGGACGTCGATACTGCCTTCGTTCACGTCGCCGGCCGCGCCTGGAAGCCGATGTTTGCCATCATCGGGTTTACGCTGCTGGTCGCGAACTTCGGTTCCGGCATGGGCTCGCAGATCGGCGCTGCCCGCCTGCTGTTCGGCATGGGGAGAAGCAATGCGCTTCCCAAATCCTTCTTCGGAGTCGTTGATCCAAAGCATCATGTGCCGCGCAACAACGTGTTGTTTGTCGGAGCCATCGCGCTGATCGGAGCGTTCGTAATGAGCTATGCCCTGGGTGCCGAGATGCTCAACTTCGGTGCGCTGATCGCTTTCATGGGCGTGAATGCGGCGGCCTTCATGCGCTACGTAGTTCGCGAAGGAAAATGGACGCCGTCCTTTGTTCTGCCGCCCCTTCTCGGTTTCGTGATCTGCCTTCTGCTCTGGCTGAGCCTCGGGAATACCGCCAAAATCGCCGGCACAATTTGGATGGCAGCGGGCATCGCCTTCGGCGCGTGGAAGACGCGCGGTTTCCGCGGAGACTTGGTTAACTTTGATTTGCCCGCGGATGAGTGAAAGAAAGAGTTTGTCATCCCGAGCGGGGCGAGCGATGGGCATTTTGCGGCCGACTACAGATCCCCTCGCTGCGCTCGGGATGACAAATTACAAAAGTCATTCCACATTCCAGCCGCTTACTTCAATCTGTGGTTCCGCTCTGCCCGGGCCGCCAGCCCGATAGGTTGCTGTGACCTCGCGTTTCTCGCCGGGCAGCAGCGAAATATAATTGTCCTGCCAAATCGCCGGGAGAATTTCCTCTCCGGCTTTTCCTTGGTCGAGTTTTAAGCGAACAAAGAACGCAATCGTGTGGCTGGGATTCTCGACAGTGACATGAGTCACCACGTCTTCACTATCGGCGGCGCGCTCGCTTCGGCTCGATACATTCAGTTTTACTTTGGGTAACTGCGCGAGCGAAGTGTAGTCCGCAAACGACTTTGTCGGAGTTGTATACCAGTTTGATTTCGACCAGTCGAGCGTCTCCGGCTTTGTCGAGAGCCAATAGAAGTTCGACCCGACCAGATTGCCGCTGCTGTCGGCGACGCGAAGATCCAGGAAATATGCCGGCGATAGACCATCGATCGGCGGAATCTCAAACACTTTGGTCGTACTATCGGCGGTAGCATCGAGCGACGCATCCTTAGAAAACCTCTGCGATCCATCCAAATTAAAGACTCTCGCAGCTAATTTCAAGCCTTTGACATCCGCATATTGGCTGCTCACCAGCCACACCGAATGATCGTCGTACCCATAGACTGGGTCAAGCGTTTGCAGCGCTTTTTTCGCGCCAAAATATCCGCCGCCCGGCCGCAAATAATAGTCGTAGAGATGCCAGATCATCGAGGGCCATGAGTTATTCAGCATCCATTGGATGACACCCGTCGAAGCATACTTGTTGCGGCTATAGGCCTCGAACATGGCGCGCACGCCTTCGTAGGCCATGAGTTGCGACTTGTAGGTAAAGTCCTCCGCGCTAGCGGCCTTGCCGTAGCGCGCATTGAGCGCATCGGTAAACACGCGCAGCGTTTTGAATTCTCCTCCGCCGGCGTGAAAACTCCAATATTGGTCGAGCGAGCCGTCGGCCGTCCACAGGTGATCTTTCGGAACCATTTGCTCGACGCTCTCGATCGGCGGAACGGACGGCCCCATGCTGGTTTCGCTGTTGAAGCCGTACGCCCCGCCGCACCCGCCCGGATTGCACCGCTTATCTTCCGCCGGTTGCTGCGGGTCTGTTTCCCAGTATGAGGGGGCTATGTATTCATAAGGACCGCTCATCTTCACGCCGCTCTCGCCCGTCACGGTCGTCGGTTTTCCTGTGGCGGAAGAGAGAATCGGATTGGGCCAACGTAAGTCGGATTCAATCTTCAGGTAGGCGGCCTCGACATCAGGGGGCGGAAAATTGTCGCTGCCGTTCAGCCACATCAGCAGGCTCGGATGGCCTCTCAGCCGATAGATCTGGTCGCGCAGCGAGGTTTTGGCGATTTCGAGATCTTCCGGCTTCCATTTATTCCAGCGTTCCCAGAAATCGCAGCAGCACCAGCCGGCCATCACCAGAATGCCTTGCTGGTCGGCCATCTCGAAGAACGCGTCGCTCTCAAGTTTGCCTTCCAGGCGAATCGTATTCAGCCCCATGTCGCGCACGTAGCGGAATTGATCAGCGAGCCGTTCCTGATTTTCGCGGAGCATCATGTCGGGCGTCCAGCCGCCGCCGCGAATCAGAATGTTCTCGCCATTGATCTTGAACAGCCGTTTGAAGTGATGCGGAGCCTCCTCGGTGACCTCGGATGTCACCTCGCGAATGCCGAACTTCGTGCGCGAGATATCGGAAGCCTCGCCGTTAATTTCAAACGAAAGAGTCAAATCGTAGAGATTCGGCGTCCCCATCTGTCGCGGCCACCACAGCCGCGGATTAGACAGGTTGAGCTGCGGATATTGGTCGGGCGCGAAGAAAACGTCCTTCGACTCGCCCGCGGCCAGTTCCACAGGCTGCGCGAACTCAATGCCTTCGATCTTCCCCTTTAACGTTCCGGCTACCGGATGATCGCTTGCATTCTTCAACTGCGCGGTTACGGTTAGGTGAGCCGCGCTGTTTGCCGCCGAATCCACTTTCGAAAGCACGGCTGGATGGCGCAGCGCGACCGGTCCGCTGGTGGTTAAATACACCTCACGCCACAGGCCCATTTCTTTATCCGGAGGCGCTGGATTCCAATCCACGAAAGTGATCGCCAGGCTGTGCTCGGTCGGCGCCCAGACTTGCACCGCGAGCCCATTGGTTCCTTGCCTGACGGCGGAGGTTACATCGAATTCGTACGTGCGCCATGCGCCGGCGACTTGATTCGAATTGGCGATCTGCTTCCCATTGAGAAAAATATTGGCGCGATAGTTGATGCCGCGGAAGTTCAGCCACACGGTTTTGTTGACGAAAGCCGTTGGCAGGGTAAATTCGTTGCGATACCACCACGCAACTCCGTAGGGACTGTCAGCCGGCATTTTGCTATTCGAAAAATTGGCGCCGATGGGATAGCTGAGACCCGGATACTGGCGGAGGTTCATCCCGAAAAAAGGATCGGGCAGCAGCCCGTTCTTTATTTGCGCCGCTACCACCGTCGCGGGGACCTCGGCCTCGATCCAGTCTTTCGTTTGTACTGTAGATCCGGGCGAGGAAAGCGCCTCGCCGGTTGCCGATACTTTCGCGGATGACTGCAGCGTCCAGCCTGCGCGCAAAGGGACGGTCACAGCGGGGGCGTTCTGCATGCTGGGCTGCGCGGCGGCGACGGCAAAGAAGAAGGGGATTAACAGACGCAAGATCTTCATAAAAATGCTTGTCTCAAATGTGCCTCACGTTGATAACACCTTTATTGATTCGATTCAATAGCGGATTTCTGAACAATTTGCCAAAGTGCTCATCACAAAGGCCACCTTTCGACTGCGTCGGGCAGGTTAGGATAGACAAAGAAAATACCTGGGACTAAATCCTTCTTGATCGTTAGTCTCCTTGTGTTTCAAGGTTTTGTGGGTGACGACCTGCAACTGCGCGCAATTATGGGAAAGACTCACGCGGCGGCAGCCTCGCTCGCTAGTTTATAATCGTAAATTCTAGCTTCCAGCGGAAAGCAAGCTGACAGATTGTCCCACGGAGTTATCCAACTATGATTCGACAGCTGCAAAATGCGGGGCCGACGCTCAAGATCGTGCTGGGCGCCCTGCTCGTCATTATTTGCGCCTCCATGGCGATCACGCTGATTCCCGGCGGACTCGGCTCCAGCCTCGGTATTGGCGCACCGCCTCCCGGTGTGCTCGCCACGGTTGGCGACCAAACCGTGACCGTGAATGAGGTCGAGCGCGAAGCCAGGGCGATGGTCCGGCAGCAGTTTCCGCGGGGCGGAGCGCAGGCCAGCATGCTGATGCCGTATTTTGCCAGCCAGGCCGCCCAGCAGATCATTAACGAGAAGGTACTGGTCGCCGAGGCGCACCGCATGGGCTTGCGCGTCAGCGACGCGGAGCTTCGCGAAGAACTCCAGCATGGGCAGCTTGGCTCTATGCTCTTTCCCGATGGCAAGTTCGTTGGGCAGGAAGAGTACGAGAATTTCGTTCAGCGCAATGACTTGACCATTCCTCAGTTTGAAGCGCTGGAGAAGGATTTCATTCTCGTTCGCAAGTTGCGCGCTTTGGTTTCGAGCAGCGCCTTCGTCGGCGACACTGACGTGCGCGACGAATTCAACCAACGCAACACCAAAGTAAAGTTCGAATATGCCGTGATCACGAAGGCCGATATTCTAAAGGGGTTGCATCCTACCGACGAAGAGCTCAAGGCCTTCTACGATCGCAACAAGGCGACCTATAACAATTCGATCTCAGAGAAGCGGCAGATTAAGTACGTCGTCATCGATACGGCGAAAATCGCCGCCGCAACCACGGTTACCGATCAGGACCTGCAAGCCTATTACGATCAGCACCGTGAGGAATACCGCGTGCCTGAACAGGTGAAGGTCACCCACATTCTGATCAAGACTCCTCTGCCTGGTCCGGACGGTAAAGTAGATGAAAAGGGCGTGGCCGAGGCACGCGCCAAGGCGGAAGATGTTTTGAAGCAGCTTAAGGCGGGCGGAGATTTCGCCAAGCTGGCGGAAAAGTATTCTGACGACCCCGGTAGCGCTAAGAGCGGAGGCGAACTCGGCTGGATCGGCCGTGGACGCACTGTGCCGGAGTTCGAAAAAGCCGCGTTTTCCCTAGGCAAAGGACAGACGAGCGAGCTGGTCAAGAGCAGTTATGGCTTCCACATCATTCGCGTCGAAGACAAGCAGGATGCTCATCTCAAAACCTTCGCCGAGGTGAAGAGCGAGATTGAAGAAAAAGTGAAGCAGGACAAGGCCGCGCACGCGACCGAAGCGGCGGCGAACGCTCTGCTCAGCCAGGCGCGTACCGCCGGATTCGATCAGGCGGCGGCGGCGAAAGGCCAGACTGCGGTGACGACCGACTTCTTTAGTCGAACCGATAGTTTGCCTGGACTAGCTGCGAATCCGCAGTTTATGGATACTGTCTTCAGCGAAACTGACAAGGCGCCGCCGGATCTGGCGCAGGTGCCGCAAGGCTACGTGGTTTTTCAGTTGCTCGCGATCAGGCCTCCGGCGACACCAACGTTCGAAGAGATTCGTGCGCGGGTCGAGAGCGAGTTCAAGAACGAACGTGCCGGATTTCTGCTGCAACAGAAGACACAGGAACTGTCTGACCGGGCCAAGGCTGCGCACGATTTGAAAAAGGCTGCCCAAGAACTGGGTACAACGGTGAAAACGAGCGAACTAGTTGCACCCGATGGGCAGGTTCCGGATATCGGATCGATGAGTAACGCGACGGCAATTTTCTCACTCAAGCCTGGCGACATCAGCGCTCCGATTACCGCCGGCGGCAATGGCGTAGTCGCTCAGCTTCTCGAAAAACAGGCGCCTACAGATCAGGAATTCGCGGAAAAGAAAGACCAGACCCGCCAATCACTGCTCGAAGCGAAGCAGAACGATTTGTTCGGGCTGTTCGTTACGAACCTGCGAAAAGATATGGAAAGTTCTCATCGCCTCAAGGTCAACGAGGACGAGATGAAAAACCTGACGCGGCAGGGTGCGCAAGAAGGCTCGTAGGACAGTTCTCAGTTTCCGGTTCTCGGTCTTTAGGTTGCCACTGCGAGTCCACGCTACGTCGCTAAGAAACTGCAAATTCCGCCGTTGAGAACAGAGGATCAAGAACTGACTTTGAATGCCATTCCCCCGTGCCAGCGGAATTCTGCTTCATCCCTCCTCGCTAGCTTCGCGCGGCGGGATTGGAGACTTTGGTCCGGCGGCTTATGCGTTCGCGGATTTTCTTGCGTCGGCGCGACAGAGTTTGTGGCAAGTGTTGCCCCTCGGGCCGCTTGGTTTCGGCAATTCTCCCTACTCCTCCACGTCGGCCTTTGCGGGAAATCCTCTGCTAATCAGCCTCGAGCGGCTCGCCGATCGCGGCTGGATTGAGCGCTCTCTCGTAGATGCTGTGCCCCAGGGAAATGGGCCGGTGGATTATCCGACTGTTTTCTATCACAAATTGCCATTGTTGTTCGAAGCGGCGCGCCGCTTTGTGCGCTCCGCTGCATCGCCGGCCAGCGCGCGTTATGAAAATTTTTGCCGGCAAAATCAATCGTGGCTCGATGACTTCGTCCTCTTCGACGCTTTGCGCGCACGCTTCAAGCTGGAGAGCTGGAACCAGTGGCCCCGCGAACTTGTTCATTGCGACCCGGCCGCGATCGCACAGGCGCAAGCCGAAATGCTCGACCAACTCGAAGTACGCCGCGCGGTGCAATTCTTTTTCTACGAGCAGTGGCAGGCGCTGCGAGCCTATTGCGCGCAAAAGTCGATTCGCGTGGTGGGCGACATGGCCATCTTCGTGAATTTCGACAGCGCCGACGTCTGGACCCACCCCAATCTGTTTCGCTTGAACTCCGCGCTCGATCCTGAGGTGGTCGCCGGCGTGCCGCCAGATTTCTTCAGCAAAGATGGCCAGCGTTGGGGCAATCCTCTTTATCGCTGGGATGTGATGCAGGAGCAGGGCTATACGTGGTGGATTGATCGCATGCGCTGGCTGACGCGCAATTTTGACTACATCCGCCTCGACCACTTCCGCGGATTTTCCCAGTTCTGGGAGATTCCGGCGAGCGAACCGACCGCGATCAACGGCCGCTGGGTCGACGGACCCAAGGATGATTTATTTGTTAAGTTGCGCGAGGCTCTGGGCGGACTGCCGTTTTTTGCCGAAGATCTGGGATACATCACGCCCGACGTTCACGCCTTGCGTGAACGCCTCAAGATTCCGGGCATGGCCGTTTTGCAATTTGGTTTCGGCGATGCGGGAGCGCACACCCATTTGCCGCACACGTTTACTGTCGATAAGGTCGTTTACACCGGTACGCACGATAACGATACTCTGCTCGGCTGGTGGAAGACAGGCGCGACAGAGTTCGAACGGCAGCAGGTTGAATCGTATCTGGGCGGTTGCGATGACGGTGTTCATTGGGCGATGATTCGCGCGGCTTCCAGTTCTGTCGCCGGCTTCTGCGTGGTGCCCTTGCAAGACGCGCTCGGGCTGGGAAGCGAGGGCCGCATGAATGTGCCCAGCCTGGCACAAGGGAACTGGCGATGGCGGTTTGCCGCCGAGTTGCTACGTCCAGCGTTGGCGAAAAAACTCGCAACACTAACTGAGGTCTGCGACCGGCTGCCGCAGCCGATGCCGCCGTCTGCGAATGAAGAGTGGGCGGCATGAGCAGTGTTATTCTCGCTGTCGTACGGAATTGTCGGTGTAGGGTGAGGTGTCAGTGGTTGTTTTTAACACCTAACACCTGAGACCTGTCGCCTAAGTCTTTCCCTGGAGCACTTCGTGACCGAGTCCATCATTCGTGCCCAAGCTGTCGAAAAGTTCTACCTGCAACCCGATGGGAGTCGCATTGAAGTAATCGCACCCGTCGATCTTGACGTAGAGCCTGGAAAAATTATCACCTTGCTTGGACCCTCGGGCTGCGGGAAGTCCACGCTGCTCCGAATCCTCACCGGTCTCAGCAAACCTTCATCAGGCCAGGTGCTGTGGCATGGCCAGCCGATTACAGCGCAGAATGCAGGCGTGGCTATCGTCTTCCAGAGTTTCGCTCTGTTTCCGTGGCTGACCGTGCTTGACAATGTTGAAGCTCCGCTCGAAGCTCGCGGCGTCGCCGCCATGGAGCGCCACAAGCGCGCTTTGCGCATTCTCGATACCGTTGGCCTCGATGGTTTTGAGAGTGCTTATCCGAAAGAGCTCTCTGGTGGTATGAAACAGCGCGTGGGTTTCGCGCGGGCCCTCGTGGTCGAACCAGAGGTTCTCTTCATGGATGAGCCTTTTTCCGCGCTCGATGTGCTCACCGCTGAGAATCTACGCAACGAACTGCTCGAGCTGTGGCTGAGCAAGAAAATGCCGACCAAGGCAATTTTCATCGTCACCCATAACATTGAAGAAGCGGTACTGCTGGCCGATCGCGTCATTGTACTGGGCAGAAATCCCGCTCGCATGCGCGCCGATTTTGCGATCGAGCTTCCACAACCGCGTGATCGCAAATCAGCGCGCTTTGTCGAACTCGTCGACTACATCTACAAGATCATGACCCAGCCTGATCTGGCGCTCGCCGTGCCCGGCGCTACCGCAGGCGCACAGAAACCGGCGCGCCAAAAATATCAGATGCTTCCTCACGCGCGCGTGGGCGGTATTGCGGGCCTTATTGAATTGCTGCAGGATCGCGGCGGCAAAGAAGATCTGTATCGCCTTGCCGAAGTTCTCATCATGGACGCGGAAGACTTGCTGCCGATTATCGAAGCTGCGGTGCTGCTCGGTTTCGCCACTCTGAAAGAAGGAGACGTAGAAATTAGTCCCGAAGGCACCAAGTTCGCGGAAGCCGACATCCTTACCAGTAAGATTCTTTTCCGCCAGGCCGCGCTTAACCACGTTGTCATCCTCCAGCAAATCGACAGCGTCCTGCACGCCAAGGCGGATCACTCGATTTCCGAAGAATTTTTCTACGACATTCTCGACGAGCACTTTAGCGAGGATGAAGTGCAGCGGCAATTCGACACCGCCATGAACTGGGGCCGCTACGCTGAGATTTTCGATTTCGACCGTGAATCGCACCGCTTGACTCTTGCCGAGCCGGTTGGAGAGCCTCATCCGCCGACCAGCACTCCGGTGCAGTCGTGAAGCGTCCGCAACGAATTGTTTTCCGTCCACTCGTCCGCATTTGGTCGGTGCTGCCGCGTCCGACTGCGGCGGGCCTGCCCGACCTGGTCATGTTTTCGGCCGGGCTGGCGCTCTTCTATGGCGTCATCGAAGTCGGCCGCAACTGGCTTGGACCCTTCCATCCTCAGGTGGAAATCAGCCGCAGCCTCGGCGCTCTCCCGGTTTATGCCGCGTATTCGTTGCTGCGCATCGCACTCGCTTATGTGCTGAGCTTGCTCTTCGCGATCGGATATGGGTACATCGCGGCCTATCGTCGGCGTGCCGAGCGTTTCATGATTCCGCTGCTCGACGTTTTGCAATCCATTCCGGTATTGAGTTTTCTTCCCGGCGTGATGCTGGCCATGGCCGCGCTTTTTCCGGGGCGTCAACTCGGCGTCGAACTGGGCGCCGTCCTGCTCATCTTCACCGGCCAGGTGTGGAACATGGCCTTCAGCTTTTACGCATCACTCAAGAGCATTCCGCGCGAAATGCGCGAAGCGGCCACGATCTACCGCTTTAACTGGTGGCAACGCTTCTTGCAAATTGAATTGCCCTTCGCAACCATCGGCCTGGTCTGGAACTCGATGATGTCTGTCGCGGGAGCCTGGTTTTTTCTGATGGCCTGCGAGCAGTTCGGCGATTTTCGCTTGCCGGGACTGGGCTCGTATTTGCAGGCCGCCGCAGACGACGGCGATACTCGCTCGATTCTCCTCGGCATTCTGACTATGGTTGCCGTGATTGTGCTGATCGACCAGTTCGTGTGGCGTCCTGTGATTGCGTGGGCTGAGAAATTCAAGATGGAGCAGGTCGAGAGTGCGGATGCGCCGACGTCGTGGGTGCTCGATTTTCTCCGGCGCTCGCGTGGCGTGGCTCTCTTCCGCAAACGAGCAGTGAAGCCGCTTCGCGAGCTGATGGTGCATTACTTCGCCCGCGAGCAAGCTGCTCGCTCTGAATCCTCTGGGGAAAACACAGCGCTTCTGTGGCTTGGGCGCGTGCTGGGCATTGCGGCGCTTGGCATGATCGCCTATGCCATGGTACGAGTCATCATGATTTTGGTCGGCCTTCACAGCTCCGACTTTCACCAGATTGGTATCGGCCTGCTTGCAACCTGGCTGCGCGTGAATCTCACCTTGCTGTTGGGCGCTCTATGGACGATCCCAGTGGGTGTCGCTATCGGATTCAACCCGCGCCTGGCGCGCATCGCGCAACCACTGGCGCAGATAGCCGCGTCGGTTCCGGCGACGGCCGTGTTCCCGGTGGTGCTACTGGTTTTGATTCGCCTTGGCGGCGGACTGGGATTGGGTTCGATCGTCCTGCTCTTGCTCGGCACGCAGTGGTACATCTTGTTCAATGTGATCGCGGGCGCCATGGCAATTCCCACCGACTTGAAAGAAGCGGCCAGCGTTTTCGGCATCACTGGCTGGGAGCGATGGCGCAAACTAATCCTTCCCGGAATTTTTCCGTTTCTTGTGACAGGAATGATCACCGCATCCGGAGGCGCATGGAACGTCAGCATTGTCGCCGAATACGCTCACCTCAAGGGTCAGGTCTATTCAACTGTCGGCATCGGCGCGATGATTTCCGCCGCCACCGATGCCAAGAACTTCAATCTGCTGTTGGCCAGCACGATTGCTTTGGCCGCAGTCGTGGTCACGACCAACCGCCTGGTCTGGCGTCGGCTCTATCGCCTCGCCGAGACACGTTTCAAACTCGAAGGCTGACCGCGCCGAGTTACCCACCTGGTTACTAAAGAGTTGCCTATTCACAAACCGTTAATCGTCTCTTCATAAAGGTGCAACCAAGACGAGGCAAAAATTAGCTATGCCTACCTTGCCGATTGCGGGGCACGAAGACCGTGCCTTAACCGATCCGCCTCTCCTGCCCGGACTCCCGGGGTTCGCCGGAAAATTTATTCCTCTCGATCAGGCTCGCGAGCTTTACCGGCGCGTGCGCCAAGCGCCGCAAGGGTTTCAATTGGAAGCTCTCCTGCAGGAGATGAAGGTAAAGCTCGAAGTGCAGGCCGCCGACATCGATCACATTCCGGTCAAAGGCCCTCTCGTTGCGGTCGCCAACCATCCTTTTGGAGTGCTCGATGGCGTGGCGCTCACTGTGCTCCTTTCGCGCGTCAGGTCGGATGTCAAGATACTCACTAACTCGCTGCTGGAGGGCATTCCCGAACTGCATCGGCAATGCATCTTTGTCGATCCCTTCAACAGTTCGTCGTCTAGGGACAAGAATCTCAAGCCTCTGATGCAGGCGATGGCCTGGCTGCGCCAAGGCGGAGCCCTCGCTGTTTTTCCGGCCGGGGAAGTTTCGCAGTGGAATGTGCGTGAGGCGCAAGTGACCGATCCGGCATGGAACGCCGCGGCCGCTCGACTGGCGCGCAAAACCGGAGCCTGTGCACTCCCCGTGTACTTCTGTGGCCGCAACAGTGGAAGGTTCCAAGTGCTGGGCTTGATCAACCCCCGACTGCGGACACTTTTCCTGCTGGCGGAATTTCTACAGCAGCGTGAAAAAAACGTAGAGATTCGCATCGGCAACGCGATTCCATCGGAATTGATCGCGAACCTCGACGATGATGAAGAGGCAACCGAATATCTTCGCCTACGGACCTACCTGCTGTCCCATCGTGGTAAGAAGCCTGTGTCACTGCCCGCCAAAGTGCGGGCTGCGCTTCCACGCAAGCCGCAGGGAACGATTGCTGCTCAGGTTCCTCCGCGATTTGTCATCGACGATATTGCGGCGCTGCCACCTGCACGATTGCTCTTGGAAAATGCTGAATTTACAGTGTTTGCGGCCCACGCTTCCGAGTTGCCTCACGCCTTGGATGAAGTGGGACGCCTCCGCGAGGTCACCTTCCGTGCCGCGGGTGAAGGCACGGGGCGCAGCACCGACCTCGATCGCTTCGACGCTTACTACTGGCATCTGCTGCTCTGGAATAAGGAGAAGAAAGAAATAGCGGGGGCGTATCGCGCCGGTAATACCGACGAGATCATCCGCGTCCACGGCATCAAGGGTCTCTACACGAACACCGTGTTCCGCTACAACGAGCAACTCTTTCTGAAGATTGGTTCCGCGCTCGAACTGGGCCGCTCTTTCGTGCGCCCCGAATATCAGCGCCAGTATGCTCCATTGCTTTTGCTGTGGAAGGGTATTGCGCGCTTTGTGGCGGCGCATCCCGAAACTCCTGTGTTGTTCGGGGCAGTCAGCATTAGCAACGAATACAGCAGTGTGTCGCGCGAGATGATTGTCCGCTATTTCGAACAGCGCGAATCTGGGGGCGAGTTTGCCGATCTGATCCATGCGCGCACACCCTTCCGCGCTCCCAAGCTTCGCCGCTGGGATTGCGGTGCCCTTTGCAGTGCATTGCGCGATCTCGACCAACTCGCCGAGCCCATCTCCGATGTGGAGGAGGACGGCAAGGGCTTGCCCATTCTTCTGCGGCAGTATGCCAAGGTCGGAGGCAGACTGGTGGGCTTTAATCTCGACCGCAAATTTTCTGACGTGATCGACGGACTGGTAATCGTCGATCTTCGCCAAACCGATGCCGCGGTGCTCGAGCGCTACATGGGCAAAGACGGCTACGCAGGGTTTCGGCAGTACCACAGGCTTGATGAGCGCCGCGAGCAAGAGCTTAACCACGAAGCACACTAAGTAGCACCCAGGAAAACACGGAGCTAGAACCTTCGTGAGCCTTCGTGTCCTTGGTGGCTCAAGGTCTTTCTGCGCTGCAGAATGATGTTAACCCCACCATGAAGCGATGTCCCCCTTTGCTAAATCTGCCCACCTGTTGAACAATGAATAGTTAACGGGGCTGCGGCGGACGCTTCCGACTTCGCCTCCGCGCCAGAAAATAAGCAAGGAGCCATCATGCCCGCAACTGGAGAACTAATCCGCCACATGAACTACATCGACGACATCGCTACTACTCTTCGCCGCATCAGCGCCAGCATCCCGGCGATGACCAAGGAAGAATGCGCCCGCCTCGGGGAATATATCCGCAAGTCTGAGCCGAGCTATGAGAGTGTGGTGCAGCGCCTGGAGAAGGCGGGCAAAGAAAATAAAGAGGACAAAGAATAAAGCATGACTGAAGTCCGCACCGTGGCCGTGATCGGTGCCGGCATCATGGGCCGAGGCATCGCGCATGCCGCTGCGCTCGGCGGTTATCGAACTATTCTCGAAGATCTTCTGCCAAATGCTCTGCGCAAAGCAGAGACCGAAATCCGCGCCAACCTCGATCAAGCGGTCGACTCGGCAAAGTCGATGCAGCCGACGCCGATGCAGCTTTTGCCGCATCGAATATGCGGGCTCTGTCGATGAAGCCGCGCGCGGGGCCGACCTTGTCATAGAGGCTGTTCCGGAGGAGATGTGCTGGGCGCAAGTCGGGACGGGGAGTGTTCGGGTATCGGCATCGCAAAGCTAGATTTCTTCCACTCGTCTACTTGAAAAGCGCGATATCGATGGCGTCGGCCATGGCCTCGTAACCCACATCGTTGGGATGTAGATGGTCTGGCGATGCGAGGCGCGGCGACATTCTGCTGGGATGGTCCGGGTCGCGCAAGACCGCATCGAAATCGATTACCGCATCAAACGAGCCGTTGGTCCTAATCCATTTGTTAACCGCCTGCCGAACCGCTTCCTTGGATTCCGAGTAGTAGCCAGGAATGTCGACGCCTGCAAAAGGAGCGATCGTGGCTCCAATCAGCTTGACCCCGTGAGCGTGAGCGCGCGAAATCAATTGGCGGTAGCCGTCAATCAGGTCCTCAGGAGTGCGAGCATCGGCTGGATCGGCGAGGTCGCGCTCGTCGAGCTTTGCGCCGGGGAAGCCGATGTCATTGATCCCTTCGAGCAGCACGACATGAGTTACGCCCGGCAGCGCCAGCACATCGCGGTCGAACCGGGCCAGCCCGCTGGCACCGAAACTTTTGCTGACGTCGAAGCCGTCGCTCAGCAACCGGTTACCAGCTATGCCCTCGTTGACTACTGCAACGTTCGAGCCTCCGTGGGTCGTTCTCAGGCGACGGACGAGATCGTTCGGCCAATTGTTGTCGGCATCGATCGTGGATCCATCGCCATCAGTAATCGAGTCGCCAAATGCCACGACCAGGCACTCGGACGGCTGAGCGGGCACAAGCACAGCGGTGACCAGGATTGACGACTTAGACACAGCTCCGCCTTCTATTTTTTCCGCGCGAGTAAGGTCGCCATGTTGCGAGACCACTGCACGCTTCAGCGCGAGCGCATGCAGCGTTGGGGACGTGACGCGCTTCGGGAAATAGAGGCTTATGCTGATTTCGGCTCCGGAGGTGACCGGAAAAGCCACCGGGTCACTGACGGCCGGCGCCCCCGCGGGGATCGTGACCGAATTGTGCCCCCCAAAGGTGACAGCCTGAAGCGAGCCTGGCCTGACGCTTGTTGCATCGACGGCCGCAGCGACCGTGACCGAGCCAATGACTAGAGGGGCGGAGCCATATTCGTTCGAAAGGCGCAGGCAGATCTGACTCCCCGGCAGAGATACGCGCACGCGCTCCCGCACAGTCTGGTCTTCGATGCTGAGCAGAGGCTTGTTCGGGCCGGGGTCCGCCGGCTCTGGGCTGGCCGCCCAAGTGGCGATCCAGGTATTTCCCTGAGCTCCTGCCAATGGAGAAACGAACACGAGTGGGGAGGCCAACAGAAGAAAGCAGACGAGGGCACAATTCCGCAGTTCACGCACGCGATGGAGTTCTCCCCGGTTTAACCGGACGTTGTGAAGATCGAATCTTGCAGAATCCGGCGACTACCGCATCGCCGAATAATCCGTGGGACGCATGTACACCTCGTCGACCCTATAGTCTTGCCCCACTTTTTCTATGATCTCGGCAGCCTGTTTTCTATACTCTGGAAATGCCGCGTCGGCATGAAGCGCGGCCCAATTCTTTTTCGCTTTGTCCTGGCTGGGATGCACCACGAGGTAGATGAACGTATTGGTCCACGCAGGATCCTTATCGTCGGGTACCCAAAAGCCGACGACCTTGAGATCGTGTTTGTCTTGAAGCTTTGAAACATCACGGAAGATCGACTCGAGGGCCGGCACTTTGCCCGGCATAGTGTGATAAACGAGAAGTTCGAAGACGCGATTGCTATCAGCGTTCACCTCGTTCGCATGCATCAGGCGCGCAGTAATGAGCGATCCCGTCGCGAAGGAAACTAGGGCGATGCCGGCAAGAATCGATCGCTTGAATTTCCAGCAGCTGAGCGCATTCATGGGGTCTCCTTTCGATTCGACAGAGTGGAAAAATCGCTCCCAATCAAGGTTGAATTGCTGGTGAGAGCGAGCCCTCGCCGTAATAAGAATTTGGCGTAATGAATATCCTCGATGACGAATAGTCAAAACTGACAGTAAATCGCCGCAGGATTTCACTTCCTATGAGTTTGCTGGTTGCGTCGGTTCCGCCACAACAGGCCACCAGCGGGCCTTCGACCGCGTACCGCCCCAAGTGAAAGGATGTGGCTCGCGCAGTTGCGCCTTGAACTTCCGCGCCCAGGCCCACGCCGCTTTTACTCGGCACGCGCGATTGCAGTGTCATTACGATAGGATGGTCGACCGCGTCGCTCGAGCCGCTGTCGATCAGAAAGCTGTCTTGCACAGTAACCGGTCCGGGCAAAACCAGCTCTCCCTTTACGAACGGCCATTTGTTGCGCAGTTCGATGGGCAGGGCTTGCCCTGCGCTGTTGGGATGGAACGCCTCGGGCGAGGTCAGCGTGAGTTGCTTGGCTTCGAAATCTACCGTGATAACAAATCGGCTAAAAAATGGGTAGCCGATGATTCCATCTACTTTTCCGCCGTCGACCGCCTCAAGCGGCTGCAGATCGGCGGTTGATAAATCGTAACCAGCACTTTCAACGCCGGGTAGCGCGATGCCCACGTCGTGAATGAACTCAATCGGGATGCGTCCGGCTCCAGCACCTTGCAATGACCCGGTTCCACTTGCTTTCAGGCCGAGGTCGGCTGCGAGTTTGCGGTCGATAAGAATTCTGGTCGACCCCGTATCAAGGACGAAAGAGAGCGGCCTCGATCCGTTAATGCGCACGGGAAGAAAGATCAACCCTTCGCGCCACTCAAAGGCAAAAGTCGACGCCTTCCTATCGCCAGAAAAAACGGCCTTGCCGGTCGTGGTGGATGTTTGGGCAAGCGATGAAACTGAAAACATCGCTAGCGCCATGGCCATCAAGGCGAGTCTGGAGAGAAGGCGGTAACCAGCCATCATGTTAGCCCCATAAGAAATCTTGAACCACAAAGGCCACGGAGGTACAGGAAGGATGTTCATGAGACAAAACTCTTCGTGTACCTCCGCTTGGCTAATTGATATCCTGCTTCGACTCCAGCCGCTTCTCCAAGCCATCCAAATAAGTTTTCTGGCTCTCTGGAGCTGCGGCTATCGAAAGTTGCATCTCTTTCGTCGCGTCGTCAAACTTGCCCTGCGCGGAGTACATACGGGCCAATCCCGTGTGCACGAACCACTGGTCCGGATGTTTCTTCGCGTTCTCGCGGAAGATCGCGTAGGCCTCTTCATTGTGTTTTTCGCCGATCAACTGGCGAGCGTAGCCATGCATCTGCAGCGGAGTGGCGAACTCCAGCGCTTTCTTCTGTGCAACGGAGGCTTCGTCTTTGCGATTGAGCGCCGTCAGCACCTTTGCCTTCGTTGTCTCGTTATCGAAGCGATCTTCATTCTGGATCGACTTGTTGGCAAACTCCAGCGCTTCATCGAGATTGATCTTTTCAGTGAGCATATAGTTCGCCGCTTCGTCCCAGCTTATCCACGTGTATTGCGAAAGATTGCGCAGCTGTTTCTTCAGGCTGGCATCGACGATGTCGTGCACAGCAACCGAAACCTTGAAGGGTACCGCGACCTTCTCCCACTCCAGCTCAACCACCGCCGAATCCGGCTTCAAGTCGTCGAAGTCATAAGTCAGCGCGTTGTGCATGTCGGCAGCCTTGGGCTTCACGGTAACACGCAGCGCGTCTTCTTTCTCGTCGTAGGTGAAAGATCCCCACGAAGTCGAGTTCTTCGAGAAGATAATCGTCCACTCGTCGGCGTTGGGGATCATATGCAATCCGTATGTACCCTTATCGAGCGGCTTGCTTTCGATCAGCACGGGATCGCTGAAAGTGATCGTCGTGTTAATGTTCGCGCCGGCGCGCCACACTTTGCCGTAGGGAACGAGGTCGCCCCAAACCTTGCGATCGTTCACCAGCGGCCGGTGATAGTTGATGGTGACATCGGTGATGCCAATGCGCTGCGTAATCTCCGCCTGCTGGCTCTGCAGAGGCAGATCAAGTACGAACGATTGCGCCGGGCTGACTCCCGGCAGCGCTGCTACTAAAAAGCAGAACAGGAATCCCCGGAAAGCTACTCCAAACTTTTCTCGAAACATATCTCGAAACATGGCAACTCCTCCTTCAAGGTGTCGGTATAGCTCAAGCTCAAATGTCGTCGAAAAGGGCCACGGATCGAGGCCCACTCCTGGTCGGCGGGTTAGACGGGCTGCGAAGCTATAAGTGAGCAGGACCGCGTAGGGGACTTCGCAGAGGTCTTGAATATCGGCGCACGGTTCCGAAGGATTATCTATTCCGTATTCGTTATAGGGGTTGTAGGTGAAAGGGAAACGTCGAGAAAAATCCTCTTCCGCTTATATGCCTTTTAGCACTTTGCAATCTCAACCCGTTCGCGCAAGCAGGGGCGGCTCCGCGGATCGTGTGCACCCAGGAAAAGTCGGGAGTACCCGTGCCGCCGCAGGAAGCTGCGGCGGGACTGAAAAAGATCGACAGCAACCTTGGTTCAAAGACGGAGCTTTACAACTGCACCTCCGCCTATGGCCTCTGGGGGCCGAACTTCGACAATTACGGATTTCCTCAATTCGTCGCAATGCCTTTCACGCCACAATCCGATTCTCATGTTTCGGAAGTTGGAGTCGCGGTTCTTTATGGCGGTCAAGGAACCGACCAAGTGAACCTCAGCATCGATAACGATTCAAGCGGCGCGCCTGGAACGCTGCTGGCGGGTCCAGTAACGGTGCCCAACCTGCCAACGAGCCGTTGTACCCTTACTATCGCCAACTTTGCGGCGGTGGCAGTGACCGGTGGCGCTCAATACTGGGTGGTTGCGGATACACCCCTCACTGGGACGGGAAACGACTTCTTTGGCACGTGAGAAGCTGCAGGCGAAGTGCTTGGTTCGACCCCGCAGGCTCCCGCGACAGTTTAGGCTCTGGAAATCGCTCGCAGATTAAACTCAAAACCGTCGACCCGGCCGCCCGCAGGCGTGGATAGCCCATCGGACGCTCACGCGGCTAACCTTCCAGTCATCCCGTACGTCTAAATCCTCGGGAAGAGTGTGTCTTTTCCATGGAACCGGCTACCCCCTTCTTGCGTATCAATTAAAAGACGGCATAACAGGCATAACAGAGGTAGCGCCAACTTTGCCCAAACCGGGTTAGGGCGCGCCCTGAACCTCAACCATGCGGATGCTCATCGAAATCGTTCGCCAGTCGCTGGCCACTCTGTGGGCGCACAAGCTCCGCTCGTTTCTCACCATGTTCGGCATTGCTTGGGGCGTGGGATCGCTGCTCCTGCTGGTCGGTTTGGGCGAGGGCTTCCGCAGCGGGCAGGCGAAGCAACTCAAGAATCTGGGCCAGGACATCATGTTTACCTTCCCCGGACGCATTCCCGCCGTCGAAGGCAGCACGCAATCCGGCCGCACTTACCATTTCACCTACGCGGATTACCTCGCCATCCGCAGCGAGGCGCGCTCGCTCAAGTTCGTTTCGCCGGTGCTCAATCGTGAGGATATTCGCGCCGTGAGCGATTACGGGTCGACCAATGGCCAGGTCTTCGGCGTGGCGCCCGAGTATAACCAGATCCGCAATATTCCGGTTGGCCCAGGCCGCTGGTTCAATGATGAAGACAACAGCGAAACGCGGCGCGTCGCCGTCGTCGGCTGGGAACTGCTAAAAAACATCTTCCCCGGCCGCCCCGCCGCGGGCTCGCCGATCCTGCTCAACGGCATTCGCTTCGAAATTATTGGCGTGCTCAGCAAGGTTGGGCAGGACGGCAATAACGGCACCAATGCGCGCATCTTTATTCCCATCGAAACCATGCGCAATCTTTTCCGCCTTAAGGACCAGAACAGCGAGGATGCCATTTCGTTCCTGAATTATCGGCCGCTCACGCCGAGTGGGAATCTCTTGGCCAAAGAGGAAGTTCACGAGATACTCGCCCGCCGTCACGGATTCGATCCGAAGCTGGAGGAGTCATTCGAGGATTGGGACACCATCGAAGACAACAAGCGCGTCGCCAAGATCTTCGACGGCATGGACTATTTTCTAGGCGTAGTCGGCGTGATCACTCTTGCTCTCGGCGCCATCGGCATCATCAACATCATGCTCGTCTCGGTCACCGAGCGCACCCGCGAGATTGGCCTGCGCAAGGCCCTCGGCGCCACCCATCGCGCCATCCTGACCCAGTTTTTTGTGGAAGGCGCATTCCTGACCGCTTTGAGCGGCGGCATAGGCTTAGCCATCACCACCGCGCTGGTCACACTTCTGGCCGCCTTGCCCGCGCCCGAGGGATTCGACACGCCGCGCATCGTCCCATCGTCCGCCGCCATCGCCATTCTGTCGCTGGCATTTGCCGGAATAGCCGCAGGCCTGTATCCAGCACGCCAGGCCGCGTTATTACAACCGGTGGAAGCTCTGCGCCAGGAATAACGAATAACCAGGATCATTATGCTTCTCGAACTCGCTCGCCAGGCCTACAACGCGCTCAAATACAATCGCCGTCGCAGCGTCCTCACCATGCTCGGCATGGCCTGGGGCATCGCCACGGTGGTGCTGCTGCTTGCGTACGGCGCGGGTTTCGAGCGCGGCCTTTGGGTCGCCTTCCGCTCCTGGGGAACAAATCTCGTTTTTATCTTTCCCGGACGAACTTCGCTGCAAGCGGGCGGCACCAAAGCTGGCAGCGAGATCAAACTTACCGTCAACGATCTCGACTACCTTCAGGCCGAAGTGCCTCTGATCAAGCGCATCTCGCCCGAGGCTTCTAAACAAAGCACCGTCGCCTTCGGCACGCGGAGCGGCAGTTACAGCATCAGCGGAGTCTATCCCTACTATTCCCGCATGCGCCGCATCGACGTCGAAGCCGGCAGTTTCTTTACCGATCTCGACGAAAATACGCGCAGCCGCGTGGCCGTCCTCGGTGCCGACGTGAAGAAAAAACTATTTTCCGGCGAGAACGCCCTAGGCGAAAAGGTGCGGGTCGACGGCATTTCCTACGAGGTCGTCGGCGTCCTTAAGCACGTGATTCAAAACGGCGACGAGAACATGAACGGCAAAGTTTACATGCCGTTCAGCTCCATGAACGACCTCACCAACACTTATTACCTAAACGCTGTCGCCATGGAATATGAAGGCGACCACGAAAAAGTCGCCGAGGCGGTGCGCCGGTCGATGGCCTTTCATCATGACTTCGATCCCAAGGACAAGCGCGCCATCTTTGTCTTCGACGTCTTCGCTGATTTGCTCGACCTCCGCGTGATCACCACCGGCATCAAGATTTTGCTCGGATTCATCGGATTGCTTACCCTCGGCATCGGCGGCGTCGGGCTGATGAATATCATGCTGGTCTCCGTGACTCAGCGCACCCGCGAGATTGGCGTCGAAAAAGCGCTCGGCGCTCGCGGTTGGCATATCCTGGTCCAGTTTCTCGCGGAAGCCCTCGCCATCACGCTTCTCGGCGGAATTGCCGGCGTGCTTCTCGCCTACCTCGTCTCCTGGTCGGTCGGATCGCTTACTCTGTGGAGCGCCTTCGTCGAAAACGGCACGGAAGGCGACATCCATCTCACCATCGATTCCACTACGCTACTGGCCTCGACTCTGATTCTCGGATTCGTCGGCATCATCAGCGGAATGCTTCCCGCCATCAAAGCCTCAAGGCTAGATCCCATCGAAGCTCTTCGCTACGAGTAGGACGGTGCCGGTCATAGGTGACAGGAAACCCGGAAGACTAGCTGCGTCTGCTGCGACTAGATTTTCCTAATACCCGTAGCCTGCCACCTGAAACCTGCCCTCCATGTGCTATATTTCTCCCAGTTTAGGAGGGTTCATGCGCCCACTCGGTGTCACCCTGGTCGGTCTCTACCAGATTCTGCGTGGTTTACTTGGTTTGCTCTTCGGAGTTTCCGTCCTATTGTTCACTGGTTTGGCCGCTAAACTCTCTTCTCTGGCCGCTGAGGGGAATGCCACCGGACGCTTTTTTGGTGGTTTCGGACACTTTGCCAGCGCGATGATCATTTTGTTTGCCGCCCTTCACCTCATCGCCGGTTATGGTTTGCTGAGGATGCAAAATTGGGGGCGTCTGCTCACGCTGTTTCTTTCGGCCGTCGGCATCTTCTTGCTGCTGCCGGTCCTGCTCGTCGTGCACGGAATTCCGCTAGCTTTCGGGATCATAAACGCCGCCGTGATCCTCTATCTCGCGATGCCGGTGGTCAAGCGAGCGTTTCATGAGCAACGCCATTCGCTCCGCATAGCCGCATAGCCGCGACTGCGGCGATGAAGAATGGCGAAGGACGCATGGGTTGGAAGGGCCAGCGTTTCGGCCCGCCCAGCTAGGTAGAGTCGCTACGTGTCTCACTCCAGCAAACTCACTGCGGTGCAGGATCACCTCAAGCTGTACGAACATCCCCTGCTTGCTTTTTCCGCGCGCGAAACCAACGGCGCGATCGAAGTGTTGATCGACCTCAGGAACTCGACCGTGCCCGTTCACACTTACGTGCTGCCGATTCACGCCCGCGATCTCGATCATCCCCAGCTTACGTGGCATCTTCAACGCCAGATCTACGATGGCTTGCACGACTATTTCATCGAAATGTTTAGTCGTACACCGCAGGATCGCGCTGTGCAAAGCCCGATGGATGGCAGAGTGAGCCGGGGGAATCAGGGAAGCTAGCCGATTGTCCCTCCGCGAAAAAATCGAGCGCGCGATCCGCGAGCGCGGCCCCGTCCCGTTTTCGCGCTACATGGAGCTGAGTCTCTACGATCCTGCCGAGGGCTACTATTCGCGCAACGCCGAGCAATTCGGCAAGGCCGGAGATTTTTATACTTCGAGCGACGTCCACGCCGTTTTTGGACGCTTATGGGCGCGACAGTTTGACGAAATATGGCGAGCGCTCGACTGTCCGCCGCAAATTGAGGTTCTAGAACTCGGCCCCGGCCGCGGCCTCTTCGCCCGCGATGTGCTGGATTGGTCAAACAAGAAATTCCCAGACTTTTTCGCCGCCCTGACCTACACCTTCCAGGAATCGTCCCCCGCGCTGCAAGCAAAGCTGCAAGAAAATCTAGCCGAACACATAGCGACAGAAAAAGCCTACCTCAGCGGAGTGGTTGGGATTGGTCGCGCCCACGTAGGGGCGGGTGCCCCTGCCGGCCC
>DATBYM010000073.1:0-207277 GCA_036513715.1 Terriglobales bacterium
CATCCGGATACAAATCCCATAGTCCCCCGGGGCGGCTTCCTTCAAGTCGCTGTATCTGAAGCGCCCCTAAACACCATCTCAACTCCCAACTCTTCGCTCGGGGCGCTTCAGATACAGCACTAAGACTTGTCGTTACCAATCCAGCCAACTTCTTCGAAGCCCATTTCTGGATAGGTTCCGGTTGGCGGACGATACGGGAATTTTGGTGGTTTGACAGGCCGATGAACTGAGTCAACTCCGGTTGGCATACTAAGCGCTTCTTGAATGACCTAAGGTTTTTAGAGCGAAAGATCTGAAGTTGTCTACGACCGGGGCTCGAGTTCCTTTGCGAACGGCCATACCAATTTCAGACATCGGTATCTTGTCTACGATGTTACAGGCGACTACCGAAGCGACACTGTGTATGACCACCGATAACGGCGCAATGGTGATGCCCATGCGCGAATGAACGAGTGAGATCAGCGTTGGGACTCTCCTACGGTCTGAGTGACATTGGGAACAATCCCGGCATCGCGAAGGATCCCGAACATCAAATCGTGGAATCCAGGGGCCCAGGTACGCTCATACATCACGAAGTTCTCGCCCGCCACTTCGCGCAGGCGCACCCTTTTTCTTTTTGCTAGTTTATGGGACGAGGGTACGACGAGCACGAAGGGTTCGCGATGCACTGTGACAGCATCGAGGGCCGAGTGCCCTCCAATCGGCAGACGAAGAAATCCAATGTCGAGCGACCCGGTCTCTAGCATCTGTACCTGCTCCGCCGTGAGAATATTGCGCAAAGAGACCTCTACTTCCGGATATAACTCCCTAAACTGACGAACGATATCGGCCACAATCTCACTTCCGGCAACTGAGACGAAGCCAATCCGCAATAGTCCCAGTTTCCCATTGGCAGCCAACCTCGCCCTGCGAATGGCTTGTTCCAATTGCGATAGCGCTGCAGCGGCATCATCGCGAAAAGCCGCGCCAGCGGCGGTGAGCGTTGTTTTGCGTCGGTTCCGTTCGAAGAGTCGCACTCCAACCTCCTCCTCAAGAGCTTTTATCTGAAGGCTTAAAGCGGGTTGGCTGAGATGAATCAACTCCGCTGTACGCCCGAAGTGCAGAGTCTCGGCGATCGAGAGAAAGGAGCGAATTTGACGAAGTTCCATTTCGTTATCTTATTTGCATGCCTTATCACAGGCAATAAAACAAACAATGTCACTCATTACGGCCAGAAGCCTCCAATCAAGTGTGTGCCAAGGTGGTAATCGAATTGGCACAGAAAAAGGAGAAAGACATGAAATTCGATTTCTTACAGAAGCAAACCTCACGCCGCGACATTTTGCGAGGTTCCGTCACGCTAGCCGGGAGCGCCTTTCTGACGCACTTCTTTCCTGCGACGTTGCTCCACGCCTCCGCAGCGAGCCGCGCGCAAGAATCGCTTTCCCCGGCCGACCTGCTCGCGAGTATGCGCGCCAAGTTCAACGCCGTTCCCATGGAAACGCAAAAGCTTGCTGACAACGTCACTATGTTCGACGGTCCCGGCGGAGCCGTGACAGTACTCAACGGTCCAGACGGCAAATTCATTGTGGACACTTTCGTTGCACCCGCCTGGCCCAAGCTCAAAGAAGCTATCGATGGCCTCGGCAGCGCACCGGTGAAATACGTCATCGACACCCACTGGCACTTCGACCATACCGATAACAATGCACATCTTCACGCCGCAGGAGCCACGGTCCTTGCGCACGAAAACACTAAGAAGCGGATGTCTGAGCCGCATGACCTGCCGGTCTTGTATAGAGAAGCAGACGGCGCGCTCGCCAGCTTGCATTTCGACCCCTCGCCGGTAGAGGCCTTGCCGCAGCAGACCTTCGCTACCAGTTACCAGTTGCGAGCAAATGGCGAAATCCTCGAGCTCCAACACGTTGCCCCCGCGCATACGGATTCGGACATCTACGTTCATTTTCAGAAGGCCAACGTGATTTCGATGGGCGACCTGTTTTTTAATGGCATGTATCCCTACATCGACCCAGGTACGGGCGGCACAATTAGCGGCATGATTGCCGCAGCCGAGAGAATTCTCTCGCTCGCCGACAATTCCACCAAGATTGTTGCAGGGCACGGCCCGCTCGGCAACAAAGAGGACCTCACGAAAGTTCGGGACATGCTCATCACTTCGCGCGATCGCGTTCAGAAATTGAAGTCGGAGGGAAAATCCGCCCAGGAAGCCGTCGCGGAAAAGCCGTTTGCCGATCTCGACCCCGTATGGGGCAATGGCATCATCAACAACGAGCAGTGGGTCCAAATCGTCTATCTGACGCTCTGAGTCTGCGGCTGAGGATTAGCTGCAGGTCACAGCGCCCCGTGTTCGCTACTCGCTGTGACGAGCTCCCTTGAGCTCGGTACTCAGGTTAATTAGCAGAAGAGGAACATGGGTATTTCACGAGTATTTCGGACAGTTTCCGGCATTGCTCTTGGCCTAGCCACTTGCATTGGGATGTCGGGCCAAACGGCAGCAGCAACAAAAGGAGAGGCAACACATATGGGCATTCAGGAAGTTCACGTCCAACGAGTCAATATCGTTACCACCGAGCCCTTTGACACGGTGGTTGCCCGAATCGACGCACAGATCGGTCATCCTGATATGGCTGCATTCCGCCAGAGCCTTTCAGCGGCGCAAAACGAAGCCGAAATGGAAAACGTAGTGAATGCGGTGATTCAACCGAACGGGCTTATGGAGTTTACGCGGTTCGACCACGGTGAGGTTCTGCAGAAGGAGAATGGGACCGCCAAGCCAAGAATTCTCCGCATCGTTGCGGGCAATCCGCTGATCATGAAGGAAATGGTGAAGCATGTTGTCGACGCTGGCTCATATGCGCCGGTAACTATCCTCATTGAGGAGCGCCCAGATAGCGTGCGTATCTCGTATGACAGGATGGCCTCCTATCTTGCTCCCTATGGGAACAACGATGCTCTCAAAGTAGCGCGGGAACTTGACGCAAAGGTCGAAAACATTCTGACCGCAGCCGCGAAATAACGTTGCGCTCTTTGGGCTTCAGTAGATGCCCACTTCAAGAGGAATCGGAGATTCGATATGAAAATAATCGTACTTTGCTTGCTAGCCACACTGGTTGCCAACGCTCAGACGGCGAAGCCAACATATCCCGTGCAGGATGAAATCCGTGCCGTGTTCGTGCGTTTCGTCGCCGCGCAAAATGCCCATGATGCAGACACCGTCGGATCGATGATCTGGGATTCCCCCGACTTCCTTTGGGTTTCGCGGGGTAATCCGGTCAGAGGATCGCAACAAGCAATAGGTATCTTTCGTTCCTATTACAAAGGAACGTGGCATCTCGAACCAGACATGACTAGATTTAGCGTCACTCCGATTGCAGACGGGGTGGTGCAACTGTTGGTCCCTGTGGTGTTCTCACGTGGTCTTCCAGGTCAGCCGCCTCAAAACGCCGAATATCTGATTAGTCAGACGCTAGTGCACGATCTTGAGGGATGGCATATCACCACGATCCTGCCCGTTGCTAATACACAGCTGAAGTAAGGAGATTTTATGATCGCGAACTACGTAAAGGCAATGCTCATATGCCTGAGGAGAATCTATGTTTGAAGGACTGTTTCAACCCACGCATCTGCTGGTGATCTTCGGAATCGCACTGCTGGTATTCGGCCCAAAGAAGCTTCCCGAACTCGGCAAAGGCATCGGAGAAGGTATCCGTGGCTTCAAGTCAGCCATGAAAGAAAAAGAAGAAGACAAGCCGCCCAACGGACCCATCGCCGAGGGAGACCAAAGCTGACCGACGAAGCTAAAACAAACGCCAGGTGCACCTGGGACACCTCGGAGGCAGACAGCACCAAAAACTATTTCTGGAAGAGATTTAAACGTTAAGGAGGTTTTATGATCGCGAACTACGTGAAGGCAGGGCTCATATGCCTGTGCGCCCTTGGAATGGCAAACAACTCTGTCGCCCAAACATCAGACACGTCGATCAAGAACATCGTGCTAGTGCATGGAGCATGGGCAGACGGTTCTGGCTGGAAAGGCGTCTACGACATTCTTGTCAACGATGGCTATAGCGTCAGCATCGTTCAAGAACCCGAGACGTCCTTTAAAGATGACTTGGCTGCTACGAAGCGCACGCTAGCCCTGCAGGATGGACCATGCATTCTTGTCGCGCATAGCTATGGAGGAGCCGTAATTACAGAGGCGGGTACGGATCCATCGGTTGTCGGCCTGGTGTACGTTGCAGCCCACATGCCGGATACCGGCGAGAAAGAGTCCGAGGACGGAAAGCGCTTCCCGAGCGACCTGGCCAAGTCGGGCGCCATAAAGAAAACACCGGACGGATTCAAGTACATCGATCCGGCGCAATTTCATGAATTGTTTGCAGCGGACCTTCCCAACGACCGGGCTGCATTCATGGCACGATCGCAGGTGTTTAACTTTGCCGACAATTTCTCAGCGACGATCACCACGGCTGCATGGAGAACCAAACCGAGCTGGGTGGTCGTGGCGGGAAGCGATCGAACCATCAGCCCGGACTTGGAACGTTGGTATGCCAAGCGAGCGAACAGCCACACAGTCGAAGTCGCAGGCGCCAGCCACTCAGTCTATGTGTCACATCCCAAGGAAGTCGCAGATGTAATCGAGAGTGCCACGCGTGCGGTCTCGAAATAGCTCGGACTCTGTAAGGAGTCCCCACACCCGGAGGGAGCTAGTGAAACTTCTCGAGATTCAGTCGTCGCCAAGAGGCGAATCTTCCGATTCGATTGGCCTCACCCAATCATTCATCGAGGCATGCAAATCCGACAACGGTTCGATAGTTGTGGATACGTTGAACGTCTGGCATGAACGGCTGCCTCGCCTGCACCTTGGCAATGACTAGACCGTTGATTCCCGCACACTGGTAGGGCGCAAACTTTTCGGGGCCGACATTAAAAAGATTGCAAGACTTAGAGGTGCCTCCCGGCGCTGTAAGTCACTGGGACAACCAGACGAAGAAGCCCAGGAGGCTGTTCCCTAATCGACTTAAACATGTCAGCAGCAACCTGGGATTTGGGCGCCAAAATAGGACAGCGACTTTAGCCCGACGCGTTTTGCATTTCAGGCAACTGATTCTGAATCAGTCGCTCTCTCGCTTTCAGACTTATCGGCACGTTTTCTGACCGCGCGAAATTGCATGTCGCTCATTCTAAAGATGAAAACTAGTGCCGAGAGTGGGTTAAGAGTAGACCATAAAATCACTGTAACTTATTGATTATAAATGAGTTGGCGGAGAGAGTGGGATTCGAACCCACGTTACCCTTTCGAGTAAACACGCTTTCCAAGCGTGCGCCTTCAGCCACTCGGCCATCTCTCCGTCTTACGACTGCACAAAATTCCTGTCAACATTGTACACACGCCCGCCGCGCCCGCGGTTTCTGGATTTCAGGAGACGCTCGATGACATTCACTCACCGACGTTCGCCAGTTCGAACTGAGGACCTGCTGATTCAGTCCTTGAGTCTTTGCGGAACTGGCGGTGCTGTAAGAAGGCTGGGTCAGTTCTTCTTATTTGTTCGTTCCCGCTCGTTCGTTCTAACTCTCTTCTGGTTTGTGCAACTGTTGGGCGAGATAGTTTTCGTAGGTCATCTCTTTGATCGCGTGCAACTGACCTTCGAGCCAATCGATGTGATGTTCTTCGTCGAGCAGGATTTTTTCGAGCAGTTCGCGCGATCCGTTGTCCCCAATTGCGACGCTCGCCTTGATGCCTTCGTTCAGGCGTTTCACCGCCGTGTATTCCAGTTCGAGATCGTTCTCCAGCTGCGCTTTCACGGTTTGCCCAATATTGATCTTGAAATAGTCGGTCATATTGGGAGCGCCATCGAGGTACAGGATGCGCTCCATCAGAATTTCGGCGTGCTGCATTTCTTCAATGGATTCCTTGCGGACTTGTTTGGCCATCCGTTGATAGCCCCAGTTCTCGCACATTTCGGCATGAAGAAAATACTGATTGATGGCGGTGAGCTCGGCTTTGAGCACTTCGTTCAGAATGGCAATAACTTTTGCGTCACCTTTCATGTTTTGCCTCTTTGTCTTGCTTTGCCCTTGGCATAAGAATCTAAAGGATAAGAATCAGAGCGAACGCTCTCGGGCCATTTCACGGCTTTACGGCAATTCTCCGCGACCGAGAATTGTACTAGAACCGTTTCATTATCTCGCGCATACCGATGAAACGCCCGCTGGTTGATTTCATTTGGAGCGCTCCTGTTTTGTGTTTCTTACACGGGCGGAAGACCGCGCAACGAATCACTTATTTTGTGCAACCAAAAGACAAATTGTCGCAAGGGTTGCTTGTCAGGCATGCGCTAGAGAGTCGGCTTAAGGAGGAATGAACTAGGAGCGGGACCCGGACGCGGCAGCGGCAGCGGCGGGCGCTTCGGTTGCGGCGGTTGCTTGGCCATTGGTTGGTTGGGCGGGCACAGCGGGCTTCGCCTGGCCCACGCCCTCGACTACGCGGTGGTTCAAACAGTAGAGCGCGAGTTCCAGACGGTCGGCGACGCCGAGCTTGTCATAAACCTTGCGAAGATAATTCTTGACTACCTGTTCGGTCGTGCCCACGCGCAGAGCAATTTCTTTATTCTTCATTCCCTGAGTGACGCAGGAGACGATGAGCGACTCTTTGGGAGTGAGCGAAACCTTGGGACGCGACCCTGCCGGACGCAAGCCCTGTGTGCGATAGGCTTGCATCACCCAAGCCACGGCGCGGCTTTCGAGCCAGGGTTCACCCTGCGCGACTTTGCGCAGACATTCGACCAGCACCTCCGGCTCAATCTCGCGCGATACGATGCCATGCGCGCCCCGACGAAACAGGTCAAGCGTCATTTCCTGGTCGGGTTCCTGCAGGACCACCACGATGCGACAGCTGCCGCTTTGCCGGATAAGATCGGAAACGGCATCGAGCGGATTCGGCGTAAGAGCCGCTTCGAAAATTACGATGTCAGAGGAAAATTTTTGGATGGCGGCGACCGTCTGATCAAAGCTCTCGGCCTGGCCGACTACGCGTATGTCGTCTTCGAGAGCAAATATCTTGCGCAGGCCGGCGCGGAAAATGGCCTGCGTGTCCGCGACAATCACGCGGATCGTGCCCTTGCCGTCGTCAGGCTGAAGGCCGTCGCCGGGCTCGACACCGACCGCCGTAGCGGTCGAAGTGTTCACCGAGCTGGGTACCGAATTGCCAACCGAATTGCCGAGCAAAGTGCTGCCCATCCGTCCTCTTTTCGCGCCCTACCCGACGCGCCCTACGACCCGCCGCCAGCTTTTGCAATCCAAGCAACAGCGAGCCAAATCCTCTGGGCCTTGGCCAACTACACGGTCCAGTTACTTGCGCTCAAAACGGTATTCGTCGATGACTACGCCGACACCACGCCGGCCGCCATCGTCAAAACTGCGCACCACTCGCCCACGGCAGTCCACTTGTACATCGGCTTCCGCGCCCACTACATCAGCGGGAAGAGAAATCGTGAAATCAACCGGCGAACCCACAGGCACATCGGCGTCCATGCGGAACAGGACTCCGTTGGCGGAGATGTTCTCGGTCTCCACCGTCTCTCCCATCACTCCCTGACCCACAACGCCAGGTTGATTGTTTGCCGACTTCAGTGCCACCGGCAGTTTTATGGGAAAGCGCGGCGCGCCTTGCACGTCCGTATAACCTTTTCGATTCTTGCTGGGATCAGCAATGGTTCCTTTGGCGGCTTCAGACACGTTTCGGATAACCTTCCTTCCGGTTTCTGCCGTGCACAACTCCCCTTGAGTATGTGCACATTTCAGAGCGAGATTACACCCCCGCAACAGCAACGCAAAGTTACGGAAGTCATGGAACAAAAGCGGCGAAGTGCCAGTGGTACAGGGACTTAGGGGCGTAGCGTGGGTGCTGTGAGCAGCATCACTGCGGGCGGCAGTTAGCATTTAGCATTTAGCCGCAGCGCCACCGCTTGGAGGAACCGTGAAGGATTTTCGCGATCTGCACGTCTCGGAACGATCTCACCAGCTCACGCTGGAAATCTATGCCGCGACCTTGAAATTTCCCAGGGAAGAACTTTACGGCCCCACACGCCAGATCCGAAGATGTGCAGTTTCTATCGCAGGGAATATCGCCGAAGGCTGTGGAAAAATGGGAAATAACGAATTTCAGCGCTATCTTCAGATTGCGTCCGGCTCGGCAAGCGAACTCGATTACAAACTCCTTCTCGCCAAGGACTTGGGCTACCTGCTTGCAGCCGACCATGCGCGGATCGCCGACGAGCTTTCCCCAGTTAGAAAGATGCTGCGCTCGCTCTTGCGAAAAGTTAACGTAGACAGGAATCGCTAAAGGCTAAATGCTAATTGCTGTCTTCAGAATTTCGTCGTCTCCGTAAAATTAAACCCCCGCACCTTCATCGCCGGCACCACCATGTCGAACGATTCCTCTCCGCTGGCGCGAACGGGCACACTCATTGCATCGACCTTCGACAACATCGCGATCAGGCTTTCGTTGAAGCGGAAATTTCGCAATCCGCACTGCACCTTGCCGCTCTCGACCAGGAACGTTCCATCGCGGGTCATCCCAGTCACGATCTTCTCGTAAGGATCGACTTCGCGTATGTACCAGAGCCGCGTCACCAGCACGCCGCGCTCGGTAGAAGCGATCATCTCTTCTACGGTCTGCGGCTTCTCTGGCGCGCCGAACACAATATTCATCGGCATCTCGCCCACTTCGTTCGGCAGAGGGAATCCGTGGCCGGTGGGTTCGACCGGTCCGACTTTGTTCGCGTACTCCGATTTTTTTATCTTCTCGGCTGTGGCGCGAGCATACACCACGCGCTTGACCACTCCGTTTTCAACGAGAGGTATGCGCTGCCGCCGCATGCCCTCGCCATCGAAAGGCGAACCCGCCTGCAGCGGATGCTCGACGTCATCGCTGATGTTAACGTTCTTGCCAAACAATTGTGTGCCGATGCGATCATTCAGGAACGAACGTTGATCGAGAATCGCCACCCCGCTGTAATCCCAGAACATGAAGCCCACGATATCGAGCACGGCGGCCGGTTCGAGAATCACGGTGTATTTCCCGGGCGCAATCTCCCGCGGGTGTGCCGAATCGGCAGCCTTTCGCGCCGCCGTCTCCGCCAGTAACCGAGCGTCGAGATGGCTCACATCGGGAGAATTTAGCTTTTGCCAGCCGGAAGAATCCGCGGCCAGCATGGTGATGGAAATCTCCGCCAGCGTCTGCCGGTGCCAACGCGACAGGCCACGCGAGTTGAAGATGCCTTCGCGCGAATCTGACGTCGAGTAAATGCCCGCCGTCGTCAACTTGTGTTGGTCGGCCACGGACACGATGTGCCGCACCACCTCGGCGCGATCGGCCGGAGTAACGGCTGCCGTCTCTTCAAAAAAACGTGCAGGGAAGGCTCGTGTGGAGCGAACACTCCTGTCCGCTGGCTTTTCGGCAGGCCCGCCAAAATCGGCCTCTTCCGCCGTAGGCATGGGCAGCAAATCCGGATCCGCTACTTGTACTTTCGCAAGACTCTCCGACGCCGCCACCGCTCGCCGCAAACTTTCGTCGTCAAACTGATTAGCAGTAGAGCGAGCCGTCCGGCCGCCAAAATTTGTGCGGATCGAAACGACGGAGTTCTCTTCCTCGACATTCTGATGAATGGTGTTATTGGCAAAGCGTGTCAGGGCAAAGCGCGAGCCGTTGAAAATAGCTTCGACCTCGTCAGCGGACGAAAGCTGGCGAATGCGATCGAAGATGTCGGCGGCTTGTTCTCTGGTCAGCATTATTGGATCGCCAACGGTTTATCGTCGCTAATTTCCTCGATCCCCGGCGGATAAAGGTCCAATGCCAAAGGCACGCCCAGATCGGCAACCCGGGAGAGAGTGCCGCTGTCAAGCGTGAAGCCGCCCTGGCCATGCAGAGAGGCGAACCCACAGAAAAAATCGGCCCGATATTTCCTGGACAGCTCTTGGATGACCTCGCGTTGGGGCTCAAGGGCGTCGAGCAGCCACTTCAAATGCTGAATCATCTCGCTACGTTTGCTCAACGGGCTCTGAAGAAGCCAACCCGATTCCCGCCTGACGGCAGTCTTTCCCGGACCGAATAACTCCCCCTTAAGGTGCGTGTGTGTAGCCTCCAAACCGAGCTCTGATCCGACCTTATCGGGATCGAGCGTGTCGCCAAATATTCTTAGGCTCGCTCGCGACCACTTCCCGTCTCCATCCATTCCGTCCCCGCTAGCTTCCCTTGTACGCCGACCCCACGCGAATGTTGCGAAAGCGCGCCGGGCACGCGCCGTGCCCAGTTCCCACAACTTGTTGCGGCTGCCCCTTGCCGCAATTCGGAGTGCCCCACAAAGTCCACTCGTCGCGCGAACAAATCGCATCCATCGAATTCCAAAACTCCGTCGTAATGCCGGAGTACGAAGGATTCTTCAGCATGCGCACGCGCTTGCCGTGCTTGATCTCCCACGCGATCTCGCAGCCGAATTGAAAGTTGTAACGCTTGTCGTCAATTGACCACGACTTGTTGGTCTCCATGCAGATGCCACCGTCGGTCGAGGCAATAAGCTGATCGCGACTTAGCGGTGTCTCCCCGGGCAAAATGCTGATGTTCGTCATGCGAATCATGGGCAGCCGGTTCCATCCCTCGGCGCGTAGCGTGCCGCCGGATCGCGTGGCGCCAATCGTGTGCGCGGTTTCGCGCGAACTCAAATAGCCGGTGAAGCGTCCCTGCATAATAATCGGCGTCGACTGCGCCGCCACACCTTCATCGTCGTAGGCAAACGTCCCGAGGCCCGGGCCATGTTCCTGCCGGGCGTCGGCCACAACGTTAACCAGATCGCTCCCATAGCGCAGGTGGCCCAACTTTTCGAGAGTGAGAAACGATGTGCCCGCAAAATTTGCTTCCATGCCGAGCACGCGATCGAGCTCAATCGGATGCCCGATTGATTCGTGGATCTGCAATCCGAGTTGCGAGCCATCCAGAATAATCGTGCTCGTGCCCTCCGGGCATTGGTCCGCATGATGCAGCGCAACCGCTTCTTCCGCCACGCGCCGCGCGTTCTCCGGCAACTTCATCTCTTCGATCAGTTCGTAGCCACGGTTCTGCCATTGTCCGCCAAACGAATTCGGATACGACCGCTTCTGAATCTCAGACCCGGCAAAGGCATATGCCGTATAGCCCGCGCCCGTCGAATATTTTGTCTGATGAATGTCCGCGCCTTCGGAAGAAAGAAACCACGACTCTTCGCGCTGAAAATTCATGCCGGTTTCGGCTAGTGTCACGCCGGCAACGGCGCGCATCTCCGCATCAACCTTCAGCAGCAGATCGAGATTCTGTTCGACTGAAGTTGTGAAGGGATCGACTTTGAAGGGTGTCGTCCACTCCGCCACCGCCGCCGGTTCCGGGGCAAGCCGAACATTTTCGCGCTTCACCCGTGCCGATGCGCGCGCAATATCGACGGCCCGCGCCGCGGCCGCTTCCACCGATGCGGCGCGTAAATCCGCGGAGGCCGCAAAGCCCCACGCCCCATCGGCGATCACGCGCACTCCAACGCCGAGCGACTCCGACTCCGACGCGTGACCGACACGACCATTCTTGGTAGTCAGCGAGCGGTTGCGGATCGCGACGGCGCGCGCGTCGGCATAAGTGGCTCCGCGCCCAGTAGCAGCGTCCAGAGCCAGTTTGGCAGTGGCTTTCATTTAAAGATTTAACCTATCACGATCGAAGGTCAACTATTAGTGGTAGTAGTCCGCCGAGTTCAGCGCAGACCCGGCGCGGCTGTCGCCAGCGGCACTCTCTTGCGCGCCACGTCGACCAGGAAACGCCCGGCGTGCAAATGATTCTCGCTCGTGCTTTCCCCATCATCGCCATCACCCGAGGAATCGGTCCACACCGCTCCAATCTCGACCTTGGTATTTCCTGAGCTCGCTATCTTGGTCGGCTGGCGTCGCTGTTTTTCGACGTAGGCCTTGATCACCTGCGAAGCGACGCGGGCGGCCAAGTATCCGTGCTCGCCCTCTTCGAGGAGGGTGCAAACCACAATCTCGGGATCGCGCCGCGGTTCGACTCCGACGAACCATCCGTTGTCTTTGAATTTCGTTTTCCCGTTCGCCATGCGAGCCTTGGCCATGTTGCTGATGGTCTGCGCGCTGCCCGTCTTACCCGCAAAATCGATACCCTGCAAATGCGCGCTGTTCGCGGTTCCGATGGGCGAGACCACATTGGCCATCGCGTCGGTGATCAGCTGCCAGTTTTTGGGATCGATGGGCACACGAGTTTCGCCAGATGAACTGTCAGCCGGCACGACATTGGCCGGCAGGTCCGTAGGATTGATAACGTGCGGATGCTGTAGCAATCCGCCGCTGGCAATCGCGCCAATCGCGCGCGCTAGCTGAATCGGCGTAGTCGCCACGGCGCCCTGGCCGATGCCGACCGAGATGGTTTCTCCCGCATACCACTTCTGTTTGAAGTTGCGTATCTTCCATTCTTCCGAAGGCATCACTCCGCTGACCTCCTGCGGCAGGTCGATGCCAGTTTTTTGTCCGAGGCCAAACGCCGTCGCGTACTTGGCGATGCGATCGATGCCCAGCTTCTCCGCCAGTGTGTAAAAAAAGACATCGCAAGACTGATAAATGGCTTTGCTGATCTCGACCGGCCCGTGCACGCGATGCTCGGCCAGCACCCAGCACTTGAAATAGCGCCCATAGAAAACGGCGCCGCCGGCGCAATTCACCTGCAAGGTTTGCGCGATCCCTTCCTGCAAACCGGCTGTCGCCATGATGATCTTGAACACCGAGCCAGGCGCCAACTGGGCTTGAATCGCCTTGTTCAGCAGCGGATGGTCGGGATCATCAACCAGTTTGTTCCACTCATCCCGCGAAATCTTCACCGCAAAATCGTTGGGATCGAAAGTTGGCCGGCTGACCATGGCCAGTATCTCGCCATTGCGCGGGTTCATCGCCACCACCGCACCGTTCTTCCCTTCGAGCGCCTGCTCGGCCGCAATCTGTAAATCGAGATCGACCGTCAGCTTGAGCTGCTTGCCCGGCTCTGCGGGGGTCTCATCGAGCCGCCCGACTTCCCTTCCGTGGCTATTCACCAGCGCGCGCCGCGATCCGTTCTTGCCCATCAGAATGTTGTTGTATTGCTTTTCGACTCCGCTGACGCCCACCACGTCGCCCGGCGTGTAGAGCTCGAATTGCGGCTGGTTGAGCATGTCCTCGGTGACTTCGCCGACATAGCCGATCAGGTGCGCCATGAAACCGTTGCGCGGATAGAGGCGCCGGTGTGCCATGATGGTTTCAAGTTCGGGCAATTCATTCTTGTGTGCTTCGATGAACGCCAGTTCATCGGGAGTGATGTCTTCTTTGAGAATAATCGGCTGATACTGCGGCATCGCCGCGAAGCGCCGAACCCGCTGGCGCACCTCGTCGGAATTCAAGTGCAACCCTTTGGCAATCGCTTCGGCGTCGGCGTTCAGATCGCGCGAAGAATCGCGCAACAGAAGCGCCGAAAATGAAGGATAGTTATCGACGATAACGCGGCCTTCGCGGTCGAGAATCTTGCCCCGCGGCGCCAGAATCGGCACATTGCGAACGCGGTTCTTCTCCGCCAGCAAGGCGTACTCGTCGCTGTGCATCACCTGTAGCCGCCACAGTCCGTAGGCGAGCAACAGAAAAATAAACACCACGACGTACTGCACGGCGGTGAGCCGTAGGGCGGAGACTTTTTCTTCGCGGCCGAACATCAATCCTCAGTTTTCGCAGCCGGCAAGGGAGGCGCAAGCTGAATGATAATCGGCAATTGCGATCGGCCAAAACCCGCTGGGACAAATCCGTTGTGACGAGTTAACTGTATTGTAACCCGCACCCGTTATTGGCGTAATCACGAACGAAAACGAAAGTTTTCTGCCAAATACTCGTATTTCCCGTGAAATTTCGCAGGCATAGTCCAGCAGCAGTCCCGCGGGGCATGTACAACCGGGAATTGAATTTCGGGCGTCCGCAGGCAACAATAACGACAGGATTTAACTCTTATTTACTTCCAACCAAGGAATGGAATGCGGATTCGCAGTTTCATCATCGCCTACGCGCTCGTGCTCGCCATTCTGCTCTTTGCTGACCGTCGCCCCGGCGCAACGCAGCAGGATCGCTACTCCCATGTCGTCGACCTGACCGATGGGCAAAACGCGACCGTCCGGCGAGCCGCCTCGCTCGAGGCCTCGGAATCCAGAACCCGCATTATTGCTCCTGCTGCAATCATTCCCGGCACCTGGGCCGCTGGCCAGATTCCGCCCGAGCGCCTGATCGCTCCGCTGATCGTGATGGATTTGAAGTCCGCTTCCGACGCCAGTTCGCAGATTTCCCTCGACGATATCGCCGCCTGGGAAGCCCGGCACGGGATGATTCCACAGGGCGCGATCGTAGCCATCCGCCGCTCTGGAACGAGCAATGTTCGCACGACTAGCAACACGTCCGCTACGCTGACAGCACCGCTTCCGATAGCGCGCGATGCCGCTCTTTTCCTTGTCGAGGCTCGCGACACCATCGGATTTGCCGTCGAGACCTCGGTGAACCTGTCCTCCGACCGCACGCTGGCGACTCAACTCGCTCTTCACGGAAACTATATCGTCGAAGGAACGGCCGAGTTCTCTTCGCTGCCCGTGACCGGTTCGCTCGTCATCGTCGCCCCGGCAAAAAACAAGAAGCCGGGCGAAGCTCCCGTCCGCATTCTCGCTATGGTGAGATAGTCGCTGCCCTTAGTGCGCGGCTCGAAGTTCGCGGATCAAGACTCGCAGCTCACTTAGCGCTCTCGTTTTCCTGCACCTCGAGTCCCTCCGAAATCATCTACCTCTGCGGAGGGAAATTCATGTCTGACCCGCGCTATCCGATTGGAAAGTTTTCCTATTCCGGACCGCTTACCGCTGAACAAAAACAGCAATGCCTGATCAATATCGAGCAGACTCCCGCCCGCTTGCGTGCGGCGCTCAGCGGACTGTCTGACCCGCAACTGGATACTCCCTATCGCGATGGCGGCTGGACGCTGCGGCAATTAGCCCATCACGTTCCTGATAGCCACATGAACTCATACATTCGCTTCAAGCTGGCGCTGACTGAAAACGAGCCTACGATAAAGCCCTACATGGAAAATGTCTGGGCCGAACTGCCCGAGGCAAAACAAGCCCCCATCGAAATATCGCTGGCCCTGCTCGATTCGCTGCACCAACGTTGGATGCTGATGCTGCGCAAACTTAACGACGCAGATTGGCAGCGCACGTTTCGTCATCCCGAGCTCGGTCCGATGTCACTGGAAAAGAATCTAGCTCTGTACTCCTGGCATGGACGCCATCACGTCGCGCACGTCACGACCCTACGCGAGAAGATGGGATGGTGAGAGGAGCATTTAGCACTCAGTCGTCAGCGATCGAGGCAAGCTGTTTTTGCTAAGTGCTAATTGCTAAGTGTTCCCTGCTCACTGCAATCCTGCCTTCCACACCAGATAACTCGCCGCTTCGCGCATCACCGCTGCAAACCTGTCCCACACATGGCGCGGGCGGGACTCTGGTCTCGGCGCCACCTCCACTTGTACGCCTTCATGCTCGAGCAGCGCGCGTATGCGGAATACATGGTACACATCGCTCACCGCTATGCAGCTATGCATTCCATTCACACGCATGATATTGGCCACGCGCGCCGCCGACTGGGCCGTATCCGAGCCTTGGGTCTCGGCGATCAGCGCCTGTTCCGGAACGCCACGCCGCAAAAGATAATCGCGGCCTACGCCACCCTCGCTAAACTCCGGATCCTGCGCTGCGCCGCCGGTCGTGATCACGACCGGCGCCATTCCCTTCTGAAACAATTCGTAGCCATGATCGAGCCGTGCCCGATACACCGGCGAAGGGCGACCGGAATATTCCGCAGCCCCAAAAATCACAATCACATCCGCTTTGTTCGCAGGTGATTCGCCAGCGGCGCGCACAATGCGCGATCCGGTAATCGCGAAAAATAAAAGCAGCGCTCCCAAGACCGCGAGCGCCAAAAGCAGTCCCAGTCGCGTTCGGTGAGATTTTTGGGGAGTAGATGGATTGTGATCTTCGGCCATAGATCAGGTCTAGATTTTCAAAGCTTCAAAGTCGCCACTCTATTTGGCATACCGATCGACCTAGGGCCGTGCCTCTTTGAAACCTTGAAACTCTGAAACCTCGAACCTGCTTTACGACAACGCCTCGACAATATCCTTTGCCGGAATCGCACCGTCGCGCAGAATCTGCCACGTGCCGTCTTCTCTGAAGTGCACAATCGTCGATGACATGGTGCGCGGAGATTTACCTCCATCCACGATCAGCGAGATGCGATTTTCCAGCTGATCCCGCACCTGCTCCGCCGTCGTGCATTCCGCCGCGCCGCTCAGGTTGGCGGAGGTCGCGGTAATCGGAATCTTCGCCGCCCGCACCACCGCCAGCGGAATCTCCGAAGCCGGCACGCGCAGCGCCACGTTCCCCGTATTCGCGGTGACTTTGAGCGGCAAATGTGACGCCGCCGGCACAATCATGGTCAGGGGCCCGGGCCAGAAGCGCCGCGCCAGTAGATGGAAATCATCGGGCAAAGGGCGCGCAAATTCTTCCGCCTGGTCGACGTTTTCGATGAGCAGTGACAGCGGCTTGTGCCGCAGACGCGACTTGATTTCATACACGCGCTCGACCGCGCGCAGGTTGAACGGATCGGCCGCCAGCCCATAAAACGTATCCGTGGGCATGCCCAGAACCTGCCCCGCCTGAATCTGCTCGGCGGCATATTTGATTAGCGAAGTTTCCGGCGTATCGGCGTGAATCTTCAGGATTTCCGCGCGCACTCTGTTCCCCTCCGGACGGACGACTTGAGCCTTGTCGGCATAGACCTCGCCGGGATCAACATTGTCGGTATAAACATTGTTGGTATAAACAATGAAATGTACCATACATCCTGATCTCGGAACCAACCTATGAGGCAGGAGGCGAAGGCCGCGCGAACTCGCAGTGAGGCGAATCATGGTCAAGCGGATCGCCTGCGCCCCGTCACCGGCCGCCACAATCAGCGGCTGAAAGAATTACGGCTGGCATTCCGCCGCGCCGAGCTTACGCCGCAAGGTGAATGCGCCATCGAAGGCGTCAGGTTGCTCGAAGAAGCCCTGCGCAGCGGTCTCGATCTCGACAGCGTATTCTTCAGCGAAGCGGCGCGCCCTCTCGCCGAAAAACTTCTGCATCAGATTGGCGGTCACACCGAAGCGCTGGTTTTGCCGAACGCGCTCTTCAACTCGATCGTGCCGAGCGATACGCCCCAGGGAGTAGCGGCGCTCGTCAAACTGTCGGCTTACTCTTCCGCGCAACTGCTCGATCGCACGAGCGATGGCCCATTAGTTGTGACCGCTGGCCTGCAAGATCCTGGCAACCTGGGAACGATTCTGCGTTCAGCCGAGGCGTTTGGCGCCGCCGGAGTTTTTCTCACCGAAGGAACCGTCAGCCCTTACAACTCAAAAGTTTTGCGCGGATCGGCAGGTTCGATTTTTCGTTTGCCGTTTCTACAGATTTCGTCTGCCGAGCTGATTCCGCTTCTGCGAGCGCGCGACGTTCGACTGATTGCAACCTCCTCACACCAAGGAACGCCGCTGCCGCAGATTTCATGGAAGCTGCCACTAGCGATTTTCATCGGCAACGAAGGAGCCGGCCTCTCCCGCGAACTAATACGCGAGATGAATGAGACGCTGGTAATTCCACAAGCTACCCAAGTTGAATCGCTCAACGCGGGAGTTGCGGCCAGCATCGTATTGTACGAAGCGGCGAGAAACGGTTTTCACCACGGAGGCACGGAGACACAGAGAAAACCGGGGCAATTTCTTGATTAGTTTTTCTCCGTGCCTCCGTGGTGAAATGACCTGGTGAACTTATTCGCACCCATCCCGCCGGAAGACGCTAGCTCGCCAGGCGCGCGTCCGCTCGCCGACCGCATGCGACCGCGCACGCTCGATGAATTCGTCGGGCAGGAGCATCTCGTCGGCACGGGCAAGCCGCTGCGCGTGCAGATCGAGCGCGACGATCCGACATCGATGATTTTCTGGGGACCTCCCGGCACCGGCAAGACGACGCTGGCCAAGATCATCGCCCGCATTACCAAGGCCGACTTCATCGAGTTTTCCGCCGTCCTCGCCGGCATCAAAGAAATCAAGCAGGTCATGAGCGATGCCGACCGCGCCCGCCAGTACGGCACGCGCACCATCGTCTTCGTCGACGAAATTCACCGCTTCAACAAAGCGCAGCAGGACGCCTTCCTGCCCCACGTCGAAAAAGGCAGCATCCGCCTGATCGGCGCGACCACCGAAAATCCGTCGTTCGAAATCAACTCCGCGCTGCTCTCCCGCTGCCGCGTCTACGTGCTCAAGCCGTTAACCGAAGATGAAATTGTCACGCTGCTGCAACGCGCGCTCAAAGATAACGAACGTGGCTTGGGCGTGATGCACATCGAAGCCTCCGACGACGCGTTGCCCAAGATCGCCTCTTACTCCAGCGGCGATGCGCGAAGCGCCTACAACGTTCTCGAAGTGGCCGCATCGCTCGCGCAGCAGGTTGGCGTGAGCGCGCTCTCCAATGAAATCATCCAGCAGGCGCTGCAGAAGCGCGTTTTGCTCTACGACAAAGGCGGTGAAGAGCATTACAACATCATCTCCGCCCTGCACAAATCGGTTCGCAATAGCGATCCCGACGCCGCGCTCTACTGGCTCGCGCGCATGTTAGAGGCTGGAGAAGATCCGCTCTACATCGCCCGTAGGGTCGTCCGCATGGCCGTCGAAGACATCGGCCTCGCCGAGCCGAACGCCCTCGCGCTCTGCATGGCCGCTCGCGACGCCGTCGATTTCATCGGCATGCCCGAAGGCAATCTCGCGCTGGCGCAAGCGGTCGTCTATCTTTCGATCGCGCCAAAATCAAATGCTCTCTACACCGCCTACAGCGCGGTTTTGCAGGATGTCGAACAAACCGCCGCCGAATCCGTCCCGCTGCACCTGCGCAACGCCCCGACCAGCCTGATGAAAGGCCTCGGCTATGGCAAGAATTATCAATACGCACACGACACCGAAGCCAAAGTCGCCGATATGCAGTGCCTGCCCGACAGCCTGCGCGACCGCGTCTACTATCGGCCGACGAATGAAGGAGTCGAAAAACGGATTCGCGAACGCCTCGAAGAAATCAGAAAGCTGAAGCAGCCAGCATCAACTCAGCCGGCAAATCCGGCTTTAAACTCAGAAGAAAAGCCGAACAAAAAGAGAATCTGAAACCCGCTTTTTGCAATCTCATAAGCAGTTGCAATCGACCGGCAGGAGGGTTTTGTTGTGTCCACCACCCCGCTCATGGATTCCCGCTTCTCCGGCCAGCCTTTGCCCGAAGCGCCCGCACTCAGGATCGCTGAACTGGTGCGCCTGCAGAAATTCGCGCAACGCATCACCTCCACTCTCGACATCGAAGAACTCGTCCCGCGCATCGTGGATGAGGTCGCCGCGTCGCTCGGCTGCGTCGAAATTAATCTGTATCTGCGCGATCGCGATCAATCTGAATTCGTCCTGGCCGGCGTGCGCGGCTGCACCGTTCACGGCACCGGTCATCGCATCCCCATGGGCGCCGGCATGGTGGGGCACGTCGCGGCCACACGCAAAACGCACTATGCTCCCGACGTCACTCGCGATCCCTACTACCTGGCCTGCGAACCGGATACCCGTTCCGAGGTCGCGATCCCGCTACAACGCGAGGGCGATCTCGTAGGAGTCTTCACCGCTTCTCATTGCGAGCTCAACGCTTTCTGTCCAGATCAATTGCGCCTGCTGCAAGGGTTGTGCGATCACGTTGCCGTCGCTGTGCACAACGCCCGGCGCTTTGGCGATGAGCGTGCGCAGCGCGAGCGCATGAGTCGCGAAGCCGAAGAAGCTCGCTCCATTCAGCAGGCTCTTCTGCCGCGCACTTCTCCTCTGATCCCAGGATTTCGTGTGTCGGGCCTTTCGGTTTCAGCAGGCTCCGTCGGGGGTGACTGGTACGACTTCATTCCGCTCGCCAGTGGGCGCTGGGGGCTGGTTCTCGCCGATGTCGCGGGCAAGGGCATGGCGGCGGCGCTGCTCATGTCTGCCACCCGGGGCATGCTGCGCTCGCTCGCCCAAACCGGATCAGGACCCGCAGAGGTTCTGACTCGACTGAACAACATGATGATCGAAGATTTTCCCAGCGGCCGCTTCGTCACCATGGTCTACGCTGAATTTGATCCATCAACCCGCGTTTTGCGGATCGCGAACGCCGGACATTTGGCGCCGCTGCTGGTCGATCCCTCCGGCCATCGCTGGATCAATCACGAGCACGGCTTGCCGCTCGGAATTTCCGCCAGTAAATTTTCGGAGGCCGCAGTAACGCTCGGCCAAGATTCGCGGATCGCATTTTATTCCGATGGAATCACCGAAGCGGAGACCGAGGCTGGCGAAGAATACGGCGCGGAACGCCTTCTCGCCCAAATGCAGTCGCCTGACATTACGCCGGACGGTTTGCTGGCGGATGTAAGAAAATTTACGAATGGGTGTGGCCTGCGCGACGATGCCACGGCGATTTTAGTGGCGGCGCGCGAAACAGAAATCCAACTGCACTACAACGCCTGACCCAGTTAATAATTACCCGAACCGCGCCCGGTGCTCTTTCAAGACGCAGCGGTCCATCACTACAAACATTCCAGCCTTGCGCGCCTTCTCCGCCGCGCGCTCGTTGATTACACCCTCTTGCAACCAAATCGCCGGAATCTTCAACTGAATCGCCTGATCGACAATCTCATCGACAAACTCCGGCCGCCGGAACACATCGACGAAATCGATCTTCCGCGCGATTTCAGGCGGCATTTCGAGCAGCGACGGATACGCCTTTTCGCCGAGTGCCTCGGCAATCCGGGGATTCACTGGAACAATCTTGTACCCGGCCGATTGCATGTACCCAGAAACGCCGTGGCTCGCTCGCATCGGACTTTGCGACAGTCCCACCACCGCAATCGTCTTCGCTCGTGACAGCAGATCGTAGATAGAATCGGATTGCTGCAAGATAGTTTCTCCCCGATTCGCGGGAGTCTAAAACGAGACGCCGAGTACCGGTTACTAGTCTTTCTTCTCCAGCTTCTGCTTAAACATGCGCGTCGCTGTCCTGCGAACCGTCTCCGACACCTCTTTATTTTCCGATAGGTTCTTCAGGTCGCGAGTCAGCAGTTGCTTCATCAATCCGAGCGACGCATCGAGCGGCGTGCGCGGGTTATAGACCAGGTTGCGCATGATGTTGTAATTCTTCGCAAACTTCCGCTTCATCGGAATTGCCCGCAGCACCGACTCCAATACATTCTTCTGCAACGCAATTTTTTCCACTTCGGCATCGGTAATTTTTGGCGACTCGAGCACGGCCTGCGCCACCAGCTTCGTCGAATCGCGAATCAGAATCGTCCGATCCTCTTTGTTGCCGCGCATGGCCAGCGCGATCCGTCCCTTGATGTCGAGCTTGGCGATCTTCTGCAACGTGCTGTCGCGCTTTCCTTCGCCGAGAGCGGGGTGCTTCTTGGCCTTCGCGGCCTTAGCGGTGACCGCTGCTTGCGTCGCAGCCCGGTGCGCGGCGTCGGCGCTTCCGGCGCTCGGTGCAACGCTGGACGGCGCAGAACCAGCCACTGCGATGACCGTCGCTGCGATCTCCGCCAGCTCGACTGCCTCCGCCTCTTCGCGATGCTGTTCATCGCGCGTGATGCCGATCGCCTGAAATGGCTTGTCCTTTTCCGCTGCCAACTCTTTCGCATTTACCTCTAAATACTTTGTGACCGCGCCCTCGATCTCTTCATTCGGCGCTTCGATTTCCGGGGCGCCCTCGTCGTCCGCCGCATCGGTCTCCCGCTCGGCAAGTTTTTTCCCAATTTCGGCAAGCTCATTCGGACGCAGAGTCGGATTTGACTGCAACCCGCGCAGCAGCCGCGTAGAATTCATCACTCTCTCGCTCGCCAATAAAATTTCCACTACCGAACGCGACCCAGATGACGCTAAGCCATCCAGCGACTCTTCGGTCACCGATGGATTCTCCGCCAATGCCGGCAGCAAGCAAGTTCTAAGATTCCCCACCGATGTGAAATATCCCAGCACCTCGGCGCTGGTTGCGCGATCGGCCGCCGCGGCCACGCTGGCTTTTTCGTCCCAGCCCGCCAGAGTCAGCCGCGCCTGCTCGCCAAACAATTTGTGATGCAGTGCTAGATAGACCAGGATCTCGATCATCTCTCCGGATGCCACCGAGAGAGAACCGCGCGCCGCCGATTGCATCAGGTTTGCCGGCACTTGCGAATTGCGGATCAGATCAAGCATTCGCGGCATTGTTTATTTCTCCGAATCGACCATGGCTTTTTTCTTTGCGAGCTTTTTTCGATTTGCCCACCAGAGTTTCCAACTCCGCGACCGCAAGCTCAAGCTCGCGCGTAATGCGGTTCGCTCCCCGGCGCTGATATTCGTCGCTCAACGCGCGGTAGTACCAGAGCGTGCCTTCCTTTTTGCCCGAGAATCGCGCCCAGATGGCGGCGCCCTCTTGCCGATAGTCCGCAAGAATTGTGCGCACATTGTGCAGCTTGTCCGATGCCGACACCAGCCGCGTCTCAGCGTCAGCGTGTGTCACTTCATGCAGATAATCTTTCTTGCGCTCGATCCACTCCGCCTTAGGTTCGCCAAAAGAATCCGTGCACCCTTCCACGATATGCGCCACGCGCCGCCCAAACAGCTTGCGGACTTCGCGCAGCCTGGGCATTCCGCCGCAATCTTCCACCACATCATGCAGCAGCGCCGCAATCGCCATATCTTCATCGCCGCCAGCCTCAAGCACCAGCGACGCGACTGCCATGAGATGCGAAAGATAAGGCACTGCCGTCTGCTTGCGCGTCTGTCCCGCATGTTTCTCCGCAGCATAGCGGAAAGCGCGCTGCAAGCGCAGACCAAGCGGAGGCGGCTTCAGCAAAATCTTTTTTTTAACTTTCATAAAGCCAAAACCACTAATCCACTGTCATCCCGAGCGAAGTCGAAGGACCCCTACTTTCCCGCAATCAACGCTCACGCCTTCTTCTCCCCGCGCCGCATCCGCAAGTACGCCTGCATCAGCGGCTGCAAATCGCCATCAATCACCCGATCGACGTCCCCAATTTCCAGCTTCGTGCGATGGTCCTTGATCATGCGATAGGGTTGCAGCACGTACGAACGAATCTGCGATCCGAAGTCGATATCCAGTTTCGAGTCTTCTATCTTCTTCGTAACCTCGCGCTTCTTCTCCAACTCGTATTCATAGAGCTTCGAGCGCAACATGCTCATCGCCTTCTCTTTGTTCTTATGCTGCGAGCGTTCATTCTGGCAATTGGCTACCAGGCCCGTCGGAATATGCGTGATCCGCACAGCTGAGTCGGTCGTATTTACGTGCTGCCCGCCCTTGCCGCTCGAGCGGTAAGTATCAATGCGAATATCGTCGGGCTTGATGTTGACCTCGATGCTGTCGTCAATCTCGGGAGAAACATACACGCTGGCAAACGAAGTATGCCGCCGCTTGGCCTGATCAAACGGCGAAATTCGCACCAGCCGGTGCACACCGATCTCGCTGCTCAAATATCCAAACGCGTATTGCCCAATCACCGAAAAAGTCGCCGACTTAATTCCCGCTTCCTCGCCAGGTTGATAGTCGTACATCTCTGTCTTGAATCCCTGCCGCTCCGCCCAGCGCAGATACATGCGCAACAGCATCTCGGCCCAGTCCTGCGACTCGGTTCCGCCGGCGCCGGGATGAATGGTCACAATCGCATTCAGCGCGTCAGTCTCGCCGGAAAGCAGCGTCTCGGTTTCGACGCGATCGACAAGTTCGCGCAAAGAGTCGAGGTCGCGCTGCAAATCAGCGGCAACATTCTCGCCTTCTCCGGCCAAATCGAAATAGGTTGCGATGTCGTCGGTCCGGCGCGCCAGATCGCCCTCAAGTGACAAGAGGCTCTCCAGGCGCTTCCGCTCGCGCATCACTTGCTGAGATTTTTCCGGATTCGACCACAGATTCGGGTCCGATGCCTGCTTTTCTATTTCCACAAACTGCTGGCGCAGTTTACCCGCGTCAAAGATACTCCCGCAGGTCGTGAACCTTGGTCTTCAGGGAAGTGTATTGCTGTTCGAGTTCGTCTAGCATAGCTTTTTATCCGCCCGCTGTGGTTGGTCGGTAGTCGTTCGTCGTTCGCGGCTGGTCGTCAGCGTGTTCCAGCTAACGACCAACGACCGGCGACCATCGACTGATCACCAAAGCGCCCACTGAAATTATCGCACACAGAAATGCGAACCAATCGCCATGGCGCGTGTAAAACGTGGTCCCCAACCTCAGCGAATAAGGTGCCGCCAGCGCGGTGCGCACCTTGCGCGGAGTCGCCGCCACAATTCTTCCATAAGGATCGATTGACGCCGTCATCCCCGTATTTGTCGCCGCCAGCAGCCAGCGGTCGTTTTCGATGGCCCGCATTTCCGTCTGTTGCAGATGCTGTTTCCACGCGCCGCTGTCGCCGTACCACCCATCATTCGAGATATTCACCAGCACTTGCGCGCCTTGCAACGGCCCCTGCCGCACTTCATCGGGAAAAATCGATTCATAGCAGATAAATAGGGCCAGCCGCTCACCGCCCGCATCCAGCGGCGCATGAGAAACTCCGCGCTGAAACTCGCCGACCTCTTTCGTCAGTCCTCCGGCAAACGCGAACAAACTGGGAAACGGCAAATATTCGCCGAAGGGCACCAGATGCACTTTGTCATACCGCCCCACCCATTCGCCCTGCGGACTGACCAGCGCAGCCGAGTTGAAAATCTGCGAATTCCCTCCGCCGCTGTGCATTGCCGGAGTAATTCCAATCGACCCAGCGACCACCCAATCTCCCGACTGCCGAGCGAGTGCACTCACCGCATCTCGAAACAGCGGATCATTCGTATAGAAAGGCGACGGCGACTCCGGCCACACAATCAAATCGTGCCGTCGGGAGTCTTTCATCTCTCCTGGCGGATGCAAACTCAGCGCGGTTAAGTCACGCAGCGTGTTCTGAAAATAGTCTCTCGTCCACGCGGCTCCTTGGAGAATTGGAATATTCGGCTGCACCAGCAGCGCGCTGCGATCGGTCGGGAGCGCATCCGGGGTCAGCAACTGTCCCGCCTGCAAAATCACCGCCGCAACGAAAGCCGCCACCAGTAACCGTTTGCGCTGTTCTTTCCCCACCAAAAAGGCAGATGCAAAGACGCTGTTGACGAGCATGATCTCAAGCGAGAGACCGTAGACGCCGACGACCGTAGCAATTCGCGTTAAAGAAAAGTTAGCCGTCTGCGAATATCCCAGAAGCTCCCACGGAAACGCCGTGATCCGCGTGCGCGCGAGTTCCACCGCGACCCAAAGAAACGGAGCGGCCGCGAGGGCGCGCCGAATCGACGCGACCGGTGAACCACTCTCCGCCGCGCCGCCTTTCGATCCGGCGACCAAGGCCAGCAACAAGCCGAACATTCCGTGATAAAGCCCGACATACATGCAGAACAAAAGCAACGCCAGCGCGGCCGCCGGAATCGGCATTTCGCCATAGCGATGCATGGTGTCGAAGATCCAATAGCAAGTGCCCGCAAACCAGAGAATGCCGCAAAGATATCCGAGAATAAATCCCTGCAGCGGCGAAGCGGGCAGCAAATGCTCCTGACCATCGAGTTGCAATTGCAGGGTCTCAGGCTCGGGCCGGCGCGCGCGCAGGATCGCGACGAGCAGCGGCGTCACCGCAATCCATGAAAACCAGTAGAGACTCGGCAGCGGAAAAATCGCGACCTGCAGGGCTGCCGACAGTATGACCAAAAGCCAGGCGCTGGAAGAGATTCGTCGCACAAGCCAGCATAGCAAAGTGGGTTTCGCAGACGAGGACAGCGTCGCCTCCTCCGCCTAGCCCTTGCTTCCGCCATTGTCAACAATTGGTCAACCAGCCCGGTTTCAAATACCATAGTCAACTTATGGGTCTGCTGATTGTCACCGTGCTGGTGCGGATTCTCGAAGGCATGTTCGTCATCGGGGCGATTGGTTCCGCTGTCGTCATCGTGCTTACCGGCATTGAAGACCTGAAGATGCTGCTTGGCCGGGAGGAACAGAACCACTCCTAGTCGTATGTCCTCGTTCCCACCGACATCTCCGTGGAATCGGGTTCGCATCGTCGTCGCCACCTCGGTGATGCTCACCTTCATCTCCTACTGGCGCGCTGCCGCCATCGTGTTGAACGATCTCGCTTCCTCCGCCTTTTACGCCTGCGGAATCGCCGAACAAGCCGTGGGAAAGTCCGCGCCCTGGTTCATCGTCGCGGTCATGCTCTTTTCCTTCGCCGTGCGCGCCGTCTACGTGGAAAGCTGCTCCATGTTTGTCCGCGGCGGCGTGTACAAGGTTGTCAAAGAAGCGCTCGGCGGCACCCTGGCCAAGTTGAGCGTGTCCGCCCTGATGTTCGATTACATACTCACCGGCCCCATCTCCGGCGTATCGGCGGGCCAGTACATCGTCGGCCTGCTCAATGAGACTTTTGTCACAGCCGACACACATGGCTGGATTCCCCGTGCCGTCCACAATCTCTACAACGGCACGCCTCATCTCAACGTCAATCTGACTTCGGTAGTCTTTGCGCTCGCCGTCACCATCTACTACTGGTGGGAAAACACCAAGGGGATCCAAGAGTCCAGCGAAAAGGCTCTTCGTGTTATGCAGGTCACCACGGTCATGGTGGTCATGCTGCTAGGCTGGTCGGCGCTCACCTTATTCAAATCGGGATACCACCCAGTCCCTCTGCCCACTCCAGCGAACCTTCATTTTTCGAGAGAGTCGCTCGGTTTTCTTCGCCACAGCTTTCCCGAACAGAGTCTGGCCAAGATGTTCGGACTGCTGGGCATCCTGATCGCCTTCGGCCACTCCGTGCTGGCCATGAGCGGCGAAGAATCACTCGCTCAAGTCAATCGCGAACTGGCTCATCCCAAGCTAAAAAATCTGAAACGCGCCGCCGTCGTCATCGCGATATATAGCTTCGTTTTTACCGGCCTCTCCGCGTTGTTATCGGTCATGCTGATTCCGGATGCGGTCCGGGTTCCGGTTTACAAAGACAATCTCATCTCGGGCCTCGCCATGTATATGTGGGGTCCGCTGCTGCTGCGCCTGGTCTTTCGCGCATTTGTCGTCGTGGTCGGCTTCCTGATTCTCTCCGGCGCCGTGAATACCGCCATCATCGGCTCCAACGGCGTCCTCAATCGCGTCTCCGAAGACGGCGTCCTCGCCGATTGGTTTCGCCTTCCGCACCGCAAGTATGGGACGAGCTCCCGCATTATCAATCTCGTAGTTCTGCTGCAGATCCTGACCATTCTGGCCAGCCGCGGCGATGTCTATGTGCTCGGCGAAGCCTATGCCTTCGGGGTGATCTGGAGTTTCACGTTCAATAGTCTTTCCATGCTGGTTCTCCGTTTCAAATACAAGGGAGTCCGCGGCTGGAAGGTTCCGCCGAATGTCACCATCGCCGGAACCGAGATCCCCATCGGATTGCTTTCCGTCTTTCTCGTTCTACTCGCGACCGCGCTGGTGAATCTGGCCACCAAGTCCGTTGCTACCGTCGCCGGAGTCTCCTTCTCGGTTGTCTTCTTCGTGATCTTTACCGTTTCAGAGCACACCAACCGGAAAAAATTCGCGCTCGCCAAGCAGCAAATGAAGGATCATTTTCAATTGCTGCAGAGCGACACCGTCGGACGCGACTTGCTCGGTATCCGCGCCGGTAGCGTCCTCGTGCCGATTCGCGATTACAACACCATGAATCACCTGCGCTGGGCGCTTGAGCACACCGATACCAAAGAACAGGAAGTTGTCGTAATGAGCGCTCGCATCAGCCAGTTCGGGAGTGCCGCTTACGGCCTTTCCACCGAGCAGATTTTCGACGACTATGAGCAGACTCTGTTCACGCGCGCTGTCTCGATTGCCGAAGGTTTCGGCAAGAAAATCTCACTACTCGTGGTACCGGCGCGCGACGCCTGGTCGGCAATTTCCCAGACGGCGCACAATCTCGACTCTTCCTCTGTGGTCGCTGGCGTTTCCAGCAAAATGACTACCGCCGAGCAGGCCTTCAACCTCGGCACCGCCTGGGAAGCCATACCTGAGCCCAAACAGCAGTTTCTACTGCAGATCGTTCACCCCAACGGCAAAGTCGATACCTTCCGCATCGGCCCGCACACACCCACCATGAAGAATGAGGACGTCGTTCTGCTGCACCGCCTTTGGCTGAATATCACGCGCGAGCCGGGCCTCGAAAACCTCCACCACCACGACATTCTCGCCGAGGCCCTGACGCGCCTCGAAAACGACTATAGCGCAGCCGGCCATGAAGACATTGTTAGGGACCTGCGGCGCAATGCCGACGCCGGCCCCATGCCCGCCCGCCGCATCGCCGACCAGGTTCACACCGTTCAGTCCGAGCCCTCGCGTAACGACGGAGAGGTTAAGCATGGCGACGAAGCGAGTTCCAATCCAGAAGCTACTTCTCCCAAATAACGCGGGTTCTGGGAAGCGCACGAAAGGCTAACCGGATTGCGCGGTTCACAGTCAACGATGCTTGGAGTTTGCGGAAACACAACGATTTTGCTTTCCGCTTCGGATTTTCCGGCTCTGGATTTTCCCGCCGTAGATGTTCCTGCTTCTGGTTTTTCCAGCCCTAGATTTTCCAGTCTTAGATTTTCCCGCCTTGAGTCCGCTCACCTGATCTTCGGCGAACTCATATCTGCGGGCTTCTGATCATCCGCATGAATCACCCCGTCCTCTTCCGCATAGAAAGATCGGTGCTCACTGTCCATGTGCTTGGGCGTCATAGTCAACACAAACTGTTCGCGATCTGGAGCTTCGTGGCGCGACAGAAAACTGGCCGTATAATCCCCCCGGTCCGTCGTGTGCGCCATCCTCTTCGTGAACGACCCCGTCCCCGCTAAAGCCTCCAGCGAAGGCGCGTACTTACCATGCCGCTTCTTATAGATATTTTGCGCCCGCAGCACCACCCGCATGTAGCCGAGCGCCTGCGCCTCTGAATCCGAGCGCGCCGGATCGCCGGGAAACTTCGGTTGATATGTGGACGCGGCCGCCGCCGACGGCTGCTCTGTTGGCGGCGCTGAGCTCTGAGCCTCCGCCTTAGCCAGCCCGGCTCCCATCATGCCCACTGCCAGAATCCCCGCCCAATATCGCTGCATCCGCATTCCGCTCACGGCCAAACCCTCCTCTGAAGCCAAATGAAGCCAAACTTTGGGGGTTACCCCCGTAATTTGTCTGGCTTAGCAATCATTTCAATTCCGCGCCGCTTCAGGCAATCTTGAACAGGATGCAATCCTAACAGGGAAACCTTGATGAAAGCTGCCGTCGCCAGAAAGCCGCTGATACGTGTCGCCGTAGTGGAGAGCGATCCACTTCGCTTTGTGGGATTCCGGGCCCTCTTTGATACCGAACCTGATCTCGAACTGGTCTCCGCCTCGTTGGCCGATCTTAGCCAGTTGCCCAACATCGATCTCGTTCTCCTTGGCAATCGCGGCGGCCAGAACCTCTACGACATCATGGCCAGCATGAAGGCCGTGCGTCCCGACCTGCGCATCATCGTAACCGGCTCCGGCATGGACGATGAAAGCGTACTCAAAGCCATTGCCGCCGGCGCCAAAGGCTACGTCGACGAAGCCGCCTCGCCAGCCGAATTCATTCAAGCTCTCCGCATCGTGAATCAAGGTTCCGTCTGGGCTCCGCGCCGCGTTCTCTCCACCTTCATCGAACGAGTAAGCGCCTCTCCCGGCCGCATCTTCCCCGCCGGCCGAATTACCTTCACCGATCGCGAAAAAGAAGTTCTTGAGATGCTGGTAGCCGGCCGCTCGAACAAAGAAATCGGCTCTGCCCTTGGCATAGAAGAACGCACGGTGAAAGCGCACGTTGCCAAGTTGATGCGCAAAGTCGGAGTGCAGAACCGCATCGCGCTCTCCGTGCATGCAATCACGCACTCGCTGGTGACGGCGAAGTAGTTCCAACCGGCTGCAAGAAAATCCGCTCTCGCTCTTCAGGCGGTGCATCGATCCTGCCCTGCCGTCACCCCATTTGTTTCGGTGATACGCTGTTGGGCGGACTCGGCTCGAGCATGCTCACAGAAATCGGCCATGTGGCGGAGATCTTCCGGCATCCCGTTAAGTCCATGGCCGGCGAACGACTCGAGGCCGCCAATCTGGGATGGCACGGCCTCGATGGTGATAGACGCCTGGCATTCCGGCGGCTTAATGACCGCAGCGGGTTCCCGTGGCTAACGGCAAGCAAGCTTCCCGACCTGCTCCGGTTTGCTCCGCCGCGCCGTGAAGGAAGCTCCCAAACTGACCTTCAGCTTCCCACACATATTCGCACGCCTGACGGCGAAGAGATGTCTGTCTTCGGGGAGGAGTTGGCCGCGGAGGTGGGACGACGGTACGGGGCCCCGGTGGAGATGATGCAGATGAAGCATGGCATCTTCGATGACGCCAGCATCTCGGTGATCGCCTCCGATACAGTGCGTGAGATCTCACGACTCGCAGGGCTGAGCGCGGACGTGCGACGATTTCGCCCGAATGTTGTGGTTCGTTTACTTCGACCCGTTCCCTTTCAGGAGGACGACTGGGTGGGCGGCGTGCTGTCATTCGGCGAGGGGGACGATGCGCCAGCCATCGCCGTCACGACGCGCGACGAACGCTGCTCGATGGTGAACCTTGATCCCGACACGGCGACTCCGACGCCAGAAATGCTGAAGGCGGTCGTTCGTGCGAACCAGAACTTCGCGGGAATTTACGGCGCGGTCACTCGCATCGGTCGACTGGCGGTCGGACAGACCATCCTCCTCCATTCGGCGGCCGAGAAAGGGAACATGGGTGATCGAAACACAATTCCCGGAACAACGCCGGCCCGGGGCAGAATCTGATGGCGCTGTCCGGGCTCCCTTGCCGCTGCGCTTCATCGGGTAGAGACCTCGATCGACCGCTTCCAATGGACACTTGATGACTGCAAGCCGGAAGTTGATCGGCTAGTCCCCCGGTTACCAAAGTGCAGTGACCCTCGTAATCTTGTCCCTTTTTCCCACCTGCCCCATACTCGCCTCACCTACCACAGAACCTGGGAGACGGGGTTGGAGACGGAGATTAGGGTCGCCGATTTCAGCCCCGCATTTTTTTGCCCGCACACTCCGAACCGCCTGATCCGCCCAAACAACGCTCGCATTTAGATTTCCCCTGTGCTCCTCCATGCTCCCCGTGGTTCAAGCTTCTCTCTGGGACCGCGATAAACCGGCCGCCACCTGACTCACCCTTGCCACTCCCGGCTATCCCCCGTCCCACCCCCCGCATCGAATAGAATCATAGACAACAGAATCCATACTCCTATCTCCCAAGTGAGGCATGATGCAAAAGTCCCTCGTTTTGCTGCTACTCCTGTGTTTCGTGGCCCCGATCCTATCCGCCGATGACACGGCCGACACCAAGGCTGCCGGCCGCATCCAGGCCGCCGGCACGGTGCTCGACGAAATCCAGGGCGCTCCGGATAAAGGCATCCCTCAAGAAGTCCTGGGCTCCGCCGAATGCGTGGCCGTAGTCCCCTCCCTGCTCAACGGTGGCTTCGTCTTCGGCGGCCGCTACGGCAAAGGCGTCGCCAGTTGCCGCACTCCCAAGGGCTGGAGCGCGCCCGCTTTCTTCATGATCGGCGGCGGCAGTTTCGGATTGCAGATCGGCGGCCAGGCTACCGACGTCGTCATGCTCATCATGAACAAGCACGGTATGGATGACCTGCTCTCCAGCCAGTTCAAGCTCGGTGGAGACGCCAGCGCCGCCGCCGGCCCCGTTGGACGCCACGCCTCTGCCGACACCGATTGGAAGATGCGCGCCGAGGTGCTCACCTACTCGCGCTCCCGCGGCCTGTTTGCCGGCCTCGAACTCTCCGGCGCCGTCATCAAGCAGGACAAAGACAGCACCCGCGATTTCTACGGCCGCATGGTCCCCTTCAAAACATCTCTTAAGGGAGAAATCGATGCTCCCAAAGATGCCTACCCGTTCCTGAGCAGCCTAGCCAAATGGGCCCAGGAAGCCGCAAAGTAGTAAAGTTCTCAGTTCCCGGTTCTCAGTACTCGGTAAGAGGGCGAGGATTTTTTTACTGACAACTGAGAACTGACGACCGCCTTGCGAGAACGCCTCGAGTACGCGCTAGTCTGGCCCTTTATCAAGGGCATCGGCCTGCTGCCCCGTCCCGTGGCGCGTGCCATCGGAATCACGCTCGGCTTAGCCGTCTACGCGCTTCACGGTCGACTGCGCCGCGTCGGCCTGCGCAACCTAGCTCTAGCCTTCCCCGAAATGCCCGACTCCGAACGCCGCCGCCTGCTGCGCGGCGAATTCATCTCGCTCGGACGCCAACTCGCCGAAGTCTGCCTCTTTCCGCGCTACACCCCCGAAAATGTCTCCCGCACCATCGTCTACGACGGATTCGAAAATTTTGACCGCGCCTACGCCCGCGGCCAAGGCGTCCTCTTCCTCACCGGGCACATTGGAGCCTGGGAACTCTCCGCCTTCGCTCACTCGCTCAACGGACATCCGCTGTCGATTGTCATGCGCTCGCTCGACAATGCCCACATCGACCGGCTTCTCCAAAGCTACCGCACCATGCACGGCAACCGCACCGTCGATAAAGATGATTTCGTCCGCGGCCTACTCGGCGCCATGCGCGCCGGAGAAACTGTAGGCATTCTCATGGATACGAATATGACCCCGCCGCAAGGCGTATTCGTGGATTTCTTCGGCGTCCCCGCCTGCACCGCCAGCGGCCTCGCCCGCATAGCCCTCCGCACCGACGCCGCCGTAGTCCCCGGCTTCACGGTATGGGATGCGAAGCGGCGAAAATACATTCTGCGCTTCGAGCCCGCCGTAGAATTAATTCGCACCGCCGACAACGAGGCCGACATAGTAGCCAACACCGCGAAATTCACGAAAGCGATAGAAGAAATCATCCGCCAATATCCCGACCAGTGGCTCTGGGTCCATCGCCGCTGGAAAACCCGCCCACCAGGCGAACCGCCTCTGTATTAGTTTGTGTGGCTGTGGTTGTGTGGAGCGGGCGCCCTCGCCCGCTTCTCGGACGTTGTGCATACCGGACAGGAAAGCGACAATAGACACCCATGAAACAAACCCTGCGCGATCTAGCCGAAAAACTCGGCTGCCGTCTCCTCGGAGAAGGTTCCGTCACTGTCAGCAGCGTCTCAAGCCTGCAATCGGCAACCGGCGAGAGTCTAGTCTTCGTAGAAGACACGAAGCATCTAGACGCCGGGCTAAAATCATCCGCCGCCGCCGTGATCGCCGGACAATTCGCAGCCGCCCTCGACGCAGCGCGGAAGCCCATTCTAATCTCCACCCAGCCTCGCCTAACCTTCGCCCGAGCCGCACAGCTGCTGCGCGATTCCGACAACAATCGTGCAATCCATCCTGAGGCCATCGTTTCCGCATCCGCAAGGATGGGCACGAACGTAGCCATAGGTCCGCGCGCAATTCTCGGTGAGCACGTCAGTATCGGACACGAAACGACCATCGGCGCCGGTTCCGTAGTCGGCGACTACGCAACCATCGGCACCCACTGCCGCATCGACGCCAACGTCACTATCTACCCCTGCACAACGCTGGGCGACCGTGTCGTCGTCCAGGCGGGCGCGGTGCTAGGCAGCGAAGGCTTCGGCTACGTGCGCGATCCCGACAACGGACGCTACGAACAATTCCCCCAAATCGGCCGCCTGGTAATCGAAGACGACGTGGAAATCGGAGCCAACTCCACCGTCGACCGCGGAGCTCTAGACGAGACCCGCATCCGCCGCGGCACAAAAATCGATAACTTAGTGCACATCGGCCACAATGTCCAAATCGGCGAAGATGTCGTAATCGCCGCTCAAACCGGGCTCTCCGGTAGCGCCATAGTCGAAGACAACGTAATCATCGGAGGCCAGGTAGGCATAGCCGATCACGTCCGCATCGAAGCCGGAGCAATCCTAGGAGCACAAAGCGGCATCCCCACCAAAAAAGTAATTCGCGGCAAAGGCGTAGTTTTCTGGGGCACGCCAGCGCGCCCCATCAGGGAGTATCTTAAAGAACTGGCATTCCTGTCGCGCGCAGCAAGGAAGGAACGCTAACGAAAACGTTTGGCTTTAGCTAACAGCTGTCTTTTCCATGCCAACAATCGTCATCGGCGGACACACCCGCAGCGTCGGTAAGACCAGCGTAGTTGCCGGCCTGATCACCGCCCTGCCCGCCTTCCACTGGACCGCCCTAAAAATCACGCAATACGGACACGGCGTCTGCTCCGCGAATGGCGAGGCCTGCGATTGCGCCACCGCCGATCATTCCTGGGCGGTGTCAGAAGAAAAAGATCGTAGCGGAGACTCCGACACGTCGCGCTTCCTCGTCGCCGGAGCCGATCACTCCTGGTGGGTCCGCACCGAGCAAGGCCGCCTGGCCGAAGCCATGCCCCGCGTGCGCAAAATTCTCGAAGCCGCGCAAAACGTCATCATCGAATCGAACAGCATCCTTCGCTTCCTGAAACCCGATCTCTATCTTACCGTTCTAGATCCGCAGACCGCCGACTTCAAAACTTCAGCGCAAACTTTCCTGGACCGCGCCGACGCCGTCCTGCTGCACTCCGCCAACAATTCAACGACTCCAACTTGGCAGCGAGTGTCGCTGAAACCAGTAATCAACGTTCCAAGCTTCTCGATCCATCCGCCAACCTACGTCCCGCAAGAAGTCGTAGAGTTCGTTCGCGCTCGCCTGAGCAATTCCTAATGTTCTCCGCGCCGCCCTCGGCGTCTCAGCGGTGAAACTACGCATACATCGCGATCACGCGCTCGATTGCCCGCCGGCACACGGCGCAAAATTTGTTATAGCGGGTGAACATGATGCAATCCAGTTCCGGGCGGTAGTACCCCTTCGCCTGGTAATTCGCGCCCTCAAAGGCTCCCACTTTCCCGGCGTACTTTTCCGCACCGAACATGGCATCTTCTTTCTCGCGCACTTTACGGAAAAGTTCATCCATCTCCGCCTCCGGCCTCCCCGCCGCTCGCAACTCTTTCCGCTGACGCTGGATCTCCCGCTGAAAGCGATCAAATTCGTCTTTGTCCCAAGGCGTCGGAACGGGCGTTCCCGGCGTGACCAAATCTTTCCACTTCAGATTGACCGGATCAAGCAATGCCGTCACATTCGGCTCCCATGGCTCGGTCTTGTTCTCCGGCGAGAGATAGGCAACGTCGGACGTGTAATATTCGTCCGCTAGTCCGGCGAATTGATGCCCGAATTCGTGGACGCCCACATATCCCGCCGACAAATTGTCAATCGCCACCGTCGCATACTGATTGAAGATTCCGCCGCCGCCGAAGGTCTGCCCGTTCACCAAAATTTCAATGAATTCGTACGGCGCAAATGACGCCATATCGCGCAGCGCGCGGTTCTCCGTGGTCAGCACATAGCGCTCGGTCCCGAACGTGTCGTACGTAGCGCCCACCGGCGACCGCCGGTAAATTCCGGTCGAAGGCCGCGACACCCCCGACTCCTCCGCCGCCGGACACAACCCCCACACGTTGAAGTCTTTTTTGTGCTCGCGAAACGGCGATGCCGTAAACAGCGCATCCGTAAATCGTCGCGCATCTTGCTCGAACTTCCCCCGTTCCGCCGCCGTGTATCCATCGCCCAACACCAGTAAGTCCACCTTGTTCGCCGAATCGCCCATCTTCTGCAACTCCAATAACGCTCCGGGCGATGGCGGACGTGATCTGTCGATAAACTTGTCCTTGGGATCGACCACCGTCTTCCAAACATCTCTCCAAACTTGCTTCCGACCTTCGTGAAGGCTGCTCTCAACGCGTTCTTTCAGCAACACCTCAACCGGCGCCTCGGGATTCGGAAAGCGCAGTGACTCCGAAAATGTCCGATTCCCATGGAGCGCCTCCTCCGTAGTTTTCCACTCTCCAAACACGGAATCGAATCCGCGCGAGTACAGCAAGTTGCCACTCGCTTGTTCGCGCACTTCAAACAAATAGTTTCCCAACTCACTTTCGTCGATCGACTTGCTCAGATTTCCCGGCCACTCCAGCGGCTCCAGCACCACCCGATCCATGCTGAACCATTCCTCACGCGAGTTTCCAGTGTGGTAGTAATCGACGCGCAAAGTGCGGGGCAGCGGAGAGCTGACAGCGGCACTTCCTGCGAAACTAGGTGGGACAAAACTGAAAGGAAAAAGTAGAAATAGAAGACAGGCAGCAATCAAGCCCAGCGGTCGTTTCATGACCGGAATTGTAGCCTACGATCCCGCCTTAATCTCCACCGCCTTGTCATTCTCAAACGCAATCGTCACGGGCTTCCCGCCATCCGGATACTGCAAAGTGCGCGAGCCGTAATCGCCCGACCCCGTCGGAATTCCCATCCCAATCGCGAAGGTGGTCTGCAACTCGCTCATCCCCGCCTGCACTTCATGCGCGTCAATTTTCTGCCAAACATCCGCCGGCCAGTGCTTGTAAAGCTGGTGCGGATCTTCAATGAAAAACATGTCATCCGACCGAATCCTAAAATCGCCGCCCTGTTCCGCTCCAATCGGAACCGCATATCCCTTGCCGTCCAGAGAAAACACCGCCATCACCTGCTTCATCCCGGGCGCCTTCGGAGAAGCATCTCTCACCACATCCTGAATCGCCAGCTTCTGCAAAGGCAGCAGCGTCCCCGCCTCGTGCGCGAAATCCGTCTTGCGGCGCTCGCGATCATACGGATAGTAAGTAAGCTGATAGCCAACCTTCACCCACACTGGCTGCTCGGTCAACTGATGCGCCGACCGCAGATCATAAGGACGCAGCTTCTTCGGGGTAACGTAATAGTCAGCCTTCAGCAAGCCTTCCTCCTTAGGCTTCGCATCTTCCTTCATGGCCTCGTGCCGCTCGTACACAACATAAGCCGCGCGGCCGCCCGCCAGCAGGATAGCCGCAACCATAAAGATCTGTAGTTTCTTCTGAAAATCCGAATCAGACGCCATGATCTTCGAGTCCTAAGAATTTCCTTAGTGAGTCTTCCCTTAGATGTAAACTTCGTGCCCTTACCGATCAAGCTTTCGCAAGAGCAATCAGATAAACTAACAACAAGCACCATTCAGCCAACGAAGAGGAATTTATGCCCATCGCCCAGGACGACGTTCTCAACGCACTCAAGCAGTGTTACGATCCCGAAATCCCCGTCAACATCGTCGACCTCGGCCTGATCTACGACATCCGTTTCGACGAAGTACCCGAAGGCCAACAGGACGTCACCGTCGACATGACCCTCACCGCCCAAGGCTGCCCCGAACACGTCAACATCAGTGCCCAAGTCAAATCCCGCGTAGAACAACTCCCCGGAGTCCGCAACGCCAACGTCAACGTAATCTGGGAACCAGCATGGACTCCCGAGCGCCTAAGCCCCGACGCCCGCAAGCAACTAGGAATCGACTAACCGTGTGGTAACGGGGCTTTGCCCCGTCCTAATATTCTCCCAACTCTTCAAACGCCCGCGCCGCGCGCCGTTCCATCAATTCCTCAATCTTGCTCCCGATCTTCATCGCCAGATCCAGAAACCGCGTTCCCTGCCGCACATACGACGGCAACTCTTCTCGAATTCTCACAAACTGATCCGGATACTCCGACGCCAGCACCGCCAACCCCACGCTCCCGACTAGTATCGCCGCTGGACGTCTCCCTCTCAACGCCAACATCGCCGCCGTTCCCACCGATCCCGCAATCACCGCCCGCTTCCAGTTCTCCATGTCATCTCCTAGCCTTTTTCATTCCCTTCGTGTACCGGAGCCTGCCCTGAGCCCAGACGAAGGGTGACCTCTGTGGTTAATGATTTCGCAAATTGCAGCAACAAGCCGCTTTTCCTAGCAGAATTCTAAACCAACGCTTTCATGCTTTATACTGTGCCGCCGGACCTCAATCTTAACGACCGAGCCCCACCTATGATGCAATCTAGAATCCTTCCGTTCATCGCCATCGTTCTCTCCGCTGCCAATCTAGCCCTCGCTCAGACCAAGCCCCGAGCCCGCGACCTGGGCGTCCCCTTCGACGGCATCCCCGGCCCGTACAACGCCATCACTGACGTCAAAGGAGTCGAGGTCGGCCACACCACGCTCATCTCCGGTAGCGGCAAACTCAAAGTCGGAGAAGGCCCCGTTCGCACCGGCGTCACCGCCGTTCTTCCCCGCGGCAAAGATTCCCTCGATCCCGTATTCGGCGCCTGGTTCACGCTCAACGGCAACGGAGAAATGACCGGCACAACCTGGCTCGAAGACTCCGGCTTTCTCGAAGGCCCGGTCATGATTACCAACACGCACAGCGTCGGCGTTGTTCGTGATGCGGTTATTGCGTGGCGCATCAAGAAAGCGCCGCCCGACAGCGAAGGCTATTCCTGGTCCCTGCCCGTCGTCGCCGAAACCGCCGATGACGACCTGAACGACATGAACGGCTTTCACGTGAAGCCCGAGCACGCCTTCCACGCTCTCGACACCGCCCGCGGCGGCCCCGTCGAAGAAGGCAACGTAGGCGGCGGCACCGGCATGATCTGCAATGAGTTCAAAGGCGGCATCGGCACCTCGTCGCGCGTCCTCCCCACTCGCCTCGGAGGATACACGATCGGAGTTCTCGTCCAATGCAATTACGGATGGCGCAGCCAGCTCCGCATCGCCGGTGTTCCCGTGGGTCAAGAAATCCCCGATCACACGGTTCGCAACGAAGACATCGGATCGATCATCATCGTGATCGCGACAGACGCTCCGCTCATTCCGACACAACTCAAGCGCCTCGCCCGCCGTGCCGCCCTCGGCCTTGGCCGCGATGGCAGCTTTTCTGGCGACGGCTCCGGCGACATTTTCATCGCCTTCTCGACCGCCAATCCCGGAGCAGCCGATGCCACAGGAGTGCGCGACCTGAAAATGCTGCCCAACCAAAAAATCAATCCCATTTTCTTAGCCACGGTTCAGGCCACGGAAGAAGCCGTAGTCAATGCCATGGTCGCCGCCGAAACCATGACCGGCATCAACGACTACACGGTCTACGCGCTACCGCACGATCGTCTGCGCGAAGTGCTGAAAAAATACAACCGCTTGGCAAAGTAACGCCTGCGTGGCAACACCCGCCGTCAACCGCCAAGCTCGCGTAGGAGCGGACGCCCTCGGAGCCTGCCCTGAGCAAAGCCGAAGGGCCCAGCCGAGTGGAGCTCGGCAACGTCAGCCGCCACGTCAATCCACAAGTTCGCCAACGTTACTTTCGTTCGCACCGTTACGTTCGGTTTCCACGCACGGAAGGATACAATCCAGTCAGTGAAGGCCTATCGAATCGAGCGCATCAAAGGCGGCATGAAGTTCAACTGCACGCGCTGCACCCACAGCGTAAGCACGCTGGATTTCGATGCCAAAGCCGGCAACCTACGCACGCAAGCCGCTACCGCCATCAACGATCACGCCGCCAAATCACACCACGAACCATTGGTAGTTTCCGCCGCCGATGGCCAGCAGCGTAGCTGGCGCTAAACTTTCCCAACAATTCTTGCTTTTGGGTGGCGCAGCGGTGCACCGCTGCGATAGAAGGACCTCCTTTGATTTCCGGCTTTCGCCGCTGAGGCGAATGCCGCACGCGGCGAGTTTTTCAGCAAACGCTTCCGCCTCACCGCACAAACTCAAATCTCAACAAGCGCCGACCTCCGCTTTTTCGGTAACATGGTGTCGCTTCTCCGTGTGCACCATGATCGAGCACTTCGATTTCTCCGATCTCCGCGACCTGTTTGCCAAGGCTAATGAAGAGAAGTCTGGCGACCAGCTGGCCCGCATCGCCGCCCGCTCGGAGCGCGAACGCGTAGCGGCAAAACGCAGACTCGCCGATCTCACGCTCGACGAAATCGTCCGCCGCCCCCTGATCGACCCTGACGAAGACGATGTCACCCGCCTCATCCTCGACACCTTCGATCACCAAGCCTTCCGCTCTTACGCGAGCATGACCGTCGGCGAATTTCGCGACTTCCTCCTCGACGACGGCACCACAGAAACGCAACTTCATTCCCTGCAAAAAGCGATCATCCCCGAAATCGCCGCCGCCGTGACCAAACTGATGAGCAACAAGGATCTCGTCCTTGCGGCTGCTAAGATCCGCAACGTCACCCGCTGCCGCAATACCATGGGCGAGCGTGGAGTGCTCGGCATCCGCGCGCAACCCAACCATCCCGCCGACGACATCGGCGGAATTCTCCTCGCCGCTTTCGAAGGCTTGCTCTACGGCTGCGGAGACGCCGTCATCGGAGTGAATCCAGCCACAGATTCCGTCGAGACAGTCAGTGCGATCCTAGCCGCCCTGAATCGCCTCGTCGACGCCTACGAGATTCCCACGCAGACCTGTTGCCTGGCGCATATCACCACTCAACTGGCGACGTTAGATCGAGGCGCGCCCGTCGACCTTCTTTTCCAATCCGTAGCCGGCACCGAAGCGGCCAACCGCAGCTTCGGAATAACTCTGAATATGCTGCGCGAAGGACGCGAACAGGTTCAAGAGCATCATCGCCGGCGAAATGTCCGCTGGGTCGGCGATCAAGTCATGTACTTCGAAACCGGTCAGGGCAGTGCCCTCTCCGCTGAAGCCCACCGCGGAGTCGATCAACTCACGCTCGAAGCGCGCGCCTACGGAGTGGCGCGAGCCTTCGATCCTTTTCTGGTCAACAGCGTAGTCGGCTTCATCGGCCCGGAGTATTTGTATGATGAACGCCAAATCATCCGTGCCGGACTGGAAGACCATTTCATGGGTAAGTTGCTCGGCCTGCCGATGGGATGCGACGTCTGTTACACCAATCATGCCGCCGCCGACCAGAACTCGGCCGATAACTTGCTGTTACTTCTAAGCGCGGCGGGTTGTAACTACTTCATGGGCGTTCCCTGCTCCGACGACGTAATGCTCAACTACCAATCGACCAGCTATCACGACGCAATGGCCGCAAGGCGTCTCTTCAATCTGCATCCCGCGCCAGAGTTTCTCGCGTGGCTACAAAATATGGGAATCTATCGCGGCACTGAACCCGCTTCCCTCGACGCGTCCGCGAGGCGCCAATTGATGCAGGGTTTGGAGTTTTCCATCGGAAATCTTGTATAGCTTTTGTGTTGTCATCCTGAGCGCGGCGAAGGACCCATGTATTGGACAGCCCGATCATATAACTAGCTCGCTCCGCTCACTTTTCGCTCACCCTAAGAGGGATAAATTGCTTGCCTCCGGAAGATGACAAACTCCCCCAGCCATACGACCTCCCGGAGGTCATAAAGAAAGTGCGCACCCAAACTCCCGCGCGCCTGCTCGCCGGTCGTAGCGGAGCCGCCTACCGAACCAACACTCAACTCGAACTCCGCGAAGCCCACGCCGCCGCCCGCGATGCCGTGCGCGCGGAGTTAGACCTTGTCACCAGTCTAGGCGACGATTTCGTCCGCAACTGGAATCTGTTTGAAGTTAGTTCGCAAGCGGCGACCAAAGACGAATACCTATTGCGCCCCGACCTTGGCCGTCATCTGAATAAAGTATCCCGCGCGGAAGTAATCAAGCGTTGCACCGCAGGAAACGATTTACAAATCGTGATCGGTGATGGCCTGTCGGTAACTGCCGTCGCCAGTCAGCTACCGCGCCTACTGCCGTTCTTAAGTGACGGAGCATCAGCCCGAGGCTTGACCGTGGGCGAGACATTCGCAGTCCGTCATTGCCGAGTAGGCATTCTCAACGAAATCGGCGAGTTACTCACACCACAAGTCGTCGTATTACTAATCGGCGAACGTCCGGGCTTGGCAACTGCTGAAAGTCTCTCTGCTTACATGGCATATCGGCCGAAAGCAACGGACACTGACGCCCAGCGCAATCTTATCTCGAACATTCATGCGCGGGGGGTAAGCACAGAGCAAGCGGCCGCGAGGATTCTCAACTTAGCCGCTTCTATGATGAAGACTAAGACGAGTGGTTATCAGCTTCGCGAAGAGTTCCCGGCCGTCACTCGTCCGGAGATAACTGGATAGCTTCTACTTCACTGCTTTGTCCGTAATCTCCAGCCCGCGATCGATGATCCCAAACGCCTCCCGCAACTGCTGCTCGTTAATGCACAGAGGAGGGTTGGTGAAGAAAGTATTCCAACGAACAAAAGTATAGAGGCCATTCTCGCGGAAGAATTTACCCAGCGCGATCATCTCCTCTGACGTTCCGTTGAAAGGAGCCATCGGCTGCCGCGTCTTGGGGTCGCGGATCAACTCGACTATGCCAAACAGCCCGATAGACCGCACCGCTCCCACCGACGGATGTTTTGCCTGCAACTCCGCGCCCAGTGCCTTCATGATCGCGCCCATCTTGCGCGAGTTCTCAAGAAGATTATCTTCCTCGTACACGCGAATCGTAGCCAGCGCCGCCGCGCATCCCATAGGATGGCTATTGTAGGTTAGTCCTCCATAGAACACTTTGTCGTCGAAATGCCGGGCAATGTGTTGTCGCATGCCAACCGCACCCAACGGCAGATAACTCGAAGTAAGTCCCTTAGCCATGCAGAGTAAGTCCGGAACAACCTTCCAATGATCGACAGCGAACCATTCGCCGGTGCGGCCAAAGCCTGACATAACTTCGTCAGCGATCATTAGGATTCCATACTTATCGCACAGTTTTCGCACGCCTACCAGGTACCCATCCGGAGGCACCAACAGTCCGTTTGTTCCAGTGACGGTTTCCAGAATGAAAGCGGCAATCGTGTGCGGACCTTCCAGTTGGATGGTTTCTTCGATCATGGCCAGAGAAGTCTCGGATGACTCCCACCCGCGCTCAATACCGTGATAGGGATCAAGCACCCGCACCACGCCCGGAAGACCCGGCTCAACCGCCCATCGCCGCGGATCACCGGTGAGACTGATGGCCCCAGCCGTGGCTCCATGATACGAGCGATAACGCGCGATGATCTTATGGCGTCCGGTAAAGAAGCGCGCGATCTTGATCGCATTCTCATTGGCTTCAGCTCCGCCATTCGTAAAAAAGAATGTATCGATATCCCCCGGCGCAATCTCCGCCAGCTTGGCTCCCAGCCGCGCTCGCGGTTCCGTAGCCATGAACGGATTGGCATATACCAGCATGGACGCCTGCTCCGCCATCGCTCGTAGGACACGCTCATCGCCGTGTCCAATGTTCACCGACATCAACTGGCTGTTGAAATCGATGAAGCGCTTCCCTTCCGGCGTCCAGAAGTAAATGCCTTTCGCGCGCGCCACCGGGATAGGATCGACCTTGGATTGCGCCGACCACTCGAATAGCGTATGCCTCTTAGTAAGGTCGACGATCTCCTGTCCGGTCATGCTGGGAGCTTCAGTTGATGTAGTCATAAGATTTCAGCGATCCTGCCAAAGTCTACTCTCGATGTTCCGCGACGCATCTCTAAGCGAACTGCCCGGTCAACACACCTTTTTTCTCTGCAACCTGTGCCAACGCCGCTTCAAGCACGTCCATTCCTTCATCCATTTGCCCGTCAGTAATCACCAGCGGCACCAGCAGTCGAATCACGTTGCCGTACGATCCGGCTGTAATCGTCACCAAGCCGTGCTCGTAGCAATATTGTGATACTTGCGTGGTTTCTGCGTCGGCAGGTTGGCGTGTGGATTTTGAGCGCACCAACTCCAGAGCTTGCATCGCGCCAAGTCCCCGCACATCTCCGACGAGTTCCCACCGCGCTTGCCACTTCGCCGCGCGTCTTCGAAAACGTTCACCCAGCACCTTAGCGCGCGCACAGAGATTCTCTTTTTCTATTACCTCAAAAACAGCCAGCGCCGCTTCGCAAGCCGCGGGATTTCCAGCAAACGTTCCGCCCAACTGGCCGACGGCCGGAGCATCCATAATCTCCGCTCGTCCCGTAACTGCTCCCATAGGCAATCCGCCCGTCAGCGATTTCGCCATCGTAACTAGATCGGGCTCCAGCCCCAGCTGCTCGGAGGCAAACATCGCCCCCGTGCGCGCGAACCCAGTCTGCACCTCATCAGCGATCAGCAGAATGCCATACCTGCGGCAAATCGCGCTAAGCGTCGGATAGAACTCCGCCGGCGGAGTAACAAACCCGCCTTCCCCCAGGATGGGTTCAACCATTACCGCTGCTACCGACTCCGCTGCAACAATCCGTTTGAAAGTATCTTCTATATGTCGCGCACAATACACGTCGCAAGCCGGATAAGTCATCGAGTAAGAACAGCGAAAGCAATAAGCATACGGAATGCGATAGACCTCGGCCGGAAACGGTTCAAAGCCAGCCTTGTAAGGATGCGTCTTACTGGTTGCGGCCATCGCCATATAAGTCCGCCCATGAAACGCATCTTCGAAAGTAATGATCGCGGATCGTTTCGTATAACACCGTGCGATCTTAATCGCGTTCTCGATCGCTTCAGCGCCGGTGTTAACGAGTATGGTCTTCTTAGAGCCGGGGCCCGGAGCGAGCGCATTCAACTTTTCGCAGACGGCGATGTAACTCTCGTAGGGCAGCACGTTGAAGCTGGTATGCAGGAAACGATCAAGCTGCCTTCGAATGGCGTCCACCACCGCCGGCGCGCGATGCCCCGTGTTAAGGCAGCCAATTCCCCCGGCAAAATCAATCAGCCGGTTGCCGTCCACATCTTCAACGACCGCCCCTTCCGCTCTGCTGACGAAGATAGGCGTGGCGTGGAACACCCCTTTAACTACGGCGGCGTCGCGCCGCTTCATCAGAGCCTGCGAGCGCGGTCCGGGAATCGATGTGCGCAATTGAATACTCGGCATAAATTAGATCTCGGTCTCGGTTGTTACCTTACCCGCAACTGTTTCTCAGTACCAGCCGATCGGAGCTTCATTCAGATTGATGTATACCTGTTTGGTCTCGAGATACTCTTCGATACCCCACGGCCCTAACTCGCGCCCAAAGCCTGACTGCTTGTAACCACCCCATGGCGCCTCAACGTAAGTCGGTTGCATATGGTTGACCCAAACAATCCCCGCGCGCAATGCCTTCACCGCACGCATAGCCTTGAAGATATCTCGTGTCCACACAGCGGCAGCGAGGCCGTAGGGTGTATCGTTCGCGATCTTGAGCGCGTCTTTTTCATCGTCGAACGGAATCACAGCTGCTACCGGGCCGAATATCTCCTCGCGGGCGATGCGTGCATTGTTATCGACGTTATAGAAGATCGTCGGCTGCACATAGTAACCCTTCGCCAGATTGTCAGGACGCCCCCCACCCGCTGCTAACTTGGCCTCTTTCTTGCCAATTTCCAGATAGTCACATACGCGCTCATATTGCTCCTTGGAGACGAGCGACCCCATCTTGGTTTCGCGCTCGAGCGGCGGCCCAAGCTTGATCTTTTTAGCCTTCTCGCTCATGGCTTCGACAAACTTGCTGTAAATTGACTTTTGCACCAGGATGCGGCTGCCTGCCGAACAGACTTCTCCCTGATTGATGAACACGCCAAAGAGTGCTCCGTCGATGGCCGCTTCGAAGTCGGCGTCAGCAAAAAAGATGTTCGGCGACTTGCCCCCAAGTTCGAGCGTCACGCGCTTCACGGTGTCGGCTGCCTCTTTCACAATGATCTTGCCCACGGCCGCCGACCCGGTAAAAGCGATCTTATTCACGTCCGGATGTTTAACCAGTGGCGATCCGCAACTTTCGCCGAAGCCGGTGATCACGTTGACCACGCCTTTCGGCAAACCAACTTCATCGAACCACTTCGCCAGTTCAAGCGCGGTGAGCGGCGTCTGCTCCGCTGGCTTCAGCACGCACGTGCAACCTGCCGCCAGCGCGGGAGCCAGTTTCCACGCCGCCATCATCAGCGGATAATTCCAAGGAATAATTTGACCCGCAACGCCCATTGGTTCTTTCAGCGAAAGGCTCATGGCATTGTCAGGAACCGGATTCACATAGCCGACAACTTTCGTGGCCAGCCCACCGTAATACTCAAAACAGGTTGCGACATCGTTGATGTCATACTCCGCCTCCACGATCGGCTTACCCGAGTTACGGCACTCGAGTTCGGCGAGCATAGCCAGGTTCTGGCGAACCTTCTCAGCTAATCGGAAGAGAACGCGGCCGCGTTCCTGTGCGGTGCTCGTCGCCCAAGGACCTTCCTCAAATGCGGCCTTGGCAGCCGCAACCGCGCAGTTCACATCGTCCGCGTTGGCTTCGGGAACCTGAGCGATTACTTCCTCCGTCGAGGGATCATACACAGGAAACATTTTGGCCGACTTACTCGCAACCCACTCGCCATTGATGAACATCGAATAAGTCTTGACGTCGGTTGTAACTCCACCTGGCATAAGAATCTCCTGCTCTATCTAGCCGAGTTCCGCTCCGCCCGGACGGCCAGAGGCGGCCGGCCCGACGTGAACCTTTTCTGCCTGCTTAAGCCGTCCATATCCGAAGAAGAAAAAAGTGCCTAAAGCTAGAAAACCTAACGTGATTCCAAACATCCCGGCTTCATACTTCCACAAGGAAGTGATTTGCTTGGCAGGCGAGAATGCCAGGATGATGCCCAGCGCGGTGGTTAGAAATCCCGCGCCTCCAGCAAATAATAAAGTTCCTCTACCATAGCGCCCGCCTTGCAAAGAATTTCGAAATGCAAATTTCAGCAGCGCGCCAAATACATAGAGGAACGGAATTAACTGCAACACGACAGCGGCGGAGAGCATTTTCTGAAAAGCCTCCTGGACGCCGCCAGAAGCCGTGAACGTGACCACGATCAGAACCAGAGAGATGGCCCCCTGCACAATCAGCGCCGCATGCGGCGTCGCGTACTTCGGATGGATCTTGCCCAGCCACGCCGGCATATACGAATCGAGACCGGCGACAAACGGAATGCGCGCCGAGCCCCCCATCCACGCCGACCCAATGCCCGCGATCGAAAGACTGAGCATCAGGGCAAAGGGAGTGATCACCCATCCCATGCCCACTCTCGCCGACATATGGCTGACCGCCTGCACAATCCCTTGCAGCACGTTGATGTCATTCTTGCTGATGGCCAACAAAAGAGTGAGCGTGACTCCAATATAGAGCGCGCCCGAAATGATACCGCCCCAAACCACAGCTCCCGGCAGCGTCTTTTGCGGATCGCGAATTTCGTCTCCCATCACCGAAGCGAGCTCCAGTCCGACCAGCCCGAAGCAGATCACGCCAAACGAATTCAGAACGAATCTGGGATCTGCCGGAACACGGAAGTCGGCGGCGGAAATCGTCGTTCCAAATCGCGCGTAGATCGTGACGCCTAATCCAATCAATACTGCGGCTGCGACAAATGTTCCGACTGCGCCCAAGTTGTTTAGCCATTTTCCCACGCCGAGACCTAGAATATTCAGCCACGTGAGAAACGCGAGCAGCGCCACCGAAGCAATCATAGCGAAAGTCTTATCGTCCGCCAGTTGCGCGTGCCCCGGTCCCATCGCGAACACGGACACGCCTACAAAGTACAACATCACCGTCGGCACATAGAGCATGTTATTTGTCCAGTAACACCATCCGGAAAGAAAACCGTGGAAGTCACCGAAAACTTCCTTTGCCCACAAGTAAACGCCGCCTTCGCCGGGGTAGCGATGTGCCAGCTCAATCACGGCGATGCCCTGCGGCCAGAAAAACAAGAGCAGCGAGATTAGCCACAGCCAGACGGTTACGCCTCCGTTGGCTGCGATGCTGGGAACCACGTTGAGATTGAAAACCGCGACGACAAACAGCAACACTAGGTCAGAGCGTCCCAGGACGCGCTTCAGGTGCGGGTGTTTGTCGTCGGTTGTAGACATGCTCTAGGCTGCGAAAAATCAGACCATTGTGCATCGGATAATCGGTTTTCGATGCCCGATCACCCAATGGTGAGATGAGCCGATCCCGCTAGTGCGTTGCCAAAGCTCCCAGCCGCTCGTGCTGCGCCGCCGCCAGCGACTCGGCGATGTCGCCGAAAGCAGCCAGATGCTGGTCGATGTCCGCCTCGGTATGCTGCACAGAAATCGTCCACTGCTCATCCCACCAGTAGGGCTGGCACATAACTCCGCGATTCACCATGCCAAACCAGTAATGGCGCCACAGATCAACATCGATCGCCAGCCAGTCACGATAGTTGCGAACTTCCTTTGGATATAACATCAGCACGCCATTCGCTCCGGCACTCGCAATATAACCTTGCAAGCCTACTTCGGCGACAACCTTCCTGTAACCGTCTACTAGCTTGTGACTTAGTTTGTCGATATGCGCGTAGTTAGCACGAGTAAGTACGTTGCGAAAAGTCGCTAATCCCGCAGCCATCGAGATCGGATTCGTGTTATAAGTGCCGCCGTGGAATACTTTGTGATCAGCGATCAAGTTCATCACCTTCTTATGCGCACCGAAAGCCGCCAGCGGAAATCCTCCACCAATCGACTTCGCCAAGCAGATCATATCCGGCGTCACGCTGAAATACTCTGAAGCTCCGCCCCAGCACAGCTTCGCGCCCGTCTTCACTTCGTCGAAAATTAACAGCGCTCCGTTCTTGTCGCAAAGCTCGCGCAGCCCTTCGAGAAACCCCTTCTGCGGCATGCAGAGACCAACATTCATCATGATCGGCTCGAGAATCACCGCGGCGATCTCATTTGGATTCTCGCGAAACCGCCGCTCCACGGTCTCCAGATCGTTGAAGGTCGCAATCGGCACATTCGCCAGGCTAGCCTTGGGCACGCCCGCGCCGCCCGATACCGGTTTAGGATTCTTGATATCGCCGAAATCATCGGCCGGAGGATGCGGCTTCACGCTGACCAGCGCCGCATCATGCAGCCCGTGGTATCCGCCTTCAAACTTGATGATCTTGTCGCGTCCCGTAGCCGCGCGCGCCAGTCGAATCGCATGCATGGTCGCTTCCGTCCCGCTGTTGCCGAAGCGGCACATCTCCACCGGAAAGCGGGTACAGACTTCCTCCGCCAGCTCCCATTCCATGTTGTGCGGCATGCCGTACATGGTGCCCTTATGCAGGCGCGCTTCCACCGCTTTGACCACCGCCGGATGCGAGTGCCCTGCCATCAGCGCGCCAAAACACAAATTGTGGTCGAGATATTCATTGCCATCGAGATCGCGGAACTTGCTCCCTGAAGCCTCCGACACAAAAATCGGATACGGATCGTAGGCACGATAATTACTAGCCACGCCCAGCGGCAGACGCTTCAGATTTTTCTTATGCGCTTCGGCAGACTTCGGAGTGCGGCGCTCGAACGTGTCGAGCTCTTTTTGCAATGCGGGGTACATCGTGATTCTCCAATAAGCTCAGGCCGATTGGCCATTAGATTAGGCTCGGACGGCCGAAACCGCCCGGGGGTCAGACAATAACTAGAAGAAAAACTTCAAAGCAAATTGTACTTCACGCGGGTCGCGAGCCTGCAATACCTGCCCAAATGTGGTATCCGAGAAATTTCCATCCGGATTGTAGAACTGAGTTTTGTTGAACAAATTGAAGATGTCTGCCCGAAACTGGAAATAACGGGCTTCCGACAGATCAACACGCTTCGAGAAGGTTACGTCCCATTGGTTTTCGCCCGGGCCGCAACATAGGGTACGCGGCGTCGTAGAAAAAGTCCCCAGTGGCGGATCAGAGAATTGGCCGGTGTTGAGGTAATAGGCACCATTCGTCTTGGGATCCAGAATCTGCAGTTTCCCAGTTAATTGCGGCGAGGCGGTACCGAAAAAGAAAAGGCTGCTGATCAGTTCGGTATCGTCTTGTGTCTGCATACGAATTGGAAAACCGCTCTGGAACTGGGTTATACCGGAGATCGCCCACTCATCGACAACTTTGCCCACCCAGCCCTGGTGCCTGCCGAACGGCAGTTCCCAGTAATAGTTGATGACAAAGCGTTGGGCGGAGTTGAAGAGCGAGAGAGCGCGGCTCTTGTTGAAGTTGAAGGGATTCAGTGTTTCTTCGAAGCTCGACGCCAGATCGAGGGACTTGCTCCAAGTATAGGCCGCCTGGAACTGGAGGCCGTGCGAAAAACGCTTCTCCAACATGGTCTGGAACGAGTTATAGGAAGAATCAGCAATCGTGTCTTCCGCGAAGATATTGGTAAACACCGGCGTGCCATCCGTAGGACAGTTTGTTCCCGTCGCCCAAACGCAATTCGGCGAAGAATAAGGCCGCAGTCCTACGAAAGTAAAAGTCTGACCGGTTCCCGCGACCGTCTGCCCATTGGGCAAATGGAAACCCCCGCCAGCCGAACTGGTGAAGCCACTTGGGACCGTAACAACGAAAGGTGCGTCCTCTGCGTACGGTCCGCAATCGACATTGTCGCCAAAACCGTCCTGAACGCTGGCGGGATTTGCCGCCGAGATCGCCATGATGTCCAGGCAGGTTTGCGGATTCGACGGGTTGATATCGTGCGAGGCAAGCAGTCGATGTCCCTGAGACCCAACGTAGTTAATTTGCCAGAGAAGATCCTTCGCTAACTCACGCTGAATACTTAAGTTGTACTGCGCGGTGTACTGAGTTCGCAGATGAGGCTGAAAATCCCCGTATAACAGGATCGGTCGATAATTCGACCAACCTGGATCTTGTCCGCGCGGAGGATCTAGAATTCCGTTGAAACCGTTGGGCGTTACAGTGCCGCCCTGACTAATAAACGGCGTATTGAAAAGCGTAGCCGAGAGACCGGGACTGCTCCCGAACGGCGGCTCGGCACTGAACTGCTCAAGCACGAGCTGTTCCATTGGGTTGTAGAAAAGTCCCCAGCCAGTCCGGATGCTCGTCTTTCCAGCGCTGCCGAACACCTTACTCAAGAAACCGTCGCTGAAGTTAGGACTATAAGCGAGACCTATGCGGGGGGCAAAGGCCTTATAGTAAGTCGAGGTCAAACCTGCCGGTATCCCGGGGTCTCCCGGTACGACAAGACCCGTCGGACAATCCGCCAGCGGTGTACTGGTGCAGGGATACACAGTGCTGGTCTGACCCGGCCGGAAAGTTTGTACCCGCCGCCCCACATCCGTCAGAGGCGTGTCGAGCTCCCACCGGAGGCCATAGTTAAGAGTTAGATTTGACTTGATCTTCCAGCTATCTTGAGCAAATAGATAGAAGCCGCTGTCACGCACGTTCTCGCTCTGCGCCGAACCCTGCGAGTAAGTGTCGGGGAGCCCAAGCAGATAACCCGGATAATTGTCCGCATAACCGATCGCATTAGGGCCGCTGCTATCGAATGTGAAGTCGCCGCTGACGTTGTAATACAAGGTCTGATCGAAGCGCGAGCGGCGTATATCAACCCCAAACTTAGCGGTGTGATTACCCTTCACCCAACTTAAATTGTCCATCCATTGAAAGGTATTTCCGACTTGGGGAAGCTCGCCTTCCCACCCGTTCCCGATGTTAAACCCGCCGGAAACATCGATAAATGGCAAGCCGGTACGATTGGACGGCAAACCGGGCGTGATCCCTGCCTTACCGGGCGCAACACCCTGCGAGGCTATAAAGGAGTTGACAAACGACGAATCAGAAGTCCCGTTGAAGCACTCATTGACAGCTGCGCCAGTGCAGAAACTGGTCACGGCACCCGTGTTCTGCGGGTGCTGGAACGTCAATTGTCCCTCACGCATGTAGGTGAAACGGAACTCGTTCACTAGCGAATTACTGATGGTCCACGTATGGCTTGGATTCCACTGCTGGTAGCGCGAACCAACGTTCGCGCCATAACCTGGTATGTTCGCCCCGGAGTACTGAAAATTGTAGAACGGTTGAAGCAGGGTATCGTTGGTGTAGTAGTAGTAGATGCTGAGGTTCTGTTTGTCGTTCAACTTGTGGTCAATCCGTACTGTGAACTGATCCTGCGTGTCGGATTGAACCGGCACCGCCTGGTATGTGATCCCGTCTGGCCGGTTGGCATTCGGAACATATTGCAAGAGGTTCGATGCAACCTGGTCCATGCACGCGGCGGGGATGGTATTGGCCGGAAAAATGGTCGACCAATCCGTCAGACCCGTAGTCGGGTCCAGGGGTAGCGCGGCGATACCTCCCGGAGCTAATCCCAGCGCGGTATCGCAGGTAGTTGCACTGTTGCTTCTTCCGTCGAGTACTTGCGCGACAAAGCTGTCGGCACCGCCGCCGAACGGCACACCAGCGGCGGTGAAGTCGCCCGTCCTTTCAGCCAACGTGGGCGGCGTGACCACTTCGCCCGAAATACCTTGACGTATGCGGCGTCCCTCATACGATCCAAAGAAAAATGTGCGGTCCTTAATGATCGGACCACCCAACGTTGCGCCAAACTGGTTCTGGTTCTCCTGCGGCTTCACTGTGTTGAAGTATCCCTGTGCATTCAATACTGTATTGCGAAAGTACTCGAACACGTCCCCGTGCAGCGCGTTAGTTCCCGACTTCGTCACAACGTTAACGACCGATCCAGAGTTGCGTCCGTATTCAGCATCAAAGGTGTTGGTGATAACTCGAAATTCTTCGATCGCGTCCGGCGACGGCTGCACGGTCGGAAGATTCACGAACTGGTCGTTGGCATCACCGCCATTCACGCTGAAATTATTCGCACGTCCCCTCCCACCATTCACCGAAACGGAGCCAGTCTGGTCGCTCCCATATAGCGTGCTTCCGCTCGACCCTAACTGCGATTGCACACCGGGTTGCAGCTGCAGGAATTGATAAGCATCACGCTGGTTGAGGGGAAGCTCGTTCATCGACCGATTGTTCACAATGGCGCCGAGTTGCGTGCTCGTTGTATCTACTAGTGGCACCTCCGACGTAACTTCCACCACTTCCTTTGTTTCGCCGATTTGTAGTATCGAGTTGAATGTCACAACCTGGTTCAGCTCCACCGTGATTCCCTTACGCTCGTTCGTCTTGAATCCCTTGAAATCAAAGGTGAGCGTGTAGGCGCCAACGGGAACTTCAGGGAAACCGTATTCGCCACTCGCATTGGTGAGGGTGTCGTGCATAACGCCCGTGGCTTCATTCGTGGCAGTGACCCTCACCCCCGCCAGCACCGCCCCGCTCGAATCGGCAACGCGCCCCAGGATGCGTCCGCCCGTGCCTTGGGCCGACATCATCGTCGAGCAAATCAGCAACAAGCTGAGGATCGAACTCAAAGGGACCGGCGAGCAAGAAACTCGGGACGCTTTTGATAATCCTTTTGACGATGGCATGGAAGGTATCCTCCAAATCCGGGGGCGATTTTGGTCGATCCGAATCAGCTTGCGCGCAAAACAAACCTTGCTATAATCGCGCAAGGTTAGAGACTTTGCCGCCTTCTGTCAAGCGGAAAAGCTTCCCCCGCAGCGCGACCAACACCACACTCGGGAATCGTTTCGGATATATGTCAGACGGGGCGCAAGTTTATCTGAAAATCGGCGACGTGGCCCGCTTAGTAGGGATTTCTCCGTCAGCTATCCGCGGCTGGGAAGTTCTCGGCCTAACCCGCCCGCACCGCACCGAGAGCCGTTATCGTCTTTATACGCAAGACGACGTTCGTCTGTTGAAAAAAGCACGTTACCTGCGCAAAGTTCGAGGATTGAACGCCGCCGCCATCGTGCAGATGCTGAAGCGCCAAGGCACGATCAAACCGGCCGCCAATGGCATCTCGTCGATCGGCCCGCGCCTGCGCCGCTTGCGCACGCAACGCGGCCGCGGTCTCGCGGAGGTCGCAACAGCCGCGGGAATTTCCGTCGGCTTTCTCAGCGCGCTCGAACGCTCCCAGATGAGCGCCTCCGTCGGCACACTGCGCAGGCTAGCACGTTACTATCGCACCAACATCCTTGATTTTTTCGATGCGACGGAATCGAATACCCGATTGGTGCGCCCGCCCAAGCGCAAAGTGCTGGAGGCTGGCCCTGGCGTTCGCATGGAACTACTCGCCTGGGGCAACAAAGTCATGGAGCCACATCTTTTTCGCATCAAGCCTCACGCCGGAAGCGGCGAGTCCTATGCCCACGAGGGCGAAGAATTCTTATTCGTGCTGCGCGGCGAATTGAAGATCGCCCTTGACGGCGAAGAGTACCACCTGAAGCGCGGCGACAGTTTTTATTTTGAAAGCTCCACGCCGCATCACTGGAAAAATCCCGGCCGCAGCGAGACCTGGCTTTTGTGGGTCAATACGCCGCCGACCTTCTAGGAGAGATTTGTATGTCAGTACATCATCGACGTTCTCGACGGAGATTTTGGGGGGCGGAGATTTCTGGTGGCGCAGCGCTTCAGCGCCGCTATAAGTGATGATTTCAATGCGGCTTTAGCCGCTGAGGATCGCCAATGCTCCACAAATTAAGCTTTGCACTCTTGGCAGCGTCGCTCGTCGCCCTCTGCGCCTCCTGCGCCAGGAAAACTCCCACTCTCAACCTTCTCGTCTGGGAAGGTTACGCCGATCCTTCCTATGTCCACGCCTTCGAAGAACAGAACCATTGCAAAGTATCGGCCTCCTACATGGGATCGAGCGACGAGTTAGTCGCCAAACTGCGCGGCGGCAGCGCTGGAAACTACGACGTGATCTCTCCTTCGAGCGACGTCGCCACCATGATTGCGACCTCCGGCCTCGCCGCTTCCCTCGATCTCGGCAAGCTTCCCACCTACAACCAGCTGTCGCCACAACTCACTTCGCTGTCGCTCGTCCGCGTAAAAGGCGACGTCTATGGCGTTCCCTTCATGTGGGGACCCGACCCGATGATCTACGACACCACCAGATTCCCTCAACCCCCCGACAGCTGGACCGTGATGTGGGACCCGAAGCTGAAAGGAAAAGTTTCCGTGTGGGATGATCTTTCCACCGTCTATATGGCCGCGCAGGTTCTCGGCTTTGATAAGCCTGACCCTGCTCATCTTTATAACCTGAGCGACGAGGAACTCGAAGCGGTCAAGAAGAAGTTACTCGAGTTAAAACCGAATATTCGCAAGCTATGGTCCACCGGCGGAGAACTTACGAACTTGTTTCAGAACCACGAAATAGTAATCGCCATGGGCTGGCCGCTTATGACCAACCAGCTGCGCAAAAGTAATTTTCCGGTGGGCGAAACCATTCCCAAAGAAAATACCACGGGCTGGATCGATCACCTGATGATCACGACCGGCAGCGAAAATAAAGACCTAGCCTACAGGTTTCTAGAATTTATGATCCAGGCGCAAACCCAGAAAAAAGTCACCGACGTCACAGGATACACGCCAGCGAATCCGCACGCGGCGCAATTCATGACCGCCGACGAAGTAAAGAGTCTGCACCTTGACGACGTAGACAGTTATCAGCGGCGCCTTTACTTTTGGCAGAATGTTCCGCGCCGAGCCAAGTACAACGAAATCTGGAATGAAGTAAAAGCCACCCAATAGCTGACGTGGCAGGGACAGTGTGGCGCGGACACTCCTGTCCGCGAATGCGAGCAGCGCTAAAACGACAACCATGAAAACGATGTCGGAACCCGCGATAGCAAGCACCGCGAAGCCAACCTCCCTGCTCTCCGTTCGCAACGTAGCCAAGCACTTCGGCAAGAACATAGTCCTGCGCGACATCTCGCTCGAAATCGCCGAAGGTGAATTCCTAACTATCCTGGGCGAGAGCGGCTCTGGAAAAACCACGCTGCTGCGCATTCTCGCCGGCTTCGAGCAATCCACCTCCGGAGAAGTCTGGATGCAAGGCGAGCGTCTCGACACGCAACCTCCCTATCGCCGCCGCGTCAACACCGTGTTCCAGAACTACGCGCTCTTCCCCCACATGACCGTCGAAGATAACGTAGGCTACGGATTGCGAGTCGCGAAGCGTCCAACCGAAGAAATCCAGGCGCGCGTGGCCGAGGCTCTGAGCAAAGTCAAAATGTCCGAGTACGCCAAGTCGAAACCCTCAAAAATCAGCGGCGGTCAACAACAGCGTATCGCACTAGCCCGCGCGCTCGTGAACCGTCCGCGCCTGCTTCTTCTCGACGAACCGCTCTCCGCGCTCGACGCCAACCTGCGCCGCCAGATGCAAGTCGAACTGAAAGCCCTGCAACGCGAAGTTGGCATCACCTTCATCTTCGTCACGCATGATCAGGAAGAAGCAATGGTGATGTCCGACCGTATCGCTTTGCTGCGCTCCGGAGAACTCGAGCAGGTCGCCAGCCCTCGCGAAATCTACAGCCGCCCCGCAACCTCATACACCGCGCAATTCATCGGGCACACAAATTTATTGCAAGCCGACATCAGCCGAGGCACGGCGATGTGCGACCGCCTCGCGTGGCCGACATCCCTCCCCGACGGCTCTGCTCTTTTTTCGCTTCGCCCTGAGTCCATTCGGCTGGCGAAGGTCGCACCGCCCGTAATCGCTTCACCAAAGACTGCGTCGCCGATCCGTTTTCGTGCCCACCTTCGCGACCGCGCTTTTCATGGCGCAACCGAGCTCCTACGCGTCGAAACCGATGGTGGATTGATCCTCACCATCCGCACCGCCACCCGCGATCTGCCCGAAACTCCCCTTGAATTCGAATTCCTCGCCGCGGATGCTATCCCAGTCAGCGACTCCGATAATAGTAATAATAAGGAGCGGCGCTGATGTTCTCCCGCGCCTATCGCGCCGCCATCACCGTCCCGCCACTGATCTGGGTAGCCGTGTTTCTCCTCGTCCCTTACCTGCTGATGTTTTGCTACAGCTTCTGGTCCGTGTCAGAATCCGGAACCATCATTCATTCCTGGAATCTCGCTAACTACCGCGAGTTACTGACCAAGCCTGTCTATTGGGAAACACTCCTCCGCTCCATGTGGATCGCTGTCCGTGTAACCTTCTTCTCCATGTTATTAGGCTATCCGTTGGCTTACTTCCTATCTTTTCACGTGGGAGCCAGAAAAGATCTCTACTATCAGTTAGTAATTATCCCCCTCTGGGTAAGTTACCTAGTCCGCGCCTACGCGTGGAAGACGATCCTAGGCACCGACGGAGTCATGAACACGCTCCTGCAATATGTTCATCTGACCAGCCATCCGCTGGACTTCCTGCTCTACAGCCCATTCGCCGTTGTCCTCACATTGACGCACATCTATACGCCGTTCACTTTCCTGCCCATCTATGCATCGCTAGAACATATCCCGCGCAACCTGGTCGAAGCTTCGCACGACTTAGGAGCGACGCCCCAGCAAACCTTCTGGCGAGTTATCTTCCCGCTCTCCATCCCCGGAGTGCTAGCTGGAGCCACCTTCGCCTTCGTCTTAAGTCTCGGAGATTTCCTGGCTCCTCTCTTACTAGGAGGCCCTAGTGGCATCATGATCTCCAACATAGTAGTAAGTCTCTTCGGAGCCGCCTATAACTGGCCCCTGGGCGCCGCGATCTCCCTCTGCATGTTAGCGCTGGTCTTGGCGCTGATCGTATTCTCCGAGCGTCTGGAAAGGAAGTGGAGCTTCTCGTGAACGCGTCTTCTTCAAACTCGTCGATGAAAGCTCCAACCTGGCTGACCCTTCACGCCCTGCTCGTCTTCGCCTTCCTCTATCTCCCCATCGTCATCCTCATCCTCTACTCCGTCAACGGACAAGGCGTGGGAGGTTTCCCCCCGCGCGCCCTGACCCTGAACTGGTATCGCATTCTATTCAATGATGGGCCGATCTGGGATTCCGTCCTGAACAGCCTGCTAGTAGCCGCAGCCGCGATGCTGATCGCCTTGCTCTTCGGAATCCCCGCCGCGCTAGCGCTAGACCGCGCCAACTTCCCGGGCAAGGCCTTATTCCGCCGTTTGGTCTTACTCCCGCTAATCCTCCCCGGCATCATCACTGGACTATCTTTACTAATGCTCTTCCGAGTAGCCGAAGTAAAACTAAGTCTGCTAACCATCGTCCTTGGCCACGGCACCGCACTAATCTCCGTAGCCACTACTGAAGTCTTCGCTGGATTGCAAAAAGTAAATCGTGCCCAGGAGGAAGCCTCACTCGATTTAGGAGCGACTTACTGGCAAACCTTCTGGCGAATCACCGTCCCCAACCTAAGGCTCTCCATCATAGGAGCCGCCCTTCTGATCTTCACCCTATCCATGGACGAAATAGCCGTAAGCTTTTTCCTGATCGGCCGCGACAACACGCTTCCGCTAGAAATCTGGGGACGGCTGCGGCGCGGCATTACTCCAGAGATCAACGCCATTTCGACCATCATTTTTTTGTTCTCGTGGATGGCAATTGTCCTCTGGTATCGGCTGCGAACGCGGGCGGAAGTAACTCCCTAGATCGGCCAGAGTTGAGCGAAGCTGTGAAGTTCTAGTTCTGATGGACGGCTTGAGTTTCCAGCCCTGAAGCATTAGAGCGCCGCAAGGTAAGATGCTAACCAGCCCAAAGGGGTGCGCCATCCTTCAAAGGAAATGCGCATTCACGGAGGCGTTCGACGCGGCAATCGAAGCTGGAGTCGCATCAAGACTTCGGGTGGCGAATTCCAGAACCGCGTTGATTTGTTCGCGCGAGCCCAAAGAAGCTACCGCCCTGTTCTACGCCACGCAGGTCGCGTCCACCAATATGGCTCTCCTCAACGCCAATAGAAATCGAACCCCAAAATCGGGGACGAAAGCAGTTCCCTCGTCCGACCCCAAGCTTCTGCCGCCCTGAACTATTCAGGCATGCGAACAGCCGCCACGTCGCAAACGCCGCCTGCGTGCCTGATCTGCGGCAAAAATCAATTGTCAATTATGAATGAAAGATGAAAACGTCAAGAATGAAACTCAAAAATGAAAGATCAGATCGCTCGCCGCCGTGAGCTGATTCTGGCGTCGGCCGTTGTCATAGGCTTTCCGATCCCACGCGCGCTCAAAGCGCAGCTCCGGACGCAACTGCACCGTCGATCCCCACCAGTGGCACCACATGATCGTGTTCTCTGAATATTTCGTCGCGTAGCCAGTCCGCTGGCCTTTTTTGTCGTCGAGAAAATCACTGCGAAAAGATAAGAAGTTGTGCGCGGAAAGTTCCTTCTGGAAAAAATTGACCACCGCATATTCGGGAGCAGTGCAACGCTGCTCGCCCGGCAAACAGTAAGCGCCATTCGTTCCCAATTCCGGCACGATCGCGCCTCCGATCGCAGGCACATCGCGCTGATACATGTACCAACTCTCCGTCGCCATGTGAACGGTCTTCGAGAACTTGTGATACCAGGTCGCGTCGTACTGTTGTAGATTGTTGTAAGCATACTTGGCATCGTTAATTCCGTTGGCGCAAACGTAGAGATTGTCATTTACCGACTTAGCCGTATAGCTCAAGCAAGCCGTTCCCGAAGGCTTCGCATCAGACGCCCAAGGAGCAACGTCGTGGCCAGCAGTAATTCCCAGTTGCAGCAGCCACTGGTCGCTCACTTTCACCGTCGCGATCAATCCGGTATCGGTGAAGGGATCGATCGCATAGAGCAGCGAGTGGCTGAAGATGTAGTTGTTCGGCGCCAGTTGCGCCTCGATGCCCGGAACAGAGATGTATCGGCCAAACCTGAGATTCATTCCCTGCGCAACCTGCGGAATGTAGAGATCGAAATACTCCAGCGTTGGATCGAAACCATATTGATGATGATCGTCGAGCAGTTGGTCGGCTCCGTAGCCTTTTCCTGTGGTAAAGCGATAGTCTGTTCCAAAAAGCGCGGTGAGATGATAGCCCCAATCGATGTGATCGCGTTGCACGGAATCGGGCAAGCGCTCCGCGTAGAGCACCAACTGATTCAGTTCGAAACGGTTGGAGTAAACGTCATTCGCTTCAGGCGCATTGCTGTTGGTTGACGTACTGAAGTTGAGCGTCGGCTCAATCCATCCATAGAGCTTGGTGCGGCTGCGGGCCTCGTTGATCGCCGTCATCAGCGGATAGCTGTTCGAGTCAGGCTCGCCGATCACGGGCGATCCGCCATAAGACCAGTCAGAGTTCGGGAACGGAGGTGAATCGAGCGGCGATGGAAGTCCGCGGCGCGCTGGCGCTGGCGATGGCGCCGCATTCGAGGGATTCGGCGGCGACCAATCCTGGCGATAGAAATTGGCCCAGCGAGCGAAGAAGCCCTTCGGCGCAGTCGCGCTTTGCTTCGGAGCATCCGGCAACGCAGCAGGCTGTTTATCTGGCTGTTGTGCCGCGCACATGGCGAGCGATAAGAGAAGGATACAAGTCAGGATGAATAACGAATATTGGCGGCGCGAAATGCAGCGCGAATTGGCGATCGTACGCATGAGATTTGCGGCCCGTTCAGTGTACATAGTGCCTCTTGATCTTTGGTAACGAGGAAACGCCCACTTTTTTCGCAAAGTATGCGAAATAAGGATGGGGCACCCACTCCAATCCATCCGACATAGTAAAGTAGTAGTTAGGGCTCAATTAGAGGCCTGAGGAGTTTTCGATCTGAATCCGAGTATTCGCAACATCGCCATCATCGCCCACGTGGATCACGGCAAGACCACGCTGGTTGACGCCATGCTTCGCCAGAGCGGCACCTTCCGCGATAATGAGACCGTCGCCGAACGCGTTATGGACTCGAACGATCTCGAGCGCGAGCGCGGCATCACCATTCTTGCCAAGAACACGGCCGTGTTTTACGCCGGCACAAAAATTAACATCGTCGACACGCCTGGTCACTCCGATTTCGGGGGCGAGGTCGAGCGGGCGCTCAAGATGGTCGACGGCGTCATGCTGCTGGTTGATGCCAGCGAAGGCCCTCTGCCGCAGACGCGGTACGTGCTTAGCAAGGCGCTGGAAGCTAATCTGAAGCCGATTCTGGTCATTAACAAGATTGATCGTCCCGATGCGCGTCCGCAGGAAGTTCTGAACGAAGTCTACGACCTCTTTATTGATCTCGACGCCAAGGAAGAGCAGCTCGATTTTCCCGTCCTTTATACGAACGCCAAGGCGGGAACGGCGGCGGTGCATCAGGGAGCGCCCGGCGAAGATCTGCGGCCGCTGTTCGAAGCCATCGTCGATACGATTCCTGCGCCGCAAGGCGACAAGGATGGTCCGCTGCAAATCCTCGTCGCAAATCTCGATTACAGTGATTACCTTGGCCGGCTCGCCATTGCCCGCGTTTTTTCCGGGACGATGAAGACTGGCGAAGACGTTTCCATCGCCAAGCGCGACGGGACATTTCAGAAAACGAGAATCACCAAGCTCTTCAGCTTCTCCGGCCTCAAGCGTACCGACATTACCGAAACATCTTTAGGCGACATTATTGCTGTCGCCGGCGTTGAAGGCATCACCATTGGCGAGACGATCACCAGCGCGGAAAATCCGGCGCCGCTGCCGCCGATTGTGATTGACGAGCCGACGATTGCGATGCTCTTCACCATTAACACTTCTCCGTTCTGCGGACGCGAAGGCACCTACGTCACTTCGCGCAACCTGCGCGAGCGGCTGGACAAAGAGCTGCTGACCAACGTCTCGCTGCGCATGGAAGAAACGGGCAGCACCGACTCGTTCAAGGTTCTCGGGCGCGGCGAGTTGCAGCTCTCGATTCTGATCGAGATGATGCGCCGCGAAGGTTACGAGTTGATGGTGGGCAAGCCCGAGATTGTTACCAAGCGCGACAAAGAAACTGGAAAGCTGATGGAGCCGGTCGAACACCTCACTGTCGATGTTCCTGAAGAATTTGTCGGCGTGGTCATGGAGCATGTCGGCTCGCGCAAAGGCGAGGTCGCCAACATGCACAATCATGGCTATGGGCGAGTGCGCGTGGAATTCCGCGTGCCCAGCCGCGGACTGATTGGCCTGCGCAGCACGCTGCTTACCGACACGCGCGGCACGATCGTGATGAACGCGCTGTTTGATGGATACATTGAGTGGCAGGGAGAGATTCCGCATCGCCCGACGGGCGCGCTCGTCGCCGATCGGCCTGGGCTCACGACTTCGCACGCTCTCTACAATCTCCAGGAGCGCGGCATCTTGTTCGTCGGACCTGGTATCGACGTCTACGAAGGCATGATCATCGGTGAAAATGCGAAGGACGCCGATCTCGACGTCAATATTGTGCGCGAGAAAAAGCTCACGAACATGCGGGCTTCGACTTCTGACATCGCGATCCGGCTAGTTCCTTATCGCAATCTCAATCTGGAGCAGGCGATTGAATTCATCGCCGACGATGAGTTTGTCGAGGTCACGCCGAAGGCTCTACGGCTACGGAAGAAGGTCTTGCAGTCAAATAAACGCAAACGCTCGATGGCGGAAGTTGAGGGCTGAGATTGCCGGCATCGAGCGCCGACAAAAATTAGGATCGAGTCACGAAGCGGATTGACTGCGGGTTTTCTTATAGTCTCTGTCGAGGCGGTGAGCTGACTTCACCGGGCGGTTGTAGCTGTAGATCCAGCAAAAAATTTTCCTGCCGTTCTGCAATTGGACGTAACGCCGATTGCGGACAAAAAGGCTCGCCTTTGGATCGGAGCGGTCAAATCTCTCGTATTCATCGAGCCGATTCAATACCTCGGGATCGTCGGGTAACTCAAAGATCTGTCCCGCGATACGCGAGCCGTTGCGGCTGAGAATCGCTCCGGGATAATCTCCAAGGTCGAAGAGCTGTCCGTGGACAAACCCTCTACCGACATGCTGGAACCGCCGCACAGTTGGCTCAATCTCTGGAGGAGCGAGACGAGGTGAGAGAGTCCCGTAGGAAAACAGGTACCGTTTCGCGACGCGGACATTACGAGATTTAGGCATGGAATAGATTCTGCCTCAAGTATTCGAAGCCCTTCTCTTGATTCTGAATGTAGGCGGCGACTTCTTTGTGTCTCTTCAGGCAGTCGAGATAGTAACTGAACGGGGCCCGCACATCGGCCTCCTCGAGTCGCCGCGACGATTCCAGATAAGCCACAATTCGAAGAAGTGAAGGTAATCCGTCAGCTCTGACGTTTCTTCAGTTACCAGTTCTGCGATCACCGGATCGCCAGCCGCAAAATCAAGCTGATCGCGAATCATTTTCAGCTCGGCTCTTTCGTAGAAGCGGGCGTAAAGAGATTCCGCCCGGCGCTCTTTGAAGGTGGTGCGCCCGGAGAGATTCGAACTCCCGACCTACAGCTCCGGAGGCTGCCGCTCTATCCAGACTGAGCTACGGGCGCGTAGTGCAAGTGTACATCGCGGACGCGCAGGGGCTCAATGGCGCGTAAGGGCGTTCGATCGCCCGCCGTTTCCCTCGGCGGCTAACGCCAAGACTGAAAAAAGCTGAGTTATCGTAGCGGTGAACCAATGCGCCACCCAAAGGCAAGAACAAGACCGAGTTGTCCGCAATTTGCAATAGCCGCCGCTTACCTCAACGCTCAGTAGCCTCGAAGCTCAGTGGCCAAGCAGTACTACCGTCTCCGCAGCCACGTCGCCGCGCAGAATGCCGATACGAACTTTGCCGGTTTTGTCCGAGAGCTCGGCGGCCAACTCCATTGGCGTTTTGACCACTTTGCCATCGACCGAACGGATGAGATCGCCGGGCTTCAACGAGGCCATCTGGGCGACGCCGCCAGAGGTAACTTCCACAATCTTGGCTCCGTCAAATTCCTGCGGAGCGACCACGAGGCCGAGCGCCGGGATCGACATACCGCGAGCCGTCATCGTCGCCGGCGGCGGTTGATAGACAACGGTTGCGGGTTGTTGATTCTTTCCGCCACGGTGGGACTTTGACTCGCTCGCTGGCTTAGGCTGCTCATTGATGTTACCGCCGAATCGGAAAGCGACTCCGGCAGCGATGCGATAGGCGGTTTGGCTGGGAACGTTTTCGGCATTCAAGTGGTGCGTATAGATATAGTCGATGGGGCCGATCTGCACGCCAATGTGGCGATAGAACCAATAATCGATGCCACCGCCGCCGCCAAAACCAACCGTCGTATCGGACTGCGTGCCGCCGGCAGCGACCGGAAGCGTCATGCGGTCTTGGCCAATCAGAGCATGCACAAAGCCGGTGAACTTGGTGTTGGGTATAGTGATGTCGTAACGCGGCCCGACGAAGTATTGGAAATTAGTGCAATTCTCTCCGGTATCGCCGCAATTGCTCAGGCTGTGTCCGGCAACGTTGAACTCCGCCCCCAGACCACGCAGCAGCGCGACCGAGCCGCCAAACTCATATCCGTTGAAAGCCAGCTGCTGCGAGGCGAACTGGGTTATGTCGTTCGAGGGGACGTTAAAGTTGAGGTACGAATAACCTCCGAAGACGGTGACTAGCGGCACGTTCTGAGCGGCGACGATGCCTTGAACAAAAAGAACTGCCAGAGCGAAGTGGACAAGTTTTCTCATTTTCCTAAACACGCCTCCAGGGAATACAGCAACAACGGCATAACTGACCGCACACAAAATTACTCTGGCCACCATTTCCGGGCACGCCAGCCTCGCCAGGAACGGCAGAACCTTCCCGGTAGGTTTACTTTGTATCAACTCTGAGACAGGATTGCGGTGATTGGCGATTATAATTGCCCCACTGAAAAAAGGAAAACGCGAGCGGTTCTGGCTTGCGTGCTAGTTCGCCTTGCCACTACGCAGGAGATGCAGCGGGGGTTCCTATTAGTTGCCCCTCGCCGGTTAGAAGTGCTTGATATTCCGTGCACCTCGTAGCAGAATGGTGTCGCCGGTAGCTGTCTCGCTCTCCGTCCCCCTAGTCATGCAATCGGAAAATCTTACGAGCCGAGAGGCGTCGTTCGCGCCGCCTTTTGCGCTCAGACCCTAAACTCTCTAAAACCGGAAGGGGAGATACTCGATGAATTTCACTAAGATCTCAATGGCAGCATTGATGTTCGTGACGTTAACCGCGGCCAGTTCGTTCGCGGCCACCTGCACTAACGCCAGCGTTAAGGGCGTCTATGGCGTCCTTGGCTCAGGGCTCAACGGTTCGGGAGAGCCAGCGGCCAGCGTCAGCCAGATTACATCCGATGGGAATGGAAACCTAACCGGGACTACGACAAAAAGCATTGATGGGGAAATTGTGACTTTCTCGACTACCGGGACGTATTCGATTGCGAAAAACTGTACCGGCACGGGCACCCTTACCAATCAGGATGACCAATCTGAGAATAGCAACATCTTTTTGAACAACGGCAACAAGGGCGCCTACTTGATTCAAACCGACCCGAATCACACCGTGACCAGTGTGGCGTATGCGCAGGGAACGGCGACTTGCACCGACCTCGGCGTCAAGCACACGTATTCTTTCCAGGCCACCGGGATTTTCCTTTCTGTCGGTCAGATTGCGGCTTCGGGTCAGTTCGTGCTGAACGGAAAGGGAACTCTCACGGGCACGGCAACCTTCAGCTTGAACGGGTCGATTGCCAGCCTTCCGGTCACGGGAACGTATCAAATCAGTTCCAATTGCACGGGCACGGCAACTTTCACGCCGCAGGGGGAGTCGGCGATCAACATCGCTGTCGTGGTCGTCAACGGCGGCAAAGAGATGATGTTTATCGAGACGGATGCGAACACGATCGTCAGCGGAACCTTGCAAGAGTAATCGTAATACGCGGAATGCCCACCCCCGGCGCGACCACGCGCTCGGGGTGCGCTTCCAATGGCCTCCGGTCCGCAGCAAGGGCTTCTGCGAACCCCGTAAGGGCCGTGCCTATTTATTTGCAATTCTCGCCTATTCAATGCAGTTCAAGCTGCCGCGGTTCTGAGCGCGCAGGCATAAACACAATAACAAGGGGCGGCTCGGAGTGTCTCCAGCCGGGACGCTCTGCTTCTCTGGTCATTCACTCTTTCTGGGTTTCGGCCAGCCTCTTAGCTGCAGCCCGTTCGCGCGCGGCATCCGCTTTCTGACCTAACTGAGCGTAAGCATCGCCGAGAAACATATGCGGCTCGGGAGCTTTGGGGTCGAGCGCGGCCGCCTTCTTCAACTTCGGAACCGCGCCCGCAAAATCGCCGGAGAGCTCCAGGAATCGCCCGAGAATCAGGTAGCTTCCGAAATGATCGGGGAAGAAATCGAGCACCGTCTGGCATTCTTTGATTGTCTCGGGGATGCGGTTGGTACGAGCGTACGCCGTCTCCAGAAAAAGGTGTGCCTCGGCGTAACCCGGTACTTTGGCTACCGCGAACTCCAATTCCGGCACGGCCGCCGAAAAATCTCCGACGCCCATCAACGCTTTCGCCAGCTGTAATCGCATCGTCGGCGATTCCGGATCTAACTCCTTTGCCCTGCGCAGCACCGGTAATGCTTCTTGATACTCTTTCAGATCGAGAAAGGACTCGCCGAGTTCACTGTAGGTGTTCGGCATGTTGGGCTCTTTGGCTAGGAGTTGTTGCAGCAGGGGAATGGCCTCGGCAGGATGCCCGCTTTGTCGAAGGGCATTGGCATGATGGTTCAAGTTGCTGATTTCGATTTTGTCCTTGGGATCGGCTCCCGCTTCGGCGGCGCCGGCCTTCGATCCGTTGTTACCTGCCGAGACATAGCCGAGCGCAGCCAACTTTTCCTGCGCCATCGGATCGACAGACGCCTTCAGAGCCTCGCGGTTGTTGCTTGTTTCTTGCCGGATGATGTCGAGTCGTGCTTTCAACGTATCTGCAACTGCTGTGGATACGCTGGCCAGATTGTGCTCTGCCTTCGCATCCGCCGCTTCGTCGTATAGTTCCTGGCGCGGCGACTGAACGTAGAGATATTTTCCTGTTCGCAGGGAGCGCAGCGCGCTCCATCCAAAGGCGGTGCGAGGGTAATCGGTTTCAGCATAGGCTGGGCGGTCTCGCCACGCTTCGGCGGACGTTTCGGTTGAAGTCTGCACCGCGGGAGCCGCAGTCATTAATCCTAATAACGACTGCCCCTGCACTTCCGCGGGCACGGCAACTCCAGCCGCCTGCAACAACGTCGGCATTACGTCGACCAGCTCCACCTTGTCGTCGATGCGCTTTTCGGCGTGTTTCGTCGCACCGCCTCCGGACAGCTTGATCACCAGCGGCACTTGAATCGTCTCATCGTAGAGAAAAATCCCGTGCGTATCTTCGCCGTGAGCCCCGAGCGATTCTCCGTGATCAGACATCACTGCGATCACCGTGCCGTCGTAAAGGCCGCGCGCTTTCAATTGCCGCAACAACTTCCCTATCGCAGCATCCTCGTAGGCAATTTCTCCGTCATAAGGCTCCGCGGCGTACTGGCTCATATAAGGTTCCGGAGGATCGTAGGGATCGTGGGCGTCATACAAATGCACCCACATGAAGAACGGCCCCTTCGGATGCTGCGTCAGCCACGCCAATGCGCGTGCCACTACTTCGTCGCCGCGGCGCTCGATGGTTCCGAAGCGGCCCTTCTGCTGGATCGCTTCAGGCTCGAAGCCAGCATTGTAAGTGTCAAATCCGCGATCAAAGCCGGGAGCATAGCTGGTCGCTGGATCGAGGACCACCGAGCCAACGAAGGCCGCCGTGTGATAGCTGTGAGAGTGCAGGATGTCGGGAGCGTAAGGCAGGTCTTTGGCCAGCGGCACGCGAAAATCGTTGACCTGGTGGAACTGCGGATAAGTGCCCGTGAGAATCGTTGCATGAGAAGTCGGCGTTAGCGGAGCCTGAGAGTAGGCGTGCGTGAAAACCGCCGAATCGCGCGCCAGAGCGTCGAGATTCGGCGTGAGCCCACGCTTCGAGCCCAGGAACCCCATGCGATCGGCGCGGGTAGTGTCAAGCGTGATCAGGAGAATGTTCGGAGGGGCTGTGTTGGGAACAGTGCGATGAACTGGCCCCGCTGCGTGTGGCGTAGCAGCATTCTGCGGCGCGGCTGCCGCTATCCCGTTCAAGGTCAACGCAATCAACATCAGGCTCGCGATGCAGAGCAACGCGGCGCAAACCAGCTGGCGAATCCATAACATGGCAAGCTGACTCATTCCTCTTCGGCTGGTTTCAATTGCTCGGCTTTGGCGCGCTCTTTTTCAGCATCGGCGGTTCGTCCCATCTGCTCGTAGACCTCGGCCAGCACCGCGTGTGGCTCGCCTGAGTCGGGCCGCAGTGCTTCCGCCTTCTCCAATTTCACGATTGCCTGATCAAAATTTCCCTCTTTCGCCAACGATCGCCCCTGAATTATGTATGTTCCATAATTTTTGGGAAAATACTGCAACACTTTGTCACCCTCGCTAATCGACTCGGGAAAGTGACCGGATTGGGCGTAGGCAATCTCCAGAAAAATATGTGCATCGGCCATGTTCGGCATGCGTGCCACGACCTTCTCGAAAACCGCGGTCGCACCGTCCATGTCTCCGAGGCGCATTAGTGTTCTGCCCAGGCCCATCTCGGCCATGGTGAACTTCGGATCCAATTCAACCGCCTTGCGCAGCATCGGGGCGGCTTTGTCGTATTGATGGAGGTTCATATAACATCCGCCGAGTTTGAAATAGAGCATGGGCATCTCTGGATTCTCAGTAATCAGCTTTTGCAGGATGGGAATGCCCTCTTCATAGTGGCCGGCATCGAGAGTCGCGTTCACGCGACGGACCGTGTTCGCGGTCCCAATCATGTCTTTGGGATCGGGCTCTATCTCGTTGGGCTTGGCAACGTGGTTGCTCGCGGTCATGTATCCGAGCGATGCCAGCTTGGCCTGCAACGCTTGATCCAGCGACGCGACTTTGTCATCCGAGAGCTTGGGAGCTTCTTTGTTGCTCGCGGTTTTGTCGCGGAAGACATGTGTACGGGCGGCTAGCGTGTCCGCTACGGCGGAGGATGATGACGCGAGATTGTGCTCCGCGCCTGGGTCGGCCGTCTGATCATACAATTCGCGTTTGGGCGCTTGTACGTACAAGTATTTTCCGGTGCGCAGAGATTGGAGGGCGCTCCATCCGAACGCGATGTGCGGATAATCCGACTCCGAATAGGCCGGACGGTCATGCCACGCGGCCGCAGCGCTCGCATCGCCGCTTCCCGCCTTCGCCGCAATTAATCCCAAGAGCGACTGCCCTTGCACTTCCACCGGCACGGCAATGCCTGACGCTTGCAAGAGCGTCGGCATCACGTCAACGAGTTCTACGCGATCGTCGATGAGGTTCACGGGGCGACTCTCGGGCTGCTGCTCGGCTGTACTTTTCAGGGGCAGCTTGATCAGGAGCGGCACGTTGATGGTTTCGTCGTAGAGGAAAAATCCGTGGTCATCTTCGCCATGCGCGCCAAGCGATTCGCCGTGGTCGGCCATGACTGCGATGACCGCGCCGTCGTAGAGGCCGCGGGCTTTCAACTCCTCAAATAATTTGCCCAACGACGAATCCATGTATGCGATCTCACCGTCATAGGGCGTGGGGGCGTAGCGGGTCTTATAAGGCTGCGGTGGATCGTAGGGCTCGTGCGGGTCGTAGCAATGAACCCACATAAAAAACGGCCCCTGAGAATTAACATTCAGCCAGGTTAGCGCGCGGGCGACTACATCCTCGGCGCGACGTTCAACGGAATGGTAGCGATCCTTTTGAGACGGGAATCCGACCGAACTGAAGTCGGCATTGTAAACATCGAACCCACGGTCAAAGCCGGGAGCGCCGCCCTTCGGGTCTAGCGCCAATGAGCCAATAAACGCCGCAGTGTGGTATCCGTGAGCATGCAGGATGTCCGGCGCATAGGGGAGATCCTTCGCCAGAACGTCGGGGAAATCGAGCACATGATGGTACTGCGGGTAGGTGCCGGTGAGAATGGTCGCGTGCGACGGCGAAGTCAGCGGAACCTGGGCGTAGGCGCGCGAGAATACCGCCGACTGCCGCGCCAAACCATCGAGGTTCGGCGTGAGTCCGCGCTTCGAACCGAGAAATCCCATGCGGTCGGCGCGTGTTGTGTCGAGCGTGATGAGGATGATATTCGGAGAGGACGAGGTCACCGGCGCCTCCGCCTTAGACGCGGCGGCATGGTTCGAGGTTTGTTCTGTCGCCGGATTATTCGCAACCTGATTTTCGCCATAAGGAGGCAGCGCGGCAGCGACCAGGCTGAGCCCACATAACAGCCAACGAACTAGCCAACGAACTACAGCCATAATTCAAACCCCATTTCAGACTCCAATCTTGGGAGAATGAGACTGGAAGAATTTCGGTTTTGATGATGCATTCGAAACGACCTGCGCTGACAACTTCCGACCGCCGGCGGTGCGCTCAATCGGGCAGCCCCAGATTCGGAGGCCGCATCGGCGGACCGTTCTCCGGCGGTTGCGCGCTTCCCGGCTGCTCCTGCATCGGAGAATTGCCCGGGCCCGACGAATTCGCTCCCAAGCGTTGCGCCTCACCGCGCTCTTGATCGGCGTCCGCCTGCCGTCCCAACTTAGCGTACACATCAGCCAGAAACATATGGGGCACGGGTGTTTCCGGCCGCACTGCGGCGGCCTTCTGCAGCTTCGGCACCGCTCCTTCCAAATCTCCGGACTGCGCGAGAAATCGCCCCAGCATCAGGTTGCTTCCATAATGATCCGGTAAAAACGCCAGCACCCTTTCACACTCTTTGATCTCGTCCGCCCCACGATCGGAGCGCGCGTAAGTTATTTCGAGCAGAACGTGTGCCTCCAAGAGCCTCGGCTGCCTGGCCACAAGATCCTCGAATACCGTTGCCGCCCCGGCGAAATCCTGAGTTTGCAGCAACGCTTTCCCGAGGTTCATTTGCGCGTTGCTGAAATCCGGCTCCAATTCGACCGCTTTGCGCAATGCCGGCACTGCTTTTTGGTATTCGCGAGTCTGCATGTAAATTTCGCCCAGCTTGGCAAACACGGTGGGCATCGGATCGGTGACAGTCAATTGTTCGAGCAGCCCAATCGCTTCGGGCAGGTGCCCATCCTGAAGAGCGTAGTTGAGTTTCCGCATCGTGTTGACGGTCTCGATCTTGTCTTTCGGATCGGCGCCTTGTTCAGCCGGACCTGACTTCGACGCGTTGCTGCCTGTCACCACGTATCCAAGCGCGGCCAGCTGCCGTTGTCGCGCCGGGTCGAGGTCGGCTGTTGGAGCCTGACGCGTGCCCGTCGTCTTCTGGCGAAAAGCCTCGAGTTGACTCGCCAGCGTATCCGCTACCGCCGCCGATGAAGAAGCCAGATTGTTCTCGGCTTTGGGATCGCCCGCTTCGTCGTAAAGCTCACGCCGCGGCGCCTGTATGTACAAATATTTTCCGACGCGTAACGATTGCAGTGCGCTCCATCCATAGGCCAGGTGCGCGTAATCTGCCTGCGCATAGGCCGGGCGGTCACGCCAGACCTGCGCCACATCGGCCGCTTCTGTCATTCCTTCCTTCGTCCCTTCTTGCGCCCTCATCAATCCGAGCATCGACTGCCCTTGCACTTCCGCGGGCGCGGCAATTCCGACCGTTTGTAAGAGCGTGGGCAGCACATCCACCAACTCCACCCGATTTGCGATTCGTGTTCCCGCTGAAGCTTGCTTCGGTAGCTTGATCACCAGCGGCACCTGGATGGTTTCATCGTAGACAAAGATGCCGTGCATATCCTCGCCGTGCGCGCCGAGCGATTCTCCGTGGTCGGCCATCACGGCCATAACCGCGCTGTCGTAGAGCCCGCGAGCCTTCAGTTGAAGCAGCAGTTTGCCGACCGCCGCATCCTCGTATGCGATCCCGCCGTCATAGGGCTCTTTGGCATAGCGAGTTTTATAAGGCTCCGACGAATCGTAGGGATCATGCGCATCGAAGAGGTGCACCCAGAGAAAAAAAGGCTTCTTAGAGTGGCCGTCCAGCCACGCGAGCGCATGCGCCACTACCTCATCGCCGCGGCGCTGGACAGAATGATAACGATCCTTGGTATGCAGATCCTCCAGATGAAAGTTGGCATCATAGACGTCAAACGCCCGGTCAAAGCCGGGAGCGCCGCCATTCGGATCGAGAGCCAGCGAACCTAGAAACGCCGCCGTCTGGTATCCGCGAGCCCGCAAAATCTCTGGCGCGTAGGGCAGATCCTTTGCCAGCACCAGCGGGTAATCGACCACCAAGTGATACTGCGGATAGGTGCCGGTAAGAATCGTCGCGTGCGACACAGAGGTCAGCGGAGCCTGCGCATAGGCGCGCTCGAAGACCACCGACTGCCGCGCCAAAGCATCGAGGTTCGGCGTCAGTCCGCGCTTCGAACCGAGAAACCCCATGCGGTCGGCACGAGTCGTGTCGAGTGTAATCAGAATAATGTTGGGAAGCGCCGGCGTCGCGGCCGCGCGCTGGTTCGCTTTAGGCGCGGGCGGGCGAGCGGGCGGCTTGTCTTGCGACGACGCCGACGACGCGAGCGTGCCCGCTACCAGACTTGCGACACACAGCCACCAACGAATCCCAGTCATAATTCGATCAATCATCGCAGCAGCTCATTGCTGCGGTGCAATCGGCGAAACTGCGTCGGGCGCGGTATTCGCCGGATGAGGCGGACTTGCCGCCAGCCGCCGGCCTTCGGCGCGCTCTCGATCCGCATCCGCCTGCCTCCCCAACAGCGCATACACATCGGCGAGAAACATATGCGGCGCCGGCAGTCGCGGGCGCAACTCAACCGCCTTTTGCAGATTCGGCACCGCCGCCTCCAAGTCTCCAGACTTCGCCAGAAACTGCCCCAGTGTCAAGTAACTTCCGAAATGGTCGGGCAATAGTTTCAGCACCTTTTCGCACTCGCTAATCGTCTCGGGCACACGATTCGTTCGCGCATAGACGATCTCCAGCATAAGGTGGGCGTCAGCCATGTAGGGCGCGCTGGCGGTCAACTTCTCGAAGACACTGGTCGCCTCGTTCAAATCTCCGGTGCGCATCAACGTTCTGCCCAGCGCCAACTCGGCTTGGGCAAACTTCGGGTCCATCGCGACGGCCTTACGCAGCATGGGCAGCGCTTTGTCATAGTCCTTCTCGTCCGCATAAATTCCGCCGAGCCGGTAGTAGGGCATCGGCATATCCGGGTTTTCGGCAATCAGCTTTTGAAGAATCGGAATACTCTCCTGAAGATGCCTGTCGTCGAGCAAATCGTTAAGTCGCCGGATCAGATGGATGGTTTCAATCTTGTCCTTTGGATCGGCTTGCCCGGAAGAACGATCGGAGCCGGAGTCGGACGACTTGAACGCGTGGCTGCCCGAGGTTACATATCCGAGCGACGCCAACTTTGCCTGAGCGCCGACGTCGAGGGCCGCAACTTTATCGTCCGAGAGCTTGGGCGCTTCGCGCTTGCTGGATGTTTTTTCGCGGAGGCTCTGCACTTGCCCTCCGAGCGTATCCGCAACCGCAGCCGATGTGGATGCGAGATTGTGCTCGGCTTTTGGGTCGGCCGATTGGTCATACAATTCGCGACGCGGCGCCTGTACATACAAATATTTGCCCGTGCGCAGCGACTGCAGCGCGCTCCATCCAAAGGCTATATGAGGGTAATCTGCCTGAGCGTAGGCGGGCCGGTCGCGCCAAGCTTCCACCGTGCCCGTCCTCTGCGCGCCGGACATTAATCCCAGCAGCGATTGCCCTTGCACCTCCGCGGGCACTGTAATTCCCGCCGTCCGCAAGAGCGTCGGCATCACGTCGATCAGCTCGACACGATCGTCGATCTGATTGCCGATCTGGTTGCCGATCTGCTTTGCTGTGGTTTTCTCGCCCTGACTCTCCGCGGCACTCGCCAGCGGCAGCTTGATCACCAGCGGCACATGAATGGTTTCGTCGTAGAGAAAGAAACCGTGGTTATTCTCGCCGTGGGCGCCGAGCGACTCTCCGTGATCGGCCATCACGGCTATCATCGCGCCGTCGTAGAGGCCGCGCGTTTTCAAGTCCTGGAACAACCTGCCTACCGCTGAATCCATGTACGCGATCTCTCCGTCATACGGCTCTGCGGCGTACCGGCTCTTATAAGGTTCGGGTGGATCGTACGGTTCGTGCGGATCGTAAAGATGAACCCACAGGAAGAACGGATGCTTGGGATTTTGGTCCAACCATTTAATAGCGCGCTCCACGACTTCTCCGCCGCGGCGCTCGACCGTGTGATAGCGGTCCTCTTCTTTCTGAAATCCTACCGAAGTAAAACCGGCATCGTAGACATCGAACCCGCGCTCGAAACCGGGAGCGCCTCCGTTTGGGTCAAGCGCGATCGAGCCGAGAAACGCCGCGGTGGTGTAGCCGTGACCGTGGAGCAGATCGGGCGTGTAGGGAAGATCTTTCGCGAGCACGTCCGGAAAATCGAACACCTGATGAAACTGGGGATAGGTTCCGGTAAGGATGGTTGCGTGCGATGGAGAAGTAAGCGGAGCCTGGGCGTACGCCCGCGTAAATACAGCGGATTGCTGCGCCAAAGCGTCGAGGATAGGGGTGAGCCCGCGCTTCGATCCGAGAAAACCCATACGATCGGCACGCGTGGTATCGAGGGTGATCAGAATGATGTTGGGCGGCGGGGTTGAGGCGGCCAGCGCGCTAGCCGCCAGACACACTACGCACAACCAGTGCCGCATCACGCCCAACTCGAACACCTCACTCCTTTGAGACCGGCGTTTTCGTTGCCAGGACTGAAAGATCGGATCACTGCGGTGGATTCGTTGCTGGCGGCGGAGTCGCATGCGCCTTGGCTCTTGGCGCTGTCGCAGACTTCGGTTTCGGAAGAGTGGCGCCGCAATCGTTTGGATAGATAAAGAGCGTGGGATCGGGCGGGCCCAGCGTTACATCCTTGAATTTGATTATCCTGGTTCCTTTGCTGCTCAAGTCCTCTATCTTAATGGGAAAGCCCTTCCATCCTTCGGGCTCCCAGAATCTCAGCTTCGTAGGCGTCTTCAGATCTTTGCCCGTGATGGTGACGTCTTCGACCTGGCACACACGGCCATCCACTGTCTCTTTGCCGACAGCCGCACGGACGCCGGTGTGGCCGGCCCTGGAGGCGGTGAAGGGCCAGGCACGTATGTAGGGATGCGCATCCCTCACGCATCCCAGCCTGTTCTGGCCGTAAGTCACCTGTTCCGCTAGATCTGTAATAAAATATCCTTTCTCCATGGGGCCTTCGTTTCGGAGCAGGCTACCGGACCGATATATGTAGGTCTCGCCCCGGTCCCGGCTAATCACACTTCCTATCATTATGGCCGAAAATTCCGTAAATTCATCCAAGGGAAAACCCGGTTTCGCTACTGCCGCCTCCGTTTCCCGACCGGGCGCCGGCGCTTGCGCGCTATTTTCAGTTGCTGCGGTTGCCGCCGCACCCTGTCCCGGCGAATTCTGAGCCGTCGGATTTTGTGCTGCCGAATCCTGCCCCCGCGCTGACTCGATCGACAGCCCTACTCCCACAAGGCAGCACACGAATAGCAGCACCGCCGTCCATCGAATCATTCATTCCTCCGCTCAAAACCGGTTTTCAGCATACAAGAAAAAGGCCACGCTGAGAACCAGCGTGGCCTGTACAAAGTTACCAATATTCGTCAGTTACTGCAGGGTGTTCTTGGCAACGGCAGCCTTTTCTTTCGCTCCGTTGACGGTGGCGCCATGGCTACGCGACTCAGCCGCCGGAATCGCGGTGGTCAGGAATCCGTAGTTGCCCAGGAATTCCGCGCCGCTGAAGCCGAGGAGGCTCTGCCAGTTCCATTTGTTCTTCACGTTCTTCTTGTTCACAGCGGTCTTGGTGATGGTGACCCACTGCTCGCCAGTGTAGGCGCCAGAATAGGCGTCGATGATCGTATCGGCGTAAATGAAGCCCTTGCCCTGAATGCCCTTCTGCAGGCCGTTGCTCTCGAGAGCGAGAGCCGGAACGGCGATCGCGGTGCCTTCGATGGTTGCATCGGGAACCGCGGGAGCAGCGCACGCAGACAGAACGTCGAACCCGGACATGTAGAAATTGTCCGCGCCGCCGGTGAAGAACGTCTCGTAGTTGCAATACTCGGCTCCGCCGGTGTAGTCAAGGAATCCAAAGGTATAGCTCTGCCCGAACGCAGCGCCGCAACCAAGGACAATAAGAGTGATTACCAACAAGCTTTTCAGTTTCAAAGGATCCTCCTGGAAGTTTTGTCCACAATTGTGAAAGGTTGAACAACCCCAAAATCAGCGCAGTCTCTACTGGGGATCGTAACGGACTTGCACTGACAGACGGAAGCTTAGCCGATTCGAAAACTAAGTCAAGTCAATTGTGGGTTCGCTTGAAAAAAAATCTGCAGAAGATAAAAACTTTGCGCTCTTGCCGCAAAACATCGGTAATTACCGCGCCATTGAGCTTCCGACGCGGCATTTCACTAGTCGCAGAGTTCTGTGTGGCGCGTCGTTTTTTTCTCTGGCTGCGCGCAAGAAATTTCCCCCGGAGTGCTGTCCCCGTCCCATGAAACTCGCCGCCATCTTCTCGAAGGGGATGCTTGCCCTTGAAGTTTTCTACTTCATTGACCCTCACTAACCCGATTCTGCACGCCTATGCCTGGTTGGGGGCGTGGGCGCAATGACTTCCGAAGTCCTATGCGATCGAACTTGCTCTAGAAGTTAACTCGCAGTCCGATCTCAAGCCGCCGCGGCGCCCCGGTCGCGTAAGTTCCGGAGCCGGGCAGAACCCGATCCAGCCGCTGCGTACATAAATTGTTGGAGGGGCCGCAGTATCCGCCAGAAGTCGCGTTGTTCAGCGAACTGCCGGGCGCGCCATCGAGCACGCCATTCAGTTGCCCCCCCGGGCCCCCGAAATTGGCCCAGTTGAAGACATTGAACACCGCGATGTTCGGCTCCAGCATCACTCGCTCGGTCACCTGGAGCGGTCTGCTCAGGCGCAGATCCATCGTCTTTAGCCAGGTTGCCTGCGCGGCGCGGCCCGGCAGCGGCTGAATTACTGGAGCGTACGCTCCCAACTCGTGCAGTTGGAGCGCGCTGAATATTTGATTGTTCACCAGCGTGTTGCCAGCCGGCGTTAACTGCCCGGCATAGTTAGTGTCGTAAAACTTGATCACTTTCGTCAGATTGCCGTTGGAATATTTTCCCGTGCTGCCAATGACGGTTGCCGGCAAAAGGTCGCCCACCGTGCCATCACCGCTGATATCGCTGCGGAAGATTTCTCCCGGAACGCCACCGCCATCCTGCTGGGGAATATAGGCGCTCAACGGCAGCGGCGACGCCACATGGGCAATCATCGAAAGGCGGAACTTGTACGCCAAATCCGCCGTCGGCGTAAGCGTGAACTGATGGGTGCGGTCGAAGCCTGAGTCTCCCCAATGTCCGAGATGGGGCTTGTTGTAATCCTCGGCGGGGTTCAAGGTTGAATAATCGCCGCCGCTGCCATTGGGCCCAGCGATGTTGGTGCGATAGCGCGAAAGCGTATAGGCAATCGCGACCTCCAGGCGCTTGACATCGCGCCACGGATTGTCGGCTGTGGTCACGTGATACGCGAGATGCACGCCGGTGTAGCGCGAGCGCCCGCCGGGAAAGTACATGAGGTTCGAGCCGACCGTCGGATTGATACCGCCGAAAGCTGCCTGCTGTTTGCCCAACACCGAACAGGGGAACGGCCCGCAGAACGCATTCGCGGAATCAAGACCGTGGGTTGCGAAGTCGACGATGGTCGCGGTGGGCACGTAGTTCAAATAGCACGTCACCGCCGCCTGCGAATTGCCGCCGGTCGACGTCGCGATCGGGCAGTTGGCGTTGGTCAACGGATTGGCCTGGATCGTCGCAGTAATCGCCGAGAGCTCCGCAGCAAAGTTGTTGTCTAGAGGGTTGAGGTTGTAGCCGTCGGTGAGATAGCGGGAGTCGCCGACGTGATTGGTGTCAATGCCAATCGGAAACTCGGTGCCGAGCTCGCGCACATAGTCGGCTGAAAACATGCCGCGATCGCCCATCTGATGCTGAATTCCGCCCGCTATGTGAATGACGCGCGGTGTTCTGAAACCGGGCGCCAGCAGACCGCCAAAATTCGACACGCTGTTGGCGAGCGAGTAAACGTTCGGTCCGCCCGTCACCGCCGACTGCGCCGATTGAAACTGCGTCTGTAGATCCTGGATCGCTTGCGCGACCGTAACCGGTCCTTGTGTTCCGGTCAGGGTCGCACTCATCGGTTGTCCGCAGATTTGCGTGGCGATATCCAGGCCGTCGCTCGAAGTGATGACGTCTGAGACGTGATTCGCGATGTCCTGGAGCGCATCCGGGCGCAGAATAGATCCCGCCGGGCACAATTGCAGGCTGCGATTGTATTGGCCATTCGACAAGCGGTTGATGCGATCCTGATAGGTGTTTTGCAGCAGGAAATTGTCATAGAACATTCCCGCGCTCGCGCGTATGACAGTCCGCCCATTGTGGCCGGGATCCCAGGCCAATCCAATCTGCGGAGCCAGATTCAAATTGGGCTGCTTTATGCTCGCGCTCACGGGCTGGTGGTTTCCCGGCACGACCGGGTTGGGAAACAGCGCGAATTGATCGAGGATGTAACCGGTCGTACAAGGCGGCGAGGTCACGATGGTTGTGTTGATCGCCGAACACGGAATCGCGCCCAGATCGCTGTCGGTGCGCCCGCTGTCGCGTACGTAGTTCACCCCAATATTAAGGTTAAGACTTGGAATCACGTTGAAGGTGTCGCCCACATAGCTTTCGAGGCGCGTGTCGGCGTGGCCACCAGTTGAGCGGTTGAAGGCGGAGCTCCCGCTGAAATTTCCCAGCCCGTTGAAAATCGTAATCGTGCCCACCGGATAGTTCAGCGGATTGTCGGCCGACCCGCGCGGATCGCCCGGAATCAGCGGCGCCAGGCTGGGGTCGCTGTTGATGGCATTGATCTCGTCGATGCCATTCGAACTGGTTACCGACGGCCCAAAATTGCCGGGCGCGAAATAATCTCCCTGCGTGATGCGGTGAATCGCTCCGCCAAAACGTATCGTGTGGTAGATACTGCGAACCGTGCTGCTGTCGTAGCGCCCGAAAATATCGCGCTGAATCGTCTGCCGCGGACCCGCCACCGTAGGCCCCAGTTGATACGATCCGATCGTCATGTGAAAGGGCGCGCCCGGCACAATCATGGAATCGCCCAGCGCCTGATCGACCGAGTTCACCATCTTCTGATAGCCAAAGCGCGCGCTATTCGTATACTCGCCGCGGTTCCAATCGACGCCACCCACCGCAGCCGGAACATTCACTTGATTGCGAAAATTGGACTGGCTATCCGGAGGGCCGATCTGATTCACATTGTCGTAGCTGAGCCGCGCGAACCACTTCATGTTTTCGCTGACGTTGTAATCCAGCCGCGCCGTCAGCATATTCTCGCGCAAAAATGCCGAGCGCAGGCCAATCTGGTCGGCCGAGCTCGTGCCGCACACTCCTGCCAGATAAATGCCCGAGCAGGGGAATCCGAGAAAGATCGGCAGTCCGCCATCTTGCTTGCTGCGCTCCCCGCCGACGAACAAAAACGCCTTGTCTTTAATGACCGCGCCGCCCGCACCGAATCCATATTGCTGGCGGCTGTAGCCGTCACCGCCGGAGGGAAATCCCGCCAACCCCATGCTCCGGTCTTGCAAATTTCCAAACAGATTGCCGTGCCAGTCCTCTCCACCCGAACGCGTCGAAATTCGCACCGCGCCAGTGGCGTTCAGCGATTGAAATACTTCGGGAGTGGCTCGCGATACGACCACCTCGCGTACTGCCTCCGCCGGAAAGTTCTCTGTCGCCGCGCCCTTGGTCTCATCCATTACTTCGACTTCATCGGCGCTATAGTAGGTCGTTCGCCCCGTTTGACTGTTTATGGAGAGCGTCTGAAATCCGCTCTTCCCGGGATCGAGCGTTCGGCCATCCACCGCCTGCACACCCGGCTCCAGCTCTGCCGGCGCAAGATAGTTGCGGCCATCGATCGGCAGCGTGCCCGGAACGTCGCCGCTAAACGTGCTCCGCAAATGCATCGGCCCTGGATTAATCCATTCCAGCCGGAAGTCCGCCGTGACCGCCGTCGCCAATACAACGGTTACATTGCGATCGACGGGCACCCGATCGCGCGCCTGCGCTCGCACCACATAACCGCCAGGCGGAAGTGGTTCGCTGACGTAAGCCCCGTCCTTGCCCGCCACGACAAAGCCTTTGGCATCGGTCGCCCGTGAGTCATAAAAAACCTTCGCGCCTTCCAGCGGCTTGCCGTCGTCATCGCGCACCGTACCTTGAATGGTTCCGGTCGTCGGATTCTCAACGGTCTCCTCCTGCGCCCACAACGAAACCGCGAGCGGAGCAGCAACCACGAACAACAAAATGCCAATAGGCAGGGAACGGCGAACGCGCGAGCCAAACCATTCGAACAAAGCGATTCTCCTGGGAACAGAACCTCAAATAGAACCTGGAAATGATCCCACGTCTGAGGGTTTTTAAGTTTGCACTGAAATCGAATAGAACAGTTTACTAGATGCGCCCACTTCAACGTGACGATGTACGAGTTTTTCGAAAGAACTACTTTGGGGCGGAAGCGGACTCGCCTTGGGATTCGCCGTATGACCGGCAAAGCTAAAATTTCGGACTGGTAAAGCGAGAATTGCGACTCTGCGCCGCGAGCCCCGTCCGCGAACTGCGCGCAGCCCAAACTCGGAGTGAACCCAAACTCGGAATGAATTATGACCGTGAACCAGGCGTCATGCCAAATCAGGTATCCAACCCGACCTGGAATCAACTAATTCAAGTTCAATAGATGACGACCGTCCAACCCAACGCTCGCCCCCACTGCGGCGACCGTGATTCTCCGAAACACAGTTCGCCACCCAGATTCGCAGGACCCAAATCGCCGGCCAAGGAGCGTACGTATTTTGGAAGTTTATCGATTTAAAATCTTCCATTATTCATACATCAAGCCGCATCCGCTTTGTAACCATTTGAAACATCAAGACCTTTAGTTTGGAGCACGAAATGCCTGATCATCTCAAACCTATCACCTCTGTCCCTCGTCCCGCACAGAATGTGATTGGTACAGTCGTCCAGATTCCCGGTTCAATCTTCGGTTCTTTGGAGGAAGCAAATGCACACCCGCAGCGTGAAGTTGGCTTTGGCTCTCCTTTTGGTAGTTTGCGTAGGCAGCGCTCTCCCAGCGTGGGCACAATCAACCTCAACAGGAACCGTCGCCGGCGTGGTAACTGACCCGTCAAGCGCAGTGGTGTCTGGTGTCACCGTCACGCTGACTGATGCTTCAACCAACAACCAAAGAACCACTACTACCAATGCGAGTGGTCGCTACATTTTCGTCGATGTCACGCCTAGCGCGTACAGCATCACGGTCAGCAAACAAGGTTTTTCCACCTCGAGAGCTGACCACCTCTTGGTACAGGTCGGACTCGCGCTGACGATTGATCTAGCTCTGCAGGTGGGCGGAGGCAACACCGTCGTCGAGGTGACCGCAGTTGGCAATGAACTGCAAACCATGAATGCCACGGTTGGCAACACGCTGACGAGCAGTGCAATGGATTCGCTGCCCAGCATTGGCCGCGACGTCAGCACCTTCGTCGAATTGCAGCCGGGCGTGACGCCCGAAGGCAGTGTCGCTGGGACGGTCAATGACCAGACATATTTCTCATTGGACGGCGGAAACAATACAAACGACATGGACGGAAACATGTCGACCTACACCTCTACCTACGCTGGCGACCCAACTGGTGGCATTGCCGCTCAGAATGGTTTTTACCTGACGGGCAATCCGACCGGAGTGTTGCCGACGCCGCAGGACAGCGTAGAGGAGTTCAAGGTCAATACGGCTGGCCAGACTGCCGATTTCAACAGTTCCTCGGGGGCCGAAGTCAAGGTGGTTACTCGACGTGGCACGAACTCATGGCACGGGACGGCTTATGAGTATTATCTCGACAACGATTTTTCTTCGAACTCCTGGCAAAACAACTTCAGCGGCACACCACTTCCCCGATTTCACTACAACCGCTTCGGGGGAGCGATTGGCGGTCCGGTCCTTCCTAAGGAACTTCTGGGCGGTAAGACTTATCTTTTCTTCAACTATGAAGGCTTCCGCTGGCCGACTAACTCCGTCACTATTTATAGGGACGTTCCCTCGCCAAACTTGATGTTGGGCCTGATCAGTAATCCGGCCCTCACTGTTTACAACATTAATCCCTATGCCGTGGGTGGTGTCGCCGCCAATAACAACTGCCCGGGTGGGCAATGCGATCCACGCAGTATTGGAATCAATTCGATCGTCCAACAAATCTGGCAGACATATGAGCCAGCATCGAATGCCAGTGCCTGTATCAACAGTCTTTGTGATGGCGTTAATGTGCTGCCATTCCAGGCAAACATAAACGAGCCACAGAAAAATAACATCGTGGTAACGCGCTTAGACCACGATTTTGGCAAGAACTGGCACTTCATGACCAGCTATCGTTACTTCAAGTTCCCGACGAATGGCACGGACGATCAAGTTGACATCGGCGGCTTTTTCGCTGGCGATAAGCCAGGTGTGCCTGCCGCGCAGTCGAGCGACCCGCAGCAGGCATGGTACTGGGTGGCCGGTCTGACCACCAACATTACCCAAAACGTCACAAACGACTTGCATTACAGCTTCCTGCGTAACTGGTGGCAATGGAACCGAGCTGGCGATGTCATACAGAACTGCACGCTTTGCGCGGGTCTCGGCGGAGCTCTCGAGATTTTTTCGGGCGAGTCTGCTGGCGCCACCGACGATCTTAATCCATACAATGTGAACACGCAGAACACTCGTACCCGCTTCTGGGATGGGCACGATCAGATGCTGCGGGATGATATTTCCATGCTGAAAGGCAACCACCTCTTCCAGTTTGGAGGCCAGTATCAACACAACTTCAACTGGCATCAACGCACTGATAACGGTGGTGGAATCAATTACCAGCCTGTCTATCAGCTTGGCATTGGCGGGTCCGGTTCCGGAATGACATCCCCGCTGTCCCTGTGTAGTAACGACGTGACTATCTCGAATTGCGACGCACTGACCGCCGCAATGCTCGGCGTGGTTTCGATCTCCCAAGTCGCTTATACGCGCTCGGGCCCAAACCTCACGCTGAACCCTCCACTAACACCCGCTTCCGATAGAGACACCATTCCTTATTACAACGTGTATTTCAGTGACACGTGGCATATGAAAAAGACCTTCACATTCACTTATGGCTTGGGATGGACCATGGAAATGCCCCCTAAGGAAGCGAACGGGAATCAAGTGGTCTTTGTAAATTCCAGCGATGAGCAAATAGGCACGCTGGACTATCTGGCGGCGCGTAGACGTGCTGCGCTGGCTGGCCAGGTATATAACCCTGAAGTCGGTTTCGCCTTGGTGGGCAACGTCGGCAATGGATTGAAATATCCCTACAACCCATATTATGGGGAGTTTAGCCCCCGCGTCGCGGTAGCTTGGAATCCCCACTTCGACAGTCAATCCCTTTTCGCCAGGATTTTTGGCTCCGACAGTTCCGTTCTTCGCGGTGGCTATGGCCGGGTTTATGGTCGGCTGAACGGTGTCGATCAGGTCTTGGTGCCTCTACTCGGAACCGGGCCAATTCAGGCGGTGCAGTGCTTGTCGAACCTCAGTAATGACACTTGCGCCCCAGCTAACAGCGCTAACTTCTCCAATGCTTTCCGCATCGGAACAGACGGCTTGGTCGCCCCAATTCCGCAACCCAGCCAGACTCTGCCCCAACCGGATTTTCCGGGCTTCAATGCCATCGCGGCGGGCGCAGGCGAAGCGCTAGACCCCAATTTCCGTCCGACGGTTGTGGACTCGTTTGACCTCACTCTCCAGCGCCAGCTATCGAGAAAAGTCACCTTAGAACTGGGCTACATCGGGCGCAGAATTACGCACGAATATCAGCCCATCAACATCAACTCCGTTCCCTACATGATGACGCTAGGTGGTCAGTCGTTTGCCAACGCATACAAGAATATGGTGTTGCAGTATTGCAACGGCGTTGCGGGTATGGCTGGTGGAGGCTGCGCCGCCAATGCGTCAGCTGTTACGTCTCAACCTTTCTTCGAAGCCGCGTTGTCGGGAACGGGCTACTGTACACCGGGAAACTGCACTGCGGCCGTAGTCGCAAATGAGGGTGGAAACCTTGCCAGCCAGTCAGTGTGGACTCTCTGGAGCGACTTGGACAATGGCGCTTTCAACTTCCCGCGTAGCATGATGAACACTCCCATTCCCAACACGCAGCTGTGCCCTGGGACAACCCCAGAACTCCCTTGTGGGCTCCAGGGTCAGCTTTCGTCGGGTGTTGCCATGAATGCTAGCGTTGGGCACGGAAACTACAATGGTGGTTTTGCTTCCCTGAAGATGGCCGAGTGGAGAGGATTGACCATGCAGTCGAACTTCACCTGGTCTAAAGCGCTCGGCACCGGAGCCTTCGTTCAGGCCACGAGCGGCTACACTACGGACGATCCCTACAACTTGAACGAAATGTACGGACCCCAGTTCTATAACCGCAAATTCGTGTTCAACACATTCGCTGTCTATAGTCCAGCACCCTACAAAAGCCAGCAAGGCGCAATCGGCCGAGCGCTCGGCGGTTGGACTTTCTCACCGATATTCACCGCCGGCAGCGGTCAGCCGGACCAAGTCTGGAACTCTGGCTTCGCGAGCCAGTCGTTTGGCGAAGGCGATTCGGGCGAAAACTACCTCAGCCTCGAGAACGCCGTTCCGCTCGGACCGCTTCCCGCCCACGGCCACGCTTACTACCACACGCCGGGATCAGGTGGCATCGCCACCGCTGGTTTGCCAGTCAATATATTCCAGGATCCGGTTAAGGCATTTAACAACTATCGCAATCCGATTCTCGGCTTGGATAACCGAGATACCAATTACCTCACTGGCCTCCCCTACTGGAACCTCGATTTCAGTATCCGGAAGAACGTAAGGGTTACCGAGCAAGTCGCGCTGGAATTCCAGAGCGTGTTCGTCGACATCCTGAACCACAATCAATGGCTTGATCCTGGCCAACCGTGGGGACTGTTCTCTGCTGGAACGTTCGGCAATCTTGGAGGATCGGCGCAGGAGAATAAGGGAGGTAACCGGGCGATCCAGTTGGGTGCTCGCGTTCGCTTCTAATTTCGTTCCAGATTCTAACTTCAACCTTCGAGGCGCCACTTAATGGCGCCTCGAATTATTTTGGGCAAAAGTTTAATTTTTCGGATGACTATTCCCGGTGAGCCAGCGTTTAGAACGTGCCTTTATGTGTGTAATATCCCGCGCGGTAGTGCGATTGGAACGGGCCTCCGGCTGGCGGGTTTGTCAGGTCGACTCGCAGCTGGCGGAAGTCTGACCTCGAATAGCGCTGCGACGGATAATAGGCGAGCAGATATTGCGTGCGCAGTTCGTCGCTGATTTTCTGGAAGGCGTCATCAAGCTGCGCCAGCGATGTGGCGTAATAATATTTTCCGCCGGTGTCGGCGGAGATTTGAATCAGTGCATGCTCTCCGCCGGTGTCGCGTCCGGCGCTGGCTTCGATGGGCACGATGATGATGCTGTAGATAATCGCCTCGGCCTCCTGCGCAGCGCGCAGCGCCTCTTTGTAGTCCACCTGGCTCATGGTGTCGCCGCCGTCGGTGATCACCACCATCACTTTTCTTCCCTGCCGCCGGCTCAGCGCGTGCGATCCGAGAAAAATCGCATCATACAGCGCCGTGGCTGAGCCATTGCGCACGCGCTCAATTCCGGCATCGATCCTCTTCAAGTCGGAGGTGAAGGGCACCACTTCGTTCACCTCTTCGCTGAATTTGTAGACGGCGAGCCCATCCTGCGGCCGCACGATGGCATGCGCAAATTTCTTTGCCGAGGTGAGTTCGAGCGGCAGATCTTTTCTCGTGCTCAGGCTCGTGTCCACTCCGAGCACAATCGACAGCGGCAGCGCAGATTCTTTATCGAAGATTGCGATCCTCTGCTCTTTGCCGTCTTCTTTCAGCAAGAAGTTTTCCTTCTGGAGATTCGACACTGGAGCGCCGCGGGCGTCCGTCACGGTCACGAACACATTCACTAGTTTCACGTCGACTTTGAGGGTGGCGTCGGGGTCCTCCGCCATCAGCGGGGAGCTGGCAGCAGCGAGGAATACGCAGGCGATCAAAAAAGGTACGAGCCGCGAGCCGCGAGCTACAAGCCACGATCTTAGACCGCGTGGACGTAGCTCGCAGCCCAGCTCGCAGCCCGCAACTCGAAGCACAACAGGGATTCGCTTCATTCAGGAGTTACTCATATATGATGCGGGCTGACCCCGGCTGCGCCTCCCGGACCTCGAATTTCTTCGGGAAACGGCTCCCCATCGGCCCACACCGCTCCGTCTTCAAAGTATTCTTTTTTCCAGATCGGAACCGTTTTTTTCAGCGTGTCGATGATCCAGCGGCAGGCCTCAAATGCCGCGCCCCGGTGGGCCGCTGCAACCACGATCAAAACGCTCGTCTCGCCAATCTCCAACCGGCCCAGCCGATGGACGATCGATGCCGCCCGAACCGCAAAGCGCTCCCGCGCCCGCGCGGCCAGAGATTCCATCTGCTGCCGCGCCATCGGCTCATAGGCCTCATACTCCAGATAAAGCGTGCGCCGGCCGCGCGTGTTGTCGCGCACCACGCCGTCGAAGATCACGGCTGCGCCGTCCTCCGGACGCTTCAAGCGCTCGGCCACGGCCGAGGCATCGATTCGCTCGCGAACAATACATACTTCACCACTGCGTCTCACTACTTCTGCCGACTCTTCTGGCGATTTTCCCGCAGAGGACCCGCCGCTTACCGGCGGTAGCAGACCGACTTCATCACCGTCGCGGAGTGTCCGTTCCACTCCCGCATACTCTTGATTCACTGCAATCGCCAGCGATGGCATCATTGCTTCAAATCGCGAAGCCTTTCGCGTGTAATAAAGGAGCAGTTCCCTCACCTGGGCGCCATCCGGCAGATCGACGCTCTCCGCCGATTGCCCAATCAGATCTTTCAACGCTCCAAAAAAAAGCACGCTAATCTTCATACGATTAATCGATAAATGGGCGACCCCACTGACCGCTGCACTTCGGTGGTCCGCGTCACCAGTGTAGCGCGGGTACACCCCCGAAGGGCTTGTCCTTCCGTGCCGATGCCCTCGCATCCTCTGACGATTGTTTCCGTTACCTCCGTAATGGTGCATTAGGTCACCGACCCGCTTAGTCTGATGAGGAACATTTCCCTCGTGAGAGGAGGCTGTTATCGATACTGCTGCCCAAACCGATGCCAGTCGCAGCGCATCTGCGCGGTCATTCCTCCACAGCCTCAATATTCTGGTCAAGTACACGCGTCTTTATGGCGTGAATCACAAGCGCACCGAGAGCCAGTTCGAGACCGCGTGGAAGGAACTGCAACAGGCGCTGCCGAAAGGCGGCGACACCGGGTTTCTGCTCGGCGTGTCGGACAATAAACTTCTTCTCGATGGCATTCCGCTGGAAGCGGGACAGGCTGAACGCAGCTTTGCCCAGTTGCTGACGGCGGCCGGGCTCTCGAGCATCCTATTTTCCAACAAAGTCACGCTCGACGACTTTACCCGCCTGGTGCGGGCTTTCGCGATGGGCGGCTCCCGAGCGCAGGACTTTGCCAAGCAGCTCAAGGAAATCTTCGGCGATAACAAGGAATCCTCCATCCGCATCAATGAGGTCAAGTTTGTCGCCGCCGATCCCGCTACTGGCGAAATTTCCATGGCGGCGCAGCTCGCCGCCCAGGCGCTCGGGCCTGAGGCCAGGCAGTGGCTCAACGATCCGCAAAAACTTTTGCAGTTAATCGCAGCCGCTCAGGGCGCGAGTTCGGGCGGTTCTGGAGGAGAGGGCGGCGCGCCGTTGGGCAGCGTTCCTTCCATTCCGATTCCCGCCGGCGTCGTCACAGGCGGATCAGCCGCAGGCGGTGCGTGGACCGGTGGCGTCGTTCCCCTGCAGGAAGAAGAAGTGATCCAGACGATTCGCCTGCTCACCCACTTCGGCCAGGCCATGCAGGATCCGAACGCTTCTCCGGAAAATCTGAAGGTTGAGCTGGGCAAGGCGCCAGAAGGCGCCAAAGTCAATCTCGCGCAGCTGCTCGAAAGTCTGGCCGCGCAAACTTCGCAGAAATCTGCCGACAGCAACGATACACCGCTGCTGATGAAAGCCGCCGAAAGTATGGCGATCAAGTTCGCCCTCGACCGCTATCAGCGCGGCGATGTCAAGGTGAACGCCGTCCACGACATGATGGAGCACATGAGCCGGCAGATGGACACACTCCGCCAGATCCTGCGCGTCCAGGAAGACAAAATGTCGAAGGCCGGCATCCTGGTTGACTCGCACGCCGACATTCTCGATCGCATGTTCTGGGCCGAGATTCCTGAGGCGGGCAAGAAGAGCGTTCTGCTCTCGAGTGAAGCCGCCTGCGTGCCGCCTCGCAACATTCGCCAGTTCGTAGAAATCCTTTTTGATCGCGACGACAACGAGATCGCCGCTAAAATTCTCTCCAACTATTGCGCCGGCCTCAACGCCAAGGATCCCGATCCCCGCCGCAAGACGGCCATTGGCCTCGCTCAACTCGCCGACCTCTTTGCCACGGCGCCCGATGAGATCATGCCCAATGCCCTCGCGATGATCGCCGAGAAGTTGAGCAAGGAAACCGACACCGAGGTACAAAGCTTGCTCAGCGCCGCCTTCGCGCGCTTTGGGCAGGAAGCTTGCACGCGGAAGAAATATAAATCGGTCGCCGAGCTCTGCTTGTCGCTTGAAAACATCGGCCGCGAACGTCCCGCACTGGTGCAGGATCTCCGTTCTCGCGTCGGCATCGAAAATCGCCTTCCTGAGATGATCGAAGAGGCGATCAACGCCGACCGCATTCCCGAAGATTTAATTGATGTCCTGCAGCAGCTTCCGAGGCATTCCGTCGAGCATCTCGCCGACCGCTTCTTCCGCGCCCACCGCCGCGTCGAATGCGATCGCATCGTCGAACTCGTAGGCGAACTCGGACAACCTGCTCTCGACGACCTGCGCGATATTCTACGGACTGGCCAGCCCCGCCAGGCTGCCTCAACCGTTGGCCTGATGAGCCGCCTCGCCGTCACCTCGCTGCTCGAGTTGCTGCCCTCGCGCATGGGCGAGTTCAACCGTTTTTATCAGGACGTGATCGTTCGCCAGATCGCTTACGGCGCCGCTCCCGATCGCGGACGCACGTTGCTCGAATTACTCGAGCTACTTGATTCCATGATTCTGCCCGAGGCCATCGACGAGATTGGCATGAGCCAGGATCATAGCGCCAGTTCTAGCCTCATTGCCCTGGCGACGGCCGGCGAAGCGCACAATCGTCCGCCCTTCGTGCAACTGAAAGCCATCGAGTCGCTCGGGCGCTTGCGCGATGCTGAGGCGGTTCCGGTGCTGCGCAGCATCGTCGAAGACAAGAAGCTCTTCGGTTACAGCCAGCATCGTGAATTGCGAATTGCCGCGATTCAAGCGCTATCGAAGATCGATCCGCGCTATGGCACGCAGGCTCTGGCCGAAAGCGGCCTCGAGGCCGGCGAACTCGCCATCGCCCCACTCGACTCTGGCCCAGGCTGTCCCTGGGTCCGCCAGCGCCGCTATGAACGCATCATCCTGCCGCGCACGCTCTCAGCAACGCTTTCGAGCTCATGGGGAAAGTCGAACATCGTGATGCGCGAGATGAGCCTCGGCGGCGGCATGGGCACGCGCAATGACAATCTGCGCGTCGGCTCCGAAGCCCACGTTGAAATCTCACTGGGTGTGAAAAAAATTCGCGGCGAAGTGCTTCTACGCCGCGCCCGCGTCAACGAAATCGGCTTCGAATTCGTCAGCATGGACCTCGACAGCCGCTATCGCCTCCGCCGCGTGCTGGTCGAGGCACTGCAAAAAGTCCCCGACAATCGCTCCACTAACTGGGACGGCGAACGAAAAGTCTAGAACCAAGTCTCAGGTCTTCAGGTTTCGATAATCGCAGAGACGGGGTTTGTCCCGTCTGCCCGCCCCCTCCGCCCCCTCAGCTCCCGTCGACCGATTCCCGCCGCAAAAAAGCCCCTGCGTCCGCAGAGGCCTTCCACAAAACCGACTTCGATAAACATGCTCGCAAATCGCGAACGCGCCTACACCACTTTGACGAAAATAATAACCAGCGTGAACAGCACCAGGGACTCGATGAAAGCAAGTCCGATAATGAGGAAGACCATGATCCCAGGACGTGCCCCAGGATTACGTGCCACCGCTTCGCACGCCGCTGCCGCAGCTCTGCCCTGCCCCAGTCCCGCCAGCCCCGCCGCCAGTGCAATCGCAAAACCGGAGGTAATCGCCACCCAGTTGGTGCCCGCGACCGCTCCAGCCGAGCCCTGCGCAAACGCCGGCACCGCCATCACCGACGCCATCATCATCATGAACATCAACATCCCGAATTTCCGCATTGTGTTTCTCCTTATGAATAGCCGCCAGTGGGTGGTTGACGCCGTGCCTAAAGCCGGCGCCCTCACGCTGAAGGCAGGTGTCAGACACCAGGTCTCAGGTCTCGGGAAAAGCGTGGCGATGAATTCTCCCCAGACCTGACACCTAAGTCCTGACACACGCGACCCGACATATTTCTAGTGTTCCTGTCCCGTCGCCTCAGCCAGATACACCATCGGCAGCAGTATGAAAATATACGTTTGCACCAACGACACGCCGATGTGCAGCCCCTCGAACACCACCGGAATCCCCAGCGGTATCAGCGAAAAGAAAACCAGCGTGACCATCTCCCCGGCAAACATGTTGGCATAGAGACGAACCGACAACGATAGGATCCGGGCAAGATGGCTGAAAACCTCGATGGGAAACATCAGAAAGGGCAAAAAGTAACGCAGCCACCAGGGCATTTCCTTATCCTGCGGCCCCATGAAGACTTTCAAATAGCCAATGGGGCCCTTGGTTCGCAGGCCCTGAAACTGATAGTAAAACCAGGTCAGCAGCGCACAGCCGAGCGGCACAATCACCACCGCGGTCGGGGATTCTAGCCCGGGCACCAGACCGATCAGATTGCAGCACAGAATAAACATGCCGAGCGTAACCAGATAGGGCACGTACTTTTGACCATGATGACCGATCACTTCATCGGCCATGTCGGAAATAAATCCGTTGATCGCCTCCATCGTGTGCTGCAATTTGCCTGGACGCTCGACCGAAAGCCGCATGCGCACGGCAACAAAAAATATCAGCAGCAGCAACGCCACCAGCAGTTCCATCGAGAAACTGTTCGAGATCGGAGTCGCCGGATGCTTCGGGTGAATATGCAGCTTCAGCAGCAGCGCCAGTACCTGCGAGCCGAACAGACGATTCAGAAGTTGGGTAAGAGCCAGTTGTTCCATTTTTCAGAAGTGCGATTTCAGAATTCGTTGTTTACTTAAGATTTGTCCATCACGTATTTCAGGATTTGCCATCCGCGCGAGGCGAGGGATAACAAACTTTCCCAATGGCCTACGATGGCCGCCGGAAGGCTGTGTATCCTTGCCATGCCGCCTCCGCCATCAGGGCCGCTACCGGCACGCATAGGCCCCACAGAAAACCGTCAAAGGCCAGGGAAGAACTCTTGAATATAGCATAGGCAACACCCGCCACCAAACCGTAGCGCAGCATAAAGCGCAGCACAATCAGACGACCCTTTTCCCGGCTGTTTTGGTTGACGATGCGATCGGTAAGTCCTTCGACGCCTCGCTTCAGGGAGCGAAAATTAATGTAGGAGACGGCCACTCCGAAGACAAATCCAATCGATCCCACCCCGTGGTAAAACCAGAATGCTGGCCCCAGCAGCAGAACGCCAAACGCCAGTATGTTACGAAGCACGCGCGGAATGATGCGCTCGAAGGCCAAGTTCTCATCGCGACTCTCCGGCGTCGGGGTCGGGATGCTCGCGCTCATTCATTTCTCATCTTTTTATACTATAAAATTTTGGTCTTTGATTTTGGCCTTTAATCTTGATCCTTGTAAATGCCAATGGCCATCCGGATCATTTGCGCAAATCCCACCACCGCGCCAAACAAAAGACCAACTAAATAGAGCCATTTAGTATGCAGCCAATGATCGGCTATCTTGCCGAGAAACAAGCCTAACAACACAGCTGCAGGAATAATGAACCCCATCTCAGAATAACGAGCCAGCGACACGAGAGGAGCGTTTTTGTGCGACTTTGGCGACCCGCGAGGATCGATATGATTCTCAGGCATTCGAATAAGTCTAAATCAAACAATCACTTTGCCCACATCGTGACCGGGAAATCGGTCGCTACGACCAAGTGTTACCGCCAGCCCGCTAGTTTAGAGACCGTATCGAGGACGGATCGAGCACCACGAACGAGCAACCGCTATATTCGTAACATCCAAGAATGCCTCGTCGCACAAATCGCGTGGGAACGTCGCCTGGCGCGGGCACGTCGAAGTCGACGTTTTTCAACTGTTTTCCCTGAAGCTTCATCTTTTCGGACCCGTTGATAAACTTCACGTCTTGGACCTTGAATTTCTTGCCTGTTCCGTCCGACGCCAGCAGCACAAAAAACTCGGCGCTCTCCGTTCCCTGCAGAAAGCGCGGCAACTTGAATTCGCGTTCATGGATCACCTGATCGGACGCTTCGGACGTGCTTTTTGACTTCGCTAACTCGGACTTCGCGGCCCCGCCGGTCAGAAAATTCAAGTTCTCCTGCGCGGCGGCGATCTCGGTCGCGTACTGGTCTAGAGCAAGTTGCTGCGACATCGACATGCGGTAAACCGCCGCCCGACACATTTGTATGGCGCGTTCCACCTTGTGCTCGCGCCGGTACAAATGACACAGGTGACCCGCAACCACGCCGTCCTGCGTCAACCGCCACGAAGCCCGCAGATATAATTCCGCCTCGTCCAGCTTTGACATTCGCTCTTCCACCCAACCCAACGTATCCCAGTAGGCCGCCACCGTTTGGACTTTCCTTAGATCTTCCATTTTTAAGTCCGGCAGCGAAATTTTCTCCGACTCCTCTTCAACCTTGCGCACCGCCTTCTTTGCGTAATCCAACGCCAAAGGCAATTTCAAATCTCCGTTGGCCATGTAGTAGGCCACATCGTTGAAATAGTTCCCGTCTTTATCGACGTCGGCAATCTTAGTGAAGGCCACTTCTGCCTTTTCGCGCTCTCCGGCTTGCAAATAAGCCGACCCTAAGTTGACCCATAGGGCGGGCCGGTCTTCCTCGATTTTCACAGACGCTTCATAAGCTGCCGCAGCCTCGGGATAGCGCTTCAATTTGACCAGACAGTTGCCGAGATTCGAGGGACCATCCACATCCTTGGGAAAAGTCTTTACGTAGTCCTGCCATACTGGGACGGCCTCTTCGAACCGCGAATTGGCCATTAGAATGTGTCCCAGCACTTTGGGTATAGCGGGTTGCGCTGGATCGATGGCGATGGCTTTGTGAAACGCATCCATCCCGTCATCGTTCTGTTTCTGTGTCAACAGCACCTCGCCGAGGACCACCCAAGCTCGCGTGAATTTAGGGTCCGCCGCCACTGCGCGATAAAAAGAGGAAACTGCTCCCTGCCAGTCACGCTTTTCGAGGGCATCGCGACCCGCAGTCTCCAGTCGCAGCGCTTCTGCATTCCCGCTGTCCGGTAAGTTGTTCAGAGCATTAACTGCATTGAAGGTTGAGTTCCGGACCTCGGCGACCTCTGATGAACGGGATCCTGAGAGCAACGGAATAAACGAGCCGTAATCGTCCTGCACCGTCTTGACGAATTTCTTGTACTCTTCGCGATCGGCGGCGGGCACTTCAAGCATCAGCGTTTTCAAGTGACGTTCACCGACCAGCTTGCCGTCCTTGAACTCATAAGCGACGTCGAATTGCGCGAACTCAGACTTCCAGTGAATGGCATCGGGGATTTCCGGCTTGTACCCGGCTGGCAACTGCAGCTGGCTAACGAATCGGATATCGGTCAGCGGACCGAGCCATGTCGGCCCCAGAGGAAGCGAATCTTCCTCGCCCGTAGGCAACGTGATTAGCGGCTCTGGCGCGAGAATTCTCTTGTTCGGCCAGTCCCCGAAATCTTTGCGCGTGTACTTATAGGAGAAGTGGAACGGTTCGTCCGTCTTCTCGGATGAACTCGCCGTTGCCTCGCTGACCTCGCCGCCGAACCCCGCCATATAGGAAATCTGCTGCACCAGATCTTTCCACTGCGGGAGCGCCACCGCTCGAAAGCCGGCCCGCAAAAGGTATTCGAGATCGCCACGCACGGAAAAATCAGCGTCTCCTTCGAACACGCCCGCGTCGCTCAGTTTGGCGTTGATATTAAAAACCTCACTTGTGGCAAATGGAAGATCCGCGGGAGTGCCGATCAGCACCGCCGGCTTATCCTTCCAGATCGCCAGCGCGCGTTTGTCGCGCAAGCTAGGAACAAGATATTGATAAGGTCCTACTTCTGCGGTTGTGTCCAGCCAAGTCAACCCGCTCCCCCTCGGCACGACCGTGATCACATGGTCGAATTGTCCAGGTGATGGCACATCCAGGTCGACCTCGTGGGTTGTGCTGACCAGCGCCGGGTAAGCGGGAATGCCAACGGCGGTCAGCAGCGAGGCCAACAGCGTGTGTTTGTCCTTGCAGTCTCCATACTGATTCGCCAGCACCTCGCTCGCGCTATGCGGCTGGTATCTTCCAATCCCGAAAGCGATTCCGATGTAATGGAATTGCGTGCTCACGTATCCATAGAGGAGGCGCATTTTCCCTTCGTCGTTGGTTGCGTTCTTGGTCAGCTCCGCCGCCTTTCCCGTTACGTCCGGCGTAGGCTTTACCCGCTCTTCCTGAAGGCCGCCATACCATCTTCCAACCTCTTCCCAATTTGCAAAGCTGCTCATCAGCACGTCGGGCTGCGCGAGTCGTCCCCGAGCCTGCTGCCAAAGCAGCTCGGTGGCTTTCCGCTTATCGTTTGTCTCATCCCTGTGCAAGAGGCTTGAATTGTGCCAAGTGTAGACCCGATATCCATTTGCTTCGCTGACCGTCGGCTGGACCGTCTTGCTTTTCAACTTCACCGCCCGGTCGCGCGGTACGATTACTTCTAACTGCTCATCTAAGACGATCTGGTCGTGGGTAAAACCATAACTTGTCCAAAACTGTCCCGGCGCCAGCGGCTTGGTCACCTGTTCCCTGGTCTGGTATTCGAGCACGTCTCCCACGTTCATTCCTTTGACCGCCACGTGCTTCTCATGCAGATCGCTGTAGAAAGGCGCCTGGCGCGTGATTTGAGCCGCCATGTCCTGCACGTTCTCGGGCGGGGTCTCCACCACCGAGCCATCGGCCTTACGAACGCGCACGTAGGTGATCTCGAAGGTCCCCGTCCCGCTCGCATAGGAGAAGGCCAGCAACCCGTATTGCTGCACTCCAGCCTCTGACTGGATTCGCACCCGTGCTGTATTTTCCTGGGAGCCGGTTCCATCGTTCTCAAATCTTTGCTTGCTGGAGAACTGCTCGATGACGAACGCTTCCTGAGACTGGTCGGGCTTGGAGCCCTCCGGTTTCGACGGCGCTGGGACCTGCGCCACAGAGAACGGCGCCAGGGAAAGAAATAATAGGAGAACTGTAGGACAGGGTCTCAACATGCGTGGGCAACATTATTCGACTTCGCAGGGAAAAGGCAAGTAACTTCTATCTTGGTCGCATAACTCATCCTAATTACATCACTTTCTTTCACAGGAACCATAAAGCGAAAAATGGCAGGACGCCAACATCGTCCGCCTTCATTTCCTTGTGGAAGCCACATGCGTGGGTGGCCTAATTCCGAGCGACCAGTTCACACCGCGAATCACTGGCTCCGGATAAACTCCGATGAATAAAGTAGCCAGCGCCGCGACGCCCACCGCGCAACGCATTCCTATGCTGACGGGCAACTTTCCTGTTTCCATGGGCGCGCGCATCAGCATGGAGTTGGCAATCTTCAGATAGTAATAAAGTCCAAAGACCGAATAGAGCACGCCAAGCGAGGCCAGCGCGTAGTGTTGGCTCTCGATCAAGCTGAGGAAGATGTAGTACTTGCCAAGAAAACCCGCGGCGGGCGGAATTCCGGCGAGCGAAAGCAAGAACAGCAACATCAAAATGGCTTCAACCGGCGCCCGCTGGTAGAGTCCGGCCATATCATCGAGCTCGTCGCCGATCACGTTGCGCTGGCGCAGCGAAGTAATCACCGCGAATGCTCCCAGATTCATGAACGTATAGACGAGCAGATAAATCAGGATTCCCTTCAAGCCGTCGAGAAAGCCAGGGGTGCCGGGCTGCGAAGTTCCCATGGCCACAAATGCCAGAAGCATGTAGCCAACGTGCGCAATCGACGAGTAAGCCAGCAACCGTTTAGTGTTAGTCTGCGTAAGCGCCGCGAAGTTGGCGCCGGTCATGGTCGCGATCGAGACAAACACAATCAACGGAGTGTAGACCGAACGTAGCGGGAATAATCCGAAAAGTAGTATGCGCAATAGCATCGCCCACGCCGCCGCTTTCACAGCCACCGACATGAAACCGGTGATGCTGGTGGGCGCGCCTTCGTAAGCGTCGGGCGCCCACTGATGAAACGGTATGGCGGCGATCTTGAACAGCAATCCAACCATGGTCGTCAGCAGCGCGATGATCACTACTGGATTATGCGTACTCTGCGCCGAGACCGCGCGCCCAATGACGCCCAGGTTGGTGCTGCCGGCAATCCCGTAGAACAGCGATAGGCCGTAGGCGAAGATGCCCGACGAAAATGCGCCGAGCAGCATATACTTCAACGCCGCTTCGTTCGAGCGCCGGTCGCGGCGCAAGAAACCGACCAGCACGTAAGTGGAAATCGCCATCAGCTCGAGCCCGATATAGATGAGGACGACGTCGATCCCCGCCGATATGCACATCATGCCCACCACGGAAAGCAACAACAAAGCGTAATACTCTCCGTGGTGCTCGCCTTCGAGATCGAGATAGTGCACCGACATCAGAATCGAGATCGCTGCTGCCGCGAGAAACAGATACCAGAAATAAATCGCGAAGCGGTCGACTAACAACGAGTTATAAAACCCGACTAACCGCCCCGAGGGCGGAAGCATCAACTGAATCTGCCAAACGCATAACGCCGAAAACAACACTCCAAACAGCGCGCTCGCCGGGTTAATCCACCTCCATGAGCGCGGCACCATCAGGTCGATCAGCAAAATTCCGAGCGCAAAAATGGCTAGCTCGACCATCGGCAACATCAATTGGTGATCGATGAGAGAGAGTCCTCGCACTCAGTTACTCGCTTTCGGCGTACCGGCGCTCGGAGCGGCGGTACTGGGCGATGGGACAAACGAAGTCGGCCGCATCTGCGCGTTCATTGCAGCATTAGGGTTAGAGTTATCATGGATCGTCTGCACGATCTGATTGACCGGTTTTTCGAGAATTTGGAAGAACGGTTTGGGATAAAGCCCGATCCACAGCGCCATGATGATTAGCGGCGCAAAGGTAAGAATTTCGCGCGGCGTTAGATCGTGCAGTTTCTCGTTCTGGGGATTGGTCACGGTCCCGAAGAACACGCGCTGATAAAGCCAGAGCAGATAAGCCGCCGCGAGTACCACGCCCGGCACGGCCCAGGCTGCCCAGCGCCAGTTTGCGGTGAATGCTCCCTGCAGGATGGTGAACTCGCCGACGAAACCATTCAACAGTGGCAATCCCATCGACGATAAAAACATGATCATCGCGATGGTCGCGTAGACCGGCATCACGGTCGAGATGCCGCCATAGTCGGCTATCTCACGCGTGTGTCTCCGCTCGTACAAAATGCCGACGATCAAGAACAGAGCTCCGGTCGAGATGCCGTGATTGATCTGCTGGAGCACCGACCCGGTTAATCCAGCCGAGTTCAACGCGAAAATTCCGAGGGTGCAGAAACCGAGGTGACTTACGGATGAGTAAGCCACCAGCCTTTTCATATCCTTCTGCATCAGCGAAACCAGCGCACCATAGATGATGCCGACGAGCGACAGCCCGATCACCCAGTTTTGCACCTTGGGATGCGACACGACGGAGGGGAAAAACGGCAACGAAAAACGCAAGAATCCGTACGTTCCCATCTTCAGCAAAACGCCTGCCAGTATGACGGAGCCGGCCGTAGGCGCCTCCACGTGCGCATCGGGCAGCCACGTGTGGAAGGGAAACATCGGAACCTTAATGGCAAATCCGATAAAAAAAGCGACGAAGAGCCAGATAGCGTATTGGAACGGAATTTTGTGCGCGGTCTGATAAAGCTCAGGAATACTGAAGGTGAATACGCCGGTGAGAGTGTGGTGGTGGAAATAAAGAAAGAGAATGCCGAGCAGCATCAGCACCGAGCCGAGGAGTGTGTATAGGAAGAATTTGATGGCCGCATAAAGTCTGCGTGGCCCACCCCAGATGCCGATCAGCAGATACATCGGCACCAGCATCGCCTCCCAGAAAACGAAGAAGAGGAAAAAATCGAGCGCCATAAAGACGCCAAGCATTCCCGTCTGCAACACCAGAAACCAAACGTAGTATTCTTTAACTCGGGTCTCGATCGCGGTCCACGAGGAGAGAATCGAAATCCATCCAAGCAGCGTGGTCAGCATGATCAGTAGAAACGAAATGCCGTCGATGCCCAGGTTGTAACCCGCGCCAATTGACGGAATCCAGTTATTGGCAGTCCCTTCGAGAAACTTGAAGCCGGGCTCGAAACGCTGCGCCCAGAACATAGGCACGAGCGGCAGCGAGATGAGGAACCCGCCCAGCGCGAAAATATTCGCAATCCAGCGAATCGCGTCCTTATTTTCCTTAGGGACAAACAGGAGAAAGAGCGCGCCGATAAGCGGCGTGAAAAGAATGATCGATAGTATGTGACTCTGCATAAGCGCAGTTCTCGGAATTCAGCACTTAGCACTTAGCAATTAGCATTTAGTCCCGTCATATCTGTTGCAAGGACTGAGTGCTGACTGCGGAATGCGAATGCTCATTTCCACATGTAATACATGCCAAATCCAAGCAATCCCGCGATCATAACTAGCGCATACCACTGCACTAATCCCCATTCGAACAGGCGCGCCGGATACGAGATCATGCGCGCCAGAATCGCCGGTCCATTCACTCCCAAACCGTCTATGATCCACTTATCCCACCAGGTCGATAGCGTAGCCACGGCGCGCGTCACCCAGCCAACGTCATTGACGACTCGGTCGATCACCTTGGCGTCGAACCACGACGCCGCTTCGCCCGCTCCCATTGCGCCGAGGCGGATGCTGCCCAGCTTGCGGCGTCCGGTGAAAACGTAGTCATACCCTTCGTCGACAAACCATTTGTTATAGAGCACGGTATACAGCGGCGGAGCCTTCACTGCAATGGGCTCCGCATAATCTTTGCCGGCGTTCATATAGGAACGCCGCGCCATTCCCCAACCCACTGCAGCCGCTGCCAAAGATAAGAACATCAGCACATACTCCGTCTTATCCGTATGCTGAGCCTCTTTCTCACCCGCCGCTAACTGCCCCGACTTACCTTCTTCGACTAAGACGAGTGCCTCGTGTGCGAACACTGGCTCCACAAATTTCTGGAAGCGCGCCGAACCGCCCAGGCTATGCGGCCAACTCAGCCAGCCTGCGCCGATCGAGCATAGGGCAAGTACCACGAGCGGCATGGTCATCGACTTGGGCGACTCGTGCACATGATGCTCAACCTCGTGGCTCATCCGCGATGGACTGTAGAAGGTCAGATACATCAGCCGGAACATATAGAACGCCGTCATCAGTGCTGTGCCATAACCAACAAACCAGAGGATGCGATATGCTCCCCCCTCTGAAGCCCACGTCTGCCAAAGAATTTCATCCTTTGAAAAAAAACCGGCGAAGGGAAATATTCCCGCGATGGCCAGCGTTGCAATCAGCATCGCCCAGTGCGTAACCGGGATGCGCCGCTCCAGGTCGCCCATGTGGCGCATATCCTGCTCGCCGCTCATGGCGTGAATCACCGAGCCGGAACCAAGGAAGAGCAGCGCCTTGAAGAACGCATGCGTGAACACATGGAAAACACCCGCGGCAAAAGCGCCAACGCCCAAGGCCAGAAACATATAACCCAATTGCGAAACCGTGGAGTAAGCCAGCACGCGCTTGATGTCGTTCTGCACCAGCCCAATCGAAGCGGCGAACACGGCGGTGAGCGCGCCAACAATGGCGACCGTTTTCATTGCGGTGGGAGCGAGCACAAAGACGGCATTCGAACGCGCCACCACGTACACGCCCGCCGTCACCATTGTGGCAGCGTGGATCAGCGCTGAAACCGGCGTGGGACCCTCCATCGCATCAGGCAGCCAGACATAGAGAGGGATCTGCGCCGATTTGCCGCAGGCTCCGACAAAGAGCAGCAGAGCGGCAGCCGTGAGCACAGGATCGCCAATCGCGAAATTTCCGCTGCGCGCCAACGCGTTGATGTCGGTGAAGCGAAACGAGCCGAGGTACCAGACCAAAGTGAGCGCGCCGAGAATAAATCCGGCGTCGCCGATACGATTTACGATAAATGCTTTATTAGCCGCGCTCGAAGCCGAGTTACGATGAAAATAAAACCCAATTAATAGATATGAGCACAAGCCGACGCCTTCCCATCCCACAAACAAGAGTATGTAGTTATTCGCCAGGACGAGCGTGAGCATGGAAAACATGAACAGGTTCATGTATCCGAAAAAGCGGTAATAACCACCTTCGTGCGCCATGTATCCGACAGAGTAAATGTGGATCAACATGCCCACGCCAGTAACGAAGAGCAGCCAAATCGAAGAGAGCGGATCGAGCAGAAATCCGGCGTCGGCGTTGAACGCCGCGAGCGTTCCATCACGCTTCGTGAGATTCAAATGTCCATCGCCACTACCCAGCCAGGTATAGACAATCTTCTCGAATGGCCGCCCCATGCCATGCGCGAAATGCGTGTACTCGATAACAGTGAAGCAAGCGAAAATAAACGCCAGCACGATCGCGCCAACGCAGACCGCGCTGATCGTAGCCTTCTGCAGCCGCCGTCCGAAAAAAAACATGATCGCGGCCCCGAAGGCCGGGAAGAGCGGGAGCAGGTAGATGTGGTTTAGGAACATGTCGTTGGTCGCTAGTCGTTGGTCGCTCGTCGTTAGTCGTTCGTCGTTAGTCGTTCGCTATTCGCCTTTCGTCGATCGCTGTTCGCAGTTCGCGAACGGCGCTTAGCGAAGAGCGACTAGCGGCCCTTCTACCATTTCAACAAATCAATCTCATCCACATTGATCGTGTCTTTATTGCGAAAGAAGGCGATCAAAATTCCCAGCCCCACGGCGGCTTCGGCGGCGGCATCGACTACGATAAAGATTGCGAAAACCTGCCCGTCCAACCTTCCCCACATACGCGAGAAGGCCACCAAATTAAGGTTTACCGCGTTCAAAATCAGCTCGATCGACATCAACACGATGACCACGTTGCGGCGGGTAAGCACTCCGATCACGCCCAGCACGAAGAGTGCTGCCGCAACCACGAGATAGTGAAAGGTGGTGATCGGAACCATAAAAACGTCGTTAGCCGCCGGTCGTTGGTCGTTCGCGATTCGTCGCCCAATACAATCACCTGAACGACTATCGACCAACCACCATCGACTAAATTTTCTTCTTCGTCATAATCACCGCTCCCAGAATCGCCACCAGTAACAGCAACGAGGCGATTTCGAAAGCGAACGTATATTGACCCATCCTGCCAGCTTCTCCGTAAAGCATGCTCGCGACCTGCTGTGTGTTCGATCCTTCGGGTATCGCGATCATGCGATCGGGAAAGAGCGCTCTGCCTTTCACAAACGCCGAAACGAACAGCGCCAGCAACCCGCACGCCGTCGCCAACCCTACTGGCCAAAAACGATTAAACCGCCGGTCTCTGGAGGCACGTTCAATGCTCACCAGCATAATCACGAACAGAAACAGCACCATAATTCCGCCCGCATAAACAATAATTTGCACGGCGGCGACAAACGGCGCATACAACATTAGGTATAGATTGGCGACGGCGATCAGCGTAACGATTAGCGCGAGCGCGCAGTGTACCGGGTTACGACGCGTGATGACTAAGAAACCTCCGGCAATAGCGAGCCCCGAAAGCAAATAAAAGAAAAACGGCGTCGCCACCGGCTCCATGCCCGGACCGGTGTTAGTCGTATAAACCGCGATCAAAGCCTGATGCAAGCCGGGGTTCATGGAACAATTACCCCCACAATGGCCGTCAAAATGAGCACGACAAGCGTGATCGGCAGCAACACCTTCCATCCCACTCGCATCAACTGGTCAAAGCGATAACGCGGCCACGTCGCGCGACACCAGATGAAAAGGTACATAAAGAGGGAGACTTTGAGCACAAACCAATACACGTAGTCGATGCCTTCACACAATCTGGCGGCCACGGTTGCGTCCGAAGAACGGCCGGCAATCGCAATCACCAGCAGGAACAGCGCAATCAAGCCGAGCAGCGCGGCGAACGCCGCGAGCCCGATGCGTTGCACTTTGAAGTAAGAATGCGCTGGCATGCGCATTGCTCCCACGACAGCGATCGCTGCGAGGGCGCCGAAAGTAAGACTGGGAAACAAAGAAAAAATAAGGTCCCACGCCGGCGCACGCAACAGATTCGGAAAAGGACGCAGCCATCCACCGAGCCAGAGCGTGACCGCAATCGACGAGACGGCGATCATGGCCGCGTATTCGGCGAGCATGAAGAGCGACCAGCGCAGTCCGCTGTACTCCGTGTGATAGCCGGCCGTCAGTTCCGATTCCGCTTCGGCCATGTCAAAGGGCGCGCGATTGGTCTCGGCAATCATAGCAATGACGAAGCAGACGAAGGCGACGAATCCCAGCGGAAAAAACTTGAAGATGAACCAGATGCCCTGCTGCTGTTGCGATTCGACGATGCCGATCATGCTCAGCGTGCCGGTACCTGTCTTCATGCTGGTCATGAGAACTGCCGACACAACCGCTAGCCCCATGGCCACTTCGTAGGACACCATCTGCGCACTCGAGCGCAGCGCCCCGATCAGCGGATAGTGCGAGTTCGATGCCCAACCGGCAACAACGATGCCGAGCACGCCTAGCGATAACACCCCGAGCATAAAGAGAATGCCGATGTTCATGTCGCTCACCGCCTGCGACGGGCCAAACGGGATCACGATATAGACCGTGAACGCGGCAAGCAAGCCGATCAGCGGCGCGACCCAGAAAACAAACTGATCGGCTTCGGCCGGAATGATGTCTTCTTTCAGCATCAGCTTGAGCGCGTCGGCAATCGGTTGCAGCAATCCGTGCGGGCCAACGCGCATAGGACCGAGCCGAATCTGAAAGTGGGCAAGCGCTTTGCGCTCAAACCAGTTCATCGCCACCACCGCCAGCGAGACGCCCGCGAAAATGATGAGCACGTAGACCAGCGCCCAGAACTGGTTCCCCGCTTCGCCAGGGGTCACGGTGCTCCCGAGATACGACATGACGAAGTTCGGCATCAGCGGTCGACCTCGCCGAGCACAATGTCGATCGTCCCAATGACTGCGATCACGTCGGCCACGAGCAGGCCGCGCACCATCCGGTCGAGCGCTTGCAAATTTACGAACGACGGCGGGCGCACGCGTACACGATAGGGCTGCGTCGAGCCATCGCTAACGATGAAATATCCAAGCTCGCCTTTTGGCGCTTCGATGGAATGATAGATCTCGCCGACCGGTGGCTTGATCACCTTCGGCACTTTGGCCATGATCGGGCCTTCGGGAATGGTGTTGACCGCTTGCTCGATGATGCGCAACGACTGGCGCATTTCTTCCATACGGACCAGATATCGGTCATAGGTGTCGCCATTTTCGCCGGTTGGAATTTCGAAATCAAATTTGGAATAGGCGGCGTAAGGCTGCGCCTTGCGCAGATCCCACTTCACGCCGCTGGCGCGCAACACCGGACCAGTCACCCCGAGCGCGATGCAATCCTCGCCCGAGATCACGCCAACATTCTTGGTGCGTTCCAGCCAGATGCGGTTGGTGGTCAGCAGTTCTTCATATTCGTCGATTTTCGGCGCCACGAAAGTCAGAAAATTCTGCACATCTTTTTCGAAGCCGGCGTACGTTTCATATAGGCAGCCGCCGATACGAAAGGCATGCGTGGTGAGGCGCGCGCCGCAATACTTTTCAAAAATCTTGAGGATCTCTTCGCGATCGCGGAAGGTATAAAAGAGCGGCGTCATCGCGCCGATATCGAGCGCATGCGTGCCCAGCCAAAGCTGGTGGCTGGCCATGCGATTCAATTCGGTCAGAATTACGCGAATATAATCCGCGCGCGGCGGTGCCTCCACATTCATCAATTTCTCCACCGCTTCGCAATAACCGAGGCCGTTCGACACGGCGGCAACGTAATCCATGCGATCGACGTAGGGATTGAACATCGCGTAGGTGCGGTTCTCGGCGATTTTCTCCACGCCGCGGTGCAGATATCCGATGACGCACTCGGTGCCCAGAACTTTTTCACCGTCGAGCTTCAGGATGACGCGCAACACGCCGTGCGTCGCCGGATGCTGGGGCCCCATGTTGATGATGAGTTCGTTTGAATCGAGATACGGCTTCTCCGGGGTGTCGAGGTGGAGCGGCGACAGTGAGAGCGGATCAGTCATTGATTACCTGGCGTTCCAACCCCACGTATCGTTCCGCAGGCCAGGACATACAGAGACCCTTGCAGCACAATGGATCCGCTCTTAAGAACACATTCTACGTAGTCGGAATACGCTCTTTCGTTAAACACAGAAGACTCGGATGAACCTGTGCCAGCGGGGACTGAAGATGTTTTCACTGGAGTCGAAGAATGGTTCTCTAGGTTTATGGATGCCGGCAAGATTTCCGGGGTTCGATTGAATTCCCGGGGGGCAGTAATGTTCGGGAAGATCTTTACCTCCTTCATGAAAACACATCCCCGCAGTGCGACCTTGCCCCGAGATACGGCAGCTTCGGTGCCCTGGGGCTGAGCCCCAGCCAAGCTCATCGCCCAGAAGATAACAACCAACGCGGCGCTGGTTCGCGCCCTCATTGTCCGCTCTCGATTCCGAGGTTGATCTGCACCCATTCTTTATCTTGCTGTAGGATGCCGTAGTCTTTGCGCAACGGGTGACCCTTCCAGCCATCGGGGAGAAGAATACGCTTGAGGTCGGGATGGCCATCGAACGTAATGCCGAACATGTCATAGACCTCGCGCTCCAACCAGTTGGCGGTCGGCCAAATCGAGACGCTGGAAGGGATCGAGTCGCCGTCGCCAATTTGCGTTTTTACGCGCACCCGCTGGTTGCGCGCATAGGAATAAAGATTCCACAGCACGTCGAATTGCCTTTCGCGCTTGGGATAGTGCACGGCGGTGATATCGACGCAAAAGTCAAACTGCTCTTCATCGCGCAGCAGACGCAGAATGTCGGGGATTAGCGAGCGGTCAACAACAAAGTAGTTTTGTCCGAGATATGTCAGCGCCTCTAGGCCCGACCCATATTGGTTGCGATATTTTTCAACCAAAGGAGAAATCCACGGCACGGGTACGGGAACTTCGTCTTTGGCGCGAGCAGCCGCCTTCGCAGCTGCGGCGGAACGCGCCTCCGCCACCATTTTTTTCTCACCCTCGGGCGGTGGTGGAGCGGGCGCTTTGACGTCCTCAGCCATGGAGTGTCGATCGAACGCAGCAGAATCTTGTCAAATGGAACCGCGCTAGTCTTCTTCGCTAGTCTCTGAAAACGCGAGTGAGCTTATCGCCGCGCCGCCTGAAAGCTTTCGACCAGGTCGCGGATGCGCAGCGCATCGCCTTTGCGATGCCCGTGACTGGTGATCGGATCGGTACCACCCGTCGACTCAATCACAATGTCGGACCAGAAAACTCCCGTGGAAATCTTCACCGACGCCACCTGCGAGATCGAAATACTTTCTTCGCTGCTGCCAAACAGACGCCGCTTTACGCGGCTCACACGCAGTGAGTTAACGACGATACGCGTCGGGAACCAAAAGTTTCCGCGCGTCCAGCGACTCGCGTTAAAGACCTGCTCGCCGGCAGCTGGATTCACGTTGCCCGGATTTGGAGCCGCGGAACTTACACCCATTCGAGCGCACCCTTCTTCCACACCCATATGTAGGCTACGATCAGGATGCCGAGAAAGACCAGCATCTCGGTCAAGCCAAAGACGCCCAGTGCCTTGAACTTCACCGCCCACGGAAACAGGAAAATTGTCTCCACCTCGAAGATCACAAACAGGATGGCGACGATGTAAAAGCGGACCGTGTAGCGCCCGCGCGCGTTATCGTAGGGATCGATGCCGCACTCATAAGGCATGAGCTTGACGCGATTCGGGCTCTGCGTGCGGATTATTCTCGCCGCCAACAGCGTGAGCGGAATCAGAATTCCGACGACCGCGACGAAGAGAAAAATGGGAACGTAATTTTGCGGCATGAGTCCTCGAAATCAAATCAGGGGAACTCGAAATACTAACGCCGAAGCGGCCCCGCTTCAAGGAGGAAGGTCCGAACGGTTGGATTGAGGTGCCAGGCAGGGTTATGCTGCTGTTCCGCGATCGGGGAGCACAAAGGTATGACGGGCAAGGTCGGAGTCGAGCGTTTCCTGGCGATACAGAGCGGCCAGCACGCCGCCCTTCCAGACCAATAGATCGGCATTGCGCTCGCCGAATTCTTCCCAGGTTTGCACCCTGCCAGCGCGAGCGATGCGCTCGCGAATCAGCAGCAGATAGGCCCAGGTGATGGTCTCGTGATAAAGCTGTGCTTTCCCTTGCGCCGCCGCAAACCGCTGCAAGGCGACCGAAAATCGCTGCAACGCTTCGAGCGTTGAATAGCGGCACAAATATTCAAAGGCCAGTCGGACGTGGTCGGCGTGGTGAAAAGTAGCCGCTGGGGTCGTGCCATCCTCGAATTGTTGAATCAACTCGTCGCCGGTCATTTTCGTTGTCCATTTCGCTGTTTATGAGAATCAAAGAATGCGCCATGCGACTGGGTACCGAACCCGTGTCATTTTTTCTTCTCCGAGATTTTCTTCCCTGCACTCTTTCCATCTGAGGCGCTGTCATTGGAGCGGCGCTTAATTTCGGTGAGGCGGTGGCTGGCGCTGGAATCGAGATCGAGACTGTAAAACTTTTTCAAATCATGAATGCGCTTCAGGGATTCGGCGCCGAAAGGACTCTTGCCGTCGAAGGCGTGGAGCACAATACCTTCGAGCAGGTCGCCGAGCGACATATCATGATATTCGGCCAGCGCCTTGAGCACCTTAAGAAGCCGTTTCTCCATGCGCACGCCGGTCTGCACCCGTTCTATGAGAAACTGCGGTTCGTTAATCGTCACGGTATCAATGTACCATGGTACATCGATACAGCAGCAAATATTTGCGGCCTCCGCCAGAAAACAAAGTCGCGAACGCCCTTCGTTGCCCGTGAGAAAATATCGATGAGTTTGCCGAGTTCCGGCAGGGAGGTCGCAGCGCATGTGCCGCAATATCAAAATTCTTTTCAACTTCGATCCGCCGGTCACTGAGGACGAGGTCCGAGCGGCCGCGCTCCAGTTCGTGAGAAAGATCACCGGCTTCAACAAACCGTCGAAGGCCAACGAAGCCGCGTTCCACGCAGCGATTGACGAGATCGCAGGTGTCTCGGCGCGTCTGCTGCATTCTCTCGACACCAACGCGCCGCCCAAGAATCGCGAAGAGGAAGCGGCCCGGGCAAAAGCTCGCGCGGCGGAACGATTCGGCGCCTGAGAGTTTGTAAGCACACCGCGATCGTCGCTTAACCTGCAGATGTCATTAGCATCCCAGCATCAAAGTGCTCGTCGAAGGCCATTGTGACGACCGTGGATCCGAGGAGTACAACATCGCGCTCGGCGCCAACCGCGCCCAGTCCGCAACGGAAGCGCTGGTGCAGCAGGGAGTCTCCGTCGATCGCATTCGAACCGTCAGCTACGGCAAAGAAAAACCATTCTGCACTGAGGACAGCGAACAGTGCTGGCAACAAAACCGGGTCGACCACTTCGCATTTGACCGCTAAACCGCTCTCCTGGGGGCGGCTCGGCTTTGAGCCGCCTTCCCAATTCATTGCTATACCCTTTGAGAGGCGATTTTCGAAGCACGCTTTTCGAATGTATGAGCATCGAATGTGTGACTGTCGAGACCGTGACTGCCGAAAGTTTGCCCCGTCGGAGATTAAGACCGTCGAACCCGTAACTCGCAAATCATGACTGAAAGCGTCGAGAACCCGAACAGCAGCGGCTGGAGAAACCGGCTGCTACGCCATATTGCCGAACTACGACAACGAGAAGGGCAGGTCTTTCTCGTTCTGGCGTTGGTCATCGGAGCGCTGACGGGCATGGCGGTCGTCGCCTTCATCGTGCTGACGGAACGCCTCGGGATGCGCCTCTATCCGGTAGGGGGGGCGCCCTGGCGGCGCCTGCTGTTTCCGGTCGTGGGCTCGCTCGGCATCGGCTACCTGCTGTACCGCTACTTTCCGAATGCGCGTGGCAGCGGCGTGCCGCAAACCAAAGCGGCACTATTTGCCAGCGAAGGCCGCATCACCGTGCGCACCGTCTTCGGCAAATTTTTCTGCACCTCGGCAACGCTCGCCAGCGGCATCCCTCTTGGCCGCGAAGGCCCGTCTGTGCAAGTGGGCGCGGGCATCGGCTCCGTGCTCGGACGGTCTCTCGGGCTGCCCACCGAGCAGGTAAAGAAACTCATCCCTGTAGGAGCGGCGGCGGCGATTGCCGCGGCGTTCAATACGCCGCTCGCCGCCGTGCTCTTCGCGCTCGAAGAAATTACCGGCGATCTTTACGCGCCTGTGATGGGCGCGGTCGTGCTCGCTTCGGCGACCGCCTGGATGGTGCTGCGCGTCTTTCTCGGCGATCATCCTCTCTTCAAAGTTCCGCAATATCAGCTCGTTCATCCCGCGGAGTTTGCGGTGTACGCTGTGCTCGGTGTGGCGGGCGGCGTGGTTTCAGCGATCTTCACCAAACTCCTGCTCGGTATCCGCGCGCGCTTCCTCCGTTTCCCGCGGAGCACAGTTTGGTTCCAACCGGCTGCGGGCGGCTTGCTGGTTGGCATCATGGGATGGTTCGTGCCGCAAGTTCTCGGCGTCGGTTATGGATTTGTAGGTGACGCCCTAAATGGACGAATGGCCTTCCAGTTAATGTTGCTGCTGGTGGTTTTGAAACTGATTGCCGTCACCACCAGTTATGCCACAGGCAACGCCGGCGGCATATTCGGTCCGTCGCTATTCATCGGTGCGATGTTAGGCGGAGTGGTCGGAACCGTGGCCCATCATCTATTCCCCGCCTACACGGCAAGCGCCGGAGCCTATGCACTCGTAGGAATGGGAGCGGTTTTCGCGGGCGTGGTGCGTACTCCCATGACCTCGGTGCTGATGATCTTTGAGATGACTCAGGATTACGCCGTGATCGTGCCGCTGATGATTGCAAATCTGGTGAGCCTCTTCATCGCATCGCAATTGCAACATGAACCTATCTACGAAGGCTTAGCGATCCAGGACGGCATACATCTTCCTTCCGCCGGAGCGCGTCAACGATCCGGTGAGTACCAGGTAGTTAGGGTCATGCAAACTGCCAGTCAGTTGCTGCCCGCTGACATCACGGTCGCGAAGGCGTTGGAGCAGGTTCGCTCAAACAAAGTTCGGAGCTGGTTGGTGACCGATCAGAGAGGCGTAGAGGGCGTTATCAATCTGGCGCAACTGGAGAAAGCAGTGGCGGAGGGCGCGGACAAGAAAGTCGGCGAGTTGGTAGATCCGCTGATTTTTCCGCATGTCCACGCCGACCAGGGTTTGGATACGGCGCTCGAGCGGATGGGGGCCAATCAATTAGAAATCCTGCCCGTGGTGAACCGCGGCAACGTCCATAAGTTGGAAGGTATAGTTACGCTGCGCGATGTGCTCGACGCCTATGGCGTGAATCGCGCGTGAGTTCACATGGTGACGGCCGGGCCAGACTCCCGCCGTTACACAGAATCCAACCTGCATCGATCCTCATCTATCCATTATGAACGTTGAAAGTCTTTACGTAGCACCCCTCTCCGATCCGCAATCGCTAAGAGAAGCTTTGTCGGAGGGTCCAGTTCTTGCCGCCACCGAATCTACGGATGCTGCTTTGCTCGATTCCTATTCGCAGGCGGTCACTGCCGCCGTTGAGAGAGTTAGTCCATCCGTGGTGAACGTTGAAGTGCATCACGCGGTAAAACCGGACGGCCGCCGCGGCCGGTCTGGTGAACGTCAGGGTGAACCCCGCGAGCGCCGTGGAGGCGGGTCCGGCTTCGTCTTCACTCCCGATGGATTGATCCTCACCAACAGCCACGTGGTGCATGACGCCACCCGCATCGAGGTCACACTGCCCGATGGCCGGCGTGCTCCGGCCGACACCATAGGCGACGATCCGGCGACCGATCTTGCCGTCATTCGCATCGATGCTCCAGGCTTGCAGGCCGTCGCCCTGGGAGATTCGCAGCAACTCCGTCCCGGCCAAATGGCGATCGCAATCGGCAATCCCTACGGCTTTCAATCGACGGTTACGGCGGGCGTGATCAGCGCGCTGGGCCGATCGCTGCGCTCTTATGCAGGACGACTGATCGAGGATGTGATTCAAACCGACGCTGCGTTGAACCCTGGAAATTCCGGTGGCCCGCTGGTCGACGCGCGTGGCAACGTGATCGGGGTCAACACCGCGACCATTCTGCCGGCGCAGGGAATCTGTTTTGCGATCGGAATCAACACTGCGAAATTTGTCGCCAGCCGTTTGCTTCGCGATGGGCGGATCCGCCGCAGCTACATCGGCGTCTCGGCACAAACGGTTCCAATTCACCGGCGAGTAGTGCGTTTCTATTCTCTCACCCGCGAAACTGGCGTGGTCGTGGTCGGCATCGAAGCTGGCGAGCGCAATCCGGCGCGAGTCGCGGGTTTGCGCGAAGGAGACGTAATTGTGGCCTTCGACGACAAGCCCGTGGCCGGAGTCGATGACCTGCATCGCCTGTTGACCGACGCGCAAGTCGGCGCACGTTGCGTGCTGACGGTGATTCGGCACACGGAGAGATTGAGTCTGCCGATCTTTCCGGAAGAAGCGCGGTAGGATAGCTAACGCCGGGGCGGCGCGAAGGAATCGACCGCCGCTCCTTCGGGAACCTTGGTGTCCCTCGTGGTAGATGAACTTCTGTAATTTGTCACTCCTCCTATCCCATTGCACACATTAGATTTCGTGTGTTAGCTTCGACTCGGAGAGTTCTACTTGCGACACACAATTCCGGCTGGGATAAAGATGGATCGCAAGGAAACTGATATTTACCTGCGGCTCGATCCAGCGCGTCTTCCCCAGCACATCGCCATCATCATGGACGGAAACGGCCGCTGGGCGCGCCGTCGGCACATGCCCCGCGTCGCAGGACACCGCGCCGGTGTCGCCGCCGTGCGTTCGACCGTAGAAACCGCCGCCCGCATCGGGATTCCCGCCCTGACGCTCTACGCCTTCTCTGAAGAAAACTGGAAGAAGCGTCCGAAATCCGAAGTTGATTTTCTGATGCGCCTCTTATGCCGCTATCTGAAAGCGGAGATCAAGACACTCAACGAAAATAATATTCGTCTGAAATACATTGGACGGCAGCACGAGTTACCTGAATCCGTGCAGCGCGAAATGGCGGAAGCAAGTTGCGCCACCTCGAAGAACACGGGGATGCTGCTGACCCTGGCGCTCAACTACAGCGCGCGCAGCGAAATCGTCGACGCCTTTCGCTCGCTCGCCGAAGCCGCTTCTCGCAATGGCGGCCTCGACCATATGCAAGTCGACGAGCAGTTAATTAGTGACCATCTCTACACACGCGGCCTACCCGATCCCGACTTAGTAATTCGTACCAGTGGTGAGATGCGGCTGAGTAACTTCCTACTTTGGCAATTGGCTTATGCGGAGATCTATGTGACTCAGACCCTGTGGCCCGATTTCCGCGGCGTGCAGTTACTCGAGGGCATCGAAGAATATCAAAAGCGGGACCGCCGCTATGGTGGCCTCGGACCCGACGGCCACGCCCCCCAGCACCAGTCCCACCGCATCCCAGTCGAGGCGAAGCGTTGACCAACACGAGAAAAAACCTTGTCATTCCCCAAGAAGCCTTGCCATCCTGAGCGAAGCGAAGGAGCTATGCACTTCGGCGTTGCGAGGAATGTATTCGCATCCTGCCCCGCGAATTTCATTGCTGTTTCAAGCATTGTTGCTTCAAAGACGAAGTTTAAATCCACCAAATGATCAAGCGCATCGCGACCGCCGTAGTTCTAATTCCGCTGGTGCTGTTGCTGGTGCTGAAAGCGCCACTTTACCTATTGGCGGTCGTCTCCGGAGCAATCGCTCTTCTGACGATTGCCGAATTCCTCAGGCTGGTAACGCCCTACGGAGTGCAGTCGCTCAGCGTTGCGACATACGTTTTCGTCGCCATCTTCTTTGTGTTTGTGATCTTCGCCTGCAACAATCGCACGCCAGAAGACGAAACCACCGCCATCCTCTACGGGATCGCAGTAATGGCAGCGTTCGCGCCATTTGTGTTTCTGACGATGGCCATGCGACGCGCCGATTTGAAGACAGGATATCCCGTGGCCGCCGCTTCGACGTTCGCCTTCGGATACATTGCGATCCCGATGGCGCTTCTTGTCGCCATGCGCCAACAGCCAGCCGGGGCCATCTGGACTATCTATACCCTGCTCGCCGTCTGGGCCGGAGACATTTTCGCGTACTTCGTCGGCAAATCGCTGGGCCGCCACCTCATGTCGCCGGAGATCAGCCCCAAGAAAACATGGGAAGGCGCGGCCGCATCAGTCATAGCCAGCGTGCTCATCGGCACGCTGTGGATTCAGCACGCGCCCGCAATCAGCTCCACCCTGCTACGGTTTGGCTTGATCGACCGGCGCGATGGCATGTTCGGCCTGGAGCAGCCGCAGCTGTGGCCTATCATTCTGCTGTCCGCCGTGGTTAACGTCGCGGCCCAGTTGGGCGATCTGGTCGAGTCGCTGATCAAGCGCGGCGCCGGCGTGAAAGATTCCGGCACCATCCTCCCCGGCCACGGCGGCATGCTTGATCGCATCGACGCCATGCTTTTTGCTGTGCCGGTGGTATGGGCGTGGGGCGCGTGGCGGCTCATGCAGTAGCGAGACTCTTCGCGATCAAAATCAGCGCCGCCTACATCTAATCCATCGATGACTACCAAGACCGACGCAAACGTCACCAAAGCGGCCGAACCATCCCTCGAAGTCGGCCTGATCTGCGCCGATCGCGATGGCAATCGCATTCGCATCGACCGAGTCGATCGCGACGCGAGAACACTTTCTTACCATTTTCTGAACGATGAGCTACGAGTGCAGGAAGGAATTCAGGAGAGATCGATCGAAGATTTTCTGGCGGAAGGCTGGTATATGGCGGGCGCGGGAAAATCGCTATAGCGTGAAATTAACTGCCTCAATGCGGTAAGTAGCCCGCCTCCATGGGGAGCTTGCCATCGACTCTGACAACGGTGACGCGGTCGGTAATGGAGTGCTCTTCGACGAAGCCGATCGCGCCCGGCGTCGTCGCTACCGCATCAATCACCTCAGCATCCGACCCGACCGTGCGAATCGAATCGCCTTGCGCGGCCAGCATCGCTCGTACATTCGCCTCGCTCATCTTGGTGAGGTGCTCCAGCGTGCCGAGCTCACCCGACGAAGAGCTGTGCAACACCAGTACGACATTTCTGCCGTCCGGCCACTTCTTCACCTCGCCTTTGAAAATCTTGGCCAAGTGAGCGGACGTGACATTCTGCGCGATGTTGTCTTTATTGACCACGACCGCCATGTGATGGGCAAAACACGGCGTCACCGACAAACTCATCCACAAGCAGAGGCAAAGAATCCGCTGGTACTTCATAGGATTCTAGCTTACCGCGTAGACTTCCAGACCTTATGTCAAAAGATTGTCAACAGATGACGGGAGTAATCAGCCTGGTCGCCGCAGGCGGACCCGCAGAATCACGATCGCGCCAGCCCATTTCTTAGAAGCCCATAATGTTGTATCCACAATCAACATAAATGGTCTCGCCCGTAATGCCCGAGCTCGCATCCGAGGCGAGGAACACCCCGGTGCTGCCAACCTCGCCCACCTCCACATTACGCCGCAGAGGGGCGCGCTCGGCGTGCGAATGTAGCATGTCTCCAAAGCCGGAGATGCCACGCGCGGCCAGGGTTTTGACCGGTCCAGCTGAAATCGCGTTGACGCGAATCTTCCGCCGCCCGAGATCCTGCGCCAGATAACGCACGGTGCATTCGAGCGCCGCCTTGGCCACGCCCATGACGTTGTAATGTGGCACAACTTTTTCCGCGCCATAATAGGTCATGGTAATGACGCTGCCACCGTCTTCCATGAGCGGAGCGGCGGCGCGGCAAACCGCGATCAGCGAATACACGCTCACATCGTGCGCCACACGGAAGCCTTCGCGCGTCGTGTTCACAAAGTCGCCCTTCAGTTCTTCGGCGGGAGCGAAGGCCACGCTATGCACCAGCACGTTCAGCTTGCCGTAGCGGGCTTCCAGCTTTTCAAAGAGCACGGCGATTTCCTCATCCTTCGATACATCGCACATGAAGGCTTGGGCGCCCGGCAGCGAAAGAATCAGGTCTTTCGCCTCCATCTCCATACGCTCGTTCTGATAGGTAATAGCGAGATTGGCGCCGGCCGCGTGCAGTCCTTGCGCAATCGCCCACGCGATCGAGCGCTTGTTCGCCACTCCGAAAACGACCGCCGTGCGGCCCTTTAGGTCGTCAAACATGAAGAACGCTCCCTGTACGAATTAGAGTCACGCGAGATCATGAAGCTTGACCTGCGGCACCCCTAAGGCAGGTTTAGTATTTTCCGTGAAATACCGCCTTATCGACGTCCGGCCAGAATTCTTTTAGTACGTTGAACACGCCGTCCAAGCCCACCTGCGTTCCCCAACGTTGATAGGTTTTCACCCAGGGATTGTATTCTGACGGGTAGTACGCGTTGCCGATACCCGCTGCCGCTCCAGCCCCGACGATCTCTGACAGATTGAAAGTGCTCTTTGCCGAGTTAGTCCTGGTGATGAACAGCCGACTTACCGCATAGCTAGTCCGCTTAACGAATCCGCCTTTGCCCAGGGTGTAGTATCTGGGGTCTTCTTTGGTCGCTGCTGGCACGATCGCTTCCGTCATATAGTTCTCTATGCCGCCGTCGACAAAGACGTGCCAGTAGTATTTACCGTAACCCTCAGCGCCCTGCCCAAAGGTGCGCTGCGACTTGCTTGCCATGTCAACGCCCGCCAGCGCTCCCACAAAAATAAAATCGGAATAGTCGAAAGTATCCTGCGTCGCCAGCCACATTTCACCCTTGAAATTCAGCGGAGGCAATTTCTCGTTGGCGCTGACAGCACGGTAATTGGGGACAATTCCCAGAATTCTCTTAGGTTGTTTACCATACTGCTCATTCTGGTCATTTCGGGTGCTGGCATCTGCAGGCTTGGTCGCTGGTTTGGGCGCATCTGGCAGCGAGGATTGTCCATCCGCGGTGGAGCTCGGTTGCTGGGCTTGGGTGAGCAGCGAAACATGGTCCCATTCCACTTCTCCTTGGGGCTGTTCTCCCGCGCTCGTTGATCCCTGGGCTTGAGCAGACGAAGTTCCCAACGTCCCCGCCAGCGCTATCGCCATGCAAAATAATCGAATCGCTTTCAAATCTTCCCCCACATTCGTATTTTTCCTTCGGTCCCTATCTGCTCTGCTTTTCACGCAATCCCGCTGATCTCTCAAGATTGGATTTCTAGGACCGGCGTTTGGATGCTCGCCGGCAAGTAGCGGGGAGAAACGGTTAAAGTGAATTCCTGGCTGGAAGGGGTCAATCGGTTGCTTTCTGCCTGCGGGCGTGTCTCTTCTGCAGATAGCCGTGAATGTCCGGCCAAAACTCCTTCAGCTCATTCCCGAACGCGTCGATGCCCATCTGCACTGTCCAGCCGGAGAAACTCGACGCAAAACTACGATCGGAGGCGGGATAATAGCCGTTGGAAATGGCTATCGCGGTTGCGTTGCCGGCAAACTCGGGAATGTTAAACATACTACCGCCGGAGTCTTTTCGGGTGATGAGAACACGGCTGATGGCATAGCCAAAGCGGTGTCCCAAGCGGCCTGTTCCCAAGCGAAAATAGCGAGGATCTGTTTTTAGGATCGTGGGGAAAACGCCGCCCACCATGAGATTGCCATCCACCTGATCGGCAAAAGCCGCTCCATAACGCTTCGCATATCCCTCGACCCCTTGTCCGAATGCCGGATAGGAATTTTCCGCCTGGCGGATGCCTGCCACAACACTCACTATCGCGAACTCATACGGGTCGAAGGTACCCTTCGCCGAGATAGCAAACTTCTCTTTCCAAGAGATCGGTTTCACCTGCGATTGACCATCCACCGTCAAATAGTTCGGCATTACGTAAAACATCCGGTCGTCCTTTTTCTTCCCGGTATCTTGTTGGACCGGGCTGTCTTGATCCTGGGCATTACCTTGGGCGGGCGGTTGGTCTCCGGGCTTGTCCTGCTTCGGAGGAGTGGTCGCTGGCGGTTGGTCGGACTGGGCCGGGTCCGACGTTGGAATCGGTGGCGCGCTTTGTCCTGGGCAAAAAGTCGCAGACATCAACATCGACACGATCAGTAGGCCTACGAATACGAAATAGCCGAGTCTCAAATTGATTATGGCTCCGGGTCCAGTTAGTTGAGATGCGCCTGAGGCGATGTTGGCAGTCTACTGTCGGCAGTCCATTCTCGGCGAACAGACCCCGCAATTCTGCAGCACACCAGGCCTTGGTAAATCTCGATATTCAACGGTTGATCCGCGAGATTCTGCGGTCAGTTTCGCCCATTGGCTCCAGGATGATTTCCACATTTCCATCGCGTTCGAAGCGAGCGAACTTCTCTCCCCACTCTATCAGCAGGATGCTGTTTGGAGCGAGCAGGTCGTCCAGGCCCAGCGTCTCCAATTCGCGCTCGGTATCGATGCGATAGAGATCAATATGGAAAAGCGTGACGAGCGGACCGCGATATTCGTGGATGAGCGTGAAGGTGGGGCTGGTCACATCCTCGGCGCGCGCCGCCTCGAATCCCTCTGCAATTCCCTTCACCAGCGTGGTCTTCCCCGCCCCAAGGTCGCCGCGCAGCAGCACGATGCGCGGAGGCGGCAGCTGCGCGGCAAGCGTCCGCCCAAAAGCGATCGTCTCCTCCGCCGAGTGAGTAATGGTCTGCCAGCTCATGCCGGAGGATTAAGTATAGGGCAGGGGGCAGGAAAAGCAGGAAAGACAGGAAAAGACGAAGGGCAGGAAAAGCGAGGTCGAAGTATCAGGAAAGACGAAAGGAGCGTATTGCCGTCGGATCGGCCGATGCGGACTCCGAAGACGCAGAATCCCGAAACCTGCTACCGACTTTCCTGCTCCTAACTTTTCCTGCTCTTAGACTTTCCTGCTTTTGGCCTTTCCTGCCCTTAGAATCCGGGCGGCGTGTGCAACTGCTCTGAGACCGGATCCAAGAAACTGCGATCAAGCGCAGTATCGAGCGCCATGCGCAGTTTGCGGTGATCGTCATCACCCAGGGCAATGAAGCGAAACGGCTGCAGGCAAGCGCTCTGAAACTTGCGCGTCGGCTGCAGCATTTCGGCCATGCCGTGGATGGCTCCGGCTCGCGTGTGGAAAGCGATCTCGACGAAGTCTCCAATCGAAAGCTCATGCTGCAATTGGAGCAATCCGCCATTGACCGAAATGGACTGTATTTTCGCGCGCGCCCGTTGACCGCCTTCGGCCATTACCGCAGCCGCAACCGATCCGTTGAGTTGTACGCGGGGGGAACGCTGGTTGGCATTGTTCAGGGGGAAGTGAGTCATAGCCGAATTGAAGTATCCCACGTCCCTGGCGGCCGGGGCAGATTACGAAAGCGCCTGTACACGGGCGTATGCTTAACAATTGACGCTATTTGTCCCGACTTTGCGATAATAACGGCAGTAACTTTTCTAGCGGGCGCTCAACAGAGTACCTTGGTGCAAGAGAGCGCTGATAAGACAAAGTTTGCGCGGTTTGCATGGATTGAAGGCGGTCATAAATATGTGTATGGCGAAAAGCTCGAAGTTTCGGTACGCACTAGCGGCGATTTGCTTGCTCGCAGCGTTGGGGACAGGCTGCTCCCGCGATCCCAACGTCCGCAAGCAGAAATACCTGGAAAGCGGACAGCGCTATTTTGACAAGGGCCAGTACCGCGAAGCGGAAATACAGTTTGAGAACGCCATCCAGGTCGATGCGGGGTTCACCGACGCCCATTACAAGCTCGCTCAGGCGGCCATGAAACTCGAACAATGGCAGATTGTCGTTCAGGAACTCACCACCGCGATTCAAGAACAACCCAACCAATACGCAGCGCACCTCGACCTCGCGAATCTGCTCATTCTCAGCCGCCATTACGACGAAGCGAAACCGCATCTCGATTTGCTTGCGCAAAAACAACCCGATAACCCTGAGGTCTACATCGCCCGCTCCAACTACTATGCAGGCACGGGCGACATTTCATCCGCACTGTCCGACATGCGAACGGCACTGCAAAAGGACCCCAACCGGTCCGATTCATACCTGAATTTAGCCATGCTTCAGATGCGCGGCCAGCAATGGGACGCCGCCGAAGTGAGCTTCAAGAAAGCGGCCGATCTCAATCCTAAGTCCACCAATGCCCTGTTATCGCTCGGCAATTTTTATCAAAGCCGAGGGCGCTTTCCCGAGGCCGAGCAGTTTTTCCGGCGGGCGATTTCGAGCGCGCCCGACGATCCAAGTCCTCGCATCTCACTTGCCAGCCTGTTCATGGCTGAGAATAAGTCCGGCGAAGCTGAGGAATCCCTGCGTCAATCGAAAAAAGATTTCCCCAACAACTCTATCGGCTACCGCATGCTCGGCGATTTCTACTATGCCAACAATCAGCTCGATAGAGCCACTGACGAATACGCCAATCTCTATCGCGACCACCCCAGAGATGTGGACGTCAAGAATCATTACATCCAGTTGCTGATCCTGAAAGATCGCCTGGATGAAGCCCGTAAGCTGAACGATGAAGTCTTGAAAGCGAAGCCGGACGACGAAGACGCTCAGATTTACAAAGCGGAGATCGAGATTCGCAGCGGCAAGCCTAGCGACGCCATCAATACACTCGAGCCCGTATTGAAGAACAATCCCGACAATGGCGTAGCTCATTACCAGCAAGGCTTGGCCTATGACGAACTCGGCAACACGAATCGCGCCGAACAAGAGTGGCGCGATGCCATTCGAACCCGTCCCGACATCGTCGAAGCCCACCGCGCCCTGGCAGGCGTCGCCATCTATCGGCGAGACGCCTCCGGTCTAGCCCATGAAGCCGACCAGATCATTGCCTTGCAACCAAACGCTCCTGACGGATACCTCTTGCGCGGCGTCGCTGAGATCGATCGCAAACAGTACGCGACGGCCGACGAATATATCCACAAGTCGATTGAAAGAAATCCCGGTAATTCTGCCGCCTACGTGCAATTAGGAAATCTGCATATGGCGCAAAGCCAATACGCCGAAGCGCAAAAAGCCTTCCAGCAGGGCTTGGATCAAGATCCGAATTCCTCCGACGCCTTGGGTGGCGTACTCAACGTGTTCCTGATCCAGAAGGAATTGGATCGCGCCCTCGCCACGGCGAGAGCGCAGGTCTCAAAATATCCAAAGAACGCCACTTTTCATATCATGCTGGGGCAGCTTCTGCTCGACCAGAAAAAGGATCTACCAGCGGCCGAAGCCGAGTTCAAGCAAGCCGCCGACCTGGACAAGAACAACACTCAGGCACTCCTTCAGCTAGGCATAGTGCTGAACATGAGTGGCGAACCGGATCAGGCGCTGCAGGTATTTGTCGATGGGGCAAAGGCTAATCCCAAAGAAGTTAGATTCTACATCCTGGCTGGCGACATCTACGAGACCAAACAGGATTGGGATCACGCCAAGCAGCAGTACCAGAAAGCTCTTGAAGTTCAGCCTGACAATCCGCTGGCCTCGAACAACCTCGCCTATGTCATATTGCAGCAGGGTGGCAATGTGGATGTCGCCTTCGCCATGGCCCAAACCGCCCGGCGGCAACTCCCCGACAATCCCCATTCCGCCGACACTATGGGCTGGGCTTTCTACCACAAAGGTGTCTACGGATCCGCCATCACCCTGCTCAAAGAAGCAGTGAAGAAAGAACCTGATAATCCGGAATTCAACTACCACCTGGGGCTCGCTTACGCCAAAAGTGGACAGGAAGGGTTGGCCCGGCAACAACTCGACCGCGTGGTGAAAATTAGGCCAAATTACCCGGATGTCGACGAACTGCGGCGAGCCATAGCGCAAGCCAAGGGCTAAGACCAAGCCAAAGACTAAGACTACGAATACGACTAATGCTCGCCTGGGTTCCTGAAGCCAGGTCTAGAGGCTGTTATGAGGTTTGCATCTGAGTAAGCACTCCTCATGGAGTATTTGTTTGTGGAGCCTTGAGGCGTGAGCGGAGTCAGGGGTAGGCGGGGATATACTTCTTCACAACCCCATCATGAAGCGCCACGTCCTCATTTTCGGTATCGTCGGCGGCCTCCTCATCGCCACCCTCCAATACACCGAATACCGCTTCGTCGTCATCGAGCACTCGGTCGAGCTCTACGGCGCGCTCGTCGCTATCCTCTTCGCGGCCTTCGGCATCTGGCTCGGCCTCCGCATCACGCGCCGTCGCGAAACCATCCGCGAAACGGTCGTGGTGAGGGAAGTGCTCGTTCCCGCAAAAGTCCCCGCGGAAGCCCGCGCCCTAGAACCCTTCGCTCCCAATACGGCCCGCCAGCAGACCCTCGGCATTACGGCACGCGAGCTTGAAATCCTCACCCTGGTCGCCCGCGGCTTCAGCAATCGCGAGATCGCCACCCAGCTTTTCGTTTCCGAAAACACCGTCAAGACACACTGTGCCCGCGCTTACGACAAGCTCGGAGCCGCCCGCCGCACCCAGGCCGTCCAGCGCGGCAAAGAACTAGGCCTCCTGCCATGACGTATGGAGCATGAACGCGTCACCCGAAAGCATGATTTCCGCTCCATTCCTGCAAAATCATCCGAAAGGGTGACGACATCCGGCCTCGTTACACCGCATTATGACTCCGTCCTCACTTGCACGTTTGCAGTTTGGATAAGGAGCCTCACATGAAGAAAACCGTCCTCACCTTCGGCCTCATCTCCGGCGTCATGATTTCCGTCCTTATGGGCGGCTCGCTTCTCCTCGCCAACAGGATCGGCCCCCGCCACAGCATGGCTCTCGGCTACACCATCATGGTGGCGTCGTTCCTGCTGATCTACTTCGGCATCCGCAGCTACCGCGACAACACCCTCGCCGGTCAAATCTCCTTCGGCCGCGCCTTCGCCTGCGGCATCCTGATCACCCTCATCACCACCGTCTGCTACGTCGCCATGTGGGAGATCCTCTACTTCAACTTCATGCCCCACTTTATGGACAGCTACTTCGCCGCGCAGATTCACAAGGTCCAGTCCTCCGGACTTGACCCCGCCACCACGGCCGCGCGGGTCGCTGCCATACAGCACTCTCAGCAGCTCTACCAGAACCCCTTCGTCAACATGGCCTACACCATCATGGAGCCCCTGCCCGTCGGCCTTATCATTACTCTGATTTCCGCTGCTGTCCTGTGCCGCAAAGCCCCTGTCGAATCAAGCGCTGCTCCCGCGGCCATGAGCGCATAAATCAAAAGGCCGGAGCGTAAGTCCCGACCTTCGATAATCGTGGTGACTCATGTTCACTAGACAAAACCAACATCCGTGGTCGTGTCGAAGGGATATCCACCCGAATACCCACCTCACGAACCAAGCCGGGTACGTCCGTAACCCGTTCTGCCACTGCATAATGGAAAATTCGTACCCGGGCGCGTAATTCTTGCTCTACGGCATCGCTGCCTTCCCCTTGATTCAGCTGTAAATATTCGTGCTTGCAATAGGCTTGTTTTGGTAATCGGCTTGCGATTCGAAATAGGGGCGGAGAAGGTTTCTTTATGGCAGAGGCAGCAAATCAGGCAGGGCATGATTTTTGGCGCCCTCCGATGTCGGCGTCGGAGGTCCTGGTACACCCGGAACGAAGCGCCACCTGCCGCTGTGGCTCCGAATTTATCGTCAGCTCTCTTTACTGCCATGCTTGCGGCGCAAAGCGCCCTGGTCTGAACGCCAGCCGAACCTTTGAAATCCCCGGTCGGGCCGAGCTTGCCTCGCTCGGCGAGCGCCTTGGCCTCACCACCCCTGCGGTCAGCGCTTTTGTGCTTGGCATTTTCTGCATCGTAGGAGCGCTGGGGGTCAGCCTGTTCTTCAGCGCCCGAACCTTGCTCGACTGGCAAGCTATCCAGCTATGGCGCATCGAGTGGTTGCTGGCGGCGGTGGCTTCTTTTGTAGCAGGTTGCCTGCTGAAGAAGTAGAGGCGAGCTCGCTCCCGAAGGTCCGTGTCGCTGCCGTCAATAGGCGCTAAAAATCAAATCAATTACGCGATTGCGCATGCTCGGCTTCCGCCACACTGCCGCTCGTCCGCCGTTGCTGCGTCATGCGGTAAAGATGATGCAGCGGTCCCACTCCTTTGCCCAGCGGATGCGCATTGGCAATCGCCGCCGAGACATACACTTTGGCCAGAAGAACCGCCTCCGGCAAGCCACGCCCGTGCGCCAGATGGCAAGCCAGCGCGGTTGCAAACGCGCATCCCGTGCCGTGGGTCGAGTTCGAGCGCAGGCGCTCCGCCTTGAAGGTCTCGGTTTCCACCCCATGCGGGGTGGTGAAGCTGAGCAGGTCGATCGCTTTTTCCAAATGTCCGCCGGTAACGACGACGTTCGCGGCGCCGATAGAATGCAGCCGGGCCGCAGCCGCGCGCATCTCGTCGAGATTGGTTACGGCCATTCCGGTCAGCGCCCCAGCCTCGTCAAGGTTAGGCGTCACCAATTCGGACAGCGGAAGCAGGCGCTCGATCAATAATCGCGTTCCCCCCGCATCCAGCAAATCCGCTCCCGAACTCGACTTCAGAATCGGATCCAGCACTACGTGCGGCAATCGCGTCTCGGCCAGAAAATCCGCCACCACTGACACCACCCGCTCATTCCCCAGCATGCCGATGTGGACCGCTTCCACGGTCATATCCGAAGTCAGCCCGCGCAGGCTCTCCGCGACGACTGCTGGATCGACCACCTCCACGCGCCGCACCCCCTGCGTCGACTGCACCGTCAACGCCGTAATGCAAGCCACGCCGTAACATTCATGGGCCGCAATCGTCTTGATGTCGGCAGTAACACCGGCGCCTGAAGAAGGATCGAATCCAGCGATGGTCAGGACTACGGGAGGGCTCACAGCCATGCGCCCACTCTAAACCGAAATCTCGAGCTGCGGAACAGCACTTCCGGGGGTCTCCATTCTGATGCGCTGGCAAGAATGTACGCTTTTGTTGCGTCAAATGCGCAAAGTTTTGTCCTCAAGAAATCAGGTTAGCGGCTTTTCGCTTGACATATTGTAACAATGCGTTAATCTCGCGCCGTCAGTGTAGTCCAACTCAACTTCCCCCTTGAGCCGCACTGAGCTTGGGGCCCCGCACGTTTCGTTCCTTGAACCAAAAATCTAGAGGAGGAAACTTACATGAAACTGAAAGCGCTTCTGTTTTTGAGCAGCGTGCTGATCTTCGCGATTGGTACCGCCAACGCCGGAACGCCGGTGAACGGTTCCTATTACATGGTCGATTTCTCTCCCTCCGGCTACTGTGACGCGTTTGAGTTCTTGACCTATGGCCCTTCCAACACGGCTGCCGGAACCTTCAATGGCACCTCCGGCATTCACGATCTGAACACCTTCTGCGACCTCGGCCTAGAGTTCGCGTGGGGCGGCCTGGAAATCCCACTCCAGAAGATTCAGCCACCGAACGATCCCGTCGCTGGCTCGAACAACAACGACTACGACGTGACCGGCACGGATATCGAACAGTACTACGAGTTCGGCTATACCTGGGCCTACACAATTGCATTGGACGTTACCGCCGGCGAACCCCATCGCCCGAACTCCTGGGCGTACTACTACGAAGACGGTGACGGCGCTGTCTACGTGCTCCTCGAAGGGCCGCTTCAAATCGACGCTTACAGTGCCGTAGACGCGGCCAAATTTAAGGCAAGTGCCAAGCGCAACGGTTTGCCGCTGCTCGGCGCCCAATCGAACGTCAGGGAATCTGCTCGAAAGTTGAACTAACTAATATCGTCAGCCCGGAGACTCAGGAGCTAACGCAACGTTCAAGTCCGAACAAAACTTTAGAGGAGGAAAACCTTTATGAAGCTGAAAACGATTCTGCTTTTGAGCAGCACACTGCTGTTCGCAATCGGCACCGCCAACGCCGGAACGCCGGTGAACGGTTCCTATTACATGATCGATCTGACTCCGTCCGGTTACTGTGACGCGTGGGAGTTCTACACCTATGGCCCTTCCAGTACCGCTGCCGGAACATTCAACGGCACCTCTGGCATTCACGATCTCATCACCTTCTGCGACCTTGGTCTTTCCTTCGCATGGGGTGGCTTCGAAGTGCCTTTCGAGAAAATCAACCCGCCCAATGATTCCAGCGAATCGAATGCGAACGCCTACGACGTAAGCGGAACCGACATCGAACAATATTACGAGTTCGGCTATACCAACGCCGTCACGTATGTGTTCGACGTCACCGCCGGCACCAAGCATCGCCCCAACGCCTTCGCGGTTTACGAGGAAACCGGCGATGGCAATGTCTACGTTTTCTTCGAGGGGCCGATCGAAATCGATGCCTACACCCCGGGTGTGGCAGAGCAGGTCAAGGCGGCCGCAAGACCTTCTGGACTGCCGCGACTCGGCGATGGCGGGGCGAAACAAACGGTCAGAAAGCTGAACTAACTAACTCGCTCTTGCTTGGAATCGAGGGCCACACAGACAATTTTATGTGGCCCTCTTTTTCCGGGCTATTAGCTTCGAATCGATGACAATCATGATAGAAAAATTACCGATCGCGGGACTTCTACTTTTACTTTGCGTCGCCACGCCTCTCCACGCCCAAGCCCCAAAATCACCGAACCCCTTTGAGGCAGTCAGGGAATTCTCGGCCACTATGAATGGCGCACTTGTCGGCCCGCCCTCCGACGGAAAAATCTATCGCTCCGGCGATCTCATGCGCGTCGATTTGCCCACCGAATACATGGTCACCGACCTCGCCACCAATGCCACCTTCGCCGTCATCTATTCCTCGGGCTTCTGCTTAGAAGGCTCCGTACCGGCGGGTCGGACCTTCCCTTTCATCGCTGCCAGGAACGCCAAGGTCACGCAATCCGACCGCGGCGAGGAGACGATCGATAAACACCCCTCAAAGATCGAGGAAGTAACGATCAGCCCGGAAGGTCGCTCGGATATTAGATTGACCGTTTGGGAGGCCAAGGACCTGCAAGGCTTCCCCGTCAAGATGCGTCGCGCCGCCACCTCCATGGTTGTCGGCTCGAAGGATCGCGAGGTGCGATATACCGATGTGCAACTCGGGCCGCCTGACCCGTCTCTATTCGTAAAGCCAAAGGACTGCGGTGAGGCTCCCAAGGCGCCGGGAGCGCCGAAGCCTACACCTGCACCTGCGCTGGCAGCACCCCCAGCACCGCCCAAGTCCGGACCGCCGCAAAACTAGCGCCAGGCGGGCTCTTGGCACCTTTAGTAACCTCCCGGTGTACACACCTGCCCTTACGCTCCTCAGTATCTTACTGATAACAAGCAGTTTATTTGCAAATTAACGTAAGTGTAAGATTCCATGGAAGTTGTAAGAATCTTGCCCCGCACCACCTTCGTTGAGCTAACCATTAGGTAAATAGCAAGCTTCGACTAGTTTCAATGACATACGCGACAAACGCTATATGTATCATAGGGCTATGTTATTGATTAATTACCACTTAGTAATCACCTAGGGGTATTTTCTCATTGACACTTCCTCCCCCTGCCCCGTAGCATCGTTCAATCGTTATGACGAAGGGAGCATACGACCAAAAAACGACTTTCCACGACGGAGGTAACTGAATGCGACGTTTAGCCGAAGGTCTGGCAGTGGTTTTAGCTGTTGCCAGTCTGGGTGCCGGAGCCGCATCTGGGCCAAGCAGCCTGGAAGCCGCCAAGGTCACACATCCGCCGGTCATGGCGACCAGCGGGCAGAAGTCACGAACGATCAACAGCTCGAAGTCGACATCCAAGGGCTATCAAGTCGGAACCGCTTCCTGGTATGGCGAGCAGTTTCAAGGCAAGCCGACCGCCAGCGGAGAGCCCTACGACATGCGCGACCTAACCGCCGCTCACCCCAGCTTGCCGCTGGGCACCCTCGTCAAGGTCACGAACTTGAGGAACGGCAAAGCAGTGGTGGTTCGAATCAATGACCGCGGTCCCGTAGTGGACGGCCGGATCATTGACGTATCCTACAATGCCGCGCTCGCCTTGGGCTTCGAATCGCGCGGTTTGCAGAGGGTCCGTTTGGACCTTCAGCCCACGAATCGGCCAATTTCCCGGCCCGTTAACGTGGCGCTCCTGCAACCTGTAGCCAAGTTCAATTAAACCCGATACACTCGGCAACGATGACTGACCCGCGCCAGCGTCTCATCGTTGCCCTGGATGTATCAACGGCCGGGGCCGCCCGGAAGATCGTGGCGGCCGTCGGTGACTCGGCCCATGCCTACAAGGTCGGCATGCAGCTCTACACCGCCGAAGGCCCGTCCATCGTCCGCGAGTTGGTCGGCTCCGGACGCCGCGTATTTCTTGACCTGAAATATCACGATATCCCGAACACCGTCGGCGCCGCGGTTCGCGAAGCCGCTCACCTCGGCGTGAGCATGCTGACCGTGCACGCCTCGGGAGGCGGCAAAATGCTGCGAGCCGCCGTCGAAGCCGCCCACGCCAATTCAAACGGCAAACCCGAACCGCTGGTGCTCGCCGTCACCGTCCTCACCAGCCTGGACGACACGGAACTCGGCAAGATCGGCCTGCGCAGTGGAGTGCTCGAACAAGTCCTAAGACTGACCGCGTTGGCACTGTCGAACGGATGCAAAGGCATTGTCGCCTCGGCGCTCGAAGCCGCTGCACTCCGCGAAGAGTTTGGCCAAGACTTTACCATCGTGACTCCAGGAGTCCGCCCCGCTGGCAGCGGCCCCCACGATCAAGCGAGAGTCGTGACTCCCGCCGAAGCGATCGCCGCGGGGGCGTCACACATAGTGGTGGGTCGGCCAATCACCGACGCCTCCGACCCCGCAGCCGAAGCGCGAGCCATCCTCGGCCAGGTGAGCTAGAGCAGCAGCCAGCGGCCAGTACCCGAAACAGCCCTCAGTACCCAGTACCTAGTAGCCGGTACCCAGAAAAAACAAAAGGCGCAACAATTGTCGCGCCCCCGCTGTCGTTGTGACTTGGTTTTTAACTGAAAACTGATAACTGTCTTACAGCTTTTCAAAAAACTCGCAGCCCGAGCACGAAATATAAATTCCTCCCGGCACTCCGCGCTCGCGATCTTTCATCCGCTTCACAATGCGGGTCTCTTTGCCGCACTTGGGGCATGCGGTCGATTTCGTCGTATCCATGACCTTCTTACGGTCGGCTGTCTTTGCAATTTTCGCCATTCAGTTTCTCCTGACAGGAATGTGCCGCCACCGCGAGGGCTGCGGTTCTACCTGGTAATTAGGGAGTATTCGTATTTGAGGAGCACCAGAACGCCGGGCATCTCCCATCAGCCTGGCAGGATTGACACGCACCGAAGCGGTGCACTGTACTCGCCTCTTGAATCTTACACGAAATCGCAGCAGGCGAGGCAGGGCGAAGAGGGAGAAGGGATTGCTCCCGTGCTCAAGCGTTGCCAATCCTCCGGCAAACACCCATAGCCATAACCAAGCAAGGCTGGCTGAACCCTGCACGAAATAAAAACAGGTTGGAGTCGCGAAAAGCTGAGCTCGGTCCGGGCATTAGTCCAGCAGCGCAGGCGCTTGCCAGGGACTGCGATCTCTATCCAGCTTCGCAGCGACTGCCAGCACCACGTCTTCTTCCCACGGACGTCCGACGATCTGCACTCCGATTGGCAATCCTTGTTCGGAATGACCCATCGGAACGACGACGGCGGGAAAGCCCAAGAGATTCCACCACTCGCAATAGCTCCAGGCATCGAGATACTTCACCGTCTTCCCATCCACTTGCCACTCGCGCTCACCATGATGAAACGCGGGAATCGCCGCCGTTGGGCAAATCAGCACTGGATACTTCCGCATCTGCACGAGAATCTTTTCCCGCAGAGCATCGCGTTCCAGCCAAGCCTTCAGCAGCGTCTCACCGGTATGCGCGGCCCCGTCGCGAGTCCAGTCCACGAACTCCCGCAGAATGGGGCTCACCTCCGACTCGCGCCCGCGCAACATCGGCTCAAGAATCATCCCTCCCGCCCTGCCAAAAAACTCCCACCACAACTGGCGCGCCTCTTCGAGCCCTTCAGGCCGAAACGGCTCAACATGCAATCCGCGGCCAGAGAAAAGCGACGCCGCACGCTGTACCGCCGCTCTCGTCTCGCGCGTCACCGGAGTGCGCGAATCGTCTTCAAAGAATCCAATGTTGATCGTCCTCATCACCGCGCCATCAATCGGGCGCACCTCGACTGGCGCTGCGGAAGGATCACCATCATCCCACCCCGCCATCACCGTAAACAGCGTGCGCAGATCTTCGACTGTCCGCGCCATCGGCCCCACCACTCCAATCAATGCAAACGGGCCGCCCGCCTTGGGATAATGCCCGGTAGAAGGAATGCGTCCCGGAGTCGGCTTCAATCCGCAGATGCCACAAAAGTGCGCCGGTACGCGGATCGATCCGCCGCCGTCGCTGCCCACCCCGCCCGCCGAAAGCCCCACCGCAATCGCCGCCGCTTCGCCGCCGCTCGATCCTCCGGCCGCCCGCGTCAAGTCCCAGGGATTGTTAGTTCGTCCATAAAGCAGGTTGTCAGACTCCCAGGCCATCAGCAGTTCGGGCGTGTTAGTTACGCCAAGAATCACCGCTCCCGCCGCCCGCAGACGCGCCACCAGCGGCGCATCGGCCGCGGCGACATATCCCTCGCGCAAACGCGAACCGGCCTCACACCGATGCCCCGCGACATCAATTGCCGACTTGATGGAAAGCGGCACGCCATGCAGCGGTCCAACTACCTCTCCCCGCATAATCGCCGCTTCCGCCGCGCGCGCCTGCGCCAACACTACCTCCGGCTGATAATCGACGAATGCATTCAGGCGCGGATTCAACCGCTCGATACCCGCCAGATGCGCGCGCGCCACCTCAACCGGCGAAACCTCTTTGCTCCGAATCGCCGCCGCGATCTCCGTAGCCGAAAGAAAAGTTAGGGATGTCATGAAGTCAGGTGCGCGCAATAACGAAATTTAGAATATCAGCGCTCGCGGAATGAGCTACCCGCCCACCGCAGACTTTCTGTCGCAATATTCGTGCACACCCTTCCGTGATTGCACCGTCACGCGGCGCATGCTACCGTACCGCAATCCTGACCGTGGCGAGGTGAACGTTGTCGCACGACCATCATCACCATTCCGACCACACTCATACTCACGCAGGATCGTGCGTGTCCACACGTCGCAATTTTCTTGCATCGCTTTCAGCGCTCGCGTCCGCCGCCGTTCTCGTCCCCCGAGTCTTCGGCCAGCAGCAGACTTCGGTCGATATAGCCGAGCGCTTCCGCCAAATGTCAGAGGAGGATGAACGCGACGGCCTCGCCACTCCCTTCAAAGGAATCACCACCAACGGCCAAGTGACACCCGGCCTTTTTGAAATCAGCCCAACTGGAGTTTCCACCGAGCCTGTTCGCAACGGCGCCGAAAAATTCATCGCGACACTGAGCAGCGTGCAACTCGCCCGAACCATGTTCCCGGTCGACGACCCGCAATGGCGCAAATGGATGAATCAACACTTTTACCTGCGCCAGGGAATCAGCTTCGCCGAAATGACAGAGCCGCAGCGTGACGCCGCCTTTGGCCTGATGCGCGCCTCGCTCAGCGCGAAAGGTTTCGACCTTACTCGCAACATCATGCGCTTGAACGAAACCCTGGCCGAACTTGCCGGCGACCACGCTTTCCTCGGCGAGTGGCTCTACTACATCACCATCCTCGGCAAGCCCTCCGCCTCCGACCCCTGGGGCTGGCAGCTTAGCGGACACCACGCCATCATCAATTATTTCGTGCTCGGCGATCAGGTCGTCATGACGCCGCTCTTCGTCGGCTCCGAACCCGTGCGCGCCACCTCCGGCAAATACAAAGGCGTAACCATCCTTCAACAGGAACAAAATGACGGCCTGGAAATGCTGCGCGCGCTATCGGATCCTCAGCGTCGGCAGGCGGTAATCAACTTCTCCAAGACCGGCAACAACAATCTCACCGAAGCCTTCAAAGACAATGTCGTTCTCGATTACGCCGGCTTGCGAGCAAACGATCTCACTGGTGCCGCACGCACCCGCCTGCGCGACCTGGTCCACCTCTACGTCAGCAATATGGACGACGGACACGCCCGCGTAAGGATGGACGAGGTTGACCGCCACATCGACAACACGTGGTTCACGTGGATCGGCGGCGCTCAAAACGACAGTGCTTTTTATTACCGCATTCAGAGTCCCGTGATACTGATTGAATTCGACCACCAGCGCCCGGCGAACCTCGCGAAGTTTGCGGCTGATCCCACAAAGCCCTCGCAGCAGCACATCCACTGCGTCGTGCGCACGCCCAATGGAAACGACTACGGCAAGGATTTTTTGCGGCAGCATTACCTCGCCCACCCGCATGCGACTTGAGGGAAGATCTACCGCGGTGTGACCTCGCTCGATTTCCGCTACAGTAATGAGTTACATCATCGCCGTAGACGACTTCTGGTAGAGGAATGACGAACAGCCATCGCGTAAAGTTTCCCTTAGCGGCGTGCCTTTTTCTATTGACGGTTTTCTCTACAACTTCCCTGACGGCTCGATCGAACAGCCATCCCGCGAAGCAGTCCGCTCCCGCCGAACCCGGCTACGTATTTGCGCTCGCCGCCGCCAACCACTTCCTCCACGCCTGGCAAACCGGAGACGTAGAAAATGGCATGGTCCTGCTCAGCGACAGCTTGCGCCATTCGCAGGATGCCGATCGGGTCGAGGAGTTTTTCTCCAATGCAACGAATCGGGCCTTCGAGATCACGCGCGGCAAAGGCCACGCCGGCCGCTACAGTTTCCCCGTCGTATTAGTCACGCCGCGAGGGTCATCCCGCATCACGCGCAAGTTTTCCGAAATAGTCCTCATCGACACTGGCAAGAACGACTGGGTAGTAGATAAACTTCCGTAGCCCAGTTCGCTTTGGCGTACAATGCATACTCGTTTTCGAAGTCACTCAATCCCGCATACAGAGCGACAAACTCGGCCACGGCCAGGCTATCGAGACACAGGAGCATCTCCCATGCGACTCCCTTTGGTTCTCATCCTCTCCACCTCAATTGCGGTCGCGCTTGCCAATGCCGCTACCATCAACGTGCCTGCCGAGCAACCAACAATCCAGGACGGAATTAATGCCGCGAGCAAGGGCGACAAAGTGCTGGTCGCGCCCGGCACCTATGAGGAGAACATCAATTTTTCTGGTAAGCAGATCACGGTAACCAGTTCCGCGGGACCAGAAAGAACGATTATCGACGGCGGCCAGGTCGCCCCTGTCGCGACGTTTTCTAATGGTGAGGGGCCGAAGTCTATTCTGAGTCGCTTCACTTTGCAGAACGGCGCCTCGACCTTCGACACACAATATGCGGGCGGCGGCGTTTATATCGATGGCGCATCGCCAACTATCGCCAACAACATCATCCAGAACAACGTCGCGTGCAGTGATGGGGGCGGGATTGGCGTCTCGTTCGGATCGCCCATCATTAAAGACAATACGATCAAGAATAATTCTCAGTCAGGGTGCGAGGGTGGACCGGGAGGTGGAGGGATTGCGTTGCTCGGGACCGGATCGGCCCAGATTATCGGGAACAAGATTGAGAACAATGCCTGGCCCAGTAATGGCGGAGGGATCACTCTCTTCGCGGCAGGCACGCCCACCCTCATGAACAACATCATCACCGACAACTCCTCGGGCGGTGGTCAAGGCGGCGGAATTTGGATAGTCAATGACTCTGAGGCGGTGATCGTGCAGAATTTGTTTTACGGCAACACCGGATCGCAAGGCGCTGCGATCTATCTCAGCATACCCGACATCCCGGCGATAATTCTGGTGAACAACACCATCATAGGCGCGGCGGGAGCGACCCAGGGCTCGGCCGTATGGGCGGGCGGTTTTGACGGCAATGTTGAGTTCTTCAACAATTTGCTGATAGGCCTCTCCGGTCAGAATGCGGTGTATTGCGATAGCACCTACAGCACTCAGCCCCCGACTTTCACCAACAATGACGCCTACAGTCCCGAGGGATCGGGATTGGAGGGAACCTGCGCCAGCGAAAGCAGCGAGAATGGAAACATTTCTGTGGACCCGCTGTTTGTGAATCCGAAGCATAATAAATATCAGCTCCTGTCCGGCTCACCCGCTATCAACACAGGAGACTTCTCGGCTCCGGACTTACCCAAGAAAGACTTGGCGGGAAAACCTAGAACCGTAGATAGCACGGTCGATATGGGAGCATACGAGTCTCAGTAATGAGTGGTGAAGCGTGTGGATGTCGGCTTCCAAATGCTTGTTTACGCCTTCACAATAAGCAAACACACTTGACCTATCGACCCCGAGTTCTCTTGCGTCTCAATTGCAGAGCTTAAGGTCGGCAGTTACTGGCAAAATTGTTTAAGAAATCCGCTTGATAATCATCAGGAGAGTTAGCTTTCATGAAGCACATCCATAAAGTTGCCGTCCTCGGCGCGGGCACCATGGGCGCCCGCATCGCCGCGCATTTCGCCAACGCGGGAGTGCCTTCCCTGCTGCTCGATATCGTGCCCACAAACGCGCCTCCTGACGCCGACGGCCCCGCGCGCAACAAGATCGCCGCCGCCGGACTCGACGGAGCCCGCAAATCCAAGCCCGCCGCCTTCTTCGAACCATCGCTCGCCCGCCTCGTAACCGTATGCAATTTCGACGACGACCTGAAAAAACTCGCCGACGTCGATTGGGTCATCGAAGCCATCGTTGAGAATCTGGACATCAAGCGGGCGTTGTTGAGAAAGGTTGAAGCCATCCGCAAGCCCGGCACCATCGTCACCACCAACACCAGCGGGCTTCCCGTCGCCAAAATTGCCGAAGGATTCTCCGAGGATTTCCGCCGCTCCTGGTTCGGCACGCACTTTTTTAATCCGCCGCGTTATATGCGTTTGCTCGAACTGATTCCCACGCCTGACGCCGACCCCGCTTTGATCGACGCCGTCACTCACTTCTGCGATGCGCAACTCGGCAAGGGCGTCGTGCGCGCCAAAGATACTCCCAACTTTATCGGCAATCGCATCGGCACATTTTCCGTTCTCAATGTGATGCGCCTCATGGGAGAGATGGATCTCTCCATCGAAGAAGTCGACGCGCTCACCGGCCAAGCTGTCGGCTGGCCGCGCTCCGCCACTTTCCGCACCATCGATCTCGTTGGCCTCGACGTCCTCAACCACGTGGTCACGAACATGTTGCATAACGTGCGCGACGAGCGCAGCGAATTGCAAATTCCCGCTTTCTTCCGCCTGATGGTAGAGCGCAAGTTGCTCGGCGACAAGACCAAAGGCGGCTTTTACAAGAAAGCCAAAAGCGCCGGCGCGGAAGACGAGCGCCTCGCCATTGACTGGAAGACACTCGAATATCACCCGCGCCACAAACCAAAATTTGCCGCGCTCGACATGGCGAAAAATATCGAAGACGCCGGAGCCCGCCTTCGCATGCTGTTAGGTCTCGATGGCGGCGCGCCGCAAAAGCCCGACAAGGCCACCACTTTTATCTGGACCGCCCTCGCCGACCTCTGGACTTACTCTGCCAATCGCATTCCCGAAATTTCCGACTCGGTAGTCGAGATCGACCAAGCCATGCGCCTAGGCTTCGCCTGGGAGCTCGGCCCCTTCGAGCTCTGGGATGCCGCCGGCGTCGAGCCAGCCGTAGCCCGCATGAAAAAAGAAGGCCGTCCCATCGCAGCCAATGTAGAAAAACTCCTCGCCTCAGGAAATAAATCCTGGTACGCGGACGATCCAAAGACGCCCTCGGGCCGCAAGCACTTCGATCTGGCAGCTGGCAACTGGCAACCGGTAGCTGTTCCCCAGGGAGTCTGGTCCGTCGAAGTCGCAAAGAAAACGAAATCGAACAGCGTGGTCAAGAAAAATTCCGGTGCATCCCTCGTCGACTTGGGCGACGGCGTCGGCTGCATCGAGTTCCACGCCAAGATGAACGCGCTCGGCGCCGACATTATTTCCTTGATTCTGCAGACGCTGAAGCCCGGCGGCCCCGGCGACAATTTCGACGCCTTCGTCATCACCAACGACGCGCAGAATTTTTCCGTAGGCGCCAACCTGATGCTTCTGCTCATGTCCGTTCAAGAAGAAGAGTGGGATGACGTCGACCTCGCCATACGTCAGTTTCAAGGCATGACGCAAGCCATAAAATTTTCGCCCAAGCCGGTGGTGAGCGCGCCCTTCGGGATGGCGCTCGGCGGAGGTTGCGAAATCTCTCTGCACGCTGCCGCACGCCAGCCGCACGCCGAGCTCTACATGGGATTGGTCGAAGTCGGCGTCGGCCTGCTTCCCGGCGGAGGCGGCTGCAAAGAAATGTTGTTGCGCGCCGTCGACAGCGCCGCATCCATCCGCCCCAATGGCCGGGGCGAATCGGTCGAATTGATGGAGGCGATGAAGAAAATTTTCGAAATTGTCGCGACCGGCAAAGTTTCGGCCTCGGCCGAGGAAGCTCGCGGCATGGGATTCCTCTCAACCCCCGACCGCGTCACCATGAACCGCGAGCGCGTTCTCTCCGACGCGAAAGCTCGCGCCCTCGAACTGGCGCGCGCCGGCTACGAGCCTCCCATCATGCGTACGGACATTCCCGCCCCCGGCGAGAATATTCTCGCCGCACTCAAAATGGGCGTCTACCTGATGCGCCAGGGCGGGTTCATCAGCGATCACGAGCACAAGCTCGGCACAAAAATCGCCGAGGTCCTCTGCGGAGGAAATGTAACTCCCGGCACGCCGGTGAGCGAACAGTACTTACTCGACTTGGAGCGCGAAGCTTTCAAGTCCCTATGCGGCGAAAAGAAAACGCAGGAAAGAATTCAGTTCACGCTAAAGAGCGGGAAGACGCTGAGAAACTAGGGGAACGGCAACGCTGGCGCGGGGCAGGCGCCCCTCACCTGCCTAACCGAGCAAAGCTCGGCACCTGCCACCAGCGAAAGAATCTCGACGCGCCGCATAGACCGAATCTCCACGCCGCGCTTACTTCGAGAGCGCTCGATCCACCGAAAACGCGCCTGACCCGCGCAATAACAATGCCGCTGCGACAGCAATCGCCAGAAGGTGGTATTCGAATCCCTCGCCCTTCTGTGTGCCGTACCAGTTCATGAAAAAACCGTTGGGCAGGTGAACGATGAAGATCGCCCCGATCATCTCGACGCCGATACCGAGGGCGGCGATGCGCGTCAGCAAGCCGACGATCAGGCCCAGACCGCCGAAGAATTCTGTGCAGATAATCAGCAGCGCCACCGGAGCGGGGAAGCCCAGGTGCTCAAAGAATCCCATGGTGCCGTGAAAACCAAAACCTCCAAACCAGCCCAGCATTTTTTGCGCCCCGTGCGCAAAAAATACTATCCCCAGCACCAGACGCAAAATGGTCAGAGCCACATCATTGCTCGTATTCGTCATCCGCTTCAGCATCGTTTCCTCCTCGGCGAAATCCCCCTAAACCGCGTGTCTGACAAATTGTCGTTTCAACGACCATTACCCTTTGATTCCGATCCTCCGATTCCGATTCACTTTTCCGCAACCCGCCGCGCCCCCTCCTCATCGCACAACAAGGCGCATCGCGCAACCGGGGTATAATCTCCCCACTACACTTTGTGAAGGATGGTAACGACGAAAATGTCCCCAGACCATGGCAGTTCGACCCACGGCGTGAATGGCAACGGTGTGAATGAAGTTCTGAAGCCGCGAGCCGAGTGGCTGGCCAAGCGTAAGGCCGAAAATAAAGACGGCAACTTCTCGCAGATGCACTACGCGCGCGGGGGCGGGATTACCGGTTCGATCACGGAAGAGATGCGTTACATCGCTCACCGCGAGAAGATCACGCCCGAATTGGTGCGCGATGAGGTGGCTCGCGGCCGCATGATCATCCCCGCCAACATCAACCATCCTGAACTCGAGCCGATGGCGATCGGCATCGAATCGCTCTGCAAAATCAACGCCAACATCGGCAACTCCGCCGTCACCTCGAACGTTGACGAAGAACTCAAAAAGCTGCACACCGCCGTCCACTACGGAGCCGACACCGTTATGGATCTCTCCACCGGCGGCGACATCCCTACCATTCGCGAAGCCATCATCCGCCACTCGCCCGTCCCCATCGGCACCGTGCCAATTTATGAAGCCATCTCGCGCGTCAAGCGTGTAGAAGATCTCAACAAAGATGTGATGCTGGAAGTAATCGAAGAGCAGGCGCAGCAAGGCGTCGATTACATGACCATCCACGCCGGCGTGCTCATTCAATACGTGCCCATGGTGTCAAAGCGCATCACCGGCATCGTTAGCCGAGGCGGCGCGATCCTGGCCCAATGGATGACGCACCATCACAAACAAAATTTTCTCTACGATTGCTTCGAAGACATCTGCAAGATTTTCGCCAAGTACGACGTAAGCTTCTCGCTGGGGGACGGCCTGCGTCCCGGCTGCCTGGCCGACGCGAGCGACGAAGCCCAGTTCGCCGAACTAAAGACTCTCGGCGACCTGACCCGCATCGCCTGGAAGCACGACGTGCAGGTGATGATCGAAGGCCCCGGCCACATCCCCATGCACAAGATTAAAGAGCAGGTAGAAAAAGAGAATGAGTGGTGCGACGAAGCTCCGTTCTACACGCTGGGCCCACTGGTCACTGACATAGCTCCCGGCTACGACCACATTACTTCTGCAATAGGCGCGGCCATGATTGGCTGGTATGGAGCGTCGATGCTGTGTTACGTAACTCCGAAAGAACATCTCGGCCTGCCCAACGAAAAAGACGTAAAAGACGGAATCATCGCCTACAAAATCGCCGCCCATGCCGCCGACGTAGCCCGCCAGCGTCCCGGAGTCCGCGACCGCGACGATGCGCTGAGTTATGCCCGCTATAAGTTCGATTGGGAAAAACAGTTCGAGTTATCGCTGGATCCTGAGACGGCGCGGTCGATGCATGACGAGACTCTGCCCGAGGAGGGATATAAGACGGCGGCCTTCTGCTCCATGTGCGGGCCTAAGTTCTGCTCGATGAATTACTCGAACAAAGTGGATGAGTATAACAAGCAGGTGCATGGGCTGGAGAAGAAGGATTACTCGGATCTGGTGGAGAAGTTCGTTACGATTAAGTAGGGTGACTGTTAAAGCCGGCTTTCCCAATATTCTGGTCGCCTGCTGCCGTGGGCGACTGCCCAAACTGTGATCACTGACTCTGCCTCGGAATAGATGATGGCGAAGGGAAACCGCCAAAGCAGAAACCGCCTGGAACCGTATTCGAGTCTCCATGAACGGCGACGGTTGGCTGAAAACCACTCTCTACAGCTTCACCGGAGGGGAGGATGGTGGCAGTCCGGGGTTCTCTGGTGTGATCTTCGACGGCGTCGGAAACCTCTACGGGACTTTGACCATAGGCGGCGCGAATGGGGAGGGTGTTGTGTTCGAGCTTACTCCCACGGAAAGTGGCTGGACGGAAACCGTCCTGTACAGCTTCTGCTCCGAAGGGAATTGCGCGGATGGGAGTCAGCCGGAAACTGGCGTGGTCTTCGACGGCTCCGGCAATCTCTGAGGAAGGACCGAAACCACTACTGGAGCCGAATTCCTGGATACCAGCCGCTCTTGGCCAGGAATGCCTTTGGATCGGTCATCTCCAGAATTTCGCGAAAGGCTTGGCGTTTATCGACGGAATGCTGGTAATAGGATTTGACGATGCGATATCCGACCCAATACCCGAGGTCGCCTGGCTTTTCCCGCGTGCCGTTGTAAAGCCATTTGGAAATGTCGGTCTTGTCCTCGTCGGGGACGAACGCCGTCTCGATTTCTTTTTCGCGCCCCTTCATCGTGCCTACGAACTGGTAGGACGAGATCTCGCCGGAAATCAACTCGGCTGTGAAGTCAGCCGCTCCTTCGATCAGGGACATCTCGAGCACGGTGGGATGCTCGTCATCGGCGAGAGCCTGCGCCTGCTGGACATGCGTATATTCGTGAGCGATCACATTTACAAAACGGTCTTCGACATTGGGATTCATCCAGTTGGTCGCGCATAAGGCCTCGAGGCCGATTTGGACTCCGAAGGCAGGACTTCCGACACCTACGGGTTTCCCGCGGCCGACGGCGATTGTCACTGGCGGGAATCTTGCTTCTGGATAGAGATCGCGCAGCTTGAGCATCGCGGCCTGTAAGCGCTCGCGCGCTTGAGGCAGGACGGCCATGCAACGCTTGGCATCCGAATAGATCTCTGGATGCTCGGTCAAGGTCTTGGCAATCGCAGTGCCGGAAACGTTGCGAACCTTGGCGAGGTGATGAAGCCCCTCCGAGCCAGCATCGAGATAGTCGTGCTGTAGCTGATCAGCGGTCGGATGTCCGCCCGCTGCGTCGTATATCTTGTAGAAGCGCTCGACATCGTCGATCTGGATGACTGGGCCAGTCGCTGGTCCGGAGGCCGCTGACTTCGCAGTCTGCGCGGCTCCTGAGATCGCAACACAGGCTAGGGCCCCAAATATGACGACAATTCCGATGCCGATACGCTTCACATTCCCCTCCGGTTCAACCGCAAGCAGCCAAAGCATTTGACTGCGCCTTGCCAAATTCGTTTGCATTACCCGATGACTGTGGTTGGAAGCGCCGAACCATAGGATAGTCCTCGTTACTATCGAGAGTAACAAGCGAGCCGGTGACCAGACGAATTGACGATAAAATGTAGCCCAGTCAAAGGAGATTTGGGCCCCGATGTTGCAGTACGACGAACTGCTCAAGGAGTTTGAGGTAAACGGACGCTCCTCAAAAGGGTCGCTGGCTCTGATGGAGCAGGTTGCGCAACGGCTCCACGAAGCCATGACTCGCTACAACTGGGTCGGGTTCTATTTGATGGACACCTCCACTCATGACGCGCTGGTGCTTGGCCCCTACCGCGGCAGCTTTATGCCCACCCTGCGCATTCCGCTGGATAAAGGATTGTGCGGCGCCGCCGCCAGCTCTGGAAATACAGTAGTTGTCAATAATGTGAAAACAGATTCACGCTATCTCGGTTCGGACCTGGTGAAAGCGAACATCGTCGTGCCGATCTTCACCAAGAAACGGGTGACGGCTGAGCTGTGCATCGAGAGCTACTTTGCAGACACCTTCACCGCACCCGAGCAGAAATTTATCGAGTCCTGCGCCGCGCTTGTCGGCCGGGCGCTGGAGAAGGACGGCCTAGGCTCAGCGTAGGAAGAGCAATACTCACCGCTGCTTGGTCTTCGGCTTGGGCTGCGAAAGCGGCTTGTAGCGGCTGTCCAGATAGACGACGGTATTCGGAGCGATCCGATCGACTCTGTGGCGGGTTGAAACCTTGGGACGACCAACGACCGGACGGTTCGTGCTGGGTCTATCAACGGTCGCGACTTTCTCGGACATAGGGCTCGGCGCATTTTCCTTGTCAGGCATTGCGGCTGTCGGTGTGAAACTGCCGCCGGAAGCTTTCGCGGTCTGGCGAACGCCGAAGGCGAGGAATAAAGCCAGCAGCACTATGGCCGCAAGGGTTAAAGCCGCAGGTACCACCGATTTCCTTTCGATGGCGCGATCGTTGAGTTGCGGCTTCCACGTCGGCAGGATTACTGCCGGCCCAGTAAACGGCAAGGCGATCGAGGAGGTCTGACGTGCGAAATAGCTCAGCGGTTCGCCCGGAGTCTGGCGTTCTATTGTCGCCGCAGACTTCGCTTCGGATGGCATGGCTTCGACAGGCAGGCTCTCCAACTCTGTTGTAGCAGGCGGCGTTTGATCTTGTAGCGGTGTCGGAGGTACCCCTTCCTCATTTGTGAGATTGGCGCGGAATTCGCTATCGGGCGATGTTTCTTCGTGATGGGAAAAGGACTGGGGAGCCGCGTACGCAGAGTCAACATCCGCTTCGATATCAGCGATATCCGGGTCAACCTTGATGACCACGGGATTGTCGAGAAGGCGAGGCACAACCACTGGTGGTGTGAGAACGAACTCTTCCATCGGAGCCTTCACGCGATGGACAAATTCAAGCGCGGCGGTGTGCTGGCCTTCGTGCGCTTCGAGGCTCGCGACCAATTGGTCGCCGGACTGCCCGTCAACCCGCAATTCGAGGTCGGCAAAGTTATTGGGAATGAAATCGGGTGAAACAATTTCTACCGCATAACCGCGGCCCAGCAGATGAAACGCCAATTCGCGTGCGCAAAGATCGGAATGCGTGATGATTCTGGCCAGAGCCATGACTCTCCTCCCCCCGGAAAATGAGCCGGGTATAGGATGCACAATCGGCTCGCCGCGACTATCTATATTGCTGCAAGACCGTGACGGCGCGGTTTAACGCCGCCGCCAGAACTGCGATCTGTTGCGTGGTCCGGTTTAAATCGTCGCGATCGATCGCTTCATTGACACCAGGGATCACTACCGCCGCGTAGCCTGTGTATTGGCCAGGCGCGTAGATGGCATGATGGTACCATGGCCGGTTGGGCAATCCTTCTGGAATCAGGAGGGCGCGCTCGGCCTGCCGCAGCGCGGCGTTAAGGCGATCGGGCGCGGCGGGCAGTTTCCGCTGCTTTTGCAGGATTTTAGCTCCTGCTTCTTGCAGGTGCCGAGCGGCTTCGACCGCTGGTGAGAAATCGGGCGCTTTGTCTCCAAAGTGGTCTTTACCTTTGTTCTTGGCGGCGTCGAGGTAAACCAGAATTTCCTTTCCGTAGGTTTCGTAGTCATAGGGCAGAACGTCGACGTCGGACATGCGCAGGACTTCCATGCCGAACATCCGTGCCATCTCCTGCTCATAGAGGAAGTCGGGGTCGCCGAATTTCTTGAACCAGGTGAAATCGTCAAAGGTAGAGTGATAAACGCCGTAATCTCCCGACGAACTCATGTCGGTCGAGGGCACACCGAGATGCTGCAGGAATACGGTGTAGTCGGAACCGCTGCCGAGATCGCCCACGGGGACATCATTTTGCGCGGCGTTCGGCGGCGCGCGGAAACTGGCTGTCTCCTGCGGGTGATTGGCTTCATTCGGCTGGCTCGTCTTCTTCCACGCGGCGTAGACGGTTCCACCTTGCGGCGAAGGAACCGCCTTCGAAATCTCACGGATGAACTCTTTGAGTGTTGGCGTGCCGGAAGCGCCGAATTTCTTGCCGGCCACGGCTACGTCCATGTTGAAATAGGCAGCAGCATTGCCGAGATCCTGCGCGTGATCTTCGCCCCACTCGGTTGAACCGATCAGTCCTTCTTCTTCGGCATCCCAGCTTCCGAAGACGATGGTGCGCTTCGGCTTCCAGCCCGACTTCAGCAGCGCGCCCAGTCCGTGGACGCCTTCGAGCATTGACGCGGTGCCACTGTTGGGATCGACCGCTCCGTAGACCCAGGCATCGCGATGGTTGCCAGCCACGACCCACTCGCCGGGTGACGCAGTGCCGCGAATTTTGCCGATCACATCCCAGATGGTGCGGAACTGATAGTCCTGCTTAAGGTGCATCTTGACTTTGGACGGGCCGGGACCGACGTGATAGGTGAAGGGCAGCGCGCCCTGCCACTCGCGGGGCGAGGCTGGACCGCCGAGATGCTCGAGGATGGGCGCGGCGTCCGCGTAAGAAAGAGGAGTAACGGGAATTTTTGGCAACTGCTCGGAGTCGGCGGGAGAGATGCGCTTCGAGTCGGGCAGCGACGGACTGGAGGCGATGCCGGGAGTGGTTGGGTCCCCTGGAAACTGAAACATGTAGCCGATCGATCCGCGCTGCACGCCGGTTGCAGGGCGCCACGGACCCTTTGGATAGGCGTCACCGCGATAGTAGCCGTCATCTTTCGGATCGGAATAAATAATGACGGCGGCGGCGCCGCGCTCCTGCGCGACGAAGGCTTTGACGCCGCGGAAATTTTCTCCGTAGCGGACGATAACGATCTTGCCGCGTACGTCAATATTCATCTGCTTGAGCTTGTCGAAGTCGGCGGGCGAGCCGTAGTTGGCGTAGACGACCTCAGCCTCGGCGTCGCCCGAGGGCGACATGCCGTTGTAGGGAGGGACCACGCGCGGGTCGTCCTGAAAGGGATCGTCGTCGACGTGCTCGCGCTGCGGTCCGTGCATCTCGACGCCTGGAGGCGCGGTCATATCGACGCGAATCTCGGCGGGGTAGTTCATCCACACTTTGTACTCGACGATCTCGGTGTCGAGGCCGGCCTCGCGAAATTTCTGAGCGACGTAGTCGGCGGTGGCCTTGTCCTCAGGCGAGCCGGCGATGTGCGGCGCCTGGGTCAGGATGCGCAGATGTTCTTCGGCGAGTTTCGCGTCGGGCACGGCGAGGAATTTCTTTTCGATTTCAAGTTCGCTGGCAACGTCGCGAAAGCCGCTGATGACCCAGCTTTCAGGCTGCGCATTTTTGTCGGCATCTTTATTTTTGTCTTTATCGTTGGCGGCATCGACGGGTCGAAGGTTTGCACCTATCAGCAGGAAAAACAGGAGGGACGCGGCAAGAAGTTTCATGAAGTTCCTTGAGATGGTTTTCGAAACAGCTGTGATTCTGATTCTTTCCAACGCTGCGGACCTCGACATTGAATTCCACCGCAAAACGAAGATTGTATCGCGAGCACGGAGGCGGCTGCCGAACGCGTTACACTAAATAGCGATGACCATCTCCTCAACGGCTCGTTTTTCTGATCGGGTGGAGAATTATATCCGCTACCGCCCAGGATATCCGCCTGAAGTTCTGGGCCTGCTGCGCGCGGAATGCGCCTTGCAGCCAAGTCACATCGTCGCCGACATCGCTTCCGGCACAGGCATGTTCACGCGGCTTCTTCTGGAGAACGGGAATTCCGTGTTTGCCGTCGAGCCCAACACGGAAATGCGCGAAAGCGGTGTGCACCAACTGGAATCATATCGGCGTCTCGTGTCCGTGGCCGGAACGGCGGAAGAGACCACGCTGGGCTCGGCTTCCGTCGACTTCGTAACTGCTGCGCAGGCGGCGCACTGGTTCGATCTGCCGCGCGCCCGCGCGGAGTTCGTGCGGATTCTGCGGCCGGGCGGATGGTGCGTGCTGATCTGGAATGAGCGGCTCACCTCATCGACAGCTTTTCTGCGCGAATATGAACGACTTCTGCTGACCTACGGCACCGACTACGAAGAAGTGCGCCACGAAAAAACTACGGCGATGATCCATGAATTCTTTGCACCCGCGCCGTGCGAGGAGCGTGTTTTCAGCCTGCGGCAGCAATTTGACTACGACGGCGCGGCGGGGCGGCTGTTATCTTCTTCGTACGCGCCGCTTGAGGGTCATCCTGGTTATGCCCCGATGATGCAGGAGTTACGGCGGATTGTTCACGCGCATGCCGTGGACGGGAAGATCGATTTTGAATATAAGACGCGGGTGTATTACGGTCAGTTGTGATTTGTAATTGCTGATTTGCGATTTGTAATCGCAAGAGCATTACGTTTTCAAATTACCAACTACAAATCACCAAATTACAAATTCTCATGTCCGATCCCAAATCTTTTCACATGTCTCCCGAGGAGTTCCGGCGCCAGGGCCACGCGGTCGTGGACTGGATCGCCGATTACCACTCGCGGATCGAAAGTTTTCCCGTTCTGTCACGCGTACAGCCCGGAGAAATTCGCGCTCAATTGCCGGCTCACGCGCCGGAACAGGGCGAGGCTTTCGACGCGATTCTTGCCGACATTGACCGCGTCGTACTTCCCGGGATCACGCACTGGCAGTCGCCTAATTTCTACGCGTACTTTCCCGCAAACGCCTCTGGACCGGCGATTCTTGGCGATCTCATTTCTGCCGGACTGGGCGTGCAAGGCATGCTGTGGTCGACCAGTCCGGCGTGCACGGAAGTTGAAACCCACGTGCTCGATTGGCTGGTGCCAATGCTGGGCTTGCCCGACAGATTCCTTTCGACCAATACCGGCGGTGGCGTGATCCAAGACACGGCGTCCAGCGCCACACTCTGCGCGCTTCTCGCCGCTCGCGAGCGCTCGACAAAGTTCGCCAGCAATCACAAAGGCTGCGATGGACGCCTGGTCTCCTACTGTTCTTCCCAAACTCACTCATCCATAGAAAAGGGGGTGAGGATCTCGGGCATGGGTTCCGACAACCTGCGGCAGATTGAAGTGGATCAAAACTTCGCCATGCGGCCCGAAGCGCTCGCACGTCAAATTGAACGCGACATCGAGGTCGGCCTCACTCCCTGCTTCGTTTGCGTGACGGTGGGTACGACTTCATCGAACGCGATTGACCCGGTGCGCGAGATTGCCCGCATCAGCCGCGAACACAATCTCTGGCTCCACGTCGACTCGGCCATGAGCGGCACCGCTGCGCTTTGCCCCGAGTTCCGCTTCATCCACGATGGGGTGGAATTCGCCGACAGTTACATCTTCAACCCGCACAAATGGATGTTCACCAACTGCGATTGCAATGTTTTCTACGTCGCCGACCGCAAACAGCTTATCCAGACGCTATCGGTGCTGCCAGAGTACCTGCGCAACCAGGCCACCGAATCCGGTGCGGTCATTGATTACCGCGACTGGCATGTTCCACTTGGCCGCCGCTTTCGCTCGCTAAAACTCTGGTTTGTAATTCGGCACTATGGGATTCAGGGCTTGCAGCATCACGTTCGCGAGCATGTGCGACTGGCGCAGGAATTCGCCGGTTGGGTGCGCAACGATTCCCGTTTCGAAATCGCTGCGCCCGCGCTGCTCAATCTAGTCTGCTTTCGGCTGCGCTCGGGAGATCATTCCGATCAGGATCAGGCCAATCAAGTTTTGATGGAACGGCTGAACGCCAGCGGTGATCTTTTTCTCACCCATACCAAACTCGATGGCAAATTCACGCTTCGCCTTTGCGTCGGGCAAACTAACACGCAGGCCCGGCACGTGGAGCGCGCGTGGCAGCGCATAGTCGAAGAGACCGCGACGTTGGGAAATTCCTAAAGCGCCGCGCGGTTGCGGTTCGCGATACAGTGTAAGGAATGCCACGAGAGATTTCAGCGGGTGGGGTTGTGCTGCGGGAGATTTCTGGAGTGTGGCACGTAGCACTGATTGAACCTCACAAGACTGAACCCCACATGGAAGAAACGCCGGTTGACGGCGCCCAAGCGGCTGCCTCACCGGAAAAGTCACCGCGCAAACGCAGCCGCGCCGTGCTCGCCCTTCCCAAGGGCCTGGTGGATCGGGGCGAAAAAGCGCAAGCGGCGGCAGTGCGCGAAGTGCGGGAGGAAACCGGAATTATCGCCGAGCCGGTCACCAAGCTCGCCGACAATAAGTACGTTTATGTACGGACATGGGGCGACGGACGACGCGTTTTCAAGATCGTTAGTTTTTATCTGATGCGTTATGTATCAGGAGACATCGATAATCTCGCGCAAGAAATGCGGATCGAAGTGAAGCGAGCACTCTGGGTTCCGCTCAGCGAAGCGGGCAGACAGATTGCCTACAGCAATGAACGCAAGGTGCTGCGCGAGGCCCAGGAATACGTCAAGGCTAAGGGCCTCCTCTCTTAGGAATTTTAATATCGATCAAGCGCTTCTCTTCCGGCGTAAGCTCTCGCGTCGCGCCCTTCTTCAGATCGCCGAGCTCCAGCGGCCCGATCGACACCCTTACTAAACGCAAGACACGAACGCCCAACCCCTCCAGTAGACGCCGAATTTGGCGGTTCTTGCCCTCGTCTAATGTGATTTCCAGCCAGCTATTCTTGTCACCGTGGCGCATCAAGCGTGCCGCCTTAGCGCGCAAATGTTCTCGGTCGGCCAAAGTGGCGCTTCCTGTGACTTCCGCGCCCGCGCATCCGCGAATTATTTTCGCGAGCAGACTATCGTCCGCTACGCAATCGACCTGCACGTGATATTTCTTGTCCAAATGACTGGCAGGGTCGGTGATCCTGGCCGCCCACTCCGAATCATTGGTCAAGAGCAACAGGCCTTCGCTGGCCTTATCCAATCGACCGACAGGACCGACCCACGGCAAGCTCGCGTCCAGCAGACCATAAACCGTCTCGCGTCCTTTTTCGTCAGACGCGGTCGTCACCACACCCCGCGGCTTACTCATGAGCAGGTAGATCGGCGGCGATTTGCCAAGCCGCAACCCGTCGATCTCAATCTCGTCAACAATACGGCCATTGTGCATTCGCGCCGCCGCTTCAGGGTCTCGAGTGACGCGCCGGTTGAGAGTGACACGCCCAGCGCGAATCAAAGTGCTCGCCTGCGAACGCGAACAATAGCCTTGCTTCGAAAGCGCTCGCGCCAAGCCGATGCGTTTTTGCGGGATCACTACCCCTATGCTAAATGGCTGATTGTCTCGCCAGCTTGGCAAGCTCGCTCGTTCTTCGCTACACGCACGGTTTTAACGCTACCCACGGCTACTTCTCGCGCCTATAATGTGGCGATTTCGCAGGCTCGAATTTCGCTGCATCGGAGGCCGTTTGCTCTTGTCGCTTGACACTCGAGAGGTTGGACGCGTCACCGTCGTGCATTGCAAGGGACGAATCATTGGCGGTCGCGAGAGCGAATCTTTGCGCTCGCACATGGCCTGGCTGTTGCACACGCGCCGCTCTTTCGTCCTGCACCTGGGCGAGGTTGGCTTCATCGATAGCAGCGGCCTCGGCACCATGGTCCGCGCTCTGACCAGCACACGCCAGGCGCGTGGAGAGCTGAAGCTCTGCAACGTGCCCGATTTTGTACGCAGGGTTTTAGAAATGTCGCGCCTGACCAGCGTTTTCGACGTACACGAATCGGAAGAGAAAGCGGTTGAAGCGTTTTACCGCCCCGGTGCTCGGGTAGAAGCGCCGGTGCCAAAAGGCCGCAGCGTTTTGTGCCTCGATTCCAACGCCGACGTGCTCGCCTACTTGCGCGAGCTGTTGCACCGCGCCGGATACGACGTCCAGAGCAGCATGCGCGTGAGCGACGCGTTGCTCTTGATGCGCATCACGCATTTCGATCTGTTGCTGGTGGGGCCAGACATGACCGTGTCTCCAGCAAAACCGCCGGCCTTTCAAAGTGCGTGCGCGCGACTGCCGGTGATCGAACTGGGCAGCGAGTTTTCCACCAGCGATGCGGGTGAGGCGGGTGCGAGGCTGCTGGAGGCGATCGAAGCTCGGCTCGCGTCGAAGTCGGCATGACGCGAATTTAAGGCGCAGCTTCCCCAAGCCTCGTTAGGAAGCAGGAACTCCTCAGCGGGCTTGTCTACTCTGCCGCTGCTGCGCAGCCCTCCCTTCTTTGAAGATGGATTATCATGGTGTTTCCCCCAGAGAGGACAAGATTGCCGATGGTGACGCGAGAAACCCCACCCGCACATGACTTGGGTTCTTTGCGCATCCATGAAGGGCAGCGCAAGGGCGGCAGGGCGGGGAAAGTTCTCGCCATTTTCTTTGGACTGTTGATTATCCTCGGCGGGATTGGAGCGAGCGTCTACGCGTTATTAGACTCGAAGCCAACGGTAGAAGTGGTCACGGCGCGGAAAGCCGTAGGGCCAGGAAGCCGCGAAGCATTGCTGAACGCTACCGGATATGTCACACCGCGCCAGCGGGCTACGATCGCCGCCAAAATCACAGGCCGCGTGACCGGAGTTTTCTTTGACGAAGGCACGCATGTGCACCAAGGCCAATTGCTCGCCACGCTTGACGATGCCGATGCCCAGAGAGCTCTGGGGTCTGCTAAAGCGGATCGCGACTCCGCTAAAGCGGCCATCGCCGACTACGAAGTGCAACAGAAGAACGCTCGCATTTTGCTTTACCGCACCGAGCAACTTCAAAAAGCCGGCGTGGAGCCGCAAGAACAGCTTGATAATGCGCGCACCTCGGTCGAAAGTCTTCAGGCAAAAATTGATTTGGCGAAAGCGCAGGCGGCGGCATCCGAAGCCCGCATCCAGGAGGCGCAGCAAGCGGTTGACAACTGCACGATTCGCGCGCCTTTCGACGGCATCGTTGTGTCCAAGGACGCGCAAGTCGGCGAGATGGTGTCTCCTATCTCCGCGGGCGGCGGCTTCACGCGCACCGGCATCGCCACGATTGTGGATATGAACTCGAATGAAATTGAGGTCGACGTGAACGAGGCCTACATCACGCGAGTCAAGCCTGGGCAGCAGGTCACTGCGATTCTCGATGCTTATCCCGGCTGGGAGATTCCGAGTCGCGTGCGCACGATCATTCCCAGCGCGGATCGCCAAAAAGCCACAGTAAAAGTGCGCATTTCATTCCTGAAACTTGATCCACGCATCTTGCCCGACATGGGAATCAAAGTGACTTTCCTCGGCGATGAACCATCGAGCAAGGATGTTGCCGACAAGCCCGCGATTCTTATACCTCAAAGTGCGGTGCGCGACGATGACGGCAAGAAAGTTGTCTTCCTCGTCAAGGGCGATAAGGCAGAGCGGCGTGCTGTGATACTGGGTGGGAATCGCGGCACTGAGATCGAAGCGATGGCTGGTTTGGCGGCTGGTGATTCCGTGATTGTCAATGGACCAGCAAATTTGCATGACGGCGAAAGTGTTCAGATCAAGAAATAAATTGGCAGAGATAGCAAAAATAATTAAGGGAGCAGCGATATGGTGCAAGTCGATGGCACAGGGAAAACTAACAGCCAGATTCAGGTGCGCGGATTGGACAAGACGTACCGGCGGGGAGGCGAAGATATCCACGTTCTCCAGGGTTTGAATCTCGACGTGGAGAAGGGCGATTTCGTGGCCTTCATGGGACCAAGCGGCTCGGGCAAGACCACGCTGCTGAATTTGCTGGGCGGACTCGACGTGCCCACTCGCGGGAGCATCACGGTCGCGGGCGATGAAATCACGCACATGTCGGCCAGCAAGCTGACCACGTGGCGGGCGCGGCATGTCGGCTTCATCTTTCAGATGTATAACCTCATCCCCGTGCTGACGGCCTTTCAGAATGTCGAACTGCCGCTGCTGTTAACCAGCCTCTCCAAAGCCGATCGCCGCAAGCACGTGGAGACCGCGCTCGGCATTGTCGGATTAGCGGACCGGATGAATCACTACCCGCGCCAACTCTCGGGTGGGCAGGAGCAGCGAGTTGCCATCGCCCGCGCCATCGTTGCCGATCCAACTTTCTTGCTTTGCGACGAGCCGACCGGCGACCTGGACCGCAAGAGCGCGGATGAAATCATGGATCTGATTCACCGTCTGGTGAAGGAGTACAGCAAGACTGTGCTCATGGTCACCCACGATCCGCTGGTCGCGAAGCGCGCCGATCTTACCCTGCACCTCGAGAAAGGCGTACTCGTCGAGGCCGGTGAGTCGCAGGAAGTTCCCGCCGGAGGCGCGGCATGAAATTCCGTGGGCTGATTTTCGCCAATCTCTTTCGCAAGAAACTTCGCCTGATCCTCACGGTCGGTTCCTTCGCGGTCGCGCTCTTTCTCTTTGCTTTCCTCGCCGTGGTGCGTGGAGCGTTTAATCGAGGGGCGGATATCGCGGGTGCGGATCGCCTGGTCACCATCAATCGTGTATCCATCATTAACCCGCTGCCGCTTGCCTACCGCGACAAGATTCAGCGCATCCCGGGAGTCAAGTACGTCACGCATAACAATTGGTTCGGCGGCGTATATCAAGAAGAGAAAAACTTTTTCCCCCAGTTCGTGATCGATGTCGACAATCAGCGCCAGGTCATGTCCGAGTTGGTGGTTCCCGATGACCAGTGGCAGAACTTTGTAAAAGATCGTCAGGGCGCGATTGCCGGAGCGAAGACGGCCCAACGCTTCGGCTGGAAAGTAGGCGACCGCATTCCCATCAAGAATGCCGGCTATGGCAACACCGGCACCTGGGAATTCATTCTCGACGGCATCTATCACAGTCAACACGCGGGCGGCGACGAGAGCCAGTTCTGGTTCCAATGGGACTACTTCGAAGAACGCGTGCCGGAGACCTTCAAGGGCAACGTCGGTTGGTATGTCGTCAGACTCGACAGCCCCGACGACGCCGTGAGGATAGCGAAAGCGATCGATGACATGGCGGCCAACTCTTCCTTCGAAACGAAAACCGAAACAGAATCCGAGTTCGCCGCCAGTTGGGTCAAGCAATTCGGAAATATCCAATTTCTTATCTTGACCATCGGCACTGTAGTGTTCTTCACCCTGCTTCTTGTCACGGGAAACACCATGGCCATTTCCGTACGCGAGCGCGCCGGTGAACTGGCCGTTCTCAAGGCAATCGGTTTCAGCGATCGCTGGGTCCTCTTTTTCGTGTTGGCCGAATCTCTCATCATTGCGGCGGTTGGCGGTCTTCTCGGCCTTGGGCTTGCGCTACTCGCCATCCCCGCTCTGGGCGCGGCTTTGAATGGGCTGCTGCCCACACTCATCTTGTCCCCTGAAATTCTTTCGCTCGGCCTCGTAACCGCTTTAGTGGTTGGAATCGTGAGCGGACTGCTGCCCGGAATCGGCGCCATGCGCATGCGCGTTGTCAATGCGTTAAGGAGGGTTTGAAATGGCCATCCCCATCGTCTACAACATTCGCAGCGTCAAGGCTCGCTGGACATCTTCCATCGTTGCCGTTCTCGGGATTGCCGGAACGGTCGGCGTGTTTGTGGCGATGCTCTCGCTAGCGCGCGGCTTCAGGGCGACCCTGGTCTCTTCCGGTTCCCCCGACAATGCTATCGTCATGCGCGCCGGGGCAACCTCGGAGATGATGAGCGGAATTAAACTGGAGGACATCAAAATTCTTCAGGATGCGCCCGGCGTTGCCCATGCCTCCGATGCTCCGCTCGTGACCTCTGAAGTCGTGGTGGTCGCGCCTTTCCCTTTACGATCGACCGGAACCGATGCCAACGTTCAAGTTCGGGGCGTCTCCGCCAACGTTTTGACCATTCGCAAAAACGTCAAGATCGCTCAGGGTCGCATGTTTCAGCCGGGGCTAGCGGAATTGATTGTCGGAAAAAACGCGAGCAGCAGCTATTCCGGTTTAACCCTCGGGAACACGGTGAATTTTGGAGGCGGTCACTGGCAGATCGTGGGGATTTTCGACGCCGGCGGCAGTTCCTTCGATTCGGAGGTCTGGTGCGATGCGCGCGTGCTCGACGACGTGTATAAACGGCCGAGCAACATTTTCCAATCCGCCACCGTGCATCTGAACTCGCCCGACAGCTTTCAGCAGTTCAAGGATGCGATTACTTCCGACCGCCGCCTCAACTTCGACGTGAGCCGCGAAATCGACTACTACGCCAAACAATCCACCACCATGACTCGCCTGATTACCATTCTCGGCGGACTGGTCGCCTTCGTTATGGCGATTGGCGCCGTTTTCGGCGCGCTCAATACTATGTACTCAGCTGTGGCCGAGCGCGGCCGAGAAATCGCCACCATGCGCGCCCTCGGCTTTGGCGGCGGCGCCGTCGTCTTTTCATTCCTCGTCGAGGCGCTGTTGATTTCGTTCATCGGAGGCGTCATCGGCTGCCTGGCCGTCCTGCCCTTAAACGGCCTCACCACCGGCGCAATGAACTGGCAGACTTTCTCGCATCTCGCCTTCGCCTTCCGCATTACACCGGTGCTGTTGCTCGGCGGCATTATCTTCGCTCTGCTGATGGGTTTGCTCGGGGGCTTGCCTCCGGCAATGCGCGCCGCCTGGCGCCCTGTGGCCGTTGCCCTCCGCGAACTGTAGTCTGGGCAGATCCCACTGGGTTGCGTAATCTTGCAATGCGTAGTTTTTCAAAAGGCGGGCTGGACGGCGCGTCCAGCCCAGTGTTTTACGCACTCTGTCTCACGAGCTCGCGCCAGTCAACCGAAGCGACCACGGAGCAATCGTCTTCGCCATGAAGAAAAATGCCTTCAGAGCGGTGGTTGAGGTCGGCTTTATCATGTTCCTTTTTTATTCCAATCTCCTGATGGGAGAATTCGAGCGCTCGGGCATGGGCAGGAAGAGGGGGATTGTTTGGGCAATCGGAGATATTCTTACCGTCGCCAATTTTGAAATTGCTACCATCGCCGCACTGGCCGGTTATGTCCTTTTTGAATTTCTTCGGAAGAGGTTCTAGGCGAAACGGCTCTGATTCCTGATCGCAAGCTCCGTTTGCCTGTCCACCTCGTCGTAGATGCTTAAAGTCGCGGTACGCGCGGCGGTAGCATCGCGGTTTCAACGTCACTGTGATGGCGCAGTCCCGGCCTGTCTTGCTTCTTGATCCGCACTTCGACGTTTCGGTGAAGTCGGCCGGGACTGTGCCTTCCTGCGTGATGCGGTTGATCGCGAGCGATGTGCTCTAGTCATTAGCAATCACGAGCAAGCGTCACGGTTTCTGCTTTCTTGTCGCCCATCGCGATCGATCCATAGCCAACGTTGGGCGGCGACACGCTCACCGCTTGTTCTTCAACTATGGCACCTGGAACTTGACGTTGCTCGAGAGCGTGCCGCTGGGCGTTACCACCTCAACGACGCCGGACGTGGCGCCCTCAGGTACGTTGGTGGTGATTTCGGAACTGGAAACTACTTTGAACGTAGCCGCTGTGCCATTAAATGTGACGCTGGTCGCGCCCGTCAGATCCGTTCCCAGAATCTTCACGGCTGCCTTCACCTTGCCGGAGGTCGGCAGCGTTTTCACGAACGGGCCAAGACTCAGGTCCAGGCTGAAGATGGTGCCGCCGCAGGTGATGGTACAGCTCGGCCACTCAGTACCGCCCACCTGCATTGTCCCGTAGAGGGTGCCATTGGTGTCTTGCATCAGCGTGCCGCCGCCGTTCGGGCCAGATCCGTCCGTGCCGTCGAAGCTGTGCAGCGTGGTCAGCCTTCCGCTGGGGGTGATTTGGAAGATTGTTCCCTGGCTGTTGTTGTTGACTCCGCCTTGCCACGTTATCCCATAGAAATTCCCATCGGTGGCCAGATAGATGTTCGCGGGTTGGGAGCCGTCAGCGCAATTTGGCAGGCTGCAGAAGTTATAAAGGTAGGTCACTGCGCCGCTTGGGGTAGCAGTGAAAAAGGTGCCTCCGGCGCCGTAAGTGCCAGTACCGCCGGCAGACGTTGTGCCGTAGAAATTCCCGTCCGCGCCCTGGATCAGCGCCGAGCTTGGGGGAGTGTAACCCGGAAAGCTGTAAAGCGTAGAGAAGGTCCCGGTTGGGGTGATTTTGAACATTGTGCCATAGCCATCGTTGACGCCGTCAGTTCCGCCCCCGGATGTGGTCCCGTACAGGTTCCCATCGCTGCCTTGAACCAGGGCATAGGCAGGGTTTTGGCCATCTGTGCAGGCGCTATTTTCGACGACGGCGCAAAAGGAGTGCAGCGTGGTCTCCTTGCCGCTCGCGGTCACCTTGAAGATCGATCCACAAGTACCGAAACAGTTGTTGTAGATGCCCCCGTCGTTTGTTCCGTAGAACTCTCCGTTACTGGCTTGAATCACTGGTGCATGGGAGGGGGCGTTTCCGGTGTATAGAATTTTCACCTTGGCGGCGGGGGTGATTTGCCAGACGTTACTATTATTGTCTACGCCGTAGAAGTCTCCGTTGCTGCCCAGAGCCACATTCGCATAAGGTGTCCCGCCGTCCTGGCATGGTCCGGCGGCGAAAAAGTCGCAGATCATTGTCAGCTTGCCGCTGGTGCTAATTTTGAAAAATATGCCATCAAACTGGCCCTGTTTCCCTCCAAACTCTGTCACCCCGTACAAATATCCATTGGTACCCTGCACCAGCCCCCAGGGGGCTTGGCCTTCATTCTCTCCCTCCCCTTCGAAGGAGTACAGCACGTTAAAAGTTTGAGCCTGCGCCGGAACTGCTACGCCGGCGAACATAACGATTGCGACAAGCATGGTCAGCAACATTGCCGCCGCGTACGACTGTTTCGCTTGATGATGACTCGACTTCATTGTTATCTCCTGGAAGAATTTTTTTGCAGTTGCCAACTACCGTGCGGAGCACCTTTTCCCCGCATCTGCGGCGACTTTGCCTCGAAATGTGGCAGCCGGTCAATGGTCCGGAGATAGCGGGTGTATGGTGGGTATATGGCGAAATAAAGCTTTCCTTAACAGGTACTTAAGTGAATTTATTGCCTGGCCTACGGCAGCCTTTTGGAGCCCCAGATCCCCAGAGTGGCCGCCTTTCCCTGGTGTCAGGTCTGGTGTTAAACTACGATCTCCCCCGTCGCCACTCCTTTAATATCCTATGGGTTCTGCACAGGTGCCTCCTGCTTTGGTGCGTTTTGGTGTGTTCGAGGCCGACCTCCGTGCGGGCGAACTGCGGCGGAACGGGATCAGGGTTCGCCTTCAAGACCTGCCCTTCCGCGCGTTGACGCTGTTGCTGTCCCGTCCGGGGGAAGTCATCACCCGAGACGAGTTTCGGCAGGCACTCTGGCCTTCCGATGTCTTTGTGGATTTTGAGCAAGGCATCAGCAGCGCCGTAATGCGGTTGCGCGACGCCCTGAACGACTCGGCTGACAATCCAATCTTCATTGAGACCATCGAGCGCCGCGGCTACCGTTGGATCGGACCCATACTCAGCCAACCCGTACTTAGCCAACCCCTCGAACCGGCAGTTCAGGATCGAGCGCCGGCGGTGGAACCGGTGAACCGGGATTTCACGGCGCGCTATGAGATTGGATTTGCGAAGCCCGCACCGAAGCGAAGCTTGCACGCACGTCTGTGGCTAGTTGCGGCAATCGTTATCGCCTTGGGACTGGCTGGATTTTTTATCCGGCGATGGCAAAAACAGAGACCTGCGCCGATTTCATCGATTGCCGTCCTTCCCTTCGACAATCTCAGTGCGCCAAATTTCGACGACGCTTTCAGTGACGGACTGACCGATGAGGTCGCTGCCTCCGTCTCCCATCTGGATGGCGTTCGTGTAGCAGGGCGCCGTTCCGCCTATGTCTTCAAAGGCAAGCACGACGACCTTCGCGAGATTGGTTCACGCCTGAATGTCGAGGCCGTGGTGGAAGGCAGCGTGCAGCGCGCCGCTGACCGCACGCATGTCACGGTGGAACTGAATCGTACCCGCGACGGCTTCACGATTTGGAGCCAGACCTACGACGGCACAACCAGCGACTGGATACAGATCGAATCGCAGATCGCCGGCTCAATTGCGCGGGCTCTGGCACGCAAATTTTCTCCTCAGATTGCCCCCGCCCGCGATCCCGAAGCCCACGCTCTATACCTGGAAGCGCGGTATCTCTGGAACCAGCGAAACTTTCCCGCTGAACTCAAGAGCGTGGACCTGTTGCAGCAAGCGATCGCGCGCGACCCCAACTACGCCCTGGCCTGGGCTGGGCTGGCTGACTCTTTGATTGCCATCGGCGACGTCGAAGAAGTGGATCCGGCATCATATCTGCCACGCGCTCGCGACGCCGCCCTCAAAGCTCTGCAACTCGATCCCTCGCTCGCCGAAGCGCACGCCGCGCTCGGGATGGTTGCCTGTCATTACGACTACGACTGGCCGACAGCTGCGCGCGAATACAAGAAAGCGATCGAGTTGAACCCCAGCTACGCCAGCGCTCATCAGTATTACGCTCTGGGCCTCATGGCGCACGGCCACTTCGCGGAAGCCGAAGCACAACTCGATACTGCCCGCCGCCTCGACCCGCTTGCGCTTATTGTGGACGTCGATCTCGCTCTGCTGCGCAAGTACCAGCGCGATTTCGACGGCGTCATTGCTGTTTCGAAAAGCATCCTCGAACGGGACCCCAACTACCATCTTGGCTATAGCATGTTAACCACGGGCTACCTTTGTGAGCGCCGCTGGGATGACTGGCGGGCTGTGGACGCGAAACATCCCCAGGAAGACTTCCAGCGCGCAATCGTGAATGGGAACCCCGACGAAATGGAGCGCGTTCTCCGCAAGCTTACCGACGAAGCCAAGGCCGGCTCTCGGCGGCCGTTTGACCTTGTCTCCTTCGCGAATCTTAAGGGAGACCGCTCCCTCACGCTCGACTGGCTGGAAAAATCGTATCAGCATCACGACTACTGGATGCTGTTCATCAACGTCGACCCGGAATATGACGCGATCCGCTCCGATCCTCGCTTCCAGGCGATCGTTCACCGTCTCGGCGTCGGCTGACCAGGATTTCGCAAGCCTTCACGGCAATCCGGCTGTCCAGCACCTGCTCGCGAAAATAGGCCTGCCGCCCAACTGAGGCGCAGAGCGAAAGAGCACCGATCGAGTTCTGACACGAACTCGTTGGCTGCTTTTCGCCACTGACGTTCACCACGGCTGCCAGCCTCTAATCGAGGCGAGGCGCCGAGCTAGGCCGCTTGCCGCATTGATGCGGCCGCCGCCGGCACAGCGCGAACCGCGATGGCGAACATCACATAAGCCCAGCCGCGCAAAAGTAAAGACACCCCCACCGCGAATCCCAGAAACCAAAGTCCGGAGCCTGGCCAATCTATCCAGAGCAGTACGCCCAACAAAAGCGTCACGGCGCCATCGAAGGCAGCCCAGCCCCAGTTCGGAAACTTCAGCCTGATTGCCGCCACCAGTCTGAAAATTCCGATAATCGTAAAAAACGCCGCGAACAGCAGCGTCCACGCCAACGCGCCGGCCACGGGATGAGTCACGATCAGCAATCCCACCAGCACGCCTAGAACTCCACCGATCAGGTGAAGGAAAATTCCGCCCCACTTCCTCATCCGGAAGGATTGAATTGTCTCCACCACACCGCTCACCACCAGCAGCCAGCCCAGCACCAGCACGGTGCCGATCGTAGCGGCCGGGGTGATGAAGAGCGCGATGGTTCCGAGAACGACCATGCTGATCCCTAGCACCAGCAACCATCCCCATTTATGCTGGACACCGCCAATCTCCAACAACGACGCATTCGTAGTCATACGGCTTCCTCCCATATTGAATTTTGCTCCCATAAAGTATTCCATTCGAATGGTAGCGACCCATGCGCGTTTCCATCAATCCCTCGCGAGAATGAGCGAGCCTTGCGACACGATACTTATAAGAAGAAGATGCGCCCGGAGTCCGGGAGACTCATACAACCTTCGCCGCAGTTACAAGGTTTCCCTGTAGATTATAAAATCTAATATGCGGCGGAGACCACTGTGACCAGCTTGCGCGGAACTGAGTTGGCGAACCGTGAGGGTACCCGCCGAAGTCCTGACTTCTGTTCCCTGCCTTCAGCTTGGCTTAGGGCACTGTAACGACAATGAGATGGCCGGCAAATGCCGAGTTTGTTCAGGAGCACACCATGCGCTTTTTTAAAGTTGCCACCTTCGCAACCTTTCTCTCGATTACAGCGGCATCCGCCGCACAAAACTATCATGTTGCCGATCATTGGAAACTCGGGGGGCAAGGGGGTTGGGATTACCTGCTGAGTGACGATGGGGCGCATCGGCTCTATATAACCCACAACTCACGAGTCGAAGTGCTTGATACCACAACGGGCAAGCCGATCGGCGCAATTACAGGACTGAAGAGCACGCACGGCGTAGCGCTCAACTCCGATGGAAAGACCGGGTACGTCAGCGACGGCGCCGGCAACGTGATTGTGGTCTTCAATCGCGCAGACCTTTCGGTGCAGGCTACGGTTGCGGCGGGAACAAACCCCGATGGCATCGCCTTCGAGCCGGCGACAAAGACAATTTGGGCCTTCAACGGGCGCAGCAACAATGTCTCGGTCATGGACACTTCTTCCAACACCATCGTGGCCACCCTGCCGTTGCCCGGCAAGCCGGAGTTTCCCCAAGTCGACGACCACGGATCGGTATACGTCAACATCGAAGACAAGAACCAGATCGTGAAGCTGGACGCGGCGGGCAGGAAACCGGTCGCCACATGGCCGCTGACGGGCTGCGAATCGCCCTCCGGCATGGCCATCGACCGCGGTAAACATCGCCTCTTTTCTGTCTGCGACGGCGGTAAGATGGTTATCGTCGATTATGAGTCGGGCAAAGTCCTGGGACTGGCGAACATCGGCGACTCGCCGGACGCCGCCGGCTTTGACCCAAAGCACGCGCTGGCGTTCTCCTCGAATGGGGGCGATGGCACCCTTACCATCGTGGACAGCGCGAAGCCTGGCTTTCCCGTGGCGCAAACATTGAACACGGAAAAAGGCGCGCGGACTATGGCGCTCGATGTCTCAACCGGGCGGATTTATCTGGCCACCGCACAGTTCGGCCCGGTCCCTGCGGCGACGGAAGCGATGCCGCATCCTCGCCGGAGCGTGGTGCCCGACAGTTTCGAGATCATCGTCGTTGCGCCCTGATCCCAAACTTCGACACCTGGCGAACTTCGCGCGTCAACTCGGGAGTTTTCTTTTAGCGCGCAGCCGCGGAACTCTCTTGCCGAATCAACAAGGCAAGCCGCGGAAACAGGAAGTGGCCTCCAGCGTCATCGATGACGTTAACCTGACAAGTATAAAAACCGGGTTTAAGCGAAGTCAGCGACACATCGAGTTGGAAGACGGCAGCCTTGCGCTCGCGCGCGTTCAATTCTGTCAGTTCTACCAGTGAGCTTTCGTAGGCTTTGGCTTTACCCTGGAAAAAGGCGACGTTGGTCAAGAGCCGGATGCCGTTCTTGTCATCTTTATCTCTCCTGGACTCCGCGTCTTTCGCATCCGCGATCGCTGGCCGGGCCGGATCGTACACTTCGTAGTAGAGAAGCAGGTGCTGCGCCGCCGAGAAAACGTGCGTAATGTTTGGAATAATCTCAGAACCGTCGCGGACAAGCGGATTTAGATCCGTACTCTTCTTCGCTTTTGTCGTTTGAATCTGGTTTGCGAGCACCACGGAACTCATCTTCAGCGGTTGCGTTTTCAAATCCGGCACGTCAATGTCAGTCTCGAACGATCCCATGCGACCAGTCTGATTTTCGCGCACAACGAATTTCAGGTGATACTTGCCGCTGAGCAGGCTCATGCCGGTGTCATACTGCACGTTCTTTTTTTGCACCTCGGTTGTCGTGCTCACTGCGAGTTTCACGGTGTCGCGGATACGGTTCAAGGGATGGTGTTCATTATCGAGCACCATGCCGATCACATCGAGCGTCGCCTTATCGCGGTCGCTGCTGCGGACGAATGGAATCTGCGAGCCCGGCACCACCAGGGAAATGGGAACGAAAAATTTGTTGCCCTCCAGCCGGAAATAAGCGATGCCCAGGTACAGCGGCAAGTCTGTCGCTGGCAACTCCGACGCAAGTTCCTCTTCCAGTTGCCGCTCCTTGTCGTCTTTCGTGGCATGCTGATAATCCGCCGGCGCGTAGTAGCCGCGGCGGTAATCGATCTTCACTCCTGGGAGACTGCTCTTCACGGCGATGCGGCGATAACGCCCGTCGCGCGCGGTGTTCGTACTGTGATAGCCGAGCACGTAGTAGGTCGACGTGTCCTGTTGTACTCCCGTGAAAATCTTGCTGAAGTCATTGGAGTCGAGAAAAGCACGCCCGCCCGTATCGCTCGCCAGCGTCACTAGCGTTTCCTGGGTGGTGAAGTTGGAATTCAGGGCATTGAGTGTCGACTGCCCCGAATAGGCGGAAACGCCACGCAGGCTGGCGTTCTGCGCTTCTCCGCCTGCGACCAGAGCCTGCAGGCCGCGCATGTCCATGGTGTAGATCGCCATGTTGGAGCGTACGGCCGCGTTCACGGCAGCGCGCAGTTCCGATTGATTCTCGATGCCGGTGCGGTCCATTCCGCTGGAAAAATAAATCAGTGACTTCTTCTGTTGAACGTAGGCCAGTTTCTCCGCCACCGAGCGCAGAGCCTCCAGCCGGCGGTCGGTATTGAAAATGTTGTATTCCGTATCGTCGGCGGTAAAGGGCTGACCGGTGTCGGGCGTTCCTTCGGTTGTTCCCGTTGTGCCTTCCTCGAAGCCTTGGCCGGCGCCCGTGCTGAATGCGTCCAACTGTTTTTTTAGCAGGGAGCGATCGGTGGTAAAGTCCTGGTTCACCAGCAGCGAACTCCCTAGCGAAATAATCGACACTAGGTCAGCAGGCGCCATTTGAGCGTCGAGGTAGTGCTCGGCGGACGTAACCGCGTGGTCGATTTCATCCGGTTCCATGGCCGAGAGATCAAAAAACAGAACAATCAGGCGCCGGTCTTTGAACTGTAACCGTGAAGCAGCCTGAGCCGACGTATCTGCCGTGGGCGGGGTGGTCGCTCCAGTTGGCGCATCCGACAGCGCCTTCGCTTGGGCGACATCCGACGCCGGAACTGCATCGACGTTCTCCACGTCAAAAGAAACAATTTTCTGCGGTTTGTTGTCTTCCAGGATCGTGAAGTTTTCCGGTTTCAATCCCGGTACAAACTTTCCGCTCTTGTCCCTCACCGTCACATTCACCAGCACCACATCCGACTCCGAGTGAAGCGTGTAGTCCGATTGTTGCGATGACAAAACAGCGCACACCAGCAAAAGCATCAGCAGCAACGCTGCAGCTCGACTGGCGAATCGGGTTGGAGACAAAGTCATGGGTGATACCAGCCAAACTCAGTTCTAAGCTCAGAAACGAAAGCGCGCCGTCATCGTGAATTGCCGCATCGCCCCCGCCGCCGTAACTCGGCCAAAGGTGGGGGATCCAATTGTCGTGTCAATCGAAGAGTAGTTCACCAGGTTGAAAACGTTGGTTGCCTGGGCGCGAAACTCCAGCACGCGCGCTTCTTTCAACGGGAATACTTTCGTGAAGGCCATGTCAAACACCTTACTGCCCGGCCCGATGATGCTGTTGCGCCGCGCATTGCCATAGCTGCACGTTGTTTGCGCAACGAATGCCGCGGTATTGAACCACTCTGCGATCGAGGGATTAGGCAAGCTTATCGATTGGCCGGGAACCAGGTTAGGACGCAACGTGCCGCTGGTCCCGCCATTCACTTCACAGGTATTGTTCAGCAACCGTGGCGTAAACGGAAGCCCGGATGCGATCGTCCAGTCGCCACTCCACTGCCAGTCGCCTGCAATGGCACGCCACGGCGTGTTCCCTGTAAGCCAACGCTTGTCATGGCCGAAGGGTAGCTCCACCAAATAATCCGCGGTGAATTTGTGCGTCTGGTTGAAGCTGGAGAGCCCGCGCTCCGCCGACAGATCAAGAGGATTCTGTGCCACATTGGCTGCGCCTCCATTGGTAGAAGCGCTGACGCCGGACGCACCGGTACCGCCAGCGCCCAATCCTGGACCACTTGCCACCGAGGTCGCTCCCGCGCCAATAGAAGACGCATCGTCCAGCGACTTGGAAAATGTATAGGTGCCGCCGACCGCGAATCCTCCCGCGAGACGCTTGCGCACACGTAGCGAGAGCGCATTGGCCTCTTGATCGGCTACTGAGTTTTCGTAAGTGAAAGCTTGAACTCCCGACACAAGAATTCCGTTCGGCGTTCGGTTAGGCGCTTCCAGAATGTCAAGATTGGTTCCCTTGGTTCCCGTGTAATCAATATTCAGTAGCAGGGTGGGGCGAACTTGTTGTTGAAGATCCACATTGCGGATCTGCACATAGCCAAACCGGTAATTCGGATTCACCGCGTAATTGTTGGTGATGGCGCCAGGAGCCGGCGCGGGAAATCCGCCTTCCAGCGTCAGCTCTCCGGGAGCCGTCTGAATATTGGTTGAAGTGGTCGCGAACGGTGGCTGCAGCGCGAGCTGCTGGGCGATGCCCTGATAGGCGCCGGTGTTGTAGTTGATTCCATATCCTCCGCGCACAACTGTATTAGGAAGCGGCTTCCACGCAAATCCGATACGCGGCGCAAAACCTCTGCGATCGGGTCGCACCAGGCTGTCCGGCAGGCCACTGGAACCTGGCTGCGCCGGCGTCACGCTGAATGGCGGCGTCTGTGTCAGCACCCCAGGTGAAAGCAATAGGTTCGCAATGCGATTGTTGATTTCCGTCAGCGGCGAAACATACTCGTAACGCACTCCGAGATTGAGCGTTAGATTCGCGCGCATCTTCCACTCATCTTGACCATACAAATCCCAGTAATTGCCGCGGAAGTACTCGCTTTGTCCAAACTGGACGGACGTTTGCTGCGGCAGCCCGAGCAGAAAGTCTGCAAAATCGTATCCCGTATTCGGCACCTGATTTCCGTTAATGAACTGCGCAGTATTGGTGTCGCTGAAGACGAATGAACCGCGCGGATTGCTGTCCGTGTCCGTGTTCACTTGCACGCGCCGAAAGTCTCCGCCCCAGCGCCAGGTGTGCTTGCCGTGATTCCAGATGACATTGTCGGAGAAGGTGTAGGTTTGAGGTCGAGCGAGCGAGGGAGTCGTGTCCTGAAGACTGGCGATGTCTGTAAACGACAAAGTCGGCAAACCCCAGTCAAAGGGATTTGTTGAAACCCCCGTGATTCCTAGGTTGCCGGTGACGTTGGTATTGAAAGCGTAGAGATTCTGTGTGTGCGTGCGGCTACGATTAAAGTCAGCGCGGACAACGTTGGTCAGCTTTCCGATGCTGCGCGTGTAAGACAACGGAATGTCAAAGCTGCGAATTGTGGTGCTGCCGCCGACGCTGGGGAACGGATTGGTTAGCGTAGCCGTCGATTGATGATAGTGGAAGCCAATCTGCAAGCTATTACGCGGAGCGTTACGCCCTCCGCCCCGGCGACCGCCCGCGGGCGCCGGGCCAAAACTGTGGTTCACGCGAACGTTTAAGTCATCACTATCGCTGGTCGCCGAGGTCACGTAGTGAAAGTTCTGAAGGCTGCCCGGCAAGTTCGGCAAGGGAATATATTGCAGCAACCCCAGCGCCGCCGAGTTGATTTGTGGAAGGGTGGCGTTTGGATAGGCAGTATTTGTCGCGGGATTGAAAATCTGCACCGGTACGCCGGTCGGACTGTAGGTGGTTTGGGAAAAATTTCCCTGCCGCTCCAGCACCGTAGGCACCGTCGAGAACTGATCGAAAGGATTGTCCCCATGCTTGCCGTTAAAGTTGATGAAGTAAAAAGTCTTGCTCCCGCCGTGGTAGACATGAGGAATGTTCAGCGGCCCGCCGACGGAACCGCCGAAGTTATTCTGGAGATACGCCGGCTTCTCCGTTGGCTGGCCGGTGAGGGCAAACGGCGATGCATTCAGAGCCGAGTCGCCGACGCCATAATATAAGGATCCGTGTGGGCGATTGCTGTCGAAGCCGCGTCGTCCGAACCCTCCTGCGCCGCCAAAGCCGCCCCCGCGACCGCCACCCGCACCGCCAAAGCCGCCTCCACCGCCGAATCCTGCTCCCTGCTGGCGAGCATCGTCGAAGCGTTGCTGCAACTGATCCGCGCTTAGGCTGTTGAACGAACTCGAAGTATTGCCCGAGACCGCTACCGATTCCGTTGCACCATTCTGTCCAATCCCCGGCACCGGCATACCCGAAGGCGCGATGTCGCTCATGGAACTACCCGACGCTCCACCGGCCGAATCCTGCCCGGCATCATTCTGAAACACGGATAGACTTTGGAAACCACGTCCGCCGCCCGTATTCGCCCGCCGCTGCTCCCTGGCACTATTCTCCCTAGCAGCATTAGCGTCCGGCTCGCGTACTCGCGACAGCAGCACTAATTCAAAATTTGCTTGCGCGTCCTGATGGGTTGGGTCCAGCACCACTTCATGCGAGCCAGCGGCAAACGCCGCCATCTGCACTCGCACGGTATAGTGGCCATCGGCAGGAATTTTCAACGAGTAGCTGCCGTCCACATCGGTCGAAGTGTTGACCTGTTCCTTCGTGGCTGCATTCGTTGCGGATACTCCCGCGCCGGGAATTGGCATGTTCCCGGACTTCACGATGCCGTGAATCGTTCGCCCTCCAACCGCGGGCGCAACCGCCTGCCCCTGCGCCAAGTGCGGGTGAAATATGGCGATATGAAACAAGAAAACGAACGGAAAGAAGAACTCCGGGCGTAGGTTACCCTTGACCACCAGAAAGCGACGATCGGAAATCATAGCGCACATGCGGCAACGTCTTGCTCAAATCATACCGCTGCCACCCGCCCTGAACTGTAGAGTTTTGTTACACCTCCAGTGTGCGAAATCACAACCTAACTCCGCTTTAAGCCAACGCGTAGAGATACTCGACGAACGAGCCCACAGCCCCATCGATCCCTGCAACCTTCGCATTGGTGGAATCGATCAGATAGTACTCATTCGGAGCATGCGCCCCGGTACCGTGCCCCATTCCAAAATGTCCGGCGGGAAGATTGAGAGGTTCGGAAGTGAAGATGTATCCCGGCCAGGAGCCGGCCGATCGAGGCCACAGCACAGGATCCAGACCCAGTTTGCGGTAAGTCGCAACTTGCGCCTGGATGAGCTTCGTATCCGGTGAGGTCTGCGTCGGATCGTATCCACCACTCATATTGACCTCTATGTCGCCAAAGCCGTGTTTGGCTAGATGGTCTTTGAGAAGCGCCAGCGTCCCGGCAGCCGTCATGTCGGGTACCAGCCGCATGTCAATTTTCGCCACGGCGCGATGCGGCAGAACTGTCTTTCCTCCGGGACCTGTGTAGCCACCGACCAGCCCCTCGATGTTGATCGTCGGCTTGGACTCGAGCAGCACGAGCGAGTCAAGCCAGTTTGTGTCATGCACCCAATGTTCGACGCCAAGCTGCTGCTTCACGGTGGCCTCACTACGGCGAGCGGCGACATCCTGAATCATCTTCATCTGCGCCGGAGTAAGCGGCTTGACTTTGTCAAAGAAGCCCGCAACCGCAGGCGTGTGTCCGTCGGGCTCAATCAGAGTGTTGAGCGCTTGCACCAGGTGCCACGAGGGGCTGTCGACCTGTGCCTCAAGACTGGAATGAACGTCATGTTTCGGTCCTCGTCCCCAGCGCTCTCCACTCGAAACCAGTTCAAGCTCAACTACCCCCTTGGCGCCCAGTGATATCTGTATGCCACCATCCGTGTCCTGGCCCGCTTCGGGCATGAACACACCCATGCATTTCTTCAACGCAGCGGCGACCTTGGGTTGGCGGACAATCTCTGGAAAGTGGGGGGAAGCAATCTCTTCTTCCCCTTCACAGACGAGTACCAGATTTACGGGCAGAGTTTTTCCCGCTGCCTTGAAGGCATGAAGAGCGCCTAGAAAGGCTATTTCCGGGCCCTTCTGGTTTACCGCACCGCGACCGACACAGATCCTGCCCAGCCCTTCCTTGTCGACGATTCGCCCTTCGAGAGGAGGTGATGACCACTCCGAAGGGTCAAACTGCTTTACGTCGTACATAAAATAAATGCCGACGGTGGTGGCCGCGCCGGCATCGAGGATGCCGAAGACCCCAGGCTTGCCCGATGTAGGCACAATCTCGACGTTCGCGAATCCCGCATCGCGAGCGAGTTGCGCCATATAATCAGGACCCTGGGGATAGTTGCGATTCTCGGCTGCGATCGAGGGCAAAGCGATCCAGTCCTGCAGCCTCTTTACATTTTCATCATGCATCTTCGGTATCTGGCTCAGCACCGATTGCTGGCCGGGATTGTCTAAAGAGAAAGCGGAAATTGGCAATGCCGCGAAGGCGGCTCCAGCAAGCGCGCCGTGGATGAACTCCCGACGATTGAAAGCGTTATGGATCGAGTTAGTCAATGCGTCCCCCAGTGGCCGAATAAAGATGACTATCCTTAGGTCGGCCTAAGACTCAATTCTAGAAAGAAAACAATCTGGCTTTTATCGAAGGTCATCATACCAATTGGTTCCCTACATGCCAGCAAATTTTTCGCCACGCGGAAGGTACCGCTGAATGGCCGGCAACCGGTCCTGAAAACCGGGGAATCGCGATGAGCGATGGGCGTTCGATTCGTCTATGGCTCCGGCTCCCTGTGCCGAGTCTGCTCAGCGCGCTGGGTTAGAGGCGAGGAAGGTCCAGTTCTGCACGTTTTTCACTTTATAGCCGTGTTCCGCCAGGAAACTGCTGATCTCTACTGATTCATCGCGATCGCGTGCAGAAAACTCATAGGTAAAGACAAACGCCGAACTGGGGGGAACTCGACAAGCTTGCTCTTCAGCGACCTCAAATCCCCGCACTGATATTGGTTGATTGAGTAACGCAAGCGCTCCACAGAATTCAGATACTCCATAGATTCCCTTGCGTACTGCCGCTCTTCAACTGTCGGATTCATCTGGCCATAGATCGAATATTCCGCGGGGCTAGGTCCCACACTCAGATGCCCCCCGCACTGAAAAGTGCATTGCCGCCCGCCTATGGTTTCCTCACCCCATGATGCCTTAGTCGCGAGCACCGAGAGCAGCAAGCCCCCTGCCGCGCGTTGCAGAAAGTCACGCCGGTCGATATAAGTTTGTTTCGAGATCGTCATGGACACACTGTCACAATGTCAACACGATTGTTGGCACTGCAGCAAAACCTAGGACCTGTCGCGCACAAGTCGATGCTAGTGAGGCTGCGACCGCAATAGTTATGAAAACGGTTATGAGAACGAAAGATTAGAGCGAAAAGAGGCGCTGCCTCTTATGCCCGGCAGGCGAAGGCGATAGAGACCACCGCCGCGCGGCGCGTCGCCATCGAAGCCCGGCGGGCGCAGTTCGGGTCCGGAAACTATCGCCGCCGAGGTCACATACATATCGGCGAGATCGGGGCCGCCAAAAGTCACTGCAGACGTTTGTTTGATGGGTAAAAAAACGTCGCGGTCCAACCGGCCATCCGGAGCGTAACGCTTGACGCGGCCGCCGAACCAGATTGCGGTCCAGACATATCCATCGCGGTCGATGGTCATGCCATCGGGCAAGCCTTCTTCGCGCGGAATCTCGGCAAATATCCGCTGATTGCTTAAATTTCCCGTCTTACGGTCGTAGTCGAAATAGTAAATCTTGCGCGGGAGGGAATCGGTGAAATACATTCCATCAAGGGCGGGTGTAAATCCCATTCCGTTCGGAATGCCCAACCCATCGGCCATCACGGTGACGCCGCCGTCGGGATCAAAACGCAGGAGTTTGCCGTTCCCTCCCATGGCCCCGGCGAATACTCTTCCCTCCGGGTCGGCGATCACATCGTTGAAACGATCATTGCCTGGGCAACGGCCGGTCGCGACCTCGCGGAGAACGCCGTCCTGTGTGAGAGTCGCAATTCGGCCATCCTGAAAAAGAAGCAGCGAGCCGTCGCGTTGCAGAGTGAAGCCACCTGTGATCCGCGTCTGCGCGGCGACGGAGCCCTTCTTAGTTGCTGGATGATAGGCGTGAACCGTTCCCTTTGTGATGTCTAAGAAAAATAGAGTAGCCGCTTCCGGATGCCAAAGCGGATTCTCGCCGACCTCACAATCGAGAGGGGCAACCAGATCGACGGCAATAGCAGGCACACTCATAAGATGATCCAATATTTTATTTCTGACTCGCATATCCGTCCGCTGGCCTCACGACGAAACCGCGGCGTCACTGAATTTCGTTCGATAACAGAGCCCGGGCAGTTTTGAGAATATCTGATCGAGATCCGCGAAAGGCCCAGAGTTGCGAGCGATCATCAACGTGATTCAACCCTGTGTTCCCGCCGATCGCGGGCACGTGATATTCCATTTCGCTGAACATCCCCCAACGGCTATTCACACTGCAAGCTTGGGTCGAATATCCGCGATCATCGGGCTCGGTCCATGGCACATCGGCATACTCGCCTGACGGATTCACGAAAAAATTGCGGACGATGAGCGCGTGCTTGTCGCCCGAAGGATACAGGTAGCCGATGCGGCCGGTTGTGACGGCGGAGCGTAATCCGATTTTGTGTTCGCCCGCCGCCCGCATCTTGAAGCGTACCAGACGCTCGCTCACCGCCAGTTCTTCTGGAGGCGTGTCAACCAGACCAAAGTAAATCCAGGGATCAGCCTTGGAGTAAGTCGGAATGAATAATTCGCCCTGGTGCGGCATCTGCGTAAGACTCCACAGACCGACCAACGGAGCGTCGTTGGGGTTCGGATCGAGGATTCGCAACGACGTGAGCAGAGTATGACCGGCATATTCAACCGCGCTGGTTCTAAGCGCTGTGTCGTAGCGCAAGGGATTGGGCGCAGCCTCGACCGATTTTGTGATCTCCAGCTCAACTCGCTTTTTGGATCGAAACGCATCGACTTTCAGGCGATTGGTAAGCTTCAGTCCATGAGCCGTCTTAATTAGTTCATAGTTGCCGGGATCGAGACTTCGCGGCTGCCAATAGCCGGCAATATCGATGTTGGGAAACTTTGGAAAAAAGAAATCAACCTCCGGGGCGAGCCAGGTTCGATCGCCACCGGAATTTTGCCAGTCGTCGCTCGCATAGTAGGCGCGAGCTGATTCCACGCTGTTGAGCGCTGAATTCGTCCACAGAAAATTCTCGTCACTGGCCGGCGCGAACACTCCAAGTATTCTGCCTCCATAGGGCAAAAGCAACAACCTCGTTCCATCATTGGTCTGATAGATCTCAGGGGACTTGCCGACGGCCTTCAAGGTTGCGACGAGTTCTCGCAGCATCTCTAAATCACCTATATTCCGGGAATGTAACCTTTGCCAAAGGTGTTCGTGTTTTCTTTTCTGAAATCAGCGGCGAGAGACATCAGCGCCGTGGTGCCGCCGTCGACAACAAAAGTCTGCCCAACGATGAAGGAGGCGTCGTCTGAACATAAGAAAGCTGCCAGCTTCGCGACATCTGACGGATCGCCGCAACGCGCAACCGGAATCGCCTTGTAACCCGCCTCCGCCGCGACTTCCTTGGTAAAACCGGGTATGCACTTGAAATAGTTCTCGACCGTGATCCATCCGGGCGCAATCGCATTGACGCGGATGCCTTTGTAAGCCAACTCCACCGCCAGCGATCGCGTGTAGGCGAGGATTGCTCCCTTGGTCGCGGCGTAAACGGAATGCTCCGGCACTCCTTGCAAGCCGTGCACCGAGGACATATTGCAGATCACGCCAGAGCCCGCTTGCGCCATGCCCTCCACCACCTTCTGAGTGAGGAAGTATTGTCCGCGAAAATTGATGTTGAACAATTTGTCGAACTGCTCGGGCGTGACTTTAAGAAAGGGGCGGTTCATCGTCACACCGGCGTTATTGACTAAACAATTGATGCCGCCAAGAAATTCTCCAGCCTGGTCGGCCAGCGCGATGACCTGCTTCAAATCGTCGAAATCCGCCTGAAACGCCGCGGACCTCCGTCCCATCGCCCTCACCTCTTCGACAGCGGCCTTCACTCCTGCATCGCTTGCGACGTAATGGAAAACAACATCGGCGCCCCGGCGCCCAAATTCGAGACCGATCTCATGTCCGATACCCGTGTCGGAACCAGTGACCAACGCTTTTCTTCCCTGCAGTCTCAGTTCTTGAGGCATAAATACTCAGCCAACGTTTGAATTTTGCGCCCCAGACAATATTTGTGTGGAACGCAACCCTGTTTCCGCTCCATCACGATAACACTTGAAACTCCGCAAGCCGACTCGTTGGGGCAGCGCACACTCTACGTCGCGTACAGGAATATTGTCAACAATAATGTTGACTATGTACAGTGCATCCGCGATAATTCGTGGTCGCGCCCGCCATTTCCGGTCATGAAAATTGTCGCTGTCGAAACCGTCTACCTGCCCCGCGGAGTTACCGTTCACGTTGGTGCGATCAACTATCTCTGGGTGCGCATCCACACCGACGAGGGGCTCATTGGCTTGGGAGAGAGCTATCCCAACGCCGAGGCGGAAGCCGCCGTCGTGCATTCGCGGCTGGCCGCGGTATTGCTCGGACGAGATGCCAGCGCCATCGACCGTCTGTGGGCGGACATGTTTCTAGCCGTCTCTTACAGCGGCTGGGCTGGCGCCGAAATGCGCGCGATCAGCGCGGTCGACATCGCGCTCTGGGATTTGATGGGCAAGGCCAGCGGCCTGCCGATCTACAAGCTTCTTGGAGGCGCATCGCGTCCCTCCATCCGCGTATACAACACCTGCTATGACCACGTGGATTTCCTTTCCAACCCGGTCCAACTGGCGCGCGAACTACTTGCGAGCAATGTTCGCGCCATGAAAATTTGGCCCTTCGATCCAATCGCCAGAGAGACCGGCGGCAATCACATCTCGGCGGAACAACTCGATCATGCCATCGAACCCTTGCGCCTGATTCGGGAGGAGCTTGGAAACTCCATCGAGGTCGCCATCGAATTTCACGGCTTCTGGAATCTGCCTTGCGCAATCAAAATTGCCCGCGCTTTGGAGAAGTATCAGCCGATGTGGCTCGAAGAGATGTTGCCCCAGGACAATATGGCAGCCTATGCGGAACTGGCGCGCACGACCGATCTGCCGCTTTGCGTGAGCGAACGGCTGATGACTCGTTGGGCGTTTCGCGAGTTGTTCGAGAATCGCGCCGCACAGATCATCATGCCCGATATCGCGTGGTGCGGCGGAATTTCCGAGGGCAAAAAGATTGCGACCATGGCCGAGACTTACTATCTTCCGATTGCGCCGCACAATTGCGGCGGGCCGGTTCTTCACTTTGCCACAGCACACTTCGCGGCCAACATTACCAACCTCTACATCATGGAGAGCGTCCGGCGGCACTACAAAGAGGAGTATGAAGGATTGGTTACGCGGTCGCTGGTCCCAGACGCCAGCGGACAGTTGCCTCTGCCGCCGGGGCCGGGCCTGGGCGTCGAGTTAAGCTCCGCCGTCCTTAAACATAAGGACGCAGTGGTAAGGCGATCTGAGCATTGACCTAAGCCGCTGTCTCGCGTTCATCGGTCAGCATCGCGAGCAGCGTCCCGACCGGCACCTTCAGGCCGTTTTCCACTTGGATGGTTCCAAGGTAGCCCTTGCCCATCGACTCGACCTCCATCTCGATCTTGTCGGTCTCGACGATAAACAGAGGATCACCTTTCTCGACCCAATCGCCCGGCGCCTTGAGCCAACTTGTTACCGAACCTTCCTCCATGGTGAGGCCCAGCTGCGGCATGACAATCTTGTACGCCATGGTTACGCTTTTCTCCTTGAGGATTTCATCATCCTACGTACCTCGGCGACGATGCGGTCGACCGAGGGGATCATCTGATTTTCAAGAACCGGACTGAACGGATTCGGAACCGGCAATGAATTAATGCGCTGCGGAGGAACTTGTAACTCGTCGAAACAATCCTCCACCGCAATCGCAAGAAGCTCTGCCGCAAAGCTACAGGACGATGGCGATTCGTCAATCACCACCAGCCTTCCTGTCTTCTTGATCGAGTCGGTAATTCTTTGCCGGTCGAGAGGAACGATCGTTCTCGGGTCGATCACTTCCGCCGAAATGCCCTCTTGTTCGAGCACAGCCGCGGCCTTTGTTGCCAGGTCGACCATGCGGGACATCGCGACAATCGTTAAATCCGTGCCTTCGCGCACAATGCGAGCTTCTCCAAACGGAATGAGATACTCCTCCTCCGGCACAACGCACTTCGCGTTATAAAGAGATTTATGCTCGATCAACGCGACCGGTCCTGGATCGCGAAGCGCGGTCTTGAACAGTCCTTTCAGGTCATAAGGATTCGATGGCAGAACAACTTTCAATCCCGGAGTGTTAGCAAACCAGTTATAGAAAGTGTGGGAATGATGCGCTCCCGCGTTGCGGACTGCTCCCATCGCTCCACGAATCACGACGGGGGCTTTGATCTTGCCATTGGACATGTAAGAAATATTTGCGGCCTGCTGCACGATTTGGGTAATCGCTTCGAGCGCGAAGTCGAGAAAGACTTCGTCGACTACCGTGCGCGTACCGGCCATGGCTGCGCCGATCGCCGCGCCGGTGGCTCCAAGTTCGCATATACCTGTGTCGCGCAACCGGTCGTCTCCGAACTCTTTCCACAGTCCGCGAGTCTGTCGGAAATTTCCGCCCCGTGGTCCGATGCCTTGCCCGATGTAAACAATGCTTGCGTCCCGGCGCATTTCTTCGCGCAGCGCTTCGACTCCCGCATCTCCGTAATTAATTACTCGGCCCTGCTCTGACATACTTTCTCCTTCAACTAAAACACGTGATCGTTGACCGAGTCCGCCGCCGGCTCCGGACTCTTCTCGGCGAATTCGACAGCATCATCGATAAGCCGTTCCACCTCCAGGTCGGCCGCATCCAATGTGCTTTTGTCCGCCCCTCCCGAATCGAGCAGAAGCTTATGCGCAATTTTCACTGGATCTTTTTGTTTCCACTGCTGCACTTCTTCGCGAGTTCGATAATCGGTGCCGGGATCACCCTCGTGGTGGCCGACATAGCGATAGGTCTTGCACTCGATCAAGGTAGGGCCACCATCATCGCGAGCGCGGCGAATAGCTTCCGACGCAACCTCATGAACCGCGACGACATCCTGCCCGTCAACCGTAACTCCCGGCAGTCCGTACGCGGCCGCGCGACTGGCAACGTTCGTGTTCTTGGTGGCGCGAAGAAAAGCCATTTCTGTCGCGTATAAGTTGTTCTCGCACACATACACAACTGGCAGGTTCCACACCGCGCCCATGTTGACCGCCTCGTGAAACGAACCGCTGTTGACTGCGCCATCGCCAAAAAAGCAAACAACAACCTGTCGCTTCTTCCGCATCTTGGCGCTAAGCGCCGCTCCCGTCGCCAGCGGAATGGGAGCTCCAACGATTCCGTTGGTGCCCATAAATCCATACTCCGGCGCATACATGTGCATGCTGCCACCGCGCCCGCCCGAGCTTCCGGTCGCCTTGCCCCAGAGTTCGGCAAGTACTATTCTCGACGGCACACCTTTCGCCAACGCGTGACCATGGCCGCGATGGGTGCTGAAAACTAAGTCGGGCGCTTCGAGGTTTGAACAGACTCCGACCGCGACCGCTTCCTCGCCAACATATAAGTGCACGAATCCGGGAAGCCTGCCGTTGCGATATAACTCCTGAACCTTGACTTCGAATAGCCTTAGTTCGAGCAGCTTCTTGTAATAAGTCAGCAATAACTCCGGCGAAATGTGTTCTGTCACCAAGCGTCCCGACATCCTTGAGCCTCCCAACACTTATTGCATCAGTGGTAATTTCTGCGACGCATGCTCTAACTGCGAGCGATAGACAGCCGTGAATAACTCGACCACACGGCGTCCTGCGTAGCCATCCACCATAGGATCGCGATCCTCTGCTACCGCGGCAAGAAAATCCGCGAGCTGTATCTGGTGGTAGTGGGTCATTACATTCCAGGGGCGAGAACGATCCTCGCTATTCCAGATGCTTAGATTCTGCTCCTCTCCGGGCACGGTCCAAACATCGTTAAAAGGAGGGTCCATCTTCTCCGTAACTCCAGAGATAAACGGCGAACCGCTATCAATCTCAGCGCCTACTGAGGCGCCGGAAGAACCATGGATGTGAATCTTCCCATACAGTCCGGGGCGCTGCGAGTTACTCAATACGATCGAAGCCATCCCTCCATTTTGAAAGCGAACCGAGGCAACCACGGTATCGTCCACTTCGATTCCAGGATGGTTATAATTATCCCAATAGGCATGTAACTCAACAGCTGGGCCCATAAACCAGCTCAGCAGGTCGAGATAGTGCGGCGCTTGACTCACGACAACTCCGCCGCCTTCGCCTTTCCATGTTCCGCGCCAGGGATCGGAGAGGTAGTAAGCAGGTTCGCGCCAGCCGAGCATAACTACAATCGCCAGCACGGGCTTGCCAAGTTTGCCAGCATCGATAGCATCCTTCATCCTCTGCACCGGCTCGTACCAGCGGCGCTGGCTGATCACTCCGAGTTTGATACCGGCAGCGCGCGCCGCCGCAATCGCGCGATCGCACGAAGGAAGGTCAATGGCCAGCGGTTTCTCGGAAATCACGTGTACGCCGGCAGCGGCCGCGATCTCGACGGCTGCGGGATGTTGGGTATGCTGCGTGCAGATTGACAACACATCGACCTGCTCACGCTTCAACATCTCAGCGAGATCGGTGTAGTCGTTGACGTGAAGCTTCTTCGCCAAAGCTTGGGCTCGTTCGGGCGCAACGTCGCATACCGCGACCAATTCTGAGTTGGGCAGCGCCTGATACGCGAGAGCATGCGTGCCGGCGACTTTGCCGCATCCGACGATCGCAGTCCTTAATCGAGTTGAACTTGCAGTCTGCATTTTCTTTCGAGTTTCCACTGCAAACGCACTTACCGACCCGCAATCATGAAAGCGATGTTCCGTCCGATTCTCCGGGACGGTGCCGCAACTCCACTAGGAATCCAAGTAACTCCTGGGTATCCAGTAACGCCCAACGAGTGCCGGGACGAATGCCGGTTCCAGACTGAAGCACAGTTACTCCGGACTTCCCCAACTCCTCAAGAACGGGGTCGATATCGCTTACTTCGAAAAGCACGTGGTGAATTCCGCCGCCCGTCTTGTCCAGAAAATCCTGGTAGCCGCTGTTGCCCTCGACGGGCTCAATCAGCTCAACCTCTACATCCCCCAATTGGACGAATGCCTGCTTCACTCGAATTTGCTCCGGCTCGCCGCGATAGTAATACTGGGATTCGGCTCGATCGGGCCACTCGACGAAACGAAAGGGTCCCATACCAAATAGAGAGGTCAGCAGCTGGGTAGTGCGATCGCGATTGGGAACAACGATTCCAATCTGCACCAGACGCTTCAGCTGAACTCCGCCCGGAAGAGACGCCGGCAAATTCATGCTTCGTTCCTCACACTTTCTCTCGAAGTCATCGCGCCAGATAACCTCCGTCGACTGGAAGAACCACGCCCGTCACCATGGAGGACGCCCGCGACGCCAGGAACAGCGCTGGCCCGGCGATTTCGTCCGGTTCCCCCACGCGGCCGAGCGGAATATTCGATACCCAGGTTTCCATCAGTTTTCTCGGATCGAATTGCGGTTTGGCCATAACCTCCTTGAGCCCCGGAGTCATAAACTGGCAGGGAGCGATCGCGTTGACGCGAATTCCACGGTCGGCCCATTCCAGCGCCAGCTGCTTGGTCAAGGCGTTGACGCCGCCCTTGCTGGCGCAATAAGCATTTGCGCCACGGCCCACGCCGACCACGCCGGCGATCGACGAGAAGTTGATGATCACGCCCTTGCCCTTCGCCAACATGACGCGCGCTGCTGCCTGGCAACACAAAAATGTGCCGCGAAGATTGATGTCGAGAACTCGATCCCAGGTTTCGAGTGGAGTACTTTCCGCGGGATCGTGTTGCGGAATGCCGGCACAATTCACCAGAATGTCGATGCCGCCGAATTCGCGCACAGTTTCATCCACCATGTCGACAACGTCGCCCGGAACAGCCACGTTGGCCTGCAAGGCGATGGCGCGTCTTCCAGTCTTGCGCACGCTTTCGGCTGTCCGCCGTGGATTCTCGATATCGAGATCGCTGGCGGCAATGTCGCAGCCATATTCGGCGAAGGCAATCGATATCTGCTCGCCGAAGCCGACTCCGGCGCCGGTGATCAGGGCCACGCTCCCGCTGAGATCAAAAAGTTTGCGAAAAGTGTTTTGTTCCATAGGCATCGATTTCGAATCTTTGGAAGCCTTCCACTTCCAGCTTTCTCTTTCTTCAGCGGCTCTTTTTTATCGGCTCTAAATCAGCTGGCTCGCTTTCGAACAACAACATCTGCGACGTTCCCGCCGTTTCGAGCCGGACGGGAATTCCATCCTGCATTAACCGAATCCCAGACATTTCCGTTGTTTCGTTCTCATTTTCAAAAGTAACTTTGTAAGACGCGGACGCATTAAGCCCTCGAGGCACAAAACGGTAGACCGGGTCTTCAAAATTCGAGGTGCGGAATACAGTTGCCACGGCTCGTTTTTTGTCCGCGCTGGCATATTCGAGAACGACCCATGGTGATTGGTTTAAGTACGGAGTCAGCGGCGTGTGATGGTAGACGACGCTGTCGCGAAGGATTGGTCTCAATTGACGCTTGTAGAGTTGCACTCCGGTGCGGATCTTGTCGCGCAAGATAGGATCTAATTCCGCGAGTGACGGTGCGATCCCGCGAAAAATCGGCAACGACATCTGCACCTGCCGCAATTGAGAGTCGATGTCGCCATCGCCGGCCAGATCGGGGACTTCCGTGCCGAAGGTGCGCAACAGGATTTCCGGTGGAAGCACCCAGGTCATGCCGTTCAAGATCTTTACGCCTCGCGGCTCGCGCATCCAGTCGGAGAGTTCCGTGTTATCGAAGCGCCGCAGGATGCCCCAATCGAGCCGCCCGCCGCCTCCCGCGCAGTTTTGAAAGATCACTGTCGGAAATTGCTGGCGTAGGCGATCAAACATGGCATAGAGATTTTCCACGTGACGCCAGGAGGAATTCTCAACGAAGCCGTCGCGCAGTTGATTGCCGTCTTCTTCGGTCGACATGTTGTAGTCGATGCGGAAGACGTCAAGATCGTATTTGCGAATGATCCGGGCAATCTCCGACTCCATCCATTTCGCCACGACGGGGTTGCCCACATCCAAATGGCGTCCGTTTGCAATGGGCCGTCCGTCTCGCGTCAGGATCCAGTCCGGATGTTCCTTGCGCAACTTGGAAGCGGCTCCAGCACCTTCAATCTCAACCCACAACCCGAAGCGTAATCCCTTCTGTCGCGCATATTCGCGTATGGGCTGAAGATCGTTTGGCAGCCATGCGCCGGCGTACCAGTCACCGACGTTTTGATACCACACATTCGGCTCCGGACCATACCAGCCCGCGTCAATCAGAAACGTCTCGGCGCCCATGTCGGCAGCCATATCGATCTCGCGCTTGATTCCAGCTTCGGTCTCGTGATCGACAATATAACCGCGATGGTTTGCTTCCACATCGAAGACGTGATCCGAGGGTGGACGAGGAAGAACGTCGCGCCGCACGTGATCGAGGAGCGCCTGCGTAACGTGGTCGAGATCCCCTTTCATGCAGAGAATATGGGTCTCTGCCGTTTTGATGGTCTCGCCAGCAGCGATCACGCGCAGCGCAGGGTCGACTGAGCTTGGGCCCATATCGAAGAACAATCGCGCCTCGTTTACCGGCCGGTCGATTGAATTGCTGCGATCTACCGGCGATTTTTGTACCCGGCTAGTAACTCTGATCTTCCAGTTTGCGCTCCAGCCAAGCGAGGCGGCAAACCACTCTCCCGTCGCGTTATTGCGAGCGAAAAATGTGGGATGCCCCCATCCGGATTTTCCCCGGTCGCCGGCGATAATCTTTGTCTCGTTGACGACTGGGTCAAAGCGCCACGCTCCTTCGTATCCCCATTTTTCGTATTGCGCGTAGCCGACGTCATAAACATCTTCGGAATCCGCTGGAAGTTTCTCCGCAAAGTTTGGCGTATGCCAGAGTTGACCGGCCCAAGGCGAAACGTTGGAAACAGCCGTAGGGCGTTGGCCGGCATTCGTGATTTCGAGCCAGCGCACCATCACGGGACCGCCGCCTAGCAATGTTTGCACTCTCACTTGAATCGGCCGGACAGTGCTTTCGAGCTCCACGGTCGCCAGCAATCCGTCCGGATTGCTAACCTTCGATTGCCTGGCTCCAATCCATTTCCACGTTCCAGAAAGCTCCTGCCCTTCGACTTCGAGCTTGAACGCGTCGATGGGCAGAGTATCCATCTGCTCGCGTTCCGCATCGATTTGAATATCGGCCACAATCTGGCCGCTCGAGTCCCAGTAACGGTTTACCCAACGGCCATTGCGCAGCTCTTCATCGCATACGGTAAGGCCAGAATTAAAACGAACGCCGGGAAATGCTCCGGTACGAATCCGAGCCGAACGCGGACCCTGTTCTGCCGCAACTGCGACCAATGGAAATGACAGAAGAAGAATTAAAAAGAAAAGGACCGCAACGGCGTTGGCGAGACGAATCCATCTGCGATAACTGCTACTACTCGCACGGACTCTCTCGCCAAAACATTCCATCGCGGCCCTCGCCCCCTCTAATTTGCAATCTTCCATTGCACGTGCCCTTCGCCGCGAAACAGATTGCGATCCGCAATGGATGCGCCAATCTGATATACACGTCGGAAGATTTCCATAATTCCGTTCGGCTAGATCGGTAACCCCAACCCAAGTGCCATGAAAAGAGTCAAGAACCCTGCCACGAGGCGGTTAAAACCGGGAGAAGATGAGCGTTGCAACATTGCGCCGTACTTCCGCGCGGTCGAATTTCCATTCGCACCATACTAAATTAGAATGGCCATCGTCAACACTTTTGTTGACATCATTTGAAAGAACGTAGCCTACGCCTCGCCTTATCCGGCTCCGACGCCGCTTAGTAAGAAGCAGAAAACATCTTAGGATTGCCCGCGTCCCGCATAGCTGAGAATCGCGATCGCCAGCACGAGGAACCCTACTCCGAAGACCATCGTTCTTATCGGACGCGTGCCGGTGCGAGCCCACTCGCCCGTCGCCACGCCAAAAACCGTGCTCGCCACGACAATCGCCGCGAGAAATAGCGGCCAGCCGATGGCCGTTCCGAGATCGCCCAGCTTCACCGTCGAGATGCTGTAGAGGATGATGCTGCCGTACCACAGAAATCCCATGCTGGCCCCGACCAGCCAGTAATACCAGGTGCCGGGAAGGCGGAGAGCGCTCAGGTTGTCTCGCTTGCGCATGAGAATGTAGCAATAGATTGCGCCGGGCAGAAACCCAGCGTAGAGGCACGGCAACCATACGGCGTTTGACATCATGGCGAGACTCGCTCCGTGCTGTTGCGCGGCGCGCTGAATGCTTCCCCCATATGCCAAGCCGAGATTCAGCATCGAGCCCAGAATGCCGGAAACAAAAGCCAATAGGTATCCCATCCAAAAACCGTGCCGCGCGGTGGAGCTTGCTTGTTGCAGAGCAGCTTCGCGATGTTTTCCCGCCAGTCCGCACAGCCCTACGCCTACGATGATCGCGAGAACGCCCAGGAAAATCAGGCCACCTTGTCGGGTCATGATTTGATCGGGATGTTGTGCGATGAGCGGCGTCAGCGCTCCGACGGCTGCCGAGGTTCCGAGGCACACGGCGAAGGTGATAGCCAAGCCCAACCGGGTCAGCGCCAGGCCAAAAAATACCAGGGACACACCCCAACTGGCTCCGAACAGCACCATCCGCGCCAGCGTTCCGGCAGATACTTCTGCATAGGTCGACCAGAGTCCGGGCACGGTAAACACCGCGATCACAGTGGGTACCACGGCTACGCCCAGGATAGAGAAAGCAAACCACGAGTGCTCCCACTGCCACTTTTTGTTCAGCTTCATGGGAAGCGAATACGCGGCGTTCATGATCGCGGCGCACAGAACCAACAGGAGTGCCTGGGCGATGTGTGAAGTCATGAGAACAAACCGAGCCATTGAAGCACTCGGGTTCCTCAATGTCAACAACATTGATGACATTAATGCCCCGCGGGCAAACGGGAATCAGGAGATGGGCGAAGCCAGAGAATCTTCCAGGTCGTCCGTCCAATGGCCGGGGACAATTCCAGCGAAAGCGGAGGTTTGATCGAAGATTCGGGTATACAAACCGCCAAAGTAGCGTTCCACTTCGCCCTCTATTTTGTCGAGAGGCGTCTTCAGGACCATTCTCACGTACTGCTCATGGTTTTCGCGCCGGCTCTCGAGCGAGATGCGCGAGGAATAAGCGCGGGCAATGATGAAAATATAGGGGTTCATCAGCAGGTTGAGGGTGCGGTACAGGAGGGGTTGGTTAGCAGCCTTCCAGATGGTGCGGTGCAATTCCATGTCGGCATCAAAGAACTGTTCCTCGTTATTCTTGGCCGCCGCAGTTTTCAATTTCTTCAAACTGCGATTGAGAAGTTCCTGGGGATCGATGGCGGGATTCTCCCTCATGTAGCGCACGCACAGACTTTCGAGTTTGGCGCGCATCCGGAAAATCACGCCGATTTCAGCCAACGAAATGTCGCGGATAAAGGTGCCCCGCCTCGAAGTCGTGACCACGAGCCCGTCCCGTTCGAGGCGCAGAAGGGCCTCGCGCACGGGTCCGCGGCTGACCTCCAGTTCGCTGGCGAGATCCTCTTCGATGATGCGCTGGCGGGGTCGCAGTTTGCCGGCGTGAATAGCCTTCCGCAAGTGAGCTTCTACCCGCTTGCTGGCGGACATGCTGCGGTCTGGTTTACCTGAATGATTCTTTGAATTTCGCATCGGCGTGGTGTGTATATATATGCTGGATTTGGCTAAAAGACAAGGATTTCCGATATGCGCCGGTAGGCGAACCACCCGCGCCGCGCAAGGGATCGGCTTTCCTCAGGCCACCAGACTACCCCAAACTCCCTGCCACTTTATCACGTTGTCGACAATATGGGTAACAGCATAGTTGGCAGAAAATAGTTGACTCGGCCTCCCCGATATACGATCAGACCCTAGTGTTTGCAGTTATTCTTGACGGATACCAACATTTGTAGACATTAGTGTTGACAATATTTCTCTTGACACTCGACGAAACATGGGTTAACTTCCGCGACGGTCCATGAGAGCTCGCAGAGCCACGTCGATCCACTTTCCCAGCAGCGTGCAGCTGGCAGAAACTCCATGCCCCATTGCGCCTCAGGTCTTCCCCGATCGCGAGCGCCGTCGTCTAAGGAGGCTCCAAGATGAACTCCGCCACATACCGTTTTCTAACTCTCATCGCAGTTCTTTCCCTGGCGCTGGCTGGCCTGTTGCACGCGCAAACGGCAGTCACCGGAGGCATCGAGGGCAATGTAACTGATGCTTCTGGCGCCGCCATTTCCGGTGCGACGGTTGAAGCAACGAACATCGGAGACGCCGTCGCCGAGAAGACCGTCACGAATCGGGATGGAGCGTATCGGTTCCCCAGTCTGATCCCGGGAACCTATTCGGTCACGGTCAAGAAGGAAGGCTTTGCCCTATTCACCCGAGAGGCCACACGTATCGATGCCGGTGTTGGTGTTCGCATTGATGCCAAGTTGCCGGTTGGCACAGCATCGACCAAGGTGGAGGTTTCCGGCGAAACTCCGCTTCTCCAGACGGATAGCGCCGAGGTGAATGAAGAAATACATTCAACCGAGATTAACGCCCTTCCTACATTCGGCAATAACATCACGCGGCTGTCGCTCCTGGCTCCTGGCGTTTCTATGCCGAGCGGCCAACTCGATCTTCACCCTGAGAATGCGGGAGAGGATTTCAATCTCAACATCAACGGAGCCGCACCGAGTGCCAACGGACACCTTCTCGATGGAGTCGAGAACACCGAGGCGATCCAGGGGCTATCGATCATCGTGACTCCGAACGACGCCGTGCAGGAAGTGAAACTCGCAACCAGCGATTACGATGCCGAATACGGCAAGGTAGCCGGCGGACTTTGGCAGATCACCACGAAGTCGGGTACAAATACATTTCACGGATCGGCTTTCGAGAACTATCGCACCTCTGGTTTCAACGCACCTGACCACTTCAGCGAGCCTAATGGTATTCCCGGCAATCGCTGGAATCAGTTTGGCGGCAGCGCTGGCGGCCGAGTGATTAGAGATAAATTGTTTTTCTTCGGAGACTACCAGGGGATGCGGAACAATCTGTTCACTTCGGGCAACGAGACGGTACCGATCGATGCGTTAAGAACCGGCGATTTCAGTTCCGTCGCTGCCATCGATCCGATCTATGATCCTGCGACCGGAAATCCGGATGGAACGGGGAGAACTCAGTTTGACGGTTGCCCGGGCACCCCCGAATTGAACGTGATTTGTCCCACCCGGCTCAGTCAGGCGGCACAAAATCTGCTGGCGCTGTTGCCTCAGCCGAGCCCGGGCGATGCCGGATACAGCAACAACTACCAGATCTCCCGGCCCGCCACCTTCGACCAGGATCAGTTCGATACCCGAGCCGATTACTTTGTTACTTCAAAGACTGTTGTGTTCGGAAAATTCAGTTATTTTAAAGCGAACTTTAATACTCCCACTGCCTACGGCGTGGCAGGCGGCGGCCCACCGCTGGGAGGCGTTGGAGTTGCGAACGCCGGGCTCTCGGCCGACCACGACAAGAGCGTCATGGTCGATTATCAACACACTTTCTCGCCCTCTCTCCTGACGGACGCCCGATTCGCTTTATCGCGCATTGTGATCTCGGAATTGCAACCGGATTACCAGACCAATGCAGCGACTCAGGCAGGAATCCCCAACATCAATCTGGGCACTGTCTACACCTCAGGGTTGCCGGAGATACTAATCGACGATCCACTGACCGCATTCACAATGGGCGACGAGGGCCTGCCGTTCTTTGAGCGCGAGGCAAACTTCGAGTTCTACAACAACTGGACCAAGACCAAGGGCCACCATGCCTTTAAGTGGGGCGCCGACATCGGAAAGTTTTTTGGCATCCGAACCGACGTCAGCGGTCGCGGAACCTTTTATATTGGCCAAACGCTCACCCAGGTCAATGACAGCGCCAGCGAGGGGCCATGCTCTAACCCAGCAGCCGGTACCTTTTGCGGGTCAGGCCTGGCTGCACTCGAGCTCGGCCTTATTGGTGACCCCATACGACCTTACGGTTTTGGTAGAGACATAACACTGGTTCAGCCTCAGGAAAAACTTTGGAAGTACGCTTTCTATGGCCAGGATACCTGGCAAGTTACCCCCAGGCTGACTCTGACGTTGGGTCTGCGGTGGGATTATATGAGTCCAATCTTCACGCAAAACGGCCAGAGCGACGGAAATATCGATATAGCCACCGACACACTGTTGTTGACCAACCTAGCCGGCAAATACGCTGGAGTAACAACTTCAAAAACTGAATTTTCACCGCGTTTGGGAGTGGCATTTCGCTTGCCGCATGAAACTGTGCTCCGCGGCGGATACGGCCGAAGCTACTTTATGAATGCGGATGGAGCGGGATTTGGAACCCAGGGATGTTGCTGGCCCATCAAGCAAAGCCAGACTGATGTCCAGGCCAATCCCTTTGCCCCACTGGGATATACGTTGGATCAGGGGCCAGGCGCTCCTCCGGCTCTTCCCGCGTTCCCCGCAAATGGCCAGATTTCATTTCAGGGCGCGCCTGGCGGTAGTGAATACTTTGTTGGGGTCGGAACCTATCCGCATAGTTACAACGACACTTACAACGTAACCCTGGAGCATGCTTTCCCCTGGCAGATCACGGCCTCAGTTGCGTATGTGGGTAACATCGGGCGCCATCAGTGGGATAACTATGACGTTAACATGCCGCCTCCCGGACCGGGCCCCTACACCTCCCGCGAGCCGTTCTTTGCCAACTACGGTTGGGCGGTACCAGAATACCAACGGAACAACGCGGTTTACAATGAACCGGAAATGAGAAGTAACTACAATTCTCTGCAACTTCACGCGGAAAAGCGTTTTCATCAGGGATTGTATCTACTGAGTAACTTCACCTGGGCTAAGTCACTCGATGTTGGAACGTTCGGACCAGGAGATGGCAACGGAAACCAATTCTGTTACTCCTGCAATTACGGACCCTCAGGCACCGTCAGACCCTGGACTTGGGTGAGCGCAGTGAACTGGGAACTCCCATTCGGCCACGGCAGGGCTTTTGCGAATGGTCTGAGCCGCGGTGGAGACGCCGTGGTTGGAGGCTGGGCGCTCAGCGGAATTCTAAATTTCGAGAGCGGGCTGCCTTTCACGCCCTATTACGTAAACTCACCAACCGTGCTTAATTCTCCTATCTATGATCGACCGAACCTCATTGGCAATCCGCATGTGGCCAACCCCAACCGCAACGAGTGGTACAACCCGGCGGCTTATGCCGATCCGGCGCAGTACACCTTCGGGGATGCCGGACGCAACAGCCTGATGGGTCCGGGCTTCGGTGAAGTGGATCTATCGTTGACCAAATCTTTCGCCATCACGGAGAAGACCCGCATCGACTTAAAGTGGGACGCGTTTAACGCTCTTAACCGTGTGAATTTGGCGCAACCCACCGGCGACGGCGCGGCATTTGTTGACGTTGGAAATGCGGGCGTAATTAACAGCATTGTTGACTTCAGGCGGCGTATGCAGGTTGGAGCCCACCTGGTCTTCTAGGTTCTCCCTTCACCGACAATGAGACTTGCCTCGGCCCCCGTGCCGGGGCAAGTCTCACTAACACAAATACCGCCTTGATTTTTTGCGGCAAAGGATTTGCTTCGCAATTCCGCCAGGTGCACCTCACCCGAACTAACTAACACTATCGAGGCTCATCGCATGAGACTCTTCCTATTTGTAACCTGCCTGTTCTACTCTCTTACTTCGTATGCAACCGCTCAGGTCTCCATCACAAAATCGCCCACCGGTTGGGGATTAGCCAACGGACACATCCGTGTCGAATTGACTCGCGCGGCCGATGACGTACGACTGAAGTCGTTGCGCCGAGAAGGCGGTGCTGAATGGGCCATGGCGGAGACACCGTTGCTCGCTTCTCCCGACAAGTCCGACAAGCCATACCGGTTCGCGGAAGACTCTATTTCCGACCTGGGCAAGGGCGGCAAACAGCTCACGCTAACTTTTCAGTCGGATGACGGCGGACGGCTTTCTCTCCAGCTAAGACTCTATCCAACCGGAGCCGTGATTCAGACCGCGATGCAAATCGAAAATCGCGGCAAGCACGACTTGAATCTCGATGCTCGCATCGACCCGTTGTTCCTGACCCTAAAGACTTCTGCGACCGGCCTCAAGTCCTATTCCTCAATGAAGGGCCAGCACGGATTCCAAGCGAGTAAGAATAGTTCGCAACGACGAGAATTCCCCGACTGGCTCGTTCTTGAAAATGAATCGGTTGGAGAATCAATGCTAGTAGGCGGCGAACCCGGCCTGGGCGTTCTTGGATGGAAAGCCGATGTCACATCCTCCACCACCAGCACCGTAGTTCGCGCGGGCACGATTCTCATAAAAGGCAAAAAAGATAAGAACTCCGCTCCTCCTGTCTTCGAACTAGCTCCCGGAGCAACCGTCGAAACGCCCATAAGCTTTTTCGCGCTCGCCAAGGGAGACAGCGACAATGCCGGGAATGAGACGTTCCGCTACCTGAAGCAATATGTTTTTCAGACGCCTTTGCCGGGTTCTCCCCTGGTCACATATTGCATATGGCTCACCGAAAAAAATAGCGAAGAGCAACTCCTCAAAGAGCTCAGCCTGGCGAAGCAAGTTGGCTTCGATGTCTTCTACCACGATGCGACCTGGTACGAAGGGGCATCCGTCATCCCCGGCATGAACGATTGGACCCTCGGCCTCGGCAGCTATCACGAAGACAAAGAGAAATTTCCCCATGGCCTCAAGAATCTTTCCGACGCCATCCACGCCATGGGCTTGAAGTTTGGCCTTTGGGTCGACCCGGGAAATGTCGATGCAGCGCGAGTTGAATCTGGCGAGATTCCATCGGAGTGGCTGGCCATGATCGACGGCAAAACCATCGGCACTACGCATCCCTCTCTCGCACCCACCAAGCAGCTTTGCCTGGGGGATCCCAAAGTCGTCGCCTGGATCGAGCAGCAGCTAGGCGACATTATCGAGAAATGGCATCTGGACTGGATCAAGTGGGACCCGTCGTCCACCGTGAGCTACGAATGTAACCGCACCGATCATGGCCATGGAAAAACCGATGGCGCCTACGCCGCCTATCGCGGACGCATGGAGATCATGCGCTATCTCCTCAACCGCTTTCCGAATCTCTCCGGATTCGAATGCGATCCCTCCCTGCAATTCGCGCGCACTAACCCCGGCCCTCAAAGCCTGCTTCCCGGCGGCTACACCAACGAATTCATCACCGGCCCCATGCTCAGCCCCAACGTGTGGGGGTCGCTCGCAGCCGCGGGCCACGGCGATGCGGGTGGAGAATACCTCACGGACCGCTGGTACAGCGCTTCCGCTCTCGATTACTATTTCCGCAAGCACTTCACGCATGGCGTGACCTTCGGCAACATCAACGGCATGTCGTCGCAGTTTCTTTCGGTTGCTCCGCCGGGCTTCGTCGAAGCTTTCAAGCGGAATCTTTTGTTCTTTAAGCAGTACCGCCATCTCCTGCTCGAAGATTTCTATCATCCGAAAGTTGCCGCCGCTGGATGGAGTTCCATCCAGTACGTGAAAGAAGATTCGACCGAGTCGGTGGTTTATGTTTTTCGCGATAAGTCCGAGACTGCGGACACGACGATTCGCTTGCGCGGCTTGGATGCCAATGCAAAATATCGCGTAACCAGCCTCAACGATCGCCCGGGACGTGACCGAATAATAACCGGAGAATCATTGATGAATGGCATCTCCGAACATCTGCCCAACAAGTGGCTGACCAATGGCGACGGAGCCATCAAAGAATTTGCCGACCAGCAAAAATACGGCTCCGATATTTTGCTGCTTCGTCGTCAGCCCTAGGTTGGAAATGAACCATAGTGTGACTTTCGCGCGGCGCGGTAGAATGTTTCGGACAAATCATAAAGCTCTAACGCGTCCCCCAAAAATGGTGATCACGATGGAAATCCCGGGTTCTGGCGGTACGCGGACAACGTGATTGGCCTCCCGATTGCGAATCGCAACTCCTCTTCAAAGCCCCGCCTGGCGCGCCAACTGGGCCTCTTCGACGCCACCATGCTGGTCATGGGCGGCATCGTCGGCTCTGGAATATTCATGAATCCCTACGTTGTCGCCCAGCAGGTGCACACTCCTGCTCTGATTTTAGGAGCCTGGATTTTCGGCGGCATGATCGGGCTAGGCGGCGCATTCGTCTGGGCTGAACTCGCGGCGACGCTGCCCGAAGTCGGCGGCCAATATGCTTATCTCCGCGAGGCCTATCATCCGGCGGTCGCATTTTTATACGGATGGGTCTTGCTCCTCGTCATTCAGACCGGAGGCATGGCGGCCGTCTCCATCACCTTCGCCCGCTACTTTCTCGAACTCACCGGCCTGCATACGCCCGACTGGATCGTCGCCACCGCAGCCCTCGCCACCCTCACGCTTATCAACTGCCTCGGCGTGAAAACTGGCGGGCGCACGCAGAGCGCGCTTATGGTGATGAAAATTCTAGCCATCGCGGCGCTTGTGATCGCCGGAGCCGTATTTGTCGGCAGGCACATAACCATCACCACTGCTGCGGAGCGGCATTCGTCGCTCACTTCTTTCGGCGCAGCCATGGTGCCGGTGCTCTTCTCTTACGGCGGATGGCAAACCGCAAACTTCCTTGCCGCCGAAGTGAAAGAGCCAAGAAAAAATCTGCCGCGAGGGTTGTTGCTCGGAGTGCTGGGCGTGGTGGTGCTCTACATCTCGGTGAACTGGGTGTGCCTGCGCGCTCTCGGTCCGCAGACGCTGGCCATGACCCGCACTCCTGCCACCGCCGTAATGCGACTGGCATTAGGGCAGCGCGGCGCGACGTTCATCGCTGCCGCCATCGCTATCTCAACCCTGGGCTTCCTAAGCCAGTCGATATTGACCGCGCCGCGCGTTTATTTCGCCATGGCCGATGACGGTCTGTTCTTCCGAGCCGTGGCATGGCTCGATCCGCGCACCCGCGTCCCCGTGGTCGCCATCGTCCTGCAGAGTGTGTGGACGATCGTGATCGCTCTCTCCGGCCGTTACGAACAAATTCTCAATTACGTCATTGCCATGGACTTTCTGTTTTTCGGTTTGACGGCAACCACCATCTTCGTCTTTCGCCGTCGTGCGGCGCGAGGAGAGATTGAAATGAAGACCGGCGCCGGCTATCGAATGCCCGGCCACCCCGTCACCACAACCGTTTTCGTCGCGATATGCTGGTGGGTGGTGGGGAATACGATCTACCGCTATCCGCGCAACAGCCTCTTCGGCTACGCGCTGCTGCTGGCGGGCGTTCCTGTGTACTGGTTCTGGAGCCGACGCGCGTCGTCGCCATCTATCGCGAAAGAGTAACGCATGAATACTTTGCAGACAGAAGCCGTTTCGCTTTATCTGGCGTGGGCCAAGCTACACTCGAACGCGCCCTTCAACCTGGCAGTCAGTGGAGTGCTGGACTATCCGCTGTCCGAGCTCCCGGTCCGCATCGAAGACCTCGAAATCGGCGGAACAGACCCGTATGGCTACAGGCCACTCATGGCTCGCTTGGCCGCCAAGGCGGCAGTGCCAGAAGACTGCCTCGTCCATACGTTCGGCACCTCGATGGCAAATTTCATCGCGCTGACTGCGGTCGTGCACCGCGGTGACGAGGTGCTGGTAGAGAAACCCACCTACGATCCGCTGCTGACCATCCTCGAACACATCGGAGTAAATATCCGCCGCTTCGAACGCCGCGCCGACCGAGGATTCCACCTTGGCCTCGGAGAACTCGAACGCAACCTCTCGCCTCAAACCCGTCTCGTGATTCTCTGCAATCTTCACAACCCGAGTAGTGCATTGACCGACGAAAGCACGATGCGGCACGTAGGCGAGATGGTCGCCAAAATGGGTGCTCGTGTACTAGTAGACGAAGTTTATCTCGAAACTCTCTTCGATCAGCCGTGGCGATCGGCGTTTCACCTGGGATCAAACTTCATCGTCACCAGTAGCCTCACCAAAGCTTACGGCCTGAGCGGCATCCGCTGCGGATGGATTCTGGCGCAGCCGGAGCTCGTCCAACGCATGTGGCAGATCGTTGACTTCACCTATGGCAGTCCCGTACACCCAGCCGAACTTCTCGGAGCGATTGCGCTCGATAATCTCGATCGGGTTCGCGATCGCGCCCGTGATTTGCTTACCACCAATCGCGCCCTGATCAATGAATTCCTGGCGGAACACCCGACAATAGACTGCGAACCCAGCCGCTTCGGCACCACTGTCTTTCCAAGGCTTCGCGCCGGCCGCGCCGACAAATTTGTCGCCATGCTGCGCGAACAGTTTGAGACCAGCGTAGTGCCAGGAGAATTTTTCGAGCAGCCGCAACACTTCCGCATAGGCTTCTGCGGCAATACCGAGACGGTTCGCGGCGGACTGGAAAGACTGGGCGCTGCGCTCGACGCCTTCCACAAGCAATCGAGCTAGCGGGAAGTTGTGGTCCCGAAACAACCTTATATCTAAGACGACAATCACCTGATAACGACGACCGGATCCCACACAATGGGATCGATGCGATTTTCGCCATTGTGTTTGACGACAAATCGAATTTTGTCCCCCGCGGCTACCGGCAGATTCATAATTTCATAAGTGGTTGGAGAATTGTAGTTGGGAAGAATCTCGGCCCATCCTGTGAGAGGCCAAACTTGCCGCGAATTTTGCAGTATTCGGACGAAGCACGAAGCCTTATTTTCCGCGCTCGGATCCTTGTGAATGACGCCAGAAGTGGTCACGAGGCCAGCTGACGGCACAACGAATGTCCGCGACAAATCGTGGTTCGCGGAGGGCTGCATCCAGATTCTTCCAATTCGGCCCAACCCCGATCCTCTCCAGCGCCCTTCATAGCCTCCTTTGTCCCAAACCAGTTCCTGGTACGAACCGTCTCCGGCCGCCTCTTCATAGATCCACTGATGCATGGATTGCGCCGGGGAAAAATCTCCGAGAGCCTCGTACGTCTGCGCTTCGCCCGCCACCTTCGTCGCGGCCACCGCCGGACTCCGATTGCCATCTCCGTCCACCGCCGCAACCTCAAAGCGGGCATCCATATCGTTGCGAGCAAAATCGGAGTGATCAAAGAAAAAAGTCCCTTTTGCCGCCCTGCCAGTGAGCTTTCCGTTTTTGAGAATTTCGTAGTAGGAGATCCAATTGTCGTCGTGGATGGGCGACCACGTAAGTTCGATTCCCTCGACACCAAGATTTGTTCCCAATCGCTTGGTCACGTCCGCAGGCGCAGTGGGAGGAACATGGCCGGTTCCAGAACCGGGATGGTGCGGCAAGTTTAAGAATATCAATTCTCCCGCAATAACCTTTTCGAGACGGATTCCCTTCGCCATAAGCTGAGATCCGGTCTCCTGAAAATGCACTCCAGAGGCGCTCGCCTGCACCTCATACGTCGCGTCGGGTAACAGTCCGCCTGGATAAATAATCACCGGCTTGGCTGAAGCTTCCAGCTGAACAGGCTCGCTCAACCGCGCATACTTAAATCCCGACGCATTCGGATAGCTTCGGCTCATGTCGAGATCCGTCGTCGCCAACACCTTGCCATCATCAGCCCGCAGCAGCGAAAGCGCATACGTCCCATGATTATTTCCCGGATCGAATTGCCCTAACTCGGTAACCGTCATCGGCTTATCCAGTTGGAATTCCATCCCAAAGAACCTGTCAGCTGCTCGCCGCTCCGCGCCAAGCTGCGCAATTTTTGTGACCAGCGACTCCTCACCATCGCCCGACCGATACTTGAGATCAAGCGGCCCAAATTCCTGACCCGGCACGCCATAGAAGCGGAAGGCTCCGTCCACGGGATCCTCGTAGATCCCAGTCTCCGGAGTGGCAGCGGAAGTCGTTTCCACCGTGTTCATCTGTCCCGCGCCCCCACGATATTGGTCGACCGAATCTGCCGAATATTTTTCTGGGCGACTAACTACGAAGTAACTGGCCCCATGCTTAGCGTGCTTGGTGATGATCACACCCTTCGAGCTATCTCGATTCATCCTCTGGAAATACCAGACGGCGTCATCGTTCTTCACCTTCGGACGGAACACATGACTCCAGCGGCCAGCCACGCCTTGCGCCACCAGATAGTGATAGATTTCCCAATCCTTACGAATCGCCTCCACATCCGGCCCGTCGCCCGGATCTCGATACCACGTCGGATCCATCGCCAAATGTGTGCGATCGGTCGCGGGCTCGTAATACGTATGATCGAAATCAACGACATTATGAAGTTTGTCCGGAGGAAGGAGCAGCGAAGTGTAGTACGAACTGTAAGGACCGACGCCGCCGTCGGTGTATTCGCCAGACTCCGCCAATCGTGCGAATTCGTAGCTGATCCAGCGTCCGCCGCCGTCGCAAGCGTCGATTCCACTTTGCGGATGATCGCGCTTGAAACGCTCGAGCAGGCGACGAAAGTTTTGATCGGCTGCGAGGGCATCCGTGTCGGTGGCACTGGCCGCGGGTGCGATGTCATACCGCCACTGAAAATCTCCCCAACCGCTAACTCCGTCGTCCAACAACTGCCTTTGCCAGTCGGCGGTCGCTGCAATCGACTGCTCGAGAACTTGCTCGCCGGGAATCATCCAGTCCGGGTGCTGCTGCGCGACTTTAGACTCCGCCGTCGCTAGAAATGTCGGATACCACAAGACCCATTTCATTCCATACTTGCGTAAATAATCGTTCGTTCTCCGCCAATCCGGCCCGGTCCACGTGCCCCACTTGTCATACCAACCAGCATCATCCCACAGGATATCGGTGCCCGTTTCCCGCAGAAGATCGACGTATCGAAGGTCAAGCGCCAATCGTCGCCCCCAGTTATCGGCGCTCGGCGTGCCCCCGTCACCAACCCAGGGATCGGGCCAATCGACCGCCCAGCGCGTCTTGGCGAAATATTCCGGATTGGTGTATTCCCACAAGTACGCATATTGCCAATCGAGCAGTTGATTTCCAAGTTCGTCGACTCCACCGGAAAATGGCGCCATGAAAGCTTTCGGAGTTTCGATGCGCGCGCCGGGAGCTAGGCCTTTTTCAAATCCGGCTAATTCAAGACTCATTTCGAGCGGTGAACCCTGTTGAGCTGCGATCTCGAAACGCCAGTGGCCGAGATAATCCCAACCTACGGCCAGGCCTTCGTTGTCATTAAGGCCGACGCTGCGATCGAGCAGAAACACAAGCGGCAGATAACTGCTGTAGTTCCCCGGCTGAATACCACCATTCGAATCGAGCGTTCGCTGATACCCCGCGTTCATCGACTCGCTCTTGAGAAGCTGGCTGCCGTTGTAATTCCCGCCGCCGGTCAAATAGTTGAATTGAAAATTCCGCGCGATCGCACTCTGCACTCGCGAGTGCAGAAATTCAACATGTTCCAGGCGTACCGAACTCTCGGAGGAGTTCTCAATCGTGATCCATTGGCGAATTACGGCAGTCCCCGGGTAAATGACGTAATGCTTGGTTGCTCGTATGCCCGCCGATTCCAGGTCAACGTCGAGCTGCAGCTCACCTTGAGCACCCACGGCAACATGCCCGTCGCCCAGCTTCCATTGCCAGCCCGGCGCGCTAACGTCCCGCCCATTGGCAGAGAACCGGATTTCAGCCGACCCGTGTTTTCCATCAAGATATTCCCGCCCAGACAGCCGGTTGCGTAACGATAGCGCCAACAATCTCCCGCCCTCGAAGCCGATCCGTTTTTCGACAAGCGATGTACCCATGATCCATTGATCACCTTCGCGCCGCACATAGCCATCTTTGCTCTGAAGGTTGTTGCTTTCGAGATTACTCGGCGCGCCCAGCAGCGAAGCTGTCGCGATGATGATTAACAATTGGGTAATGACAACACGGCGGAATAAGATTCGGCTCACCCTCGGACGCGCGGTCAAAGTAAAGGCTCCATCCTTACACCGGCTCCATCTGTCAGTTGGTCCAGTTCCGGGGAATTCAACCGCGTCGCGGCCATGCCGCAACTGGCCATCTCGTAGCCTCCTCGATTTCGAGCAAACGGTTGTACTTAGCCAGTCGTTCAGATTGTCGAATCGATCCGTTTTTGAATTGGTCCGCGCGCCATCCGACCGCCAGATCGGCCGCCCAGTTGTCTTCCGTCTCCCCGCTGCGAACGCTCAGCGTGACTGACCACCGCGCAGATCGCGCTTGCTGGTGCGCCTCAAGCGATTCTGTCAGGGTTCCGATCTGATTCACCTTCAGTAGCAACGCGTCGCAAGCATTCGCTCCAATCGCGCGCCGTATCCGGTCGGGGTTCGTACACAGTAGATCATCTCCCAGCGTCAGCGCCCGCCCAGCGATAGCTCGACGTAGTTCCGGCCAGTTCTGCCAGTCATTTTCCGCGAGCCCATCTTCGACGCTCAAGATCGGATAGCGCTCGAGCCACCCCGCAATGGCCTGAATCATTGCGGCGCTATCTAAAATCTCTCCGTCTTTCTGATAGCGCCCGTCCTGGTAAAAATGCGACGCCGCAACATCGACGCCAAGAAAAATATCTTCGCCCGGACGATAGCCCGCCAACTCAATCGCTTCTAGCGCCAAACCGAGCATCTCTTCCGCAGACGCGCAAGGAGGCGCAAGGCCACCTTCATCAGCGGTAAGCAGCCGCATCCCATATTTCCGTAAAATAAGATCCGCTGCCGCCTGATAGACATCGGATGCCGCAACCAGAACCTCATCGATGGTTCGCCCGGACATCGGTATGATCAGGACATCCTGGACCGACACCTGTTGCCCCGCATGTTTCCCGCCGCTAAAAAGATTGATGGTCAACCGAGGCAGAGTATTCGCCGAAACCCCCAACATGCTGGCGAAATGCTGGTAGAGAGGAACGCCACGTTCGATTGCGCAAGCCCGCGCAAAGGCAACCGAAACCGCAAGGATTGCATTCGCGCCGATGTTCGACTTTGTCGCCGTTCCGTCGAGCGCAATCATGGTTCGGTCCAAGGCTTCCTGGTCGGCAAAGACGCCGCCGGCCAGCGCATCCTGAAGGGCGCCGCCTACATTTGCCGCCGCCAACCGGCATCCCAAACCCTGATACCTCTTTGGATTTCCATCGCGCAGTTCACGCGCCTCCGCGCTTCCGGTCGATGCTCCGGAGGGCACGGAAGCCGATGCAGAGATCCCGCCTTCCAACACGCAGGTTGCCAGCACAGTGGGCCGGCCGCGGCTGTCGAGAATTTCTCGGCCGGAGAGTCGCTCAATTTTCGGCATAGGTTTCAATCTTGTTCACAAATTCAGCAATCAAATCAGGAATGTTATCCGGAGGCTCCCTCATCAGCTTCAGGACGACATCATGTTGCCGCGCTCGTTCCGATGACGTCAGGTATTCGAGTGGAGATTTGCCCACCACTCGTGCCAGCAAGCATCCAAGCGTGTGACGCACCACTCGGGCTTCCACGAGTTCGGCCCAGTCAATCTGCATGACCTCGTCGTAATACGCCTGCCAGAACAACTCGGCGGCACGGGCCAGACGATCCCGCACCGGCGGCAAGTGATGAGCCTTGCTAAGAAAATGTGTCAAAGCAAATCCCACGTCAAAGGCCGGGTCTCCGAAGTGAACGACTTCATAGTCGAGCAGAATTAACTTGCTTCGGTAAATCAGAGTGTTCTTTGGACTGAAATCACCGTGCACCAAACTGTCTTTGTGCCGCAGCGTTTCCCGCGCCAGCGCGTTCAAAAATTCGGCGGCCGCCATAACGTTGTGGGCGGCGTATAGATAATAAGGTTCGAGCCGAAGGCTCTCGAAGTAGGTCGTGTCCGCAAACTCCCGGGCCACTTCTGCCCGACACCCTGACGACCGTCGATGGATTGTGCCGAGAAGCAATCCGAATTGCTCAAAATGGTCGGAAACAATCTTTCCCGACAGCAGTACCGATTTCCAATTTTCGTGTCCTGCGGGAATCGCCTCCATGCCCATTAAGTGATTTTCCAGGTCTTCAAAAACAAAAGCTGGAGTCGTTCCCGAGGGCGCCGAGCGATTAAGCCAGCGCAGCGCTCGCGCTTCAACCGCTATTCTTTCGGGGCTGCTGAACCAGTCTACGTTGACTCGCAATTTCGACAGCGCTTGTTTCAAGACCCAGCCGTGTCCATCCGCCCAGGCCAATCTCACCGTTCGATTCGAAACCCCGCCCCCAAGCTTTTCCAACGAAATTGTCTCGCCCAGCTTTACGAATCCGCGCACGCTGAGATAACACCGCAGCGCATCAAGGTTCTCGATGTCCAATTCCATGGATTGACTAGTCTCGATCTGAAATTATGATCATCGCTGGCCGCTTTCCGCGCCCGTGAGCAGTACAACTCGGGCGAAGAGGCCGGTCGTGTCGCCGGAATTCGTCTTGTTCTTACCATACCCAACAGCAAATGTGACGGTGTCGTGAGCTTTCATTTCGATCCGACCTGAATACGCCGCCGTAGGGCTCGCCCCCTGCACCTTGCGGAATGCCGGGTCTCCTCCGTAGCCGTCGATGTCGGCATCAAAGAGGGACGTGCCATTGTGCAGCACATGCACATCCGTCGTAGACCATACGTGGACGCCTGCGAATTGAGCGCTTATCTTGTAGGTGCCTGCCACGGGCGCCACGAAGCGAACCAGACTGTATTGGCCGCTATTACTTGCCTCCATGGCGACCTCGCCGCCGCGCACGACCCAGCCATTGGGTGAAGGCCAAGCTTGTGACTGCTTCGTGGTGTTATAAGCGACGTAGGGGTAATAACCCGGGCCCGGGCCTTTACTGGCATCGGGATGCCAGAACCCAATCGGACTGCCCCCATCACAATACTTGTCGAATCGAAACTGGTCAGGTGCCAGAGAGTTGATTTCAGAATAGCCGTACTGCCAAACCTTGTCGGGATTCTCCTGAAGAGAGAAATCAGCGGACAAGTCGAAGGTGGTTTGGGCCTGTGCTACCAGGCCAAGGAACATAACGATGGCGGCGATTCGCCACATACTGAGCCTCCTTTTAGAATTCTGGATCGACAATATTTGTGTTAACAATAGTGTTGACATAAGCCCAGTGCGTCCACTAGCCTACCACAGCCGAGGGCACGATTCACCACAACAAAATTCAACGCGGGTCGCGTGATCTCTGATTAAATTGTTGATCTTAATCCCGTGCGATTGAGGCTTTTAAAATGAGCGGAAGACTTGCGGGGAAAATTGCGCTAGCTACGGCTGCGGGGCAGGGCATTGGACGCGCTACGACGATCGCGTTTGCCGACGAAGGCGCTACGGTATGGGCCACCGATATCAACGACCAGTTGCTGGCGGCCCTCAGTCATGAGCGTCCCAACATCCGCACTCGCTGGCTGGACGTCCGCGACGAGCAAGACATTGCAAACTGCGCCGCCGAGGTTGGCGCGCTTGATGTGTTGTTCAATTGCGCCGGCTACGTTCATCACGGAAACATTCTCGATTGTTCAGGGCAAGACTGGGATTTCTCTTTCGATCTTAACGTTAAATCCATGTATCGCACCTGTCGCGCCTTTTTGCCGGCCATGCTCAAAGCGGGGAAAGGCAGCATCATTAATATGTCGTCGGCCGCGTCGAGCATTAGAGCGGCGCCAAATCGATTCGTTTATGGGAGCACGAAGGCGGCGGTGATTGGGCTGACGAAGGCAATCGCCGTCGATTTCATTCGCAGCGGCGTTCGTTGCAATGCGATTTGTCCGGGCACGGTGCAGTCGCCTTCGCTGGAAGAACGAATTGCTGCGCAGGGCAACGTGGAGAAGGCCCGCTCCGAGTTTGTGGCGCGTCAACCGATGGGGCGAATTGGCCGGCCCGAAGAAATTGCAGCCCTGGCTGTTTACCTCGCGTCGGATGAATCCAGTTACACTACTGGGCAGACACACATTATTGATGGCGGCTTTACACTTTAGCGACCTCTTACGAAGTCCTCGGAGAAAAAATGAAATTGCTGCGCTACGGTTTACCAGGCCGGGAGAAGCCGGGCCTTTTAGCTGACGATGGACAGATTCGCGATCTGTCTGGGATGATTCCCGATCTCGCCGGTGAGTCCTTGCTGCCCGAGTCGATTCAAAAACTGCGGCACACCGACGTCACTCGCTTGCCCGTCGTTCCGGGAAAGTCGCGACTCGGTCCCTGCGTAAGCAGCGTCGGCAAGTTCGTCTGCATTGGCTTGAACTATTCCGATCACGCGAAAGAGGCCGGAATGCCGATCCCCGCCGAGCCCGTCATCTTCATGAAGGCAACCTCTGCCATCTGCGGCCCTGACGACGATGTCGTCATCCCCCGCGGCTCGACGAAGATGGACTGGGAGGTTGAACTCGGCGTGGTGATCGGCAAGCCAGGCAAGTACATCGCAGAAGCGGACGCACTTTCGCATGTTGCCGGCTACTGCGTGGTCAATGATGTTTCCGAACGTGCTTTTCAAATCGATGGCACCGGCCAGTGGGTGAAGGGCAAGAGCGCAGACACTTTCGGTCCGATTGGCCCGTGGCTCGTAACTCCCGACGAGGTTCCCGATCCGCAGGATCTCGACATGTGGCTCGAAGTCGACGATCACCGTTATCAAGACGGATCGACTAAGACCATGATTTTTGGAGTGGCGTCTCTGATCAGTTACGTGAGCCGATTTATGAGTTTGCAAACCGGCGACATTGTTTCTACGGGTACGCCTCCCGGCGTCGGCCTTGGACGAAAGCCGCCCGTTTACCTGCGCGCGGGCAATCGCATGAAGTTAAGTATTCGGGGCCTCGGACAACAAAACCAGAAAGTCGTCACTGAATAGGCTGGCGTTTCCGATAATCTAGCGAACTTTCTTATAAAGAATGACCGCGGCTGCTCGCTTCTCCGTAAGCTCCACGTGCAATCCGCGTTGCATCAATTCGCTTCCTGAAACGGTAGTCGGCGTTTTCGAATCGAGATTCGTAACCTCATAAGTCGCCGCTGCATCAAGCCCCCGCAAGCGAAGATCTTTTGCCGCCTCTTCCGCGTGATCCCGCCGAAAAACCTGCACCATTCCATCTTCGTCTTCAGGGCGATTGAATTGCCACGCTGCCCACTCGAACGCGGCGCTGCGCTCCTGGCGCGGGTCCGTGCCGCAATCGGAGTCGGCGCTGCAGGGCAATAAAGGATAGTAGTCGCCATAATAATAAGGCCGCACGAGTTTGAGTTGCGCGACCATGTCGCGCATCCAGTCAAAGGGAAAATCAGGTGGGATAAACTTGCCGACCTGGTTCGGATAGCCAGCGCCGTTGAAAAGAGCGAAACCCAATCCCGGAGCGAAACCACTTCGGAAGTGATAGGTATCGCGCGGTCGAATCTGAAATATCGTGCCAAAATGGGGCCGCCAATAGGCGAGGCCTTCGGTACTGACCTGCGCGCCGATCGGATCCGCATCTGGCGACACGGGATAATCTGCGCGACTGAGATCGACGGCGCGCGAAATCGTCTCCAGGTCTCCGCGCTGGACGATGTCAAGAATCAGTTGTGGATGCTTGCGCCGCAGCCCGTCCCAAAATTCCAGCAGGCCTTCCACGTAGCGTATTTGAGTGATCCCCTGGCGATCGCTTGCATCATTCTTGTCCCAGAAAGGAGCGAGACCAAAGTTGCAATCCTGGCGGAAAATGTCTATGCCCTGTTGGTCGATGAGTTCCGACATGGAATCGATCATGTATTGACGGGCGGCGGGATTGCCGAAGTCAAATAACCGGAACTTCACCAGCGGGCGCGCGGTGTTGCCTTCAAAATGAGTGGTGACTTCTCCGATAAACCAATCGGGATGGGCGATGGTGAGCGGTGTTCCAACGACTGCGCGTTCCGGTTCAAACCACAGCAGGAACTTCATTCCCTTAGCATGCGCTGCATCGCTGATGGGTCTAAGACCTCCATCAGGATGAGGAATCTGATTGACTCGCCAATTTCCAGCGTGCAAAAACCAATCTTCTTTTCCAAATATCTGAAATTCATCGACGGGACGGTCCGCTCCATACCATCCGGCATCCATCCAGAAGTTCTCAAATCCAATCTTCTCTTTCGCGATCTGATCGATCAGGCGCAGGCCGGTGGAGGTTTTCATTCCGCCCCATCCCGTGAAGGAAACGGGCAGAACCACTGGCTTCCCGTCATATTGCGGCGTGTGATATTTCAGAATGTGGCGCCGCAAAATATTGTGCGCGTCGATATCGTCCCCTTGCCATGGCAACAGCAGGATTTCCGGCGTTCGAATCTCCTCGCCCGGATGCAGCGACAGATGCGTTGTTTCCATTCCGGCGGTGATCGCAATCGCGGACTCGGTCGGCTGCGAGAAGTTAATGGCCCATTTGCCCGGCCATCCTACGGCCCCGATTAGTCCGCCGCCGCTCGTGAGAATATCGAAGAATGGTATCGCCTCGCTCGTCTTGCCGCCGCTTTCACTGGAAATCTGAAACGATTCGAGCTGATTCAGCGGCTTCTTCACGAGCGCATACGTATCCATGCCGCCGCATCCCTTGGAATAGAGAATTGTCGGAATGATGTTTCCAGTGACCGCAAATGACAGATCCAGCGGCTCGACATCTTCGAGGATCGGCGAGTCGAGCCTGCCGTCATTCCTGAAATACGCTGTCCATTCGACCACCGCAGAGTTCGCAAACTCCAACGCCTCCACGCGGAACTGCAACCCGGACTTCGGATCGATCCAAGTTACGATATGTTCTATGCGAGCGTTGTCGAGTCGCTGGCTCTCCGTTTTCTTCGGCCAATCTTGCAGCAACGCACCCGATCCCTGCCTGTTATAGACGAACGAGAACGGCAGTTTTGCATGATTGCTGAGCAGATGTTCTTTGAGCCACTGGTTGTTTTGGGGAACACCGGCCGGCTCGTCTTGCCCTGCGTCAACATCCGCCGCCGTGGCGCAGTTCGCCAGCAAAACGAGCAGGCAGATTGCCCATACCAAGTATCGCGAGAAATGTTCCAAGTGATTTACTCCGAGAGGGCCTTGACATCGGCGATGCATGAGTGGGTTACCTGTGCCGCGAAGATTATTCATTGTGGTTTGTTGAATGTCAACACTGTTGTTAACATTCTCAATGTCAGTCCGACATTCTTGCATTCAGCGCACTCGAAATAGGATGCAAGAGGCCGAACGGCGTAAAGTCATCCAGAGGGGATCTCGAATTCCATGTCCGATTCCAAGTCCGACGAAAAGCGCACATATCGCTCAGCCGCGTGGTTCGCCAAGACAGACAAAGACGGCTTCGTGCACCGCAGCTGGATGCGCAACCAGGGGCTACCCGACCACGTGTTCGACGGACGGCCAGTCATCGGCATCTGCAATACCTGGTCGGAGCTCACGCCCTGCAACGCCCATTTTCGCCAAATTGCCGAGCACGCCAAACGTGGCGTCTGGGAAGCTGGCGGTTTCCCGCTCGAATTTCCGGTGATGTCGATGGGCGAAACCAACATGCGTCCCACCGCCATGCTATTTCGAAATCTGGTGAGCATGGACGTCGAAGAGTCGATCCGCGCCAACCCGATCGACGGCGTCGTTCTGTTATGTGGCTGCGACAAGACGACACCCTCGCTGGTCATGGGAGCCGCAAGTTGCAACGTGCCCGCCTTGGTCGTCTCTGGCGGCCCCATGCTCAATGGCAAGTACCGCGGCCAGGACATCGGTTCGGGAACCGGTGTATGGCGTTTCAATGAAGAACTCCTAGCTGGCACTTTGAGTTCGCAAGATTTCATGGAAGCCGAAGCCTGCATGTCGCGCTCCGCCGGCCATTGCATGACCATGGGAACGGCCTCGACAATGGCGTGCATGGTCGAGTCTCTAGGCCTCGCACTCCCTCAAAATGCCGCCATCCCCGCCGTCGATTCTCGCCGCTATGTGCTGGCCCACACGGCGGGACGCCGCATCGTCGAAATGGTGCGCGATGATCTTCGAATCGCCCAGATTCTGACGCGAAACGCTTTTGAGAACGCGATCGTCGTCAACGGCGCGGTGGGCGGTTCGACCAATGCGGTCATTCACCTTCTCGCGATCGCCGGGCGCGTCGGCCTAAAAGTTACTCTCGACGATTGGGATCGCTTCGGCCGCGACGTCCCGACGCTCGTCGATCTAATGCCCTCCGGCCGCTATCTGATGGAGGATTTTTATTACGCCGGTGGACTACCCGCGGTGATTCGCGCGCTCGATCAGCGCAAACTGATTCATCGCGATGCTCTGACCGTCAACGGCAAAACCATCTGGCAGAATTGCCAGACCGCTCCCAATTGGAACCCCGAAGTAATTCGCCCACTGGAAAACCCTCTCGTCGAGCATGGCGGCATCGCCGTCCTGCGCGGCAATCTGGCGCCGGATGGGGCTGTGCTCAAGCCCTCCGCTGCTTCTCCGCATCTTATGCAACATCGTGGCCGCGCCGTAGTATTCGAGAATATCGAGCACTACAAGGAACGCATCGACCATCCCGACCTCGAGGTCGACGAGAACTGCATTTTGGTTTTGAAAAATTGCGGCCCCAAGGGTTATCCCGGAATGGCTGAAGTAGGCAACATGAGTCTGCCGGCCAAGCTGCTCAAGCGCGGCATCACCGACATGGTGCGCATCTCCGATGCGCGCATGAGCGGAACTGCCTACGGAACCGTCGTGCTCCACGTTTGTCCCGAAGCAGCAGTAGGCGGAAATCTCGCGGCGGTGCACGACGGCGACCTCATCGCATTAGACGTAGATGCCCGCACGATACACCTCGAAGTATCGCAGGATGAGCTGCATCGCCGCCTGAAGTCATGGCAACCTCCCGCCCTCACGATGAAAGGCGGCTATCAGCAACTCTATAGAGAGCGGGTGATGCAAGCCAACACCGGCGCCGATCTTGATTTCCTGATCGGTTGTCGCGGCGACGAAATCCCTCGCGAATCGCACTAACGGATCGAAGTAATCGTTCACGGACCGCATTCTTGCGTCTGACGCGCTCGATTGGATCTCGGCCTCGAGCCCCCTGGAGAGTGGCAGCTCCAGCGTTTCAGATCTTCGATTTGTTGCGGTGGTCTTTCCCTTACGCGCTTTGCATCGCCGAAGACCTGGCCACGGACCTGAGCTAAACCACCGTACGCTCTCTCATTTTCTGAGCAAGAGTGAGCAGTCTCGCCCGCCCCAGCGTGTATGGCGCGCGTCGTTCATTCTCGGCAGACTCCAGTTGCCGCTCCTATTTCGTTCCTAGATCCGTCAGGATCTTGGGATTGTTTTCTCCCGATGCGACAATTTGATGGCAAGCGGAACAGTCATTGGTGATGGTCTGGCCATCGGCGCTGGTGTGGGTGCCATCGTGGCAGCGGAAACAACCCGGGGAGTCACTGTGCCCGAGGTTGTTTGGGTGTGTACCCCAGGTCACACGCATGTCTGGAAAGATGTTTCGCAGGTAGATATTCGCCACTTCTTGGGCAGCCTGCTTCACCGCGGCCCCCCGCGCTCCATCGATTTCGGGATAGTTGCTCTGATAAAACTTGGTGATCTCGCTGGTGATGCTCCGCTCGCCCACTTCGCGAGTGCTGTAATTCACCTTAAGTACCTCGACCGCTTTCTTCCTGATGTACGGAAGATCCGGGCTGATGCGCCCAATCGACATTTGTTTGTCCACCGCGTTTTCCGGCAGGTCCGCAACATGCGCGGGCCGGTTGTGGCAATCCAGGCAATCCATCACGCGATGCTCTCCCTGGTCCAACTGCTTTTGAGTTGGCACGGCATCACTGGAAATGAATTCGGTGGTCTTTCCTTTATCGTCGGTGTAGTAAACGGCCGGAATCGTCTGCCGCTGGGGGTCGGTTGAAACGTAGCGGATACGAGCCGCGTCAGCTCGATGGTGCCCGTGGATTCCGCTCACTCCCTGACCATTGCTTCCTCCCACCTTCAGCACCACGACGTCTGTCTGCGGTGTGTTTTTTTCATCTTCCGTGTAGCTGGTGCGAACCAGCAATTTGTCGCCTACGAAACGGCCGGGCCAGTGACACTGTTCGCAGGTTTGGCTGGCCGGACGGAGGTCCTTTACCGGCGAAGGGATGGGCCGCGGATACGTATGAGTGGCGACCATAAAGACCTGCCGCATGCCGGTCACTTTGGCTCGCATCATCCAAGGCAGTCCAGGGCCAATGTGGCAGTCCACGCAAGCCACGTGCGCATGCGGGGAAACGTGGTACGCGGTATTCTCCGGAAGCATGACGTGACAAGTCGTTCCGCAGAAATTCGACGAATCCATGTACTCCACGCCACGGTAGGATGCGGTGCCAATAATAAAGAGATTGAGTCCCGTGGCCAGAGCCACCCACTCCAAGGTGCGTCGAACCACGGGCAAGCGCAAGTCAACTGCGGGGAAAACTACCGGCAGACGCCCACTTCCGCGCAGACTGCGCCACCTGAGCCAGATACCAAGTGGAATCAGCAGGAGGCCTAGTACAAAAATGGCTGGGAGTGTGAGAAAGACCAGGATACCGATATAGGGATGCGGCGGTCCCGGCAGTAATATCTCATAGAACCAGAAGGCGATCGTCGTCAGCGCAGTGCTCGTGGTAATCACCGCACCGGTGAGCGAGATGGGATCCTGGCCCAGAAAATAGATGGGCTGCAACCAGCCGCGGAAGCGGTCTCGCAGATTCACTTTGAAAAGAGCGCCTCTCCTTACCTAGTTTCTATGCACGCTCGGCGCGCACGCAGGTTCTGCCGCGCGGCAGATCGTATTCGCCTTGAACGAATTCTTCACATTGCCACTACTTTTTCAGGGTGCGGATATAAGCCACCAAGCCCTTAATGTCATCCGCTTTCAAAGACTTCCCGTACGCGGGCATCTTGTTCTTGCCGTTCGTAATGATAGTAGAGAGTTCCGCATCGGACACTCCCTGCACCTCGACCGTAGTGAAATCGTGGGCGCCCATTTTCTTCCCCGTCGCCGAACCGGTCCCGTCAGCGCCATGGCACATGGCACACTTTGATTTGTAGAGCGTTTCCGACGCGTTCTGCGCTTGAGCCGACAACGAGACAACAAACCCGAGAGAAATCACAGTCACCGTGGCGAACGCCCGCACTCTGCTTGTTTTCATCTTTAAGCTCCATTCGATTCGGTATTTGTATTCCCGTCCTCAATTTGCTGACTGCAATAACTCTGAAAGCGTTCTTACGATACATCTCTGTTTTGGCCCAGCCCTGAAAACGAGAGCATCAGAATGAATAACGCAGAGACTCGGTCACCGAGTTGGAGTGAAAATAACGGGGCGCTGTCGGGCCGACAAACGAACCTTCCCCATACTGGTAATAATTCCAACCCATGTTGTAGGCGAGCTTATGGCCAATATCCACGGTCAGGTTGGCTACAGGCTGCTGATACTTGTACTGCACCGTGCCGAGAGGCTGCAGAATGTTAAACTGCGGCACGCTGCCGTCAACACTGGAGATGCTATAGCCGATGTTCGCCAGCACTCGCTTGGCGGGCTTGAACCTGACGGTGGCCACTCCGAAATTCGTGTGGTTGGTGTAGTACGAGTTGGCCATAAGGTTGTTGGCGGTATCGTTCCCGCCACAATTATTGTTATTTGCACCGTTCACGAAGGGAAGAACTACTCCGGTTGGCGGCGTGTCGTTGAAGCAGATGATGGCGTTCTGAATCACGCTATTGAAGTTGTATGCGAGATCCAGCCCGAAGCGTTCGCGCGGCGCGAGCGACGCGGTCAACCCGTAGTTTTGGTTGTGGCCCATGTATTGGGTTTGTGCGTCGCCATTGGATTCTTGCCGGATATTGATGGAGCCGCCCAGGGTCGCCCACGGGCGCGGCGAATAGGTCGTCTGGAAGCGATAGCGCGCGTCCTTGCGCGGCGACAGGCGGACGAATACGGCGTTGTAGTTCGTGTGCTCCAGATCGAAGTTCAATCGCAAGGTGTGGGTGGGCCGTGCCCAGAATCCGATTAGCGCGGTTTTCTCCAATCCCACGAAATGGTCCAAGTCGCCGGGGAGAAAATCGTTGAAGTGGTTGAACTCCCGGTCGCCATAACGGTAGCCGACCCGTGCCCCGGTTTTTTTCGAAATGTCCCAGGCCAGTTCGGTCTGATTCCTCGTCCAGGTCTGGTTGAAGGATGACTGGATAACGGTGGGGATCGCCGTGGGCGTGGTCGCGCTCAGCGGAGTCAGCAGTGTGCACGGTGTCGGCGGCGTGGTGGCTGGACAATCACTGTCGACTTCGTTGAAATTGCCACTCTGTGGGATGCGGTAGGCCCAAAAATAGAACTTCTCGATGACCCGCAGATGTGTGGTGAGATGCACGGTCGCCCCGAGATCGAGGACGTCCGAAATTCGATTGGCGTCGGCTTCCCCAGTACCGAGAAACGCACGGGTGTTGGTGCGCGTGATCAGGCCGCTGAAAGATTCGCCCAACGGCGTACTCGAAACCGCGGAACTATAGGAGTAAGAACCGACCACCTCTAACTTCCGGAAGTAATTGCTGCGCAAGCTGATGCGCTCGGTGGGCGTGGAGGTGCGAATCCTCTGATTCCGCGCGTAGCTGAAATACGCGCTGCATGTGGTATTGGTGAGGAACCCGCCGGAATTGATCAGACTGCTTTGCCCGGTCGGCACGGCGCAGGGCTCCTTGTTCACCGTGTCAATGGACAAGCCCAACGAAACGGAGCTTACCGGCGTTGTGGGCAACAGCGCCTCATTGATGGGATTCAGTTGGTAGTCTGTATCCCCCTTGTAGTAATCGAGAAATTGGTCGTAGCTGAGGACGGTTCGCAGCGCGATTCTAAAGTCAACCCCTAGGCGGTAGGAGTTCATGGTTGTGTTCCAGACCTGCAGGAGCGAAGCTTCCGTGCCCTCGTGGATGCTGCTGTACGAAGGTCCGGTCATGTTGTTATGCGAAAACCCCAAGCGAAAGCTGACTCGGGACTGCGGGAGCAGCGTGAGATCGATGTCGCTCATGCGTCGCGTGGTATCGAACAGGTGCGGCGAGTCGAGTATTGGGATGGAGGGAGTTGAGCCCCCGGGAGCAGGTGGGGGAGGCGGATTCAGTGGATTCGCGAGCAAGTCGTAGTCAGAAAAATACTGATCGCGACGAAAACTGCTTTGCAGGTTGTACCACTTGTTCTTGTCCGCGCGCAGGCGAAGGTAGTTGTTCGGGTCGCCTCCCCATCCCACGCTGTTGAGGTAAAGATTGTCGAACAGCAAGCCCTGGTGATCAACCGACTGCATCGTAAGCGTCTGGTCCAGTACTCGCGGTCCGGTTTGTAGATTTACCAGCGTGTCGTACATATCGCCGCTTCCGGTCACGTCGGTGGAGCGGAAGCCCAGTTCGATGGAGGAGTGAATCTGGTATCCGCCGCTGGTTATGCCATCGGGTTCAGCGGGCGGGGGTGGCGACGGACTCGCGGCGGGAGTCTGGGCGAAGAGCGCTTCCGATGACCAAACAATCATGGCAATTGCGCACAAAAGCCCCGCAATAGCCGTTGCGATTCGACGCTTGCATCGACGCCGGATGGCCGCCGAGTTGCTCTCGGTCTGCGGGCGCAGACGCGCCCATCTCGCCGCTAGCGAAGTTTGCAGGGCGAGTTTTCTTATCGGCTCCATCGGTACTCCCTACTTGAAAAACACATCGCTGAAATTGGAGCCATGAATCTGGGTGTGGCACATGGTGCAGGCCTGATACTTCGCCGACTGATTGTGCGCGGGACCGATTGGCCCACCGGCTGTTAACGTGGTCGAGAACGTGTGGCACTGCAGACAGAGCATGTTTACCGGCATCACATTGAGCAGCTTCGGATTCGTGGATCCGTGGGGCGAATGGCAACTGCTGCAGCCCTCAGTCTTCACAGGCACATGTTCGTAGACGAAAGGACCCTGCTTATCGACGTGGCACCTGTAGCAAATAGCATCGCCGCTCGGCAGACTCCGTAGCTGCCGTACGGTTGCTGTGCCATGCGGGTTGTGGCAGTCAACGCATTGCACCAAGCCCTCGTTGACGCGATGGTGATAAGGTTTGGCAAAGTCTGCTTTGGCGGAGATGTGGCATCCGTAACACAACTGGGGTTGCTCCTGAGCCAGCAGGAACTCTTTTTCTTTGGCATGATGGGGCGAGTGGCAGTCGAGACATCCCACATCGCTGCTGGAGTGAGCGGATTCGGCGAAATGCGATTGCTCGTGTGCTTCGCCATGGCAGGTCAGGCAGCGAGCGCTAGTCTCCTGCCGCGACTTTCCCTCGAACACGAATATCTTGGTTTTGTCGCCGCCGCCGGCCACGTGATCGGCTCCGGGACCATGGCAACCTTCGCAACCTTGCTTCGAGGGACCACCCTTTGTGTTCAGTGTGGTCTTCCAATGCGGCGTTTTCGCCCAAGCGTTATAAATTTCCTCGTGACAGGTTTTGCAGGTCTCGGCTCCCACATAGTTGGAAGTTTCGGGAGAAGACGCAACGGCCGTAGGTGCGCTGGCGGACTGGGCGTTCTTACCAGCAGCCTGCTGGCTCACCTGGCCGGCGGCAAAAGCGACCGCGACCGAAAGACACAGCGAGGGGCACAGAAGAACTCGACAGGCTTTGCGACAAAGTTCGTGGCTCATAATTTTGAGTCCCTCAGCTTCATCTCAACAAGCAGGGCAAGAACCCCCTCAGTCACCAGTTTGACTTCCTGGAATTGTCGATATTCTAATGTGACTCGCAATTCCGGGACTGTTCACAATTGCTCATATCTCAACAATCAAACGACGCCACCTGTCTGGTGCGAATTGGTCTCGGCTGGCGATTGATTGTGGGAGTCGCGCCTGCAGATCGATTTTCTACCCGCGACCGGTACGGAAATGTGGCACAGCGGTTCCTCGCGTACCGCAAGACGGGAGTGCTGCACGGGGAACGCTTCGACACGCGTGGCATGAATACGATTCAATTTGTGCGAAAGGATGGAGACTGGAAAATGTCCGCCCTCGCTTGGGACGA
>DATBYM010000074.1:0-6220 GCA_036513715.1 Terriglobales bacterium
GTCGGCGACATCACCGACTACGAGTTCCTCAGCAACGTAATCAAAACTTTCCAACCCGAAGCCGTCGTCCATTTCGCCGAGCAGCGCTCCGCTCCCTATTCCATGATTGACCGCGGCCATGCCGTCTACACCCAGGTCAACAACGTGGTCGGCACGCTGAATCTTCTTTTCGCCCTCCGCGAACTGCAACCCGAATGCCACCTGATCAAACTCGGCACCATGGGCGAATACGGCACTCCGAATATCGACATTGAAGAAGGCTACATCGCCATCGAACACAATGGCCGCAAGGACGTTCTCCCATTTCCCAAGCAGCCCGGCTCCTTCTACCACCTCTCCAAAGTGCACGACAGCCACAACATCATGTTCGCCTGCAAAATCTGGGGCCTGCGCGCCACCGATCTGAATCAGGGCGTGGTGTACGGCACCATCACCGATGAAGTTGCGCTCGACGAAGCGCTGATCAATCGTTTCGATTACGACGAGGTTTTCGGCACCGTCCTCAATCGCTTCTGTGTCGAAGCCGTCGTCGGTCATCCCCTCACCGTGTACGGTAAAGGCGGCCAGCGCCGCGGCTTTCTCGACATTCGCGACACCGTCCGCTGCGTCGAAATCGCCTGTCAGAATCCCGCCGCGCGCCACGAGTGCCGCGTCTACAATCAATTCACCGAAAGTTTTTCCATCATGGATATCGCCGGTATCGTCCAGGCTGCCGCCAAGAAAATCAACCTCGCCGTCGAAATCAGCCACCTTCCAGACCCGCGCGTCGAATCGGAAGACCACTACTACAACGCCAAGCACTCCAAACTGATTGATCTCGGCCTCCAGCCCCACTTGCTTTCCGACACCATGCTTGACTCCCTTCTGAAAGTCGCCGTGAAATACCGCGACCGCATCGACACCTCCCTGATCCTCCCCAGCGTCAACTGGCGCAACGCCCGCAACAACTATCGCGAACGCGCCAAGTCCAACGCCAGCGCGAAGCCAGCAGCATCACAACTGAAAAAAGTGGGAGTGTCTTCCGACTAGCTGAGCTTCTGACTTTGCTAGCGCCGGCGTCCCGCCCGCTCCGCCGCCTTTGCAGTTACCCTCATGGCAGCCGCCTGCCTGGACGGGTGCATTGGAACTTGCCTATTTATATGCTGCCCGAGAGAGGACTCGAAACTGCACTCGCTTGCAATCGGACCGATTTGATCAATGCCGAGGCGGGGCCTGCCAATTTACCTAAGAAAAATCCCACTCGTCCGATACATGCGGCGATCTCAATGGGTCAGCGCAACAGTTGCTTGAAGCCGGCTTGACCCAGTATCAAACGCTAAGGTGGCTCGCTAGCACCGACGCCGAACAATTAGCCACCGCTTGACGGTCAGAGAAAATCTCGATGATGGGCCCCCGGAACCGTTCGACTTCGACGATTTCCTCGGCTTACGGGGGAGTTGGGCGGGCCGGGAAAATCATTCCGAGCGAAGCGCTTGTATGACGTCGACGTGCGCAGCGCGCGCCGCCGGGATCATCGAAGCGACGATCGCCGCGCCTAACAGCACAGCCGCAGAAACGATCACGGGCAATGCGCCCGGCATTCTTAAGTCGCCGAAATAACTGCCTGCCAAGCGCGCAACGACGAGCCCGAACACCGCGCCCGCCAGAACTCCAACGCCAGCCATCAGGACGCCTTCCGCGACAACACCGCGCAGAAGATTTCCCGGCTGTGACCCAAGCGCCAAGCGGATGCCGAATTCGCGTGTCCGCGCGCTGACAGAAAACGCCAGTACGCCCGCGACGCCAACGACAGCAATCAGCAAGGCGACCCCCGCGAACACGCCAAAGACCAGCGAGTTCAAGCGGTCTGGCGCAAGCACTTTTGCACGGATGTCTTCCAAAGTGGCTGCGTGCTCAACCGGTTCATCGGCGGACATATCCCGGATAATTTTCGTCACCGGCGTTACAAGCGAATAAGGATTTGCGGTGGTGTGGATGAAGAGGTGACCGCCAAACATCTGAGAGTCGGCGAAGGTGCCATAAATCGTAGAGACGGACTGCGGAACCAGATGCAGGTCATCCACGTCGGCAACGACGCCAATGATGCGATGCGGGCCTTTGAATCGCGCCTTTTCAGCGTCGGATCCAGGAATGAATTCGAGCACAGGGTCGGTCCAATAGACATGTCGGCCGACGGTATCCCCGGCAGGAAACATGCGGCGCGCCAGAGTCTCGCTGACGACAGCGACGGGCTCTTGAGTCTGGTCATCTTGCGAATTGAAATCGCGGCCTTCAAGAATGGGCACGCCGAGCGCGGCGAAAAAGCCGGGAGAGATCGTGCGCCACATCGCGCGAGGATCGTCTTTACCAGAGACGTGGCCATCAGCAGAAAATTGCAGACCTGGGCCGAAGTTGTCGGCATCGCGCCATGGCGCAATCGTGCTGAAAGCGGTGGTCGTGACGCCAGGCAGCGCATCGATGCGGCGCATCGATTCCTTGTAGAAATCCAGGACTTGCTGAGGCGTTTTTCCGTAAGACAGCGCCGGAACGTCAACGGCGAGAACGTGGCGCGTATCGACACCGGTCTGGGTCTTTTGCAGCGCGATCAGCGTCGTGATCAACATACTTGCGCCCGCCAGCAGCATGAAAGACGCGGCGATCTGCGTGACGGCGAAGATGCGCTGGCGGCGGCTCGTGCTGCTGGTGATGCGGACGCTGCCGCTCGCGAGGTTCATGCCGTTCGACGCGTTAGCCGAGGGCAGGCGCGGCACAAATGCCAAAATCACCGCGGCGATTATTGCCAGCGCCGCTCCCACCCAAAGGATGCTGGAATCGACCGTCAAATCCAGCGCGCGCAGGGAGAAGCGCGAGGCGTATCGAGCCAGGACTTGGACCAACGGCTGCGCGCTGATCACGCCGAGTGCAGCTCCCGCGCAGCAGAGTAAAAGGCTTTCGGCTAACAACATCCGGCGCAGCGAGCCGGTGCTTGCGCCGAGCGCGGCGCGGATCGACAGTTCGCCTTCGCGACGAACCGTACGCGCCAGAATCAGGTTGGCAACGTTCGAGCAGGCGATGATGAAGACGAGGCCAGAAGCGGCCAGCAGCACGAGCAGAACGGTGCGCGCGCCGGAAGTAATCTCGTCGCGGAGCATACGCGACTCGATGCGGAAGCGGCCGCTATCGGGATAAGCGTCCTGGTGATCTTTTTGCATCGTGGCGTAGACGGTGCGCAACTCGGCGCGAGCCTGGTCGAGGGTGGCGCCGGGGGCAAGCTTACCGAAAAGTTCAGTCATGCGATGGACGCGGCCCGTGACCATCGTCGCGGAAAGATGATGCGGGCTCGTAACCATGTTGCCGATAATCTCTGTGTCCGCGGGATACGGCACACACGGCTCTAGGACGCCAATCACGGTCGCGGAACGATCGCCGATGCTGCTGAGGCGAACGGTCTTGCCGATCACACTGGGATCTTTTTTGTAAACGGTGGACCAAAAGCGATACGTGAGCACGATGACGCCAGCGGCATTGGGACCGTCGTCTTGAGGTCCGATGAGACGGCCGAGAACAGGGCGCAGGCCCATTACTTCAAAGTAGTTGCCGCTGACGACGCCACCTCGAACTCCGCGAGGTTCACCGAGTCCGATCATCGTAAAGTCCATCTGCGAGAAATCGCCGAACTCGCTCAGGGAGTGGACGCTGCCCTCGATGTCCTTGATTTCGGGCACGGAGAACGTTGTGTTGTCGTCTCCCAAGCCGAGGGCGCTCTGGCGGATGTACACGAGCCGGTTCTCGTCACGGTTGACGAGCGGCTTCAGCAGCACTCCGCGCACGAGCGTGAAAATCGCGGCGTTCGCGCCGATGCCAAGCGCCAGCGTGAGGATCACAATGGCCGCAAGCCCTTTGCTGCGCATCAGCGAGTGGAACGCAACTCTCAGATCGCGAATAAATGACATGTTTCGCTCCGTTTCGGCGTTTATCAGCACCACGCGTGCCTATAGAAACACCCACATTGTAAATCACTCAATACGGATCATTCTTTCCTTTGTGGCCGCCCTCATCGCGAGGCATCCTTTCGCCGTCGTCGCTCGCTCTCCCTGATCATTTCGGTTATATCCGCCGCTGGACGTATCTCGATTGTTCCGCACTTCAGCTTCACTCCCGGCGATCGGGAAATGAGCTGAATTGCGTGATTCAGATCGCGCGCTTCAAGCACCTGAATTCCACCCAATTGCTCCTTCGTTTCCGCGTACGGACCGTCTGTCACTGCAACCTTTCCGTTCTTCCAAGACACGGTCACCGCCGTGTTGGGAGGCTGCAGAGGTTCCTCAGCGACTAAGTGTCCGTTCTTCCGCAGTTCGTCGTTGTAGCTAAAACACTCGTCCAGCACGGTGGAGCGCTCGCTTTCAGACATGTTTTCGAACTTGCCAGGCTCGAGGTAGCCCAAACAGATGTATTTCATCAATTCCTCCTGATTTCCTGTCACTCAAGGAGCCGTAGCTCATCGTTCTGTTATCGAGTATGGGTCCCCCTGAAAAACGCGCGCACCTCGACCGGCGCCCGACAGGCGCCTTGCGCCCCACTCCAATGCCTCGTCCAGGTTAGCGGCTTCCAGAATCCAAAAACCGCCTATGTGCTCTTTGGTCTCCAGGTACGGCCCGTAGGTGATGCGCACCTTACCATCCGGCTGCGCCCGCAGCGACTTCGCACTGCTCGCGGGCCCGAGGCCGCCAGCGAAAAACCTGGCACCGGCGGCCTCCATCTCGTTGAGCACGTCAATATCGCGCACCATCGCTTCGCCCTGGAGGGTCCCGTCGTAACCGTCGGGGCGGTGCTCCTTTTCCTGTAACGGTCTTCGGGCCGGGCGTTTGCCCTGCCTTCACTACATAGACGAACGGCCCCACCGGAATTCGACAACTTGTCCTAGATATTTTGCGTCCTCCGCGCTTTAGAACTACGCTTTGCGCCTGGTCATCTCCCTATCCGCATCGGCTTCTGACGAGTCTTTATTTCATTTCAACTGCCGAATCCGCTCTTGCAGGAATTGACGCTCTGGTTCCTGTTGGGTCAGGGCCAGAGCTTTCTCATAAGCAGACCGAGCCTCAGCCGTCTTGCCGAGCCTGCGGTACATATCGGCACGGGCGGAATGCGCCAGGTAATAATTTGCCAATTCGCCATGCTCCAACACCGCTTCGATATGCCTCAGACCGACCTCTGGACCATCGCGCATTGCAATTGCCACGGCACGATTTAGCTGTACAACCGGCGAAGGCTGAATTCGTACCAATCGGTCGTAAAGCGCAACAATCTGCCCCCAGTCGGTCACAGGCACTGATTCCGCTTCCGCATGAACGGCCGCAATCGCAGCCTGCAGTGTGTAGGCACCGAAGCGGCGGGACTTGAGGGCTTTCTCCAGCAGTGTCACTCCCTCCGCAATCTGCTCCCGGTTCCAGAGCGAGCGGTCCTGGTGCTCCAGCAAAATCAGCTCTCCGGTCGGCGATGTTCTCGCGGCGTGACGGGATTCGTGTAGCAACATCAGGGAAAGCAGCCCAGTGACTTCCGGCTCTGGCTGGAGTTCGAGCAGTAACCGGCCCAGTCGAATCGCCTCACCGGTTAACTCGGCTCGAGTCACTTCCGCTCCCGCCGCGGCAGAGTAGCCCTCATTAAAGACCAGATAGATGACCTGAAGCACCGCGCCCAGTCGCTCCGGCAATTCCTGTGGCGTCGGCACTTCGTAGCGAATCGGTGTGTCTCGAATCTTCGCCTTTGCGCGCACGATGCGCTGCGCCAGCGTTCGCGGAGTGGTGAGGAAGGCCTTTGCTATCTCCTCGGTTGTCAGCCCACACACCTCACGCAAGGTGAGCGCAACGTGCGCTTCCGGCGCAAGAGATGGATGGCAGCAGGTAAAAATCAGGCGCAGCCGATCATCCTCAAGGCTGTCATCTTCATGGGAGCTTTCCGCCGAACTCGATTGCGCTTCCAGATATCGCACGAGCTCGCCTTGCGACGCATCAAACCTTGCCCGTCGCCGCAGAGTATCAATGGCTTTGAATCGGGCCGTCGAAATTAACCAGGGTCGCGGGTTGCCGGGTACTCCACTTGTCGGCCACAGGCTCAGCGCAGCCGCAAAGGCTTCGTGCATCGCCTCCTCGGCAAGATCAAAATCACCGAGCAAGCGGATCAGAGTTGCCAGGATTCGTCCCGAATCCACGCGATAAAGGGAGTCGAGCAATTCGCGTATCTG